>CAWGGD010000030.1:0-210324 GCA_963822005.1 uncultured Verrucomicrobiae bacterium | reverse complement strand
CAGGCGCCGACTGACGTCGGCGGCTCCACCCTGTCGATGCATCATGCGGAGTGTGAAGTTTCCGGGCTAATGGCCGGTCACGCTGACTTCGACAATTCGTAGCCTTTGCGGCGTGGGCGGGACCGCAGGGCGTTGGCCTGGTCGTCGTCGATGAATTCCTCTTTGGCCGGGTTCCAACGCAGCCGGCGGCCCAGTGCGCGGGCGATGTTCGCCAGGTGACAGAGGCTGGAGGACCGGTGGGCGATCTCGACATCGGCATTGGGACGCTTGCGAGAGTGCATGCAGGCGATCCAGTTCTCGAGGTGCGGTCGCGCGGGATAGCCCTGCGGTTTCGGATGGCCGGCGACCAGCTCCGGCGGGTCGCTCTCCACCTTGTTGAGGATGAACTCGATCTTCCCCTTCTCGCCGTGGAAGATCGCCCCCCAGAAGTCCCCGTAACCGCGCGGCAACGTCAGTTCGAGCCGGCGCCCGTCGGCGTAGCGCATCAGGACCGGGCTGTGATCGTCGCCCGGTTTCTCCGGCCACACCTCGACCGGGCCGGTGTAGTCGGTCCCCAACGCCGCCTGGACCATGTCCAGCGAATGCGTGCCCCAGCCGGTCATGCCCCAGGTCAGGCCGCCGCCGTCGTAGTCCCACCACTTGCCCCAGAGTACGCAGCTCGGATGCAGTTCGTTCGGGTCATACGGCACCAGCGGGGCCGAATTGCACCACATGTCCCAGTTCAACTCCTTCGGCACGGGCTGGCCCGCCTTCGCCTCGCGCCGGACCGGCGGATCGAAGTTGTGGGCCACCACTTTCTCGATCTTCCCCAGTTGGCCGCTCCGAACCAGGTTGTTGACCCATGTGTAAAGCTCGAGCGACCGGCACTGCGTCCCCACCTGAACCACACGCTTATGCTTGCGCACGGCTTTGACGAGTGTCTGGCCTTCCTCGATGGTCAGCGTCAACGGCTTCTCGGCGTAAACGTCCAGGCCGGCCTGGACCGCGTGAATGCAGACGAGCGCGCGCGCGTGAGTGGTCGTGGTGACGAACACCGCGTCGAGCTTCTCCTTGTCGAACATCTCACGGTAGTCCTGATAGCGGTTCCACTTCTCGAACGCCGGGGTGTACCTCGCCATGCTGGTGACGGCTTTGCCGAACGTTGACGCGGTGGTCATCTGCCGCAGGTCGCAATCGGCCAGTGCGGCCACCTGTAACTCGACCGGCGCCTCGTGCAGGAGCGCGGTCACCCGGCCGCCGCAGCCGATCACGCCGACGGCGATGCGATCGTTGGCCCCGGGTGACCCCGGTGAGGCCAACACGCCGCGCGGAATGATACACGGCACGGCCAGGCCGCCCGCGACGGCCTTCAGAAAGCTGCGTCGTCTCATCATGAACTCCTCCTATCGTTGCGCGTTGTTTGCTGTGGCGGCCAGCCGCGCCGAGATTCTTCTCCAGGCAGCCATCGAGTGGGCAAGGTTGTCGCGCGCGTCGCCCTTGATGCTGACGCATTGCAGCCCAATCGGTCCCCGGTAGCCCGCCGCGATGAATGGCTTCAGGAACCCGCCCACGTCGTAGGAGCCGCGGTCCAGCGTCTCCAGCGTTCCCTCCGACGAGGTTCCGTTGATGGTGACCAGAAACAGGTGCGGCATCGCCTCGCGGACCAGCGATTCCAGGTTGCCGTGCGGATCGGTCCAGAGCCAATGCGAGAGGTTGAAGCAGACGCCCAGGTTCTCCCGGCCGCACTGTTTAGCGATGCGTACCGCGTGGTCCATCCGCTCGCACCAGATCTTCTGATGCGGGTAGATGGCCAGACGAACACCGTAGCCGCGGGCGAAGTCGGCCAGCTCACGGCCCAACTCGACGGCCCGTGCATCCCCCGCGGGTGACGACCTCGGGTGGGCCTTGCTTTGGAACTGGATCAGCAGCAAGGTCTTCCGGCCTTTCAATTGCGGGATCGCCTCCTTCAAGCTCGCCGGGCAGCTCTCGCCCGGATCAACCGGAATATCGTAGGGTATCACCGCCGCCGCGAACATTTCCAGGCCTTCCGCGTCCAGCGCCCGGAAGGCATCTTTCATGCCGCCGCGCGCGCCCAGGTAAAGCGCGCCGGCGTAGCCCAACTCCATCAGCAGCTTGGCCTGCGCTTCGCGCGACGAGGCCAGCTTCGGATCGAGGTGCTCGAAGTTCATGGCGAAGAAAGGATTCGCCAACTCCCTGCGCGCCACCTCGGCCGCTGGTAGCTTTTGGAAACCGCCCGCAATGATGAGGGTCAGGGTGAGCAAAGGAACGATCGCGTGAGTGAAGCCGTGAGCATTCCGCCGGTGCACGACGCGCCCTTTCCCCTTTCCAGAAACCAGCCATTCGCTAAGCGCTGCCGGCGTTTCTCCCTCTCCCCTTCCTTGCCGGGCCGGAGTCTGACGGAGGCTGGCGAAGGGGAGAGGGTCAGGGTGAGGGGAAACGCGCTCCACGCATTCAGCAGAGGCTCGCATTTTACTCAGTTCTCCAATCCCAGGTCGTCCATGAAGCGATAGGACGCAGCGATGCCCTGGTCAATAAACTCCGGCGTGGGATCAGTCGTGCCCGGTCCGAGGAACTGGATTTCGAGGCTGTAGGGCCCGCGATAGCCGACGCGCCGGAAGATAGCGGCCAGCTTCTTGAAGTTCACTTCGCCCTCGCCCAGCGGCGGGAAGTCCCAATTGCCCTTGCCGCCCCGGTGATCCTTGATGTGGACGTGCACGATGCGGTCGCGCAGGTCCTTCTCGCACGATTCCAGGTCCGCCACCGGATCAAGGCCCGTGTAAAAGCGCACGTTGGCGGCGTCATAGTTGAGGCCGAGGTTCGCCCGGCCCAGCTTGTTGCACAGGGCGAGCGTGGCGACCGCCGTCTCCGTCAAGCCCGCGTGACTTTCCAGGCCGATCTTAATCTTCCGTTTCTCGGCGTAGCCCAGCAACGCATCGAACTCTTTGTAGAATACTTCCACCTCCTTCGGGTCGGAGGTCACGCCGATGCCGGTGTTGACGATCTCGACGCCAATATGGCTGGCCAGGTCAATCCGGCTGCGCAAGCGCACGAAGCCTTCGTGCGCGATGTCCGTGTCTTTGGCCAGTTGCGGGAATTGTGCCACGTCCGCCCGCTTGCCCATTAAGGGCCACCCCAGATCAATGTGGCCGGCGATGCTGGCGATGCGCAGGCCGAAGCTTTCCACCTGCTTCGCCAGCCGGTCCATGTCGCCCGCGCTCATTTGCTCGGGGAAGATGTGGTCGCAGTAGGCGGAGATGCACGCCACCTCGATCGCTCGAAAGCCGGACTTGGCGATGCCCTCCAGCGCACGTTCCAACGACTGCTGCCGATACGATACGGTTCCGCAAACGAGTCTGGTGTTCATATCAGTTTTGTCGGTCCGGGAATCGCTGCGGCGGGCGCGTCTCCTGGCGGCCTTGGGTTTCCCGCAGCGGATTCTCGCTTCGGGCCCGAGCTTCACGTCGGGGGTTGGGAAAGTCAACTCGAACCCGCCGAACCCGCCGACAGCCCGCCGCCAGCCGAAATCCGCTTGCGTGCCAGGCGCGGGCCAGTAGCTTCAACCCGCTATGTATCGGAAATGGATTCAGTTGCTCCTACTGACTGCTTTTGTCCCAGCCTGCACCGCTATGGCCCAGCCAACTAATCAGACTGACGGGTTGAAACAATTCAAGAAGCGCGCCGCCCAGTTTAAGTCCGTCATTACTTTGCCGGACTTCGAGACGACCACCAACGCGATCCGGTTCAACCTCCGGCAAACCATCGCCGTCGGCAACGCCGCCCTGGATCGCGTCGGCACCCTCAAGCCGCGCGAGGTCACGTTCGACAACACGGTCCGCGCCCTGGATGACATCGGCTACCAGATCAGCCAGACCGCCGACCGGTTCGGGCTGATCAAGGAAACCAGCACCGACGCCGCGCTGCGCGACACCGCCACCGACGCCCTCAAGGAACTTCAGGAGTGGGCGGTCGGCATTGACTATCGCGAGGATGTGTATAAGGCGCTCAAGGCCTACGCGGACAAGAAGCCAAAGCTCAAGGGCGAGGACGCCAAGCTGCTGGCCGAGACCATGCGCGATTACCGCCGGGCCGGCCTGGACCTGCCCAAGCCGCAGCGCGACGAGGTGGAGAAGATGCGCAAGGAGCTGACCCGGCTGATGACCGATTTCGAGTCCAACATCACCAAGGCGCAGAAGGCCGTGAAGTTCACCAAGGCCGAACTGGAGGGCGTGCCGGAGAGCTTCCTGGCGCAGGCCAAGACCGGCGACGACGAATACACCGTCATGGCGAACATCACCTGGCACTACCTCAGCGTGATGGACAACGCCAAACGCGAGGAGACGCGCAAGCGGCTGCTCCTGGAGCGCGACAACCTGGCCCGCGCCGAGAACCTCCCGCTGCTCGAAAAGATCCTGCCGCTGCGCGACGACATCGCCCACAAGCTCGGCTACAAGTCCTGGGCCGATTACCAGACCGAAGTCAAGATGGCCGGCAACGCCGCGACCGTCATTGATTTCCTCGAGAAGCTCAAGACGGGCCTGCAGCCCAAGTTCGACGCCGAGCTGGCCGAGTTCCGCCGCATCAAGGTCCGGGAAACCGGCGACCCGAACGCGCAGATCCACATCTGGGACTGGCGCTACTTCAGCAACCAGTTGAAGAAGGAGAAGTACAACGTGGATGCCGAGCAACTCCGCGTCTATTTCCCCTACCAGCGCGTGCTCGACGGCATGTTCACCATCTACCAGAGCATCTTCGGCCTCAAGTTCGAGCGCGTCGAGCCGCCCTACAAATGGATCGGCGACCTGCAGCTCTATGCCGTCTCCGACGCCCAGACCGGCGAGCCGCTCGGCTTGTTCTACCTCGACATGTTCCCGCGCGAGGGCAAATACCATCACTTCGCCCACTTCCGCCTCATCGAAGGCAAGCTGCTCGCCAGCGGCAAGTACCAGCGCCCCACCGTCGCCCTGATCTGCAATTTCCCGCCGCCCGCCAAGGACAAGCCCTCGCTGCTTTCGCATAGCGACGTGGAGACCCTCTTCCACGAGTTCGGCCACGCCATGCACTCCATGATGACCCGCGCCAAGTACTGCCGCTTCGCCGGCACCAGCGTCCCGGGCGACTTCGTCGAAGCCCCCTCCCAGATGCTCGAGAACTGGGTCTGGGACAAGAAGGTGCTCGACAGCTTCGCCGCCGATTACCGCGACCCGTCGAAGAAGATCCCCGCCGACATCCTGGCCAAGCTCAAGGAAGCCAAGCTCGCCACCGAAGGCACCCGCTATCGCCGCCAGCTTTCCTTCGGCCTGACGGACATGGCCTTGCACACGCAAATCCACGACAGCAACGCCGCCGAAGCCCTGCCGCTGTCGAACAAGGTCCTGGGCGAGGTGTTTCTGCCGATGGCGCCCGACACCGCCTTCGTGGCCTACTTCGGCCACCTGATGGGCTACGACGCCGGCTATTACGGCTACGCCTGGGCCGACGCCATTGCGGCGGACATGGCGACGGTGTTCGAACGCTCGCCCAACGGCTACTTCGACCAGGCGCCGGCCGCCGGCTGCGCGACGAGATCTACGCCCCGGGCAATTCCCGCGACGCGAACGTCTCCATCGAGAAGTTCCTCGGCCGCCAGCGCTCCCTCGAGCCCTTCCTGCGCAAGCTCGGGATCGCACAGAAGTAACCGGCCCGGCCACTGGCCAGCCCGGCAACCGTTGGCCACTTCGCAGCGGAGAGCGGAAGTGGGGATGGCAGCACTGCGGCTCCCCCCGGGTTGCTGGCTGTGTACTACGGCTTTGCTACGGCTTCATTGCCTGTTTTCTCCCATGTGGATAGGGAGCAAGCCGTAGGGGATGAGAGGCGTTAGAATGGGGCTAAAGCGTCGCCAGCAGGTTCTCGAGGTACTGACGGTTCTGCCGGGCGTTGGCGGTAACGAGATCGGCCGTGGCGCCCAGCGCGCAACATTCCACCATTATGGGTCCGTTGAAGCCCGCCCCCTTCAGTTCGGTGAACAGCGCCCGGAAATCCACCTTGCCGGTGCCAAACTGGAGCCAAACCGAGCCTCGCTGCTTGTCGCAATCCTTGGCGCAGAAGCCGGTTACGTGTTTGGCGATGGGCTTGAGTTCCTCGACCGGGTCTTTGCCGGTGTAAAAGAGGATATTCCCGGCGTCGAACCACACTTTGTAGTTCGGGTGGTTGACTTTCTCCAGGCAACGCATGATCTCCTCTGCGGCGCCGCTGGCGCCGCCGTGCGGCTTGAGCACCACTTTCAAGCCGCGGTCCTGGGCGTAGGCAGCGGCGTCCTGCATCAGCTTGTAGTAATTCTCGTATTGCTTCGAGTTGTTGGCGCCGAACGTGAGCAGGAATTCGACGCCCATGGTCTTGCCGTTGTCAATCTGCCGGCGGGTGTCCTTGATCATTTCGGCGAGCGGCAGGTCGAACTTGAGGCGCAGGGCACCCATGTTGACCTTCAAACCGCGGGCAGCGATCTTCTGCTTGAGCGCGGCCAGATATTCCGGTGTGGCGTCCGACCCGATAAAGGGTTCCGTAGCCGTGCGCGTGAGCATGCCGGTCAGGTTGTAGCCTGCGGCTTTGATCCCATCCAGCGCCGTGTCATAGCCCCACGGTTTGTCCTTCTCGCCGAGCCAGGGCCGGTTAAAGCAGCCGACGGGCCAGGTAACGCCCTTGAGCTTCTCGGCGGCAGGCAGGCGGTGGAGAGGCAGCAAGGCGCCAGCGGTGGCTGCCAGCGTGGTGGTGTGCAGGAATTGTCGGCGATTCATGGCCGCATTGGGCGTCATCCGGCGATTGGGCACAAGCAAAATCCAGTTACTGGCACGCCAATCATCTGAACGCCCGCTGCGCATTTGACCTCCTCCCCACGCCCGCTTACACTCCGGCCTTCTTTATGAAAATCTTAGTGTGTGATCCCGTGTCGCCCAAGGGGATTGCCCTGTTGCAACAGCGGCCCGAGTTCGAGGTCGTCGTGCTGCCCAAGCGGCTGTCCGAGGCGGAGTTGCTGCCCCTGGTCAAGGACGTCGTCGCGATGGTGGTCCGCTCCGAAACCAAAGTCACCCGCAAAGTCATCGAGGCCGCGCCCCAGTTGCGGGTCGTGGGCCGGGCTGGCGTGGGGGTGGACAATGTGGATGTGGAAGCCGCCACCCAGCGCGGCGTTGTGGTGATGAACACCCCCGGCGGCAACACCGTTTCCACGGCCGAGCTCTCTTTTGCCATGCTGCTCAGCCTGGCGCGCAAGGTACCCCAGGCCCACAGCTCGATGGTCGCCGGCAAGTGGGACCGCAAGCAGTTTCAAGGAACCGAGCTGGCCGGCAAGACGCTCGGGGTGCTTGGCCTGGGCCGCATCGGGAGTGAAGTCGCCAAACGGGCGGTCGCCTTCGGCATGCGCGTCCTGGGCTACGACCCCTTCCTCACGGAAGCCCGCGCCAAGGCGCTGGGCACCGAGTTGCTCGGCGACCTGGACGACGTCTATCGCGACGCCGACTTCATTACCGTCCACATGCCGGTCACCGACCAGACCCGCGGCATGCTCAACGCCGCCGCCTTTTCCAAAATGAAACCCAAGGTATGCCTGGTCAACTGCGCCAGGGGCGAGATCATCGCCGAGAACGACCTGCTGGCCGCCCTGGACTCGGGCAAAGTCGCCGCCGTCGCGCTCGACGTCTATGCCGCCGAACCGCTCCCGGCCGATCATCCGTTCCGCCAGCACCCGGCGATTACCCTCACGCCGCACCTGGGCGCCAGCACGCACGAGGCCCAGGAGAAGTGCGGCCTCGAAGTAGCCGAGGTCATCGCTGGGTATCTCCTTACCGGCGAAGTGCGCAACGCCGTTAACCTCCCCTACCTCGATGCGAAAACCTACGAGCAAGTTCGCCCCTACCTCACCCTCGGCGAAAAGCTCGGCCGCTTGCTCGCCCAGCTTGCCCCGGCGCAGGTGGACCGCCTGCACATTACCTTCGGTGGCAAGGCCCAGGAGCTGCCGAACATTGACCCCGTCACCCGTGCCGTCCTCCTCGGCTTCCTCTCCTGCGCCTCGGTCAAGGACATCAACAATGTCAACGTCCGTAGTATCGCCTCCACCCTCGGCCTCACGGTTGAGGAGAAGCGATCGAGCGAGCCGGTCACCTTCAACGAATGGCTCCACGTGCAGGCCTTCCGCAGCGGTGACAAGGTCGTTTCCGCCGGCGGCACCTTTTTCGGCTCGCCCGATAATCCGCGCATCGTCCGTGTCTTCAGCCAGCCGACCGAGATTGTTCCCTTCGGCGTCGTCCTGCTGCTGATTAACAAGGACCGCCTCGGTATCGTGGGCTACCTCGGCACCCTTCTGAGCCGGCACAAAGTTAATATTGCCAGCATGAGCCTGAGCCGCGATACTGCAGGTGGCCAGGCCTTAACGGTTCTGAATTTGGATAGCGTGCCGCCGACGGAGGTGTTGAACGAAATTCAAAGTGACCCGGACATCAGTAATGTCAAGGTGGTCAAATTATAGACCAGTCTGTGAACGAAGGTAACTTAGTCATGAGATCAGTATCAACGTCAGTCATCCTGCTGCTCGTCGCGGCAGCGCTCCCCGCTTGTGGCGCCGCGCCCGGCCAGCCGGCCGCCACCAACACCCCCGCCGTATCCAAGCCCCCGCTCCGGCCTTCTGAGCTTTTCGGCAATAAAGCTGTAGCTAAGGGCAAGGGATTCGAAATCACCCGCGGCCAGTTGGACGACGAAGTCATTCGCATCAAATCGCAGGCCGCCGGCCGCGGCCAGAACATCCCCCCCGAGCAGGCGGCCATGATGGAACGCCAGGTGCTGGAGCAAATGATCCAGGTCCAGCTCCTCCGCGCCAAAGCCACCGAGGCCGACACCGCCGCCGGCAAAGCGCTGGCCGAAAAACGACTCGAGGAAGCCAAGACCCGCCTCGGCTCGGAGGAGGCGCTCAACCGACAGTTGAAACTCATGGGCGCGACGCGCGAAGAGGTGCTGGCCAAGTGGACCGAGAGCGCCGCCGCCGAAACTGTTCTCAAACGCGAACTCAAAGTCAACGTCACCGACGCCGACGTCCGGAAGTATTATGACGATAATCCAGCGCGGTTCGAGGAACCGGAAATGGTCCGTGCCAGCCATATCCTCCTGATGACAACCGACCCCAAGACCAACGCCGAGCTGCCGGATGAACAGAAGGCGGCCAAGCGCAAACAGATGGAGGGCATTCTCAAGCGCGCCCGCGCCGGTGAGGATTTCGCCAAGCTGGCCAAAGAGTACTCCGAAGACCCGGGCTCCAAGGATAAAGGCGGCGAATACAAGTTCCCCCGCGGCCAAATGGTCCCCGAGTTTGAAGCGACGGCCTTTTCGCTGGGCACCAACCAGGTCAGCGACATCGTCACCACGCGCTTCGGCTACCACGTTATTAAGCTCAGCGAGAAAATCCCCGCCCGGAAAGTCGAGTTCGACAAGGCCGCCGCCGACATCAAAGAGGGCCTGACGCAGCAGTCGCTGCAGAAGCAGTTCCCCGATTACCTCGCCAAGCTCAAGGCCGAAGCCGGAGTCGAAATCCTGGATGAGAAGCTTAAGGCGCAGGAACTTCCTGGCGCTGCCGGGCCGTCGGTCGCCCCTCCACCCGCCAAGTCGGGAGCCAAGTAACTATTTGAGAGCCTTCTTCCGCAGAATCTGGACCTTCGCGCGGCCCTACAAGGCCCGCCTGGTACTGGGCCTGCTCTGCGGCATCCTCTGCGCGCTGATGAACGGCGCGCTCATTATTGCCGTTAAGCTGGTGGTGGACCTCATGTTCGCCGGCGCGGCCAAGATTTCCGTTGCCGACCACCTGGATAAACTCCCGGCTCTTGCCCGGCCTTTGGCGGCGGGCCTCACCCACTGGCTGCCCGAGCTGAAATCGCCGTCCTCCAAACTGGGGATGATCCTGATCATCGCCACCATCCCCGCCGTCATGCTCCTGCGCAGCCTGTTCGCCTATTTGAGCATGTATCTGACCAATTGGGCGGCCCTGAGGGCTGTGGCGGACCTGCGCACGAGGCTGTTCGATCACTTGCAGAACCTGTCGCTGGGTTTCTTCAGTCAGGCCCGCACCGGCGACCTGATCTCGCGCATCACCAGTGACACGCAGATTCTCCACAACGTCATCGGCAACTGGCTCGCCTCGGTCGTCAAAGACCCGATCACGCTGGTCTGCCTGCTGGCCGTCCTGCTCTCGCAGCAGCCCACCCTGACGCTCATTTCGATTGTGGTGCTGCCGGCGTGCCTGGTCCCGGTTATCGTTTATGGTCGGAAAGTGCGAAAATCCGCCCGCGCGATGCAAACCCACGCCGCCGAGTTGTCCAACCTGATGCACGAGTGCTTTACCGGCAACCGCATCATCAAGGCCTATAACCTGGAAGACATAGTGCTGGCCCAATTCCGGGAAACGACGCGCAAGTATATCAGCCACATGCTGCGCGTGATCCGCTCGAACGAAATCCCCAGCCAGGTGACCGAGTTCCTTGGCGGGCTGGGTGTGGCACTGGTCTTCGTGTACGTAGTTCTCATCGCCGACCAACCCCAAGGGCCGGCCAGCCCGGGCTCGTTTGTCGCCTTCATCGGCAGCATCTTCCTGATGTATCCGCCCATCAAGAACCTGACCCGGCTACACAATCAACTCCAGCAGGCCCGTTCGGCCAACCATCGCGTCTTCGAGTTGCTCGATACCGTCAGCACCATCACTGATCCGCCCCAACCGGTTCCCTTGCAGGCCGCCCAGGCGGACATCCGCTTCGACAACCTTGACTTCGATTACGGCGAGAAGCCGGTCCTGCGCGGCATCAACCTCACCGTCAAGGCTGGCCAGTTGGTTGCCCTCGTCGGCAGCAGCGGCTCCGGCAAGACCACTCTCACCAACCTGCTCCTGCGGTTTTGTGATCCCCAACGCGGCGCCATCCGCATCGGCGCTACGGACGTTCGCCAGGTCGCCATCAATGACCTCCGCCGCCAGATCGCCCTGGTTACCCAGGAAACGATCCTCTTCAACGACACCGTCCGGCGCAACATCGCCCTCGGGCACCCGGGCGCAACGGACGCCGAAATCGAGGCCGCCGCCCGCCATGCCCACGCGCACGAGTTCATCATGCAGAAGCCCCTGGGCTACGAAACCGTCGTCGGGGAAAAGGGCGTCGCTCTGTCCGGCGGTCAGCGTCAGCGCATCGCCATCGCCCGGGCCATCCTGAAGAATGCCCCCATCCTGGTCTTGGACGAGGCCACCAGCGCGCTGGACACCGAATCCGAGCGCGCGGTGCAGGCGGCCCTGGAGGAACTCATGCAAGGGCGCACCACCATCTGCATCGCCCACCGCCTCTCCACCGTGCAGAAGGCGGATCGGATCGTGGTTCTGAACAACGGCCGCATCGTCGAAACCGGCACCCATGCGGAACTCCTTGAGGCGCGCGGGGTTTATCGAAGACTGTATGAGCTCCAATTCGAGTCGCCGGCAGCGCCCGCGCCCGCAGTTCCGGCCGAGGGCGCTGGCAGAAACCCGGCAATTTCTGGCTGAATTCTTGCTGCCGGTAAACTAGTGGAATCATGAGCAAGCTCTCGAAACTCCTGATCGCAGTCGCCATCGTTGCCGGCGTCCTTCTGGTCGCCATTGCCTTGTCCCGGCGCGGCAGCAAAGGACCCGAAACCGATCCCCAGGTTTCGGTTGCCGAGCCAGCTCCGCCCGCCCCCGCGGAAACCAGTCGCCCCCCTTTCTTCACCAAACGCCCCCGCCGGCAACCCGCGCACCGGACCGCCCTCGGCCAGCCGGTGGAAGGGTCTGCCATTGCCACCAACGTCATCCCCGCCTGGGAGGATAAGCTCGATGAAATCCTGGGCTCCACCGGTCCGGAGGCGGACAAAGCCAGGCAGATGCTCGAGCTGTTTCCCCAGTTGCCTGCGGACGGACAAGAAGAGGTGGCGCAGCACCTCTCCAACCTCCTGTCCGACCAGGACTTCGGCCTCCTGCACGCCCATCTCACGAACGCTGCTCTCGCCGAAAACGTGCTTGATGTGCTGCTCGACGACGTTCTCAATCGGCCCAACAGTCTCAAGCTGCCGGCCCTACTCGATGTCGCTCGCAGTGCCCAACACCCCAAAGCGGCTGAAGCCAAAGACTTCCTCGAACTCTTCCTCGAAGAAGACTACGGCGACAACTGGGACAAGTGGCAGACCCGGATGCAAGAGTGGCTGAAGGACAACCCGGATTGAGCGCCGATTCAGCGCCGATTCAGCGCTGATTCAGCGCTTGTTGCCTGGTCCAGCGGCTGCTACCCTCCTCACCCAATGACACTCCAAAGTAACTCCTCCGCGCCGGTCCCCTACCTCGACCTGCCCGCCCAGATGCGGGCCATACGCCCGGATATTGACGCCGCTATCGCCCGCACGCTCGACAACTGCTCGTTCTGCCTTGGTCCGGACGTCGCGCAGTTTGAAAAGGACTTTGCCCGCTTCTGCGGGGCCGGGCATTGCGTCGCGTTCAACAGCGGCACCTCCGCCCTGCACGTGGCGATGAAGTTGCTCAACGTCGGTCCCGGCGATGAGGTGGTAACCACCCCCTGCACTTTCGTCGCGACAAGCTGGGCCATCTCCTACGTCGGCGCGAAACCCGTCTATGTGGATGCTGAGGATGCCACGTTTAACCTCGATCCGAAGCGGGTCGAGCGCGTCATCACCCCCCGCACCAAGGCCATCTTGCCCGTCCATCTCTACGGGCACCCAGCCGACCTCGACCCGCTGCTGGCCGTTTGCCGCAAACACAAGCTCCCGCTCGTCGAAGATGCCGCCCAGGCCCATGGCGCCAAATACCGGGGCAAGGTCGTCGGCACCTTCGGCGCGATGTCCTGCTTCAGCTTCTACCCCGGCAAGAACCTCGGCGCCTACGGCGAAGGCGGCGCCCTGGTCACCAATGATACTGCCTGGGCCGCGCGCGCGCGCTCCCTCCGCGAACACGGCTCCACGCAGCGTTACCACCACGACGAGGTCGGGTTCAACTACCGCATGGAGGGCATTCAGGGCGCGGTGCTCGGCGTCAAACTCAAACACCTGGACACCTGGACCCGCGAACGCCGGCGCGTCGCCCATCGCTATCACCAACTTCTGGCCGACACCCCGCTCCAACTGCCGCGCGAAGCTGATTACGCTGAGAGCGCCTACCATCTCTATGTCGTGCGCCACCCCCGCCGCGACGACCTCAAGAAGCATCTCGAAGCCAACAAGGTCGGCTGCGCCCTGCACTACCCGGTCTCGTTGCACCTGCAGAAGTGTTATTCGCACCTCGGCCATAAGCCTGGCGATTTCCCCGTCGCCGAAAAAGCCGCGCGCGAGTGCCTCAGCCTGCCGATTTATCCCGAGATGACCGACGCCCAAATCCAGCGGGTGGCCGCCGTAGTCAAAGAGTTCTTTCGGTAGCAGGCGATCCAGCCGTTAACATCTCTTGCTTGCCCTGCCGGAACGGCGCGCGGTAACTTGTCGGTGATGGCGCACGCCGATTTCGTTCATCTGCACCTGCACACCGAGTACTCGCTGCTCGATGGCGCCTGCCGCCTGGACCGGTTGATGGACAAAGCGCACGAGCTGAAGTTCCCCGCGCTGGCCATCACCGATCACGGCGTGCTCTATGGCGCGATTGACTTCTACCAGGCGGCGCGGCCAGCGAGGCATCAAGCCGATCATCGGCTGCGAGGTCTATGTTGCGCCCGGCAGCCGCTTCGAGAAGAAGACTACTGCGGGAGCGCGGGACGTTTATCACCACCTGCTCCTCCTGGCCAAGGATGAGGCCGGCTACCAGAATCTCATCAAGCTCTCTACCGCCGCCCATCTGGAGGGCTATTACTACAAGCCCCGCATTGACAAAGAACTGCTGGCCGCGCACAAGGACGGGCTCATCGCGCTCTCGGGCTGCCTGGCGAGCGAAATCCCGGAGTTGATTCAGAAGGACCAGTTGCCCCAGGCGCGCGAGGCGATTGATTGGTTCAAGCAGACTCTCGGGGCGGATAACTTCTACCTCGAACTGCAAAACCACGGCTTGCCCGAACAGGCCAAGGTCAACCGGCATCTGATTGCCTGGGCGAAGGAGTTTGGCCTGAAACTGGTTGCCACCAACGACGTGCACTACCTCGAGAAAGAGCCATGCGCACGCGCACGATTGCCTCATCTGCATCGGCACGCAGACGCAGCTAACCGATCCCAAGCGGCTGCGCTACGCCGATCAGCAGTTCTATCTGCGTTCCGCCGAGGAGATGAAGGCGCGCTTTGCCGAAGTGCCCGGAGGCGGTGCAGAACACGCTCGAGGTGGCCGAGAAGTGCAACCTGGAGATCGAGTTCGGCAAGCTGCATTATCCGGTCTTCCACCCCCCGGACCACTTCACCCGCGAAGGCTACCTGCGCCACCTGCTGGCTGAGGGGTTGCGCAAGCGCTACGGCATCTACGTCCGCGCTGAGGGACAGCAGTTCGTTGTCGAGCGCGTTGAAGACCCGCGCCGCCTGCCGACGTTTCAGGAAGCCCAAAGTCCAGAGTCTAAAGTCCAAAGTCCCGGCGAGGAATCCCTTAGCTCCAATCCCCAGCCCCAAGTCGCAGATCACGCAACACGCGACCTCTCCGATCCCTCAGTCGCCGCTGCGGTCAAAGCGGTCCTGGACCGCCTCCAGCTCGAACTCAAGGTCATCGAGAAGACCGGCTTCGTCAGCTACTTCCTGATCGTCGGCGACTTCGTCCGCTACGGCCACGAGCAGGGCATTCCCTGCGGGGCGCGCGGCTCCGCCGCCGGCTCGCTCGTCACCTACCTGCTGGAGATCTCCAACGTGGACCCGATCCGCTACGGGCTGCTCTTCGAGCGCTTCCTCAACCCCGAGCGCGTCAACCCGCCGGACATTGACATTGACTTCGCCGACGACCGCCGCGCCGATGTCATCGAATACGTGCGCCAGAAATACGGGCGGGATGCCGTCGCGCAGATCATCACCTTCGGCACGATGGGCGCCAAAGTCCGTGGTGCGCGACGTCGGCCGGGTCATGGGCCTGAGCTTACGGCGAGGGCGACCGGCTGGCCAAGATGATCCCCTTCGACCTGAAGATGACGCTCGAAAAGGCGCTCAAGCAATCGCCGGAGCTCAAGCAGGCCTACGAAACCGAGGAGGTCACCCGCGAGCTGATCGACACCGCCCTCGATCCTGGAAGACCTCACCCGCAACGCCTCGGTTCACGCCGCCGGCGTCGTCATCGGCGACCAGCCGCTGGTGAACCTCCTGCCGCTCAAGCAGGACGAGGACGGCGCCATCGTCACCCAGTACGCCATGGGGCCGGTAGGCGACCTCGGCCTGCTGAAGATGGACTTCCTCGGCCTCAAGACGCTCACGGTCATCCGCAACACCTGCGAGATGGTGCGGCAGACGCGCGGCATCGAGGTGCCGATCGACCACCTGCCGCTCGACGACGCCAAGACCTACGACCTGCTCAACAAGGCGAACACGCTCGGCGTGTTCCAGCTTGGAATCCAGCGGCATGCGCGATCTGTGCCGCAAGTTCCAGATCAGCTCCCTCGAGCACATCACGGCGCTCATTGCGCTCTACCGGCCCGGGCCGATGGAGCTGATTCCCGAATTCATCCAGCGCCGCCACGGGGAGATCCGGATCGAGTATCCAGCACCCCCTGCTCGAGCCGATCTGCCGCGAGACCTACGGCATCATGATTTACCAGGAGCAGGTGATGCAGGCCGCGCAGGCGCTGGCCGGCTACACGCTCGGCGGCGCCGACCTGCTCCGGCGCGCCATGGGCAAGAAGAAGGCCGAGGAAATGGCCAAACAGCGCGAGATCTTCGTCAAAGGCTGCGCGAAGGTGAACCACATCCCCGCCGCCAAGGCCAACCAGATCTTCGATCTGCTCGAGAAGTTCGCCGGCTACGGCTTCAACAAGTCCCATGCCGCCGCCTACGCCATCGTCGCCTACCAGACCGCCTACCTGAAGGCCAATTACCCGGTCGAGTTCTTCTGCGCCATGATGACCAACGACATGGCGGACACGGAGAAGCTCAGCCAGTACATCGCGAGGCGCGCAGCATGGGCATCGAGGTCCTGCCGCCGGATGTCAACGAGAGCCAGGTGCATTTCGCGCCGGCCCGACCGGGAGCGCCAGCATCCCTGCCGGCGAGTTCCAGCAGCCCCGCGCCCGCCGGCAAGGATGCCGGCGCTCCCGGTTGGCCATCCGCTTCGGCCTGGCGGCGATCAAGGGCGTCGGCGAAATCGCGGTCGAAGCGATCCTGAAAGCGCGCCGGGAAGGAGGCGGCTTCCGCACGCTGGCCGACCTGTGCGAGCGCGTGGACGGGCGCACGGTCAACCGCAAGGTCCTGGAGGCGCTGATCAAGTGCGGCGCCTGCGACTGCCTTGGCCAGACGCGCGCGACCCTCTTCGCGCAGATCGACCGCACGCTGGCGCGCGCGGCGAGCATCATCGCGGACCGGCAGCGCGGCCAGGCTCGCTGTTCGGCGCCCTGGAGGAGCGCTTGCCCCAGGGGCCGGACTCCGGGCTCAACCTGCCGGAATGGCCGGAGCACGAATTGCTCGCCCACGAAAAGGAGTTGCTCGGCTTCTACGTCACCGGCCATCCGCTCACCCGCTACGCGCCGATCCTCGAGAAGTACGCCCTCGCCAACACCGGCGCGCTCGGCGCAATTGCCGCCCCGCAGCCTCACCCGCATCGGCGGGCTGATCGCGGCGGTGCAGAACGGCGTCTCCAAGAAGACCGGCAAGCCGTATCGCCATGGTCACCCTGGAGGACCTGGAAGGCTCGGTGCAGGTGCTTTGCCTGAACGAGAACTACGACAAATACCGCGAGCTGCTCGGCGCCGGGCAAAGCCATCCTTGTCGTCGGCGAAGTCAACATCGGCGACGACAAGCCCAAGATCTTTCCCCAGGAAATCATGCCGCTGGAGGACGCCCCGCTGCGCTTCACCAAACAAGTCCACCTGCGCCTGCACACCGCGCATCTCAAACCCGAACACCTCGATTCCGTGCACGAACTGGTCACGGCGCACCCGGGCAAATGCCCCCTGTTCCTCTGCTTCGTGCGGCCCACGGGCGAGGTCATCTTCATGGAAACTCATGACAAGTTCTTCGTGGCCCCGTCGCGTGAGCTGCAACAGGCGGCCGATGACCGGTTCGGCGAGGAAACCTACTACGCCAAGGTGGACACCAGCCTGCCCGAACGCGCCCCCCGCCGCTGGGAACGCCGTCCGAACGGCAACGGCGCTGAAGGGTGACTCGAGCGACGTCCGACGTCCGAAGGCCGAAGGCTGAAGTGAGAAAGGGCGGTGAGAGTTGACCAATGAGGGGAGGGATGGCCGCTGAATCGGCTTAAGACCTCATTTCCCCGGATCCGGAATGGCGCGGGTAGAGCCGTGTAAGAGCCGTACAAAAGCCGTGCAATAGCCGTATAAGCACCGTGCAAAACCCTTGAAAGCGCCTTGCAATAGCCCGTAAGGCCTTGGAGGGGAACCAGGAAGCCCGCCCTGGCCCTTGCGGACCAAGGCGGGCGAGAGATACCAGGTTAATGCACTACTTCGTGGCTTCGGCCAGCGCGCCGGACACCGGCACGACGGGCGATTGCATCCCCATCTTGGCGCAGAGGAAGTAAACCACGGCGCCGACAACGAAGGCGGCTACTGGAGCTGCCGGAAGGTCACAAATCTTCATGAGCGGGAGAATTCCCACGATGAAGCCCAGCGCCCAAGCGATCCAGCCTGCCGGATTAAAGCCTGCACGCGGGCCAGTCCACTTGCCACCGGAGAGCAGATAGTCCACCAGCATCGCGCCGCAGATCGGGCCGAATGAAGCGCCGATGACCTTGAACACGTCAACGACTTGCCCCGCCCAACCGGTCACCGCCAGAATAATGCTCACCACTGTGCCAATGCCGACCGAAATGAACGGATTCACGTTGGGCAGCGTGGTCTTGAAGCTGTTGGCCGCGATAAACGAGGAGAAGCAACCTGGCGGGAACGCGGCGACGGCCAGCAGCAGCATGAATATGTCGCCGGTTTTCTTACCCATAATCGCGCCCATCAAACCAGTTGCATTGGCTGCCGTTGGGATAGCTGCGGGGGTGGCCCCGCCGTAGGCGCCTGCCACCACCATGAGGCTCAGGCCAGCGGTGACGATAATCGCTAGGGCGATGCCGATAAGCCCGCCTTTGCTGACATCATTCTTGTCGCGGTTGTTCAGGCCGAAGTCAACGCCCGCGGCGCCCGCCGTGGCGAAGAAGCCGACCACGTACGTGAGCATCAACGCGATGACGCCGAGGCCGCCGAGCGGCGCTGTGATCTTCTGACTGACAATGACTTGTTCAGGCTTGAAGTCCCCGATGCCACCGATGGTCTTGGCCACCAGGATCAGGAGGATCGCCAGCGGCAGCAGAGGCAAATACGTCGCGACGCGCGCCACGTATTTAATGCCCTTCAGCCCCATAAAGGCCGCCAGCGCCGCAAAAACGATGGCAATGATGGCGTGTCCGGACACGGGGTAGTGGGAGCCGGGGTCGATGGGCGTCGAGGCGAAGGCGTTGTAGATTAGCATCGCCGAGAAGAAGGAGTTAACACCCACCCAGCCGAATTGCAGTACGCCCATCAGGAAGCCGGGCATGAGGAACCCGCCCCGAGCACCGAATGTCGAGGTGCCGACGATATATAGCGGCAGCCCGGTTTTCATGCCAAACAAGCCGGGCACGAGGTAAAATAGGAAGTGGCAGGCTAGGGCGGAAAGCACAAGCCCGACCAATGCGACCGGCAGGCCCGCCGCCAGGGCTTGGCCTCCGGATGTCACTGGGTCCCAAAACACGAACCACAGGAAGATGCCCGCGTAGGTGGGGGCGGTGTTCTTGTACCAGGGCGCTCGGTTGCTCTTGGGATTGGGCACGGCGCCGGTGATGTATCCAGGGAGCTGACCAACCGGTTGTGATTGTTGATTATTCATAGTTCAGTTACGGATTTGGTTACCCTGCCTGACTCCACGCAGACGGCAAGCATTGGGCGCAAATACTCGGGTTTTGGGGCCAACTGTCAACGATAAAGTTCCGGCCATTGACTTGGCCCTGGGCTCTGTTAGCGTCGGCAACGTCAGCATGGCGAAAAAGACCTCCAGGTTTCAGAAGCTCCGCGAGGACGCGCTGGCGCTGTTCGACGAGCGGGCGCTGGGGTCGCTGACCGAATTCTCCAACTGGCAGAAGTTCGCCCATTTCTGGGTCCTGGTGTGGAAGAGCTTCACCCGCAACCGCTGCCCGGTGCGCGCTTCGGCCTTGGCCTACGTGACGGTGCTGGCGCTCATTCCCATGCTGGCGGTGGTGGTGAGCATCTCGAGCGCCTTGCTCAAACAGGAGGGCGAAGAGCAGATTGACCAGTTCATCGTGAAGCTCGTAGCCAGTGTGATCCCGCCAGCGACCCTCAGCACGAACAGCGCGGACACGGCGGCAGGGACGACCAATCCGGCCGCAGCAGCCAGCCTGGCCACCGCTTTGACCAATCCCCCCGTCGAACCGGCGGGCGGTCCAGGCCTGTCCGCCAGCGCCAGCGAGACGAACACCAACCTGCCTCCTCCTTCCGCCGAGGCCGAGCAGGTGGTCAAGGCCCGCCGCGCCATTGCGCGCTACATCCATGAGTTCATCCAGAATACCCGCAGCGGCACTTTGGGGGTGACCGGCAGCATTCTGCTGATCTTCGCGGCGATCTCCATGTTGAGCCGGATCGAGGACACCTTTAACGACATCTGGGGGGTGGCGCGCGGGCGGACCTGGTTCATGCGGATTGTGCTGTATTGGGGCGTCATCAGCCTGGCGCCGATGCTCCTGATCGTCGCGCTGGGCCTGGCGACCGGCCCGCACCTGGAAGGAACCCGGGAATTCCTGACGACCATGCCCTTCGTGAGCAGCCTGCTCTTCAAGTTCCTGCCCGTCCTGGTGCTCTGCCTGACCTTCGCGCTCTTCTACGCGCTCATACCCAACACCAAAGTCCATTGGCAAGCGGCGCTGGTGGGCGGTCTCACGGGCGGCATCCTCTTCCACCTGAACAACGTCGTCAGCGTCCTCTACGTGTCGCGCGTGGTGTCCAACAGCAAGATCTACGGCAGCCTCGGCCTGGTGCCGGTCTTCATGATCGGCCTGTATTTCTCCTGGCTGATCCTCCTGTTCGGCGCGCAGGTGGCCTACGCTTATCAGAACCGGGCCACCTATTTCGAGGAACGGCAGGTCGAGAACATCAACCAGCGCGGGCGCGAATTCATTGCCTTGCGCCTGATGACCTGCATCGGCCAGCGCTTCATGCAGGGGGAGCTGCCGCCCAGCGCGGTGGAAATCGCCCAGGCCCTGGCGGTGCCCACCCGCCTGGTGCAGCAAATCATGCAAACGCTTTCCGCCGCCCGCCTGGTCACCGAAGCCGCCGGCCCCGAGCCGGCCTACTTGCCCGCCCGCCCGCTCGAGACCATTACCTGCCATGACATCCTGCTGGCGTTGCGCGCCAGCCAGGGGCAGGAATTGGCGACCCGGGACGAGCCGGCGCGCGTCGAGGTGTACGGCGAGTTTCACCGGATCCAGGAAGCCGAGCGCCAGGCCGCCGCTTCCGTGACGATGCTCGCGCTGGCCAACCGCGCCCAGGGGCATAAGACCTTGACGGAGTGATGGAGTGGTGGAGTGATGGAGAAATGCCAACGAATTACAGGAATAAGAACCGCGGTTATCAGCAGTTGCGGGTGTGGCAGGATGCGATTGACCTCTATGTCCTGAGCTGGCGCGTTTTCAGGAGATTCCCATACGAGCTGAAGCGCGTAGCCTCACAAGCCATCTCCTCTTCGGATTCTGTCCATCGCAACATCGCTGAAGGCTATCGCCGCCGCTCGCCCCGGGAGTACCTCCAGTTCCTCAGTATCTCCCTGGGGTCGCTGGGCGAATCGGTCTCGGGCTTCCAGGCGTACCGGAAGGCCGAGCAGATAACCGAGGAAGACTACACCGCCTTGAACGACCTTTCCTTCAAGCTCGAAAACGGGCTATTGAAACTGGTTGCGAGTCTTGAACAGAAGCAAGAGACTGGCCACTGGATTGACAGTCTGATCGTAAGAGAAAGCAACGCAGCCTACGGCTAGTCACCATCACTCCATCACTCCATCACTCCATTACCCCACTTCCCCATGCTCATCGGCGTCCCTAAAGAAATCAAAGACCAGGAATACCGAGTCGCCTTGTTGCCCTCGGCAGCTTACCAACTCATCCAGCGCGGCCACCAGGTGGTGGTCGAGCGCGACGCCGGCGCCGGCGCGGGCTATCCCGATGCGGATTACGCCCACGCCGGCGCGACGCTGGTGGACGACCACGCGGCCGCCTTCGCCCAAGCCGACCTGGTCGTCAAGGTCAAGGAACCCCTGCCCGCCGAATACCCGCTCTTGCGGCCGGGGCAGATCCTTTTCACCTATCTGCACCTGGCTGCCAGCCGGTCGCTAACGGAGGCGCTGATGAAATCCCAAGTGACTGGCTTGGCCTACGAAACCATCGAGGTCAACCGCCGGCTGCCGTTGCTGGAGCCGATGAGTGAGATCGCGGGGCGCATGTCCATCCTGGTCGGCGGCTATTTCCTGGCCAAACATATCGGCGGCAGCGGCGTGCTGCTCGGCGGTGTGCCGGGCGTGTTGCCGGGCAAGGTCGTCGTGCTAGGCGGCGGCGCCTCGGGCATCAACGCCGCGCGCATGGCCCAGGGCATGGGCGCGGATGTCACCATCCTGGAAGTGGACCTGGAACGGATGCGGTTCCTGGACATCACGCTGCATACGGCTCACACGCTTTACTCGAACGAAGCGCATCTGCTGGAGCTGTTGCCCGCGGTGGATTTGCTCGTCGGCGCGGTGCTGGTGCCGGGGGCCAAAGCGCCCCGGCTGATCCGCCGCGATATGCTGCGCCGGATGCGTCCGGGCAGCGTGCTGGTGGATATCGCGATTGACCAGGGCGGCTGCGCCGAAACCTCGCGCCCGACCACCCACGACCATCCGGTCTTCGTCGAGGAAGGCGTAACTCACTATTGCGTGGCCAACATGCCCGGCGCCTACGCGCGGACGGCGACCCAGGCCCTGACGAATGTGACCTACCGCTATCTCGAGCTGCTGGCCGATCACGGCCTGGCCGAAGCCTGCCAGCAGCAGCCGGCGCTCGTGAGCGGGCTCAACGTGATGGACGGCAAGATCACCCACAAGGCCGTCGCCGAAGCGCATGGGCTGGCTTATGCTCGCCCGGCGCTTTGAGAACCGAGCTTTCTCTTTATTGCAATCCGCCCCGGGCGTGAGCATGATGCCGGCCCGGCGAATGAACTCAGAAAGCGGCCCAATGCTCAAATGAAAGCCCCGATACCTGACAACGAAGCGGAGCGGCTGGCGGCTCTGCGGGAATACCACATCCTGGATACAGAGGCGGAACAGACCTACGACGACATCACCGCCCTGGCGGCCTATCTTTGCCAAGTGCCGATCGCCATGATCTCCCTGGTGGACGAATCCAGGCAGTGGTTCAAGTCAAAGCTCGGCCTCAACCAGCGAGAGACGCCGCGCGACGTGGCCTTCTGCGCTCACGCCATCCTCCAGTCCGAGCCCATGATCGTGCGGGATGCGCTCAAGGATGCGCGGTTTGCCGACAGCTCGCTCGTCACGCGCACGCCGCATATACGGTTCTACGCCGGGTTCCCGCTCACCAGCCCGGAGGGCTTCGCGTTGGGCACGCTTTGCGCCATTGACCGCAAGCCCCGGCAACTCTCCGCCGAGCAAAAGACCGCGATGCAGGCCCTGTCGCGGCAGGTCATGGCGCTGCTCGAGTTGCGGCGCGTCTCCACCCGCATGGCGCAGGCGCTGGAAAAGGTCAAAACGCTGCACGGCCTCCTGCCCATCTGCGCCTGGTGCAAGCGCATTCGCGACGACCACGGCTACTGGAGCCAGGTCGAGGCTTATATCCACGAGCTCACCGGGGCCGACTTCACCCACGGCATTTGCCCTGACTGCCTCGAGAAGCAACGCCCAAAGAAGGGCCGGCGGGGTAATGAAGTGCCGGGGTAGCGGAGTACTGGGTTTTCAACCTTCCACCACTCCATCACCCTGGCTTTCCCCAGCCGGGCTTTCCGTTGGCCAGGCAGCTCACCGCTTTCCCCTGATTGGGCAGCATCTGGATGGCCCGGTCATCATAGAAGCGGAGGAGGTCGTAATCCTTTTCGTTGGTGACCTCTAACCGACCCAACCCGTGCCTTTCAGCCCAAGCCTGAATGATCGGGATGCTCTCCGCCTCGCAAGCCCGGGCGGAAAAGATCTTAACCGTCACCCCAGCCGCCAGCAGGCTCTTCACCATGGCAATCATCTCGGGGATCGGTTCCCCGAGCGGATACGGCGGCAAGAAATGGCCCGCCGCATCGTCCCGGGCCAGGGTGCCGTCCAAATCCACGCCGATCCAATGGTGTTGGGCGACGAAGACCGGTTCGGCGCCGGGATCAAGCACGACCCAGGCGCCGGGATTGCCTTGTTCGTCATTCCCTTGCTCGATTTGCAGTGGACCCATGCGCACAACTCTAAACCGCACCTATGCAGTTGAACAGGAGATAACAGAGAGAACCGAGGTATGAATAGGGGCCGAATCCAATTGTCCACGCAGCTGGCGGACCCAGCGGATGGTGTTACCCCAACTTGCCGGGTCTCGACGTCTGGCTTTGACGTTCTTCTTTCCTCACGCCAGACTGTGCACCAGATGGCCGCCCTGGGGTCATAAGGCGCGACCGGGCTATTGGGGGCCGCACACGAATCGTAACAAAAACCATATGCTCGGGCACCTGAACGGTAGCAGCCCACAAGCCATCCTGTTCCAGCGCTGGATGCTGATTCTGGGGTGGGCGGCGGCCGCGCCGTTCCTTGGGTTGGCCGCGGTCAATCCCACGGTCAAGCCGGACGTGTTCTACGTCACCGGCAGCACGCGTAAGATTTGCCAGCTTGTGGGCGACACCGATTATCAATGGCTCACGCCCACAGAAAACCTCACCCAGACGCGGGCGGGTTTCTACGGCACGGACCTGGGAGTTCCCTTCGTGCACAATGGCCTCACGTATGTGGTGTTCGGTGATACCTGGGGTGATTCATTCTGGGATCGTGATCCGATTGCCTTTACCACCGACACGGATCCGGAGGATGGCATCCAGCTCACGTTCTATACCAACGGATCCGTGTTCCGCCCCATCACCATTCCCGGCATTGCGCAAGGGGCTTTCAACGTGCCACTGGATGGTGTGAGCGTGAGCAACAAGCTGTATCTCTACCATTCGACCGACCATACGGCGAGCGTGCCCATGGGCCGCTCGGTTCTCGCTGTGTCAGAAGATAACGGCTGGACCTTTCGCCTGCTTTACACCCTTTCGTCCAACAACTTCATCAATGTGAGCGTCAACAAGGTCAACCTGGCCGACTGGCCGGGCTTCCCCCAAGCCGCCGGCGACGGGTTGGTGATCTTCGGCTCCGGCAGTTACCGCGCGAGCAACGTGCGCCTGGCCTTTCAACCCGCCGCCAGCATTGAAACCGCCTCGGCGCTGCGCTACTTCGCCGGGCTGGATGCCACAGGCAATCCCACCTGGTCAGCGAGCGAGGCAGCCAGCATTGACCTGTTCGATCAGCCTAGCGTGGGCGAGCTTTCTGTGGCCTACAACAAATTCATCCGGCGCTGGGTGATTTTCTACAACAGCGACGACAGCAGTCGGGGAATCAGCTTCCGCACCGCCCGGCAGCCGTGGGGGCCGTGGTCCACCCCCCAGGTGCTGCTCGATCCATGGGCCGGAGCTTATGGCCATTATTTTCACATACCCTGGAACTGGACGATTATGGACAACGTGCAGAACCCGGGCCGGGAAGACGAGTTCGGCGGCGAATACGGGCCTTACATGTTCAAGGAACTGGCCACCGGTAGCGACAACCGGACGACCATCTACTTCACCATGTCCTCCTGGAACCCGTATGTCTCCCTGCTCATGAAGACGGAGCTGCTGGTGACTAACACGCCGGTGATCACCCGACCGCCAACAGATCAGAAGGCGATGGCAGGCGAGTCGGCAACCTTCGAGTTAACAGCTTCCGCGGTCGGCTCGCTTAATTACAACTGGGTCAGCAATGGAATCGGGATCGCCGGCGCAACGAACCAGACACTGGTGGTCTCCAACGTCAGTCCGGCTGTCAACGGCGCGCAATTCCGCTGTTGCGTAACGAACTCGGTCGGGGCGGCGACGAGCAGCCCCGTGTATTTGACTGTCGTTTCGGCCAACCAGGCCCCGCGGCCGCAGATTATTGCCCCCGCAGCCAACACTACTTACGCCGCAGGTGAAACGATTTCGTTCTCCGGCGCGGCCACTGATCCTGAGGCGGGTGCGTTGCCCGCGGCCGCGTTGAGCTGGAAGGTACACTTCTGCCATAGCAACCACAGCGTGCCTTTCCTTGGAACTGTGAGTGGCGTGTCAACTGGAGCGTTCATTGTGCCGGAGCGCGGCGAGACTGGCACCAATGTTTTATTCCGCCTCTACCTGACTGCCCGGGACTCTGGTGGGCGCGAAGCCACTGTCTTTCGGGATGTTGTCCCGCGCGCCGCCACGCTCAGCCTGCAAACCGAACCACCGGGCTGGCCGCTAGTGCTGAATGGCCAGACACTCAACACGCCGACCAATCTGAGCCTGGTGGCTGGCACCCGGTGTTCCGTGGGCGTTACCGTGCCGACGAACATCAACGGCAGGAGTTACGATTTCATGGCCTGGTCCGATGGCGGCGAAGCCAGCCATACCCTCACCGTGCCGGAGACCAACATCACGTTGCAGGCCGTCTTCCACGCCCCCACCCTGCTGGTGCCGACCAACGCGGTCTGGAAATACCTCGTCACCGCCGCTGCGCCTGCCGGTTCGTGGACCACGGTGGACTTCGATGATAGCTCGTGGCCTTCGGGGCCGGCGCAGTTGGGTTACGGCGATGGGGACGAGGCAACCGTCATAGGCTGGGGGCCGAACTCGAACAATCGCTACGTGACGACTCATTTTCGCCGCGGCTTCAGTGTGAGCGACCCGGCGGTGTTCGCGGCTCTGCTGGTGCGGTTGCTGCGGGACGACGGCGGCGTGGTTTATCTCAATGGCAGGGAAGTGCTGCGGAGTAACCTGGGCGGCGGCGCGCCGCTTTACTCGATGCTCGCGCCAGCGGCGGCGCTGCCGGCAGATGAAACTTCCTTCTACTACTCGACCAACCTCTGCCCCGCGTTGCTGCGCGCTGGATCCAATATGATTGCTGTTGAAATCCACCAGAACTCGGTGAACGGCGGCGCCGACCTCAGCTTCGCCCTTGAACTGCGGGGCGTGGAATTCGACCCGAGGCTGACCTTGCAGCATTTGGGAGAGAACCTGGTGCTCTCTTGGCCCATTCCCTCCGCCGGCTATGTCCTTGAAGCTGCTCCAGTTCTCACCGCCGCCCCGGCTTGGGCCGCGGTCAACTTGCCGGTGGTCGTCACCAACGGCCGGAACCAAGTGCTCTTGCCGCCGGCCGACGCGGCCCAGTTCTTCCGGCTCCGGAAGCCTTGATCGTTCGCATGAGCGGGAACGAAAGGTCCAAGTGCGTCGGCCCAGGCCAGGAAGGGCGCCCGCAAACGCACTCCCGCCGAGGGCCCGAGCGCAGTCCTGGCCGAAGCTCGGAACGGTGGCTGGTTGCTGCCCTCGCGTTGCTCGTGCTCACCGCGGTGGCGGCCGCCCACTGGCCGGTGCTCTCCGCCCAAGCGCTCAACATTGACGATACGACCTTTTTGATCCGCAGCCGGTTGCTCCAAAATCCTGGCTGGGCGTCCGCCGCTCGCGTTCTCGCCGAGATTTCGCACCCCTCCAGCCTGAGCGGATACTACGAGCCGTTGAGCCAGCTCTCGTTGATGCTCGACGTGACCTTGGGCGGGCAGGCCGGTCACTTGCAGCCGTTCCACTGCACCAACCTGCTCTTGCACCTGGTCAACACGGCCCTTCTGACCGTTCTGCTCTATCTGTTGTTTGAACGGCCCTGGCCGGCGGCCCTGGCTGGATTGCTCTTCGGTGTTCACCCCTTGACCGTCGAGCCGGTTGCGTGGGTCTGGGAGCGGAAGACCCTGCTCGCCGCTTCCTTCACACTCTGGTGCCTGATATTCTATGTCCGCTACACCCAGCGCCGGACACGGGGGTGCTACGGGGCTGCACTGGCAGTTTTCGTGCTCGCCCTGCTCTCAAAGCCCACCGCCACGCCCGTGCCGTTGCTGCTGCTGGTCATGGACTATTGGCCGCTGCGGCGGCTGAGCCGGCGGGCCGTCCTGGAGAAGCTGCCCTTCCTACTCCTGGCCGGCGGCAGCGCGGCAGTCACTCTGCTCTCGACCAGCCACACTGCGGCCATCGTCCTGCCCGGTCACCTCTCCCCGATGCAGACGGTTCTCCGAATCTGCTACCTGCTCGTCTTCTACCTCCACCAGGTGTTTCGGCCGCTGAACCTGACTTCTGTCTATAGTCTGCCGCAACCGATGACGCTGTCCGATCCAATCGTGCGCGCGAGTGTGATCATCCTGCTGGTCCTGGTGGCGCTGGTGGCCGTCACACTGCGGTGGACCCGTGCCTTCGTGGCCGGGGGACTGTTCTTCCTCGTCGCCCTTCTCCCAACGATGGGCATCGTGCAATACAGTTGGATCGCCGCCTCCGACAAATACACCTACCTGCCGTTGGTCGGCCTGATGATGGTGGCGGCGCGCCTGTTCAAGAGTTGTTGGCGCAGACCAGACTCGAGGCTGGCGCCGACTGCCGCACAACTGAGCGTGATCGTCGTTGTGCTCATGGTGGCTGCGGCGGCGGCTGTCCGCGGCCGGCACTACCTGACGGTCTGGCGGGATTCAGAAACGTTGCTTCGGCATATGCTGAGCCTGGCCCCGAACTCGGCCTACCTGCATACGAACATGGCCGTCGAACTCGAGGAACGCGGCAAGTTGGCAGAGGCCCTCCCACACGCCCGCCGCGCCACCGAGCTCCAGCCGGACGATCCCAAGGCCCACTACAACCTGGCCAATGTGCTCTATCGCCAGGCCCAATATGCCCAGGCCGCCGAACAGTACCGGCTGGCCATTAAGTATCAGATCGCTTTTGCTGAGGCCCACAACAACCTGGCCGCCTGCCTCTTTCAAATGGGACAGTTCGACGAGGCCGTAGAGCAGTTTCGCGCCGCCATTGCGCTCAATCCCGACTACGAGGAGGCCCATTTCAACCTGGCGCAGCTCCTCGACACTCGAGCGCGCCCTGACGAGGCCATCGCCGAATACCAACAGGTCCTCCGCATCAACCCCCGCCACAAGGAAGCGCGGCAACTGCTCGACGATGCGAAATCTCCCAAGGTTCGCTGATAGAAGTTAATCGACAGGCGCCAGTCACTTGGACCAGAATCGCGCCACTGAAATGTTTGTGCCCGCAACTGAGAACGAACTGCCATGAAAGCCGTCCCCGCATCAGCCCATCAACTCCCGGCCAATCTGAACGCCGTTCCTCCGCAGGCCGGACTTAACCGTCGGAGCTTTCTAAAGACCGCGGTGCAGGCGGGCGCATTGTTGGTTGCGCCGCAAGTGGTCCGCGGCGCTGTGCTCGGCCGGGACGGCGGCGTCGCTCCCAGCGAACGCATCGTGCTGGGCGCCATCGGCATCGGCCACCGCGGCACTTACGTGCTGGGCTGTTTCATGGAGGAGCCCGACGTGCAATTCGTGGCCATCTGCGACGTCAAGGCCGAGCGGCGCGAGGCCATCAAGAAGAGGGCCGATGACAAATACGGCAACAGCAATTGCGCCATGTACCGTGATCTGCGTGAGCTGCTGGCGCTCAGCGACATTGACGCCGTTCTCATCGCCACGGGGCCGAATTGGCACGCCACCGCCTCGCTCCTGGCGGCCAACGCCGGCAAGGACGTTTATTGCGAGAAGCCCTGCACGAAGAACATCGCCCAGAGCCTCGCGCTGGCGGAGACGTTCCGCCGCACTGGCCGCGTCTTTCAGGCAGGCACCCAGCGGCGCAGCCTGCCTAACTTCGTCTTTGCGATTGATCTGGCCCGCCGCGGCAAGCTTGGCCGGCTCCAAACCCTCTACGCCCAGCCTAGGGGCCTGGAAACAGTCTCTAGCGGCTGGCTGGAGCCGGAACCCGCCCCCGACAGAGAGCAGGTGGACTGGGACCTCTACCTCGGCCCCGCCGCCTGGCGGCCCTACAACAAGAAGCTGCTCGACGGTTTCAACTTCGAGAAGGGCGGCGGCCTAGTGGGTGGCGGCTGCCTGGAATGGGGCTCGCATTGCGTAGACCTCTGCCAGTGGGCCAACGACGCCGACCACACCGCACCGGTTGAGTATGAGCCCCAAGGGGACCAGTTGCACGCCCGGTATGCCAACGGCGTCAAGCTCATCCTGCGCGACAACGGCTGGCTCAAGCTAGGCTCCTGCCCGGTCCGTTTCGAAGGGGACACCGGTTGGGTGGAAACGGGCGATGATGGTGAACTCGTTGCGAGCAATGACGCCCTGCTGATCGGCAAGAAGGCCAAGGTCTCCGGATATCCCGCCAACTTCCATGTCCGCGACTTCCTGGACTGCGTCCGGTCGCGGGGCCAGACCCGTGCCAACGCCGACGCGGCCTGCCAGGCGCACATTGCCTGCCACGCGGCCAACATTGCTTTGTTCCTCGGCCGCAAGGTCAAATACGACCCTGTCAAAAACGAGTTCCCCGGTGACGAGCCGGCCAACCGGCTCCGTTCCGAGGCCCTGCGCGAACCCTGGCGGCTCTAGGGCATAACAACCGGCAATAACCACAGATGGACTCAGATGCACACAGATAAAAAGAATCCTAGTCCTGGACACATGAGAATTATGACGACAAGAGGTCAGTTGCCTGCGCCCCAGGTGGTGTTTCTCGGTTCGTGTATCGCCGTGCTGTCGCTGATGCTGGCCCTGGCCCCGGCCTCTGCGGCCTCGGCTGACCGCAAGGACTCCTCCGCCGCGAAAGAGCGCGCGCTGATTAGCCTGCTCAAGTCCAACGCCCCGGCGGCCGACAAAGCGCTGGCGTGCAAGCATCTGGCTATCTATGGCAGCATGGACGCCATCTCCGCACTGGCGCCCTTGTTGTCGGACCCGCAGCTCGCTTCGTGGGCGCGGATCGCCCTGGAGGCCATCCCAGACCCCGCCGCGGACGCCGCGTTACGCCGCGCGATGGGCAAGTTGAAAGGCAACTTGCTTGTTGGGGTCATCAATTCCATCGGCGTGCGCCGTGACGAGAAAGCCGTCAGTGGCCTCGTGAAGAAGCTCAAGGCCAAGGACCCAGAAGTTGCCTCAGCTGCAGCTGTCGCTTTGGGCCGGATCGGTGGCACCAAAGCCGCCAAGGCTTTGAAGCAATCCCTGGCTGGTGCGCCGAACACCGTTCGCCCGGGGGTGGCCGAGGGCTGCATTTTATGCGCGGAAGGGTTCGTCGCGCAGGGCCAGCCGGCTGAAGCGGTGAAGCTGTATGACACCGTGCGGGCGGCGGACGTGCCCAGGCAAAAGCAGCTTGAGGCAATCCGCGGGGCCATCCTTGCTCGGCAATCGGCCGGCTTGCCGTTGTTGCTGGAGCAACTGCGCTCGCCGGACAAGGCGCTGTTCGGCATCGGCCTGCGCACAGCGCGCGAGCTTCCCGGCCGGGACGCGACCGAAGCGCTGGCCGCCGAGTTGCGTCGGTGCAGGCCGGAGCGCCAGTCTTTCCTACTGCTGGCGCTAGCTGACCGCACCGACGCGGCTGTCATGCCCGCCGTCCTGCAAGCCGCCGGCAGCGGCCCGCGGAAGCTGCGCCTAACCGCCATCGGCGTGCTCGACCGCCAAGGCACCTTTGCCAGCATGCCGGTGCTGCTCCAAGCTGCCGCCGACCCCGATGCCGAAGTTGCGCAAGTCGCCCTGGGCGCCCTCACCCGCCTGCCGGGCAATGAGGTGGAGGCCGATATCCTGGTGCGGCTTACCATCGCCACAGGCAAGACCCGCCAGGTCCTCATCACTCTATCCGGGCAGCGGCACCTTGACCACGCTATGCCCGCCATCTTCAGCAGCCTTCGAGACCCGGACGCGGGTGTGCGCAGCGCTGCGGTTCAAGCCATCGGCATTCTCGGCACCGACGCGCACGCGGCGGAACTGGTCGGGCTGCTGCAGGAAACCCGAAGCGCAAAGGAACGCGAGGAGATCGAAATGGCTCTCCTCGCCATCGGCGGGCGCACCGGCGCGCGCGCCGTGCCGGCCTTGCTCCCGCTCGCGCACAACGACGACGGCGCGATGCGGATCATCGCGCTGCGCTTGCTGGCCTCCGCCGGCGGGCCCCGGGCACTGGAAGCGGTTCAGGCGGCCGTCCAGGACAAGGACGCGGGTGTGCAGGATGAAGCCGTGCGCACCTTGTCCACCTGGCCCAACAATTGGCCCGAGGACAGCAGCGTGGCGGAACCCCTTCTGGCCCTGGCGCGGTCCGACGCCAAGACCTCCCATCAAGTGCTGGCGCTGCGCGGTTACTTGCAATACCTCCAGGGGAACAAGCAGCTTAAGGACGATGAGAAGCTGGCCAGGGTGACCGACGTGCTGCCGCTCATCAAGCGCATGGAGGAAAAGCGCCTGGCCGTCGCGGTCATCGGCACGGCGCCCAACGGCCGCGCGCTGGAGATGCTCGTGGCCTACGCTGCGGAACCGGACCTGGCCGAGGACGCCTGCTCGGCAATCGTCAAACTGGCCGAGGCGTCGACATCAGCGGTTCCCGCAGAGCAGCGGCATAAGGCCTTGCAGTTGGTGGTCGAGAAAACGGCCAGCGACGCGACCAAGAAACAAGCCCGCAAACTACTCCGGCCAGCCCAGTGACGGCGCCCGGTTAGCGTGTGCGCCGTCCTCCTTCCCGCCTCAAGCTGGCCGGAACCTTGCTGTCTGCTTCCTGCTCTCGACCCAGCCCCGCGCCTTCGGCCCCGCCGCCGCCAGCCACCACCCAGCTTGCGGCCAGCGGGCTGACACCGCTCGTACAGCGTATTGTGTCGCGGGGCGAGCAAACCAGGACAGTTTATGTAGTTAGCAAAGCAGGACATTTTTGTGCTACAAGGTGCTGCGGATCATCCCCCCGCCCAGTCCTTGAGGAGGCCGGAGCGTAGCGGAGGCCGACGAAAGGACTGGGCGGGGGGATGCGATTGGCAGAGCTTACGCTCTTGAAAAGTACCAACAATTATCCAATCGCCACGCACCCTCCTTCATCCGGCATGTGCTGGCTTCCTTCCGGCAGCACTCCCTGAGGGCCGCCGAAGCCGCCCAACAGCTCGGCCTCTCCACCAGCCGCTTCTATACACTCTTTTCCGATTACCTCCGCGCCTGCGCGCGAAAGACACAGCAGCTCTGGATTCCGAGAAGCTCGGGCGGTGACCACACCACCACTTGGCCCGAGCCGGTCACCGACCTCCTCAAAAAGCGTCTGGCTTGCTCCCCGCCTTGCCCTTACAGCTTCGCCGCCTCTGATGTCTGGCGACTGCTCGCCTTCAGGCTGGACCGCGCCCAGGTCCGCCGCTGGGCCATTGAAAATGGTTATGCGCATGCGACTCCGCCCAAACGCCCGCCCGCCCCAGTCCGACGCTGGCAGCGCTCCCAGATCGGCGAACTCTGGCAATTGGACGCTTCGCCCCATCGCTGGTTCCCTCGAAGCTTGCTGGACTTTCCTATGCTCAACATGCTCGACGATTGTAGCCGCGTCTTCGTCGGCTCCAAACTCTATGGCCGAGAACTCCTCCTCTCCTATCTCGATTTCCTCCCCGCCGCTTTCCTGATCTACGGCCGACCGCTCCAAATCTATGTCGATTATCACGCCATCTTTTTCACCAAGAATCCCGACGCGCTAACCCAACTCGGCTGGGCGCTCAAGTTCTACGACATCAGCTTCCTTTATGCCCCAACCCCTCAAGCCAAGGGCAAAATCGAGCGCGAACAGCCTATGGTTTACCTATGGCTTACCTATGGCTTACCTATGGCTTACCTATGGGCTACCTATGGGCTGGAGGCTTTCTGGCACGTCCCCGCCTTTCCCATTCCCCTGGCACGCCCTGCAAGCCACAGTCCCCCGTCCTCCTTGTTATTAGACGCTTCCGTCCCCGAAAACGTTACAACGCTGTTCCCGCGACGACTCACCCTTAGGCCCAACCAGGTCCGGGCGTGCCCTCCGCTTCCCACCCGGGGACCAACTTCCCAAATGGACCCGCCTACAACCGCGGCGGCAGGGTCGTGGGTGCCGCAACTGCCCACTCCGCCAGCGAATGGGCTTGGCCGCACTCCGGGCAGCGTGTCACAGGAAAGAGCGCCCCGCAATGTGGGCAGGTGGCGTGGGTCTCAAAGGTGTCGAACGCCTGCTGGCATTTGTCGCACCGCCAGAGCGGACCGATGATCGGCGGTTGCCGGCAGGACGGACAGACAAACCCGCCCCGGCGCGGGAGTTTCGCGATTCGCGCCAGCACGCGCGCCTGCATCAACCCGCCCCAGCAATTGAACAGGATGAACACGCAGAGGATGCCGAACCAGACGGCATGCGCCCAGATCGCAACCAGAATCAACCCCCCCACGCCAATGAAACCGATTACGGTCGTCACCATCAGGCTGCGCGCACGTCCCAGCACAAACCACAGGAGCGATTGCAGGATCTGCCCCCCATCCAGGGGATAGATCGGCAGCAGGTTAAAGATCAGCAGGGCCCAGTTGATGTAGCAAAGGGCGACAATGAAGGCGTAGCCATCGGGCATGACCTCGCCCCAACCCCAACCGCCGCCCATCAGCGCGAGGATGGTCAGCACCGGCGCCAGCAGCACGTTCACCAGCGGCCCGGCCACGATGCTCCAGAGGGTCGCGCCCGGTCGCGGCGGCGGCGACACGTAAGCCACGCCGCCCAGGGGCCAGAGCACGATCTGGTTGGCCTGGCCACCGACCTGCCGGCAGGCCAGCGCATGGCCGAATTCGTGGAGCAACACGATCAGAAACAGGGCTCCGTACTCCAGCGCCGGCCAGACCGGCGAAGAATACCGGCCTGCCCGGCTGCTGATCCCGTACACCGCCACCAAGAACCAGGACCAGTGCAAGTAGAGATCAATCCCCGCAAAGCGGAATAGGCGAATGGACCCTTGCCGTGTTGGCGTCATGGCCCGTGAGCTTGGACACCGTCCAACACCGCAACAAGTCTTTTCTCCAGTGCGTGATAGCGTCGTTCGCGCGAACGCCACGCCGCATTAAATGGCGCAGTTGCTGGAAAAGACTGCCAATTGCTCGACGGCTTGGCCGGCATGTGCTATCCACGGGGACCGACATGATCGCCGCCAGATTGCAGAGGGCCGACCGCTGGCTCCGGGCCCGGGTGATTGCCAGGGGCCAGATCCTCGCCGCGACATGCCAAGCCTATGAGCAACGAGTCCGAAGCACCCCGGCCCGTGGTCGCTGAGCCCAGTCGCGGGCCGACAGGCATCCGCACGTCGCGGTCGGGGCTGGCGGCGGTGGCCGGGTTGGGGCTGTTGACGCTGGGGATGTTTGGCCAGGTTTTGTTCGGGCCGGGCGAGCGAGTGCTGTCGAACTGGGGCTTGGATGTCTTCCTCCAATTCATCCCCTGGCGCCAGTTTGGTTTTGATCAATTGCGGCAGGGCAACCTGGCGTTGTGGAACCCGCATATCTTTTCCGGCGCGCCTTTCTTTGGCGGCTTCCAGTCCGCGCTGCTTTACCCGCCCAATGTGCTGTTTCTGGTGCTGCCGGTGGGGACGGCTGTCAACTGGAGCATTGCGCTGCACGTATTCCTGGCCGGAGCGTTTACGTATGGGTGGACAGCCCGGCGCGGGCTGCATCCGCTGGCCTGCTTTCTTTCGGCGGTGATGTTCATGTTCTGCGGCGCGCATTTTCCCCGCATCTATGCCGGCCACCTGCCGAACCTTTGCACGCTGGTGTGGGCGCCGCTGCTTTTCCTGGCCATAGACGGGCTGTTCGAGAGACCGTCATTGGGCTGGGGCCTGCTCGGGATGTTCGCCCTGGCGATGCAAGTGCTGGCCGGCCATCCGCAATACGTCTTCTACACCGGCGTGGCGGCGGCGCTGTATTCGGTCCTGTGCGTGGGCAAGGCAACCGACCGGAAGTGGTTTCTGCTGGGGCTGGCCGGCATCCTGGCCGGCGGCATTGGGCTTAGCGCGGTGCAATTGTTTACCGGGTTGGCGGAGTCTCGTGAAACGTTGCGCAGTTCGGGCCTGCCGTACGGTTTGGCAGCAAGCTATTCTTTCCCGCCGGAGAATTTCCTGACCCTGTTGGCCCCGCACATTCTCGGCGACACAAAAAGCGTGAGCTACTGGGGCCGATGTTACTTTTGGGAGGCGTCGTTCTTTGTGAGCGTGACCGGCGTGGTGCTGGCGGCGGTGGGCGCGATCGGGGGAGAGCGGCACAAGCGCCGGTTCGCGCTGGTGATGGCAGCGGTGATGATCGTTTTGGCGTTGGGCGGTCACACGCCCTTGTTCAAGTTCCTCTACCACTATGCGCCGGGCTTTGACAAGTTCCGCGGCAGCGCCAAGTTCCTCTTCATGGCTTCACTGTTTGTCGCGCTGCTGGCGGGGATCGGGTTGGACCGGTTGCTCCAAGGGCTCCGCGTGTCCGGTAGATGGAGCGCGGGTATTGCGGGGATGGCGGTTGTTATGGCCGCGGCCGCGCTTTGGGTTCAGGAATCCGGCGCCGGCGGTGTTTCTGCCGCGGGCACCGCGTTGCCCAAGATTCTTCTGGCCGTCAACGGAACGGGGGAAACCATGCTGCCGGGAGCCGTTTACAAAGACCCGGCGTTCGTGTTGAAAGCCTCGACATGTGCGGCCGGGAGTTTGTGGACCGGCGCAGTTACGTTGGCCGCGCTGGCGGCCCTGTTGTTTCTGGCCAGGATCCGGCCGCGCACGGCCCCGCTGCTCGTGGCGCTGGCGGTGGTCGAATTGTTCTGGTTCGCCCACGGCTCGCTCGATACCTGCGCGCCGAGCGAAATGGTGGACTCGGGGATGAGGCAGTTCCTGAGGGAGCATCCGGGGGATGATCGGATTATCAACGCGGTCAACCCGAACACGGCGATGATGCTGGGGGCGCAAAACATTTGGGGGTACGACCCGGGGGTAATGCGACGCTATGCCGAGTTCATCTTTTTCACCCAAGGCAAGGACCCCGAGCAAGCGACCTACTCGACGGTCGTTTCTGAGTATCATCCGCTCTACGCGATGCTGCGCTGCCGATTCCAGTTCGCGCAGGCGATGGATCGAGTGGCCATCGGCGAAGCGACCAACGCCATGCCGCGACTCCAGTTGGTGTCGCGGTTCCGCGTGATTCCGCGGCGGGAGGACATCTTCGCCGCGCTGACCAACGCGGCCTTCAATCCGCGCGAGGAAGTCATTTTGGAAACAGCGCCTGCACCCGAGCCGCATCCTACCGCCCACGGCGGAACGGTCAAACTGCTGAATGCCTCCACGGATGATCTCACGCTCGAAGCGGAAGTCCCTTCGCCGAGCCTGCTGCTGGTCACGGACGCTTACGCGAAGGGTTGGCGAGCGGAGCCTTTGGGGGGAACGGTCCAGAGCCACTACCAAGTGCTGCCGGCGAATTACTGTCTGCGGGCGATACCATTGGGTGCGGGTCACCATCACCTCCGCCTCGAGTACCGGCCGAGCTGCTTTTGTGATTGGAAAGTGGGTTTCGATCGTGTCGCTGATGGTCTTCCTGGGGCTGTTAGCCCTATACGGCAGGAAGCGGCTGGGCCGAAGCGAGGACTTACCCAAAGCATGACCACCCCGACGCCAAGTTGCGGAACGCAAAGCAAGCTCGGAGACCGAGCCGTCTGGGCCCGCTGTTTGGTTTTGGGCCCAGTTTGTGCGCTGGTTATTGGGATATTCGCGCTGAGCGCCAGGTCAGGCCTGCTGGAAGCGCAAGCCGCGCGTGCGGATGACACCTACTACAACCTGTTAGTGCGGGCGCTGCGCGCCGGTCAGCTCAACCTGCCGAGGGAGGTGCCGGCCGGGTTTGCGCAACTCGCGGATCCCTACGACCCGGCGGCCAACGAACACTACCGATGGCTCGAACGCCCCACGCTGCACGACTTGAGTTACTATAAGGGCAAGCTGTACCTCTATTTTGGGATTACACCCGCGCTGGTGCTTTTGGGTCCCTACGCGGCGCTGACCGGCCGCTACCTCCTCCACAAAGACGCGGTGGTGATCTTCTACTCCGTGGGCTTCCTGACCAGCGCCGGCTTGTTGTGGGGGATGTGGCGGCGCTACTTTGCGGAAGTCGGCCTTGGAGTGATCGCCGCGGGCACTCTGGCTTTGGGTCTGGCCTCGTTCCTGCCAATGACTTTGCCGCGGTGTGACGTTTACGAGGTGGCAATCAGTTGCGGCTATGCGCTGATGATGCTGGCGCTGGCGGGGATTTGGGGCGCGTTGCACCAGCCCCGGCGGCGGGGTTGGTGGCTGGCGGCGGCAAGTCTCGCCTGCGGATTGGCCGTCGGGGCGCGACCGTCGCTCTTGTTCGGCGCGGCAATTCTCCTGGTGCCGGTGGCGAGGGCTTGGCGGGAGCGTCAGCCGGTCTGGGTGCCGCTGCTCGCGGCGACCGGGCCCATCGCGCTGATCGGGCTGGGGCTGATGCGGTACAACGCGTTGCGGTTCGACAATCCGTTTGAATTCGGGATGCACCACGCATTGGCCTCGTGCCGCATGGACACGGTGCAGGGCTTCAGTTGGCGTTACCTTGGATTCAATCTCTGGGTTTACTTCCTGGCGCCCATGCACTGGAGTACGCGCTTTCCTTTCGCCCACGACATCACGCTGCCGCCGCCGCCCGCAGGCCATTTCGGGGCCGAGCATCCTTTCGGTGTGCTGACCAATCTCCCCCTGGTTTGGCTGGCATTGGCGGCGCCCTTGGCCTGGCGCAACGGCTCGACGGAGGGGCGCGCTCCTCTGCGCGGGTTCCTGGCAGGCGTCGCTTGGGTGTTCGGGACTTGCGCCCTAACCCTTGGTTTCTTCTTTGCCGCCTGCGACCGCTACCAGGTGGAATTTGTTCCGGCCCTGGTTCTGCTGGCCGTCGCCGGCATCCTGGCTTTAGAGCGCACGCTGGCCGGCCGGCGGATCTGGCGGCTCATGGCGCGCTCGGCTTGGGGGTTCTTGTTGGTCGCTTCGGTGGCCTTCAACCTCCTGGCAAGCGCTGGCCGCCGCGCGGGAACCGACGTCGAGCTTGGCAGCGTTCTGCTCGCACGGGGACAGGTGGACGAGGCCATGGCTCATTTCCGCAGGGCTCTGGCAATCGAGCCCAACGCGGCTGGCATCCTGGTCAAACTCGGCGGCGCGCTGCTGGCGGGCGGGCGGATCGAGGAAGCCGTGACGCCGCTCCAGGAGGCCCTGCGAATCCAGCCCGACTCAGCGCAAGCCCACAACCACCTTGGCACCGCGCTTTTGCAGCAAGGGCGGGTGGCGGAAGCAATCGCTCATTTCCGGCAGGCGCTGAAGACCCAGCCTGACTCGGCCCAGGCCCACCACAATCTCGGCACCGCCTTGTTGCAGCAAGGGAACGCGGACGAGGCGATTGCCCATCTACAAGACGCCGTTAAGCTCCTGCCCAGCCTGGCCGGCGCCCACCACAACCTGGGCAACGCACTGCTGCAGGCGGGGCGGTTGGACGAAGCGATTGCCCAGTTGCAGAAGGCGCTGGACCTCCAGCCCAGCCTGGCCGATTCCCACATGAGCCTGGGCGACGCTTTGCTCCGCCAGGGGCGCGTGCCCGAAGCCATCGCTCACCTGCGCAAGGCGGTGGAGCTGCAGCCTGGTCTGGCCGGGGCTCACCACAACCTCGGCAACGCCCTCTTTCAAAACGGCCAGCTTGACGAAGCCGCCATTCGTTTCCAGGAGGCCCTGTCTCTCCAACCGAACTTTGCGGGTGCCCACAACGGCCTGGGGAACACTCGGCTCCGCCAGGGGCGCGTGCCCGAAGCCATCGGGCATTTTCAACAAGCTGTAACCCTTCAGCCCGGCCTGGCGGAGGCCCACCTTAACCTGGCCAACGCTTTGCTACAGGCAGACCGTGTGGACGAAGCGATTGCGCATTTCCAAAAGGGTCTCGCGCTCCAGCCCAACCTCGCCGGCGCCCACTGCAATCTGGGCAACGCCTTGCTGCGCAAGGGGCGGACCGATGAAGCCATCGCTTGCTTCCAACGAGCCTTGGCCCTTCAACCCAGCCTGGCTGAAGCCCACAACAACCTTGCCAACGCCCTCTTGCAGAAAGGACGGCCGGCCGAGGCCGTCGAGCACTACCAGGCGGCGGTGGCCAGCCTGCCAGACAATCCCTATCTCCTGAACAACCTGGCCTGGGTGTTGGCAACCTCTCCCGAGGCATCCGTGCGCGACGGCGCCCGCGCCATGGACCTCGCGTCGCAAGCCGATCGGTTGGCCGGGGGTAAGGATCCCGCCATTCTGGGAACGCTGGCCGCGGCCTATGCGGAGGCAGGGCGCCTTTCGGAAGCCTTGGCCACGGCGCAGCGAGCCCTGGACCTGGCCACCGCGCAGACCAACTCCACGCAGGTGGAGGCCCTTCGGGCCCGCCTCAAGGTGTTCCAAACGGGTTCCCCCTTCCGCGACAGCGACGGGTCGCCTCGCGGCGGGAAATGAGCGCCGGGGGCATCTCATCAGTACCACCATCGCCGGACCACGCGAGACCGGAGCGCTGACTTCAGTCGGCTTAAACTTCGCGCAGGTACAAACGCCCCCCCTTAGCCTCTGTTCACCCTAAGCCGACTGAAGTCGGCGCTCCGGTGGCACTTGTCGAGATGGCCCATGAGCGCCTGATCCCGCTTTGACAACGCGCCTCCACAGCGCAAGATTGTTATGGGCTGTTGCCTGGCCTTTATGCAAAGCGTAACTCCGAACCCTGAGCCAAAAGCCGCTGCGTCCCCGTCTGCCGGGCCGGCACAGCCCCGCGCGGCCAGCGATACTTTGGCCAATGTGCTCGGCCGTCACACCGCCGTCGGGTCGTTGTGGCGGGCCGAAGGGGAGCGGATTCGTTGCGTCGCCTGCGGGCACCGCTGCCTCATCAGTCCCGGGCGCCACGGGATCTGCCGCGTGCGCTTCAACCAGGATGGCCAGTTGCGCGTTCCGTTCGGCTATGTCGCCGGCATGCAGTGCGATCCGGTCGAGAAGAAGCCGTTCTTCCATGTGTATCCCGGGAGCGACGCGCTGACGTTCGGGATGCTGGGGTGCGATTTTCATTGTTCTTACTGCCAGAACTGGGTGACGAGCCAGGCCCTGCGTGACGACGACGCCCAGGCGCCCATCCAGACGGTGACGCCGCAGCAACTGGTGAACGCCGGCCGGCGTTTTGGCGCCCGGCTGGCTGTATCGAGCTATAACGAGCCGCTCATCACGGCGGAATGGGCGGTGGCCGTCTTTCAGCAAGCAAAGGAAGCTGGTATGGCGTGCGCCTTCGTCTCGAATGGCAACGCCACACCCGAGGTGTTGGATTTCCTGCGCCCGTGGATCGTCGCCTACAAGATTGATTTGAAAGGCTTCAACGACAAGAACTACAGGACCCTCGGCGGCACCCTCGAGCATGTGACGAACGGCATCCGCATGGTCCATGAGCGCGGGCTGTGGCTCGAAGTGGTAACGCTGGTGGTGCCCGGCTTCAACGACAGCGAATCCGAGCTGCGGCAAATAGCGCAGTTCCTCGCCTCTATCAGCCGCGACATTCCCTGGCACGTCACGGCGTTTCACCAGGACTACAAGATGACCGATCCACCGAACACGGCGGCGGAGCAATTAATGCGCGCCGCCGAAATCGGGACGAAGGAAGGCCTGCGGTTTGTTTATGCCGGCAACATGCCCGGGCGTGTCGGCCGATGGGAGAACACTTACTGTCCGAACTGCCGCGAGAAGCTCATTGACCGTTTGGGCTACGCCATCCGTGAGTACAACCTTACAGCCGACGGCAAATGCTCTGCTTGCCGCACGGCCATCCCCGGCATCTGGCCCACCGCCGGCGCGAGCATGGCCGACGGTTCGGGCCGCCTGCCGCGCGCCTTGAAGGTGAATGGTTAAATGAGTTGAATGGCGAGCACTGAAACATCCCAACGAGGCAAAGTCCGGCCGGCAGCCGTCGCGGGACGATTCTATCCCGCTGACCCGGCCGAACTGCGCGACCTCATCAACGTCCTGCTCGCCCAGGTGCCCCCGGCAACGGGGCCGGCGCCCAAGGCCCTCATTGCGCCGCACGCCGGCTACCTTTACTCCGGGCCGATCGCCGCCTCGGCTTACGCGCAGCTCATCCCGGGGCGCGACCAAATCCGGCGAGTCGTCCTGCTCGGCCCATCGCATTACGTTCCTTTGGACGGCCTGGCCACCAGCTCCGCGGAAGCCTTCGCCACGCCGCTCGGGCTCGTGCCGCTGGACCTCGAAACGGTTCGCCGGGCGCAGTCCTTGCCGCAAGTCACGCAAATGGACGAAGCCCATGCCCAGGAACACTCACTTGAGGTCCACCTGCCCTTCCTGCAAACAGTGCTGGGCGATTTCACCCTGGTCCCTCTCGCCGTCGGCGACACCTCCGCCGAAGAGATTGCTGAAGTCCTCGAGGCCCTCTGGGGTGGTCCGGAAACCCGGTTCGTTATCAGCTCCGACCTCAGCCATTACCACGACCTCCAAAGTGCCCGCCGTCTCGACCAGGCTACCGCCAAGGCCATTGAGGCCCTGAAGCCCGCGGGCGTTGGCGAGGAGCACGCTTGCGGCCGCATTCCCATTCGCGGCCTGCTGCAAGTCGCCCGTCAGCACGGCCTGCGCGCCCGCACCATTGACCTGCGCACCTCCGGCGACACCGCCGGTCCCCGCGACCAGGTCGTCGGCTACGGCGCCTTTGTCTTCGAGGAAGTGCCCGTCCGGTGAGCGGCAGCACGACCGGCGTCTCAATGCCTATCGCTCCCGCCTTCCCCAAATGGTAAAGGCGGCGAACCTGGCGACCGGCGTGAAGCGCTGCTCGTGGAGATACTCCGCCAGGGCCATTTGACTGTCATAGATATCCGGCTTGGACGTGACGATAACGTGGGGCGCCGGCAGAGGGGCGAGGGTTTCGCGCACTGGATTCAGCACGAGCCACGCCGCGCCTGCGGGGCTGGAACCGGTAGCCAAAGGCACGCGATAATACCGCGCGCCTTCTTCCGCCGCGCTCCACCAAACCGTCTGACCGTTGCGCAGGGCTGTCTTCGCGAGGGTCGCCGCGGCGCGGTAATTATCCTTCTCGTGGCGCGGCAGGAACCGCAACGATAGACAGGACCCCAGGCTCAGGAGGCAGAAAAGCAGGGCCAGACCTTTGGTCCACGCGCTGCGTTGCGACCAGAGGGCGGCCAGGCCGGAGGCGAGCAGGATTAACAGGGCGGGGAGGAGCGGCGTGAAATGCCGCCCCAGCACGCGGAAATGCGCCACATGACCCACGCCCAGGATGAAGACCGCCGGAACCGCACAAGCGAGCGCCAGGATCAGATAACGGCGGTTCCTCCTCCGGACCTCCTCGAGCACCGCCGCGCCAATCAGCGTTGCGATCGCCACCGCATACAGCGCAAGCCAGGGCAAGTAGGGTCGCAACACGGCCGCGCCGGCGGCGCGCATTTCGAGCCGCCCCGGCCCCAGGCCGCTGAACCCCAACAGTTCATAGCCAATGAAGAGGACGCTGCCCAGAGTGGTCGTGGCCGCCGCGGAGGCCCGCGCGCCGAGGCTGAGTGCCCACAGGTAGAAGGCGGCAAACACCAGCAGGCACCCGCCCGCGGCGAGCCACAGATACCCATAGCGTTTGACGAGGCTCACGACCGGGCTCGGGGACAAGAAGACCAGCATGGCCGCGAGGGCTGCGCCGGCCCAGACCATGCCGAGCAGGCTGCTGCCACTCAGCACGACCAGGCCACAAAGGAACATGGCCACCGCTCCTCCCTTTCCGACGTGTGCGTCTGGGCGGCCGAGACTGTGGCCTCGACCCAGGCGGACGAGCGACGCCACCAGCAGCAGGGAGGCGCCCAACTGCATCGCATACGGTCGCGCCTCATCCAGGTAGTACCAGGCGAACGGGCAGAGCAGCGCGACGCAGGCCGCGCTGACCCGGCGGCGGTCTCCGGGCGGAAAAGCCAGGACGAACGCGACGGCCCCCGCCACAAACCAGGGCAGGTTGGCCAGGTGCAGGCTCAGTTCGCTGGCTCCAAAGACCCTTGCCCAGGCCCAGACGTAAAACATGTAGAGCGGCATCTGCAGGTCCGCGCTGCGGTCCTGGGACAATACCTGCCACCAGCCGCCCAATGTCGGCGGCACCGCCTTCATGGCGGTGCAAGCCTCGTCAATCCACAAACTCCTGCCGCTCACGGCCGCACAGGACATCGCAGCGAAGGCGACGACGACCAGCCCAGTCTGCCAGCGGTTGGCTGGACCAGTCGCAGGTGGGTCGGGCGTTGGGCTACTCACGCCTCCACTCCGCAAGGTTTGTAATCTGCCAAAGCCCCATGGCGGGAGAGCCGCAGGTCGGGGAAGCCGGCTTACGAAGTCTGGGCTGCCAGAGAGGGGGCAGGTTCCGTTGTGGGTTCGCGCAGCCAATGCCCCGCCAGCAGCAATCCCGCAAACGCAGCCACGTATGGCAGGAGGGCGTAAACGCCGAAGGGCCCGCCCTCGTGCACCGTATTGCCCGCACCTTGCCCCCAGAGTTCGGCGGCAATGATAATTGTCAGCATGCGCACGATGTTGCCTAGAACCGCCAGCGGCACGGCCGAGGCAATCAGCAGGCCGCGCTTCCACCAGGTGCGGAAGCCAAGCATCGCATAGATAATGGCCACGACGATGGTAGCGAAAAGGCTGCGTATGCCGCTGCACGCCGGGGCCACGTCGTATTGATAATGCTGCGGATTGAATAAGTTTGTGCCTTCCCTCAGGACATCAATTTGCAGGATGTAGCCTGAAAACAACTCCACCGCCTGGCACACCAGCAGCCGCAGGGGAAAGGTGATGGAGACCGCAGACCATCCCAACGGCACGCAGAAGGCGAACAGGATGAAGGGGAAGAAGCTCGCGCGCAGCCATCGAGGCCCCCAGGCCAGGCCCATCAGTCCGTAGATGCCGGTGAACAGCGCCACGATCGAGATGCGCGGTTGCTGGGCCATGTACCCCAGCAGATGGAGCACGAGGGCCAGGGCCACCAGCAGCATCCCCGGCCACCACGTCTGCAGCGACAAGGCCAGCAACTGTTTGCGCTTCAACCAGAACAGCGCGAGCACCACGAACGGAATCAGCTTGCCGTGGCTGTCGTCGGACCCGTTGGCATCCGGGTTGGCGACATAGACCGCGTTCATCCAGGACAGGAGCGACGGGGTGGAGATGTAGCCCAGGGTCGAGTTGCCCAGGAACTGAAACACGGCCAGCCACGCCACCAGCAGAACAAGGAAGAAACCCTTGTTCGGGAGCTGCTGCCAGCATTCCAGGAATTGAATGCGGAAATCTTCGAGAATCCCGTTGCCGGTGTCTTTTTCCATGCGCGTGGTATTCAGATACTGCTTCGAGCCTATTGGATACTATGGCCGCGGAACTTACTCAATCAAATTCAGCGCGGAAACCGCACCAGATACCAATGGCGCGGTCCTTGCGACACACTGGCCGTCGCGATCACCCCCCCCACCAACTCCGCCCCAGTCCGTTTCTGCCAGTCGGTCAAGCTCGTGTTCTTCTCCTGCAAGCTTACCTCACCGACGACCGCATATTGAATCTGGCGCTCTCGGATCTGCTCGGGGGAATCGCCCACGAGAATATGTTTCACCTTCCTCGTGCCAAAGGGCCGCCAAAGTGAAATGTCAATGTCATCGGGTGTGCCCATGAACCCGACCACCTGCAAGCCCGGCGGCAACAGGGCCCGGACGTCGGCCAGCGGGTCTGAACGCACGTCATAGACGCTATAGACCGTCAGGGCGCGCTTGAGCAAAGGCTGGTCGGGCTTCAGCGCCACCAACTTGGATAAGACGGTCTGGGCCGGCCAGAGCGGACGCCCTGGCGTCAGCACCACCACCGGCACCGCCAGCAATAAAACACCTCCGGCCAGCACCCGCCACCAGCGCCGCCGGACGATGACAGCCTGCCAGGCACCCAGGAGCAGCAAGGGCAAGAGCAGCGCGTAGTACCCGGAGATGTGGCGCGGGAAGTCCATCAGCGCCGCCTTCGAGCAATAGACCAGCAGCGAAACCCACGGCGCCAGCAACACCAGCCGGCGCAGCCAAGGCGGAATTTGCCGGCTGCCAGTCAGGTCCGCCGACGACCCTGCCGCGATCCGTGCAGGAGGCGAGCGTCCCTGCGAACCTTGATTCCGGCGCTCTCTTGTCCCGAAGATGCCGCCCGCCCACCCGGCCACCAGCGAGATCGTCAGGAGCCAACTGATCCCGAAGCCGACGCCGGCCCCGTCCTCGATCGGCAACTCCCCCAGGTTATGGAAGCCCGGTTCGAAGTTGGCCACCATCGGGTCGGCCAACCCGTGCGGCAGGATTGACAGCACCGATTGGTTCCACGAGCGCGCGAACGGGAAAAACGGCGGCGCGAAGTTCTTCAACATCAGCAAGGCGTTCCCCCAAATTCCCACCAGCGGTTTCTTCAGCGCGGTCACTGCGTGTTCCAGCTTCAACCCCGACCAATCGCCACAATAGCGGGAGTTCAAGCCGGCGGTCGGAAGGAAGGAAACCGATGCTGCCAGCAAGACCAGCGCAAGCGTCGCGGCGAGGCGGCGCCTTAACAGCGGTAGCAGCGGAAAGATCAGGATCGCCCACGGCAGCAGCAACGGCAGGTTGCTCACCTTGGTGCCTGTCAGGAAGGCAGCCGACAGGACAGAAACCCACAGGTCCCTAGCCCGGCGCGAGGACCAGGCCCGCAGGCCGAAGTCCACGGCCGCCAAGGCATAAACCGCCGGGGTGGTGTCATTGCCCAAGCTGCCGGCCTGGAGCAGGAAGTTATAGCCGGTTGGCAACAGCCACATCCAGTGCCACGCGACGCGCGAGCGCACCCCCAGACGCGTAAGCACGCTAAAAATCAGGCCAGGCATGAACAACCAGGGAATGAAGTTGATCAGAAACAGACCGCGGTCTGACCGCGTGAACAGCAACAGGGGCGCACCCAGCCATTCCAGGTTGCAGGGCCGATTATCCATCCGGATGTTCGGCGTATGGATCCAGTGCCAATGCCCTTCCGCCAGCCAATGCAAGACTCGCGGCACACGGCAGCTCAAACCCTCATGGGTGGTCGGCGGGTAGAGCGCGCTACCGAGGAACACCAGAAACGCCAGCCCCAGAAAACCTGCCGGCAGCCACCGCCGGAACCGCGCCCGGATTTTTCTCCAGTTGAGGCCCCTCCCCGGCGGGTCCCAAGCCAGAAGTTTGCGCCCGAGCCAAAGGCAGACGGCGACCACGCCGGCGAAGGCGGCGTAGCCAAGCCGGTTCAGTTGGCCCAGGGCAGAGAGCAGCCACCCTGCGAGGCTGGCAAGGACTGAAACCCAAACCCAGATTCTGACCAGCGGGTCAAATGACATGGCTCTTGATCAAGCGGCACGATTCCGTCCGTACCAACCGCACACTGGCGGCGGTGCTTGCAACGGTAGGCCAGTCCGGGCGGTTCAGTCAATTCTCCTCATTCCAAACCCCGCTCGAACAGGTCGTCCTCGTCCAGGCCGAGGTAATGGCCCAGTTCGTGCAGGTAAGTGGTATGCACCTCTTCGCAGAAGAACTCCTCGTCGGCTTCGGCGAAGTCCCAGAGGTTGTGCAAGAAGAGGATGATTTGCGGCGGCAGCGGCAGCGCCGCGGTCTCCTCGTGCGCGAACTCCGATCCGACAAACAGGCCCAGGGTGTCCGGGGCGATGCCGTCCCGGCGCTGCGCGGCGTTGGGGCGGCGCTCGAAGGTCACGGGCAGCGCCTGGGCCCGGTCGCGGAGCGGCGCGGGCAGGGCGGCCAGTGTCGCCTCCACTTCCTCGCATGCCAGAGCGTGGAGTTGTTGCCAGTCAATGCGCATGATGCGTTCGGTCGCTCAATTTAGTAGCATATAGGGACTGGAGGCGATTGGATATTGGTAACGGCCGGTGCACGGAGCTTCTGCTGGCCTGAGACAGGGCGGGTTCCCTACTATCGCTGTGTTGTCAGAACGAACCATGAATATGAAGCACATTGCCCAAGTCCTCTCGCTCTTATCACATTCGCCGGAGTTTTCGCGGGTTGCGAAACGGCGCCACCTCAGGCCACGCAACCGCGCGTCCGCTGGACGGCGGAACAGGCCGAGGCCTGGCACGCCAAACAGCCGTGGCTCGTCGGCTGCAACTTCACCCCGAGCACCGCGATCAACCAGCTCGAAATGTGGCAGGCCGAGACGTGGGATCCGGCCACGATTGACCGGGAGCTTGGCTGGGCGCAGCAGCTCGGGTTCAGCAGCGTGCGCGTGTTCCTGCACGACATTGCCTGGCGGCAGGACCGCGAGGGTTTTCTCAAGCGCGTGGACCAGTTCCTCGGCATCGCCGCGCGGCACCGCATCGGCGTCATGCTCGTATTGTTCGACGGTGTCTGGGATCCGTTCCCCAGGCCGGGGAAGCAGCGCGAGCCGTATCCGCACCGGCACAACTCGGGTTGGGTGCAAAGCCCCGCCCAGGAGATTCTCAAAGACCCGGCGCGCCACGATGAGTTGAAGGCTTATGTGCAGGAGGTGATCGGGCGGTTCCGCACCGACCGGCGGGTGCAGGTGTGGGACCTTTACAACGAGCCGGACAACCCGGTGCCGCAATACAAGGACGTGGAGTTGCCGAACAAAGCCGAGCTGGCGCGGCTGCTCTTGCGAAAGACATTTGTCTGGGCGCGGGAAAAGAACCCGACGCAGCCGCTCACATCCGGCGTGTGGATTGGCAACTGGGCCGACCCGGCGAAGCTCTCGCCCACCGAGCGCTGCCAGTTGGAGGAATCGGACGTGATTTCATTCCACACCTACGCGCCGATCGAGGAGGCAAAGCGCTGCGTCCAGAATCTTCGGCGCTATGAGCGGCCGCTGCTGTGCACGGAATTCATGGCGCGGCCGCGCGGCAGCCGGTTCGATCCGGTGCTGGGTTATTTCCAGGAACAGCAGGTCGGCGCGTACGGCTGGGGATTCGTGGACGGCAAGACGCAGACAATTTACCCGTGGGACTCGTGGACCAAGCAATACACCAATGAACCGTCGCCGTGGTTTCACGACATCCTCCGCCGCGACGGCAAGCCCTATGACGCCGCTGAGGTGGATTACATTAAGCGCCTCACCGGCGCAGCGCCAGGCCAATAGGCTTATTTCGCGCGTTTGAGGACTGCGCGCACCGTCTGGTCAATCCACTCCTCGCTCTTCGGGAATTGGGCGTAGGACTTGAGCGGGGCGAGCAGCGGGTCGTCCGGCTTGAGGCCGGCGCTCTGCAACAGCGCATAGTCCTGCAAAGACTCGGCGAACACCTCCCAGCGGATGGAATCAATCGGCCCCTTCTCACCCGGATAGACCATAAACGGATCGCCATAGGGGATGCTTGGCCATGCAGCCGCGGATGCATCGGTGAACGGGTCGGTGATGGCCTCCTGCTCGATCTTGTGCCAGTAGTTGTAGCCCCAATGGAGAAAGCCTTTGGCGCCCAGGCGGTAGAACAGCCAGCCGGACATGCGCACCTTGGGCAGCGGGGTGTCCAGGAAACGGTTCAGCCAGGGGCCGTGCGGGGCGCAGCAGTAATAGACCCAGTGGGGAATCTTCTCATCAATGTAGGCCTGGGCGGAACTCACGATGGGAATGGGAATATCGGTCAGCCCTTGGCGCCCGTATTGCACGTCGCTCAGCGCATCCATGACCTTCATCCACGGCGCCAGGTCGCGGAGCAGGTTGCGGGCGCGCTTGTAGTTTTCGATATGTTGGCCGCCGCTCGGTTCGTCCGAGAGGTGGAAATAGGAGGTCGCCAGGAGGTTTTCGTTGGTCAGGAAACTGTGGAAGGCGGGCAGGAATTGCTTGAGGAAGTTGAGGTAGGTGTCGGAGGTGGCCTTGGTGTCGGGCGGCCAGAGCATGACCCATTTGCTGTCCTGTTGGGTGTAGGCGCGAATCGGGTTTTCGACGCCCCAGTATATCCACAGGTGGGGCCACTCGAACTTCTTGAACCCGACACTCCTGGCCATGTCCGTGAAGCGCTTGACCTGGGACCAGTCGAACTGGTAGAGGTCCTGGGGGGCAGGATTGATGACCAACAACTGGCAGGGGCGGCGGAACGTCTCGCGGCGGTTGAAGAAGAGCGGCACATACACCACGTCCGACCCGTGCGCGAGCATGTCCGCCATGTAAGCGCGAGTCAGTTGCCACCATTTCTCGTCGAACATGCCGGTCTGGTAGTAGTCCCAGATCGCCTCGCCCCGCCACCAGTGAATGACATCGAAGTCATGCCGCGGCTGAATGACCAGGGGCGCAATTTCCAAATGCACCGGCAGCTCGGCGTGTTGCGTGCCATTCTGGAAGCTGTAGCGCACCTTCAACTCGCGCAAGCCGGGCCTGGCATCGGCGGGAATCGTCAGCGTAACCCAGAACGATTGGTTCTCAAACGGCGCGACGGTGGCGTGGGTCTGCGGGAACAGCGGGTCCGGCACCAGGCCGGGCAGCACGCCGAAGCCGTCCAGCTCGGCCGGATCGGTATCGGTCGTGTGATGCAGCAGCGGCACATACCCCACCCGGCGGACCTGCGGCTTCAAGTCGTCCGCGCCGGAAACGGAGCAGGCGACTCCAAGAGGATGGACACGGCGGTTTTGGAGGCAGGCTTGGAAGGCGATGCGACTGTTCCGCGCCGCCAGTAAAGAAAGGTTGGTCGTCCCGGTCGGGGAAGCGGGAAAGACTCGCTTGAGCGAGGTCTCGAGCCAAAAGGCCACGCTGGGCCCGGGTTTGCCGTCCGGTTCGACCACCAGCGGGGCGCTGATTGGATGGGTGGCAGCGCCTGCGGCGTGGTGCAATGCAAGCAGGCCAACGCCCAATAGAATTCGAGCCATCATGGTCCGTAGCAAAGCGTGCGCGGGCGGGAACGGAAAGCAAATTTCAACCTGAAGAAATGGATTGCCGGGGCGTCGAATGCAGAAAACAATCCGCGAAGCCATGCAAGAACAACTGAATCGGCGTCAATTCCTCAAACTCACCGCAGTCACCGCGCTCACGGCGCCTCTGCTGCTGCACACCGCGGGCGCGGCTGCTGCCCGGAAAGGCCCCAATGACCGCATCACACTGGGTGTGATTGGCACGGGCACCCAGGGCCGCGGGCTGTTGAACAATTTCCTGGCCATGCCCGATACGCAGGTGGTGGCGGTGTGCGACGTGGATACCACCCGGCGCGAGCACCACCAGAAGATCGCCGAGGAGTTCTACAGCATCAAAGGCGACAAGGAATACAAGGGCTGCGCGGCTTACAAGGAGTTCGGCGAACTGCTGGCGCGCAAGGACATTGATGCGGTGGTGATTGCCGCGCCCGATCACTGGCACGCCTACATTGCCATCGCGGCCTGCAAGGCTGGCAAGGACGTTTATTGCGAGAAGCCGCTCTCCTTAACCATCCGCGAGGCGCGGGAAATGGTGAAGGCGGCCCGGAAGTATGACCGGGTATTCCAGACCGGCTCGATGCAGCGGTCCTCGAAGGAGTTTCTCAAGGCCTGCGAGCTGGTGCGCAATGGGCGCATCGGCAAGGTCAAACAGGTGATTGTGGATGTGGGGCCGCCCTCGGTGCCTTGCGACCTGGCGGAAGAGCCGATGGAGCCGGGCCTGAACTGGGATTTGTGGCTGGGGCCGGCCCCGATGCGGCCCTACAATTCGGTGCTGAGCCCGCGCGGCGTCCACACGCACTTCCCCAACTGGCGGAACTATCGCGAATACTCGGGCGGCATGATGACGGACTGGGGCGCGCACCACTTCGACATCGCCCAGTGGGGGCTGGGCATGGACGAGAGCGGGCCGGTGGAGATCATCCCGCCGGCGGACCCCAAGGCGACCCGGGGAGTGCGCTATCTTTACGCCAATGGCGTGGAGATGATCCACGGCGACAGTGGCGGGGTGCTGTTCATCGGCACCGAGGGCAAAATCCTGGTCAACCGCGGCAAGTTCGAGGCGACGCCGGCTGCGCTGGGCGAGGAACCGCTTGGCGACAATGCGGTTCGCCTCTACAAGAGCTACAGCCACACCAAGGACTTCCTGGATTGCATGCGCAGCCGCAAGCGGCCGATTTGCGATGTGGAGATCGGCTGCCGCTCGGTGACGGTCTGCCACCTGGGCAACCTGGCGTATTGGAACCATCGGCGGCTGCGCTGGGACCCGGCCAAGGAGAAGTTTGTGGGCGACAAGGAGGCGAACCAATGGCTGGACCGGCCCAAACGCGGGCCGTGGAAGGTTTGAGACGCCGCGTTTGTTCCCGGGCGGTTTGGGAGCTAAGTTCTGCCTCGCTGATGCAGAATGGCCAGACCATTTCAACCACTGCGCTAGAGCGGGATGTTTCGGCAGGGGAACCTCCCGCGGCTTCGCCCGTGCCGGCCCGTTTGCCGGAGCTGATCGCGCCGGCGGGGGATTGGGAGTGCGCCCGGGCGGCGGTCGAGAACGGGGCGGACGCAATCTACTTCGGCCTGGAGAGATTCAACGCCCGGATGCGGGCCAACAACTTCACCGAGGCCGACTTGCCGGCGCTGATGGCGTTCCTGCACCGGCGCGGCGTGAAGGGGTATGTGACGTTCAACATACTCGTGTTCGAAAACGAGCTGGCCGAGGCGGAGCAATACGCGCGCGCGATGATCGCGGCGGGTGTGGATGCGGCGGTGGTGCAGGATGTGGGGGTGTGCCGGCTGATTCGGCAGCTCTCGCCCGACTTTCCGATTCATGTCTCGACCCAAATGACGGTGACGAGCGCCGCCGGGGTGGAATTTGCCCGCGAACTGGGGTGCAATCGCGTGGTGCTGGCGCGGGAATGCTCCCTCAAGGAGATCGAAGCCCTCCAATCCCGTCAACTGGCCGGCTATCAACTATCAACTACCCCCAATCCACTCCCCCTGGAGGTTTTCATCCACGGTGCGCTCTGCGTCGCTTACTCGGGTCAATGCCTGACGAGCGAGGCGCTGGGCGGCCGCTCGGCCAACCGCGGCGAGTGCGCGCAGGCCTGCCGCATGCCGTACGAGTTGATCGCCGACGGCAAGGTCGTGGGCCTCGGCGATCAGAAATACCTGCTCAGCCCGCAGGACCTCGCCGGGCTGGAGGTGCTGCCGGAGTTGGTGCGGATGGGGGTGGCCGCGCTCAAGATCGAGGGGCGGCTCAAATCGCCGGAATACGTGGCCAATATCACCCGCATCTATCGCCAGGCGCTCGACCGGTTGGGGGAGGCACAGCAACCGTCTCTCGTTACCCGTCAGGACCGTTACGAGATGGAGATGGCGTTCTCACGCGGCCTTTACACGGGCTGGTTCCGCGGCACCAACAACCAGCAGCTTGTTCATGGCCGATTCGGCAAGAAGCGCGGCGTCTTCCTGGGCGAAGTGGCGCAAATCCATGGCGAGAGTGTTTGGGTGAGGCTGGAAGGACCGCTGAAGCCGGGCGACGGGGTGGTCTTTGACGCAGGACATCCCGAGCGGGAAGAGGAAGGGGGGAGGGTGTATGAAGTGCGGAGTGCGGAGTGCGGAATGCGGAGTGCGAAGTCTGAAGTCCGAAGTCCGAAGTCCGAAGTGCGAAGTGGGGGGCTTGCGGAATTGCGGTTTGGGCGGGGGGACATTGATTTCAGGCGCGTGCACGTCGGGGACAAGGTCTGGAAGACCAGCGACCCGGAGCTGGACCGGCGGCTGCGCCAGAGTTTTGAAGGCACCCCGCCGCGGTTCCAGCGCCCGATCCGGATGGAAGCGCATGGGCTGGCCGGCAAGCCGCTCACGCTGATCGTCCGGGACGAACTTGGCCACGTGGTCCGCCTCGATTCGACGATGCCGCTGGCCCGGGCGGAGAAGCAGCCGCTCACTAGCGACCGGTTGCGAGAGCAGCTCGGGCGACTGGGCGGCACGGCGTTCCAGCTGGGCGAGCTGAAGAACTGCCTGGAAGGTGACGTGGTGCTGCCCTTGAGCGAGTTGAACCGCTTGCGCCGTGAAGCGGTGCGGGAGTTGGAGGCGCGGCGTGCTCAGCCAAAGAGATGGCGCGTCGAATGCGGAGTGCGGAGTGCGGAGTGCGGAATTCCAGCGACCGCCGCTTCGCCGACCATTCCGCATTCCGCACTCCACACTCCGCACTTGGTCGTGCTGGTGCGCGACTTCGCCCAACTTGAGGCCGCCATGCAGTGCGGTGTGGTAACGCTTTACTGTGAGTTCGAAGACCTGAAGAAGTATCGCGAGGCGGTTGCTCGCTTCCGCAGTTCCACGCTCCGCGCTCCCCACTCCGAAATCTTCGTTGCCCCGCCGCGGATTACGAAGCCGGGGGAGGAATGGGTGCTTAAACAGGTTCGCTCCTGCGAGGCGGACGGTTACCTGGTCCGGAACCACGACCACCTGGGATTCTTCGCGAACGACCGGCGCGTCGGGGATTACTCGCTTAACATCGCCAACCGGCTGGCAGCCGAGTATTTCAAGAGCCGGTTCGGACTGGAGCGCGTGACGGCCTCGTATGATTTGAACGGGGCGCAGCTTGAGGCGCTGCTGCAGGCCGCACCGCCGGAGTGGTTCGAGATCACAATCCACCAGCACATGCCGATGTTCCACATGGAGCACTGCGTCTTTTGCGCCTTCCTGTCGAGCGGCACGGATTACACGAATTGCGGCCGGCCCTGCGACAAGCACGATTTGAAGCTGCGCGACCGGGTCGGCGCAGAGCACCCGGTGAAAGCGGACGCCGGCTGCCGCAACACGGTGTTCAACGCGCTGGCCCAGACCGGCGCGGAGGATGTCTCGCGCCTGGTGGCTCTGGGTGCGCGACACTTCCGCATCGAATTCCTGAACGAAGGTCCCGACCAGGTCGCGGCGACGATTGCGAAATACCGGCAGTTGCTCGACGGCCAGATCACCGGGGCGCGGGTCTGGCGGGAGTTGAAGTTGCTGAATCAGCTCGGCGTCACGCGCGGGCAGAAGCGGGGTTGACGCAGGCTGCGCCGGGAGGGCGAGCGTCCTCGCGAGCCCAAATATTCGCGGAAAGGGGGTAAAAATCAGGGCTCGCGGGGATGCTCGCCCTCCCAAGCCCGGGTTGTAGGGTGACGCGGGAGAGCCGAGGCGCTACATGCCGCACGCATGGACGATCTGGTCAGGGTCCACCAGCGTCAGCCAGGGATTGGCGATCGGGCTCACCCCGCCAACGGGAGGAGGGATGACAATCAGGTAATTCCACCAGTTGGCAATGGCATTGGCTAATTCAGCGGCCGGGAGATGCCGGTTCCGGCCTTTGGGGGTCTGGTCGGCATAGGCGGCATGCCAGTTGTTGGGGTCGTACACCTCGAAAAACAGGGCGCTGCCGACCCTGCGCCAGCCTTTGACCACCAGGAAATGCCCGCTGGCGAAGCTGTAGAATCGGCCAACGCGTTGATCGCTCGCGGAGTTCGGCATCAGATAGGCGGTGTTGAGGCAGAGCATCACCAGGTTGGTCTGGCTCAAAACTCCCATGAGCTGGTTTGTGCCGGTGAAAGCACTGGTGACATTGGGCACAGAGCGGAGTTTGAGGTAATTGATGATGTCGCTGGTGTACCACCAACCGCCCTCGCGAAAACAGGTGTTGCGGGCGTCGGCGGCGGTCTTGTTGAAGCCCGGGTTATACCACTTGATGGCCATGGTCACGGAGGCGGGGCCGCAATTATTGCTGGCGCACACGCCCGTGTCCGCCTGATCAATATACCAATCGTAGGGACGATCAGTGTGGGCGTAGGAAGTCTGTGTCGGCCCCAGGCCCCACGTGCTCAGGAAGGGGATTTCATAACAGTACCTCCAGTCATACCAGAAAACCCGATTGGTAAACTCCAGTACCCGGAAGAACTCGACACCAGCCGGCGCCGGGACCAGGACACTGGTGAGCCTGGCGGCAGCGCTGACTGCGGGCAGGGCATCGCTCCAGAACTGGCTGGGTCCAGCCGCGCTGGACTGAACCTGGTACGAGAGCCCGCTGGTCGTTTCAAACAGCAACCCCACCTGAGCATTGGTTGCCCAGGTGTTAACGATGCGGCCGCCGGACGCGGCGGCGCCGCAAGGACTTGCCCAGCCCACGGCCAGGGCGAAAATGACAATGCGAATGTTGGGTCTCATCCATTCGAATGGTCCTTCGCGCTACGCACGAGCCGACCCTACTCGGGGTCATGTTTTAGGACAAACTTAGCTGTGCGAAGACCAGGTCAACGGACTAACTCTGTCAGCCTCTCGCAGGTTACTGAAACCGCGGCGAAATGCAAGCCTAAAATGCAGGGGTAATTGGGAAAACTGGACAATTGCCGGTAGCCCCGGGGAAGACTTGTTACTATGCTTTGGCCGGCAGAATTATGAAACGAATCGTCAGTGTTTTACTGGGTTTGGCGCTGGCAACAGCCGGAGGCGCCAGGGCTGCGGAGGCGGCCAAATCAGAGGAAGATTTGAAGCGTGCGGCGGCGATTGCGGAATTCACGGCCAAGATGAAGGCGGTGAACTACCCGGCGCTGTTCGAGGCGGCGGCCAAGGAGTTCAACGTGCCGGCCGACATCCTCAAAGGGGTCGCCTTCGCAGAGACGCGCTGGGAGCATCTGACGTGGCCGCCAGGCGAGACAGCCTCGCCTTCGACCGGCATGCCCCGGCCCTACGGCATCATGTCGCTTTGGGACAACAAGTATTTCGGCCACAGCCTGATCGAGGCGGCGGCGCTGATTGGCAAGACGCCGGACGAATTGAAACAGGACCCGTACCAGAACATCCGCGGCGGGGCGGCGCTGCTGCGGAAGACGTATGACGCCAATCCGAAGCCGGAGGGAACGACTGAGGCAGACATCGAGAGCTGGCGCTACGCGATCCGGCAGTATTGCGGGATCCCGGAGCCGGATCTCAACGCGCGGCACGCGCTGGACATTTATGTGTTCATGAGCAAGGGCTACCACCAATACGGCATCGAGTGGGAGGCGCGGCCAGTGAACCTGGAGCCGATCCGGGAGGAAACCCGGCGCATCGTGGCTGAGGAGAAGGCGAAGCAGGAGGCGCAGGCAGCGGCGAACTCGAATCGGGTGGAAGCGCCCCAGGCGCAACTGCTGGCGGCGAATCCGCAGACGATGCCGGAAATACCTCTGGCGCGGGAGACGAACCTTCCGGCACCCGCACTGGCGGTTCCGGTCGCTGGGGCGACCCCGGCTGCGGCTCAACCCAACAAATCCTGGTGGCTGATTCTGGCGGTGCTGGCGGTCATGGCGGGCAGTTTTCTGCTGAAGCGCCTGCTTGCCCGCCCGGGGCGGTCCGGATGAGAGGGTGGGCGCGCGGCGGCCCTGCCCCCCCGCGGATGAAAACTGTGCTTTCGTTCACGGCCCATTGTGAGTATAGACTAGCCAGGCTATGAGAGCGGCTGTTCTCCACGGCAAGGAACAGATTCAGGTGGAAGAAGTCACCCCAGCTTCCCTGGGGGCGGGGGAGGTGCGCGTCGCGATCGAGGCGGCGCTGACGTGCGGCACCGATCTGAAGGTCTTCAAGCGGGGGTACCACGCCAAGATGCTCATTCCGCCGACGGTGTTTGGGCACGAGTTCGCCGGCATGATTGCCGAATTGGGACCGGAGGTAAGCGGCTGGCGCGTGGGCGAGCGTGTGGCGGTGGCCAATTCAGCCCCGTGCGGCGAGTGCTTCTATTGCCGCAACCGGCAGGAAAACCTGTGCGACGATCTGCTGTTTCTGAACGGCGCCTATGCGAGGTCAATCGTGGTCCCGGCGCGGATCGTGGAGAAGAACCTGCTGCGGCTCAAGCCGGAGACCGATTTCTGCGATGCGGCGCTGGTCGAGCCGCTGGCGTGCGTGGTGCAGGGAATCGAGGACACGTGTTTGCGGGCAGGCCAACGGGTGCTGGTGATTGGCGCCGGCCCGATCGGCCTGATGTTTGTCGCACTAGCGCGGCACCTGGGCTGCCGGGTCACCGTGGCCGGCCGAGGAAAGAAGCGACTGGAGACCGCCCTGCGGCTCGGGGCGGAACAGGTGCTGAAGGTGAGCGAGCAGAGCGGACTGGCGGCAGCAATTCCGCCCGGCTCGACCTTTGATGTCGTGATTGAGGCGGTGGGCAAACCGGAGACGTGGGAGGCGGCGGTGGGGCTGGTGCGGAAGGGCGGGACGGTGAATTTCTTTGGCGGTTGTCCCGCCGGCACGACCGTTGCGCTGGACACCGGGCTGATCCACTACTCGAACCTGACGTTGCTGGCCAGTTTTCATCATACGCCGCGCGCGGTGCGGCGCGCGCTGGAGTTCATTGAAGCGGGGGTGGTGCGCTCAGACGATTTTGTGGATGGCGAATGCTCGCTGAGCGAGCTGCCGATGCTGTTCCGGTCCATGGCGTCCGGCAACCGGGCGGTGAAGACGCTGGTGCGAGTGCACGAATGAAGATCGCAGCCGGAGTGAGAAGGACCGGTTGGCCTCGCGGGCCAGAGCGTTTGGGCACCGCTGCTTTCTGTTTGGCGGCGAGTCTGGCCGTGGTAAACTTGCTTGCGGCCGAGAAGGCCAGAAAGGACCAAATGCAACTGACCAGCACAGCTTTTACCGAGGGCGCGGCGATCCCCGCCAAGCACACTTGTGATGCGAAGAACGTTTCCCCGCCGTTGAAGTGGAGCGGCGTGCCGGCGGGCACTAAGAGCCTGGCGTTGATCGTGGACGACCCGGATGCGCCGTCGGGAACCTGGGTGCACTGGGTCCTTTACGATCTGGCGGCGACGACAACTGAACTGCCGGAGGACGTGGCGAAAAGTCAATACGTTGCGGGCGGCGCCAAGCAAGGCCTGAACGACTTCCGACACCTTGGCTATGGAGGCCCCTGTCCGCCTCCCGGTAAGGCCCACCGTTACTTCTTCAAGCTCTACGCCCTGGACACGATGCTTGAGCTAAAGCCCGGCTTGACGAAGAAGGACATCGAAGCCGCCATGGACAAGCACCTCCTCGCCCAGGGGCAATTGATGGGCACCTACCAAAGGAAGTGACGCCGGCGGGCAACTAAGGCGGCACCAACTTCTTAAACTCCGGTGATTGCCGCAGCGGTCCGAAGCGCTGCTCTTGCCGGGCGTTGGCCAGCAAGTTGCTCGCTTTGGGATTCTGCTGCAAGCGCTTGGCGCTCAGGTCGAGCGCGTTGCTGAGAGCGGGCAGGGCCTCGGCGGACTTGCCGAGGCCAGCCTTGAGGACGGCAAGGTCGTACCAGGCTTCGGGGCTGGAGGGCATGACCTTGGTGAGTCGTTCGAGGGCCGCTTCGAGCTTGGGGGCATTGCCCAAGGTCGCATAGGCCTGGGCAAGACTCAGCGCGGCGTGGGCGTCGAGCTTCGGATCACTCAGCAGCTTGTCCAGCGTCTGGATCGCAGCTTCAGGCTTTTGGAGATGGCGGTATCCCTCGGCGAGGCCGAGGCCAGCTTGGGAGTCAGCCGGGTTGGCCTGCAGCCGCGCCTCGAGCTTGTCCACCGCCTTCTGCAGCCCGGGCCGATTGCCGAAACTGGCGTAACCCTGGATGAGGCCGCGGAGGGCGGCTGCGTCGGCCTGAGGATGGTTGAGCACACCCTCCAGAACCTGCACGGCCTGGTTGGTCTGCTGCATCTGGAGGTAAACGCCGGCGAGATTAAAAGCCGCCTGGAAATCGGCGGGGTTCTTCCGCACGGCATCCTCCATCTGCTGGAACGTGCTGCGGGCTTGTTCGTAGCCAGCGGTCTGCTTCTTGTAGGATTTCACGGTGTCCGCCAGGCCCCGCACCTGGCCGTTATAGGGATCCAGCTTCAGGCAGGTTTCCGCGACGATGAGGGCGTCGTCGAAGCGCTGGACTTGCAGCAGGAGTTGGGCGTAGCGGAAGACGGCCTCGGGGCTGTAGGGGCAGAAAGCAAAGGCCTGGCGGAAGGCGAAATCGGTCTCCTTGAGCAGCCGCTGGTACTCAGTGTTGGACTTGGGGCGGTATTCGGGGGGGCACATCGGGCTGAGGCGCCAGGCGTAGATGCCGCCGATGGAACTGCGCAGCTTGGAGAAAGACTTCTGCGCGTCATCGTCATGGACGAACCGGCGGTCGCCGGTGAAGCCTTCAAAGTTGCGTCGGAGGTAAGTCTTTTCGACCCAGGCCGCGATGTCTTTGAGGGGGGTATCGTAGTCAATGATGTCGCCGGTCAGCCGGGTGGAGAACTGTTTCCAGAACTGGTGATCCCGGTTCAGGACGTCCTCCGTGAGCATGGGCAGCGGCTGGCGGTTGATCTTCATGATGACGCCAAAGGGCGTCAGGTAGGGATACATCCAATCCAGCGGGAAGCTCTCCTCGACGAAGAACTCGTTCTTGGGGTTGTGATCGAAGATCACTTTGGTCAGCAGGCCGTTGATGTTCATCACCGCCACCTGGCCGGAGACCTGCACCCGGTTGTCAACGATATCCACGAGCTCACCCGGCTTCAACTGGCCGGCCTGCTTGCGCCGCTGGGCGTCGGCCATGTATTCCTGGAAGCACCGCTGCGAATCCTCGGGGGAGGGGATGTAGATTTCGCGGTCAGGGTAAACGCCGCCCACACTCCGGGCGATCTCCTTCGGGTAAGCCACTTCCAACAGCAACCGGTTCAGCCGGATGCGCGTCCAGCTCCGCGGGTTCTCCTCGATGAAATCGGCCAGGTATTCCGAAAGCGGCACATGCTTGAAGCGCTCCGGCTCAAACAGCGGGCCCGTCTTGGACAGGTCAGCAATCTCGGCTGCCAGCCGCTGCTGCTTCTGGCGCAGCCGCTCGGATTCGTTGCCGTCGGCAATCTCCTGATCCGCGGCGGCCTTCTCCTGCTGTTTGGCTTTGAGGCGTTGCTGGATCTTGAGTTCGCGTTCCAGCAACCGGTTCAGGTCCTCCGCCAGACTGCGGCGCAGGCGGGCCTCGTTGGCGGTGCCGGACAGAAGCTCCCGGGTGGCGGGGCTGAGGTTGTCGTAGAGGTACTTGGACAGGGGATCCTGCTGCGGGCCGGGGCGCAACTTGGCGCTGAAGGCCGGCAGGTCAAGGAAATCTTTATCCGCCAGCCACGTGGTGTAGGTGCGCCGGCGCTTTTCCACGCGATCGCCCAAAGCGGTGAAGAACCGGTCGAGGGGCGCGACCGCCCGCGCGAGCAGGTTCGTCTGGTACTCCTTGTCCTTCAAGCCCGTGCGGAGGAGTTCGCGGAAGAAGGGGGGGTCAATTTGGGCGCTGCGGTTGTATTGGGAGCGCAGGTAGCACAAGTAAGTGCCATCGGCCAGGGCGTTCTGGGTGATGATATACACATCGCGGCGGTCGAAGTTCTGGTCTTGCGCCGGCTGGCAATGGTGCGGGGTAAAGCTCTCGCAGAAGATGATGTAGGTGGGGCAGAAGCGGCCGGGGTCGGTGCCGCCGAAGAGGATGGCGTCTTTGGTCATCTCCGGAAAGAGGGGTTTGCCATCGGTGCCCTTGAAGGGAGGCGTGAACATGTCGTGACCGAACCAGTAGCCGAACCAGTGGTTGCGCTGGTCGCTGTCGAACCAGTGGGCCAGGCCGGAGTAAAGCGGCATGGCGGCAAAAAGGCCCAGGGCGATGAAGAGCGGGCCGCGCTGCCGATAGACCACGAGCGCGCAGACGAATACCAGCGCGATGGCCACCAGCAGGAGGTTGGCATAGATGGGCAGACCGTATTGCTTCGGGGCAAACGCGCGGGCGATCCAATGCCCCAGCTCCGAGAGATCAATCACCCCGGCGGGGCCGAAGTAGTGCTTGCCCGTCGCGTCCCACAGGCAAAACACTGCCAGCACCACCGCGACAATGCCCCCCGCCAAACCCCAAAGCCGGAACTTCTGATAATGCGTCGCCATGAAGGCGGCGGTCAGCGCCAGGCCGTAGCCGATGAGGCAGGCCACAATCGTATGGGAAGAGCAGAGGAAGACCTTGATGAGGTCGGCCGAGGCTTTATCCGGGGTGGGATTGAGCAGCATCATCAGCAGGGCGCCCAGGCAGAACCACATGGCGGTCAGCGCGATGATCCAGGCGCGCTCGCGCTTCTGCATCCGGAAGAAGAACCAGAACGGCACCAGGGCGATGAACATGTAGACCCACGTAAACTCCGCGGCCACACCTTCTATGAGCATGCCCAACTGGCTGAGGAAGCGCGTCGGCTCGGCAATCAGGTTGGTCGGGTTCGGCTGTTCGTACTGGCCGCGGCTGATGGCGTGGAAGAACCCTTCCACCGTCCGCGGATAGCCCCACTGCATCGGCGGGGTGGTCATGCCCGAGACCGCCATGTAGAGGTAGAACGACACCCCAAGCATCCACAGCCCGGCCATGATCAGGACCGGCTTCCAGCAGGTTCCCAGGCCTTTGGTCCGGGTCGCCAGCCAGATGCTGGCGGCCAGCGAACCGATGCCAATGCCGTTGAAGAGGAATAACAAGCCGGGCTTCGCCCCGATGTTGTGGAACATGTGGTCGCCAGTGACCGCCAGGATCAGATAGTCGGCCAGGTAAATGATGAAGTTGCCCAGAAAAGCGTCGCGGCCCACGCGCGGATTGCCGGCGGCGATGGCGACTTCGAGACCCAGCGCGGCGACAATGAGGCTTTGATGAAGGGTGATGCACAGCCCGAAGAGGAAGGCGGCCCAGTAGGCGTAGCGCATCTGGTGCGGCGCGTAAATCCAACGCATTAGGCAGACCAGCACGGCCAGGAACCACGGCACGCTGGTGACGGCGATGCGGTTGACGACGCACGATTCCTTCCACATGAAGCCGTCCAGGCCCAGGAGCAGGCCCGCGGACACCGCCGAGACCACGCAGATGGCGCTTTCCCATTTGCCGGTCATGCCCTTGAGCTCTTCGATGCCCTCCACGAACATGCTGCTGCCGCGGGAAACCAGGAGGGCCAGCAAACCGCAGGCCATCGCGCCGGAGAACGCCTGGCCCACCGCCACGCGCCAGGCCATGTTCCCGATCGGCAGGAGCGCCGTCCAAATCCAGCTATAAATGGTCCACACCGGGTAACCGGGCGGGTGCGGAATGCCCGCGTAAAACGCACCCGTCACCAGTTCGCCTGAGTCCTCCAGGGTCAGCTCTGGGGCCAGGGTCATCAGGTACACCGTCCAGATCACCCCAAAGGTGATAGCGAGCGCCAGCCAGTCTATGCTTCGGAACAACGGTGGCACCGGCCCCGGCGCCGCCGCCGGGGCCGGCTTGGGCGCCTTGCGGCCTTCACGCTCCGCACTCTTTGACTTCATCATACGCAGTTCTTACTTCCACAGACACCATACCCGGCCCTTTTCGTGCAAAGCTAGACGAAAGTTCGCTGGAATCCCTCAGAAGTGGCGGCAGCGCCTTGCTGCGGACGACCGGGGCGCCGGCCTCCGACCCGGCGCAGTTCAAGCCGGTGCCACGCGCCGGGTCCGAGACCGGCGCTCTGGCCCGCCATCACTGACCTGTTACCTTTCGCGGTCCGGCCCCGGCTCGACCCCTGGTCAAACTCTCAGGTAAACCGCCTTCAGATACTCGGCCTCCTTGAAGGTCGCCGGATGGTCCGGCGCGTGACGCGTGGTTCGCAATTCCTCGAACGTGCGGCCGGCCTTCACGGCGGACTTGCGGACCGCCGCAAAGAACTCCTCCGCGGTTACATGTGCCGAACACGAACAGGCGACCAGAATCCCACCTGGTGTAAGGTGCTCGATGCCCGATGATGCCAGCCGCCCATAGGCGCGAATTGCGCCCGGTCGTTCGATTTCCCGCTTCGCCAGCGAAGGCGGGTCCAGAATGACCAGATCAAACTCGCGCCCCGGCTCTTGCTTGAGCCACACAAATGCGTCGGCCTGAACGAGTTCGTGCCGGCACGAGGCCACGGAGGCATTCGCGGCGTTCAGGGCGACATTTCGTCTTGCGCCGGCCAGGGCATGGGCGCTGAGGTCGAGGTCGGTCACCGAGCGGGCTCCACCGCGCGCCGCGTAGAGCGAAAAGCCGCCGGAAAAGCTGAAGGCGTTCAAAACGTCGCGTCCGCGCGCCAGGGATTCCACCTGCCGCCGGTTTTCGCGCTGGTCAAGGAAGAATCCGGTCTTTTGCCCGTGCAACACGTCCGCTTCGAATCGCAGGCCCGTTTCCAGGAAAGTGACCGGTCCATCCAGCGGCGGCCCGTTCAGGATTTCTCCATCCACCTTCCCCCATTGGTGCCTGGCTAGCTCTTGGATGTTGCGGCTGAGCCGGAGGATGATTCGCTCTGGACGCAAGCGCCCGATGATCAATCCGGCGATTTCCTCCAATCGTGGCAGCCAGGCGGCGGTGTAAAGCTTCAGCACCAGCGTCCGGTCGTAGCGATCCAGAACCAGGCCCGGCCAGCCGTCGCTCTCCCCGTTAATCCACCGGAGCCCGGTGGTGTGTTCGTCAAACAAGTCCTGTCTGGACTCCAGCGCGCGAGTGAGCCGTTCAGACCACCAATTGCGATCAATGGTGCGGGGCTTACCCACATGCAGCAAGCGAACGCGAATTGGGGAGCCCGGGTCGAACAACCCAGTGGCGAGGAATCGGTCCCGGCGGTCGTAAATCACCGCCAGTTCGCCGGCTTGCCCCGCACGATTCTGCTCCCGAATACTGTCAGCAAACAGCCACGGATGGCCCGAGCGCAAAACCGATTCCGCCGCCGCGGTCACCCGCAACCGGAGCCGCGGCACCCTTTTCTCTTCTCGCGAGCGCACCCTCAAGAATTGCATTATTCTCCCATTGGATAAAGACTGTTACATGGCGGAGCACGCGAAATCTCATATCGTCGTCCTCGGCGGTGGCTTTGGCGGCCTCACATTCTGCCAGCATTTCCGCCATCCCGCCGCGCGCGTGACCTTGGTCGACCGCACCAACCATCACCTGTTTCAGCCCTTGCTTTACCAGGTCGCGGCCGCCGGCCTGTCTGCGCCCGAGATTGCGCAGCCGATTCGTTCCATTCTCTCCCGTCGCCCTGATGTCACTGTGTTAATGGATCAGGTCGTGGACGTTAACCTCACGAGCCGGCAGGTGTTCCTGGAGAAAAGCACATTGCAGTTCGATTATCTGGTGCTCGCGCTGGGCGGTCGCACCAGCTATTTCGGCCATCCAGAATGGGAGCGGGTTGCCCCGGGATTGAAGACCCTCGACGACGCGCTGCGCATCCGCAGGCAGGTGTTGCTGGCCTTTGAGAAAGCCGAAACCACCACCGACCCCGCCGAACGCGAAGCCCTGTTGACGATTGTCATCGTCGGCGGTGGTCCGACCGGCGTGGAGTTGGCGGGCGCGTTTGCCGAGCTGGCGCGAACGGTCCTCAAACGCGACTTTCGCCGCATCGACCCGACCCACGCGCGCATCATCCTGATCGAGGCGGCGCCGCTCATACTGGGACACCTGCCGCCAGAGCTGGCTCAGAGCGCCCGGCGCCAGTTGGAAGGGCTGGGTGTGCAGGTGCGCACCGCAACACGGGTCAGCGACATCCAGCCGCGCGAAGTGAAACTTGCCACCGGCGAGATTATCCGCGCGGAGAATATTCTTTGGGCGGCCGGCGTATCCGCCGTGCCGCTGACCAGCAAGCTCGGCACGGAACTGGATCGCAGCGGACGCGTGAAGGTGAATCCGGATTTGAGCCTGCCCGGCCACACGGAAGTGTTCGCCGTCGGCGACCTCGCCCTTGTGCTCCAGGAAAACGGCCAGCCGCTGCCCGGCGTCTCACCGGCTGCGATGCAAATGGCCCGGCACGTCGCGCGCATTGTGGGCGACGAGCTGGACTTAGGGCCGGGGCACGCGCCGCGGCCGCCGTTCCGGTATTGGGACCGGGGAACCATGGCCACGATCGGCCGCTCCGCGGCGGTGGCCTGGATCGGCAGGCTTCGCTTCTCCGGCCTGTTCGCATGGCTGGCGTGGCTCTTCGTGCACTTGATCTTCCTGATCGGCTTCCGCAACAGGCTCGCCGTGCTCCTGCAGTGGGCCTACTCATATTTCGCCTACAAACGCGGCGCGCGCATTATCACCGGCCTTCCCCCGGAAACCCGCCCCGGTTCATCCTGATCGAAATTGCGCCCGCGGAGGGCTGCCAAGACCCGCCTTGCAAGCGCCCGGCACCGGCGTATAATGGCGAACCGTGGCGAAGCTCCAGTCAATAGATCGAAGGGAAATCGCTTCTGCCTGCGACGCACGTGGCGTCAACACCGGAAGCCGCTATCAGGTGTGCTTGGCCCATTCTCGGATCCAGCCCAATGAGGCCGCGTTCACTCTGATCGAACTTCTAGTGGTGATCGCTATCATTGCCATTTTGGCTGCCCTGTTGCTTCCCGCCATCGCCCGGGCCAAAGCCAAGGCCCTGCGGACCCAGTGTCTGAGCAACCAGAAGCAAATCGGCCTCGCCTTTACGATGTACACAGGGGATCACAATGAGTATTATCCCAACCACCCGGACTGGGCCTCCACAGGAGGGAATGACGGCACCTACGATGTCTACGTTGCCGCTACGAACCGGCCGCTCAACCGGTACGCCCCTCATCGCGAAGTGTTTCGCTGCCCTGCAGACAAAGGCGATTTTCTCCGGGGTGCTTCCTCCTGCTTTGGTGTTTTCGGTAACAGCTGCCTGGTCGAGTTTGCCGACCCGGCGGAACCCCAAGTTCCGGGTTGCCCGTCCGCTCGTTATTACTTCCGAACCTGGAGTCTGACTGCCCGCGCCGGCACGCCGCCCATGAAAACCACCGCCTTCTCGCGCAGCCCGGCCAACAAGCATGTCCAGGGAGACTGGGTCTGGCACGGCAATCGTGGCAATGTGGACCAGAAAAGCCTGTGGCACAATGTTCGAGGCCAGAGCCTCTCAGTGATGCTTTATGCCGATGGCCATGCCAAAGCATATACTTTCCCGCCCGAGATGAAAAACTGGGCGACCTCGCCGCCGCCGGACCCCAATTTCGCCTGGTGGTAAACACTTGCCGCGACTCGGATGTTCCGCTGGGCGGTCTTCTCTGGGGGGTTTTCTCTTGCTGGCCGCGCTCCGGCGGGATTACGCTAACCAGGAAGTTAGTCATGCTTGTCTTTCATCGCCATGCGGGAACCGACAGAAAACAACCTTAAAACCGAAGTCAAAGCTTACTGGAATCGCGCGGCCTGCGATACGTGGCACACCCAGGCCCCGAAGTTTACGCGCGAGTACTTCGAGCAAATCGAGGAGTGGCGTTCCCGGGACGAGCCGTTTGTCTATTCGTTCGCCCAATACACGCGCTACCACGGCAAACGGGTCCTGGAGGTCGGTTTTGGGGCGGGGACGGATTTTATCCAATGGCTCCGCGCTAGGGCGATCGTGTCCGGGGTGGACCTGACCGAAGAGGCGCTCGCGAACCTGACGCACCGCATCCGGGTGTATGGTTTGCCGGAACCGGAATGCGTGAAGGTCGCGGATGCTGAGAATCTGCCGTTCGAGACGGGGAGCTTCGATCTGGGGTATTCCTGGGGCGTGCTCCACCACACACCGAATACCGAGAAGGCCGTTCGGGAATTGGCGCGGGTCGTGCGGCCCGGCGGCGAGGTCAAGCTCATGCTTTATAACCGCCATTCTCTCTGCGCGTTCCATCATTGGGTGAAGTACGCCCTGCTGCGAGGACGGCCCTGGCGGAGCTTCGCCTACGTGTTATGGCACCACCTGGAGAGTGCCGGCACCAAGGGCTTCACGCGGGGCGAGTTGCGGCAAATGCTGGCCCCCCTTGGGTTGACGGACCTCCGCATCGAGACTTTTGTCACCACTTACGATTACCTGCCCTGGAAGGCATTCCCCTTCTCGCTCGTCAATGCCGGGCTGGGGTTCCTGCTCGCGCTTAGCGGCAACCGGCTCGGCTTTTGGCACGGCATAACGGCCCGGAAGTTGTAAGCGATTCGGGTTCGGGGGGGTAACAGGAGGGGGGCAGGATGGCCGCGGAGGCGGTCTCACCAGAGTTGGTTGACCTCAGCTCCATCGGCTTGCGCAGTGCCAGATCGCCCCGAGCAGGAGGAATCGGGCTGTTGGGGCGGGTCGGTTTTGGGGGTAAAAGTGTCACCCTGAGCGTGGTCGCCACGGGTGCCCCACCACCCAGTAATCAGTGGCAGAAGGACGGGATGCCCGTTGCTGGGGCGACCGAGGCGTCACTCGTCCTCACCAACCTGCAAATGACAGCCGCGGGGGCCTACATGGTCGTCGTCACGAATCCGTACGGCGTCGCTACCAGTGCCCCTGCCCACCTGACCATGAACCCGGCAGGCATTTCCCTGGCCCTCTACGCTGGCATTACGATCGAGGGTGTACCAGGTTTGACTTATGGCATTCAATGCAACACCCATTTGAGCAACACCAATGGCTGGCTGGGGATCGTGAACGTCGCGTTAAGCAGTCCAACGGAACTTTGGTTTGACCTGCAGCCAGCCACTCAGCCGCAGCGTTACTACCGCGTCGTTCCGGGCCCGATTCCCCTCCCTTAGCGGGATTGGGCGTTATTGACTTGCTAGCCGGAAGAACAGGCTGCTGTTGCTGGCTGTAATCACCGCGAAGTTGCTGCCGTTCGACTCCAGCACGGGGATGCTGAGATACTGCCAGTTTGGGGCCTCCAGGGTATCTTCCACTTGGAGCCATAGCCCCCCAGTGAAAGCTGGCCAGGAAAGCAGGAGCTGGTTTCCTTGCGCGAACCCTGAAAGCGTTACAGGCTGAGCCGGGAGCCCCCGCGCAGTCTGGTAGTGGAGGCGGATCACATCGCTGCCGAGCGGCGCCGCATAGATCGCCACTTCGTCCTGCAAGCCCTGGAAGAATCCAAATCCTGGGTTACTCAGCTTGCCGGCTCCGTCCACGGTGGCCACGCCGCGACTGCCCAGATGCGGAGCCGAGGCCAGGCTGACAGGCCGGCAAAGGTGAGGGCCTTGTGTGTCAAGGTTACCGTTGACGTACAGGGCCACTGTTCCGCGGCTTGTGTCATGCAGGGCGACGATGTGAAACCAGTTGCCGGCGGTTACGTCGGCCTGCGTGACCGCTGTCTCGCTTTCGAGCACGTCGCCATAGCCGGTATGCGCGCCATCCGTTCCGATGATAAACTGGAAGCGGTTGCGCTGGTTCAAGCCCAACAAGACGTCCACTCCGCCGGCCAGACCATTGTCATGCGAGAAAAACCACTGGTCGGTGCCCAGGGCGGCGACCTGGACCCAGGCTTCCAAGGTGAAATTAGTGCTGCTGAGGCTGACCAGTGGGCTGTGGTGGGAATGTCGTCACGGTAGATCGGGCTGACGAGGACCGTTGTCGAACCCTTGAACTGCAGGCAGGGGTTGGTGTCCTGGACGACCGCTCCTTGCCTGCCGAAGCCCAGCCCGTTCGTCTGCTCATACCACCAGCAAGTTTGTGTCCGCTGGATGTCAAGGTTGTCCCGGTAGCCGCTCTTGGAATCGAGCCGCCAATAGCAGAGCAAGTTGGACTGGCCGGAAACCAGGCAGGTATGAGCGGCGGAGCTCTCCTGCTGCATCAGTTGGGCGGCGCTGATGGTCGAGCAGATGTAGGTTTCGTTGTGCACAGTGACCTCGCGGTGGCCGCGGTCCGGGCTCATGGTCAAGTCCACTACGGAATAATTCGCGGGGCTGCGCCCGTTCAGAGTCATGGACTCGGTCAGGTCGCGGACCATGCTGGGCTCCAGATTGCAGTGCCGTTTCATGGGAATCATGCTGAACTCGCGTGTGTAGGGCACGCACATGTTGGCCGCGGAGCCCATGTAAAGTAGATGGCTGATCCCATTTTCAGCGCAGTAGTTGAAGATTTCCTGCCGGCTGAGACTGACCAGGTCGCCGGGCTTCATCACCAAATCGGGATGTTGATGGGTCCACGATAGGTAGGCCGGTACGCTCTTGCCGAGCGGCACCATGTTGCCGGCGGCCGAATCGTCCTAGGGGGGCAACGGCGGGTTGAAGCCGTTGTCGCCCTGGGGGTGGCAGGGCAGGTTGAGAATAGCGGTGCGATATGGGGTCCCCGCGTAGTCCGCCAGACAGTCGGAAGGCGAAAAGATGACGGTGAAGTCCTCGATTCGCGCGCCTTTCGTGGCCCGAGAGGATTGCTTCCTGAACTCACGCACGGGACGAATGATGCCCGGCCGCAGGGTGGCGCCAAGATCACCCTTTTCGGTCTTCAACGTCCCACGCTCCCTCAGGCGATTTTCTGTTTGAACCGGAGGGCGCACAGGCTGAAGACGGCCAGGCCCATGCCGGCGAGAACAACGATGTTGAGCCAGAAGTCCGCGAGGCTGGCGCCGCGCAGAACGATAGCGCGCTGGAGTTCGATGTAGTAGGTGGCCGGCAGCACCGCGCCGATGGCATAGAAGATCCAGGGCATGGTTTCGCGCGGGAAAATGAAGCCGGAGAAGAAGACCGAGGGAAGGATGAAGACCATGCACATCTGGAGCGCCTGGATTTGATTCTGGGCCCGGGTCGAGATGAGCAGGCCGAGGCTGAGGAGGGTGAAGACGTAGAGCAGGGTGGCGACGAGGAGGGCCTTGAAGTCGCCGGCGATCGGCACGTTGAACACCCACTGCATGATGCCGATCAAGCCGACGGCCATGGTCATGCTGATGAACAGGTACGGGGTGAGCTTGCCCAGCATCAGGCCCCAGCGCGAGAGCGGGCTGACCATCAACTGCTCGAGGGTGCCGCGCTCGCGCTCGCGGACCAGCGACATGGCGGTGGCGAACATCGTGGCGATTTGCAGGACCAGGCCGATGACGCCCGGGACGAAGAAGTTGGGGCTGCGCATCTCGGGGTTGTAGAGGATTTGCGGGCGCACCTCGACGGGCAATTCGAGTAGGCCCGTGCGGGCGGCCAACTGCAGCATCGCCTTGCGGAACCCGATATTCAGGGCCGTGTTGAGGGAGGACGAGGCGATGCTAGAATTGGAGCCGTCAATCAGCACCTGAACGCGCGCGGTGCGGCCGGCGCGCAGGTCGCGCGTGAACCCGGGCGGGATTTGCAGCCCCACATAGGCCTGGCCGCGGCGGATGGCGGCGGCCAGCTCGGTGAGGCTGTGGACCTCGCCGACGACGCGGAAGGTCTGCGTGTTGACGAACTGGTCAATCAGCTCGCGGCTCTCCCGGGTGCGGTCCTCGTTCAAGACCAGCATGGCGATGTGCTTCACGTCGGTATCCAGGGCGAACCCGAAGGCGACCAACTGGATCAGCGGCGGGAAGAACATGAAGAAGAGCGTCAGCGGGTCGCGGAAGACCACCAGGAATTCCTTGTAGAGAATGGCGGTGAAGCCGCGGAAGGGGACTCTCATTTGACCTCCCCGTTGCCGCGCCGCGTCGTCAGGGCCACAAACACGTCTTCCAGGGACGGCGCGATGGGCCGGATGTCCGCGTGCGGAATGCCGACCTTGGCCAGCCCGGCGCGGATGACCTGCTCCGGCATGTCCTTGTCCACCAGCAGATGCATGGATTGGCCGAAGACGGTCGCCGCGCGCACGCCTGGCAATTGCCGCACGGCCTGCAAGCCGACGGTGACGTGGTCGCAGGTCACGTCAATGCGCCGGGCGTCGGCGGGATTGACCACGGGCAGTTGCTTGAGATCGTCCGGCTCGCCGCAGACGACGAGCTTCGACATGTGGATGTAGCCGACGTGTGAGCAACGTTCGGCCTCGTCCATGTAATGCGTGGTGACGAACAGCGTCATGCCCTGGCTGGAGAACTCGAACAGCAAATCCCACAATTCGCGCCGCGCCACCGGGTCAATGCCCGCCGTTGGCTCGTCGAGGAACAACACGGTCGGGTGGTGCATGAGCGAGCAGGCCATCGCCAGACGCTGGCGCCAGCCGCCGGAGAGCAAGCCGGCGCGCCGGCCCAGGTAGGGCTCGATGTGCGTCAGGGCGACCAGTTGGTCATAGCGCTGCTTGAGCGCCGCGCCGCGCAGGCTGTACAAGCGGCCGTAGAAGCTGAGGTTCTCGTGCGTGGTCAGCTCGTCATAGAGGGAGAACTTCTGCGACATGTAGCCGATCAGGCCCTTGATCTGCTCCAGGTCGCGCGCCACATCCAAGCCGGCGATGCGCGCTTGGCCGTCGCTGGGCCGGAGCAGGCCGCAGAGCAGGCGGATGACGGTGGATTTGCCGGAGCCATTGGGACCCAGAAAACCGAATATGGAGCCTTTGCTGATTTTGAAGCTCACATGGTCAACGGCCGTGAAGTGGCCAAACCGTTTGGTCAGCCCCTCGCACTCGATCATCGCGTCGCCTGGCATCTGGAACCCAGTGAATTTGTTCTGTGAAGTCAACTCCGGCCAGCCGAAGAAAGCGAGCCCGAATCAGGTACGGGTGAGGCTAGATCGTGCTGCCGGGAGGCGACCCGGGAATTCGACAAGCTGCACCTGGCGCAGGCTTGCTCAAGGTACTCACACAACGCGGACAGATGCTCCAGCCACGGACGGTGAGGAAGACTGGCGCAGGGCCAAGTGGTCGGTGATTAACCCCTAAATTCAGTGTAGGACTGCGATAGAGACATAGTGTCACATTTAGTGCGACATCCAAATAGTATTATGAGCCATAATGTCTCATAATCTGCGTGTTACAGAAACCTGCATTATAGTCATAAGCCAATCATTATCAGCGCATTATACATAGAACTGAGGTCGTGGCACGCCGCGCGCTAAGAGATACAAGCAGTTAAACCAATTAGTAGAAAGGACAATGTCATGAACAGTTTGACAAGATGGAATAGACCAGAGTTAGCCGCGTGGCCGGGCATCGGACGATTGACGGGTTTAAGGGATGAAATTGACCGGTTGTTCGAGTCACCCCTGGCTGAGCTGGCGCGCAGTTCGCGCCTGTTGAGCGGATGGACACCGGCCCTCGATCTTTACGAGGACAAGGATAACCTGTACGTGAAGGTGGAAGTGCCGGGCATGAAACGCGAGGAGATTGACGTGTCGTTGCATGAGGGCAGCCTGAGCATCTCGGGCGAGCGCAAGAGCGAGCAGCAGCACGAGGACGCGGAAGTGTATCGGGCAGAGCGGTTCTTCGGCCGGTTCCAACGGACGGTGACGCTGCCGACGCCGGTTGCGGCGGACAAGGTGAAGGCGCAATACAAGGACGGCATCCTGACCATTACGCTGCCGAAAACGGAGGAAGCGAAGCCGAAACACATAGACATCAACGTCAACGGATGATGGGGAAAAGGCTGGCGAAATCGTCGGTCCAAAGGGGGATCGTGACCGAGTTGGTTGAGGTGGTGCTGGCGGCGCTGCGGATGGCCGGTGAGTTAACGATCTGCTCGTTGCGCGTCAGCAGCACCCAAGTCGAGGCGTAAAGCCACCACTCATCCTCGCTCTCCTCGTAGTCAATCAGGGCCCGGCGGTAGCCGAAGTGGCGGGCGAGATTGACGACCACGGGCTCCAAGTCGAGGTAATGGTTGGAGATATGGACGGCGATAATGCCGCCGGGGTTGAGGTGCCGCGCGTACATCTCGAACGCTTCCCGGGTGAGGAGGTGCATGGGAATGGCGTCGCTGCTGAAGGCGTCGAGGACCAGCAGGTCGAAGTGTTGGGGCGGTTCCCGTTCGAGTGAGAGGCGGGCGTCGCCGGGCACAATCTCGACCTGGCCGAGGCACTCGCCGAGGTAGCTGAACCGGGCGGCGGCCAGCGTTTGCACCTGGGGATTGATTTCATAGAAGCGCACCGTATCGCCGGCGCGGGCAAAAGCGGCCAAGGTGCCGGTGCCCAAGCCCGCCACGCCGATGCGCCGCGGGCCAGCGGGCAGCGCGGCCACACCCAGAGCGATGCCGCTTTGGGGTCCGTAGTAGCTGATGGGCCAGGTCGCGCGGTCGGGGGCGGCGAACTGCAGGCCGTGGGTGATCCGCCCGTGTTGCAGGAGGAAGTAGTGGGACTCGGGGTCGTTCTTCTCATACTCGTAAACGGTCAGCACGCCGTAGAAGTTGCGTGAGCGGCAAACTTGGTTGCTGTTGGAGTCGCCGGCCTGGGTCCAGAGGATCGCGCCGAGCGCGATGAGGCCCAGCGACAGGCAGATGCAAGTCAGGCCGCGCCAGCGCTGAAAGCTGCGGAACTTCCGCCGCGCGATCCAGAAAGCTACCAGCAGAACCACGAGGGCCCAGGCCCCGATCCGAAAGCCGGTGAACCCGCCTTTGGACAGGGCGGTGGTCTGGGCGGGCAGCCACGCCAGGAACCGATCGAGGCCGGCGAAGACAAGGAGCGCCAGTGTGCAGGCCAGCCAGCGCCAGGTGGGCTTGGGGGGCGAGGCCAGAGGGTCGAGGGGCGGGGGGGTAACGTCCCGTTCACAAAGGCAGACCAGGAGGAACAGCAGCGCGCAGAGAAGCAGGCCGCAGTGCAGTTCGTAGTAATCGGTGAACAACCGCGGCGCGGCGACGGCGACGAACAGGCCGCCCAGCGCGCCGCCGGCGGCGATCATCAGGTAGTAGCCAGTGAGGTGGCGCGGATCGGGCTTGAGCCGGTAAAGCTCGCCGTGACAGACCATGCAGCAGATGAACAGTCCGCCGCAATAGACCGCCACTTGTTTGGAGAGGGACCAGTCGCTGCCGTGAAAGAGCGCCCAGCAGAGGCCGCCCAGGGCGACGATGAGCGTGAGCGTGAACGGGTAACGCGCATACCAGCGCGGGCTGTCGAAGCAGATGATAAAGCTCAGCAGGTAAAGCGCCAGCGGCGCCACCCAGAGAAAGGGAACCACGGCAACGTCCTGGCACAGTTTGTTGGTCGTGGCCAGCAGCAGGACCGAGGCGCAGGCGGGGAGCAGGAGCCAAAGAGAAGTCCGAAGTCCGAAGTCCGAAGTCCGAAGGAAACCCGAAGCCAGAAAGCCCAAATGAGACGCCGGCGAAACTTCGGCCCTCGGATTTCCTTCGGACTTCCATAATCTCATCGCGCAGAAGCCGCAGGAGAGGACGTAGGCCAGCAAACCCCATGCCCACAGCCCGGCCTGCACCTTGCGGGTGAAGTGAGTCTCGAAGAAGAAGGGGTAGCTGACGAGGGCGAGCAGCGAGCCGAGATTCGAAAGCGCATAGAGGCGGTAGGGCGACGCGCCGGGCCGGGCGCGGCTGAACCAGTGTTGGATCAGGGGGCCGGTGGCGGAGAGAACGAAGTAAGGCAGACCGATACTGGCGGCCAGGAGCGCGAGGATTTGCCAGGTGGGGTTGCCGCCGCCAAGAGGCTTCCAGGAATCGGCTGGCGTGATGGGCAGCAGGGCCAGGGCGGTGGCCAGCAGGACGAGATGGACGATGGCCTGGGCGCGGGGCTTGAGCCAGCGGGAGGTGAAGTGGGCATAGGCGTACCCGCCCAGCAGCAGCATCTGGAAGAACAACATGCAGGTCGTCCAGACCCCCGGGCTGCCGCCGAACCACGGCAGGATGTACTTGCCGATGAGCGGCTGCACCTGGAACAGCAGGAATGCTCCAGTGAAGATTGTCAGCGCGTAGGCAGCCATCCGAAAAAGGGTGGCAGAAGCCGGTGAGGCGTTAAAGGGCTAAAGGGTTGAAACGGGACTACGCACCGCTTAAATCCATCATGACGGGCGGGGTACGGAAGCCGCGGGTCTTGATCGCGGTGTAGATCAAGCCGAGCAGGCACCAGGCGCCGCCGATGACTTTCGCCGGCGTGGGGAGGCTGACCCAAATCCAGAGGCAGAACAGGAACGCCACCGCGGGGACGCCAACGTCCAACAGCCAGTTGCGCACATGGCCGGCGGGTGGCCGGAAGAAGAATTCCCGGATCACGGCCAGGTTCACGCCCATGAAGGCCAGGAAAGCGCCGAAGTTGATCAAGGTGGCCGCCTTCTCGTAGTTCAAGACCAGCCCGCCGATCAGGGCCAGGAGGCCAATCAGCCAGATATTCAGGACCGGATTGTCGCGCCGGTCCAGCCGGGCAAAGAATTTGGGCAGGGCGTTGTCGCGTCCCATGCCGAATAGGATGCGCGCCGCACCGACCTGACCGGTCAGCGCGCTGCCGAGACAGGCGACGGCCAGGATGATGGCCATGGCGTTGAGCAGGAACATCCCGCCCACCAGGCGGCAGACGTCGAAGAATGCCGTGTCCGGATCTTTGAAGGTCGTGTAGTCGGGCCAGGCGCGCTGGGCGAGATAGACCTGCGATACGACGCAGAGGCCGATGATCAGGCAGACCAGCACGACAGCCAGCGGCACGGTGCGTTTGGGTTCCTTCACGTCCTCGGCCAGCGTGGTGATGCCGTCGAACCCGATATAGGTGAGCGCGGCGAGCGAAGTAGCCGTGCCGATGGCGCGCAGGTCAAAGGTGCTCGGATTATAGAACGGCGCGGTTGAGAGCAGGCCGGCCCAGCCCTGCTTGAGCCACAGGTACCGGACGGCCTGAACGAGGAAGAGGGCGATGACCAGAAACATTACTGCCGTCAGGATCTGGTTGGCATGAGCGGTCCATTTGATGCCGCGCACGTTGAGAAAGGTGCTCAAGCCGACCAGGAGGACGACCCAGAAGACAAACGCCGCGCGCTGCTCGTCTAGCGGCAGGCCCAGGGCCGCCACAGTCTGGTGCGTCCAACCGGGCGCCAGCGCATCCAGCACCTTCTGGATGCTGATAGCGCCATAGATCACGCTGACGATGGGGATGACGAGGTAATCGAGGAACATGCACCAACCGGCGATGAAGCCGCAGTGCGGATGCAGTCCGCGCCCGACGTAGGTGTAAGCGGACCCGGCGGCGGGATAAAGGCCGGCCATGCGTCCATAGCTCCAGGCGGTGAGCATCATGGCCGCCAGGGCGATGAGGAGGGTCAGGGTGACGTGGCCGGAGGATTTCTTGTCGGCCAGGCCGAAGATGCCGACGGCGCCGACGGGCTGAATCAGGACCAGGCCGTAGAAGACGAGGTCGCCCAGGCCAAGGACACGACGGAGGCGGGGGGGGGCCTGGGGGGCGAGGGGCGAGGGGCGAGGGGCGTTGTCCGGCGTCATGCTTTGTGGGGGAGGATTAAACCGGGGGCAAATCCAGTCAACCCGCAATGCTTTGCCGGGAGCGAAACGGCTGGGCGGGCGGTGATTGTGGTTATTGGCTGCGGATGAGGCCAAACGAACGCAAACGGCGTTTCCCAGGCTTGAGGGCGGCCTGGGGACGGCGCGGGGAGAGCCTGGGGAGAACTTCGGAAGAGCTTGCGGAGGGCTTTGGCCGTGCGGGGCTGATGGGGCTTCAGCATTACAAACAGTGCAGTATTTGTACGGATAGGCGGAATGGCGCTTTTCTGCTAAAGCGGGCGCTGTAGAATAAGGCCTTGGCCATGATCAAAGATGAGCTCGACCGACAACCAATCCTACGCTTGCCCGCGCAGCGTTATGAATCGGCGGGCGCAAGAGCAAGTTCCTTTCAGCCGCAGATTTCCCGGAAATGACCCGTGACGTTTCCCCGAGCCAAAGGTCTAAACCTGCTGTGTTCAGGTGATCAGAAACCGAATCATAGATTTAATCAATATATGTCAACCACGTGGCGTCGAGCGATTGTTGCTGCTGGGATCGTTACCTTCATGTCGGCCACCGGGCAGGCGGCGGTGCTGCATGTGCCCGGCGATTATACCCGCATCCAGAGTGCCATTGATGCCGGCCATAACGGCGATGTCATCCTTGTAACCCCTGGGGTGTATACCGAGAATATCAATTTCAAGGGCAAGGCCGTCACCCTCTGCAGCACGAACCCGGCTGATCCCAATGTCGTCAAAAGCACGATTATCCGTGCCGCCGGGCAAAGCAGTGTGGTGAGCTTTGTCAGTGGTGAAACCTCGAACTCAATCCTGGCCGGATTTACGATTACCGGCGGTTACGGAACCGTAAATCCAGCGTTTGGCACCAGTATCTATTGGGGCGCCGGTATTTACTGCAGCGGCTCTTCGCCGACGATTGTCGGCAACATCATCATCTCGAATTCGGCGCCGAACGGGAGCGCGAGTATCGACGGATATGGGTGTGGGATCGCCTGCATTCAATCCGATGCCATCATTACCGGCAACCTGCTCACGGCCAACACCGGTTACGCGGGAGGCGGGATAATGACGTATCTCGGCAGGGCCAGGATTGCCAGCAATTTGATTTGCAGCAACTCCGTCGCGGTCGGCGGCGGGGCAGTCCTGATCAGCGGCGGGCAGTTCATCAATAACACTGTGGTGGGAAATGCCGCTCAAGTCGCAGGCAACGTTTATGCCGCCTCCGATGCGACAGGGCAATCCCTCATAACCGATAATATCCTTGCCAATGCCGCAGCCGGCGGTGGCATCTACGTGGACAGCCAGGACAATATCACCCATATCGCCTTCAACGATATTTGGAATAACACCGATGGAGATTACTATGCCGGGACGAACCGAACCGGTATGAACGGCAACATCTCGCAGGACCCGCAGTTCGTTAATGCCACAAATAATGACTATCGTCTGCAGGATGTTTCCCCCTGTATTAATGCCGGCGACCCCCAATTCCAGCCGGCGGCTGGCGAGGTCGACCTCTATGGCAATTCCCGCCTCTATGCCGGGCGGGTGGATATCGGGGCCACCGAGTACTTTGATAATTTCAGGCCTGTCGCTGAAGCCGGACCGGATCGGGTGGTCACCGTAACCGCTCTGCCGGCATGGATTGCTTTGGATGGGAGCGCTTCGTCGGATCCCAACGGCGCCGCACTTTCCTATCACTGGCGCCAGATTAGCGGCCCAGCAGTGAGCCTAAGCACTCCCGGCACGGCGCGACCATCGTTTAATGCGTTCCAGCTCGCCACGTATGGGTTTGAGCTGATCGTAAACAACGGCAGCTTCAATAGTTTCGCCGATACCGTGCAAGTCACGGTCACAAATGCTCCGCCAACTGCCGACGCCGGAGATGCCCAGATGTATGCCGAGGGAACGGCTTCCATCCCCCTGGATGGATCGCGATCCTTTGATCCCGAGCATGTGGCGCTGAGCTATCACTGGACCCAACTCAGCGGCTGGAAGGTCCAGTTGAGTGATCCCACCGCGGCCAAACCAGCTTTCCTGCACCCCTGGCCGGGAACCTACCTCTTTCAACTGGTGGTCAACGACGGACTGCAGGACAGCCAACCGGCTTGGGTGACCATTGTGGTTGGCCCCAACCATGCGCCCGTGGCTAACGCGGGGCTGTCGCGTTATGTGGCGGCAGGTAGCCTTAGGCTTGATGGCACCGGTTCCTACGATCCGGATGGCGCTGGCGTCTTGACCTATCAGTGGAGACAGCTTTCAGGGCCCACGGTTACGATTTCAGGGACCAACACGAGCACCCCCCTGGTCAGCGGTTTTACGCCAAGAACCGTGATCCAAAGGTGCGTATTTGAACTGGTGGTCAACGATGGTAATCTGGCGAGTTTGCCCAGCAACGTCACGGTGACTATCGTTCCTAACTTTGGCACCAATGCTCTTTACCTGGAGAACCCGCCTTTCGATCTAGCCAGGCCTACCATTGTGGCTTTCGGGGGCGGCAACTGCAGTACCGGAGGCGGGATGAGTTTTGGTGGTGTATGGGATAATCGGGCAAACTGGATCACGGTCCAGTCCTACGGCACTGCTTACAGCACCTACGGCGACATGCTGATGGTTTATCTTTCTAGTGTCGCCCCCGATTATCGGCGGGCGATCCAGACGATAGGCTTTAGCACGGGGAATAAGCCGGCGATGCAGGTTGCCTGGTATGTAAACACCACGTACCGGGATGCTCGCTATGCGGTAAATCGCGTCGCATTGCTCGATGCCGTCTGCAACAATCTTTCCTCTATGGTTGCAGCATTCCACGCGAATCCTATCGGCCGCGAGCAGTGCTGGGTGGATAACTATATCAGCAACGATAGCAATTATTCCAGGGCAAGCGTTATCTCTGGAACACTTAACGTTGCTTGTAATCCGGCTCGCAGCCATTCCTACCCGGTCAATCGATACGCGTCCTCGAGCCTGGAATATACGAACGGCGGCCTGACTGCCTTTGCGTATCTGTCGGCAATCGGCAGCGGAAAGAATTACCAGCTTAACACGGCGCTCAACAAATACTACTTCGTGATTAACTCCGCCGAAGCCATCGTGTTTTTTAATCAGGCTACATACCCGGGCAAGATCCTGGCGCCGGTTCAACTTACAGGTCCTGCCCACGGCAGTACGCTTGGAACCAACGGCGCGGCCCTGGGCTGCCAACACGTGGAGAATGCGACTCGCTATCAACTGCTTTTCGGCTCCGACCCCGATCGCGTCATGGACTACACTGTCATTTCGGATACAACCAATCCCCCGACTCAGATCATATCAACCCTGCCTCTGGAGAACACCTGGTGGACGGTGAAGGCTTACGACCAATTCGGGTCAAGCATCTATGCGGATCCAAGGCTGATCAGACTGCCCCAGAATAGGCCGCCGGTCGCGGACGCCGGCCCCAATCAGGTGCTCTATGCCGGGCTGGACGGACAGGCAACGGTTACGCTCAACGGCGCGAATTCAAGCGACCCGGACGGGGATACGCTTGGCTATACGTGGGCATGGGCGATCGGCGGCAATGCTAATCTATCCAATGGCGTGAGCCTGACGCTTGAACTGCCTATCGGTGTGCACACAATCCAACTGATGGTCAATGCCGGTCATGGGTATTCCCAACCCGATGTAGTCACCGTAACAGTGGTTGCACCGCTGGAGTGTGACCTGAAGATTGCACCTTCCGCGATCAACCTGGCCAGTCATGGGCCGCATATTCTGGCCCGCATTCGGTTTCCTGACGGAATCACCCGGGCACAGGCCGATAGCGATCTGCCGCTGATGCTCTACCCGGGTGGTATTCAAGCCACGAGGCGGGAGACTGCGGGCGGCGATGGTAAGCAGGTGAGTATCGTTGCCTTCTTTGGCAGGGATGATCTCTCGGGTGTAGTGCGCGATGGGCCTGCCGAGTTGAGCGTTGTCGGCAGGCTCAGGAGCGGCCAATTATTCTACGGCCGTGACACAGTTAAAATAATCGGGAAGGATAAGAAGAAGTAAGGTGATTATTCCAGTGGCCGGTTTGTCGTTTCCACGAGACCCGCTTTTCGCCATTCTCCCGCCGTGATTAATCTGCTCGACCGGTGCCCGTGCTGCCGCCCAAGGGCACGCTTCTCTGCCAGTGAGTAGGAAGGACCCAGGCTGCTGCCCCGGCAAACGCCGGCGCGGCGCTGCCAACAGTGGCGAAGTGGCGCTGAGCCGTGGCAGAAGGGCGAGCTTCTTCGTCGCCACCGCGCTTCTCGTGCTCGTCTGCGCGGAGGGGCTATCCGCCATCGCGCTGCGCTTCGCCGAGGGTCAATGGCCTTACTTGAGGCCGAAAAGCGCGAACTACTTGCTGTTCGAGCCCCACCCGGAATGGGTGGTGGCTCCCAGAAAAGGCGTCGCGGTTACCGTCCTTGGAAACCGCCACCAGCACAACACGGACGGATTTCGCGGGAACGAGTTCTCGCGCGTGAAGACGAAGCCTCGAATCGCTTGCCTCGGGGGTTCCACGACCTACTGCATCGGTGTCGCGGACGACCAGACCTGGGCTTTCTATCTGGACCAACTCTTGCAGCCCGAGTATGAGGTGCTCAATTTGGGCATTCCGGGACACAGCTCGGTCGAACACAAGAAGATGCTGCCGCAGATTCTGGCCCGGTATTCGCCCGACATGGTCGTCTTCCAGATGGGTCTGAACGACGCGCGGAACATGAATGTTGCCGATCTCGGCCCCGACTATGAGAACTTCCACCAACCTTCCCTCCTCTTCTCCGCATCGGGCTTCTGCCGGCGGGACCGGTTGCCCCGATGCGCCCTGCTCCAAGGAGCCGTCGTCCTCCTGGAGAAGATGAAGGTCCTTAGCGTCTCCCCATTCCCGCATGGCTCCCCCGCCGGCCACGTTTCAGATTCGGTGGATCCACGTGTTATCGAGATCTTCAGCGCCAACCTCGATCTGCTCCTGCGGGAGTGTCGGGCGAAGCACCTCCGTGTCGTGCTGCTGCCGCACACGTTGTCGCCGGAGACGATCAGCGATACCAATTATAAATGGTGGGCTCCTTACCTGACCAAGAAAGGGATCTTCAATGCCGTGGCTGCGCTCAACGCCGTCATGCGACGCAGGGCCGACGGGGATTGGGTCATTTACGCCGGCTTCATCGAAGGCGCAACCTGGGATCCGGCGGAGTTCTGCGACCCCACCCATCTGAACTCGAACGGAAATTTGAGGCTCGCCCGGCTGTTGAAGGAAGGGGTGCCTTGGAGCCGGTTCCTGGGCGAAGAGGGGCTACCCCCGAAGTGAGAGCCTCTCCCGCTCCAGCGTCAAGTGGGGGTTCGGGAGGCAAGGCTGAGGGCGTGCGATCCGAAACCAGCCACCGACGGTGGGGCTTCATGAAAAGGGGCAGTTACTGCCGAAGCTTGTGCCCTCCGCCAATCAAGGGCGGTTGGCCGGCTGAAAGATATTCCGCGGCATGCCAAGAGTTAAGCGGCTCTGTTGGTCTTTCGGGCTCTGTGCTGCCACCAGAACATCGGTCCGAATAGACCCAGCAGCGCGAACGAACTGGGCTCCGGCACTTCGTTCAGGATGACGTCATCCAGCACCAACTCGTCCGCAAACCCATTCGGGCCCGAGTAATGTCCCCAATTAATCCATCGAAAAGTCTCTGTCGTCGCCACAGGGGTGAAGTAAACCTGGTACCGCTGAGAGTTCCCAGTCGGACCGTACCCGCTCGGCGACGCAAAATACAGCCGGGACTCGCCGGTAATCTCCAAGCCAAAGAAGCCGTCCGCGGAGAATTCCGCGCTTCCGATGTTCTCCCCGCTCGTCCAGAAATCCAGCAGGTAGGTTGCGGACGGGTTCAAGCCCGACACCGTCTGCTCCAGCATCACTGGCCCGTCGGTCGGTTTGGACAGCAGCGCTGGCGGCGAGCCGAAAGAGACCTGTCCGTCCGGCGCCTCGACCGGCCACGGGGCGACGACGGCCATGATGCCCGCCCCGAAATAGAGCCCGTTGGTGCCGTGGGGCAGGCTGGCGCTGCCCTTGATGCCGCCGAGCCCGTCATTGCCCCAAATCGCGTAGCTCGCCACCTGCCCTGAAGCCGTCCAACTGGTGAGCGACATCGTTGGCGTAAGCGAGGTACCCGTGGCCCAATACGAGTTGTTGGCCGCCAAGCCTCCGTCCGCCTCAAAGCTGCCGTTGAGCAGCAGGTTCGCGGGACGATTCCCCACCAGCGTGTCGTTCCCGGCTACGGACAAAACTGTGGCCGGCGAGTTTCCCAGGCTGGCTGCCAGGACGAGGAGGGCGGTTAGTAGTGTATTATTAATTGTCATAATTTGTGCTGCTAATTCTCGGCCCAAAGCACTGTTTGTCAAGGCAGGTGCGTTAGCTTCTGCTCCCGCTCAGGCGCTGTCTCGACCCCTGCGGCGCGCAGGAGGCAGGAACCCATCCCCGGCGGGAGGTCTATCTCAAACTGGCTGCGGCACCCAGCGGGGGTGGTCGGCGCCACGGTTGTCGAGGCCCTTCGTAAGTTCGCGCGGGTTGCTGCCGTCGGCGTCCATGATCCAGATCGCCGGGGAGTCGCCGGTCCTGGCGCGGCAGAAGACAATCTGCCGGCCGTCGGGCGACTCGCTTTGCCGGAAGTCCCAGACCAGCTCGCCGGGCTGGGTGAGCTTCGTGACCGAGCGGTCGCGCGGGTCAATCTTGCAGATCTCGGCGCCGCCGCGGGCGAGCTCGGGCTTGTAGTCGCGGTTGAAATGGTCCGTGTCCGGGCGCTGCGGCTGGAATTCCCACGCGACTTTGGACCCGGGCAGGCGGCAGGAGCAAAGCACCTGGCCGTCGCGCGACCATGAGGGTGTGTTGGAACCGCCGCCGGGATTGGCGGCGCCGCCGTAGGTGGCGCCGAACCAGGTAGCCTGACCCGTGGTCAGCAGGCGCGGCTCCGACCCGTCCGGACGGCACAGATACAGGTCCGCCCAATCGTGGCCGGGATCCTGGCGGTGAAGGCAATCCTGGAAAACCAACCACTCGCCGTCGGGCGACCACACGGGGCCGAAATATAGATGGTCGGGGCGGGCCGCCACCTGGACCCGGTTGCGGCCGTCGGCGTCGCTTACAAAGACCTGGTAGCCGGACGGCGTGGCGAGGTGAAAGGCTACGCGTTTGCCGTCCGGACTCGCGCTCAGCCCATACGGGGTGCCCTCGCCCGCGCGGGTGAATTCCCGCGCGTTCGACCCATCGAGGTTCATGTTGAAGATCTGCGCCCCGTCTTTGCGCACGACCTGCATCAGAAAGCGCGTGTCATTGAGCACCGGCCCGCCCCCGTAGAAGGGCGCCAGGCGCTCTCGGTTCGCTACCTCGGTCAGCGTCCCTTTGTCCAAATCATGAATCCAAATATGGGTGGGCGTTTGGTGGTAATACTCTTCAAAGGGTCTGCCCGGCCCGTCGCGTCGCGGCTCCATGCTCAGAAAAAGGACGCGGTGTCCGTCGCTCAGAAAGCCGAAGGGCTGCCAGGTCGCCTGATTGGGCACGTTGAACTCGAACCAGCGGAGGCCGGTGCCATCCGCGTTCATCATGGCCGTCTTGCCCTGTGACGTGAAGAAGAACCGGGCCGGTGGACGGGAAGCTTCGCGGCGCTCATCGCTGGGTGAACGGCAAGAGGTAGCTGCCGCGAGCGGGGCGATTGCGGCCGCGGCCAGAAACTGACGGCGGCTCATCGTTGTCTTCATAAAGTCGTTCATCGGAAATGTCTAAATCCCGCCAGCCGGGCCATGGTTTAACTGCTCATGAGATTCTCATGGACCCCTTGACGTCGCCACCTTGAAGTGCTGAACCCCAGATACCCCAAATAGGTCAGAATAGACATCGCCTTGCAAGGGCTTGCAACCACTCCATAACTCCCATTCGCGTGGAATATAGCGTTTGCCGGTTGAGCCGCAAATGAGGGTGGCGTGGGTATGGGAGGGCTAGGGAAGCGTGCCTTTGGCGGCGCCGGGTTACGTTCCAGGTGAAGAAGAATTGCGCGCCGGCGTTGCAAGCTTTGAGCTAAGCGTCATCGACAAACGCGGCATCTCCCCCTGCTAGAATCCGGTTGGCTAACTGGAGGCGCTGGGAACATACTGCCGGCGTTCGGTGAAAGAGAACCTCTTACGATGAGACGCACACTGCGACTGGGGCGACCAACGTGGCCAGGATTGGCTCTCTCGCAATTCCTTGTGACGGTCCTCGTCGCCGCCGCGGCGCCGGCCGCAAAGACGGGCGGCCGTTGGAAGCTCGCGACGGCGGATACCCGCATGACGCTCTGCTTGGCGCAGAATCAAATCCGAATCGCGCAGTTGGAGAATCCGACCACGAAGCACAACTGGGCGGCTGAGGGAATGGCAGTCCCGCTCCTGGCGACGATTGGGGTGGGCGCGCGGGAGTATCGGACCGCGTGGATGTTCGACCGCGGTGAATCGGATTCGGAGGTCGGAACTCTCACACTCACCTTCACGAACGCGGAGCCGAAGCTGGCTTTAAGGTCAGTGTGGCGGGCCCGACCCGGCCACGGCCCAATCGAGCATTGGCTCGAACTCAAGAATCACTCCGGGCAGACCATCACGGTTTCACATCAGGACAGCCTGTCGCTGTCTTCGCTGCGACCGCGTGCGCCCGCCCAGGTCTGGTGGATCAAGCGCGGTGCCAGCAACGCCAGCAAGCAGGGCGGCACCTTCACGAATTCAGTCGCGCCTGATTTGGACCTCACCTTGACCAACAACTGTCTTGATGGGGCCAGCGCGGTGCCTTGGCTAGCCATCCAGGTGGGTGATCGCCATGGGCTTTACGTCGGCTGGGAGTTCTCGGGACTCGGTCGCATCGGTGCGAAAGCCAGGCAGGAGGCGCAGGCGCTCGCGGTGAACGTGGGTCTGAATCCTGATTTCAAGACCGACATCGGGCCCGGGGAGACATTCCTGGTGCCCCCGGCGTTCGTGGGCTGTTACAGCGGCGACATTGATGAGGGGAGCTATGCGCTTCACCGATTCGTCGTCGAGAAATTGCGTCCCAGCGTTCCGAAAGACTACCCCGACCCATCGTTGAATTACGCCATCTACCTCGACGCTGGTGGCCCCAAGGGCGCGAAGACGGCGGACCTCTTGCGCGTGGCAGCCTTTGCGCATGATCTCGGTTTCGAAGCCTTCATGCCTGACGCTATGTGGTTTCCCTCCTGTGGCGACTGGCGGTGGGATCCCGCCCGGTTCCCCGAAGGGATCAGGCCTATCGCGGACTTTGTTCACGGCACGGGGATGAGAATGGCCCTATGGTGCGCGTGGAGCCACGGCGGCATCTCCGAGCACCCGGATGCCTTGAGCGTGCGCGGACCGGCGGGGCATCCCGACTGGTTCAGCACCGATTTCCCGCCAGCCTGGAAGCCCGCGGCGTTTTCCGGAGGCCGGATCTGCCTCGGCTGCCCCGAAGCCAAAGAATGGGCGGTGAAAAAGACCCAGTGGCTGGTGGGTCAGTACAATCTGGATTACCTCAAGCACGACTGCAGCCCCATCGTCACCACTTGCAACAAAACAACGCACCGGCACCACTACGGCGTGGACGTGAGCTACTGGGCGACGATGGGTTACTACGAAGTGCAGGAAAAACTGCGCCAAGCCTATCCTCGCGTCATCCTGGAGAACTGCTCGGGTGGCGGGCATCTCAAGGATTTCGGCGCGATCCGGCGAACGCATTACACGGTTACAACTGACACGCTTTCCGCATTGCCCGACCGCCAGAGCCTCTACGACTCGACCTTCGCCCTTCCGCCACTGGTCCTGCAGGCATACACGTATGACAAGCTTTGGAAAGACTCCCCAAACTCATACTTCTGGCGAAGCGCCATGATGTGTGCCTGGCAGTTCGCGCCCGCCGAATCCGCGAAGTGGACGGATGAAGAGAAGGGTTCTGCTCGGCGAGCGGCAGCGACCTACAAGGCGTGGATTCGCCCGATGCTCAAGGACGTGAAAGTGCATCACATCCTGCCCCGCCCGGATGGCGAGCATTGGGATGGGATGTTCTATTGGAGCCCCAGCCTCAACCGCGGCACGCTTTACATCTTCAGGACGAAGTCGCCGGACGCCGAAAAGGTCATCAAGCTGAAGGGGCTCGAACCTCGTAAGAAATACCGGGTCTGGGGTGAGGATGGCTCCGTCGCGCCCGGCGTACGAACCGGCAAGGATTTGATGCGTGAGGGGCTTGCGATCAAGCTGCCGGAGCAGTTTACGAGTGATCTCATTTGCGTGCAGCACGCTTCAAGAGGCTTTTGAGGAGACGGACTGGTTACAGGCGGGATTCGCCGGTGATTTCCAGGCCGAAGAAGCCGTCCGCGGAGAATTCGGAGCTCCTGATGTTCTCCCCGCTCGTCCAGAAATCCAGCAGGTAGGTTGCGGACGTGTTCAAGCCCGACACCGTCTGCTCCAGCGTCACTGGCCCGTCGGTCGGTTTGGACAGCAGCGCTGGTGGCGAGCCGAAAGTGACCTGTCCGTCCGGCGCCTCGACCGGCCACAGGGCGGCGACCGCCATGATGCCCGCCCCGAAATAGAGCCCGTTGGTGCCGTGGGGAAGGCTGGCGCTCTCGGCCCAAATCGCTGCCTGTCAAGGCACGTGGGCTAATTTCTCCGGCGCATCACCGGCGACGGGGCACGTCATCTTGCCGACACCCCACGGTCTACCCCCTTCTCGAAGACAGAGAGAGGGTGAAGAAATCCCACAGAAGCGAACAATGGAAACGAAGGCTTGATTCCTCCTTCGTTCTCTTGGTTTGCTTCGGTGGTGATCCCCTCAGGCATCCTGTTCCAATCTCTTTCCCATGCTCACGACTTCATCCGTCGAATAGCCGAGACGCCGATAAATCTCCACAACATCTTGGTTGGATGTCCGGATCTGCAGGTTGATCTTCGGGCAACCTGCTTTCCGAAGCAATCGCTCGGCCTCGGTGACGATGGCGCGCGCCAAACCGCGACGCTGATGTTTGGGATCAACGGCCAGGTAGTTCAGCCAGCCACGATGTCCTTCGTAACCAGCCATCACACACGCGACAATGTGACCATCAAGAAGCCCCACCAGAAACAGGTCGGGCTGTACCTTGCGCTTGCGTCGAATGTCCTTGTGCGGGTCGTTCCAAGCCCTGACCAAGCCGCATCGCTTCCATAGGGAAACAACAGCTTCTTCGTCTTCCGGCTCGAATGGTCGAATTTGCATGCTGACCCGTTTCACGGAGATGCTCACGCAGATTGCGCTTACTGAATCCACAAAGAGAAGAAGGGGCTGGTGATCAGAAACAACTCGTTGTCTCGATCAATACTGTACCACCTCATATTACGTAAGACGCATCACGCAAGTTGCGTAGTAGCACAAGGCCAGGAGGCGGAGAAGTCCAAAGTCCAGGCTCACTTCACCTTGGGCTGGAGGGACTTCAGGGGCGGGAGAAGACAAAAGCTGAAATTGGAAAAGCTGAACCAAGGGCATGGCTGTCCAATAGTCCCGTTCCGCGTCCCAACGGCAAGCGGCACTTGATCTAAGACGCGCCCTGCCCTTCCATAGCGGCCATGAAGCAGATCATCGCACGCACGACTTTGGTTTTATGCGCCCTCACCGGTTTCGGCACCGTCGCCGGCGAGCCTCCGGCCAGCTCCTCGGTCCTGGCCGCGGGAGCCAAAGCCGACAGTGTCAGCGACGACACGGCGGCCATTCAGCAAAGTCTCGATGAAGCGGCCAAGAACGGCGGCCGAGTGCAGCTCCAGCCTGGGCGTTATCTGGTCAAGGGCAGCCTGCACATTCCCCCCGGCGTCACGCTTCAGGGTGTGATGGATTCGCCCGTCTGGAGCGCGCCGCTCAAGGGCTCCGTGATCCTGGCCACCGGCGGACGAAGTCAGGAGGATGGCCCGGCCCTTTTCGAAATGGGTCATTCCTCGGCCGTGCGCGGCTTGACCGTCTGGTATCCGCAGCAACAGATCACGAACATCACTCCCTACTCCTGGACGTTTCACCTCCAAGGCTACGACAACACGGTGGAGAACGTTACTCTTATCAACTCCTACAATGGCGTCCGGATCGGTCCGGAAGGCAACCTGCGGCACCGCATTCGCAGCGTGTATGGCTGCGTGTTGCGCCGCGGCATCCTGGTGGACGCCTGCGCGGACATTGGCCGCATCGAGAATATTCAGTTCCACTGCCACTGGTGGTCGGCCCCGGAAGTGGGCGGGGAGTGGAAGCCGGCTCACGAATTCATGTGGAAGAACTGCGAGGCATTCATTTTCGGCCGCACCGACTGGGAATACGTCAACAACACCTTCGTGTTCCCGGCCAACATCGGTTACCGGTTCATCCAGACCAAGGCGGGCGCGGCCAACGGCCAGTTCTCCGGCATCGGGGCGGATGAAGCCAATGTGTGTGTGAAAGTAGAAGCCATCCAGCCGATGGGTTTGCTCATTTCCAACGGCCAGTTCGTCTGCATGCACGGCGACACACGCATCCCGGTGCTCGTCGAAAAGACCTGTCAAGGTTCGGTGCGGCTGGTGAACTGCTCTTTTTGGGGGCCAAGCCTTCAGTGTGTGGTATCGCACAGCCAGAGCTTTGTGTCGCTGGCGGATTGTTATCTGAGCACCACCTTTGGCGGGAACAACCCGGCCCGCCTGCCCTTGGTTGAAGCCGATGGTGGCAAGCTCCAGGTGCGGGGCTGCAGCTTCGGAACGGACGAGCCGAGCATCGCTTTGCGCAAAGGCCTGCAGCACGCCATCATCACGGAAAACAACGGCGTTCGCGGCGCGCAGATCCTCAATGAAGTCGGCGACAAGGCGGTCATCGCCAACAACGAACCGGAACACAAACCATAGGCGAAGTCTGAAGTCCAGGCCGGTGTCAGTCCTCACTCTTGACGATCTGCTCAGCAATGGCAGCGGCGACGGTTAGGCTCCAATCTTCTGTTCTTCGGGTTCCGGCTCCTGCACTTGCACTTGGATGACCAGGCCGCACGCGCCACATTTCCCCGAGCCAAGCGCGATCGTTTGCTTGGCTCGGCAGCGAGGACACGTCAGCTTTATCTCACGCAAGTCCGCCAGGGTGGCGGCCACTGGGACGCCTCGTTGATTGATGCGCGCGAGAATCAGCAGCGCGAGCGTTCCACAGCCCGCGATGATGGCCGTCGCCCCGGCGAGGCGTCCGAGCATTTCCTCCTGCCACGGAGTCGTGATTCTCGCTAGGTCAACAAATCCACCGGTGGCGATGCCCGCCCCGATGGTCCCCCACAAGAGCCATCGCTGGGCTGGCTTCAAGGGACACCAGGCCAGGGCGTTCGCGTGCGCCACGACCGCTGCCACGCTCACGACGCAGACGAAGAATGCCGACGTCTCATGAATGTCCCTGATGATGGCGTACGCAGAGATCAAAAAGGCGGCTCCTGCCGCGGCCACGCCCGGCCAGCGCCAGTGTCGCCGGTCCGTGCCTGACCCAATGAGGCAGAGCACAGCCAGCACAGCGAAAACGGCGAGCGACAGGCCGAGGGAGTGCCAACGCTCCGCTCGAACTGCCCCGCGCCACCCACCCCAGGTTCCCACCATGAGCAATAGGAACACCGCCGAACTCGCGGAGAGTCCGACCCGCGCCGAAAGAGCGCCGTCCGGTCGCTTCAGGATGCCCGAAAAGCCGATGGCGGGGACCGCGGTGGCTGCCAGGAAGAGCATGGTTAGCCCCGCCGGTTCCTGCGCGCTCCGGAAGAGATTCCAGATCAAGCCGAGGGTTACGAGGTATTCGGTCACGATCAGCGAAACGGCCATGACGCCTGGCAGCCAAGTCGTCTCCCGGTCGAGCTGGCGGGATGCGCCCAACAGCAGGAACGCCCCTACAGCGGTAGCCGCACACGTCCCCACGATCCGCCAGAGCGTGTCGTGTCCCGCAAATATGACGCCTGCTGCTCCGAAACACGCGGCCAGCCCCAGCGCCCAGAACACAACTCGCAGCAGGACCTTCCGATAGATCACCGGCCCGTTCTCCATGCTTTCGGGATCTTCGGCCATCCCCTGCTGGGCCAGACGGCCGGGGATTATCCTGTCCGTGTGTTGTGCAGGTCCTGCGACGGTCGTTGCCGTAGCCGGTCCCAAAGACGTTGCGGATGGTTCAGGTGTGTTCATGTTCATGCACACCAGTTTGCCACGGGAGCAGCTCCAGACCCTAATTGATAATTCTGTTGAAGCTATTGACATTCTCGATGTACAGACACCGCAAAACCAGACCAAGTCCCTCAAAAAACAGGCTTCAGAATCGGCTCAGAACCTCGGCCCAGCGCATCGGAGATTCGCACCGAACGATAATTGAGCCTACACCGGCGATGCCCCCAGTTCCGTTGAAGATCCAGCAATGGGTTGTGCTGGAGGAGTTCGGTTTGCGTGTGACACTTACCCGACCGTATCGTCGAAAGAGGCTGTGAACCTCGGACATCCTAACGGCCGGGTATTGACGCTGCTAGGGAGGCGCATTGCTGGCGGCGCTCTGGCTGCTGGCAGTCCACCTGGGCTGCCACCGCCGGCTGGGGCCTGATGACGGAGCCTTTGGCGAGCCTCTTAGACCCACGACATTGCGCAGCCACGGCCAATGTGGGGGTGATGGCGTTGCCGTTGCTCGTTCCGCTCGTGCTGCCGGCGCCCGTCGTCGCTGCCGCCCTGGCGCTGTGCGGGCTGGCCTGTCGAGGGCGCTATCGCCCGATCGGCCTCTGGTTCTGGCTCGTCCTCTTCCTGCTGGCAGGCTGGATCGCAGTGTCGGCGCTCCTCTATTGGATGTGTCACTTTGTCTTGCCCGGCTTCGGGGGTTATGTCCCATTCCTCGGGATCGCGTTGTTCATGGCGGCAGTGACCTTCCTCGTCTCGCTGCCATTTCTGATCCTTTCCGCGGTGAGTCCTTTCTTCCGCGACCGGCTCAAGGCGCTGCTGCACCTGAAACCCGCGGCGCCGGCAGCGGCTGGTGCGGCTGCCAGTCTCAGCGCGGTTACAGCGGCTCATTGAACCGACAGCCGCTTGGGATGGCGAGCGTCCTCGCGAGCCCTAACTTCTGCCCCTTCCTCTCACTTGATCTTGGGCCGAATTGCCTCCAGCCGCGGGAACGGCTCGTCGGAACAACGAGAAAGGTAAGATCTAGAGTCAGAGCCTAGGGCGAACGGGCGGACGCGGGACTGGTCCGCGCACCCGCAGTGGAGGTGCTCCTGAATCCCAAGGGAACGTTTTCCGGTTTTCATGCCGGGCGGGTTCTATTAAGAAAGCAGCATGGGCGACGCAGAGCTATTACGGGATTACGCGACCGCGGGTTCGGAGGCCGCGTTTGCCGAGCTGACGGCGCGGCATATGGACCTGGTCTATTCGGTGGCCTTGCGCATGGTGGGTCGCGACGCCGCGCTGGCTCGGGATGTGGCGCAGGTGGTGTTTTCGGACCTGGCGCGCAAGGCCGCGGCGCTGGCGCCGCGGGTTGTGGTGGGCGGCTGGCTTTACCGCCACACCTGTTTCACCGCGTCCAAAATGGTTCGCTCCGAGAAGCGCCGCCAGGCGCGCGAAAGGCAAGCGGTTGAAATGCAAGAGCTGAACGGGGAGGAATCGGCGTGGGAACAACTGGCCCCAGCGTTGGAGGAGGCCATGAACCACCTGGAGGACAAAAGCCGCGATGCCATCGTGTTGCGGTTCTTCGAGCGGCAACCGCTGCGGGAGGTGGGCCAAGCGCTGGGTGTCACGGAAGACACCGCGCGCAAGCGCGTGGACAATGCGGTGAATGCTCTCCGCAAGCATCTGTTGCACCGCGGCGTCACGCTCTCGACGGTGACGCTGACCGCGCTGCTCAGCGCAAAGGCCGTATCGGCTGCTCCCGCCGGCCTGGCCTTGGGAGTCGCTACCACCGCAGTGGTTTCGGCGGCGGCGGCACCTGCCACTACAACCATCGGTTTAACAAAGGCACTAACTATGACGACTTTGCAGAAGCTTGCGATCACCACAGTGGTGGCCGCGGCGATCGGCACAACGGTCTATGAAACACGCCGGGCCTCTAAGGCAGAGCAGAGACTGCAATCACTGCAGGCTCCAGCCCAGCCGGTGTCCTTGGTTGCGATCACAAACCTCCAGCAGAGCAGCGCTTTCAGCCCGGCGGCTCCGGCCAAGACCTTTGACTGGCAACAGGTGGAATCGGCGGACTACCGGCAATACATCGCCAACCTTCGCGCCATCGGTTGCCCGGAAAAGACCATTCGCGACATCATTTACGCGGACGTCAACGACCTCTACCAGCAGCGCCTCAAAGCGGCGCTGTCCTCAACCAACCGCTACGAATACTGGAAGCCAAAGAGCCTGGCCCAGCTCCAGGGCGAGATGGTGAGCCAGCCCCAGGAACTTGCCCGGGAAAAGCGCGAATTGCTCAAGACGCTGTTGGGCGAGAATTCATCCGATCGGCCCGATTCCTCGACTCTGCAGGCCCAGGCGAGCACCATGATGGAGCGCATGTGGGATTTCCTGACGCCCGAGAAGCAGATGGCGGCGATGGAGGTGCAACAGAAGTACGGAGCCCGCATGGCCGCGCTTGACCGCCTGGATGTTAACGGAATGAAGAAGCTCCTGGCCGAACAGGACGCCGAACTGCTCACCGTGCTTTCGCCGGAGGAAAAATTCGAGTGGGACCTCCGGAGCTCGCGCACCGCCAGCTTCATGAAAGCCAAAATGGGGGACTTTGAGCCGACCGAACAGGAGTTTCGCGAAATGTGCCGCCTGCAGAAACAATACGATGATCAGTATGGCCCTCCGGGATACGCTACCGTGCGGGGGGACAGTGGCGATCCCGCGCGCCAGACTGCTGCGGCCGAGCTGCAACGCCAGCTTAAGAACCTGTTGGGTCCGGACCGCTACAAGGAGTATCAGTACGAAGGACGGTGGGAATTCGACTTCTTGCGCTCGATCGCCACAGAGAACAACGTGCCTAAAGAGGCGGCGTTCAAAGTGTACGACATTGAAGAGGCGACCATGACGCAGGCAAGGAACCTTTCGCGCAGCCTGCCCGCCGATCAACGGAAAGCCGCGCTCGCGGCTATCGCGGCGGAGGCTGGTAACGCTGTGGAGAAACTGTTGGGGCCGGTCGCAGGCCCCGAGTACGTTAAGGAAATCCAGCAGCACGGCTACCTCAGCACATTGACGCGATAGGGCCCGCATCCAGCGCGACCGGTCCGGTCTCTGCCAGGTTCTACACCTCCTCAGTAATCCTGCCGATAACCTGGTGGAGGGGAGACACCGGCACCACGCCCGGAATCCCGTCCCCCTCACCTCACTTCACCTTGGGCCGGATGGACTCCAGGGGCGGGAACGGCTCGCCTTCTTTCCAGCCTTGGAACACCTGCTGAACCAGCAGCTTTTGCATGGCCGTCCAATAGTCCCATTCCGCGTCCCAGCGATAGAGCGCGCTTTGCAGCCGGAAGGGGGTGGCTTCTTCCAGCCAGGCTTCGCGGTACTCTTCGCGCAATTCGCTGATCATTTCCCGCAGGTCGGTCAGCATCCCGTAGGTGGTGGAATTCATCTGGTTGCCGCAGTAGAGCTGGACCAATTCCTTCTTCGGATTCTCTCTCAACTGCCGGAAATACTCGGCCCACTCGAGGGTGTAGAGGCTCTTCATGCCCAGGTAGTCGAACAGGCGCGCCGCCAGCAGCAGGCTCTTGAGCGTGGGGTCGGAAGACTTCCGCATGGCGCGCTGCACGCGCTCTTGCGCGCTCTCGGCCAGCAGGCGCGCCCGGCGCACTTCCGCTTCGCCGGCTTGCAGTTTCTTGAGATGGGCGGGCGCGAGCGGGTCGGCCCAGAAGGCCGACTGGGTCGTGTTCCGCAGGACCTTCTCGAAGATCTCTTCCACGGTGGATAATTCCTCGAGGGCCGGGGCGATCTCGGCCGCCACCGCCGCGGGATAGACCACGGCGCAGTAATCGCGGAAGAACGTGTTGGTGTCCACCCGCTCCGATTGCCACGATGCCGCCCCGCCAAACGCGATTCCCGGATACACCAGCCGGTAAATGGTCTGGCGGCTGTCCGTCCAGGTGGTGTTGAGTATCCCCAGGGTGTGGTACTTCCTGCCCGTCGCCGTCAGCTCATTGATGTTGAAGAACGACCGGTGATAATCAGGAAAGAGTTCGTTCCAGCCCCAGACCCCCGGCGTGACCACCGTCGGAATGCCCCGCGAGGCTAGCGGCTCCACAAAGGGCGCGTAATTGGTCCTGACCTCGTAGATCCAGGGATAGGCGATGGCTCCGGCCGGCACGTCTTTGAGCAGCTCGGGATGCTTCGAGATGCGTGCTGGCGCCCTGGTCTATATCCGCAAAGAAACCAATGCGTTTGCCGTGGCTCCTGGCCTTCTCGGAGATATGCCGGAGGACCTCCATGAACGTCTTGAACGGGTCTTTGCCGGGGACAACCCCGATCTTGCCCAGCGACCAGGGTTCATCAAAGCCGACATGATACCACGGGCTTGGAAACAGCTTCGCCGTCTGCTCGATCCAGTTGTCCAGGACCGCATACATGCGCGGATTGCGCGGGTCGAATTCCCCGCCATAGCGCGGCAGCCCCAGGTCGGCGTATTTCTCGAAGCGGAACAGGTTGTGCATGTGGCCGTAAAGCTCCATGCAAGGCACGACATCTATATGGCGCTGGCGGGCGTATTCGATGACGTGCCGGACCTGCTCGCGCGAATAGCGGCCATTGGGGTTTACCACGTCGTAGCCTTCGAACTCGATGCTGGCCTCGGAATAGAAGTAGTACTGGTTGATCTTGAAGCGGGCCATCAGGTCTATTTGCCGTTCGGCTTCGGACACCCGGATCAGTTCGCCCTCGCTGAAGTCGATCATGACCCCGCGATAGGCCAACGCCGGCCAATCCTTGACTTCCGCCGCCGGCAGCACCGCCTCCGCCCCTGTGCCCTCCACCATTTGCAGCAAGGTCTGCACGCCATAAAAGATACCCGCCGAACTGTGCGCCCGAATCTCGGCCCCCTTCGGCGTCACCTGGAGCGTATAGGACTCCCGCGAGTCCGGCCCGGTGCTCTCCATATCCGCCGGCAGCGCCCCGGCTTCGCCCGTCCGGTTCAACAGGATGGATCGGCTGGTGGACTTGCCCTTCTTAATCTCAACCTTTGTCTGGCCGACATCCGAAAGCCGGGACGCCAATTGCTCCGCGGCAAACCGGTCTTCGGTGCTCGGCGGCGACGCGAACCGGACGGACAGGCCCGGCAGCTTCAAGGCGCCATTCCCATAGTGTACCTGCTGCGGGCGGGGGAGAAGGGCGTTGTGATCCGCCAGTGCGGTTGCAACCGGGAGCATACTCAGGCAGAACAGGAGGCGTTTCATGCGTGAGTTGTAATCATAGTCCTCCCAGATAGCACGATTTTTTGGCCCGGCGTCTTCAATCCCGCCGGGATTGGGGGGGCGGTGAAACCTGGCAATGAATTGACAGGGGGCTGTCCGTTTGAAAGGATGCCACCTGTATGAGCGAGCTTAGAAACCCAGTCTTCCTCGCCTACGCGGCGCGAAGGGGAAGGCGCGGTATCAAGCAGGTGCTTATCCCTTGCAAGCAAACTCTCCAGTAAAGCGACCGATGACCCAGGCGACGGCTGGCGTTACGGAGGCGGCGGCGCACCCAACACAGGTTGCCGGAACCGGCGTGCCGACGCTGCTCGACATGGCGGCCAACCCAGCGATCGAGGGGATCGCGCAGCGAACCCTGCTCGACGTGTGCATGGACTTGTTTGCCAAGCTGGAGGCCAGCCTGGTCACGAACCGGCAGGAGTTCATTGCCGCCTACTTCGCGACGTTGGTAAAGCAGGATGAAATGACCACGCTCTGGACCGAGCCCGCTTATTACGAGCACCTGCGGACCGTCATCCAAAAGGATGTTCTTCCGCTATACGATCACTACTGCGGCATCCGCGCGAAGGTGCTGGAGCGGACGGAACAGCGCTCGTGGCCCAAGTACTGTCTGTGGGCCATCGGCATTGGCCTGGCCCTGGAGCTGCTCTTTACCGAGGGACGCCTGCTGCGGCCGCCGATGCTGCTGCCGGCTCTGGCAGTTGACGGGCTAGTGGGTTATGGGCTGTACTACCTGGTCAACTACCGCGACGCCTCAACCCTGAAACGCGCGAGGCGAAACCTGCTCAACAGCATCCGCGAGCTCGACACCCAGCACGAGGTGGCCAAGCGGTACGAGATCTTCCGGAAATACACTGGAGGGGACCTGCTGACCGCGGAACTGCAGTTGCTGCTAGCGAGCTACGCCTCACCCAGTGAATTCTGGAGCGATTATTATGCGGTGAGGAAGGCTGACCCGACCACGCCGGCCGAGCTGGAGAAGCTGGGCATCAAACGATTCAACGGCTTCCTGGAACTGCACGTGAACGGGGCCTACTCGCCGGAGGCGCGCCAGCAACGGTTTAACGCACTGTTCCTGCTGGCGCACAAGGCGTTCATCCTGAACGACCGCGAGCATTACGTGCTGAACATGCTGAAGCTGGACAACCAACGATAGGAAACTTATGCCGAAATACGACGAATCCTGGGAAAGCAGCAGGAGCAAGGTCGCGGGCAAGAAAGCCGCCCTGCTCGCCGTGCTCGACCTGTTCCGCAGCACGCGGGTCAGCCTGATGGTGATGGGGGGCCTGGTGGTGCTGTGGGTGTTCTACCTGACGTGCACCACCTACATCGGGCCGGGCGAGTTCGGGATCAAGCAGGTCCTCTACTCGCCGTTCGGGCTGTTCGGCCCGATGGGGACGCAGAACAAAATCTACGAGACCGGCATCCACCATCAGTTCCCGACGATGGAGAAGATCCTCCGGTTTCCCAAGACGATCCAGGTGCTGACCATGCGTGACGAGCCCGATGCCAGGGAGAAGATAACGGAAACGATCTCGGCTACGGATGAGAAGTTCACACGGATCGTCAAGGCCGCTTACGTTCAAACCTCCGACGGGTTCTATGTGAAAATGGACACCTCCATCCTCTACCGCATCGAGGACCCGGTAAAGCTGGTCAACATGGTCGGCGCCGGCAAGCTCTACGAGGACAACGGCATCCTGCCCGTGGCCGAGAACGCCATCAAGGTCCGTCTAGGCAGCCTTCAACCCGAAGACTTCTTTGACGCCAAAATCCGGGTCGCCAAGCTCGATGAGGCGCGCGACTTGATGAACGAGAAACTTCGGCCCTTAGGCCTGAAGGTGGAGCACGTCCTGGCCCGCTATCCACATCTGCACCCGGACGTGGCGGCACGCGTGGAAGAGAACAACATGCAGAAGCAAACCAAGCTGCTCAACGTCTCCCTCACCGCGCAGGCGGCGGCGGAGGCGGACCTGGCGAAAGTCGTCAACGAGGGCACGGCGGCCAAGGGGGTGGCGGTCCAGAAAGGCAAGGCTTACCAGATCCAGCGCGCCTCGGAGATGGAACTCTACGAACGAACGAAAAAGGCAGAAGGAGACAAGGTGCGAAAGATGGCGGAGGCCAGGAAAGCGGAGCTGCTCAACGAGGCTTACCGCGGCGCCGGCTCGGAGATAATGCTTGGGATGAAGATGGCGGGTAATCTGACGAACCTGGAGACCATCCTGGTTCCGGCGGGAGGGGCCAACGCCTTCAACCCCCTGGACGTTCAAAGCCTCATGAGGCTGTTTTCCATCGGTTCAACCAACCAAACCAGCGCCCAGTAAATCACGCTTACGAACATGAACGCTAGAATCTTATTCAATTGGGTTAAGTGGGGGCTGGCAGCTCTCGCGGTGGTGATTCTCTCCCTCAAGTCCATCCATTCCACCGGCACCACCGAGGTGGGGGTGCGCACCATCAAGTGGTCGCTGTTCAGCAAGAGCGGCGTGGAAAACAAGGTGTACCAGCCGGGGGCGACCTACTTCTTCCTGCCCATTTTCAATGAGTGGGAAACCTTCGATGCGCGGCTGCAGGTCGTCGAAATGACCGCTGCCACAGACAAGGGTGACAAGCACAGCGCGGATGACATTCCTTTCAAGACCAAAGATGGCAACGACATACGAATAGATGTCATCTTCACGTACCGCGTGGACCCGCAGCGGACACCCTTCATTCGGCAATTCGTCGCCAAAGACATGCTCGAGCTCAAAGAAAAGGTGTTTCGCACGGTAGCCCGGAGCAAGCCGCGCGATTATCTGGGTGAATATAGCACCGAGCAGTTTTACCACGCGGAAAACCGCAACAAAGCCGCCGAGAACGCCAAGCAGGGGCTGCAGGCCATCCTGAGCGAGTACGGCATCATCGTCGAAAACGTCGCCCTGATGGACTACCGCTTCAACGCGGACTACCAGGCGATCATCACCAACAAGAAGATCGCCGACACCAAGACCAAGACGCTGATTTCTGAGAAGGACTCCACCCTGGAGATGAACAAGAAGCTGCTCCAGGACGCCCAGGGCGAGGTGAATAAAGCCATCGCGCAAGCGGACGGCCAGTTCCAGGAGGCCGTCCTGGGAGCCGACGCCTATTACCAACAGCAGACGAACCTGGCGGCCGCCACCATCGCCGAGGGCACCGCCGAGGCGGCCAGCATCAAGAAGATGCGGGAGGCGATGATGAACGAAGGCGGGTTGATCCAGGTGAAGATGGCTATCGCCGATAGCCTGCGCGGCAAGCGGATCGTTATGATACCTACCGGCAGCGCCAATTCCTTCAACCTGCAAACGTTGGACCTCAACGACATCCTCAAGCAGTTGGGAGTAACCAAGCCGAAATGACTGGACTGCTGGTTGGCGGCCTGGCGCTCGCGCTTGCGGGCCTGCCGGCGAAGGCGGAAAGCGCGTTCTATGTCGCTACCAACGGCGCCGATGCCGATGCAGGAACGCGAGGACGCCCTTTTCGCACCTTCGAGCGCGCGCGGGAGGCGGTGCGGGGCGCCGGGCCGACCAAGGCCCGCAAGGTCATCGTGCGCGGCGGCATTTACGAATTCTCCGGCAGCTTCATCCTGGGCCCGCAGGATTCCGGCACTCCGAAACGGCCGGTGATCTGGGAAGCGGCGAAAGGCGAAAGCGTCCGGCTTGAAGGCGGGCGCAAGCTGCCAGCGTCGGCCTGGCAGCCCGTGGAGGACAGCGCCACCTTGCGGCGGCTGGAACCGGTCGCACGCAACAAAGTGCGGAAGGCGGATTTGAAGGCACTGGGCATCAGCACGCCACCTTTTCCCACCAATTACCATGGCGCGCCGCCCGGGCCGGAGCTGTTTTGCGGAGACCAGCGCATGAAGCTAGCCTGCTGGCCCAACCAAGGCTGGGCGACCATTGCGCGGATTGTCGAATCGGGAGCCCGCCCCCGGGACGGCGAACCAGAGCGGCACGACCGGGCGCTTTCGAGTATTCGGGTGACCGGCCCGCGAAGTGGCAGGCTGCGGAGGGCGTCTGGCTTCAGGGCTACTGGTGCTATGACTGGTATGACGAGGTTATTCGGGTAGCGGCGGTGGACCCGGCGGCGCGTCGGATAACACTGGCCGCGCCGCACGTTTATAGCCTGATGCAGGGCAATCCGTCCCCGCGGCGTTATCGCGCGCTGAATGTGCTCGAAGAGCTGGATCAGCCGGGCGAGTTCGTCATCAATGCCGCTGCCGGTGTAGTTTACTTCTGGCCGCCGGACGATGGGGTTGCGCCGGTGACTGTCTCGACCCTGGATGCTCCCATCGTGGTGCTCAAGGACGCATCGCACCTCGTCATGCGCGGTTTCGTCGTCGAGTGCGGCCTGGGCGATGGGGTCGAGGTGAGCGGCGGGACCAACTGCGTGATCCAGGCGTGCACCTTCCGCAACCTGCGCCGGACAGGGATTCGCGTGGAGGGTGGGTTCGCTCATCGCGTTTCCGACTGTGACATTTACGACACCGGCACTGGCGGGCTGGTGCTGGTCGGCGGCGACCGCAAGACGCTTACGCCGGGCCGCCATGAAGCGCTGAACAATCACCTTTGGCGGTTCTCGCAGCATCAGCTTACGTCCGCTTACGGCCTGACGTTCGGCGGCGTGGGCTGCCGGGCTGCGCACAACCTCATTCACGACGCACCGCACCAGGCTATCTTTGTCGGCGGCAACGACCACGTTTTCGAGTTCAACGAGGTGCATCATGTCTGCACCGAAACCGACGACTGCGGCGCCCTCTACAAAGGCCGCAACCCGTCCTGCCGGGGCAACGTCATCCGGTTCAATTACTGGCATGACATCGGCAGCCCGATGGGCCACGGCAACGCGGCGGTCTATTTCGATGACGGCGACGGCGGGGACCTGGTCCTGGGCAACGTCTTCGTGCGCTGCGGCGAACCGGGGCGCGGCTCCTTTGGCACGGTCTTCTCTCACGGCGGCCACGACAATCGGGCGGAGAACAACCTCTTCGTGGACTGCAAACGCGCGCTGGGCTCAGCGCCCTGGGACGAGGCCCGCTGGCACGACGCACTCAAAGGCGGCCAGGAGTGCTTCTTCCCCGAGAAGCTCCTCAAGGAAGTGGACATTACCAAGCCGCCCTATGTGACGCGTTACCCGGAGCTGGTGAATTACCTGGACCCGCCGCCCGGCGCGCCGCGGGTGAACCGGGCCAAGCTGAACGTGTTTGTGCGTTGCCCGCAGATTTCCTCCGGCAACTGGCAACTCGCGCCCGGGCTCAACTGGTCAACCGATCGCGACCCTGGCTTCGTGGATATGGAGAAAGGCAACTACCTTCTGCGCCGCAGCGCGGAGGTGTTCAAGAAGCTCAAGGGCTTTGCGCCCATTCCGTTTGAGCAGATGGGGCTTCAGAGGCGGTGAACCGAAGCCGCGTTGGACCGGGGAATTGGCTTCTCCCTGACTGCAGCGTTGGGTAAGCTGCAACCCATGAAAACCGAAGCCAATGCGTGGCGATCTTGGCTGCTGTGGGCGTGTTTGCTGAGCGCGGTGGTAGTTGGGGGCGTGTTCCTCGGGCGCACAGCCCCGCGACCGCGTGATTCCAGGGCGGCGGAGCCCTCAAACGCAAAGGTTCCGGCTCTCGCTCCTCATTCCCCACTGCCGCCCAGCACGCCCGCGTTCTCGCCGCGAGGGCCGGATCTTGTGGGCCGCGTCGTGAGCACATTGGGTGGCCCGGTGGCCGGTGCCAGGGTCTTCATTGACGAAGCCAGGCCGCGCGTGGGGCGGGGTTACACCTGACCCTCTTGCTATGCGGATTGCCGCAAGAGCGCCACGGCGGATGCTCAAGGACAGTTCAAGATCGAGTCGCTGAGTTCTAACCTCCTGTTCGGCGTCGTCGTTGCCGCGCCGGGATTCGAATCGGTGGTGCTCAAAAAGGTGGACCCCACCCAGGCACAGCCTGCAGTGCGGCTCAAGCCGCGGGCGAAAGATCGACTGCCACCCAGTCAAACGCCTCTTGCCCGCGTGCTCGATGCCCGGAAGCGGCCAGTCGCCGGGGCCGAGGTGCAGGTGCAGGAGATGACCATCGGCAACACCACCTATGGACGACTGCCTGAGGGAACCGACGTCGCAGCCGTGAGCGATTCGGCAGGAGAGTTTGAGATTTACGTGGCGAAGCCCTTTGATTCGCTGGGGCTCCGGATTGCCGCACCAGGCCTGGCCCGGACGAGACTTGCGGGGGCGGCGCCCGGGGGCGGCGCTCATCGCGATTTCGTCCTGTCTGCGGGGGCCGTCCTTGTCGGTCGAGTGGTTCACGACGGCAAGCCAGTGAAGGGTATCAACATAGGTGTCGCGAGCGAAGACCGCGGGGCTGGGAGCTTCACCGGCGATTTTGTGGTAGGCACCGATACGAACGGTCTCTTCGTGTTCCCGAATCTGCCGGCTGACCGCAACTACCAATTCTACGGCGTCATGGACTCGCTGCGCGGTATTGGTGCAGTTCCCGCACGGGTGGTCCGCGTGGGAAAGGAAGGTTCGAGGACCGATGTGGGGGTGCTCAGTCTGACGCGAGGGTGGCGTGTCGCCGGGGAAGTGCGTGTGGCGAACACGAACACGCTGCCTGTCGGTTCGCGCTTTATGCTCTTCCGGGAAGGCGCCTGGGATTTCAGTATCATTGATCTGCCGCCGGACGGACGATTTGATCTGCCCAATGTGCCCGGCGAAGCGGTAGTCTGAGTGTCGGTATGACCGGCTACCGTGCGGCAGCCAGCCCGCCGAAGCTGGGTCGTCTGGAATCCGACCGCACCGGCTTGATCTTGGTGATGGAGCCGGGGAAATAACCCTTGAACTGGCAGTTGCCCGCCAAACACGGGTATGTGGTTTGTCAACGGGAAGGTTGCGAAAAATCTCTTTTTCTGGGTAGAGTGAACCTGCGGCTGGGAGGATAGGGCTCTGCAGGAGTGCAACCCGAGCGCCCAGTCGTCCGTGGATTGCGGAAGCATCCGCTCCTGGCGCTGCCGTCAGGCAGCGCCAGGAGATGACCTCCGAGGGATGCTTGAGCAAGCCACGGTCTAAAGCGATAAACTCATCCTTGACCATATTGTTAGGCTGGGCTGGCAGCGGGCTGCGGGACGAACTTTTTGTTTGGGTCCAGGACATATTCACGGCCGGTCTTGAGCCGCTGGCAGATTTCCTCGCGATAGGTCTTGCGGGTTTTGCCCAGCGATTGAAGCCCCTGTTGGCCTACCGACCCGATCATCTTGCTGACCTTGCCGAGCAGGCGCGCATCGATTTCCTCCAGCGCGGTCCAACGGCCCATCATCAGATACCAGACGGCCACGGTGAGCTTGCGGGCGATGGCGGCGACCGCCAGGTTGACGCTGCCCTTGGAGGCCAGCAGCTTCTTGCCCCAGCGAGCCAGGGGACTTTTGCCGCAGCGCAAGATGGCCTGGGCGCCCTCGATGAGCAGACTGCGCAGGAGCTTATGGCCGTGCCCGCCGATGCCGCCGCTCCACTCCGACTCGCCACTGTCATCAAAGGCCGGGTTGAGCCCGACGTACTTGACGAGCTTCTTGGGGTGGGCGAAGCGCTGGATGTCGCCGACAAAAGCGCCCAGGGCGAAGGCGACGACTTCCCGGACGCCGCACAGGCGCACGATGGAAAGCAGCTCCGGTTCGGCCAGCACCTCCTGAGCGATGAGGCTGCGCCAGTGCTGGCGCTGCTGGTCGGCATGGCGCAATTCCGCCAAGAGGATTTCGATCACTTGCCACTGACGCGAGGACCACTCCCGCGCCTGGCGAATCTGCGGTTCGACCTCCCCGGCTTGGGTCAGGCGAGTGCCCGGTTTGAGCCGCACGCCATTGTCACTGAGGTAAGAGCGCAGCCGCGCCTGCATCTGCGTGGTGCGTTTGGTGGCCTTGCTGTAAGCGTGGAACCAATCCCGCCATTCCTGGGTTTTGGGGTCGGGCACCCAGACCTCTTTGGCCGTGCCGGCCAGGTAGGCCTTGCCGATGCGCACGGCGCTGATCTTGTCATTGTTGGCGTGCGCCTCCTTGAGCTTGCCCATCTGGCAGCTCTCCAGGACCTTGGCCTGGCGCTCGATGGCCGCCAGCGTGCGCACCACTTGGAAGCTGTTGCCCGAGGCCTCCAGCACGAACAGATCCTGGGCGGTGGTGTGCTTCTGGGCCCAGCTTGGGAGCTGCGCCATCGGCACTTTGTTGAATATCTTTTCCACCACGGCGGCTGCGGGGTAGGGCCGCGCAGGATCGCGGCGGTGAAGCTGTCCGGGTGAGCGTCAAAGCCGATCACCCGCTCGACAGGTTTTGATTCTTCGTTCATCTTGTTCCTTACGGTTATGCAGACGGACGGAAACGGGTCAGGCGCTTACATGCACTCAGGTATGCGGGGCGGTCCCCATGTAGGTGCTTTGCGCCGGTGCTCATTCACAGAAACGGAGAGTGACTCCTAGCGTAATCTCACGAGCATCTCCCGAAAGCCCACCTGCGGGTTAGCTGACCAACAGGTCCTTAAGGTGACACCGCTTCCGTCCGTTCTGCAACTGCGTCCTGAGTGTTCCAGGGCGCCCCGTTGACAAAACTCATACCCTCGCTAAACAAGCGAAAGAGGCGCAAGCAGATGTGCCGGAAGAAAGGTCCATCCCAAGGGTGGACTGGGAATACTCGGAACCTGCTTCTCTTTAGCGTCGTTTCGTGTGTTTGGCGGGTTGAACTGCTCTCTTGCGGATACCGCGCAGATGGCGGTTATTGCTCCCGCTGCACGGGCCTCAGATCGCGGACGCCCATGCCTTCGGGCCGTAGATGGGCAGAGCCGGTGTGATCGCCGATGGGGGGCTACATGCCGGGATACAGCGTCATGTTGTAGAGCGAGGGCTGCTCGAATGGGCGCGCGTTGGCGTAAACGCAGAAACCCCGCGCGCCGAACAGGATCACCTCCTCGCGGCTGTCGCCCCACACGTCCGCGGCCATGCCGTAACAGTCGGGAAGAAAACCCTTCTCGCCCGGTAGGGGGCCAACCTGGAGCGGGAACTCATCCACAACCTCGCCCCGCCCGTCATAAAGGCGCGCGGGCCTGGCAATCCCGGGTTGGTCAACGGAGAAGCCGTAGATGAGGGCGCAGTCCGGCTTGGCGGGCCCGAACCACTGGATCAGGCGAGGGGCGATGCACCATTCGCCCTTGGCCATCTGCCGGTGCCAGAGTTCCCGGCCGTCGAGGTCATACAGGTAGAGAATCGCCCAGGCGTTGGTGTCGCGGCGATGGGTGGGCACGGGCGTGCGATCCACCACCATGAACTGAAGGGGCGAGTCGGTCCGGAAACGCCCCGCGACCACATGCTGCGCCTCGCCCAGGGGATATTGCCAGAGGGTCGTCCCGCCGCGGTCCAGGCAATGGATGCCGCCGTTGCCGAAAAGCAGGCGCCACTTCCCGTCCGGCGGCTTGACGATGAAGGCCGCGTCCTGGTGGTTCTGGCCGGCATCCTTCTGGAACAGGACTTTGCCGTCGTGATCCACCAGCGCGAAGCCGACGAACACTTCGTCCCGACCGTCTTCATCCACGTCGGCAATCGCCGGATAATGGCCGACAGACCCGGCATAGTGCCAGAGCACCTTTGCGTCGTGTGCGACGCCCCACATGTTCCAGTAGCGGTCCTTTACCACCAGGTCCTCGCGCCGCCCGCGGCCGGTGAGGTCGGCGAACAGGAAACTGTCATCGGCGGGTGCAGGCAGGGGGAAGTGGGTTTTCTCCTGGCCGGTGCGTCCGTCCAGAACGACCATGGTCGCCCGCCCCTCGTAGCGGGAAGCCCGCTCCCGAACGACTGAGGCCGCGGCCGGCGGCGAATCCAGATAAACGGCCTGGCGAACCTGGAGTACCTCGTTGTTGCCGTCCCGGTCCCAGTCATAGATCTGCACCGGCAGGTCGCAATAGGCCCGGCCATTGTCCTTGGACGGCTTGCCGGTCTGCCAAAGGATTTCACCCGACAAGGTTGTCGCCGTCAGGCAGGTGATGATCCGCGGGCCGTAGAGGTTCTGGACAAAGAGAATGTCCGGCGCGCCGTCGCCGTTGAGGTCGCCGATGCGGATCGTCTCCGAAAGGAAATCCCTGGCCACGATGCGGCTCACCAAGTGGACCGTTTTCGCCTGATTGGTGGACGAGGCCCGCGAGTCGAACGCCACCGCCGCGACGACCACGAGCGTCGCCAGCTTCACGCAATTCTGCATAGATGAATTGAGGTTGTCGGTTGATCCGGCCCAAGGTTATGGGGCCATCGGCCACGCAGAAGCCCGGCTCGCCGTCTTCTTCAGGCGGGAGCCGGTCTCCCCCGCAGCAGCGCTTAACGGACCTGGATGCGGTAGAACTTGGTTGCGGGGGCTAGGTCGGGGTCGGTGACGGTCACGGCTGAGCCGGCGCCGTCCAGGTTGGTGAGGAGCTGCCAGGAGGGGTCGTCCAAGCTGTACTTGTATTCGACGCGGTAGGCTGGGCCCACCTCGGTCGAGAAGGTGAGCGTGAAGGCGGTCCCGTTGAAGCCCGGCGCAGCGATGGTAGGCGAGAGGGCCATCGTCAGGGGGGCGGGTGTGCTGGTGGCCGAGCCAACGGCGTTGGAAACCACCGCGCTGTAATCGGCGAAGTCAGCCGGCTGGACGTTGGTGAGGGTCAAGCTGGCCGCGGTGCGGCCGGCGAGGGGGAGACCGTTGGTTGGTCCCTGGTACCACTGGTAGAAGAGCGGCCCGAAGCCGGTGGCGGAGACAGTGAAGGTGGCGCTGCTACCCGGGACGGCGGCCAGGGGTCGGGGGTGAGTGGTGATGACCGGCGGCTGGGGCACGGTGAGTATCGCGGCGGCAGAGGTGACGGAGGCACAGGGGGAAGTGCCGCTGACGACACAATCATAGCTGGCAGCGTCGTTGGTGCCCACCGGGTTGATCGTGTAGCTGCTGAGGATCGCCCCGCTGATGTTCGTTCCGTCCTTGCGCCACTGGTAAGCGGTCGCGTTGGCCGCAGTCACCGTAAAGGTCACGGAACTGCCCAGATCGTTCGTGGCCGATGTGGGTTGACCGCTGATGGTGGGCGGGCTGTTGACGGTGACGGAGCGGGAGGAGGAAGTGCTGGAACTGTTCGCGCCGTCACCGAGGTAGGTGGCCGTAATGCTGCTGTGCGTGCCCGCCGACAGACTGGAGACCGACTTGGTCGCCGAGCCCCCGGAGAGTGTGGCCGTGCCCAGGGAGATCGCGCCGTCAAAGAACTCGACCGAGCCCGTGGGCCCGTTGGTTCCGGTGACGGTGGCAGTGAGACTGACAGCGGTGCCGGCACAAGCCGGATTGGGGGAGGGGGGATTCAGGGCTGTGGCCGTGTACCCCTTGAGCACGAAGTCATAGCGAACGATATCGCCCGGAAGGACAGTAGCATTGGTCGTCTGGGAAACCATGAGCCCCTTGCTCGCGGTCGTGGAGCGCACGGTGCCGCCGGCAGCCGCCGCAACAATGCCGGCCACGTAATACCCGTTGCCGTCGGTCCTCACCGTCGGCTCCGCCCGATACGGTGACGGTGGCATCATCTATGTAAAGGCCCGTCCGGCCCTCCTTGACGCGGCCCCACATCATGCCGCTGGTCGCCGTCGCCGGGTAGCGCCAGGGCATCGTCGGCACCGTTGCCGTGTTGGTATAGAAATTGGCCGCGACGTAGCTCCACCAATCGCCGGCGTCGGTCGAGGGAACACCGTAGGAGTAGGTCACGGCGCCGTTGAGGCCCGAATCATAGGTATATTGCAACTGGGTGATCGTGTAGTCCATGGGGTTCATGTAGGCGCCCAGGCCCATGTAGATGTGCCGGCTGTAGCGCCAGCAGGCGTAGCACCGGTCGCACCAGGCGCGAAACGACTGTCGCTGCCGGAGGTTTTGTAATTCATGGGGATGGCGGCATCGAGCCAGCCGTTTTGCAGCATGGTGGGCCAGTCTGAATAGTAGGTATAGGCCTCTTCCCCCGTGAAGGTGCAGGTGCCGGGAGGGCTGCCGTAGGCCATGGTCGAGGAGGTGTGGCGCAGGGGTTGGCGGGGATTGGTTTTAATGGATTGGATTTCCGCCTGGCACCGGGCGATCAGCTCGTTCTTGAACCGGCGGCGATAATTGCCGTAGGTGGCGTCGGTCGCGCTGGGCGTGCCGACATAGCCCGTCATTCTCCGATAACGCGCCAGGCCGGAATTGGTGTAAGTAGTTGCGCTATACGCCGGGAAACCCATCCCCTCGCTGTATTCCGTCCCACCGTGCTCGTCGTCCCAGTGAATGCCGTCAATCTGGTAGTTGGTCACCAGCTCACGCACGATGCTGACGATGTATTCCTGCGCGTCGCTGGAGCCCATATCGAGCAGGTAATTGCCGTTGACAGCGACCACAGCGTTCCCCTCGCTGTTGGCCCAAGGAACCATCATCCACTGGGGGTGAGCGGCTAAAGTCGAGTTTCCTGCCGGCGGCCACCCTGCAGACTCCAGCGAGACGCGGTACATGGCGCCGCCACTGCCCCCCAGCCAGGCGTGGACTTGTATGCCGTTGGCGTGGGCCTGCTGACAGACGTAGGCGAGCGGATCGAAACTGGCGGTGACGCGGCTCGACCGCGGAACGATGGATGATTTCCAGTGGGCGCCGTGCGAGGCAGTCGTGTTGTCCATGTATCCAAGCACCTGGACGACGACGGCGTTGTATCGGCCGGCGACCAACTTCGAGACCATCGTATTAACGTCGCTTTGACTGGTCAGCCCGACATGGAATATATCGGCCCATGCGGCACGGAACTCCTCAGCGCAAGGAGAGGTTATGGCCGAAAGACAAAGCACGGCGAGGGCAACGGCAGACCGCCTCAAAGCTGCGCACGTCTGCACGCTGAAACCATACGAGTGGCACATAGCACAGCTTCTACCAGAAATACTGTTGAAAGGCTAGAGGTTTTTTCCTGACTAACTGGGTATGGGCCTAAACTCGCTGACGCAGGGCAGACATTCCTGTCTGCCGATTATGGCGACTTTCCCGTCGCCAGGCCCTTTGATCCAGCGGGAGGGAAAGTCCCCTGTACCGGCTTGCGAGTTCGTGGTTGCCCCGTCGGCAAACGCTCTCGACCATGAACAAGGGCCGCCCCCGCGTCTGCTCGTGGATGCGCCCCAGGTAATGCCCGATGATGCCGAGGACGAAAAGCTGGACGCTGCCCAGCACCGTGACGACGATTATCAAACTCGTCCAGCCCTGCGGTGTCTGCCCCACCTTCCACCACGAGTAAAGCGCATAGACGATCAGTATGAAACCGGCGGAGGCAAACAGCAACCCAGCGTAACTGGCCAGTGCCAGCGGGCGCGTCGAGGAGGCGACGACGCCGTCCAGGGCCAGGCGGAGCAGGCGGCCAAACGGATACTTGGTGGTGCCGGCAAACCGTTTGTCGCGGTCGTAGGGGAATGGCACTTGCTGGAACCCGACCCAGCTTACCATGCCGCGAATGAAGCGGTGGCGCTCGGGCATTTGGAGGAGCAACTCGAGCACGCGGCGGGAGATCAGCCGGAAATCGCCACTGTCGAGCGGGATGGGCGTCTCCGAGAGCCGGCTCAGCACGCGGTAGAACACCGCGCAGGCCAACCGCTTCAGCCAAGGGTCGCCGGGACGGCTGCGGCGCTGGGCGTAAACCACGTCAGCGCCTTGTTCCATGAGGGCCAGCATCTGGGGCAGCAGCTCGGGGGGGTCCTGGAGGTCGGCATCCAGGATCAGGACGCGCTCGCCGGCGCAGTAATGCAGGCCGGCGGACAAGGCCAGTTGGTGGCCATGGTTCCGGGAGAGGTTGACGATCGCCAGCGCGGGATCACGCTGTGCGAACTGGAGCATTTGTGCGAGCGTGTCATCGCTCGAGCCGTCGTTGACGAGGACGATCTCGTAGCGCTGGCCCAGGGCATCCGCGACCGCTTTGACCCGGCGGTAGGTTTCCGGCAGCACGGCGCCCTCGTTGTAGCACGGCAGCAGGAAGGTCAAATAGGGGCGTTCGCCGCTGTCGGTCGGAACTGACGTTGGCTTCATAAGATAGTAACAGGAGTCAGGTGCAACTCACGGGCTGGGATTCTAATGTGGGATATCCTCCAAATACGAGACGCGAAATCTGCCGAGCGCGGGGTGGTCGTTGCCGTCGCGGAGATGGTACAGGGGCTTGTTGCCGTAGAACGAAGCCCACTGAGAGAAACTGCTGACCGATCCCAAGATGTAGTCGCATTTGGCCAGGGCATACAGATCGCCCACCGGTGACCCCGGGCCAAATCCAACCGACAAACCTGGAAACTCATCCCGGTGCCGCGGCTCGTCACTGCACACCAGGAACGAGACTTTCTTGCCCGGAAACTGTTCCGCCAGATCGTTCATCCACTGCGCGTGGCGCGACGCCGTAAAGAAATACCGCCCCCCCCGCCAGGTGCGCTGGTCCGCATGACGAATATGAACGCCCACGACAATTCCGCCCTCCCTCCGCAAGGCCGCGACGGCCTGGGCACTGGCCTGTTCATACGCTGCGATTGGACGGAAATACGCCCTGATTGTCTCCGCATGTATTCGCATGGCGGCCGGCGCACGAAAGAGCCACCCATACACAAACACAACCCTGGCCTCCGCAATCCGGGACTGCATTTCCGGACTCTCCAGGAGGACGATGCGCTGCCCCCGGCCATCCCGTAAGGTGACCGCCTTCTGGCCGAAGACCGGGAGCTTCTCATTCCACACGCTGATCGCGCGGACCACGTGGTAGAAAACCCGAGTCTTGCGGATCGTGGCGGCGGCCCCGGGAAGCCTGTCCAGCCAGCCTGGCCGGGATGCGGCCGGGTAGCGGCAGAAGACGTCTCGCCGCGTTGACTCAAAGAACGCGGCGTAGGAATGGAACGTGAAGTTGATCAGATGATGCCCATGTTCCTGCGCATAGGCGATGAGGTTGGCGAACAGGGCCAGACGGTTGCCCAACCGGCCGCATCTGAGTCCAACGATCAGCAGCTTGCTTTCTTCCAATCTGGCAGCAATGGCTGACGAAGACGGGGAGCGTGGTTGTGACTGTTCAGCCTTTGGGGGCATCACGCGGCTTAGTAAACAAGCCTTGTGCGGATGTAAAGCAGAATGCCTGGAGGAGGGGGACCAGCGAGCAACCAGGGGTGGCGGTTGAATGGCGGCCAGGGTGGGCTTGGGGCGGCGCGCAACGGCGTAAGGGCTTGCAAAGGAGCGTTCGAGAGCCTATATACTGGTAAGTCTGTACGCGTGGTGACATATCGAAGCACAAATGCAAGCAACCTTGAGCCCCAACCCCACGCCTTTTGTTTTGAGTGAGCGCCCACATCCCTAAGTCACTTCCGCAAAGGCAGTTAGCGGTTCTGTTGGGGGTGGCCGTGCTTCTGGTTTCCGCCTTCCCGTCGGTCGCCATCATCGGCGCCAGTTTCCAGATGCAACTGGGGAACCCCAGCGGCGCCACCGCGGATACCAACAACTACAGTCATTACCTGATCCAGCGCCCGGTCGAGGCCATGGATTACAACGCGACGCTGGGCCAGCCCAACTGGGCGAGCTGGGATTTTACTTCGGCGGATACGAACAACGCGGTGGAGCGCCTCAACATTTACTTCACCGACGCCAGCCTGCCTACCAATTTCTATAGGGTCACCTACGACGACTATACAGGATCCGGTTGGGCTCGTGGTCACCTGTGCCCGTCGGCCGACCGCCTGGACAGCCGGACGAACAACGACATGGTGTTTCTGATGTCGAACGTCATGCCGCAGGCGGGGAACCAGAATTCGGGGGTGTGGCTGCAACTTGAGAACGACTGCCGCGGCTTCGCTGGCACCAATAATGAGTTGCTGATCACCTGCGGGCCGAGCCGTTTCACCGGTGACACCTTCGCCTCGGGCCATGTCGCTGTGCCAGCCTACACGTGGAAGATTGCCGTGGTGGTTCCGTTGGGCAGCGGCACCGCGTTGGACCGGATTAACTACTCCACGCGGGTCATCGCGGTGACCATTCCCAACTCAAACTCAGTGGCCAGCATGAAGTGGACGAACTTCGTCACCTCGGTAAACGCGCTGCAAACCGAAACCGGTTTCACGTTCTTCACGGCCCTGCCGCCCAACCTCGCCGCCGTGCTGCGGAGTAAGGTGGATGGCCAGACCCCGCCCCCTCCGGGCATTACGGGCTTTTCGCCGACGAGCGGCAACGTGGGCATCAGCGTCACCATCACCGGCACCAACCTGAACCTCACTACCAACGTGACGTTCGCCGGCACCAGCGCGTCCTTCAGCATCATCTCCAGCACCAACCTCACCGCTACAGTTCCCGCCGGTGCCGACTCGGGCCCCATTGTTGCCGCGACCCTTGGCGGTACGGCGACCAGCCCCGGCAGCTTTATCATCGGCACCAACGGCACGCCGGATCTGGCCATGGCCGTCACCCACACCGGCAACTTCACCCAGGGCGATTCCGGGGACACCTACACGATTATCGTTACGAACATCGGCACGGCAACTTCCAGCGGCGCGGTGACCGTGACAGACACCCTGCCGGCCAGTTTGACCGCAGTCGGCCTCAGCGGCACGGGGTGGACCACAGACCTCGGCACTCTTACCTGCACGCGCTCGGACGGCCTGCTCCCCGGCGCTGCTTATCCGCCTATCACTCTCAGTGTGAATGTCTCGGCCAGCGCACCCGCCAGCGTTACCAACCTGGCAATGGTCTCCGGCGGGGGTGACACCGATGCGGCCAACAACACGGCCAATGATCCAACCATCATTAACGCGGCCGCGGCTCCGACGGTTGTCACGGGCACAGCCAGCGGCGTGGACACGACGACGGCGACCCTGAACGGCACCGTCAATCCCAACGGCCAGCCTGCGTCAGTGCGTTTCGATTACGGCCTGACCACCAACTATGGCTCGACGGCGTCCTTCGTGGCAAATCTCAGCGGCACGACGCCCCAGGCTGTGAGCACGAACCTCACCGGTTTGCCCGCCGGGACGACCTATCATTTCCGGTTGGTTGCCACCAATATCCTGGGCTCGACCGCCGGGCTTGAACAAACGTTTACCACCGGGGTTCCGGATCTGGCCGTAACGGTAGCCCACCACGGCGACTTCATCCAAGGCTATATCTGCAGCTATGCCATCACGGTAACGAACCTCGGCAACGGGGCTTCGCTTGGCTCGATCACGGTCACGAATGCGCTGCCGGCCGGACTCACCGCGGTCGGCATCAGCGGCAATGGCTGGGTGACCGATCTCGGCACGCTCACCTGCACCCGCTCGGACAGTCTGGCCGCCGGCGCAGCCTATCCGGTGATTACCCTCAGCGCGAACGTCGCCGCCAACGCGCCCGCCAGCGTCACCAACCTCGTGATGGTTTCCGGGGGCAGCGAAACCAACCTGGCCAACAACACCGCCGACAACCCGACGGCCATCAACCCCGCCAGCAGCGGGGGAGGCGCTCCAACTTTGGTCGGGTGGGACGTGAGCACCCTGTCGAACTACGGGCCTTCGACTTTGGCGCCCACGACTACCACTTCCAATCTTGCTTTGGTCGGTCTGACCCGAGGATTGGGCGTTGGCACGGGTGGGACGGCGGCGGCGCGCGCCTGGGGTGGCACCACCTGGACGGATACCTCAGCGGCGGCGGCGATTACTAACGACCGCTCCACCACCTTCAGCTTCGCGGCCAGTAACGGTTACACCGTATCCTTTGCCTCGATCAGCAAGTTCGACTATCGGCACTCGGACAAAGGACCGACCAACGGACTGCTGCAGTATCGGCTCGGTTCGGGGGAATTCGCCGACATTGCCGCGTTGACCTACCCTTCAACCAGCAGCAGCGGGGCGTCCTTGAGTCCAATTCTCCTGTCCGGAATTCCGGCGCTCCAGAATGTTGGCCCCGGCACCAACGTCACTTTCCGAATCGTCAACTGGGCGGGCTCCGACTCCGCTGGCACCTGGTACATCTTTGACAAAGCGGGGTCCAGTGTTCCTGACTTTGTGGTCCAGGGCACCGTCTCGCCGGTCGTCGTCCCCGCGTCCGACCTCGCCATCGGCCTGACCCACGCCGGCAGCTTCACCCAGGGCGACACCAATGCTGCCTACACCATCACCGTCACCAACAGCGGCACTGCAGTCACCCTTGGCATGGTCAGTGTGGCGGACACTCTGCCGTCCGGGCTTACCGCCCTCTCCATCACCGGCTCTGGCTGGACCACCGACCTCGACACGCTTACCTGCACTCGGTCCGACGCCCTGGCTCCTGGCGCCGGCTACCCGCCAATCACACTGGCCGTCAGCGTCGCGACCAACGCGCCGGCCTGCGTCACCAACACTGCTGCCGTCTCCGGCGGCGGAGAAGGCAACTTCACCAACAACACCGCCAGCGACCCCACCACGATTATCGCCCGGGCTCCTATCGAGCTCTGGCGGCTGCATTGGTACGGAACGACTGCTAATGCTGGGCCGGCCGCCGACACCGCGATCGCCGCCAGTGGCATGCCCAACCTCCTGGCTTATGCCCTCGGCCTGAACCCCATGGTCCCAACCAATAATCCCGTGGTCGGTGACATTGCGACCGGCCACCTCCGCCTGACCGTGCCCAGGAACCCAGACGCCACCGACATCTCTTATTGCGTGGAGATAACAGGCAACCTGACGGCACTGGCCTGGACCACCAACGGCATCACTGTGGATGTCAACACCCCGCCGCTTCTCCAGGCGCACGAGAATGCGCCGATTGCCTCGTCCCCCGGCAGCCTCATCCGGCTGCGCGTCACCAACCCGTAGCCGATCATCTCGGCCCGGCTTGTATCCTGTCGTGGCGCGAGCAAGACGCGGCACTCGTTGATCTGGCGCAGCCCACTGACGCCGGAACAGTCCCGAAACTGGTTGAGCAAGAAACTGGCAAGGAAAACGGCTGGAGTGTAGTGGGGACGCGCGCGGGCGTTCAGGGTGGCGTCGGGGGCGCATCTCAGTTTTTTGCCGCAGCGCCGAGCCAGAGATCCCTCCGCTGCCAGCCGCCCCACACCCTTCACTGCGTCAGTTTGTCCATTTTTGAGACACATTCCCACCCTCACAAGCATGGCCCGAGACACCCAAACGCCGTGTACAAGGGGTGTACAAGGGATGCTCACCGGATGCACAAGGGAAAACCCCTTGTGCATCCGGTGTACATCCGGTGAGCACCCCTTGTACACGACGCGGAGTGCCGGAGGAATACCTTGGCTCAAGGCGATGAAACCCTGCTCTAGAGAGGTTCGGGCGCAATGATCGCCAGCACCGGCTCTTCCCCCACACCGTAATTGAGCCTGCAAGAAGGCGCCTGGCCGTCGGAGAGGGTGGGGTCGGACCTTGCGGGCGGGAGTCTTTCAGTTACGCTGGCGAGGATTGAAGCGTTGAAATGATTTCCATGCGTACACTGATTAAACACCTGCTGGCAGCCACCGAACCGAGGGAAACAGTGCTGGTCAAAGGCTGGGTCCGCACCCGGCGCGATGCGAAGGGGTTTTCCTTTCTCGAACTGAACGACGGGTCGTGCCTGGCGAACGTGCAGGTGGTGGTGGATGCCGGCACGCCCGGGGCGGAGCACCTCGCCCAGCTCACGACGGGGGCGTCGGCGGTCGTGGAGGGGCGGCTGGTGGCGTCGCCGGCGGCGGGGCAGAAGTGGGAGCTGCGGGCCACGCGGGTCGAGCTGGTCGGGCCGGCGGACGCGACGTATCCGCTGCAGAAGAAGGGCCACACGCCGGAGTTTCTGCGGACGATCGCGCACTTGCGTCCACGCTCGAACCTGTTCGGGGCGATGTTTCGCGTGCGGAGCCGGCTGGCGTTTGCGGTGCACCAGTTTTTCCAGGAGCGGGACTTTGTGTATGTGCACACGCCGATCATCACCGCGAGCGACTGCGAGGGGGCAGGGGAGATGTTCCGGGTGACCGCGCTGAAGGGGAACATTGACGAGAAACCGCAGGCGGATTTCTTCGGGCGGCCGACCTACCTGACGGTGAGCGGCCAGCTCGAGGGGGAGACGTTCGCCTGCGCGCTGTCGAACATCTACACATTCGGCCCGACATTCCGCGCCGAGAACTCGAACACGGCGCGCCATGCGGCGGAGTTCTGGATGATCGAGCCGGAGATGGCGTTCTGCGATTTGCGGGGGGACATGGACCTGGGCGAGGAATTCATCAAGGCGATGGCGCGGTATGCGCTGGAGCACTGTGAGGAGGACCTGGCGCTGTTCGCCAAGTTTGTGGACAAGGGTTTGCATGAGCGGCTGAAGTTTGTGGTCGAGCGGCCGTTTGTGCGGGTGCCTTACGCGGAGGCGGTCGCCATCCTGAAACAGTCCGGCAAGCCGTTCGAGTTTCCGGTGGAGCCGGGGCTGAACCTGCAGTCGGAGCACGAGCGGTTCCTCACCGAGGAGCATTTCAAGTCGCCGACGACCGTGTTCAACTACCCGCGGGAGATCAAGCCGTTCTACATGCGGCTGAACGACGATGGCCAGACGGTGACGGCGATGGACGTGCTGGTGCCGGGGATCGGCGAGGTCATCGGCGGGGCGCAGCGCGAGGAGCGGTTGGAGCAACTGCAGGAGAACATGAAGCGCCACAAGCTGCGGCCCGAGGATTACTGGTGGTATGTGGACTTGCGGCGCTACGGCACGGTGCCGCATGCCGGATTCGGCCTGGGATTCGAACGGCTGCTGATGTTCCTGACGGGGGTGCCGAATATCCGGGACGTGATTCCCTTCGCCCGCACGCCAGGGAGCGCGGAATTTTGAAGCCCGGAATCCGGGAAACGCCTATTCGACGATTTTGGGGACGAGGAAGAGGCCGTTGGCCTGGGCGGGGGCGTTGCGCAGGGCTTCTTCGTTGCTGATCGAGGGGCGGACCTCATCCGGCCGGGTGACGTTGACGAGCGGGAAGGCGTGAGCCGTCGGCTCCACCCCGGTGACATCCACCTCTTTCAGCTTCTCGATGTAGCCCAGGATGTCACCCAGTTGCGCGCTGATTTTCTGCTCCTCGTCGGGCGAGAGCGACAACCGCGCCAGGTGGGCGACGTACTTGACATCGATATCTACCTTAGCCATAAGCCGGCGGGTGTTTACTCTTCGTCGAACTTGCGGTTGATGAGGCTCTCGATTTCAGCCAGGGCCTGCGAGGCGTCGTGGCCCTGCGCGTGGACGGTAAGTTTGCTGCCGGGGCCGGCGGCCAGCATCATCAGGCCCATGATGCTCTTGCCATTGACCTTCTCGCCGTCCTTTTCGACAAAGATGTCGCAGTTAAACCGGTTGGCGGTCTTGACAAACATGGCCGCGGGCCGGGCGTGGATGCCCAGCTTGTTCGCGACCTTGAAATCTCTGGTCATTATCGAATTGCCATCGGCTACCGCTCGCGCGCTCATTCGGTCTGTCGAGTATAGTTAACCGAAGCGACGCGGTTACGCCACCAAATTCTAGAGTTTGGCCGCCGCCGCCGCCATCCGGGAAATGAGCCGGTCGTTGAGCTCCTTGGCTGGATTATAGCCCCCGGCCTTGAGCTTAGTCTGAAAGGCGGCGACCTCGATCAACCGCGCCAGATCGCGGCCTGGCCGAACCGGGATCGTGATGTGCGGGACGTCAATGCCGAGGATCTTGACATATTCCTGCTCGAGGCCCAGCCGATCCACGTCCGACACTTCGTTCCAGGCCCGCAACGTAATGACCAGGTCCACGCGCTTCTCGTGGCGGATGCTCTTGACCCCGAACATCGCGGCGACGTTGATGATGCCAATGCCGCGAACCTCCATGTGATCGCGGGTGACTTCGGCGCTGGCGCCCACGACTTCCCGGCCGTCCACCAGGGTGACCTTGGTGATGTCATCGGCGACGAGGCTGTAGCCGCGCTCGATGAGCGCCAGCACGCTTTCGCTTTTGCCGATGCCGCTTTCGCCGCGGATAATGACGCCGACGCCGAGAATGTCCACCATGCTGCCCATCTCGGTGCCGCGCGGGGCGAACATCATCTCCAGCGCCAGGGTAGCGAGGTTGATGAACTTCATGGTGACCATGGGGCAGCGGAAGATCGGCACCCGGGCCTCTTCCGCCACCTTCAGACAGACTTTCTGCGGGTGAAGATTGCGGGAGAAGACGACGCACGGGACCTTGTAGCCGAAGAACACCTGGTAACGCGTGGCCTGCTCCTCGGCGGACAAGGACTTGAGGAAGAAGGCCTCGGCATTGCCGATGACCTGCAGGCGTTTGTTGGCGAAGTAGCGCGTGAACCCGGATAACACGAGGCCCGGGCGATTGACGGTCGGCTCGCGAATGGTGCGTTTGAGGCCGCTGGCGCCGGCGACGAGGTTTAGTTCGAGGGCGCTGGCGTGCTCGGTGTAAAAGCGTTCTACGGTGATGGCGTCGCTTCGCATGGCAGGAAGGAGATTGATGGGGTGAAGGAGCGGTGGAGTAATGGATTAAGGAAGTGACGGCGCAGAGCAGCCCGGGCCTTTCGCAGGCGGCCGCCCTTCCCAGTGTCCCAACATTCCAGCATTCCAAGACCCCATTTCCTTGCGCGGCGCTTCATAGGTTGAACTCGGGGCCCAAATAGATTTCGCGCGCTTGGGGGTCGTTGACCAACTGCTCCGCGACGCCTTCATAGACGACTTCGCCTTTGTGGATCAAGTAGGCCCGGTCCACGAGCTTCAAGGTTTCGCGCACGTTATGGTCGGTAATCAGTATGCCGAGGCCGCGCTCCTTCAGGCGGCGGACGATCTTCTGGACCTCGTAAACGGCAATCGGATCAATCCCGCTGAAGGGCTCGTCGAGCAGCAGCAGTTTGGGGCTGGTTACCAGGGCACGAGTGATTTCCAGGCGCCGCTTTTCGCCGCCGCTCAGCGTGTAAGCCTTGCTCTGGGACAGGCGTGCCATGTCCAGCTCATCCAGCAAGTACTTCAAGCGCACCGCCCGCTCGGGCCGGCTGACACGGCAGGTTTCGAGGATGGCGAGGATGTTCTGCTCGACGGTGAGTTTGCGGAAGATGGAGGGCTCCTGGGTGAGGTAGCCCATGCCCAGCCGGGCGCGCTTGTGCATCGGCAGCCGCGTGATGTCGCGCGCCTGGAACTTGACAGCACCTGCGTCCGGCTTGATAACGCCGACGACCATGTTGAAGGTGGTGGTCTTGCCGGCGCCGTTTGGGCCGAGCAGGCCGACAATCTCGCCGGCCTCGACGCTGATGGAAACGCCGTTGACCACGCGTCGCTGGCGGTACTCCTTCACCAGCTTCTCCGTGGCCATCAGCTTGCCATTGGTCACGGCGGCGGCGGGCGGGTCTGGCTGAGGCGCGTTCAAAATGGGACTCCCATTATCGTATTAACTTGGTCTTGGGGAGCTGGGGGGTGGTCGCCGCGGAGACGGGCGCCGTGCCCCAGAGCTTGTACCTCCCCGGAGCGACGAGCCGGTGGCTGGCCAGGTCCAAGGTGATGGTCTTGTTCCGGCCCACCAGATTCGTCGCGGCCAGCATCGCGGGATTGCCGGTCAACTCTACCAGGTCGTTGGTCACCAGGGGCGTTATGCGGTGCGTGTAAACGGCTTTGTCGCCCGTCCCGCGGAAGCTCCGGCCCTGGTCATCCACCACATCGAAGACCACCGACGGCTCGGCGATGAGGACGCGGCCATCTTTCCCCAACTCGGCCGGCGAAAGCATGGTGATCTCCTCGCACGCCCAGTTCATCTGCGGATGCTCGATGCGCACATTGCCCCGAAACAGGGCCGATTCCGGAGTGAGAAAGTATTCCCGGGAGTGAATCTCGGCGAATTCGTTCGTCGCGGCTTTCGCTGGGCCCCGCCCGAGCCCGCCTAGCGCGGTGAAGGCCGACCGGCCAAGCTCGGTAGCGGGCAGCTTCATGACCGCGTTGCCGCGCACCAGCATCTCCTTGCGCGCCGGCTGAACGCGCACCAGGTCGCCCTTGCCCTCGCGGGAGCCGGCCCGCCAGGCGGGGTTTCCGGTCAAGTCCAACACGCCGTTGGTGCCAGTGTACTCCGCCCTTTCCGCGGTGAACTGCCCGTCCTCCTGCCCAATCACGACCCGGGGCTCGGCCACGATGCGCTGCAACTCATTGGTCCCGGCAAGCGTGAGCGTCAGCAAGCCGCAGGTCAATTCTCCCTGTTGTTTTTCGCCGAGGCGGTCGCTGACACGAACGTCCTGGCGGAAGACCGCTACGTTGGTCCGCAACTCGTAGTTGTCGCACAGGATTTCGACGCAGTGCTCAGCCGCCGGCGGCGCCGCGCCGGAGGCGGCGCCGGGCCGCGACAGGAGGCCGGGAGCGTTCATGTTTTGCGCGGGCATCTTCAGCCTGGCATGGCCATTGGCCCGGAAAATCTTGTTGGTCTGGTCGAAGATCAGTTCGTCCCCGGCCCCTTCCCGCTGCTCGATCCGCCAGGTTGGCTGGCCGGTCAAGTGAACCAGGCCGGTGTCGGCTGAGTAGAGTGCCCGGTCGCCGGTCGCATGAATCTTCTCGTAATCCACGATCACATTCGTCTCAGCCAGGAGGCTTTGCAGCCGGCGCTCCGCCACCGGCAACAGAACGGTCAGCTTGCCTGCGGTGGCGGTCAGATTCGTGCCGGCGACACGCACATTTCCCTCATAAACACCTCGGCCCGTCTTTTCGGCGTATTCGAACTGGTCAGAGAAGATGTCAATGCCCGGGGCCCGCTCGGCCGCCGCATTGGTCCCTGCGGCGGCGGGTTGTGGGCCGAGCAACTCGGGATGGATGATCGTATGGACGCGATTGGAGACCAGCAGCATGGAGTTGGTCTGCTGGAACAGGAATCCCTGCCCCGCGATGGAGAATTTTCCGTCCGCAGTTTGCACGCGCAAAGGCCCGGCGGAGCTGATGGACCGCTGGTGGGAGTTATAGACACATTCGGGCGCTTCCACCGTCATTTCGCCCGCACCGTTCTCGCGGAAGGTCCGCCACCTGGCCTCGGCGACCTGGATCCGCCCATCCGGCTGGCGCTGCGCCTGGGCGCCTTCCAGCAAGGACTTCATCTGGGTTTCATGGGGCGGGGCGTAATACTCGGCGAACTTGAACCCTTGTCCGCCCACCGCCGGTTGCGCCCACCCTGAGCCGGGGCCCAGGGCCAGCGCAAGCAAGACCAGCGCGGCACAAGAGCAGGGATGAGTCCTCCGGTTCATTGGGTCAGGTGGTGTGTTCCGCCACGATGCGTGCCCACTTGTCCTGCGCCTTCAAAATCAGCTCCACCACCTCACGCACGGCCCCGTGCCCTCCGCCGGCCCGGGTAACGTAGTCGGCAACGGCCTGCGCTTCCGCTACGCCGTTGGCTACTGCCACCGCCACGCCCGCGCGTTTCATGGCCCCCAGATCAAAAATGTCATCCCCCACATAGCACACCTCAACCCACCGAATACCGGTTTGCGCAAGGAGCCTTTCCACGACGCGGACTTTACTGCCCTTCTCCTGTCGGAGGAAATCAATTTTAAGCTCCCTGGCCCGCCGCGCGGTCGCCGTCGAGGGCCGGCTGGAAATCCACCCGACCTTGAGGCCCTGGCGCTGCAACATTACCAACCCCAGGCCGTCCTGAATGTTGAATCGCTTGATTTCCTCCGCCCCGCCAATGAACACCGCGGCATCGGTCAGGACTCCGTCCACATCGCAGAGGAGCAGCCGGATACCTCTCAGGGCTGCGCCGAGGGCCGAGGGCCGGCGTTGGGTGGCAGAGCGCCGGTGTGCACGTTTCCGGCGCCGGGTCCTCATCATTCGACTCCCAACTTCGGCGCGAGGCATCTTATTGCACAGCCGAATAAACCTTCAGCAGGCTTTTCAGCAAAGCGGGCATAATGGCCAGCGGGATCATGTTCGGCCCGTCGCTCAAGGCCCGGTCCGGCGCGGGGTGGGTTTCAAGGAAGATCCCGTCCGCCCCCGCCGCCAGGGCGGCGCGGGCGAGCACCGGCGCGAATTCGCGTTGGCCGCCCGAGCGATCGCCTCCGCCGCCGGGGAGCTGGACCGCGTGGGTGGCATCGAAGATCACCGGAAAACCAAACCGGCGCATGATGGGAATCGAACGCATGTCGGCCACCAGGTTGTGATAGCCGAAGGTCGTGCCGCGTTCCGTCAGCAAGAGCTTCTTCCCGCCGGCGCTCTTCGCCTTGGCAATCACCGGCCCCATTTCCTCCGGCGACAGGAACTGCCCCTTCTTGAGGTTCACGATCCGGCCAGTGCGCACTGCTGCCGCAATCAGGTCGGTTTGGCGGCAGAGAAAGGCCGGGATTTGGAGAAGGTCGGCCACCTGCGCGGCCGCGGCGGCCTGCGCTTCGGTGTGGATGTCCGTAAGGATGGGCACGCCGACCCGGGCGCGGACCTTGGCCAGCATCGCCAGCCCCGCCTCGAGCCCGGGGCCGCGGAACGACCCGGTCGAGGTGCGATTGGCTTTGTCGTAGCTGGCCTTGAAGATGTAGAAGATGCCCAGCCGGTCGCACTCTCTCTTCAGGGCCGAAGCCACTTGCAGGCAAAGCGCCTCGCTCTCGATGACACACGGCCCGGCGATCAGCGTCAGCCGGCCCGGCGCGTTCAGGGACTTCCAGATGGCAGCGTCGCTAAGCACACCCAGCTTTTACCAGCCGGGGCGTTGAATGTAAATGGCAGCCGCGGCCCTCAGATCACCATACCATGCGGGATGACGCCGTTCTTCGGGATGATGACCACACCGTCGCGGATGTAATAATTCGGATGGTCTACTTTCTCGGGCTTGCCCACCGGGGAGATAACCACGTTGTTGCCGATGCGCGCGTTCTTGTCCACGATGGCATTCTCGATGCGGCAGTTGGCGCCGATGCCAATGGGCGGTTTGCCGGCCTTCTCGTGCTCCTCGATGGATTCCAGCGATTCATAGTAGTCGCTGCCCAGCAGAATCACCCGATTCAACACCGTGCCGGCGCCGACGCTGCTGCGCAGGCCGACGATGCTGTGGGTGATGACGGCGCGATTGAGAATGCAGCCATCGGAGATCACCGCATGATCAATCTGGGCGCCGTTGATTTTCGAGCCGGGCAGGAACCGCGGCCGGCTGAAGATGGGGGCGGCCATGTCGAAGAAGTTGAAGCGCGGCAATTCATTGGTGACGTCGAGGTTGGCTTCGAAGAAGGCGCGAATGGTCCCAATGTCCTCCCAGTAACCCTGGTACACGAACGAGAACACGCGCAGGCTCTGAATCGCGTTCGGAATCACGTGCTTGCCGAAATCGGTCAGGGTGTTTTCCAGCAAGCCGCGGATCAGGTCGCGGTTGAAGACGTAAATGCCCATGGACGCGAGAAACATCTCTCCCGCGCCCTTGATTCCCAGCGTGCCATACCACTCCGGTGACAGTCTCAGCGAATCCAGCGCCGCTGGATCCTTGGGCTTCTCCACGAAGCGCGTGATGCGACGCTCGGCATCCACCTGCATGATGCCCAGGGACTGCGCCTGGCGCCGGCTCACCGGAATGGTCGCCACCGTGATGTCGGCGTTGGTTTCTGCGTGCTGGTTGATGATGCGGCGAAAATCCATCCGGTAGAGCTGGTCCCCGCTGAGGATCAGCAGGTAGTCCCACTCGTGATTCATGAAGTGAACCATGTTCTTGCGCACGGCATCGGCCGTGCCCTGATACCACGACATGTCGGCGCCAGTCGGCTGGGCGGCCAGGATATCGACGAACCCGCCCGAGAAGTGGTCGAACTTGTAGGATTGCGAGATATGGCGATGGAGGGAGGTGGAGTTGAACTGGGTCAGCAAGTAAACGCGCCGCAGGCCGGAGTTGATGCAGTTCGAGATGGGAATATCAACCAGGCGATACTTGCCGGCCAGCGGCACCGCCGGCTTCGAGCGTTCCTTGGTCAGCGGGAACAAGCGCGTGCCCTGCCCGCCGCCCATGATTACCGAGAGCACATTGCTGGTGTTGACGGACTGACGGCTGGTGTGTGCCATAGCGAAACCTTTCTCGTTCTAGATTCTGCTGCCACTTATAGCCCCTCCGGCGCCGGGAGGGCAAGCGGCATCCTCGTTGCCGAGCCAGGGCACCAGCCTGAATCCGAAGTCAGCGGTTGATTTCGAGTTGCGCGAACGGATTGTTGACGAAGCCGTCGGACCTGGTTTCCGCCGGCTGGGGCCGGGGTGGCCGCTCGATCGGCACGGGAACGACCTGCGCTTTGTTCTCGAAGCGTGGCTGGGGAGTCACGGACACACTTCCGCCTTCAACCGGCTGTGCGGTTTTGGCCCGCTTGTTGCGTGGCAAGGGGGTAATCATCACGATGATTCCGCGCCCGACCAGCTTGGGCTCAAAGTCCGGCTGCCCGTAGGCCGCAAGGTCCGTGAGGAATTTCTGGACCACCTGGAATCCGAACTCCGTGTGCGCCATTTCCCGGCCTCGGAACTTCAGCGTGGCCTTAACCTTCATGTCCTCGCAAAGGAAACCGATGGCGTGCTGCAGTTTCACCCCCAGGTCATGGGGATCAATCTTCGGGCTCAGTTGCACCTCTTTGACCTTGGTGGCGTGCTGGTGCTTCTTGGATTCCTTCTCGCGTTTGGCCTGCTCGTAGCGGAACTTGCCGTAATCCACCAACCGGCACACGGGCGGCGTAGCGTTCGGCGCGATCTCCACCAGGTCCACACCATTGGCGCGCGCCAGAGTGAGCGCTTCCCCGAGAGACAGGACCCCAAGCTGTTTGCCGTCAGCCCCGATGACCCGCACCTCGCGGGCGCGGATTTTCCCGTTCACCCTGACCAATGGACCGGAAGAAGAACTACGCGAAGGAAACGGGCGACTCAAGACACCCCCGTCGGTTGGGACTTACTCATGCGGTTTTTGTCTGGATCATTCAACCAGGTTGATCACTACAAATAACAAGGCCTAAATACGCCTTGTGTTCAAGATTCGCAACCAAATAATTGCACCCTGGCGATGATTAAAACTGGCTCTGGTCCCGTCTAAAGCGCATGGCAGTCGCGGCCTCTTCTGCGCTGCGCGTGTGCGTGGACGGCAAATTCTTCCGGCTCGGCGAAAAGAAATTCTACGCCAAGGGCCTGGCGTATGGCCCGTTTGCGCCGAATGCCGCCGGCCAACCTTTCGCTTCGCCCGAGCAGACCGCCGCCGACTTTGCCCAAATCCACGACCTGGGTGCCAACCTCATCCGCGTTTATCACGTCCCAGCCAAGTGGTTTCTCGACCTGGCCGCCGAGCATCAACTGAAGGTGCTGGTGGACATTCCCTGGAACAAGCATCTCTGTTTCCTGGACTCGCCCGCCCAGCGTGCCCAGGTGCGCGAAGCCGTGCGCCGTGCCGTGTTAACCTGCGCGCGCCACCCCGCCATCTTCGCTTTCAGCCTCGCCAACGAGATTCCGTCCGACATCGTGCGCTGGAGCGGCGCACAGGCTGTCGCCGACTTCATTGATGACCTCCTCCATGAGGCCAAGCGGGCTGACCCGGACTGCCTTTGCACCTTCACCAATTATCCGCCGACCGAGTTTCTGCGCCCACAAAGCCTCGACTTCCTTTGCTTCAATGTCTATCTGCACCAGCGCCAGCCCTTTGAGAACTATATCGCCCGGCTGCAGATGCTCGCCGAAGCCCAACCCCTGCTGCTGGGCGAATGCGGCTTCGACTCGCTGCGCGAAGGCGAGGCCGGCCAGGCGCAGATGCTGGAGTGGCAGATCGAAAGCGCCTTTCGCAGCGGTTTGGCCGGCGCCGTTGTGTTTACCTTCACCGATGACTGGTGGCACAGCGGGCGCCCGGTTGACGACTGGAAAATGGGCCTCACCACGCAAGACCGGCAGCCGAAGCCGGCGTTCTGGACGGTGAAGAAAGCATTTCGCGCCGCGCCGCGCTTCCCGCTGCCGCGCGCTCCCAGGGTCTCGGTGATCGTGGCCAGCTACAACGGCGAACGCACCCTTAACGCCTGCCTGGATTCGCTGGCCCGGCTCAATTACCCGGACTACGAAGTGATTTTGGTGGACGACGGCTCGCCGGATGCCACGCGGCAAGTTGCCCTCGTGCACCCCAACGTCCGCTACTTTCGCCACGAGCAGAATCTCGGCCTTGCTGTGGCCCGCAACACCGGCATTGCGGCGGCCACGGGCGAGATCATCGTCTTCACAGACGCCGATTGCCGGGCAGATGAGGATTGGCTCTACTACCTGGTCGGCGGTTTGCTTGAGAGCGAGTTTGCGGGCATGGGCGGCCCCAACCTCCTGCCGCCGGAAGACTCGCTGGTCGCCACGGCGGTCATGGCCTCGCCGGGCGGTCCGGCGCATGTCATGTTGACCGACCGCCAGGCGGAGCACATCCCCGGCTGCAACATGGCGTTCTATAAGTGGGCGTTGGAGCAGATCGGCGGGTTCGATCCCATCTTCCACCAGGCGGGCGACGACGTGGACCTGTGCTGGCGTCTGCAGCAAGCCGGCCTGAAGATCGGGTTCAGCCCGGCAGCCTTCGTCTGGCATCACCGGCGCTCGACTATCGGCGCCTACTTGAAGCAGCAGCGCGGCTACGGCGAGGCCGAAGCCTTGCTGGTCCGCAAGCACCCGGAGTGCTTCAACTCGTTTGGCGGCAGCCTTTGGCATGGCCGGATTTACACCCCGGCCAGGTTCGGCGGTCTGCTGCGTTCGCCGATCATTTATCGGGGACCATTCGGCAGCGCGGGCTTCCAATTCCTTTACGCCTCCGAGCCGGCCCTCAACTTGAAGGTCTGCACCATGCTCGAGTATTACGTGCTGGTCACCCTGCCCCTTTGGGTGCTGTCGGTGCATCTTCCACCTGCTGCTGCCGATGGCGATTACCAGCCTGCTCATCTCCCTCGGCGTGTGCGTGGCCGCGGGCGCCCAGGCCGCCCTGCCCCGGACCAAACGCCGCTGGTGGTCGCGCCCCCTGGTGGGGATGTTGTATCTCCTTCAGCCGATCGTGCGCGGCTGGGCCCGCTACCAGGGCCGCTTAATGCTCCAGCCCGCGCCGCTCGCCCCGCGCCAGACGCTCGAATCTGTCGCGCTGAGCAACCGCCAGCAGCCGCTGCGCGAAGTCCAATATTGGGCCGAGCAGCGCCTTGACCGTCTGGTGCTGGTGGCCGCCATTCTCCGCCGCCTCGACCAGCAGGGTTGGCCGAACAAGTCCGACACCGGCTGGAGCGACTACGATGTCGAAGTTTATGACAGTCGCTGGAGCCGCTTGCAGCTCACCACTGTTGTCGAAGAACATCCCCAGGACAAACAACAGGTTCGCTGCCGCCTGCGCGCGCGCTGGGCGTTGCGGACCAAGGCCGCCTTCTGGCTGTTGTGTGGGTTCGAGCTGCTTGTCTGCGGTTTCGTCGGGCCCCGGCTGCCCTGGCTGTGGTTGCTGCTGCTCACCTTGCCGTTGATTGCCTGGTTCCTTCGCCGCGAGCAGCGCAACCTGCAGAGCATGATCGTCGTGTTCCTGGACGAGCTGGCCAAGGAATGGCCTCTCACCAAAGTGCCGCCGCCGGAGGCGCCACCCAGGTAGAGCTCGCAGTCCTCCGCGAGCCGCCGCGCACCCCGTTCACTTCCCCCCACGACCCGCCGGCTTGGACCTCCGCCTCACGGCCTGTCCAGAACTCGGCAGCCGGCCCTCCACCCCACCCCGAACCCACCCAGCCTACGGCCGCCCAAGCCCGCCGTTGGTGCGAACCTCTCTCCCGGTAAGCGATTGTCTCTCTATTGTTCCTCTGTTTCTCTATTGTTCCTCTATTGCTACTCGCCTCTTCCAATGTGAGGCCTGGGGCTTGGCCGCCCTTCAGACGCAAGTAAATGTGTCCAAGCCGGTCGTTGCCGGCAGCACTTACCGCAGGCCGGCTGCAGCAGCGGCAGGCCCCCCCTGGCGCACCCTGGTTGCTTCCGTCCAACTGACACAGTAGGGTGGGGCCGGGCATCGCCATGATTCAGTACCTCGACCTGCTGCGCCATGTATTGGAGCAGGGGAAATTCAAGACGGACCGCACCGGCACCGGCACCTACTCGGTGTTTGGGGCCCAGACGCGCTTTCCCCTCGCCCGGGGCTTCCCGCTCCTCACCACCAAGAAGCTCCACCTCAAGTCCATTATCCACGAGTTGCTCTGGTTTCTCCGCGGTGATACCAACCTCAAATACCTCCACCAGCATGGCGTCACCATCTGGGACGAATGGGCGGACAAGGACGGCGACCTCGGCCGGATTTACGGCGCGCAATGGTGCGATTGGCGCGCCCCCAACGGCCGCTCCATCAACCAGATAGACGAGGTGATTGATCAGATCAGGAAGAAGCCCGACAGCCGCCGGCTGATCGTCAGCGCCTGGAACGTCGGCGAGCTGGACCAGATGGCCCTGGCCCCGTGCCACGCGCTATTTCAATTCTTCGTGCAGGAGGGCGAGCTGCACTGCCAGCTTTACCAGCGCAGCGCGGACCTGTTCCTGGGCGTGCCCTTCAACATCGCCTCCTACGCCCTGCTCACGATGATGGTCGCGCAAGTCTGCAGGCTCAAGCCCGGCACCTTCGTCCACACTTTCGGCGACCTGCACCTCTATGCGAATCACCTCGACCAAGCCCGCCTCCAGCTCACCCGCCAGCCCCGCCCGCTGCCGCAGATGAAGCTCAATCCCGCCGTGAAGAACATCCTCGACTTCCAATACGCCGACTTCGAGTTGACCGGCTACAGCCCCCATCCGGGCATCAAGGCGCCCATTGCAGTCTGAACGCCGACAGTGGACACGCGCCGACGTCCAGCGTAGAATTTCCTTATGACCAACGCCGTGGCACCAATCAACGTCCCGCCCGACTGGCTGGAGGAATTTGAGGCTGCCTCACGCCGACCCCTGCCCACGCGCTGGAAGTACGCCTTTATTCACACCTACAAACCGGTGCTTGATGACGCCTCGTATCGGGCGTTTGAGACGACGGAAGACTACCGGCGCTGGTGCGAGCAGAACCTTCCCGACTGGCTCGGGTATGCCCGCGTTTGAATATCGGCAAGCCGAAGAGGTCCGCGACGTCTTGGCGCGCCACGGCGTGCGGTACCTCTTCATTGGCAAATCGGGCGCAATTCTCTTGGGCTTCCCGGACACGACTCAGGATGCCGACCTGTTCGTCGAGAAGTCGTCCTCAAACGGCGCGGCACTGGTCCGCGCCTTGCGCGAATTAGGCTTCACTCTCAGCGACCCGCAAGCCGACGAGATTCGCCGCGGCAAGGACTTCATTCAGCTCAAGAACGGCCCCTTCGATCTCGACCTGGTCTTTGCTCCCGATGGACTGGAACGCTTCGCCGACGCGTGGGAACGGCGGATCGAAGTGGAGGGCTTTCCGGTTTGCCACATTGATGACATCATCGCCAGCAAGGCCGCCACGAACCGGGTCAAAGACCGCGAATCCCTCCCGCGCCTGCGCTCCTTCCGCGAATACTGGCTGGCCAAGAACCGCCGCTGATGTTCAACCAAGCGCAACTCGAGCCGCTTTGAGCGCGTTGACGCGGCTCGCTCCATGCGCCAGCATCGCGCGGGTGAAACCCTTCAAAGCCATCGCCGCCATGTCGCTCAATCGGGTGATTGGCGCCGGCAACCGCATCCCGTGGCACCTGCCCGAGGACTTCAAGTGGTTCAAGCGAACGACCACCGGCCAGATCATCGTCATGGGCCGGAAGACCTTCGAGTCCATCGGCAAGCCGTTGCCGAACCGCACCACCATCGTCCTCACCCGCTCACCGGCCCCGATGCCCGGCGTGCGAACACTTTCCGATCTCCGCCAGCTTGACCCGGCCGATCCCGCCCTGGCCGGGCGTGAGATTTATATCTGCGGCGGCGCGCAGGTCTATCAGCAGGCGTTGCCGCTCTGTTCGGACCTGTACCTCACCCTCGTGCAGCGCGTCGTCGAAGGCGACACACTGTTCCCGCCCTTTGAAGATCAATTCGAGCTGGCCGAAGAAGTCCTCGCCCGCCCCGAGTTCAAGATTCTGCACTACCGGGCGCGCGCCCTCTAGACTTTAGACTTTAGACTCGAGACTCTAGACCTTAGCCTCCGCGCCCGATGTCGCAGATGCTCAAATCCTCCGGCGCGATGGCGGTCGCGACGCTGACCAGCCGGGTGCTGGGCATGGTGCGCGAGATGGTCTATGCGGCGTTCATGGGCAACACCTGGGTGGCCAGCGCGTTCACCCTCGCCTTCCAGGTGCCCAACCTGTTCCGCCGCCTGCTGGGCGAAGGCGCGCTGACCGCGGCCTTCATCCCCATCTTCAAGCAGAAGGAAGTCAAAGAAGGGGAAGCCGAAATGTGGCGTTCGGCCAACGCCGTGATTTCCGGGCTGGCCGTGGGCGCCGGGGCGGTGACGGTGCTGGCGGTTCTGGGCATCTCCGTCACGCTGGCCGCCGGGCAGTTCGAAGCCGAGACGCGGCTCATGCTCCAGCTTCTGCGCTTCATGTTTCCCTACATGCTGCTGGTCTGCCTGGCGGCCGTGTTCATCGGCATGGCCAATGCCCGCGGCCATTTCTTCGTCCCGGCCCTGGGGGCGGTGGTGCTGAACGTGATCATGATTGCCAGCGTGCTGCTGCTGGCCCCGCGCATGGGCCGGACGCTGGAGCAGCAAATCTTCGGCCTGGCCATCGGCGTGCTGGTGGCCGGCCTCGCCCAGGCCCTCTTCCAGTTGCCGAGCCTCTCCCGCGAGGGCTACCGCTACGAATGGGTTTCGCCCTGGCGCGACCCCACCGTCCGCGAAGTCGTCCGCAAGATGCTGCCCGGCTCGATCGGCGTCGCCGCCTTCCAGATCAATGTCCTCGTCACGCAATGCTTCTCGTTCTGGTTCGATCCCACCATCGTCGCCACCTTCAACTACGCGGTGCGGCTGATGGAGCTGCCCCAGGGCATGTTCGGCATCTCGCTGGCCACGTATCTGCTGCCGACGCTCTCCGGCCTGGCGGCGGAGAAGAAGTTCCCCGAATTCCGCCAGACCCTGAACCAGGGCCTGGGCTACCTGGCCTTTGCGAACCTGATCGCCGCAGCCATCGCCCTGGCCCTGGCCGTGCCGATCGTGCGGCTGCTCTTCGAGCGCGGCAAATTCGGCCCCGACGCCACCCAGCGGGTGGCGCTGGCGCTGGCCTGCCTGGCCCCCGGCTTGCTGATGTTCTCGATGAACAACATCCTGGCGCGGGCATTCTATGCGCTGGACGACATCAAGACGCCGATGAAGATCAGCCTCCTGTGTCTTGGGCTGAACCTCGTTTTTGCCTTCTGGCTGGTGCAACGCTACCGCGAAGCCGGCCTGGGCGTGGCCAACACCTTGAGCGCGACCTTGAACCTGGCGCTGCTGGTGTACGCCTTGCGCCGCAAACTCGCGCGCCTCGGGCTAACCAGCCTGGTCCACACCCTGCTGGCGCTGGTGCCCAATGCCATCCTGGCGGGCGTGGTGGCCGCCGCGCTGGCCTGGCTCTGGGACAAGCAGCTCGGCCACGCCACCCTCGCGCTCAAAATCGGGATGGTCTTCCTGCCTGGGGGCGTCGCTGTCGTGGTTTACTGGCTGGTCGCCCTCTGGCTCAGAGTGCCCGCCGCCCGCGAGATGACCTCCCTGGCCCTGCAAAGGCTTCGGAAAGTCAGCCGGGGTTAAGCGAAATCCCTAACCTAGCCGGAGGGCCTTTTGACCGGGCTGTGCCGCCTGGCCGAGCATCCTGCCAACCAGCGCGGCGCCTCACCGCCATACTGCCTGCAAAAATAGTTGTGAAATTGATCCGAAAGTACTTGACCGTTAGCCCCTCTTCTGCAAAAACTGCCACCCAATAGGTTAGTAACACAGCCGAGCACAATTTCTCCCGCCCGAGTGGCGGGAGGCCTGGCTCGTGGCCTTGTTGTTTAGACCGCCCGCCTCGTTTGGCCCGACTGGATAGGCAGTCAGGAACAAAACGCAACACGCAACTAGAGGTCCACTTATGAAAACCACCGTCACTTCCAGCGTCTGCGCCTCGCGGGGCGCCGCCGCCATCTCCAGCCAGATTCACAGCACTATCAGACTCGTGATCGCGGGGCTGCTTCTCATGCACCTCAGCGGCGGAATGGCCCAAATCATTACCAACTCTTACACGGTTACCGTTTCCAACTGCTGCACGCTCATCGCCAACCAGCTCAATCATCCGGGCGGCAACACGCTGGCGAACATCATGGCGAGCCTGCCGTGCGACGCGCGCTTCATGAAATGGGACAATGCAAGCCAGACCTGGGTCACGACCATTTACTCCACCGCCTCCGGCTGGGCCAACGGCGCGATCACGCTGGACCCGGGCGAGGGCGCCTTTTTATGCCCGTGCCCCCCCTGCACCAATGGCTTCACCCTCACCTTTACCGGCACCGTGCCGACCCCGAACCTGCCGGTCACGATGCTGCCCGGCTACTGGTATTTGCTCAGCCGCCAGATCCCCAGCCCGGGCACTTATGATAACATTACCGGTTTGGCACCGGTCCCCTATGCTCTGGCAGTGACCTACACCACTTGTCTTGGCTACACGGCCCACATCTTCGACGACATTGACCTGGTCTGGTATGCGTCTGATCCCACGACCGCCATTGGCACCGCGATGTGGGTTCATTTGCCCGGCTCCGGTGGCACCACGCCGCCAGCGAGGCCGGACATTGCTTGCCCGACCAATTCTGTCACCACCAACTACACCATCACCGTTTCCAACTGCTGCGAGCTCATCGCCAACCAGCTCAATCATCCGGGCGGCAACACGCTGGCGAACATCATGGCGAGCCTGCCGTGCGATTGCCGGTTCATGAAATGGGACAATGCGAACCAGACGTGGATTAAGACCACGTACTCGACCGCGACCGGCTGGGCCAACGGGGCGATCACGCTGGACCCGGGCGAGGGCGCCTTCCTGTGCCCGTGCGCGCCTTGCACCAATGGGTTCACCATCACCTTTACCGGCACGGTGCCGCCGGCCCCGCCGCCGCCTTACCCGTGGCCGGTGGTTCAGCAGCCCGGGTACTGGTATTTGCTGAGCCGCCCGTTCCCTGGCCCCGGCACCTACGACAACATTACGGGCACCAGCCCGGACCTTGGCGAGTACGCGTACACGTGGAACGATGTCCTTTGTGTTTACACGGTCCACGTCTTTGACGACGTTGACTTGGTCTGGACACCCTTTGCTCCCACCACGGCCATTGGCACGGCGATGTGGGTGCATCCGCCGGGTGTCAGCGGCAACCCGCCAGAGAGGCCAAGTTTGGCGGAGTTCCCTTGCCCGACTAACAGTCTCACCAACTACACCATCGCCATCCAAGGCTGCAGTTGCCCCATCGCCAACGAGCTTAATCACCCCGGCGGCAACACCCTGGCCAACATCATCCCCAGCCTGCCGTGCGACGCGTACTTCATGAAATGGGACAACGCCAGCCAGACGTGGATCACGACGACTTACTCCACCCTCACCCATCACTGGGCCAATGGCGCGATCACGCTGAGCCCCGGCGAGGGCGCCTACTTGTGTCCTTGCGAGTGCACCGACTTCAACCTCACCTTTACTGGCTACCCGCCGGCCCCCTACACGGTCACGATGGTCCCCGGCCGCTGGTACTTGCTCAGCCGCCAATTCCCCGGCCCGGGCACCTACGGCAATATTACCGGTGGCACCAGCCCGGTTCCCGGCGAGATGGTATACACTTGCGCGGGCGGCACTCTGACCGCCTACACCTTCGATCCGGATGAACTTGCCTGGACTCCCACCGACCCACCGCCCATTGTCGTGGGTGGGGCGTTGTGGGTACGAATGCCCGGCGCCCCCGCGTTCCCGCAGTTCCCGAATGTTCATTGCCCGACCAACTGCCTGCCGCCACCTGCCGGCATGACCGCCTGGTGGCCCTTCGATGAGCCCACCGGGCCCATCGCCAACGACATTGCCGGCGCTGGTCAACAATTACGCCATTTACATGGGCCCCTTGACCATTGTGCCCGGCATGGTCAGCAATGCGCTTTGCTTTAATGGGTTCAGCTCCTATCTCCTGGTTTCCAACCTCGCCGAGATTAACTTCCTCGGCTCCTGCACCAACGGCACCAACGCCGAGTCCTTCACCATTGACGCCTGGATCCGGGCCAATACCAACGGGTCCGATCACCAGACCCTGTTGGACAAGCGGCTCTTCTATAACACCCCCGCCCCGCAGGGCTACATGCTGTTCCTCGATCATGGCCACTTGGGATTCCACATGGGTGACGGTGGGTGCGCCCAGGACCACACCAGCACCACGCTCGATTTGCGCGATGGCCAGTGGCATTTCATCGCCGTGACCGTGGCCCGCTGCGGCGCTAACGGCAACACCGTAACCCTGTACGTTGACGGCGCGGTCGTCCTCACGGGTCTCAACCCGTGCCTGGGCGACCTCAACAGCGGCATCGACCTCACGATTGGGTGGGCGGATCCCTATAATGGATCCAGTTTTTACTCGGGCTGCCTGGACGAACTGGAATTCTTCAAGCGGGTGCTGCCCCAGCCGGAAATCCAGGCCATCTTCAACGCCGGTTCGGCCGGCAAGTGCCGGCCGATCTCTGGAACGAAGTTCAACGATCTCAACGGCAATGGGGCCTGGGACTGGGGTGAGCCCCCGATTGCGGGTTGGCCTATTTACTTGAACGGGCAGATCGCCTACACGGACGCAAACGGCAACTACTCGTTCCCCTGTAGTGCGGCCGGCACCTATACCGTGAGCGAAGGATCGCAACCGGGCTGGACGCAAACCGCGCCGGGGGGTTCGGGCAGCTACACCCTCATCTTGGACCCCAGGGTGGGGGCATTCGGGCTGAACTTCGGCAATCACTATAACCCTGCGCCGGCGCCCAAATACATCCAGTGGCCGGACACCTCCACCAACGGTCTGGACGTGAGGGCCACCGCGACGAACATCCTGGCCGACGACTTCCTTTGCACGACCACGGGCGCGATCACCAACATCCAGATTTGGGGTTCGTGGCTGGGGGACACCCCGGTGGCGAACGCGCGGTTCCTGCTGGGGATTTGGAGTGACGTGGCGGCCGGCACCAATCAGCCGAGCCATCCGGGCGAGTTGCTCTGGAGCGTCGCCGTTGGTCCGGGCGACTACCGCTATGGGCTTTACACCAACGCGAATGAGAAGTTCTACGACCCGAACCTTGTGGGCACCAATGGCCTCATCGGGTCGGACACCAACATCTGGTGGTACAACTTCAATCCCACGAATCCGTTCTGCCAGACCGGCACCAGCAACCGGCCGGTCGTTTACTGGCTCTCGGTGTCAGTGGATCAGGTGGGCGACCAACTGTTTGGCTGGAAGACCTCGACCGACCATTGGAATGACGACGCGGTTTACGGGCATATCATGTTCGGCATGCCGTTGCGGGATTGGCAGGAACTGCGCGACCCGAGGACCAGCAACAGTCTCGATCTCTCGTTCCTGCTGAACAACGGCCCGTGTCCGCGCCTGCCGATCTGCGGAACGAAGTTCAACGACCGCGACTGCGATGGCGTCTGGGACCCCGGCGAGCCGGGGCTGGCCAACTGGACCATCGAGTTGCATGACCAACCCAACAACAACCTGGTCGCCAGTACCTACACGGACGCGAACGGCAACTACTGTTTCTATGATATTTCCGCCGGCAATTACACCGTGCGCGAACAGGGACAACCGGGCTGGACGCAAACGATGCCGGCGGGTCCGGGCTACACTCTCACCTTCGATCCCAGCGTGGGCGCGTTCGGGCTGGATTTCGGCAATTGCTTTACGTGTGTGTGTGCCCCCACCAACTTGGTGGATTGGTGGCCCTTCGATGAGACGAACGGGCCCATCGCCAACGACATCGCCGGCTTCAACAACCAGGGCACTTGGTTCAACAGCCCGACGCCGATAGCCGGCATGGTCAGCAATGCGCTCTGCTTTGATGGCCTCGATGACTTTGTCCTGGTCACCAATCATCCGGAGATCAACTTCATTGGTTCCTGCGCCAACGGCGCGGAATCGTTCACCATTGACGCCTGGATACGCGCCAACGCCAATGGGCCAAGTTCCCAGACCCTGCTGGAGAAGCGAGTCAACCCGGGTAGTAGCACCCCTCAAGGCTACAACCTTTTCCTCTATGACGGCCACTTGGGGTTCCAGATCGCCGACGGCGTGAGCTGGTTCAACCACAACAGCGCCACGCCGGATTTGCGCGACGGCCAGTGGCACTTCATCGCCGTGACCGTAGACCGCTGCACCAACAACGGGAATGTGGCGACTTTGTATGTGGACGGCGCGGCGGTGTACACCGGCCCGGACTACCGCACGGGGGATCTCAACAACTCGGCGGATCTGCTGATTGGACGCCACGGCAGCGGAGGTGACTTCTACTTGGGCTGCCTGGACGAACTGGAGTTTTTCAAGCGGGTGCTGACCCAGCCGGAAATCCAGGCCATCTTCAACGCCGGTTCGGCCGGCAAGTGCCGGCCGATCTCTGGAACGAAGTTCAACGATCTCAACGGCAATGGGGCCTGGGACTGGGGTGAGCCCCCGATTGCGGGTTGGCCTGTTTACTTGAACGGGCAGATCGCCTACACGGACGCAAACGGCAACTACTCGTTCCCCTGTAGTGCGGCCGGCACCTATACCGTGAGCGAAGGATCGCAACCGGGCTGGACGCAAACCGCGCCGGGGGGTTCGGGCAGCTACACCCTCATCTTGGACCCCAGGGTGGGGGCATTCGGGCTGAACTTCGGCAATCACTATAACCCTGCGCCGGCGCCCAAATACATCCAGTGGCCGGACACCTCCACCAACGGTCTGGACGTGAGGGCCACCGCGACGAACATCCTGGCCGACGACTTCCTTTGCACGACCACGGGCGCGATCACCAACATCCAGATTTGGGGTTCGTGGCTGGGGGACACCCCGGTGGCGAACGCGCGGTTCCTGCTGGGGATTTGGAGTGACGTGGCGGCCGGCACCAATCAGCCGAGCCATCCGGGCGAGTTGCTCTGGAGCGTCGCCGTTGGTCCGGGCGACTACCGCTATGGGCTTTACACCAACGCGAATGAGAAGTTCTACGACCCGAACCTTGTGGGCACCAATGGCCTCATCGGGTCGGACACCAACATCTGGTGGTACAACTTCAATCCCACGAATCCGTTCTGCCAGACCGGCACCAGCAACCGGCCGGTCGTTTACTGGCTCTCGGTGTCAGTGGATCAGGTGGGCGGCCAACTGTTTGGCTGGAAGACCTCGACCGACCATTGGAATGACGACGCGGTTTACGGGCATATCATCTCCGGCATGCCGTTGCGGGATTGGCAGGAACTGCGCGACCCGAGGACCAGCAACAGTCTTGACCTCTCATTCCGCTTGATCAACGACCCGTGTCCAATTGTCCTTGTGTCAGCCGCAACCGTTACCGGGCCATACAATACGGTGGAGGCGGGCGCGGTGGTGGATCAGAACGCCAGAACCATTACGCTGCCACAGTCGGGTTCGATGAGGTTCTACAGGATCAGATCTCCCTGCCCGATCAAGATCGTCAGTATCGTCTTGTCAGGTTCGAACGTCGGTACTGACTTACGAATACCTGTAGGCCCACCCAATAGCTCTCCACACAACGGCTGGTCGTGAGCGACCAGCCGTATTCTGCTTCGCAGCGCAGACGGGGGGCGGCGTCACCCGTTAGCGTGGGCGGTCAAATCTTGCCATTGACCGGTGAGGTGGCGCGGGTCGCCCTCCCCGCGTGGCCCGCAAACTGAGAGTCGAGTATCGCGGGGCGATTTACCACCTCATGAATCGCGGCGACCGGCGCGTGGTGTCACGTCACGGCCCGGGGCAACGAGCGCCGGCCCATTTACCGGGAGACCCGCGCCCGCTGGCCAATCCTCCTGCCCCAACAGCTGGCCCTCACCCGATGTGTGGTACTGCCTGACCTCCCTCTGCCCCGGCGCGGTGGTGGTTGACACCTGCGGCAGCAGCTTCAACGGCAGCTTCGACACCGTGCTCTCGGCCCATAACAACTGCCCCGGAACCATCGGCAACGAGCTGGTCTGCAACGACGACGACCTCGGCGGGTGTGCCCCGCAATCCCGCGTCACCTTCGACGTCCAGCCCGGCCAGACCTATTAGATTCGTGTGGCCGGCAAGAACGGGGCCAAGGGCCTCTACCAACTGCATGCCAACACTCAGTTCCCGCAGCTCGCAGCGCAGCGGCAATGGGGACGCGGTGCCGAATGCAATTCGGCGAAACAGCAGATTGCAAATCTGCGCTACACAAGTTGCTCGCCACCGACAGTCTGGTGGCAGTCTCCAGATCCGCCCCGGCGGCTCTGTTGGTTGTTGGTTGTTGGTCAGCTTGACACTGGCAGGCTCGCTGCTATCCTGCCCCGCTCCGATAACGGAGTGTTTTCTGACGCAGGGTCCCATAGGACACAACGTCGCCAGGCACGAATGGAACTGATTTATGAAACGACAATATCAACCTTCGAAGATCCGCCGGAAACGGCAGCACGGTTTTCTCGCGCGCAACTCGAGCAAGAGCGGGCGTGGGATTCTGCGCAATCGGCGCCGGGTGGGGCGCAAACGCCTGACCCCGGTATAAGAGTGTGGCGCATGGCCGCCCAAACCTCACAGCGTTTGCGGTTTGACCGCGGGGCGCGGATCAAGCAGGGGCGGGATTTTACCAGGGTCCGCCAGGCCGGCGAACGGCTGGTGGTTGGGTGCCTGATTGCCAACTGGCAGCGGCTGCCGGCGGAGTCCGCTTCGCGCCTGGGGGTCATTACCGGACGCAAGATCGGCGGCGCTGTGGTCCGCAGCCGGGCGCGGCGGCTGCTGCGGGAAAGCTACCGTATCCACCAGCACGATCTGGCCGCGCCGGTGGACCTGGTGCTGGTGGCGCGCCAATCCATCGCCGGGAAAGGGTTGGCGGCAGTGGAGAAGGACTTCCTGACCACGCTGCGGAAAGGGAGGCTGTTGAAGCCCGCCGGCGGAGGCGTTCAGTGAACGCTGCCCAACACATCCTGATCTTCGGCGTGCGCTGTTATCGCTGGGTGATTTCTCCGGCCAAGGCGTTTGTATTCGGGCCGCTGGGGCGCTGCCGGTTCACGCCGAGCTGCTCGGAATACGCGCTGGCAGCGGTGGGCCGCCACGGGGCGCTGGCCGGAAGCTGGCTGGCCCTTCAGCGCATTGGCCGGTGTCATCCCTGGGGCGGGTGCGGCCTTGACCCGGTGCCGGAAGCGAAGTCCAAAGTCCAAAGTCTAGAGTCTAAAGTCCGGGGCCAGGGCGCGTCAGTGTTCGCCTGTCTCCGGCCACATTTCCCACGGCATTAAGCAGCATGGATCGCAAATCAATCGCCGTCATGGTTGTCTGTTTCGTGGTGCTGATGCTGTGGTATCCGCTGGTGGTCAATAAGCTATACCCCCCCAAGCCACTGCCCCCCCGCGCCACCAACGCCCCGGCGGCACTGTTCGCTGCCACCAATCAGCCTACGCCGGCCACGCCGGCCGCGCTGGCCCCGCCGGCGGCGCCGGAGGAACCGGCGGCCGCTCCGAAGCTGGTCGTAAACACCAACACCCCGGAGGAATTGCTGGAGGTCGCGAACGCCAACGCGCGTTACACGTTCACTTCGCATGGCGGCGGTCTGAAGCTGGTCGAGTTGCTGCACTACCCGCAGAGCGTCTCGTCCCGCCCCAAGAAGGGACCGACCACCAATCACGTGGCCACTTTGAACACGTTCACGCCTGCGCCGACGCTGGCGGTGTTGGGCGGAGAAGCCGTGCAGGGAGACGGGGTTTTCCGGCTGACCAGAACCGCCAACGGCGTGCGCGCCGAGAAGGCGCTTACCAACGGCCTGAGCATCGTAAAGGACTTTCAACTCGGCTCGAACTACCTCGTAACAACGACCGTCCGGCTGGAGAACCGCTCGGCGGAGCCGCTCGTCCTGCCGGCGCAGGAATGGGTCGTCGGCACCGCCACGCCGATGGACGCTCGCGACCAGGGCCAGGCGGTAGGGGTGCTTTGGTACAACGGCGCCAAGACGGAGGAGGTGGGCGGCTCGTCGTACTTCTCGGGCGGCTGCCGGCAGGCCGTTCCGCCGCTGGAGTATCACGGCGGCGCCAGCAACGTGGTTTGGGCGGCGGCACACAACCAGTTTTTTGCTCTGGCGGCGATGCCGCAGCACCCCGCCCAGGGGCTGGTCATCCGGAGACTCGCTTTACCCCGACCGACCGGCGCTGAGGCGAGCATGGTCGCCACCAACGCGCCGCCGCCGCAAGGCTACGCCGCGGCGATAACTTATCCCGGCCTGACGCTGGCGCCGAACCAGACGGTGGAGCGCCAGATCGCTTTGTATGCCGGGCCGAAGGAGTATCAGACCCTGGCGCGCATCGGCAACCAGCTTAATAACAATCTCGACCTGGTGATGAACTTCGGCTGGGCCGGGTTTGTCTCCAAGGCGCTGTTGCTGGGGATGAACTGGCTGCACAGCGCGCTGAAGATTTCCTACGGCTGGGCCATCATCGCCATCACGATCATCATCAAGGTGGTGTTCTGGCCGCTGACCCAGGCGAGCACGCGTTCGATGAAGCGGATGCAGGCGCTGCAGCCGCAGATGAAGGCCATCAAGGAAAAATACAAGGATGACCCGGCGAAGATGAACAAGAAGACGATGGAGTTCATGCGGGAGCACAAGGTCAGCCCGCTGGGCGGCTGCCTGCCGATGCTGCTGCAGATCCCGGTGTTCTTCGGCTTCTTCACGATGATCCAGAGCGCGATCGAGCTGCGCGGCGCGCGCTTCCTGTGGATCGGGGATTTGTCCCAAACCGACACGCTGTTCATGATCCCCGGGCTGGGCTTCATCCCGTTCTTTGGCATTGTCGGGGTCGGCCTGCCGTTCAACCTGCTGCCGCTGCTGATGGGGGCGACGATGCTCTGGCAGGCGCACCTGACACCGCCCTCGCCCGGCATGGACCCGACGCAGCAGAAGATCATGCGCTACATGCCGCTGATGTTCCTGGCGTTCCTCTACAATTTCTCGGCCGGGCTGACCCTTTACTGGACGGTGCAGAATCTGCTGACCATTCTGCAGACCTACCTGACCCGCACGGTTCCGGAACCCGCCGCTGCGGCCAAAGCTCCGGTGTTGACGCCGCCGCAGAAAAAGAGGAAATAGAATGCCAATGGCACCGGTGATTTCGGCTAACAATTAACAACCATCAACCCCCTACTCCGCTATGCCTACTGAACCTCAAGCCACCCTGCAACGAATTCTGGAACTCCTCGGCTTCCCGGCCGCGGTCGAGGAGCATCACCTGGAAGACGGCCTGCTGCTGGACGTGAAGACCGACGATTCCGGCCGCCTGATCGGGCGCCAGGGCCAGACCCTGGCCGATCTGCAATACATCACCAACCGCATGCTGTTCCAGCAGGACCCGTCCGTGCCCAAGGTGACGGTGGATGTGAGCGGCTACCGCGCGCAGGCCCGCGAAGCGCTGGTGAAGAAGGCGAAGGAAGCGGCCGAAAAAGTCCGGCGCTGGGGCGACGTGGTGGAACTGGAGCCGCTCAACGCGTTCGACCGCCGCATCATCCACCATGCCCTCAAGGACGACCCGGGCATCGAAACCCACAGCGTCGAGGTCGAAGGCACGGACAAGAAGGCGATCCTGCTCCGCCCGAAGCACTAGAACCGGAGGTGCTTCACGGTGAGGCCCCGGTTGATCAACTGGCAGAGGGAATCAATGCCGACGCGCAGGTGCATTTCCGAGAAATCCGCGGTGACCCGCTGATCGCTCTGGGTGGTCTTGATGCCCTCCGGTGCCATCGGTTGGTCCGAGACGAGCAACAGCGCGCCGCTGGGAATCTCATTGTGAAACCCGGTGATAAAGATGGTCGCCGTCTCCATATCAACGGCCATGCAGCGGATGCGGCGTAGATACTGTTTCAACTGCTCATCGTGCTCCCAGACGCGGCGGTTAGTGGTATAGACGGTGCCGGTCCAATAATCGCGGCGTTGGTCGCGGATCGTGGTGGAGATGGCCTTCTGGAGGCTGAATGCGGGCAGTGCGGGCACTTCCGGCGGGAAATAGTCATTCGAGGTGCCCTCGCCGCGGATGGCCGCAATCGGCAGGATCAGATCACCCAGCTTGTTCTTCTTCTTCAGCCCGCCGCATTTACCCAGGAACAGGCACGCCTTGGGCTGGGCGGCACACAGCAGGTCCATGACGGTGGCGGCATTGGCGCTGCCCATGCCGAAGTTGATGATGGTGATGCCGTTGGCGGTGGCGTTGAGCATCGGGCGGTCTTCGCCGCGCACGGGCACCTCATGCCACTCGGCGAACAGGCGCACGTAGTTGCTGAAATTGACCAGCAGAATGTACTTTCCGAAGTCCGCCAAGGGCGTGCCCGTGTAGCGCGGCAGCCAGTCGGCAACGATATCAGCTTTGGTTTTCATCATTCCAGAATCAGACTTTTGGCTCGCCCGACACTTTGTCCTGCTTTGGGCGCGCGGCGGCCAGGAACCGCATGATACTGTCGCCGTGCTTGAGCATTCTCTGCTCCCGCCAGGCGTCGGGCAAGCTCAGGGTGTCGCGTTTCGTGTGGCCCAGGACCAGCAGGCCGCCGGGGGTCAGAAGCCCGGGCAGCTTCGCCTCGTCGAGCAGTTGCTGGGCAAAGGAGGTCGAACGGCGGCCAACGTTCTTCTCGCCGTAAGGCGGGTCGGCGAGGATGAGATCGAACCGCTCGCCCGCCGTGGCCAGTTGCGTGATGGCGGCGAAGGCTTCCTGCACACGCAGTTGCAAGGCTGCAGCGGAGAAACCGGCGACCTGGAAATTCTGGCGCAGCACCTCGGCGTGGCGGGCGGATTTCTCGACGCACACCGCCGCGACCGCGCCGCGGCTGAGGCATTCGAGGCTGAGCGCGCCCGTGCCGGCGAACAGTTCCAGCACCCGCGCGCCCACCACGCGGACGCCGAGGCTGTTGAACACCGCCTGTTTGACCAGGTCCGGCGTGGGCCGCACGTCCAGGCCTTTAGGTGCTTTCAGAATACGGCGAGCGGCATTTCCACCCGTGATGCGCATAGCGGACTCTATCCGTCCCTCGGAGGAATGGCACGAATGAAAACTGCCAGCCCCGGGAGGGCGAGCGTCCGCGCGAGCCCAAACAGCTTGGGGGATCTCCAAAAATCAGGGCTCGCGGGGACGCCCGCCCTCCCAGCGCAAGCTTCACTTGAACAGCTCGGCGAAGAACTGCTTCATGGCCTCCCACGACCGCCGGTCTGCCTTTTCATTGTAGGCCGCCCCCTGCCGGGGGTTGTCGCCCGCATTCCAGTCCGTGAAGCTGTGAACGGCGCCGCCGTATTTGACCAACTGCCAATCCACTTTGGCCTGGCGCAATTCGTCCTCGAAGGCGGCGAGGTCTTTGGCAGGCACAAACGGGTCATCGGCGCCATGCAGAACGAGCACCTTGCACTTGATGTTACGGCCGTCCTCGGGCCGGGGCGAATCCAGTCCACCATGGAAACTCACCACCCCGGCGAGGTCCGCCCCGCTGCGCGCCAACTCGATCACGGCCGTGCCGCCAAAACAATAGCCGATGGCGGCAACTCGTTTCGGGTCGGTCAGCTCGTGCTGCTGCAGGACCGCCAGCCCGGCCTGGGCGCGGGCGCGCAGCAGGGCGCGGTTGTTCTTGTATTTGCCGGCCTCGGTCCCGGCTTCCTGGCTCGACTTCGGGCGGATGCCTTTGCCGTAGATGTCGAGCGCAAAGACGTTGTAGCCGAGCTTGGCGAGCAGGTCGGCGCGTTTCTTCTCATAGTCCGTCAGCCCTTTCCACTGGTGCACGATCAGCACGCCAGGCCGTTTGCCTTTGATGGACGTGTCGTAAGCGAGGTGGCCTTCCAGCCCCATGTCGCCATGCCGGTATTCGATCGTTTCAGTATGCACTTGCGCCCCGGCCGACAACGCGCAGCCCAAAGCCAGCAGTGTGGTCAATAAAGATTTCATACCAGCACTGATAAACCGGAACGGGCAAAAATGCCAACCGGCTGCCCCCGGCCTCCGCACGTTTACCCTTTCAACGCTTCAACGCACGCGGGCGCCGCGCCGCTTGACAGAGCGGCGGCGGAGCTAATTGTATTAGCGAGTGATGCAAAAACTTGAGCCGCCGGACACGCACCATTTCTCCGCCGCCATCGGCTGGTTGGAGCTGGGCAACCTGGAAGAAGCCAGGGCCGAACTAGCCCACATCAGCTCGGGCTGGCAGGAACATCCGGATGTGCTGGAAGTGCGGTGGGCGGTTGCGGCGGAGGCGAAGTGCTGGGAGGAGGGGCTGCAGGTTGCGCAGGCGCTGCTGCGCGCCGCGCCGGAGCGGTCGTCCGGCTGGCTGCACCAGGCTTATGCCTTGCGCCGCGTTCCGGGCGGCGGTGTGCAAAAGGCCTGGGATGCGCTGCTGCCGGTGTTCGACAAATTCCCCAAAGAGCCGACGATCCCCTTCAATCTCGCCTGTTATGCCTGCCAATTGCGGCAACTGAAGGCGGCCCGTGACTGGCTCAAGCGTGCGGTGGCCGTCGGCGGAAAAGAGAAGATCAAGCGGATGGCGTTGAGCGATTCCGACCTGGAGCTGCTTTCGGGGGAAATTCAAGAGCTCTAACCGCGGGCCTGGGGCGGTGTAGCGCAGATTTTCAATCTGCTGTATCGCAGAATTGCATTCTGCAGACCGTGGGCACGCCGGGCGCGACCGCAAATGAGCAGCGCCCGGCCGATTACAAATCGGCGATAGATTGGAAATCCGCGCTACGAGTTTCGCCCGGTGGTGCGCTGATCGAGGACTACCGCCAAGGCAGGCTCGATGTCCGGCCTACAGTTCCCGGACCCAGATATTGCGAAAGCGCACCGGGTTCTTGTGGTCCTGAAGCGCAAGGGGTTGTTTGAGCGGATGGGGTTCGTACTTGGGTTTGCCGGGGCGAGAGGTGGGACCTTGGATCTCGACGTGGTCCTGGATCAACACCCCGTTGTGGAGGAGGGTGATGGTGGCCGGTTGCAGCAGGTCGCCGGTTTCGTCGAAACGCGGGGCGTGGAAGATGATGTCGTAGGCCTGCCATTCGCCCGGTTTGCGGGAGGCGTTGACCCGGGGGGCGGATTGCTTGTAGATGGCGCCGGCCTGGCCGTGATAGTAGGTCTTGTTGTCGTAGGAATCGAGAATCTGGACCTCGTAGCGGCCCTGGAGGAAGATGCCGCTGTTGCCCCGGCCCTGCCCATCACCTTTCACCTGCGCCGGGGTCGCCCACTCGATATGCAACTGGCAGTCGCCGAACCCCTGCTTCGTGGAAATGCCGCCGGTGCCGTTGACAGTGGCGGCGCCGTCCTTGATGTCCCACTTGGCTGGGCCGCCGCCCTTGTCGCTCTTCCATTGGGACAGGTCCTTGCCGTCGAACAGGACAATGGCATCCGAGGGGGGCGGGCCTGGGTTAATGATGGGCGGTTCGTCCTTGGGCGGGGGGATTTCGCCCTCTGCCGCCGCGAAGCCGGCAGCAGCCGAGCAGGTGAGGGCGGCGGAACAAAGGAGCGATCGCAGTAGTGAGGTTGTCATAATGCGTTTGCGCGGGTGGATAGCAGAGCCCGGGCAATGCGCAAGGAGAACGTGGTTTGACCGGCGGCCAACCCTCCCACCGATGCCCGCCTGGAGAGCGGAATTTAGCCAAAGCACCCCGTTTTCGGCCAAAATGGGCCGGTTTTTGCGGAACGAATCCTGCTGTTGGAGGCCCTAATGCGCCCGCTGTTGGGCATGTGTTACTGTATGAATAAGATCGCTCGCATCGGCCTGTTCACGCTGGCCGGCTTTGCCTCCAGCTTCCTCAGCCTGGCTTCCTCCTTCCTGCCCACCGCAACAGACGGGCATATCCAGATGTCCGCCGCCGTCTTTCGCGGAACGGTGCTGAATACGGAGTCGTACGCGGACGCCGCGGACGGCCAGATCTACACGCGAACCGTGATTCAAGTGGACGAAGTGTTCAAAGGCAAATTGCCGAGCCGCATCAAGCTCGTCCATCGCGGCGGCACCGTTGGCAACCAGGGAGAAGCGGACGGCTTCGCCCCGCAGTTCAAGGTGGGCGAGGAACGGTTGCTGTTCGTTGCTCGCCGCGCCGACGGGACGCTCTACGCCACGCGCGGCAGCGCGAGCGCTTTCAGGTTGCCGACCGAATCACTCTCCCCCACAGACGCTGGCAGCCCGGAGCTTGCCGTGGGTGAAGCGTTGCTCCAGGAACTACGAGACCGGACCATCTACGGCGTGATCCCCGGAAGCGACCTCACCGACCAAGCCGCCAGCTTGCCGGAACTGACACCCCTGACACCCCCCAAGGGGCCCAACCCGCAGATTGCCGCGTCTTCCACCGCGACGAACTTGATGGTGGACGGCAATGGCATCCCGGCCCGTTTCATTCTGCCCGACCGGGGCGAACCGATCCCCTATCTTATTGATGCCGACTACCTGCCGACTGGGATCACGCAGACGCAAGCGGTGACCGCAGTCCAAAATGCGTTGGCAGCCTGGACGAACGCGACCAGTCTCCGATACCGGTTCGCCGGCATCCAGAGCTTCGGGGCCGCCGCCGCGAACATCACCACTTCGGACGGCATATTGCGCATCCAACTCCACGATCGCTACAATTACATCGGCGGGGAGCGGGGAGACGCTGGGACAAGGCGGCCACGCCTGGACGGTTCTGAACCTGACCAACGGCTCGGCCAACGTTTGGACCACCGGTGGCAACGTCGCCGGGAACGACTTCCACAAGGTGACGAGGGGTTACGTCGTTTTGCAGCATACCAACACCACAATGCAAAACCTGAGCACTTTCACCGAAGTCCTCACCCATGAAATTGGCCATACCATCGGCCTCGGCCATCCCAGCGATAACCAGTCCATCATGTACTATTTGGTCCATGCCGATGGAAGAGGGGCCAGGCTCAACAGTTGTGATACCAACGTAAGCCGCCAGGTTCACCCGACGAGCAATACTCCTCCATATTGCTACGACCGCTTCATGGATATTGTTACCACCCAAACGAGGCCCCTCAATGTGCCCGGAGTCAACACTGTTCAGGTGCGCGGGTATGACCTGCAAAACGGCGTCCTTACTCTCGCCACCAACGGCGCCACCGCTAACAACGGTGCGTTCTCAATGGTGAACAGCAACATTACTTACGTCCCCAAGGCCTTTTATTCCGACAGCGGCAGGATCGATCCCACCTCAGGGAGCTACTACGATGTGGTTTATGCGCGCTATTCGGACGGGGTCAACGCCTCACCCCACGTTTCGATCAAGGTTCTGTCTTTCAACAAGGATTCCTACTTCGGAAGGAATTCCCGATTCCTGGCGCACCACCTATTTCGTAGACCCGAATCCTTCAGTGGGAAGCAAGCACCATGCAGCCGACGATGCGGATGGTGACGGCTTCTCCAATCTCCAGGAGTATCTCCTCGGATCTAATCCCACCAACAAGACTTCCAATCTGCGCATCACCTGTTTCGGAAGCAACCACTCTTCAGTGGCAGGCCAAAGGCTACGAGGTTTATGAGCTGTACGCTTCAACGAATTTTGCCACTTGGACGCGCGCCATGAACCCACTTGTGCCTACCAATTCCGTGGGCACAGCCACCGGCTTCACCACCGGCGGCCCCAAACGGTCCTACCGGCTCCAAAAAGTGCCCTGAGCCGCGACCGAACGGGGCTAAAAGGCGCACTACGTCCGGCCGCAGCAAGGGGGAGGCTGCTCAGCGCGTTCCGCCTGCCAGGTTGAGGGCCACGATGCCGCCGATGATGGCGAGCAAGCCGACAACCTTGGGCAGGGTGACGGGCTCGTGAAAGCAGCAGACACCGATGACGGCGATCAAGGCAATACCCACGCCGCTCCAGATCGCATAGGCGACGCTAACGTCAATCTTCCTGATGGCGAGGGTCATGAAGCCAAAGCAGACGCAGTAAGAGAGCCCCATCAGGACCGTCGGCAGAGCTTTGGCAAAGCCCGCCGACAGCTTCATGCAGGTAGTGCCGGCAACCTCGAAGACAATCGCCAAGACAAGATAGATCCAATGCATGGGGGGAGGGGACAGCAGGGCCGGAAAGCTGTCAACCGGTAACGCGCACTGGGAACAGACGCGGCTAGATGAAACGGAGCGCGAACCGTCCCGGTTCGCTCTCCGGTCGTACCGGCGTGCCGCGCACCACCGGCTCCGCCCCCCCCCCCACTTGACACCGGCGGCACGGGTGTTACTATATTTCGTTGTTTGTCGAAATATGATGTATGAAGCTGCGTGAGTTCATGGCGGTGGCAAAAGCGCTGGCGGACGAAAACCGGGTGCGCATGTTGCTGGCGCTGCGGGGCGGGGAGATGTGCGTCTGCCAAATTACCGAGCTGCTCGGGCTGGCGTTATCCACGACCTCGAAGCACCTGTCCATTCTGTACCAGGCGGGGCTGGTGGATGCGCGGAAGGAGGGGCGCTGGATTTACTACTCGCTGCCCGGGAAGGAAGCGCCAGCGGCGGCGCGCGAGGCGATTCGGTGGGCGGCCAAGGCCCTGGCGGACGACCGGCGAATCGCCGAGGACGCCAAGCGCCTGAAGCAGGTGGTGGCCCTCGACCCGGTGGCCCTGTGCCGACGGTTATGTCGAGCATGAAGACGAAGAGCGAAGTGGAGGAGAATCAAATGAATGAGACCAAGACAATAAAGGAACCGGAGGCTGTGCGCGCGGCGGTGCGTGAAGGCTACGGCAAGATTGCCGCAGGCGGCGGCTCGTGCTGTGGCGCGACGCCAACGTGCTGTGGTTCGACGCCAGCGGCTTCGGACCAACTGGCCCGCCACGTCGGCTATTCCGCCGAGGAACTGGCCGCCCTGCCCGAAGGAGCCAACCTGGGCCTTTCGTGCGGGAACCCCAACGCCCTGGCTTCCCTCCGGCCGGGGGAGGTCGTGCTCGACCTGGGCAGCGGCGGCGGCTTCGACGTCTTCATTGCTGCCAGGAAGGTCGGTGCCGCGGGCCGTGCCATCGGCGTGGACATGACCCCCGAGATGCTGGCCAAGGCGCGAGGGAACATCGCGGCCTATCGCGAGCGGTCGGGACTGGATAACGTGGAGTTTCGGCTAGGGGAGATTGAGCATCTGCCCGTGGCGGACAACAGCGTGGACGTGGTGATCTCCAACTGCGTCATCAACCTCTCGCCAGACAAGGCACAGGTATGGCGGGACATTGCGCGGGCGCTCAAGCCTGGCGGACGCGTTGCCGTGTCCGACCTGGCCCTGCTCAAACCACTGCCCCCCGCCATTCTTGAAAGTGTCGAGGCGCTGGTCGGCTGCGTGGCCGGCGCGGTGCTCGTGTCGGACACCGAACGGATGGCGAAGGAGGCTGGCTTGGCCGAGATCGTCCTGAACCCGAAGTCGGGTTACATTGACGGCATGGTGGACTGGCAGGACCCGCTCTATCAGAAGATCATCGCCAGCCTGCCCGCCGGAGCCAAGCCAGGCGACTACATCACCAGCCTGGAAGTGACAGCGAGAAAGCCGGCGCGCAAGTGCTGCGGTTGATGTCCGACGCGCCTACCGATGAACGGGATCACCCTCAAAGCCGAGAAGTAAGAAGTGAAAGGAAGCGACAATACTCATGAACATACTTGTAATTGGCCCCGGCTGCGCGAAGTGCAAGACGCTGGCGCAATTCACAGAACAGGCCGTCAAGGAACTGGGCGTAGCGGCAGAAATCAACAAGGTCACTGACCTGAAGCAGATCATGGCGCTGGGGGTGATGATGACGCCGGCGCTGGCGGTGAACGGCACCATCAAGGTGGTCGGCAAAGTGCCGAGCGTTGCCGAGATCAAAGCCATCCTACAGCAGGCGGCAGCGTGACCGGCCTACGCATAAAGCTACGGCCCGGCAGGTGGGTGAGACGTGAAACGTGAGGAGTGAGGCGTGAAAGGACATTCATGAGCAACAAAAGCGTCGGATTTATTGGCGGCGGGCGTATCGTCCGCATTTTTGTAGAAGGCTGGAAGCGGGCGAACGCGCTGCCGGCCAAGATCGTCGTGAGCGACTGCAACGCGGACTCGCTCGCGAAGTTGAAGGCGCGGTTCCCGATGGTGGAAACGGCGCCGGGGAACAGCGCGGGGGGGGCCTCGCAAGACATTGTCTTTCTGGCCGTGCATCCGCCCGTGATGGCGGAGGTGACGGCGGGGATCAAGGGCAGTCTCAAGCCGGGGGCAACGGTGGTTTCCCTCGCGCCGAAGTTCACGTTTGGCAAGCTGACGGAGTTACTGGGCGGATTTGCGCGGCTGGCGCGCGTGATTCCAAACGCGCCGTCGGTGGTGAACTTTGGGTTCAATCCGGTCGCGTTTGCGCCGGCGCTCTCGGCGGCCGACAAAGCGGAGATTGCCGGTCTATTGTCGCCGCTGGGAGAGTCTCCCGAGGTGAGGGAGGAGAAGCTCGAAGCTTACGCCGTGCTGACGGCGATGGCCCCGACGTTTTTCTGGTTCCAACTGCAGGCGTTGCGGGAAGTAGTGGCGGGCTTTGGCCTGAGCGACGCAGAGATCGCCCCGGCGCTGAAGCGCATGGTGTGCGGGAGCGCGCGGACATTGCTGGAATCGGGGCTATCACCGGCTGAGGTGATGGACCTTATCCCGGTTAAGCCGCTGGGCGAAATGGAGCCGCAGGTGAGCGAGATGTATCGGACGCGGCTGGCGGCAGTTTACCAGAAGATCAAGCCGTGATGCGTGAGGCGTGAAGCGTGAAACGTGAAATGCAGATGAATTATGAAAACGCCCATTAAGATTCTTATCGTGGCGGCGGTGGCTGTGAGTGTGGTTGCGGCGGTGGCGTTTAAGCAGGGGAAGAATGAGTCCACCGACGCCTCAGCGGCGAGCGGGCCCAGAGCGGCGCTGCCGCGGTTGGTGGACCTGGGGGCGGGCAAGTGCATTCCGTGCAAGAAGATGGCGCCGATCCTGGAGGAGCTGAAGAAGGAGTATGCCGGGCGGATGGAGGTGGAGTTCATTGACGTGTGGAAGAACCCGGATGCCGGCAAGGCCTACGGAGTGGAGATGATTCCGACGCAGATTTTCTACGACGCCAGCGGCAAAGAACTGGACCGGCATACGGGTTTCTTCGGGAAGGAAGACATTCTGGCCAAATGGAAGGAACTCGGGGTGGACCTGGCGGCGGCGGAAAAGAAGTAGGCAGAAACCATCAAATTGATCCTGAATATGAAGACCCCACTGAAAAACATCCTCACGACAATCATTGCGCTCTGGGCGGCGGCAACTTGGGCGGCGGAATCAACGAAGGTTCCCAAGCTGGTGGACCTGGGGGCGGACAAGTGCATTCCTTGCAAGGCGATGGCCCCCATCCTCAAGGACCTGAAGGCCGAGTATGCGGGCCGGATGGACGTGGAGTTTATTGACGTATGGAAGAATCCGAACGCGGGGAAGGCGTATAAGATCAAGCTCATTCCCACACAAATATTCTTCGACGCTTCGGGGAAGGAGCGCTTCCGGCACGAGGGTTTCTATGGCAAAGAGGACATCCTGGGGAAGTGGAAGGAACTCGGCGTGGACCTGAAAGCCAAAGCGCCTGCCGGGATCGTGCGCGAAACTCCGGTGGCGGCGGACACGCGTCCGCGCGATAGCGTCTGCTACATGTGCGACGAAGACGTGAATCCAAAGACCAAGACGGTGGTGAAGGGGCAGAGCGAACAGCGGGTGTTGTGCGGTCCGCACTGTTACTTCATTTACTTGTCCAGCATCGTGGGGGCGGACGCGAAAGCGGAAGAGGCCAAGGTCAGCGTCACGGACTGGGCCAGCGGCAAACTTACCCCGGCAGCCGGCGCCTCCTATCTCTACGGCATGGATGCCAAAGGCCGGGCGACCATCAAGGCGTTTGCCGATAAGGACGCCGCCACGAAAGAACAACAAAGCAGTCCCGGCAGCCTCGTCACCTGGGAAGTGCTCCGGGGCAAGGAGCTGTCCACGCGCTGCGCCTTTTGCGACCGCGCCGTCTATCCCGAAGATGCCTGCAATGTGAAGATCGGCACAACCCGCGGCTACGGTTGTTGCACACACTGCTCGCTGGGCGTGGCCGCACGACTGCAAAGAGACCTCGAAGTCGAGGCCAAGGACGGGCTGACGGGCGAGCTCATCCGCGTGAAGACGCTCGACGGCCAGATTGCGTCGCTGGAACCACCCACCGCCGTGGCATGGTTCGGCCAGAAGAAAGGCCCCGACGGCAAGTGGGCCTCAGCAGGCTGCTTCAAGCAGGGATTCTTCGTGAACGAAGCCAATTTGCAGAAGTGGCTGGAGGTGCGACCGGCGATGACCGGGCGGCAGATTACGATTGCGCAGGCGCTGGCGGACAAGATGAAGCTTTCGCCGGAGCAGATCGCCAAGGCGTGCAAGCTCGGCGAGTGCAAGTGAGGCGTGAAACGTGAAACGTGAAACGTGAAAGGTGGGGCGTGAGGGGCCATAGCCAATAGCCAATAGCCAATGGCAAATAGCAGATGGCAGATGAATCGTAATACGTGAAGTGTTTATGAAGAGGCGCACAGAGATCATCCTGATTGGCGTGGTGGCGGTGGCGGCGGCGGTATTTGCAATGAAGCGCGGGGGGCGATCGGAGTGCGGGAGCGGGGGTGGCGGCGCGTGCTGTCCGTGGATGCCCGGTCTGAATGTGTGGCCAAGCAACTCCTGGACGGAGACTAATCTCGCGAATACGAACTCGGCACTGACGGCCAGCGAACCCATCACCAATCGGCAGCGATAGCCATGAGGCAACTGTTTGCCAAGCTATGAAAGACTGGAAGAAATTTACAGTGCTGCTGGGGGTGTTCCTGGTGGCGTATTTTGTGCCGTTCGATCACCCGAAGATTTCCAACGCGATTCTGGAGGGGTTCCGGCTGCTGCAATGGTACGCGGTGAATCACACGCTGGCGTGCGTGGTGCCGGCGATGTTCATTGCGGGGGCGATTTCCACGTTCCTGTCGCAAGCGTCGGTGATGCGTTACCTGGGGTCACGGTCGAATCGGACGCTGGCCTATGGGGTGGCGTCGGTGTCGGGCATGATCCTGGCGGTGTGCTCGTGCAGCGTGCTGCCGATGTTTGCGGGGATCTACACGATGGGCGCGGGTTTGGGACCGGCCAGCGCCTTCCTGTATTCGGGGCCGGCAATCAATGTGCTGGCGATTTTCCTCTCCGCGCGGGTGCTGGGGATGGACCTGGGCGTGGCGCGGGCGCTGGGAGCCATCGCGTTTGCCGTCATCATCGGGCTGTTGATGCACGTCATCTTCCGTCGGAGTGAGGGGGAACGTCAGGAACGGCTGATGCAGATGCCGGAAGCGCCGGCCAGTCCGCGGCCGCTTTGGAAGACCGCGCTATTCTTTGCCGCGATGGTGGGGTTTCTGATTTTCAGCGACTGGTACAACACCAATGATGTGACCATCGAGTTGAAGGACGGGACGAGGATTGAGGCCAACATCCGTTTCTCGCGCCCGGAAACCGTGGAAATCCAGGAATACGACACGGGCGGACGATTGGGGACGGAGTTGCGCCGGCTGAGCCGGGCCGAGATTCAGACGATGACGCCGAAGCCGGGATGGGTGATGACGGTGCACGGCATGAAGTGGGTGCTGGCGGGAGCGATGGGGCTGGCGTTGGCGCTGATGACGTGGCGGTGGTTCAACCGGCAAGAGCGGAAAGACTGGATGAACGCCACGTGGGATTTCGGCATGATGATTGTGCCGCTGCTGTTCGGCGGGGTATTCATCACCGGCGTGATCGGCGCACTGATTCCGGAAAAAGAAGTGGCCGCCTGGGTAGGGGGCAACAGCCTGGCATCGAACTTCATCGCGGCGTTTGTGGGGATGATCTGGTATTTCGCGACCCTGACCGAAATACCCATCGTGGAGATGCTGATGCGGCTGGGGATGGGCAAAGGCCCCGCGCTGGCGTTGTTGCTGGCGGGGCCGGCGCTGTCGCTGCCCAGCATCCTGGTGCTCAACAAAATCATGGGAGCCCGGAAAACTTTTGTCTTTTGCCTGCTGGTGGTGGTGATGTCCACGATCGTGGGCGTGATGTTCGGCAGACTCTTTTGAAAGGAAATTGGAACATGAAGAAAGTGCAAATTCTCGGCACCGGCTGCGCCAAGTGCAAGACGCTGGCGGCCAATGCAGAAGCGGCGGCGAAGGAGCTTGGCGGCGAATATGAGGTGGAGAAGGTGACTGACATCACCAAGATCATGCAGTTCGGGGTGATGATGACGCCGGCATTGGCCGTGGACGGAGTCGTGAAGTCGGTCGGCAAGGTGCTGGACCCGGAGCAAATCAGGAAACTGATTCAATAGAGTGAAACGCGGGACCTGAAAGGTGGAGACATGCAAGAGCTTCTGACCAACCTGAGCCACGCGGTGGAAGGCGCGCCGGCGATCGCGCTGGGCGCGTCGTTCGTGTGGGGCGTCCTGAGCATCATTCTGAGCCCGTGCCATCTGGCGAGCCTGCCGTTGATTGTAGGCTTTATCAGCGAGCAAGGCCAGGTGACGGTGCGGCGCGCTTTCTGGACGGCCACGCTGTTCGCCGTAGGCATTCTGATCACCATCGCGGCGATCGGGGCGATCACGGCGGCGGCGGGGCGGATGATGGGGGACGTGGGGCGGTGGGGTAACTATTTCGTGGCGGCAGTCTTTTTTGTGGTGGGGCTGCATTTGCTGGGGGTGATTCCGATGCCGTGGTCGGGGCCGGGCCAGGTGAACATGAAGCGAAAGGGGCTGCTGGCGGCCTTCCTGCTGGGCCTGATTTTCGGGATCGCGCTGGGTCCCTGCACGTTTGCCTTTATGGCTCCGATGCTGGGCGTCACCTTCAAGCTGGCGGCGAGCAACTTGCTCTACGGCGCGCTGCTCTTGCTGGCCTACGGCGTCGGGCATTGCTCGGTGATTGTGGCGGCGGGCACGTCCACGGAAGTCGTGCAACGGTTTCTGAACTGGAACGAGCAATCCAAAGGCGTGACGGTGGTGAAATATGTTTGCGGCGTATTGGTGATAGTGGGCGGGGTGTGGCTGATTTACTCGGCGCCTTAACCTTAGTGAAACCGTCCGCTTGACAGAAAAGGGAGAAGGGCGTATTTCTATTTCGTTATGTGTCTAAATATCGTATAACGGCTATGCGTGAGTTCATGAACATCACGAAGGCGCTGGCGGATGAGAACCGGGTCCGCGCGCTCCTGGCGTTGCGGAAGGGTGAGTTGTGCGTCTGCCAGATTACTGAGCTGTTCGGCCTGTCGCCGTCCACGGTTTCCAAGCACCTTTCCATTCTGTACCAGGCCGGGCTGGTGGAGGCGCGGAAAGACGGGCGATGGATGTACTACCGTCTGCCCGGCAAAGAGGCGCCGGCGACTGTGCGACGGGCGATTGACTGGGTAGCGCAATCCGTCAATGGAGCTCCGCGAGTGGCTGAAGACGCGGTGCGCCTCAAGAAGATTTTGGCGATGGACCCGGTTGAATTATGCAAGCGCCAATGCCGAAGTTGAAGGTCCTGTTCCTCTGCACCGGGAATTCGTGCCGGAGCCAGATGGCGGAAGGCTGGGCGCGGCATCTGAAAGGCGACGTGATCGAGCCGTATTCGGCGGGGGTCGAGAAGCACGGCATGAACCCGCACGCGGTCAAGATGATGGCGGAGGCCGGCGTGGACATTTCGAAGCATTATTCCAAGACACCCGCAGAGCTCGGGCCGGTGCAGTTTGATTACGTGGTGACGGTGTGCGGCCATGCCAACGAGAATTGCCCGATATTCCCCGGGAAGGCGAAGAAGGTTCATGTCGGGTTCGAGGATCCGCCGAAGCTGACCAAGGACATGCCCGATGGCGAGGGGAAGCTGGCGGTTTATCGGCGGGTGAGGGATGAGGTACGGCGATTCGTGGAGACGCTGCCAGGAGGGTTGGAGCGTGAGGCGTGAGACGGGAAGCGACTCAGCAGATTTGGGCAGCTGCGCCGCGTAGCGGCGCGGGTTGCGGCCAGACAGTTGAAAAGCAGAAAACGAGTCAGAACAATAGAAACAAACAAATGAAAAGAGCAGCAGCCATCAGCATTATAGCCACGGCGCTCGGCCTGTATGGGGCCGCAGCCCAAACCAGCCAAACCACTCCGGCCACACCAGCCGCAGCCGCCCAGTCTTCCGCCAAGACCGGAGCGGCCGCCATGCGCCAGGCCGCCGAGGCCAAGGAGTATCTCTTCGCCTTCATCTATGAGCAAAACGACGACGCCACCCGCGCCGCCCGTAAGACATTCGACGCCGGCGTGGCGAAGATTACGCCCGCGCCCAAGTCGGTGGCAGTGGATCGCAGCGACCCGACCGAGAAGGAGATGGTCGAGCAGTTCAAGCTCGAGGCAGCCCCGATGCCCTTGGTGCTCGCCATCGCGCCGAACGGCGCCGTCACCGCCGGCCTCAAAGCAGCGGACCTCACCGAAGCCCGCCTCGCGAATGCCGTGGTTGGCCCAGGGATGCAGCAATGCTTGAAGGGGCTTCAGGATCGAAAGCTGACGTTCGTCTGCTTGCAGAACGCCAGCACCAAAGCCAATGACGCGGCCATGAAAGGCGTGAATGAGTTCAAGGCCGATCCTCAGTTTGCCGATGGAGTCGAGGTCGTTAAAGTGGACCCGAGCGACCCGAAGGAAGCCAAGTTCCTCGCCCAACTTAAAGCCGACCCGAAGGCGAAGACGGCGAACACGACCTTCCTCGCCCCGCCGGGCATGATCGTCGCACAAGTCGAAGGTGCCACCTCTAAAAGCGCCCTGGAAGCCTCGCTGAAGAAGGCGATGGCAAGCTGCGCGCCGGGCTCCGGCTGCTGCCCCGCTCCAAAGAAGTAACCTGCGCCCGCTCAGCCCATGAAACTCCAAACCCTCGTTTGGCGCGAGATCTTCGAGCGCAAGAACCAGTTGGCCACCAGCTTCCTGGCCATTCTGCTGGGTGTGAGTGTCATCGTGGCGATGAAGAACATCACCTTCTATTCCGAGAAGGCCGTGGCGTACCAGCTTGATGCGCTGGGCGCGAACATCCTAGTGCTGCCCAAGTCCGCCTCGCTGCAGGACTACTACAGCGCCGACATGCAGAACGACGAGTTCCCGGAAGAATACGTCAAACGGCTGGCATCGTCCGACCTGCAAGGGCTTGGACAATCTGTCGCCGAAGTTCTCCATTCCTGTTGAAGTGACCGGCCGCCGCTTCATCCTCACCGGCATCCTGCCCAAGAACGAGTTCCAGGCGAAAGCCGCCTGGCAAGGCGTCGGCATCTTCTCGCGCCCGGAGGCCTGCGGCGTCGCGGTGGACGTGCCAGGCCTGGCCGCGCCCGCCAAGGAAACGCTCGTCCGCAAGCGCGTCATTCAGACTCTTGGCACCAACGAGGTGCTGATCGGCGCCGACATGGCGGCGGTGCTCAAGCTGACCGAAGGCGGGACCATCCAGCTCATGGGGCGCTCATTCAAAGTGAGCGCAGTGCTGCCACAGACCGGCACGGTGGACGACGCGCGGGCTTTCACTCACCTGCACACGGTTCAGCAGATGGCCGGCAAGGGCGCGGTGGTGAACGCCATCGAGATTGTGGGTTGCTGCCAGCAAATTTCTCAAGGGCTGGTCCAGAAAATCAACCAGCTTCTCCCCGACGCGAAGGTGGCGACGATCACGCAAATCGTGGACACGCAGATCAAGACCAACCGCATGATGGGGCGGCTGTCGATGCTGTTCCTGACTATCATCGTGCTGGTGGGCGGCGCCAGCATCGCCAATTACATGTTCGCGAACGTATTTGAGCGGCGGCGGGAAATCGGGACGCTGATGGCGCTGGGGGCGGGCTCGCCTGTGGTGCTGCGGATGTTCCTGCTCAAGGCGGTATGGCTCGGACTGGCGGGCGGCGTGGGCGGATATGTGTTGGGCAGCGCCTTGGCGGCCATTCTCGGGCCGCGCGTGGCAGGCGTGCCGGTGCTTCCGATGCTGACGCCGCTGTTCTGGGCGGTGGGCGTGGCGGTGGTGGTTTGCGTGGCGGCGACCTACCTGCCGGCGCGGCGGGCCGCGCGGCTGGATCCCAGTGCGGCGTTGCAGGAGATTTAAGCATGATTGCGCTTCAATCCGTCAGCAAACACTTCCAGCATCGCGGCAAATCCGTTGCGGCGCTGGCCAACGTCACGCTCGAAATTGCCAAGGGTGATTTCGTGGCGATCATTGGCCCGAGTGGCAGCGGCAAGAGCACGTTTCTGCATCTGGTGGGCGGGATGCTCTCGCCCACGGAAGGCAAGGTGCGCATCGAGAAGCGAATCCGCTTTACGACCTGACCTCGGACCAGCGCTCGGCGCTGCGGAAGAAGAAAATCGGCTTTGTATTCCAGACCTTCAACCTGGTGCCGTATCTGACCGCGCTGGAGAACGTGCAAGTGCCGCTGGTGCTGGCCGGGCTCGGGGAAGAGGAGCAGAAACACCGGGCGGAGTCGCTGCTGGGCCGAGTGGGCTTGTCCGACCGGCTCGACCACAAACCGCGCGAATTGAGCGTGGGCCAGCAACAGCGCGTGGCCCTGGCGCGGATGCTGGCCAATGATCCTGCGCTGATCCTCGCCGACGAGCCGACCGGGAACCTCGACCCCGAAACGGCCGACAGCATCATGGACTTCCTGGCGAACTCAACCGCGAGGGCCGCACCATCGTGATGGTGACGCACGATTTGCGGCTGGCCGGTCGCGCGAAGCGGGCCTTGCGGCTGGTCAACGGCACGATTCAACCGGACGGGCAGGCGCGGCCTGGGCCTGCGGCAGTGGCGTCCAGCGGAGGAAGGGAACAAAGCTCTTGGAAGTAACTGAACTATGAAAAGACTCGATATTTACGACCCCGCGATGTGCTGTTCGACCGGCGTGTGCGGCCCGGACGTGGATCCCGCGCTCGTGCGGTTTGCCGCCGATGTGAAGTGGCTGCAAGAGCAAGGCGTGGAAGTGCGGCGGTTCAACCTGTCGCAAAATCCCGCGGCTTTCGTGGAGAATGAGACAGGTGAAGCAGGCGCTCACCGAGAAAGGCGAGGCGGCGTTGCCACTGGTGCTGGTGGACGGGCAGGTGGTGGCGAGCGGGCGCTATCCGGACGAGGCGAACTCGCCGCCTGGGCGGGCGTGGCTAAGGCGAAGCCAGCATTTATTCAGGCGCGTGGGGGAACTGGTCGCCATCGGCGCGGCCATCGCCGCCAACTGCGAGCCGTGCCTGAAGTATCATTACCGCCAGGCCCAGTTGCTGGGGGTGTCCAAAGAGGACATGGCGCGGGCGGTGGAGACGGGGGCCAAAGTGAAGGACTCGCCGCATCAGTCCATCCTGAGGCTGGCGGAGCGACTGACGGGGCGGCTCTGGGGGGCGTGAGAGGAGTCGGACCCGTGCTGTGGGGCGAGGAGGCGAAGGGGGAGAAGGCCGGCGCGGGGAAGTGCTGCGGATGAATGAAGGGACACATGCGTAACTCAATCGGGTTCGTGGTTTGCGCCGTGTTTCTGGCCGGCTGCGCCACGCCGGGAAACAAGACGGCAAGGAGGGGAGAAGCAGGTGCTGCAGATTCGGTGGCAGCGGCTGGTGGATGCGAAGGGGCAAACCTGTGACCGGTGCGGCACGACGGAAGGCGGCGGAAGGGAGTGTAAGAAGCTGCGCCGTTCTCTGAAGGCACTGGGCATAGAGGTCGTGCTGGAGAAAGTGGCGGTCAGTCCTCTGCGTTCTCGAAAGACCCGCTGGAGTCGAACCGCATTTGGATTGCGGGGAAGCCAATCGAGGAGTGGCTCGGGCGACGATTGGGAAGAGCCGGTGCAGCGGGCCCTGCGGGGATGCCGAGTGCCGGACGATCACGGTTGATGGGAGGACCTATAACGCTATTCCCAGTGAGTTGATCGTCAAGGCAGGGCTGCTGGCCGGGGCGCAGGTGGTGAACAGCCAGCCGCGGAATCCATGGAACCCGCTGAGGGATGGTCGCCAGGGCCTCCGGCGTGTTGCCCGGCAGTATCGGGAGGCACAAAAGAAGTGAAGGAAGCCTCCGACGAACAGTCACTGGCCTGTTTCTTGAAAGCGCCGACCCGCTTTCTGTTCTTCACCGGCAAGGGCGGCGTGGGCAAGACCTCGCTGGCCTGCGCCTCGGCCATCGCCCTGGCCGACCGGGGCAAGCGCGTGCTGCTGGTCAGCACCGACCCGGCGTCGAATCTCGATGAAGTTCTGGGCCAGAAACTCGACGGCGACGCCCACGGCGATTCCCGGCGTGCCGCATCTGTGGCGCTGAACATCGACCCGGAGGCCGCCGCGCGCGCCTACCGCGAGAAGACTCGTCGGGCCGTATCGCGGCAAGCTGCCGGAAGCCGTCGTGCGGAGCATGGAGGAACAGCTCTCCGGCGCTTGCACGATGGAGATTGCCGCGTTCGATGAGTTTTCCCGGCTGCTCGGCCAACCGGAAGCCACCGCCGAATTCGACCACGTCATCTTCGACACCGCGCCGACCGGCCACACGCTGCGGCTGATGACGCTGCCCGACGGCCTGGACCGGCTTTCTCGACACCAACACCACCGGCAACTCCTGTCTCGGACCGCTGGCGGGATTGCAGAAGCAGCGGGTGATTTACGAGAACGCCGTCGCGGCCCTGGCGGATGGCCAGCGCACGACGCTGGTGCTGGTGAGCCGCGCGCAGAAGGCCGCCCTTGCCGAAGCCGAACGCACCAGCGGCGAACTCGCCGCCATCGGCGTGCGCAACCAACGGCTCATCCTGAACGGGCTGTTTCAAGGCGTCCGACTCCGACCCGGTGGCCTGGCCCTGGAAGCGCGGGGCGCAAGCGTTGACGACGAGGGCAGACATTTCTCGCGCGGCTGCCCGTCACCGAAGTGCCGTTGCGCGCGCACAATCTGTTGGCCTCCCGGCGCTGCGGGCGCTGGCTCGCAGAACGGCGAGCCGACTGCCAGGCGTCTGGCGCCGGAGTCGTCCAACTGCCGGCTCTGCCTGCCGCTGGAATCGCTGGATCCGCGCTTGGTGGATGACTTGGCCCAAGCGCGGCCGGGGCGTCATCATGACGATGGGCAAAGGCGGCGTGGGCAAGACGACCGTCGCCGCCGCCATCGCGACGGAACTGGCGCGGCGCGGCTTCAAGTGCATCTCAGCACCACCGACCCGGCGGCGCACGTGGCCGCAGCGGCGGGGCACATTGAGCGGGTTGCACGTCAGCCGGATTGACCCGCAAGCCGAGACGCGCGCCTACGTCGAGCAGGTCATGGCCACGGCGGGCAAGGACCTCGACGCCAGCGGCCGCGCCTTGCTGGAAGAAGATCTGCGCTCGCCCTGCACCGAGGAAATCGCGGTGTTCCGCGCCTTCGCCCGCACCGTGGCGCAAGGCGAAGACGCCTTCGTGGTGCTCGACACCGCGCCGACCGGGCACACGCTGCTGCTGCTCGACGCCACCGAAGCCTATCACCGCGAAGTCGCCCGCAAGGCCAGCGACATGCCGGAGGAAGTGCTGAACCTCCTGCCCCGGCTGCGCGACGCCAGCTTCACCCGCGTGCTCTCGTCACGCTGCCCGAAGCCACGCCGGTCCACGAAGCCGCCGCGCTGCAAGACGACTTGCGCCGGGCGCAGATCGAGCCGTTCGCCTGGGTCATCAACCAGAGCTTTGCGGAGAGCGGCTCGCGCGATCCGCTGCTCGTGGCGCGCGGGCGCGGACGAAGCTCCCTTACATCCGCGAAGTCGTCGAGCAGCATTCTCCAAGCGAACGGCCCTCGTGCCGTGGGTGGCCGAAGAACCGGTCGGGCCGGAGAAACTGCGGCAACTTTTTCACAACCACAACTCAATCACAGACAAGGATTGATATGACCACCTACGTTTACGAAACCATCCCGCGAAAGCCGGCGAGAAACCGCGCTATTACGAGATCAAGCAGAAGCATGAACGACGCAGCCGCTGACCAAGCATCCTGAAACCGGCGAGCCGATTCGCCGCGTGGTGCTGGGCGGCTTCGGCGACGCTGAGTTCCAAGCGGCAGCGCCGATTCGGGTTCGGCGATGCGGCTGCGGCCGGGCAACCTGCTGCGGCTGACGATAAAGCCAAGCCGACGATTAGCATGAGCAATTCCGTTGCTGCCACGTGTCGGCCAGCTCGCGCAGCCGGCGCCCAAGCGCCTGGCCTTCTTCGAGCGCTACCTGACGGTCTGGGTGCTGGTCTGCATGGTCGTGGGCGTGGCCTTCGGCAAACTGCTGCCGGACGTGACCGCGACCTTGAGCAAGCTGGAATTCGGCCAAGGCTCGCAAGTGAACGTGCCCATCGGGGTGCTGCTCTGGCTGATGATTTACCCGATGATGCTGAAGGTGGATTTCAGCGCCATCGGCGGCATCGCGCAGAGGCCCAAGGGGCTGATGGTGACGCTGTTCGTGAACTGGCTGGTGAAGCCGTTCAGCATGGCGTTGCTGGCGTGGGTGTTCATGCAGCATGTGTTCGCGGCGCTGGATCGACCCGGAGATGGCGAAGGAATACACCGCCGGCCTCATCATCCTGGCCGCCGCGCCCTGCACGGCGATGGTGTTCGTGTGGTCCTATCTCACCGACGGCGACCCGGCCTACACGCTGGTGCAGGTGGCGGTGAACGACCTCATCATGCTGGTGGCGTTCGCGCCCATCGTGATGTTCCTGTGCGGCGTGGCCAACGTGGTGGTGCCGGCGAAAGTGCTGATCACCTCGGTGGTGGTGTTCATCGTCATTCCGCTGGCGGCGGGCTGGCTGACGCGCACGGCGCTGCTGAAGTCGCACGGCAAGGAATGGTTCGAGCAGAAGTTCCTGCCGAAGTTTCATCCGGTGATGATCGGGGCGCTGCTGCTGACGCTGGTGCTGATCTTCGCCTTCCAGGCGGAGAACCTGACGAGCCGCTGGTTGGCGGTGCTGCTGATCGCGGTGCCGATCCTCATCCAGGTCTATTTCAACTCCGGGCCTGACCTACCTGCTGATGCGCTGGTTCAAGGTGCCGCACAACGTCGCGTCGCCCGGCGCGCTCATCGGCGCGAGCAACTTCTTCGAGCTGGCGGTGGCGGTGGCCATCACGCTGTTCGGCCCCAGCTCCGGCGCGGCGCTGGCGACGGTGGTCGGCGTGCTGGTGGAAGTGCCGGTGATGCTCTCCGTCTGCAACGTCTGCAACCGGACCCGGGGGTGGTACGAGCGGGGGCCCGGCGGGCGAGGCTCAACCGCCGGTGAAACAGTTGTTGGTGGAGGAAAGCCGGAAGGCGTTAATCTACAGTAGTGGGACTTCTACTGTTCCACCGTCGGGCAGTCTAAGATGGAGGACCTGGGTTTGCACCTTGTCCTCAATCTCGAAAGTGTGCGCCAGCTTCGCGGTCTGCTTCGGCGTGACCTCAACGAAGAACAGCACGACTCGCTGGGCGACCTGTTCGCCGTTCTTGAAGTGCTGCGGACGGTCGAGAAAGAGCCGTAGAGAACATCGGCGCAGACGGCGGTGTGCGGATCATAGCCTGTGGCCTGGTGGTAGCTCAGGCCGGAGCCGAGCGCCATCACCACGCCCAGCCGGCCGTCCACGTTGGCCCACGAGCCGGGCAGGGCCACCGGTGGTTGAGGCTTCTTCCAATCGAAGGTCGTCTGACCGCCGCGATGATACACCACCCGCTTGCCGCCGGTGACCTCGTCATTCTCTATGCCGACCGGGACGCCCAGTTCCCGCGACACGGAGACATCGGAGAGCGCGGTGACGCGGTCCTGATACACGACGGTCTGTTCGCCGACGGAAGTCACGCGCATGCGTCTGTCTCAAGAGGCCGCCGTTGAGCAGCAGCGAGCCGGTGGTCTCGAACCCGTTCGGCGTCTCCTGCCACACGTGTTCGAGCCGTCTTCGTGCCGGTGGCACGCTTGGGCGCGAGTTCGAAGGAGCCGACCAAGCCGCTGGTGATGGGCACGGTGAAATGCGGATTGTCGTCGTGCCCGGGCCGATGGGTATCACCAGGCCCATGATCCGGTTCTTCCAGGAGAAGGAGACCAGCTTGCTTTCGGTGCGGTGGGCGATGAACTCGACGAAGTCATGGGTCTGTACCCCGCGGAGTTGGGCGGCGGCCTTGCGGGCGGAGATGGCTTTTGCCGGCGGCCCGAAGACCTTGTGGGCCAGGTAGGCGTAAGTGGCTTGCTCGGCGCAGATGGCGTGCCGGGTGAAGCCGAGGCGGGAGCCGGGAACCGCAAGGTCGCCCTGGCACATGATCTGCCACGCGCGCATGTATTGGAGGCAGTTGTTCTCCATGCGCGCGGCCAGCGGGTCCTGCTGGTAACAGGCGAGCGAGGCATAAAGATTGATGAAGGTCAGGCCGTGCAGCTCCCAGTCCATGCCCTGCGGGAAGGCAGACTCGCCCCAGGGAAGCATGATCGTCTGGAACATCCTCCACGTATCCAGCAGGTGGTGCGTCGCCGCCTGCGGAACCGGCCGGCCGGCGTAGGTGTAATACATCGCGGCCTGGGTCAGGAAATAGGAGCTGCACGCCATGTAGCCCGGGTGGAAGAAGTTGTGGTTCTCCAGCGTGAAATCCGGATGCAGGTTGGCGCCGGCGAACCACTCGCCGACAGGTCGCCCATCCACCAGCCTTCTCCAGCTCGTCCTGCGGCACCGAGAGCGTGTTCATCATGTATTCGATCGCCTTCTCATGCCAGGCGGCGGCGTGGGGATGGGCCGGGAACAGGTTGGCGGCGACCGCCAGGCAAATCATGTTCCACCCGGTCTCCTCGGCCTTGGTGTCGCCCCAGCGCCCCGTGGGTGGTTTGCCCCCCAGAAAGCGATCCGCCTCGGATGCAATGACGCGTTCGACGCCCTGCCGCAGCTCGGGATCAAGCTCATCCCAGATGAGCCATGCGCCGAAGCTCAGCGTGCCTGTCCACATGGCCGACTGCCAACTTCCGCCCCACGGCTTGCCGTCCGTGCATTTCTGCGTGCCGGTCAGGTGCGACGCGACCGCGTAGCGAATTGCCCGGGTCGCCTGGTCGAGGTACTTGCGCGCTCAGGCCCCTGCAGGGCGTCGGAGTACTTCAACAGCGCGCCACAGGTCAGCACCATGCCTGAGATGGCGCGGATGCCTTCGTTCATCTGGTCGCTGCGGCCGCTGCCCCAGTAGCCGACGGGGGGATTCTCTGGCGAATCCTGCCAGACTTTGTCCGCATGGCGGCAGGCATCCAGCATCAGGCTGGTATAAGTCCGCGTAAGCTCGCGCTCGGAAAGCGGGCGGATCCGGTAGAGTTCACCCGCCTGGGCGCCGAGGGGCAGCAGCAAGAGCCGCCAGAGGACTCCGAACCTGCGGATGGGGCCGGGGATCACCTAAGTCGGGTGGAGTGATCCTGCAGCCATGCGATGTCCGGATTGCCCGGGGATTGCGCCCACACGCTGAAAAGCGGGTTCGCCCCGACCGTCAGCGGCGGCATGGTGCGATCGTCTCGCCAGCGCTTGAGTTCCGAATGGCCGTCGGCGAACGAGAAGCCGCAGGCCCGGTGATGGTACATGCCCGGATAATCCCCGTTGAACCAGTAGTTGGCGGGGTCGGTGGGAGAATAGCCCAGCATGAAGGTATGGAAATTGCCCCAATTGACGCTGTCCTCGCGCATATCCAGGAACACGAAAATCTTGGAGGGGAGGGTGATCTCCGCGAGTTTGGCGTAGATGTGATAAGGATAGGCCCACGTCCAGCCCCCGTGGGTGCCGTCAAAGCCGCCCACATACAGGTTCATGGCCATGGAGATCACCCGGGGCTTGCGCTCGCCGTTGACGGTCAGGAAGGACTGGTCGGAGGGGCATTTATAGATGGCGGGATTCTTTGACGTGTAGGGCCACAAGGGGCGCTTGACCATGTCATACTCGATGTCCCAGTTGCCGCGGTTGTTCGGGTCGAAGTCCTGATGCGTCCGCGTCCAGGCATACTCGTCAAGCATGCGCCAGTAAGCCCCCGGATGTTCGGATGGTCGCTGGCATAGACCAGGAGATCGCGGCTGTCTTCGGCATACAGCCGCCAGGCCAGCGCCAACTGGCGGTGGTTGTTCATGCACTGAATTCCCTGCGCCTTGAGTTTGGCCTTGATCAGCGCCGGCAGCAGCAGGGCGGCCAGAATCGCGATAATGGCAATGACCACCAGCAATTCGATGAGCGTGAAGGCTGGAGCTTTCGCCCTAGCCGCATCGCGGAACAGTCCCGAGTGCTTGGTCGCCGAGTTCATTTTGCACCATCGCTTGGTCCCCAAGCTACCCCCGCCCGCCCGTTGAGTCAATCAGACGCTCGGGCCGCCGGCGGCGCGCCGCGCTCGGCCGGTAGCCAAAGAGCGCGTCGCGCTTGATGATCTCCGCGATGACCGGTGGCACGAGCTGTTCCCAGGAGGGGTCGCCGGTTTGAATCCTGGCCAGCACGTCCCGCGAGCGGATGGGCAGCAGGTCGGCGTTGAAGTTGCGGATGCCCTGGATGAAGCGGTTCTCCAGCAGGTGCGCGTAGAGGTGCCGCAAGTGCGGCGGCACGGGAAATTCTCGACGGTCAGCTTGTGCCCGGTCGGCAGGTCGAGGTGCGGGTAGACGTAGAGCCGGGCGGGGTTTTTGAAGAGCTGGCCCAGGCCGCCGAGCAGGCCGCCTTCGCTTTCGTTGTAGAAGCGCTCGTCGAAAATCTCCGCCAGTTTGGACGCGCCCATCGCCAGGCCGATCGGGCGCTTGGTGTAGCGCGACAGGTAGGCCGCCAGGCGGTGGAAGCGGCGGAAATTGGAGATCAGCACCGTCTTGCCCAGCGCGCTGAGCATGTCGGCGCGGTTGAGGAAATCCTGCTCGTCAATGGCTTCGCCCGTCGTCAGTTGCCGCAGGGTCATTTCCATGAGCACCACGGGCGTCTCGCCCTTCAGCTCCGGCTCCTGCACAAACTGCTCCAGCGCCCGCTCCATGACATCCAGCGTGGACCTGGTGACGGGGAGAAAGCTGCCGCGCTGGACCAGCACCGGCTTCTGGTGGAGCACTTCGGACCATTGCACGGCTTCGCCCTTGGCGGTGAACATCGCCGCCTCGGTCAGGTCCTGCTGGACCAGTTGCAGGGCCATGAGCCGGTTGTCCACACGCGAAAAGGCCGGGCCCGCAAAGCGGATCATGTCCACCTCGACCCGTTCCCAGGTCAGGTCATCCAGCAGCGACCGGATCAGCGCTTCGGGCTGGTGATGGGGGTAAAAGGCCCCATGAACGAGGTTCACGCCGATGACGCCCAACGCTTCCTGCTGGCGCACGGTTTCCTTATCCAGCATGCGGACGTGGATGATGATCTCGGACGGGTCCGAACCCGACTCGGCCTGGAACCGAATCCCCAGCCAGCCCCGCCCCGCCTCGCGGCGGGTCGCCACGGTGTTGGCGAAAACGAAGAACGCCGACTTGCCCCCGCGCGTCTTGTCCAGCCGTTCCAGCAGCAGGTCGTACTCGTAGTCGAGCATGGAGCGCAGGCGTTGCCGGCTCACGTAGTAGTCCGTCGGGCCGTAGATGGCGTCGCTGACCGCCATGTCGTAGGCTGAGATCGTCTTGGCCACCGTGCCCGCCGCGCCGCCCGCCCGGAAGAACCAGCGGACGACTTCCTGCCCCGCGCCGATCTCGGCGAAGGTGCCATACCGTTTGGCGTCCAGGTTGATTTGCTGCGCCTTCTGATTGGTATCCAGTTTCTCGTTGGCCATAACCAGCGCCTATTATCCACCCAATGCCCCGCCAAAGCGAGCCTGATCGCGCCTCTGCCAGGGCGAGGCTACCACTGCACCCCCGCCCTCCCCGAATGACACATCACCCGCCGCATAACGGCTGCCTCCTCTATCGTTCACCTGGTTAATGTGCTGCTTCGCGCCGCCAACACCTCCCTGGTGTTTCTCGTCTTTCGACGGCGACCCCAGGCGACGTGGCGCAGCCTGATAAGCCAGCTCATGCCGCTGCCCGCAAGAACCTCGACTTCGCGCTCGCCCCCAAGGCCGATTCCCCGCAGCAGCCAGCCAACTCCCTCAAACCCTGAACCTTGCCTCCACGCGGTGGATGCGTGAGCCTCACGCAAAAAGCGTGAAAATCCCGCTCTCCAGGAAGGGGCACCTGCGTATTCCTTAGGTTTTTGCCAAAAATGCCCGCTGGCACCCGCCATTGCTAAGGAAAGAGTCGAATCGGGTTGACAGCGTGGACGGCACCAGTAAAGTTCGCGGTCTGTTTGCCAAAACAAAACTAAAACCAGCAGTATTTATGAAAAACCTACGCAAAAAGATCGGGGCTTTCACTCTCATCGAGTTGTTAGTCGTTATTGCCATCATCGCCATTCTGGCGGCTCTGTTGCTTCCCGCGCTGGCTCGCGCCAAAGCCAAAGCGCAACGCATCAGTTGCACCAACAACCTCAAGCAGGTCGGCCTCTCCTTGCGGACCTTCGCCATCGACAACGACGGCAACATGCCGATGACGCTGTCGGCGGCCCTGGGCGGGGCTTCGGACACGGACGTCGGCCTTAGAACCCTGGCAGCACGCAACCCGCCAGCCGTGGTGTGTCGAAGATGTTCCTGTCCATGTCCAACGAACTGAGCACGCCGAAAATCCTGTTCTGCCCGGCGGAATATGAGACCCCGGCGCGCCAGCCGGCCACCAGCTTCGCGGGCACAACCGTGGGCTCGGCCAACGCGATTCCTTACACCAACGACCTGAACATCAGCTACTTCATCGGCGTTGATGCGCAGGAAACCTACCCGCAGATGTTCCTGACCGGCGACCACAACCTGGGCGGCGGGAATCCGCCGACCACTGCTTATCTGGCGGCCCCGGCACGGGAACGCCTTTCGTCTCCCTGGGCACCAACTTCACGGCCGGCAACCCGCGGTGGCTGGATGGATAACATGCATGCGAAGCAGGGTAACGTCGGGATGGCCGACGGCAGCGTGCAGGGCTGGAGCCGCTCGAGGCTGCAAGAGGGCCTCAAGGATTCGGGTGACACGGGCCGGCCGCGGGGGTCTTCACCGGCGGCACCCTGCAGTCCCCAGGCGTAAACCGCATCCAGCTCCCGTAACCCGAGTAATCTCGCTCAACTGAGCAAAACGAAAGGCACCCGCAAGGGTGCCTTTTCTATTGGCAGTTTTCCTCTGAGCCGTATCCATTCAACTGGAGGTGAGCACATGCCTCCGGCGTGCTGTTTGCAGCGTCCCGCCGCAAACATCCCTCTGCCTGACGGAATTACCAAACGGTGAGCGATGAGCGGCAGAACGATGTCGAAGGCGAGACGCCTTTGACGACACGCCGGGACGCGTATGCTCCCCACTGCGGATTGAATGGTCACGGCTCAGGCCATCGCCGCCGCCGTGAGTTCAATGATGGTTTGCAGGCTGGTGCGGGGGCGAAAGCCAACGGTCGCCGCCAGTTTCTCCACCACCGGCTTGCGTCGGCGCATGTCGTCGAAGCCGGGTTCATAGGCCTCGCTGTAGGGGACGAACTCAATCGCCGATTGCGACCCCAGGGTTGCGATTACCCTGCGGGCCAGATCCCGGATGCTGATTTCCTCCGTGCTGCCGACGTTGAACACCTGCCCGCGCGCTGCCGCACAGCCCTGCAAGCGCACCAGGGCTTCGACCGTGTCGCGCACGTAACAGAAGCAGCGCGTCTGCTGCCCGTCACCATAGACTTGCAGCGGTTGGCCGCTCCGGGCCGCGGCGATGAAGCGGGGCAGCACCATGCCATACCGTCCCGTCTGCCGCGGACCAACGGTGTTGAACAGGCGCGCGATGATGACCGGCAAGGCCCGCTCCTTCGCGTAGGCCAGCGCGAGAAACTCGTCCATTAACTTCGAGCAGGCATAGCTCCACCGGGCCTGGTGCGGCGGGCCGATCAGCAAATCGTCTTCCTCGCCAAACGCCTCCTTCTGGCTCTTGCCATACACCTCGGACGTCGAGGTCAGCAGCACGGGCACGCCCTGCGCCGCCGCGGCCTCCAGCAACACCTCGGTCTCATGCAGTTGGTCTCCAGCACGTGAATCGGCGACCGCACCACCAGTTCGACGCCGACCGCCGCCGCCAGATGATAGACTGATTCCGCCCCGGCGACGAGTTGAGCCAGCTCACGACAGGTCGAAATCCGCGATTCGATTACCCGCAGCCGCGGATGCGCGCGCACCGCCCGCAGATTGTCCAAGTTTCCCGTGGAAAGATCGTCAATGACGGCTACCGCCTTGCCATCGGCCAGCAACCGCTCCACCAGGTGTGAGCCGATGAAACCCGCGCCGCCCGTGACGAGGACGTGATGCGTGATCCGTGATGCGTGATGCGTGCTCAAGGAAGTGGAGGGTTTTGGAAGTAGGGCGTTCACGCATCACGCATCACGCATCACACATCATTCCAGCACCTGCGCCACGGCCTCGGCCAGCTTCTGCCGATAGGCCGGGTCGGCGATGCGCCGGGCTTCCTGTGGGTTGGACAGATACCCACCTTCGACCAATATGGCCGGGCACTGCTGCCCGCGCAGCACCCCCAGGAACCGGGCCCGCCGCACGCCCCGATCCCGCCGGCCATTGACCTGCAACAGCGCGCGATGCACCCGCAACGCAAACTGCAAGTTCTCCGTGTCAAACGCGTTGTTCGGAAACGCCTGTGCCGGGTCGTCCCCGTACCCGCGCGTGAGGCTCGAAGGCATGCCGGTCGGCGTGAGGCAGTAGGTTTCCAAGCCGGCCTGCTGATCGTTGGGCGCGGAGGAGTTGAAGTGCAGACTGAGGAACACGCCAGCCCGACGCGCCTCTGCGAAGGCGACGCGTCTGGAGAGCGACAGGTCCATGTCGTTGGTGCGCGTCAGAAACACCCGCCACCCTTTGGCGGCGAGCAACCCACCCAGCCGGCGCGCCCAGTCCAGCGTGAACTCCTTCTCGTAGCGGTAGCCCAAAATACCGCGGGCCCCTGAATCCGCCCCCCCGTGGCCCGGATCAATGACAATGGTCAGGTTGGGTCTGCAGGAAGTGCCTGGCCGCGCCCGAAACCAAGCGGCTGTATGGTCTTGTTCAGGTCGAGCGCATGAACGTATGGCTGCCCATCCAGAATCTGCGGCGCGAATGCCAACCGCACTTCCAAACCGTCCCAATGCGCCGCCTCGCTGCCCGCGCGCAACATGAACACCCCGTTCGTTGTGGCCAACGCGTAGCCCGGCGCCGACCCGGATGTCAGCGGGCAAGGCGCGGCCAAACCATTCGCCTTGCACCAACGGCCCAGCGAAACCCATGTCCCGGCAAGCAGATTGGTGGGCGCGGCAGCCACTGCGGGAGGGGCACCGGGCGCGGCAACCGGCGGCGAGGCTTGGGGAGTCGGCGGCGGCGGCGCGATGGGAGCGGCTGGTTGGCCTGGCCTCTCCCAATCCGCAACGCGCGCCCCGTTTCCGTGTGGGCCGGTCGCGCAACCCGCCAGCACAACCGCCAGCAGGCAAATGAGAAACCCAAGTCCTGCGCGCCTGTCCCTGGCAGGGGCGGGCACGCTGGCAGCCGCTGTTTCTGGTTCTAGCACGCGGGCATTGTGCGCATGTGGGGATTCGACTCAAGCCGTTTCGCCGGTGGCAGTGTTGAGCCGCGCCCCGTTTTCCTGGTATCCTTTCACGCTCTTTCATGCCACCATCCTCCCGATGGAAGTCATCATACAACCGAATAAGGAAGCCGCCGCCGCGTTGGTCGCGCGCATCGTCGCCCGCGAACTGCGCACCAACCCCAACCTTGTTCTCGGCCTGGCGACGGGCAACACCATGGAATGCGTCTATCGCCACCTCGTCCGCCTGCACCAGACGGAGAAGCTCGATTTCTCCCTTTGCCGCACGTTCAACCTCGACGAGTATGTCGGCCTGTTCCCCTCCGACCCGAACTCTTACCGCTACTACATGAATCACCACCTGTTCCGCCACGTGAACCTTGACCCGCGGAACACCCACCTGCCCAACGGCCTTGCGACCGATCTCGACGAAGAATGCCGCCGCTACGAGGCCACCATCCAGCGCTGCGGCGGCATTGACCTGCAGCTCCTCGGCATCGGCAAAGCCGGCCACATCGGCTTCAACGAACCGCTCTCCGCGCTCCGTTCCCGCACCCGCGTCAAAGCGCTCACCCCCACCACCCTCAAGCAGAACGCGCCCGGCTTCGGCGGCGAAGACAACATGCCGCGCCGCGCCATCACCATGGGCGTCGGCACCATCCTCGAATGCCGCCGCTGCCTCCTCCTGGCGACTGGTGACAGCAAAGCGAAGGTCGTTGCCCAGGCCGTCGAAGGCCCCATCACCAGCATGATCTCCGCCACCGCCCTCCAGCTCCACGCCCGCGCCACCGTCATCGTGGACGAAGAAGCCGCCGCGAACCTTGCGGAGAAGGAATACTACCGCTGGATCTTCGCCAACGAGCCAGATTGGGAAGAATACCGCTAAACAGCACCCAGTCCCGGGAGGGCGAAAGTCCGCGCGAGTGCAAACCGGGTTCCTCGCAGTGCCACCGTCGCCGAATCGCGCCAGGGCCGGAGCGCTGACTTCCAGTCGGCTTGGAACGTCCCTAGCCACAAACCGTGCCCCCCAGGTTCCCGGTCACGCACAGCCGGCTGAAAGCTACCGCTCCGGCGGCAGGGTCCAGATGCGCCGCCGCCCACCCCAGTGCGAAGGGCTGCTTTACATTTAGCCGTCCTAAAGTAAACCTCGATTGCTGCTGCGGCAAAGCGGCGGGCTGCTGGACGTTACCAGACTGGCCGCCGAGAGCGGCATCAGCCGGCCTACCGTCACGAATTGGCTGGAAGTCTATCAAGTAACCCACGTGATTCATCTGGTGCGGCCCTTTTCGGCGGGCGGACGGCGGGAGATTATCGCCCAGCTCAAGGTCTTCGGCTTTGACACCGGGTTGGTCTGCCACGCCCGCGGGTGGGACCGTCTGCGGGCGGAGGATTGCGGCGTGCTTTGGGAGCACTTGGTGCTGGATGCGCTTATCGCGGCCGGCGTGCCCCGGGTTCATTTCTGGCGCGACAAACAGCAACGGGAACTGGATTTCGTCATCCCCCGCGGACGCGAGGCAGTGGACGCCACAGACTGCAAGTGCCAACCGGAGGCGTTCGGGCGTGCGGCTTGGCCGCCTTTCGCGCTCAGTATCCAAGCGGAAGAAACTTCGTGGTGTGTCCCCTGCACGGCCCCGCCTACGACCGCATGGTCGGGGGTCTGAAAGTCTCATTTGTATCGCCGGCGGATTTGCGGCGGCGCGTGACGACCCAATGACGGTCTGGGATCGAGCGGCCAGGCAACCGGTAGGCGTCCTAACCGCCCTGCAACTGCACGCACGCGCCTGGTGAGCGGCAAACACAACTCATTCCGCGTATGAAATCTCGATTATCCCGCGCAGGGCAGTCACAGGTGGATGACGACATCCCGGCGGCGCGGCATGGCGTGGGGGCTCAGTGTTCACGGCTGATGGTTGAGAGACCGGAAATGAGGCCGCGGGATCCAGGGGACCTGAAGGGGTTCGTGGCCCCTGTAGATGTCTTTAGCCGTCAAAGCGAGGGGACGATCATCGCCGCGCAGTGTGCGGGGGAGGGTACCACACTGCGGCCGGCGAGCATTGACCGGGTAAATGGTTGGGCGGAACTCTTGCAAAGGTTGGGTGATGGCGGAGCGGGCATTCGAGCGAAGCTGTTCATTCATCGGCGGTGCGGGGGGCTGATCGAGACGCTGCCGATGCCTCGGCATGATCCGAGTCGGCCGAAGGATGTGCTGAAAGTGGACTCGGATAAGGACGGGGTCGGCGGCTACGATGCCGCCGACCCGCTGCTGTATCTGGTGGCGATGAAGGGGCGCTCAATTTGCCAGAGGAAATTGACGGTGGTGTGAAGGCACGTCTGGTTCAGGCAGTTCCACGCTCTGGCGTAGCTCTGTGGCCGGCCGTGTGGAATGTCGTCATAGACGCAGGTTTCACTCCCGGTCGCAAGGATGTTCGTGGGAAACAAGTCAACCCAAACGTTCGTAGTCAAATCAGAGCGATATTGAACGTTGTAGAGATAGTTAGAGTACAAAGTCCAGCAGATCTCGACTTGGGAAACGCGAATGCTCATGAGAGGCGATTCGTGGGTAATTCTCAGGATGCGATTGTTCCCGGCCTCGCTGACGTAGAGGCTCCCGTCTTCAGCGAAATGATCCACCCGATACCAAACCCGCTTCCTACTGGGGTTGCTTGGCCTAATAAGTCAACCCGAAGCAAGGTGCCGTTCGTCCCTACTGTATAGATGTTTGTTCCCCAAAATGTGTCGGCCGATGAGGCCAGCGGAGCCCAAACGGCCACGCCTGTGACGAAGCAGGGGGCGATGGGCACGCCGTTGCTGTTATAGAGTGCTATGCAAGTGTCGCTGCCTGAGACCCAAAGCCGGCCGGTGGCGTCCTCAGCGATATCGCATGCGCCCGCTCGCGAACACAAAACGCTCGGAGTGTTTGCGGCCGCCGTGGTCCACCAGATTTTGCCTGGGTATTTGTCAGCGATTAACAAACGGCCAGTGTGGTCAAACAGGAGAGTATCGATATCTCCGAACCAACTACCAGGATACAAGGTAGTGACCGTGCCTGAGCGTGTGATTTTGGACACACCAGAGCCATATCCTCCCACGAGGATTGTCCCCGGTGTCAAGGTGAATGACCCAGTTCGGTCAACGGCGAGGCCGTCAGCATCCTGAATTCTTTGATCGCCGAATGGATCGATGGGCGAACCACCTGGCCCAATCCGCCAGATGTACTGAAGTGTTCCACCGCCTGGAGCGTCATGGCCAACGTACATTGTGCCGTCGGCTGCGAAATCCATTTGTTGGGGTCCTTCCAGGGGGGGGCTTTCTGCGTAGACGATGGTTGTCATTCCCGGCACGCTGGGCAGCGCTGCATGAGAGTTGGCGGTTACGAGGGCGGCAGCGACCGCAAGGGCGGCAGTGAGGTGAGAAGTTTGGTGTGTATTCTTCATAGGTCTTGGCATTCTAGTGTTCGTTGTTCTTGGTTTACACGCCCACGCCCCGTTCCACCTGCCCTCCGCCAAAACAACACAAACTCCATTAATCCGGTTCAACCGGCTTCGGGACAGGCTCCGATGTGTTGCTCATGCAAACATTATTTAAACTTCCATTTTCCTGATTTCTCGGCGCCACTGTTCTCCGCTGCGCCATTTCCGCGGGGAGGCTCCCCACCTCCACCCCATACAAAGGAAAAAGCGGCGAAAGGTTGCAGGAATTCTTCGATGCCCCTCACAGCCTGGAGAATTCCCTGACCATTCCATGCCAGTGCCAACTCCAGTGGTGGTCGCGGAGGGCACACAGCGTATGGAGCAGAACCCGTCCGATCCGGCTGTTGGCGATTGTTTGTTTCACACTGAGTACAAAGGAGAATCCAGGGAAACGTTGCTTCTTAGCTGATTCGGTGGAATAGGGCCCGGCTCAGCAGCCGATCGGTGCCGCCAGCCTTTCCCGCCGGGATTCACGCTGTGGGAGCTCAAGGCCCCCAGCGCCGATTCTCCACCCGAGTCTCCTCGTCAAAGTGCCCACACTGCCCCAGGGTGCTCCCATATTACCTCCGTAGTACCTCCGTAGTACCTCCGCACAGTGCCTCCGTAGTACCTCCTTATGTCTAAGGGAGGTACTACGGACGTACTACGGAGGTACCACCGAGGTACTAGGGAGGTACTATCTGGAGTGCCTGGTGGAGGTCGTCCCCGGCGCGGAGCGGGGTGCCGAGTCAGCGGCAGGAATTCGATGCAGCCCTTAAGGCCTGGAGAACTGGGGGATGCTGCTTACGCGGTTAATCAGCGATACAAATCGCAGCCTATTGAGGGTCCCTCCGGGGGGCGTCCGGTCCACAAGGCATTCCACCGAAACAGCGAAGAACCGAAACGTTGCCGGGAATCTTCCAGGGGGGCGAACCACAAATGAACACGTTGCGGCTCTGCCGCGCTGTGTCCATCTGTGGTTGTATTGGGTCGTTACAGTCCCGGGTTCACGCGTTGGGTCCGGCGCAGCAGTGCCACGGCCTATCTCCCCTATTTTTGAGAAACGCGAGACAGGTTCGGGCCGCCACTGGAGACCTCGGCATAGGCAGCGACAGCCGCAACCACGCCCCCGACAATCGTCGCGTCCACGGCCACCGCGAACGGGGTCAGGAGCACCTGCTTCACCCGTTGACCCGAGCTCGTGTAATACATGGGCAGCCTGTAAACGGTGGGTTCTTTGTCCCCCGGGTAAAGGGTGAACGACTGGCCGTTGGTCGAAACGACCGCGTAAAGGCCCTGGTAGGTTGCTGTTGGTGGACTAGCCGGGTTATCCGCGACTGGCACCGTCGCGAGGTCCTGGGGATTGGGGACGGAGACAAACGAGGGCTGGCGCTCGGCAACAATCCTGGTGGCGTTGCGCTCAAGCCAATAGGCCCGGCGCCGGATGCTGGTGGTGCCTTCGGACGCCTCGTCGTACTCCGCCAGCACATCCCGGTCTGATTCCGAGTAGAAGAGCCGCAGGTTGGGAGGATTGGCCGGCCAGTGCATGCGGCTGAACCGTTCTCTTTCCCACAGCGCCGCGGTGCAGCCGCTCAGGAGAACCGCCTGGCAGACAAGGAGAATGAACCATACGCATTTGTGGTGCTGCCGGCTCCCGCAGGGGAGGGGAAGGAATTGGTTTTTCATGCTGTTCCGTGATTGCTTGTTTCGGCGGCGCTCCGTTCATTCCGCTGCGCCGCTTGGGCGGGGAGGCTATCTCCCCCACCCTTGAGAACCGCGGGACAGGTTTGGGCAGCCGTTGGAGACCTCGGCATAGGCAACGACTGCCGCAAGAGCGCCCCCGACAGTCGCGACGTCCGCGGCCACCGCGAATGGTGTGAGAAGCACCTGCTTCACCCTTTGACCAGAACGTGCGGTGGCGTATCCAGAGGAGGTCGGGGCTGTAGCACAGCCGCAAGCGAGCGAGGTGGCGGCGAGGATGACCGCCAAAGAGACGACTTGAGCCCGCTTTCGCCAGATTGCCCAGGTCTGCCGGAGTGTTTCTGAGAATGCCTGAAGTTGTCGCACGAAGGTTTTCATATTAGCTGCACGTTTCATGTTTGCTTTCTGGTGCTGCTCGCACCGCTTTACCGCCTCAGCGGAAAGGCTGCGGGCCTTCACCCGTTACAGAGGAAATCTCCGCCAAAGGTTGCAGAGAATCTTCGACGCCAGGCGGACCACAGATGAACTCAGATTGACACAGATACGGCGGAAGGCTGCGGCATAAGATGAGAAGCGGAAAACCAAAGCGGCCGCTGCGGGTACCAAGGGCCGCAACGGCCGAAGAGAGGCTGAAGGCTCGCCTGCGCCAAACCGCAATTGGCCAGCCTTGACCACCTCGCGCGCTAAGGCATGGCGGGTGTGGCTTGGCCTTGCGTTCCCAAGGCATCGGCCCGGCTGCCTGCCTGCGGGAGAGCTTCTGCGTCGTTTGCGGTAACGGCCGGCGCGGCCTTGACGCATCCGGCTTGCGCCTGGGCCAACTGTTCCAGGACCTTGGCGCTGACATAGCTGCTGTAGGACGGGGTTGCCTGCTCGAGGAAATCACGGGTAGCCCCCTTATCATACTTGGCAGCGAAGATGACTGCGGGAATGACGTCCGCGATGCCATAGCCCGGCGTTAACCATCCGATGCAACCGGTGGTGGCCCCACGCCCGAAGCTGCAGTGGCGGAACGTGTAAGGCGTCTCGATATCCACCTGGCTGACCACGTTGGAATTGCAGTCCAGCAGCGTGGAGTGCGTGGTGATCTCCGCCTTGTACTGGTAGCCCATTATGGCGTGCATGAAGCAGATGTAGCCCGGGAAGGTGATCAGGAAGTTTTGGCCCGAGGATTTGAACTTCGTGTCGCGGGTCAATTGGCAGACGTAATCCGCGGAGAATCCGCTCGCGGGTTTGTAGTCCTCTTTGGCCTCTGCAACCGACGAGTGCCCCTTCACGTTGTTGATGGCGGATTCCAACAGGTGATCCGTCCCCACTGAAGTGAAGCCCACCCGCAACGGCTGTGCCGGTCCGGCGACCGCCGCTGGGGGCGGTGGCCCTTTGGTTATTTTCATTGCATGCGTGCATCCTGTCGCCAGCAACGAGGCCAACGCCAGTGATGCGGTGTTGAGTGTGATACTATTTTTCATATTAATTGCTCCGTTTGTTGTAGGACCCGGCCTCAGTCCCTGGTTGTCTCATGTGTCTTCCTGCCTACGCCGGCAGGAGCTTTGGCCTTCACTCCTTACTAAGGAAAAAACCGAGCAAGGTTGCGCGCGGTCAGGAAACTTTCAATCGCTGGCGTCAACCCTCCCGGCAGGCTCGGGTTGGGTGTTGAGTTATTCCTGCGGATTCTGGACCTGCGCGAATGTTGCCGGGGTAATCTTTTCGACGCGAGCGGTAGACGGGAGATTGTCTTTCGGTTCAGCCGGCGGCTGGCGCCGCCGTTTTGTGCACAGCGGCTTATCTGTTTGCGCCGGCGCTTTCGGCGAAAGCGCCCTACCCTGGTAGGGCTGCCTCGACGAGGCAGTGGGACTTGCGACGCTATGTGTGCGCGAAGACTCCAGGAACCGACGGGTTTGAGAAACAACCTCTTTCAGCCCGGGCGCTGGGTCATGCTTGGCGCCTTTAATCACGAAGAACTTCCCCTCACCAAGCAGATGGTTGAGTTGGCGGCGGGCTTGGGCGGATAGATGTCCGTCTTTCTCGGGAATCAAAGACAGCCGCGCCCTGATTACCTTGTCTAACCCGGCGATGCCTTGAGGCGCCCAGATGATCCGCTGCGGCGGCTTCTTGCCGTCAACGCCATCGGCCCAGTGCCTCAGATTCGGCACCGCCAATTGCAGGAAGAGCATCTCCCCGGGAGCGGCATTAAGCCATTGCAGGTATTTCGAGCCCAGAACGACCGGCGCTATTTCCACCAGCACCGAGCCTGGCCAGAGGTCTCCCTTGTCCATGAGAACCGCGTAACGAAAGACCGAAGTCCCGTAGGACAAGCTGACGATCCGCAGAGGCTCTGTGGGGCGATGCTCCCGCCGAAACGCGGTCCAGCTTCTGTTGAGCCGGCTTGCGATATCCGCGATCGGGTTCAGATGATCGTAGAGAAAGAAGGCGATGTTGTAGTCGCGGCTCAAGTCCTGGAACAGGGCGTTGAAGACCGGGAAGGGCCCAATGCCAGAGCCATGAACAAAAAGGATCGTGGGCCGTGCCGGGGCGTAGCTTCCCTCGTCCAGGAGATAGACCTTCTGAACGTCGTCCCACGCCCGCATGGCGGCCGCCAGATGGGGATCTTTCGCGGGCGCCACGGATTGCCATCTTCTTAAATGGACTGACAGCCAGAACAATACCGAGTTGTCGCCCCCGTTCATCAGGGCTCTTACCAAGAAGGCGCCGGCACGTCCCCGCCAGGTGCCGGCGGGTGCTTCCGGGGTCCTCCAGGGCTTTTCCACGCAGACACAGGCGGGGTACTCTTGACCGGCTCGCCACTGTTATCGCCCAGGACCGCCCCTAGTTCCCGGAAGATCTCCTCGGCCCTCCATCGGTATTCCTTACGCAAATGCTCTATGCTCGGGTCCAGGGGGGCCAAGCCGGAGGTGGAGCGACGGTCATTACTGGGGGCGGTGTCAGCATCCGGAGCAAAACCCATTCCGCCCACGAGCGTTGCGCCGCCCGCGACAATCGCCGAACGTGTGATAAAGCGGCGCCGGGATATGCCCAAGGAATTGCCCACGGTCATGTGACTAGGGCGCTGCCGTTATCGGCTTTGCGGCGCGTGCGGCGGCTTCAGCCTCCGCCGCCCTCCCCTGTGATTTCAGAATTGCCGACAGGAGATCGTAGGATTCGGCGACTCGGGGGTGGTTGGTCCCGTAGAGATCGATGCGCCTGGCCAGGGCCTCACGGCAATAGCCTTCGGCATCAGCCCGTTTCCCATTCCGCAACAAGGTCTGGCTAATGTGGTGCAGGTGAGGGCGGATTCCAGGGCGGACGTTGCCCGGAAGATTCCGCTCAATGGCCAATGCCTGTCGGCCCCTGGTTTCGGCCTCGGCCAACTTGCCTTGGGCTTCCAGCGCGGCGGCCAAGTAGTTGAGCGAATGCACGACGAACGTGTCATTGGCCCCGAAAAAGCTGCTGCTGGCCGCCAGCGCGTCCCGCGCCAGGTCCTCAGCCTCAGTAAACTTGCCTTGGTCCAACGCCGATTGCGCCAGACCGAAGGTGGCAGCGGCGACGCCCGCCCGCGCCGGACCCGTGCATCGGGCCGCAGACTTTCACGCACCGTCTGAAAAGTTGCCTGCGCCTTCGTGTAATCGCCCAATCCCTCATAGGCAAAAGCAACCGCCAAGAGCACCCGCGTCTGCAACTCAAAGTCGCCCTGGTAGTCCTTTTCCGCTCGGCTGGCTGCCGCGGTCCAGCACTTCCCGCAGCAGCTTTGTGTCGCGTCCCTGCAAGGCGAGGGGCCGAAGTTCTTTCACCGTGTCCTCGACGAATCTCCAACTCCAGGCGCGCCTGCCGTTGAAGGTTCCTCGCCCGTATCACTTGCCAGCCCATTCCGCCGCCCAGCACCAGCAGCAGAACCAGCGTCGGGACGACCCACTGCCGATGCCGCCGCACGAACTTTCCCATGCGATAAACGGTGCTCGGCGCCACGGCTGTAACTGGTTCATTCGCCAGGTGCCGCGCAACGTCCTCGGCCAGCCCGTTGGCGGTTCCGTAACGGCGCGCGCGGTCTTTCTCCAGGCATTTCATCACAATCCAGTCCAAGTCACCCCGGACCTCCCTTAATTGCGGAGTGCGGAGCGCGGAGTGCGGGGTAGCGGCCAGTGCTGTGGCCAGCTTGGTCGAGGGCTTGAGAGGTTCCTGTTCCCGGATGACCCGGCGCATCTCGTCCAGCCCGGCTTCCACCAGGTCCTTCTTCTCAAACGGCACCTGGCCGGTGAGCAACTCGTAGAGCAGCACGCCCAGTGAGTAGATGTCGCTGCGGGTGTCTATGTCCGCCCCGCTCATCTCAGCTTGTTCGGGGCTCATGTAAGCCGGGGTGCCGACGAACTGTTGGAATGACGTGAACAGGGTCTTGTCCGTCAGCAACTGCTGGCCGGTGGCCTTGGCAATGCCGAAATCAATCACTCTTGGGACAGGCGCCCCATCGAGCCGGGTGACCAGGACGTTCGAGGGCTTGAGGTCGCGGTGGATGATCCCCTTCTGGTGCGCGTGCTGGACGGCTTGGCAAACCTGGATGAACAAGTCGAGCCGCTCCTTGGTGGACAGTTTGTGCTGGTCGCAGTAGTCCGTGACCTTGGTGCCCCGCACCAGTTCCATAACGAAGTAAGGCCGGCCGGTGTCGGTCGCCCCCGCGTCCAGCACCTTCGCGATGTTCGGATGATCCATCAGCGCCAGCGCCTGCCGCTCCGCCTCGAACCTGGCGATCACCTGCCGGGTGTCCATGCCCAGCTTGACGATCTTGAGCGCTACCCGGCGCCGGATGGGTTCGGCTTGCTCGGCCATGTACACGACGCCGTAGCCGCCCTCGCCGATCTTCTCCAGCAGCTTGTAACGTCCAATCCGGTCCCCAGGCTGCTCGATCACCAGGGCCTCGGCGCCCTGCCCCGAAAGCGCCAACGCCAGCTTCAAAGCGCAAACCGGGCAGCCACCATCAGCCGCCAGCGGGTTCCCGCAGTCTCCACAGAGTCGAGTTGAGGGCATCGGCATGTTGTTTCGGTTACTCAGTCGTCATCCAATACAAAGGAAGAACTCCGGCAAGGTTGCGCCAAAACAGCTAGTTTGGGAGGGCGAGCGTCCCCGCGCGCCCAAACATTCCGGCAGAACTTGCAGAAATCAGGGCTCGGGTATTGAGTGCGGAATATCGGGGCGGGCCTCATCCGCTGAGCACACTAATCAAGTGCCGGAGTTCTTCGTCAACCTCCGCCGGGCGGTCCACGGTGTGGGCCACTTCCTCGCGCACCAGTTCGCCGTAGCGCTGGCGCAGGCGGTGCGCGGCCGACTTCACCGCGCTCTCCGTCAACCCGAACTCGACCGCCACTGCCGCATACGTCAGCGCGCCCGGATCAGCCGCCTCGAAAACCCGCAGGCGCTCATAGAGGTTGGCCTTGCCAGCCTGGGTGTATTCCTCTTTGAGCCGCGCCTTGGCCTGGTCGAGCAAGGTCAGCGCCCAACGCTGCTCGAAAAGCTTGTCAGGGCTCAGGTTGTCAGCCGGCTCGAGCCGGTAGCGGTCTTCGGCGGTGTCGTCGTCCAGGGAAAGCACGGCCTGGCCGCCCCCGCGCTTCTGCGCCCGCGCCTTGTCCCATTCGTCCGCCAGGAAATGCTTCATGGAGGCGAGCAGGAAGGAACGGAAACGGCCCTTCTCGCGCTGGACCTGGTCGAGACGGTTCTTATGGAGCAGGCGGAAGAAGAACTCCTGCGTGAGGTCTTTGGCGGAGGGTTCGTCGCGGCCCTGGCGGCGGACGTAGGCGTAGAGGGGATACCAATAGGTGCGACAAAGCTTCTCCAGGGCCGCAGCGGCTTGCGGCGAATCCTGGTCGCGGGCGCTCAGCACGACGCTCCAATGGGTGGTGGTAAACCAGTCACGGTGCGCGGTGGCCGAGGTGGAGGTGTCATCTGTCGGGGGCGTCATTCATCCTCCCCGCTTCCAGGACCATCGCCGTCAAGCCATTGCTCTCCCAGCACCATGAGGTTCATTAGACGGGTTTTCGCCTTATGTTCAAGCCCCAATTGCGGCCTGCGCGCAACCATCGAGTGCCGACGGGCTGGAGCGCGGAGCATTGCTCTGTGCTCCACCTTGGCTGGCCCGTTACACCTGTGCCAGGCGACACAATAAACTCAGGGGACCAGCCGGGTGCGGTATAACTCCCGCGGTGGAGTGTTGGTTAGATCACGCGTTCGCAGGAGGTAGATGGTCCCAGAGGCGTCGAAAAGCTCCAGGGTCGCGTTCGTTTGCCAAGCAGCCGTCCCCAGGTTTGTAGCAAGACTGAAAATCGAAGAACTGGTCGGGCTGTCCGCCAAGGAGGAATAACTCGTAGGCGCTGACGATCGCATTGGTGGTACCGGGCGAATTAGTCGCCACACTGCGGTCATACGCGAGAAAATTCACAGGCGTTGTCCGCGGCACAACTTGGTTGCGCAGGACGATGCCTTCGATGCCAGTCAGGACGAGCTGCCCATCGTATGTCGTGGCGCCATAGAGCGACTTGATCGAAGGCACAGGCAGGCTGGTCCAGTTCACCAGGTTGCTGCTCGACAGCAGGAGGCCCTGGGTGCCCACGACGAACCACGTGCCATCCACAAAAGTCACATCATTCAGCCAGCGCGTGGTTCCGCTAGCCCGCGCGGCCCAGTTCGTTCCGTCTTCACTGGTGTAGAGCGCCCCGTTCTGGCCAACGACCACAAACTGGCCGCCGACGCGGCGGACCCGATAGAGCCAGTTCGTCGTTCCGAGGGGCACAGTGCCCCAGGAGACGGCGTCAGGTCCGGAACGCAGGAGGGTGCCGTTCTTTCCAACGCCAATCCAGTTGCCGGGGCCTGGGGCCACGCCGGAGAGAAAATTGGTCGATGGGCGTGGCGCGGGCCGTCCAATTCGAGCCGTCCGGGCTGGTGAAGATGCTGCCCCAGTCGCCGCAGAGGACAAAGAGGTTGCTGACGGCAGCGACGCCTTGCAGCGTATTGGTGGTAAAGAGGGGCAGATTAGTCCAGATCAGTCCAAGGGTATCGAAAATGGTATTGGTGATGACGATATTCGTGCCGACGTAGTTCGTGACGGTGAGGTTCGTCAGCCCGGCTTGGCTGATGAGCACATTGCCGGCGTTGCCGGCCGCCAGCAGAAGATTAGTAGTACCTCCCACGCCCAGCAGCACAACGTTCGTATGCGGCACAGGCACTACTTCTCTGGCCCATAGAATCCCGTCGAGGCTGGTTTGTATGGTCGCCAGGTCGCCCGCGGCAACGTAGATGCCTCTTTGCACCGTAACGTCCCAAAGCCAGGCGTGGGAAGAATCATCAGGAGAGGGCTGCCAGGTGTAAAGGCTGGCGCCATTGGTGCGGCTGCCCTCGAGTAGAAGGCCCGTGCGCCCCGCGACGAGCCAGGAATTGGAGACACCATGGGCCGAGAGATAGACCCAGGCCGGCGGCGCATTTGTGGGCAGGTCGGTAATGTGATTGGTCCAGGAGGCCTGCCCCGAGGCCAGGAAGCGTACTTGCTGGTCACCCACCGTCAGCAATCCGGTATCGTTGAGCGCCACGTCAAAAAGGTTGTTGGTTGCACCCGTGTTAAGGGAGGTCCAGGGCGAAGCTCCGGTCGCGCTGTAGAGCGCGACGCCGCCGTTGCCGACGATGTAGAATTGTCCGGCTCCGCCTGTCCCGAGATAGCGAACCCGGTTCAAGTGAGCCGTCCCACTTGTGGTCTTGCTCCACGAGGTGCCAGAGGTGCTGCGCAGAATGGTGCCGTTCTCGCCGACCGCCACGAAGGTTCCGCCGCCAAACGCGACACCGCGCAGCCATTCCGTCGTGCCGGAGGTGCTCTGCGCCCAGTTGGTGCCGTTGGTGCTGGTGTAGATGGCACCGTTGTCGCCTACGGCCACCGCACGCTGCGCGGAGGCTGCCACCCCCTCAAACCAATTGGCCGTTGCAGGCGAAACCTGTGCGGGTTGAAAGTTGTTCCAATCATCGGACCAGAGAATGCAGCCATTCTCGCCCACGACCAGAAACCGCTCGCCCATCAGCGCAACCCCGCGCAGGTAATTGGTCACGCCGGTCACTGCCGGGGCCCAGCGCTCATCCAAGCCCTGGACGTACACCGTGCCCCCGTCGCCGACCTGGACGGCCACGTCACTGGCAACGAGCATGTCAAAGACGTTATTGCCGTGTGGCAGGGGGTTCGACCAGCGCCACCGTTCGGGTCTGACTTGGACGGCGGTGACACTGATGCTGAAGCACATTACGCTCAAAGCCAGGGCAAGCCCGCTAAGTCGCCACGAGGGCGACCTGCGGCAAGGAACCCTGAAAGTCTGTCGGGAAGCGGCGACCCAGGCGGAGCGCGAGATCCTTCTCTCTCCACGACTATTCACGGTCACGCCCGGGGCAACACAAACTTCAAACCCGGCTGCTTCCCATACCTTCACAGGCACACTCGATAAAAGGACTGGATTTGGCCGGGGGCCCGCTTGGCGATTGCCGTCCAGCAGGGCGCAGCGCAGAGCCAGAAGCTCTCTAACCCCACTGGACTGTGCTCTGATGTCTGACATAAATTCCTGAGTGGCATTCCTGAGTGGCTCCGGGCCTGTTCGCTATCTACAAAACACCCTCCAGCCAATTCAGGACTGATTTGCCTGGAGGGTGTCAAACCGCGCGCTAAACCGGGCTAGTCGCCCCTGCGCTCACGCTGCTGAACTTGCTCGCGGGCCTGCTCCATGAGTTGCTGATGACTGGGCAGTTGTTCGCGCAGGGCCTGGAGGCGTTCGCGCAACTGCTCGCGATCCCGGGCCTGCTCCTGGATCACCGAGCGCAGTTGCTCCCGAAGGCGTTCGCGCTCTTCGCTTGTGCTGGCCGTCAGCTCCTTTTTCTTTTCCTGGAGCTCTCGCTGGTACTGCTCGCGCGCCTTTTTCATGTCTTGGACCGCTTGCTGCACGGTTCCAGGCAAAGACTGATGCATACGGGTGCGGTTCTGGTCGAGGTCCGGACTGCTGGTCTGCAGTCGATCCTGGCTCTGCTGCTGGACCTTGTCGCCCTGCGGGCCGGGGCCATTGGTGCTTTGGGCCACTGCCGTGACCGAGGCCAGGACCAGCCCCATCACTAACGCCGCTGCCAAATTCCTTTTCATAGCATTTGTCGTTTCTTTGCTCGATGATTCTTACGCAAGGAGCGTGCCAGGCAGTGGTTTCATGCAGACCCATGTATTTCCGCCATTTTCGCGACCCTCGACTCACGCTCGCCCCCGGTCGCTGGGCGCCCCCGCCCAGAAGCACCCCTCGCCACCGGGCGGAACCACCCAGCAGAATGAGGTTAGTCGGTGAGGCTCCGACTGCCGGGGCTAGGACGGAACGGGCGCAGAAAGCAAATGCTTCCTGCGCCCGCAAGACCGCTCTTGCCGAAACGGCACCTCTCCGCCGGTTGCCGTTCGCCCTCCGTCCGGTTACGGAAGCGAGCCGCCGTTTTCGACCGCTGCTTCGAAGGCCGGCAGGTGATTATTGAGCGAGGCCGCGCGCAAGTTCGTGAAAACCTGCAACAGGCTGGAATAGTTCCCCACCTTGGCCAGCAAGTCGTCATACATGGCGACGTTTAGGATTTCGGCCATAACGCCGATCTCCGCTGCCTCGAGCAGGGTTGCGGGTGCTGTCACTTTACCCATGTAGGGGTCCGGGGGGATCGGCACGCCAAACTTCTGGCATTGCTGCTGGAGCGCGGCCACGTGCTTCTTCTCCGCCTCCAGGATGTTGGCGTAGGGCTGTACTCCGGCACCGAATTTGGCGAGGATGGCCGTGTACTCGGCCCGCGCGGCATATTCGCCCTCCGGTCCAGCCAGCGCCGTGAGCAATGCGTGCTTGGCAGCAGGGTCGAGCGCAGTTGTTCCGCCGCCGCCGCGTTGGGCGTGCGCTTCCGACGTGATCAGGCTAAGGGTGGCGCTGATGGCCAGGACAGACAGGGTTGTGAGTATGGTGCGTTTCATTTGATTTCCTTTCATCTGCTCTTTCTGTTCCTTATCTTTGTTCTTGCGTGAAGCACCCCCCAGGCAACCCGGAAGGGGCTGGCCTGGAGGGTGTTAAACCTCACGACAAAACCAGACTACTCACCCCGGCGGTCACGCGCTTGGACCTGCTCCCGCGCCTGCTCCATGAGCTGGTCGTGACTGGGCACGGACTCGCGCAGGGTCTGGAGGCGCTCGCGTAGCTGCTCGCGATCCCGGACCTGGTCCTTGATCGCCGTGCGCAGTTGCTCGCGCAGTTGCTCCCGGTCCTGCTCCGTGCAGGCCTTCTGCTCCTTGATCTTATCGCGGAGCTGCTGCTGATACTGCTCCCGCGTCTGTTTCATGTCCTTGATCCCGTCCTGCACACAGGTAGGCAGACGGTCTTGCAGACGTGTGCGAGTGCGGTCCTGATCGAGCGTCGGGCTGCACGTTTGCAGTTGGTCACGGTCGCGTTGCTGGATCTGGTCGCCCTGCGGACCTCCGCCGGTGCCCTGCGCGATTGCGGTGACGCAGGTCAGCGCCAGTCCCATCACCAATGCTGTTACCAAGTTTCTTTTCATGTATTATCTTACTTCTATTCTCGACGGCTTCTATGCCTGGCTCTGGCTATGCAATCCACGTGCCATGGCCTGAGTTCGGCAAAAACCTCAATGTTTCGGCCCTAATCTGGAATTCGACCGGGCAGATAAGGAGAGGAGGTGGGCGCCAGCACCCAGGAAGCGGCTCCTGTCATCGGGCGGCATCGCCCGATCAGCCGCCAGTGGCGGTTACCAGGTCACTTGCACGGCTGAGGGGCAGGTCCAGCGCGAAGACGCATCCGGAGGAAGTGCTTTCCTTCAGTTCCAGGTTTGCGCCCAGGTGCTCGGCCAATTGCTTCGAGATGGCCAGTCCCAGCCCACTGCCTCCCTCGCGGGTGGAGCTGCAGGGCAGGAACAAGCCGGGTCGCAAATGCTCCGGGAAGCCGTGGCCCTGATCCTGCACGCGCAAGACCAGCCGACCGTTTTGAAGCTCGGCCGCCAGCGAGACGTTTCGTCCCGGGGCGGTAACCTGCACGGCGTTTTCAAGCAGATTGACCAGAATGAGCCGCAGCAGGTTCGCGGCTCGGCTGGAAAGCATGTGGTCGCCCGCGGCAACTGTGGAAAGGCTGACCCCTCGCGTGGCGGCTAATCCCTCAACGCGCTGCCTGGCGCTCTCAAGCAGTTCTTTCACCGTCACCTCGTAAGCCGGCTCGCCCCGGGCATCGGCTAGCACCTCGAGGGTCTGCTCCACCAACGATTGCATCCGCCGCGCCGCGGTCAAGGCGTCTTGCGCCTCCTCGTCCTTTTGCCGGGCGATCCCATTTCCTTGGCCGCTCACAAATTGGGACAGGCTCGCTAGCGGATTCCTCAAGCCGTGCATGAGGTGGGCCGACACCGCCCCCAGCGCCGAGGCCCGGGCGGCCAACGCCAGTTCCTGGTTGGCGCGCGACAGCCGCTCATTGCGCTGCGCAAGTTCCCGGTTCAATCGTCCGACCTGCCGGAAAGCAGGCCAGAGCATCGCCACCAGCAGGAAACCGCTCGCCGCAAAAGCCGCCACCGCTAACCCGCCCAGGTGGCGGTCCAGCCGGGCGTACTCCTGCGCGATGCTTTCGCCCTCCACGATAAACTGCGCCGCTCCAACCAGGTTCGTGGTGTCGCGGCGGTGCAAGGGCACGGTCACCCGCAGCGTCGCCACGCGCGGGATATTCCCGGTGGCGAATTGCGGGAGGTAGATGAAAATCTCGCTTAAGGGCGTGTCGGGCGAGAACCGGCTGAACGGCCGCAAACGGCGGACCGCCTGCAGGGCTTGGGGTGAGAGTTGCCGGGGCTGAATGGTGGCGGGAAAAGAGTCCGTGAACCGGCCCGCGCTGTTGAAGAATCGGATGCCCATGACCCCCTTGAGCCGGGACGCGCGCACGGCGGCGTCGAATCCAATCTGCTCGTCGCTATCCACAAGCTCGCCTTCCACCCCAGTGCGGGCGTCGAGTTGTTCCATCAGCGTGGTGGCATGGAGCGCCTCGGCATCCCGCTGGGCGATCTGCTGGCGCACCAAAGACCGGACCAGGAGCCAGCCGCCGAAAATGGTCAGGCCCAGCACTGCCAGGGCCAGGCTCACGCCCAGCGTAAAGGCCCGGCCGCTGCGCGGCATCAGGTTTTCCATCCACACTTGCGCTTTCATCGACGTCTCTAGAACTCCGCACCTATCCCCGCACCTGCCGTCCAGTCGCTATACTGATCCAGCGACTGATTACTCCAATTCCAATCGCTTTCGCCAGAAGCATATACAAACCAGTGCTTGCCCAGCCGGCGCTCCACCCGCAGATCCAGGGTCGTATACACGCGCTCCCTCCGCTCCGCGCCCACCGACTGCACGCGGTAGAGGTACCAGCCAAAGCGCGCACCCGCGGCGATTTCCCAGCCACCCTGTCTCCAGCGCACTTTCTGGCTCAGTGTGAGGCGGTCATAATTCCAGTAGCCGGACCCGTTGTCCACATTCTGGAGCCACCCGACTTTGGTAGTTGTGCTCCAGCGCCGTTGCTCATCCCAGTTGTGCCGCCACTGTGCGAACACTTCCGGCCGCCAGAAGGCCAAGCTGGTTCCGGGGACGGGCTCGCCCTGCAGGTTGTTTTGCTCCCGGTCAACATAGAGCCAATGCAGGGATTGGAAGTTGAGGGAGAGTTCGGATTTCTGCCCATAAGTCCGTAATAGGCTCAACTTGCCGCCCGCTTCCCAGTAACTATCCACTTCCCCCCAGTAAAGCTGCGGGCCTCCGACAGCCTCCAACCGCATCTCCCACCCAGGACTGAATGTGTGGTTCCACTTGGGCTTCAGGGAGACGCCGACCCCCTCCACCAGTAGGCGCGTCAGGTTGGTTTCCGTTTCTGACACGTCCATGACCTGGTTCTGATACAGGGCACTCAGCTCAATGCCCAACTTGTCGCGCAGGCCCACCGGCCGGGCAAGCTGCATCGTGCCCGAGGCAAAGCTCTCTCCATTGACCGACGGGACATCAAAGTACCGTCTGTCCTCGCCCAGGAAGAACATGGTCAACTCGGAGCCCGTTTCCGACAGGCGGATAAATGAGATATCAGCCGCCACCGACACGAAAGGGCTGTTCTCAGGCGCGACCGACGTTAGCAGAACGTTGTGCTTGTAGCCGCCGCCCACCTCCGCCCGCGCCGAGACATCCCACACCGCCACCGGAGGAAGATTGGTCGCCGGAGCGGCGCTCAATCGACCGAAGGTCGCAAGCCCTACAACAAGGACAAGCTGAACCCTCCAGTGATCCAGGTCTTCCCTGGGCAGCCGCTCAGCGTGTCGGTGCATCAAGTTATGGTGTGTCTGGCGATTCCGCGGCTGAACTGCCGTCCCCGTGCTCTTTCCGATCTCCGTAGAGGCGGTAGCGCACGAAATCCCGCGTCGCGCCCAGCCGGCGGGCCGCCTGCGAGACGTTGGCCCCGGACTGTTTGAGCGCCAGTTGCACCAGCCGATTGATGGCGTCTTCGAGAACAAAGCCTTGCTCCGGAAACACAAAACCCGGGTTGAGCCAATCGCCGGGCGCCACGGATGGTTTGACCTGCCCCCCGCCGGGCAAGTGCGCAAAATCCAGCGCCGCTTCATCCTCGAACACCAGCCCTCGTTCCAGTTCATGCGCCAACTCCCGCACGTTCCCCGGCCAGCGATAAGCCAGCAGCCGCTGCCGGCCTTGCTCCGTGATCTGGCGCCGAGGCAGGCGATGCTGCCGGCAAAGCTGCCCCATCAGGTGCTCGGTCAGCCTGAGAATGTCCTCCCCGCGCTCGCGCAAGGGCGGCAGGTTCACCCGATACAGGTCCAACCGGTGCAGCAGGTCCTCGCGGAATTCGCCGGATTCAACGGCGGCTCGAAGCTCACGGCTTGTGGCGGCAATGATCCGCACGTCCACCTCAATCTGCCGGTTCCCGCCCAGGCGTCGTATCTTTCGGTCCTCGAGAGCCATGAGGACCTTTGCCTGCAAGGTCGAGGACAGGCTGGGCAGTTCGTCCAGGAACAACGTGCCGCCATGCGCCGCCTCGAACAGCCCTTGACGCATCGCCCGCGCGTCGGTGAACGCGCCCCGCTCATGGCCAAAAAGTTCGGATTCCGCCAACGACTCGGGCAAAGCCGAGCAGTTCACTTCGATGAGCGGCTGGGTCGCGCGCGGTCCATGGCAGTGAAGCCACCGCGCCAGGCTGGACTTGCCGGTGCCGGTTTCCCCGATGATCAACACGGGCGGCAGTCGCGTTTGCAAGCGCCGGTCCGCGGCCAGAATTTTCTCCAATACTTCGCGCAACGGACCCAGTGATGCTCCAAAAAAGAACCCGGCCTCCGTCTCGGTTTTCAGCACATGCTCGGCCACGCGGGACGATTGTCGGGCCTGCCGCGCCCGCCGCATCACCAGCGGAAGCAATGCTGGGTCAAACGGCTTCACCAGGTAATCGAGGGCGCCGAGCCGCATGGCCTCGACCGCGCCCTTGATTTCTCCCTCCGCTGTCATGACCACCACCCCGGGCCCCTTTTGTGCGAGACCCGCGCGCAGCAGGTCTGTGCCCAGGCCGTCGGGCAAATGGATGTCCAGCAAGACAAAGTCGAACTCCATGTCCGCCAGCAGCCGCTGCGCGCCGCTCAGCGTGTCGGCGCCGGTGACATCGGCGCCCAGCGCCTCCAGGTGGGCGCTCAAGCGCCGTCGCAACATCGCCTCGTCATCCACCACCAGCACGCTCAAACCCGCCAGGGAATTCTCCGTATCATTGCTCATATCCAGTCTTTTCTCATCGCGCAGAACCCTTATGGCTTCGTGACTTCCAGAATGTCAATGATTTCATAGGGCCGGTCGTAGCCGTTGCTTAGGGCGATCTCACGCAGCGTTTGGTCAGCGGTGAACTTGATGCCCTTGGCCTGGAACCGCGCGGTGGCATTGGTCAGGGCAATGCCCCTGGCGGAACAGTATTGAGCCAGCGTTTGCCAGCCGGCACCGCCGCCGCCGCCGACCGCCACCCGGTCCATGCCCGGCGCCTTTTTCGGCCTGTCCGACAGACTCACCCGCCTTGCCGAACCCATGACCTCCGCCACCCTGGCCGCCGCCGCGCTGGCCTTGGATAATCTCATACAACCGCTGCGCCGACACCTGGTTGGTCTGGGCCAGGTCCTGCACAATGGCTTCCGGGCGGATGCCCTTGAAACCGCGGGCCTCCAGGCGCTCGACAGCGGTCTCGTACGGCACCTTGGCCTGGCTGGCAAGTTCCTTGAAGCTCAAGAGTTCCGCGTGCGGGAGGGGTGCGGCGGTCCGGACGTCTTCCCAGCTCTTCTTCACCCGCTCCCCGAAATTGAGCAGGGTTGAGAACGGAGGGACGCGGGATTGCGCGCCGGCGAACACGCCGACGCAAAGCACCAGCGCCACCACCCACTCCCAGCGCCACCCAAGTCGGCGGGTGAACCGGTCGCGGAAGTAATTTACCAGCGGCCGGAAGTTAAAGATCAAGTGGAATACGGTAGTGACCACGAACACGGCCGCGAACCAAGTGTGAACCCCGCTCCATTCGTGCTTGGTCAGCCCGATCATACGCCAATTGCCCCAGTTTGCCACCCGGCCCGGCGGTGAAACAAACAGCACTGCCCCGCTGATCAACAGCAGCAGGAACGAAGCGGCAATGAACACGGAGGTCATCGCCCGCCACATGAAACGGGGTCTTTGATCATTCATAGGATTATGGGATGTGGTCAAGGTGCAGCAGGCTGCACAAGGAGGCGCCAGAGGCGGCTGGGCTCCGTTGCGGTGTAGGTCAGTTGGTGCTCCAAACCATCCCCGATGATTGCGGAGCCGAGGTTGTCCCAAACGGCGCCGGGACCGAGTTGTCCGCGAGCTTTGCACCTGATAGCGGAAGCCGGCTTCGGCGAGGAAGCGGAGGGTGGGAGCGCCTCCAGGCAGCGTGAGATAGATCCGCGGCCTGGGCACGGCGCCGAGGATGGAGCGCAGGCCGGTGAGGCGCCAGATCACCTGGTCGTAGTTGGGGTCGATGGCCTCGCCGGCCAGGGTGTTGCCGTCGCCGGAGATGACGGGCTTGCAGTAGGTGAAGCGCCAGCCGGAGACATCAACGCCGGACGCCTTGAGCAGCGCCGCCAGGCTACGCATCCCGCGGGCTTCGTCCCACACAAAGACTTCGGTGTCCCCAGCCGAGGTGCTGGTGCCGGCGATGATCGCACCGTCGCCCGAAACGTCCGTCGCTTCCGAATAGAAGGCCCCCCCCGGCAGGTCGCCGAGCGCGACGATTCCGTTGGTGGAACTCCAGCGAAATGCCTGCATCCCGTTGGTGGACTCGCTGCGGCCCACAACGACCGCGCCATTGCTCGATACCGCGAGTGCCTGAGAGAAGAATTTGCCTCCCGGCAGATCCCCCAATCCGCTCATGGTACTGCCGACACGGCGGAAAGCTTCGACGCCGCTGGCGGAGGTGCCCCAGCCGACGATGGTTGACTTGTCGGCGGAGATGCGACGGGCCTCGGACTCGGTGGTTCCGCCGGAGAGGTCGCCGAGGGAGGTGGGCGAGCCGGTGCTGACGGTCCACTGGGCGGCGATGCCGATGCCGCTGGTGTTGTTGGCGGGATTGGCGCCGACGGCGAGGGTACCATCGGCGGAGACGGCGCGGATCGCGGCGCCGTAGCGGTAGGTGACGGTCTGGAAGGCGCCATTGTTCCAGATGAAGGCGCCGATATCGTTTTGGAAAGACCAGCCGGCGACGACGGTACCGGTGTCGCTCACGCCCCAGCCGCTCGAAGTGACCGCCGAGGGTACGTCGAGCTGAGTAGTTCCCGCGGCGGTGGTCCAGCGGAACGCCTTTGGGGCCCAGTTGGTGAGGCTCCAGCCGACGCCTGAGAGGGCGGAGCCGTTTTCGGAGAGGGCCAGGGGGGCGCCCATGCCGGTGAGGTCGTTCGTGGCGGGAACAACCTGAAAAGTGACCTGGGCGTCGGCCCGGCCGGCAGAAAGGCATGCGGCCAGGAAAACGACAAGCCGAAATTGAGGCCGTCCGGACGAGAAGCGGGTTGGATTCATACAATTGGAGTCGGGTAATAGAATGGGCCAGTTTGAGCGAAATCGGGCTGGGTGCAGCCGATGCACGGGGTGTTGGTGAACACGCAATTGTTCGACGTGCCGTTCCAGCCGCGCGCAATGCAGTCCGCATAGGTGTATTGCCCGCGGCAGCCCAGCTTCTCCATGCAGCCGCGATCTCCAAGCTTCGCTGCCCCGGCGCCGGCGGCCCGGCGGAAGGGGCAGGTGTCGTGGATGCGGGTGCCAAAGAACTTCGTGGGCCGGTAATAGGAGTCGAGGGCGGGAACACCGAGCGCGAGAACGTGCACCAGGGTTCCCACCATCCAGTCGGGATGAGGCGGGCACCCGGGCACGCGGATAAAGGGCTTGGTGATGCCGTTGGCGGTGAGGAAGGTCAGGACATCGGTGGCGCCAATGGGATTGCTGGCGGCAACGGTAATCCCGCCGAAACAGGCGCAACTGCCGACGGCGACCACGTGGGTCGCACCGGCGGCCGCGCGCAAGAGCTGGCTGTTAAAAGTCTCCCCCCCGAACATGCAGGCCTTGGGCATGGTGGCCGGGACGGCGCCTTCGACGATGAGGATGTAGTCGGCGTGGGTGATGGTGTCGTTGACGATGTCCACGGCCATTTCGCCCGTGGCGGTTGAGAGGGTCTGGTTGAACTTCAGGGAGAGGTGCTTGGTCAGCAGGGACACCGGCATCAGGGGATAGGTGTTGAGGAGCGAGACCGAGCAACCCGAGCAATTGGAGCCTTGCAGCCAAAGCACGGGCCTTTGGCCGGATTCAAGGTCCTTCACGGTATCGGCGAGGGCCGGGATCCAGGAGGGTGCCAGACCCCACAGGGCCGCGACACGCCCCGCTGTTTTCAAGAATTCGCGCCGGCTATGTTGTTGAACATTCATATTCATTGATGAGTAGCGAAGTTGGGATTTAATGCACCGCGCACGAAAGGCACGGGTCGAACGAGCGGACGACGCGGACCGCCTCGATGGGGTGGGCGGGGTCGGCCACGGGTGTGCCCACCAGCGCCTGTTCGATGGGGCCGGGCTGGCCGAGGTCATCGCGCGGGGAGGCGTTCCAACTGGTGGGGACGACGCATTGGTAGCGGGATACGACGCTGCTGTTGATTTGCAGCCAATGGCCGAGGGCGCCACGGGCAGCCTCAGTCAATCCCACGCCCTGACCGGAGGCCGGAATGGTGAAAGCGACGTAGCCGTCCTGGGCGGGCACCAAGGCGTTGAGCCAGTCTTCAACCCGGTCGGCGATGACCTTGCACTCGAGCGCGCGGGCCGCGTGCCGGCCCATCACGGAAGCCAGGTCGGTGAGCGGGCGGCCCAACTCGGCGAGCAGAGCGTCCACCAGGGCCTTGAGTTTGCTGTTTGAGTTCGCGGCGTAGTTGACCAGCACGCGGGCCAGCGGGCCGACCTCCGTCACCTGTCCGTTATAGCGCGGCGCCTTGACCCAGGAGTAGGCCCCGGCTTTGTCGGGAGCCGCGACGGTTTCGCCGACCGAGGGATGCAGATGCGACCCGGAAGAGAACCAGGAGTACATGACGTCTTCGGTGATGATGGCCGGATTCATGGTCTCCAATGCCCAGTGGTTGAGGACGCCGCGCGGCAGCAACTGGTTCCCCGCATTGTCCTCCGGAAACACGCCGTAGGCCAGGAAAGACTCGCAGCCGCGGCCGATGTTGAAGTAGGAGGGGAACGCCTTCGCCACGGATTTGACGTCGGGGACGTAGGCGTTGTCAATGAAATCGCGAAGTCGGCGGATTAGGATCAACCCTTCCTGGACCTGGCGTTCATCCACCTTCTGGGTCGCCCCGCCGGGGACGAGCGAGGCTACGTGGGGCAGCTTGCCGCCGAAGAGAGCACACAGCTTCGAGGCGTCGGTGCGCGCTTCGAGCGCGCGCAGGTAGTTCCGGAGAATGGCGCAATTCAGATCGAGCGACTCGAGATACTGCGCGTCATACCGCGGCAGGAATGGAGCAATGGGATAATACGAAGTCGAACTCAACTGGGAGTTGATCCAGCTCTTGAGGTAGTTCAGCCCGCCGTCGCTGCCCGGGTAATTGAGCACCGCTGCGATATCAATGAAGTCAATCGCCGAGAGGGTGTAAAAGTGGAGGATGTGGGACTGGATGAAGTTGGCCGCCTCCATGATGTTGCGCAGGAGGCGCCCATTGTCCGGCGGCGTCAGGCCATAGGCCTGGTCCTGGGCGAGGACGGAAGCGATGCCGTGCTCGACCGGGCACACGCCGCAGATGCGCTGGGTGACCTGCTGGGCGTCCAGCGGACTGCGCCCGACGAGGATGGCTTCGAAACCGCGGAAGGACTCGCCGACGGACCAGGCCTGCGAAACCGCGCCGGCGGCGACGTCCACCCGGATGGAAAGGTGCCCTTCCACCCGCGTTACGGGATCAATGGTAAGTGTTTGACTCATAGCTGCTGTCTTGGATGGCGAAGGTTTGGTTGTTGACCGGGCGCGGGAAGCGGCTAGGCATCCCGCGCCCTAGTGACCATGGATGCGAATGCCGGCTCGGGCGCCCGCTCGGTCCACTCACGGGAGAGAGCCGCCGTTTTCGGCCGCCGCCTCGAAAGCCGGCAGGTGATTGTTGAGAGAGGCTGCGCGCAAGTTCGTGAAGACCTGCACCAGGCTCGGATACTTCGTTACCTTGGTCAACAAGTCGTCATACATCGCGACGTTGGCGATTTCCGCAACCACGCCGATCTCCGCCGCTTCCAGCAGTGTTTCCGGCGGCGTCACGTTTCCCATGTAGGGGTCCGCCGGGACCGCCACCCCAAACTTCACGCATTGCTGCTGGAGCGCCGCCACGTGTTTCTTCTCCGCTTCCAAAATGTTGGCGTAGGGCTGTACGCCTGCGCCAAACTTGGCGAGGATAGCGGTGTACTCGGCCCGCGCGGCATATTCGCCCTCCGGCCCGACGAGAGCCGCGAGCAACGCCTGTTTGGCCACCGGATCGAGCGTCGCCGTGCCGCCACCGCGTTGAGCCTGTGCTTCCAGGGTGATCAGGCTGAATGTGGCGCCGATCAGCAGGGCGGACAAGATCGTGAGTATGTTTCGTTTCATTTGATTTCCTTTCATTTGTTTTGTGGATTGTGGTTCATGCTCTCACATCCGCGCCGGCGCCGACGCCCCGAGGGGTCAGCAAGCGCGGGTGCGAAATTCACTAAGGTTGATTCTGTGCCCACGGGCAGCCTCGGCCACAGCCCGGCAGCGGCCGGATTTCCGCGGCGCTGACCTGTCCGTCGTTGTTCTTGTCCAGGGCCTTCAGCGCGGCGGGCGCTCCATTGATCTCGGCCGAACCCAGGACGCCGTCTTTATCCGTGTCGAGGAGGGCGAGCAGCACCGATTTCTGGCCGTTGGCACAAGCCCGGCGTCCCTGGCCTTGTCCCTGTCCGCCCCACGGGCAGTCCTGACCGCCGCGGCCCAAGCCGCCGGGACACAGTTCCTCGGCGCTGAGCTGTCCATCCCCGTTCTTGTCTAGTTTCAGCAACTGGCTGGGGGCCTGGGCGATTTCCGCTGCCGACAGGACGCTGTTCGAGTCGGTATCGAGAACGGCTGCGATGGGCGGCGGGAACTTCTGTGCCCCGTAGCGGTGCGGTCCGCCGGCGCCGGCGCCACGGCCTTGACCCTGTTGCGCGCTAACTGTTAATGCCGACCCTGCGAGAGCCAGCCCGATAAGTAGTGTAATAGTCTGTTTCATACGTTTTGCTTTGTATTAATTGTTCTTGCCAGGCCTGAGCTCCTGCCGCCGCTCGGCGGCTCCCGGCAGCCCAGGATTCTGGCTTCTGAAATGAATAGACTCCCGCATTGTTAAGATTATGTGTGGGCTGGGGACGAGAATTGTTAAGGGATTGTAAAAGTTGCCGACTTCGCCTGCCCGGCACGTTAGATTGGGCTGCGAAAAGAAGAGATGTCATTCTCTAGCGCTAACAAACCGATGACCGAAGCGGGAAAAACCCGGCTGCTGGTGATTGATGACGACAGGAAGCTCTGCCGGCTCATCCGCGATTACCTGGAGCCGATGGGCTATGAGGTCGAGTCGGCGCACACCGGCCCGGACGGTTTGGACAAGGCACAGGCCGGCCAGCACCAGATCGATCATCCTGGATGTGATGCTGCCCGGGATGGACGGCTTTGAAGTGCTCAAGCAGTTGCGGCGCACTTCGGATATTCCCGTGCTGATGCTCACCTCCCGCGGCGAGGAACCCGACCGCATTGTGGGGCTGGAGATCGGCGCGGATGATTACCTGCCCAAGACCTTCTCCACGCGCGAACTCCTGGCCCGGCTCCGCGCCGTCACGCGGCGGGCCACGCGCGCAGCCCCGGGCGCCCAGCTCGAGGGTGAACCGGAGATCGTGGTGGGCAAGTTGCGCGTCAACACCGCTGCGCGCGTGGCGTGCTGGATGACCAACCGCTCACGCTCACGCCGGTCGAGTTCGATCTGCTGGCCGTCCTGGCCCGCGCGCGGGGACGGGTCAAGTCGCGCGAGCAATTGCTGGAGGAAATCCGGGACCGGAACTACGACGTGTTCGACCGCTCGATTGACGTGCATATTTCCACGCTGCGCCGCAAGCTGGGCGATGACGCCAAAGAACCGCGCTTCATCCGCACGGTGCGGAGCGCGGGCTACATGCTCATCAACCCCGATGCGTAGCCTATCGCATGAAACTCCGCTTTCCACTGCTGCCAAAGATTCTCGGCTGGTTCTTCCTGAACCTGCTGGTGCTCGGGGCGGCTTTCTATGTCGTTGTAAAGGTCCAGTTCCGGTTTGGGCTGGAGTCTCTGCTGGCCGGGGCGGTGGGCGACCGCATTCAGGCGGTCAGCGACCTCATCGCCCATGAATTGACGGCCAAGCCTGTCACCGGTTGGAACGAGGTGCTGAAGAACTTCGGGGCGGCCTACAAAGTGCAGTTTGCCCTCTTCCGCCGGGACGGCACGCAGGTGGCTGGAGAGAGCCTGTCTCTGCCAGCACCGGTGTTGGCAAAAATCAGCGAGCGGCACGGCATGGGCGAGGGGCTAGGCCGAGGCCCGCCGCCCGGGAAGGGGCCCGCGCCGGCCGCGCGACGTAGCCGACGCTGATCCGCAAGCGCGGTTTCTTGCTCCGCACGGAAACCCCGGCGCATTACTGGGTCGGCGTCTGCCTGCCGCTGACCGAACCCGGGGCGAGCCGTCCCTGGCCGCTGACCCTGCTGCTGATGTCGGATTCGCTGACTGCTGGCGGCTTGTTCTTCGATCCCACCCCGTGGGTGGTCGTCGGATTCGGCGCGGTGATCTTCTCCGTGCTGTTCTGGATACCGCTCGTGCGGGGCGTGACGCGCTCCCTGTCGCAGATGTCCCGCGCCACCGAGCAGATTTCCGAGGGCCGGTTCGAGGCGCGGGTGGATGAACGGCGGGGCGATGAATTGGGCCGGCTCGGCCAGGCCATCAACCGCATGGCGGCGCGGCTCGCGGGTTTCGTCACCGGCCAGAAGCGTTTCCTGGGGGATATTGCCCATGAGCTCTGCTCGCCCATCGCCCGCATCCAGGTCGCCCTCGGCATCCTCGAACAGCGCGCCGACGAGAAACAGAAGACCTACGTCAACGACCTGCGCGAGGAGGTCGAGCAGATGTCGCGCCTGGTCAATGAGCTGCTCTCCTTCTCCAAAGCCGGGCTCACCTCGCAGGAGATCAAGCTCGAGCCCGTCAACCTCGCGGCCACGGCTCGCCGTGTCCTCGAACTGGAGGCCGCGCAGGATGCGCCAGGTGCAGCTCCAAATCCCAGATGGCCTTGCCGTTTTGGCCCAACCGGAACTGCTGTTTCGGGCCTTGGCAAACCTGGTGCGCAACGCCGTTCGCTACGCGGGTCAGGCGGGCCCCATTACCGTCTCCGCCTCGCGCAAGGATGAGAAGGTGGTGGTTACGGTCGCCGACCAAGGCCCGGGCGTGCCCGAAGCCTCGCTGCAGCAGATTTTCGACCCCTTCTTCCGGGCCGAATCCTCACGAAGCCGGGATACCGGTGGCGCCGGCTTGGGTCTGGCGATTGTGAAGACCTGCGTCGAGGCTTGCCAGGGAACTGTCAGTGCCAGGAATCGGGTGCCGCAAGGTCTGGAGGTCCAGATCGTTTTGAAAGTGGCGCCCTGAACGACACCGATAGGGCGGACAGTCCTCTGCCCGCCGCAAAGCCACCTGCACAAACCGCGACAACCAACCACGGGCGATTTCTTGGTTCAACCGCACTGGGCGACATACCGCCGGAACGCCGCCAGGGTTTCGGGGCTGACATGGTGCTCGATCCCTTCCGCGTCCGCCTGCGCCATCGCCTCGGGCACCCCGAGCCGGCGCAGGAATTCCACCACAATGTCATGGCGCCGCCGCGAGGCTTCGGCCAGCCGTTTCCCTTTGTCGGTGAGGAAAATCGAACGATACGGTTGCGTGCGCACGTAGCCGTCGCGTTGCAGCCGCTCGACCGTCCGGATCACGGTGACGTGCGACACGCCCAGGCGTCGCGCCAAATCCGCGGCCCGGGCCTCGCCGACGGTCGCGCTGAGTTCGGCGATGGCTTCGGCGTAGTCTTCGGCCGTCTCAGTCGAGTGCTCCCGCCGGGTCCGACGCAGAGCCGCGGCCTGCAGTTCCTCGGACCGGGCCGCCGGGGTCTTTGATCCCCGCGCGGCACTATATGGCGAACGCTTGCTCATCTGCGCTGCTTTTCATACCGAAACCGGCCTTGACTGTCCAGACTACATGATGTAGCGGTAGCTACATGTTAGGGATCACGCCACGGCAGCCGCCCGGCCGGGCCGCCGACCGATCCGGTTCGCCGCCGTGGCGCCGCCAGTCCAAGATGGCCAGCCTGCCCGAGGTCCACGGTTCCATCGCCGTGCCGCGGGATCTGTCGTTCTGGAAGAAGCTGTGGGTATTTGCCGGACCGGGGTTCCTCGTCGCCGTCGGCTACATGGACCCGGGGAACTGGGCGACCGACCTCGCCGGGGGCGCGAAGTTCGGCTACACGCTCCTGTTCGTCGTCCTGCTGGCCAACCTCATGGCCATCCTCCTCCAGCATCTAAGCATCCGGCTGGGCGTCGCCACCGGGCGCGACCTGGCGCAGGCCTGCCGCGACCATTATTCGAGGCCGACCGTGTGGTTCCTCTGGGCGCTGTGCGAGCTGGCGATCGCCGCCTGCGACCTGGCGGAGGTGGTCGGCTCGGCCATTGGCCTGCAACTGCTTTTCGGCATTCCGCTGGTGTGGGGCTGCCTCATCACGGCGCTGGATGTGCTCGCCGTGCTTTACCTGCAGAACAAAGGCTTTCGCTACGTGGAGGCCCTGGTGGTCACGCTGATCCTGACCATCGGGACCTGCTTCGCGCTGGAGCTGTTTTTCGCCAAGCCCAGCCTCCCGGCCGTGCTGCTCGGGCTCGTGCCGAGCGCCGAGGTGTTGAAGAATCAGCAAATGCTCTACGTGAGCATCGGCATCCTGGGCGCCACGGTGATGCCGCACAACCTCTACCTGCACTCCTCCATCGTCCAGACCCGGCGCTATGAGCCCACGCCGGACGGCCGCCGCGAGGCCATCAGATTCGCGACGATTGACTCGACCTTTGCACTGATGTTCGCCCTGTTCATCAACGCGGCTATTCTCGTGCTCTCCGCGAGCGCCTTTCATTGGTCGGGCCACCAGGATGTGGCGGAAATCCAGGACGCCTATAAGCTGCTCAGCCCCACCCTGGGCGTGGGCGTGGCGAGCACGGTCTTTGCCCTCGCCCTGCTCGCCTCCGGCCAGAACTCCACGCTCACCGGCACGCTCGCCGGCCAGATCGTCATGGAAGGATTCCTGAGCATCCGGCTGCGCCCCTGGCTGCGGCGGCTGATCACCCGGGCCATTGCGATTGTTCCGGCGGTCGGCGTCATCGGCTTCCTCGGCGAAACCAAGACCACCGAACTCCTGGTCGCCAGCCAGGTCATCCTCAGCATGCAGCTCGGCTTCGCCGTCTGGCCGCTGATGCGCTTCACGGGTGAGCGCGCCAAGATGGGCCAGTTCGTGAGCCCGCCCTGGATCAAAATCCTGGGCTGGGCCTGCGCCGGCCTCATCATCACCCTGAATGTCAAACTGCTCCTTGACACCTTCCTCCCGGCCGCGATCCTCAGAGCCATGTATGGTCTTTTGGGTTTGCCGGCGCCATCCTGAGCCCGCCTATGTACCGCCGAATCCTGGTGGCCCTCGAAAATAGCCGCAGCGACCACAGCCTGCTGCCGCATATTGCCGAGTTGGCGAAGCGTTTGAACTCCGCACTCCTGTTGGTCCATGTGGCAGATGGCTGGGTCGCCCGCAACTATGACCGTTTCCAACTGGCGGAATCAGAGGAGATGAAGGATGACCGCCGCTATCTGGATGAAACCGCCGCCAACTTGCGCGCCCAGGGGCTCACCGTCGCCGTCAAGCTCGCCCTCGGCGATCCCCCCACCGAAATCCTCCGCAGCGCCGACGACGAGCAGTGCGACCTCATCGCCATGACCACCCACGGCCACCGCTTCATTGGCGACCTCCTCTTTGGCAGCACCATTAACGAGGTGCGCCACAAGGCGACCGTCCCCGTGCTGCTGGTGCGAGCCGAACCCGGCTCTCAGTAGAGCCACGGCACGAACCGCCGCACTTGCTGTTCGTAGGTGGAATACTCGGGGAACTGTTCCCTGAGCCAGCGCTCTTCCCGCCGGGCCTTGGCGTCGAGCAGCGGCCCCAGCGCCAGCGCCGCCAATAGTCCGGGCCAACTCCTCCAAACCAGCGCCCATCCCACCGAACCGCAGAACACCGCCGTGTAAAGCGGATGGCGCATGAGCCGATAGATTCCCGTCTGAACCAACCTGGTGCCCGCCGATGGTTTGGGAAACGGTGTCAGGTTCCGGCCCAGGCTGACCAAGCCCGCCCAACCGCAGCCGGCGGCTATCAGGAGAAGAAAAGCGCCGCACAAAGCAAGAGGGAAGCTGTGCCACTGGTTGCGACAGAAGATACCGCCAGCAATTGCTGCGCCCAGGAGCGCGTTCTGCACGAGCACCCAAAGCCCGCCCCGCTCGAGGAATCTGCCGCTCATGCCTGCCGCGTTGCTCGGGCGGTCCGCAAGGCATCCACAACAGGCTCAGCGAACTGGGTGCCGCCCGGTCCCATCAAGGCTTCCCTGGGCCTCCGCCCTCCCGTTGCGCCAGCGCCAATCGCTCCCTCGCCTGCTGGACCATGTCCAGCAAACTCAGCACCTTGGAGGGAGGAGGAGAAGCCCCCGCCCGCTCGACCTGGGCCATCGCTTCCTCTGACAGATGGCCTTGCAGGAACGAGCGCACGTCGAACCGCTCCCACCAGCAATCGAGAATCCACCGGCAGGGCTTTCCCTCCGTTTCCTGACGGCAATAGCCGAACGCCACCTCCTGGCCGAGCCGGCGGCACCGCGGCAGGATGTCCAGATCGTGTTCCGTTAGCATGGTCAAACTCTACGCTCTACCAGGTTGCTTTTCCAGAGGTGAAAACCTACTTCACCGTGAAAACCAGGAAATACTGATACTCCAAAAAAGTGTGTTCAGCGGCCAACTCGAACCCGTTGGTTTCCATTTCCCGCACCAAGTCGTCGCGGTCAATCCTTATCTCCATCGGCGGCCCTACCGGCGTCTTGGCCTTCTTGAAATCAACCATGATTACCTGTCCGCCCGGCTTGAGCATCCTTTTCATCAGCCCGAGGTATTTAGGGTGGCCGTTGACGTGGTGCCAGGTATCGCAGACGAAGAACCGATCAACCGAGGCATCGGCCAGCAGCGGATCGTCCGGCGCACAGAGAATCGTCACCACGTTCCTCAAGTTGAGATCACGGACGCGGCGATTCAGATGCACGATCATATCGGGGCTGACATCCACCGCATAAATGCGCCCCTTTTCTCCGACAGGGCGAGCCAGGCAGACAGTGAAGTAACCCGACCCCGCACCGATGTCCGCAATCACCTCGCCTTCTTTGATGTTCAACGCCTTAATGACTTCCTGCGGCTTCTGGTAGGCATCACGCATGGGGTCTTCGAGACGGGCGATGTACGCCTTGGAGTCCCGGTGCAGCCGGTTCATTTCCTGCGTGCTGCTCAGGGCGCTGTTTTGTGCAATGGCAAGCGCCTGCCCCAACACAAAGCCAGCCAATGTCAGAATGATTCTCATGGCACCCAATCCTTGCTCTCGTCTTTCATAGAGTCAACTCCATAGAGAATCAACACACGGACAAGATCGGTGACGACCTAAATATGTTGTGCGAGGTTACCCGTCTCGGCACAGTTGCTGCATGACTTACCTCGGCGAGGCCTTGCAGGGCGGCCGTGGGCTCACAGATCTTATGCGCAGCGCGTGACCCCAAGCCATGCCCCAGCCAAGCCCCTCCACCGCCGGATCACGCAGCCTCGGGTTGGTTAGCGCCACCGCCCTGGTAGTGGCGAACATGGTCGGCACGGGGGTCTTTACCACCAGCGGCTTCCTGCTGGCTGACCTCAAGTCGCCTTGGTTGGTTCTTGCGGTGTGGCTGGCTGGTGGCGTTCTCGCTGCTTTGGGTGCGCTCAGTTATGGTGCTTTGGCACGACGCCTGCCGGAATCGGGCGGCGAATACCTTTTCCTCTCCCGCACACTCCATCCTTCCTTGGGATATGTGGCCGGATGGATTTCGCTGTTGGTGGGGTTTTCTGCTCCCCTGGCGGCTGCCGCTATGGCGTTCGGAACCTATGCAGGTCCCTGGTTTCCGCGAGTGGCCCCCCAGTTTCTGGGGACCGTCCTAATCCTTGTGTTTTCAGTGCTCCACGCCGTTAACGTGCGAGGGGGCGCCTGGGTGCAGAATGCCGCGGTCTTACTCAAGGTGATTCTGATCCTGGGATTCGTCACTTGGGCGTCCGGCCGGCTCGGCGCGACGCATCTTCCGCCACCGCAATCCGCGCCCCTGACTCTGATAGGCGTGTCGCTGGTCTGGGTTTCATTCAGTTATTCAGGCTGGAATGCCGCCATCTACCTCGGCAGCGAAGTTACCAATCCCGAGCGGAACCTGCCCCGTTCCCTGATTCTGGGAACAGCCATCGTGACAATTATTTACGTGGCCTTGAACGCGGTGTTCGTTTTCTCCGCCCCGATTGATGAACTGGCCGGCAAATTAGAGGTGGGGCGAGTTGCCGCCACCGCTTTGGGTGGCCCTGCGTGGGGCAACATGGTTTCAGCTCTGGTGGCCTTGGTATTGGTAAGCTCCGCCTCCTCACTCATCATGGCCGGTCCCCGCGTCTATGCGCGCATGGCACAAGACCATTATTTGCCTGCCTGCCTGGCCGCCCGGAATGCACCCCCGGTCAATGCCATTCTCCTGCAAGGTGTCCTGGCCCTGGGCTTGTTGTGGTCGTCCACCTTCGACCAACTCTTGACCTACATCGGCTTCACCCTGGGACTCAGCACGGCCGCCACCGTGGTCGGTCTTATCCGCATCCGCCTGCAAGAGGGTTCGCAACTCCGCGTGCCCGGCTGGCCTTGGGTGCCTGCCTCGTTCCTGCTCGTGACGCTGGCGATAACAGGGTTTGCCATCGCCCGGCGCCCAAAGGAAAGTCTGGCGGGCTTGGCTACCATCCTGCTGGGCTTGCTCGCATGGGCCATCGCAGAATCTCGCCGGAACAGATGCGACCGGCAACCCCTGTGACCCGCCACAAACTCGTCCTGGCCTTGGTCAGAGCGGCACTGAGCGGAGGCGCTCGGCCCCCTAACAACAGCGGCAGCTTTCAGGCCCCCTTTCGAAATACCAGAAACACCTGATAGGGAAGCAAGTCAGCCTTCTCAGCTTCCAAGGCCAGCCCAGCCTGGCTTACCAGTTCGAGTAGCTGCTTCTTTGGAATCTTAGCCGACTCAGGGGGGCCCTCGGGCAGCTTGCCTTCCCTAAACTCAATCAGCACGAACCGCGCGCCAGGTTTCATTTCTGAGGCCGCTTTCTTCAGCCAGCCCGCTGACGGTCAACGGCCTGTCATGCAGTGCCTGCACGAGAACCAGGCGGCTGGGCTCCGAAAGCAGGGAGAAAAGGCGCGCGAAAGCCGCAAGTTGGGGAACGGAATTCTTTGCTTCACTACCGACATATCACCCAATAGGAACACGCCACTGCACGAGCACAGCGGCTCCGGTTTCCTTAGTCGGCCGCCTGCTTCTGCCGCCGCCTCGATCTCAACCCTCTCGGATCGGGAACCACGGCAGCGCCCCAGCCGCTCTCCCCGTCCCATTTCTCCTCAAATTGGCCTATCGCTTACGCGCTCTTGCTGGTGCGGCGCCGGACGGCTTTCTTTTCGCTGGCTTTCGCTTGTGCCACAACCTCTACGCGGTTGCTCACCTCGCGCACCATGTTGTGAGACCCGAAAATATTCGGAATCCTGAGGGTGCACTCCGGATCATCACACCACGTCCCGTCCACCAAAAACCGATAGTGATAGGTGCCGGCGGCCAGGGCGATAGAGGTCTTCCAGACCCCGTTAGTCTGCTTCATCAAGTTGATGGGCTTGGTCTGCCAATGAGTGAAGTCGCCAACCAACTGAACACTGTTAGCCTCAGGAGCACTGTAAAAGAATTCCTGAACCGATTTTGATTCGTCTGTTTTCGCCATAAAAGCTCTTTTCTGCTGTTGCTGTTGTCGTTCCAAACCTGCGCGATACAAAAGCGAGGCCACCAAAGGTAAGCTCTGGCGCCCGATTGTCAAATCCCACTTGCATATGTCTATCATCTAGTGCATATCTCCATCTCCGAAACATGAGTCAGACGGAAAAACAGCAACGGATCGACCGCTTCTTCGCCGCCCATCGCGAGCGCGGACTGCCGGTCACCACCCAGCGCCGGGCCGTGTTTGAAGCCATCCTCGGCCGTCATGACCATCCCACGGCGGAGCAGGTTTACCGGGCGGTGCGCGTCGGACTTCCCCAAATCTCCCGGATGACGGTCCATCGCATTTTGGGGACATTCACCTCCCTCGGGCTCCTGTCCAAGACCTGTCACCCGGGCTCTTCCGCCCGGTTCGACCCCAAGCTCCATCAGCACCATCACCTGGTCTGCCTGGACTGCGGCGACATCCTCGACCTGGAGGACGCGCGCCTCAATCAACTCCCGTGGCCCGATGTCGGCCGCCGCGGCTTCCAAATCGAGGATTACCACATTCACTTTCGAGGCCGGTGTGCCCGCTGCCGACAAAAGCTCCAAGCCTTTGGGGCTCGACGTCAGCGCGCTCCCCGTCTCCGAATCCCACGGAAACAATCTAAACTAGACGGGCAGCGAAACACCATTATTCACAGCAGCGCTGTCCAACAACTCACACTACGAAAGGACTGAACATTATGAAGGAAGATAGCAAGTGCCCGGTAACGGGCAGAGCTCACAAACACACTACCGGCGGCGGCACGACGAACCAGGACTGGTGGCCGAACCAGTTGAAGCTCGATCTCCTGCACCAGCACTCCTGCAAGTCCAATCCAATGGGCAAGGGCTTCAACTACGCTAAAGAGTTCAAGAGTCTCGACCTCAAGGCCGTGAAGAAGGACCTCCGCGAACTGATGACCAAGTCGCAGGACTGGTGGCCGGCGGACTTCGGCCACTACGGACCCTTGTTCATCCGCATGGCGTGGCACAGCGCCGGCACCTACCGCACCGGCGATGGCCGCGGCGGCGGCGGCAGGGGCCAGCAGCGCTTCGCGCCGCTCAACAGTTGGCCGGACAACGTGAGCCTGGACAAGGCCCGTCGCCTGCTTTGGCCGATCAAGCAGAAGTACGGCCGAAAGATTTCCTGGGCTGACCTGATGATCCTCGCCGGGAACGTCGCCTTGGAATCGATGGGTTTTAGGACCTTCGGATTCGGAGGCGGCCGTGAGGACACCTGGGAACCGGAAAAGGACATCTACTGGGGCTCCGAAAGCAAGTGGCTGGAAGACAAACGTTACTCCGGCGACCGGGATCTCGAAAATCCGCTCGCTGCCGTGCAGATGGGCCTCATCTACGTCAACCCGGAAGGTCCGAACGGAAAACCGGACCCGATCGCTGCCGCGCGGGATATCCGCGAGACCTTCGCCCGCATGGCAATGAACGACGAGGAGACGGTGGCCCTCATCGCCGGCGGCCACACCTTCGGCAAGACCCACGGCGCTGGCCCTGCCTCTCATGTGGGGCCTGAGCCCGAAGCGGCTGGCCTCGAGGAGCAGGGCCTGGGCTGGAAGAGCACTTTCGGCACGGGCAAAGGCGGCGACACGATTACCAGCGGTCTGGAAGTCATCTGGACCACCACGCCCACGAAGTGGAGCAACAACTTCTTCTGGAACCTGTTCGGCTACGAATGGGAACTCACGAAGAGCCCAGCCGGTGCGCAGCAGTGGAAGCCGAAAGGCGGCGCAGGCGCCAATACTGTGCCCGATGCGCATGATCCTTCAAAGCGTCATGCGCCATCCATGCTGACCACCGACCTCGCGCTGCGGTTCGATCCTGCCTACGAGAAGATTTCACGGCGCTTCATGGAAAATCCGGATCAGTTTGCGGACGCGTTCGCGCGCGCCTGGTTCAAGCTGACGCACCGCGACATGGGCCCGCGCGCGCGGTATCTCGGCCCGGAGGTTCCGGCGGAAGAACTCATCTGGCAAGACCCCATCCCTGCGGTCAATCACAAGCTGATTGATGCGAAGGACATCGCCGCCCTCAAGGGCAAGATTCTGGCTTCCGGTCTGTCTGTTTCGCAACTGGTTTCCACCGCCTGGGCGTCGGCGTCCACCTTCCGTGGCTCCGACAAGCGCGGCGGCGCCAACGGTGCCCGCATTCGTCTGGCTCCGCAGAAGGATTGGCAAGTCAACCAGCCTGCCCAACTGGCGAAGGTGCTCAAGACCCTGGAGGGCATCCGGAGCACGTTCAACCGCGCCCAGTCCGGCGGCAAGAAGAAGGTGTCACTGGCTGACCTGATCGTTCTGGCCGGTTGCGCGGGCATCGAGCAGGCGGCGAAGAACGCTGGTCACAAGGTGACGGTTCCCTTCACGCCGGGACGCATGGACGCCTCGCAGGAGCAAACCGATGCTGCCTCCTTTGCCGTGCTCGAACCGATGGCGGACGGCTTCCGCAACTACCAGAAAACCCGTTATACCGCATCCCCCGAGGAGCTGCTGGTTGACAAGGCGCAATTGCTAACCCTGACCGCGCCCGAAATGACGGTGCTCGTGGGCGGCATGCGCGTCCTCAAAACCAACTTCGGAGGGTCCCCGCACGGCGTCTTCACCAGGCGGCCACAGGCCCTCACCAACGACTTCCTCGTCAACCTGCTCGACATGGGCACGGAGTGGAAGGCGGCCTCGAAAGACGCCGACGTCTTTGAAGGCCGCGATCGTAAAACGGGTAAAGCCAAGTGGACCGGCACCCGCGTTGACCTGGTCTTCGGCTCGAACTCTCAACTCCGGGCCTTGGCAGAAGTCTACGCCTGTGAGGACTCCCAGGAGAAGTTCCTGCACGACTTCGTCGCGGCGTGGAACAAAGTCATGAACTTCGACCGTTTCGACCTCGCCTGATCGTAGCATAAACGTCTTCGAGCGCTTCAGGTCGGGCGGCGAAACAACGGTCAACAACCGGTTCCAGCCGGCGGCGTATCGCCGCTGCTGAACCGGAATGTTAACCCCCGCTGCCCGAGGAAATCATCCAACGCCAACTCGTCCACTCCTGCTCGAACACGGCGCGGACATTGACGCCAACAACGGGGTCGGGATGACCCCCATCATGTTCGCTGCCATGTTTGGCCGCACGCGAGTTGTCGAGCAGTTGCATGCTCACGGCGCGTCATTGAAACGACGGAACCGCCTGGGGATCTCTGCGAGGCTCCTGGCGAGCGCCTCTCAACGCTTCTCTTGTCGATTCCGCAAACACCAACCATACACTGGTCCCGCCCTCTGAATCCAAACACTATGCAAAATGAACTGCCTTCCCTAATCACAGCGGACGCTCAAATTGGACTGGCGTTAGCCTGATAGCGCCCGCCAAACCGCAGCCGGCGGCTATCAGGAAAAGAGGGGCGCCGGCGTGTCCTGCAGTCGTCTCTCCTCGGGTTGCTTCGCGGTCTGGCCTACCCCGATGGGGTCCCTCTGACCGCGAAGTAGCGACCTGAATCCACTGACGCCCGTGGCTCACGCGGATACCGGAACAGCGGCGCGACGCTCAGGGCTTTCTCTTTGATACTGGCCACCTCGGCCTTCTTGAGCGGCTTGATTCTGGGCGCGAGCTCCAGCGCCAGTTTCAGGCAGGCGGGGCTGGCTGGAGTAACCACTGCCGTCACCGGGTGAGACAGCGTAAACCGCAGCCCCATGAGCGCCTCCTCCGGCTCGGTCATCGGCTCGTACCAGCAATTCGGGAAAGCCGTCCGGTCGGCGCCCTCGGGCCACGGGCGTTTGGCCATGGCTTTCAGCGCGAGGATGCCCATCTTCTTCTTCTGGGAGGTCTCGAGGACTTGCGGGCCAAAATTGCCCGCGTGCCAGGTCGAGTAGTTAACCGGGAAGAGGATAGTGTCGAACTCGTGGCGCTCCATGAGCGCGAGGGCCGCTTCCACTGAATGGGCGGAGAAACCGATGAGCCGGATCTTGCCGGCCTGGCGGGCGTCCTCAAATGCCTCCATGGCCCCGCCCGGCCCAAGGATGGTTTTCACGTCCTCAAGCTTCGTGACCGCGTGCAGTTGATAGAGGTCAAAGCAATCGGTCCGCAGCCGAGACAACGAGCGGTCCAGTTCAGCCGCCGCCTCGGCTCGCTTGCGCTGGGTGGTCTTGCAGGCCAGAAACACCTCCCGGCGATAGGGTTCGAGCGCGGGGCCCAGACGCTTCTCGGAATCGCCGTAGCTCGGCGCCACATCGAAGTAGTTTACGCCGGCTTCGAAAGCCTCGCGCACCCACTCGGCCGCCTGGGCCGGTGTGGAATTCTTCAGCACCAGCCCGCCGAAACCAATGATGGAGAGCTTGCGGCCGGTTTTTCCGAGCGGCCGGCGCTCGATCTTACCCCGTGCCCTCTCCCGCTCAACACCAGCCAAACCAGCCGGGAAACACGCCAG
>CAWGGD010000029.1:0-181325 GCA_963822005.1 uncultured Verrucomicrobiae bacterium | reverse complement strand
AAACCCTTCAGCGCCTGGTGCAGCTCTACGACGCCACGGAGCCGCCCCGACCAGGCCGCCGCTTGGAAACAGAAGCTGGCTGAGTTCGAGAAAGCCCAAACGGAGCAGAAGCCCGCCACGCCGCCGGAATGAGGCATCATAACTCACAGAAGCGGCCTCTGATGTCACGGACGGCACTGACGGCAACCGGGCTATCGTGCCGTTTCTAACGAGGGAGCCTGGTCAACCTTCGATTTCGCCTGGCCCGCACACGGTGACCTCCAGTTTCCCGAAACGTTTGAGGTAAGCCGAGCCTTCGCGCGGCGTCACAAGGTAGTTCCGCCCTTTCGCGTAATACGAGCGGAACACCGCGAGCGCCGTGCCGTCGAAGGCGCTGGGATTCCACTTGCACTCGATCACATCCACGGCCTCCCGCCCATGCGGCAGGACGAAATCAACTTCGTTTCCCGCCTTGTCGCGCCAGTATTGCACCCGGGTATCGGGCCAGTGGGCTTGCAGGTGTTCCAGGACCAGGTGCTCCCACAGGCTCCCGCAATCCTCCGGCCGCAGCGGCTCCCAGCCGCGCGCAAAGCTCACGAAGCCGGTGTCGAAGCCATAGACTTTGGGCTGTTTGACCAGCTCCTTCTGGCCGCCGCCGTGGAATGGCCGAAGCAGCGTGATGGCGTGCGTGATTTCGAGCGCCTGCAAATGACTCTCCACTGTCGGGCGCGTGATGCCGAGCGCCGCGGCAGTCTTGGTCACTTCAAGCTGGCCGCCGCTCTGGCGCAGCAGGTACTCGAACAGCGCGTTGAACCGGTTCATATCCCGGAACGCAAACAGCCTTTGGATGTCCCGGGCGAAGAAAGAATCCATCCACTCGCGGTAGAACGACGGCTTCTTCGCGTCGGCCAGCAGCGCCGGCGGCAAGCCGCCGTGCAGGAGGCGCCTGGGCAGCTTCACGCCAAAAGCCTCCAGTTCGGTGCCCAGCACTGGAGTGAGATAGATCTGCCGCTTCCTCCCGGTCAGCGTATCGCGAAATTTCTTGCTCGCTGCCAGCGTCGAGGAGCCGGTGGCCAGAATCTTGAGTTGCGGGAACAAATCCGCGCCGATCTTCAACACGCGGCTGGGATCACGCAGTTGGTGAATCTCGTCGAACACGACCACCGGCTTGTGACAGTCGCGGTAAAACATCGCCGGGTCACGGACCATGTCCTCGGCGGTGGGCAGGTCGCAGTTCACGTAGAGGGTTCGCTCCTGGCCGACGCTCTGGGCCAGCGTGGTCTTGCCGACCCGCCGCACGCCAGACAGCCAGGCAATGGGCGTTTCCTTCCAAGCGGCCTCGATGCGCTCGATCCAGAACGGTCTTGCAATCATGCAGGCGTAGTATGCTTTTGGTCGGACTGTTTGTAAAGTAGGGTTGCTGGCAGAAGCCCTTCAGCGCCTGGTGCAGCTCTACGAGGCCACTGGCCGGTCTGACCAAGCCGCCGCAGTGGAAGCAGAAGCTGGCTGAGTTCGAGAAAGCCGAATCCGAGAAGAAGCCCGCCGCGCCACCCAGCTAAATGAAGGACTCATGGGTGGTTTGGGGACTGGCCGCGCGGGGGCAGCACTTGGGAGCGCGGTCAGTGCCCAGCCCATCACGGCAAACCTGCATCCTCGAGCGCCCGGCGCAGTAGGTCCGTGAGGCCCAGTTCTCGGGCCCATTCTTCGAGATAGGCGCGATCGAGCGTCGCGCCCTGGACTTTGAGGACGCCGAGCACGTCGTTCCATTGGCGGTCGGACACACCGCCGCCGCCGCGATACCATTGGAGCTTGGCCAGCACCGTGTCCTCCGCGGAGGCGACGTAGAATGTCGTCTGGCTGTCGGGAGTTGCGGCCTGGAGCACGCGCCGGCGCATTTGCATGAGATGAAACGGAGCGGTTGAGGCCACAAAGACATCCACCTTCAGCATGCTGTCGAGGTGAATGACATTGAAGCTGCCGAGCGAGGCAATGGCGGCGCGGATGGCCTCGAGATCGGCGTAAAAGGCCGGTTGAAGAAGCCGCACCAGGGGTTCGGCATGATGGGGACGGAGGGCGGCTACAAAGTCAGCGTCCGCCGTCGCGCGGTAAATGCCATGGACGGAACTGGCCATTGAACCGGCGAGGAAATAGGGAACGCGGAGCGCTTCGAATGCCCGCACCACCGAGAGATTGACCTGGGTTTGCTCGGCATCCATTAGTCGGCGGGTCGCGGGCCGTAAACCTTCGCGGCCAATTTCGGTCCGAGATGAATGTCCGCGAAACGCCGGCGCAGTTCGGCTTCACTGGCCCTGGGATGGCGAGCGCGCAGGCCAGCCTGACTGAGGCTGCGCACCGTGCTGCTCATGCGGTCGGCGAGCTGGAGCCGCCGCCAGGCCGGCGCCTGGCGGAGCAATTCGATCAGCACCCGCTCGGCTTCGGGACTCGTATCGGGCGACTGCGTTCTCATCACGCTCACCCTACCACGCTGCCGCGGGTGGTGTCCAGACGCGGCGGGACCGGATACGGTTTCCAAACCGGCTCACCCTTCCCGCAGCTTCTCAGGCCCTTTCGCGGCTGACCTCTGTCGTCTGACTTCTGATCATTGGCCACTCGCTCTCCGCCCCCCGCCCTCCCGTCGCTCAGTCCGTGGTCAGTGGTCCGTAGTCTTGTAGTCCCCTTTCCGCTTTCTGCTTTCCCAATTTCGGCTTTTCCGCCCCATGTCCATCCGTGGTGAAAGAAATCCGCAAAAGGGTGAGGGAAACCGCCCCGAAAAATCGCTTAGGAGCATTGGAACGGCATGAACAACCAAAAAATGGAAAGCGCCATGAAAGCAAGCAAACACTGGCTCTTGGCCGGGATTTCCGGCGGGGTCGCACTGGCCGCTTCGAGCCTTGCCGACCGCGTGGCATCCGCGCGGTCCGTGGTGAAAGAAATCCGAAGAACTCTTGGCACAAACCGCCCCCAAATATCGCCACTACTAAATGAAGGCACAAAACTGCCTTTCACAACTGAAATTTGCTATGAAAACAAAACACTTGGTCATCCTGGCGCTGACTTCATCCTTCATCCTTCATCCTTCATCCTTGGTCTTCGCCTCCCCCCTGGGCACGGCGTTCAACTACCAGGGCCGACTCGCCGACGGGGCGAAGCCCGCCCAGGGCATCTTACGACTTCCGCTTCGCCCTTTACGACGCCGACAGCGGCGGCAGCCCCGTCGCCGAGCCGTTCACCAACGCCGCCGTCGCTGTCAGCAACGGCCTGTTCACCGTCATGCTGGATTTCGGGAACGCCTTCGACGGCGACGCCCGCTGGCTGGAGATTGGCGTGCGGGTCACCAACGCAGCGGTGACTTCACGACGCTCAGTCCGCGGCAGGCGCTGACGCCCGGACCCTATGCGCTCTATGCGCCGAGCGCGGGGACGGCAGTAACTGCCAGCAGTGCCGCCACTGCGGCCACCGTCACCGGCACTGTCTCGGCCAGCCAGCTCACCGGCACCATCTCCTCCAACAACATCGCCGCGGGCAGCATCACCGCGCCGATGCTCGCCACCGGCGCAGTCGGGAGCGCGCAACTGGCGCAGGCGCCGTGACCACTGCAGCGCTGGCCGACGGCGCGGTGACGGCGGCCAAGGTGGCCACGGTCACGACCGGCACGCTGGCTGACCACCTTTACCAATCCCACCCCGGCGACCAGCGACTAGTTCGGCAGGTCGGTGGCGGCGGTGGGGAGCGACCGGGTGCTCATTGGCGCGTCTGGGGACGACACGGGCGCGACAGATGCCGGGGCGGCGTATCTGTTCAGCACCAACGGCACGTTGCTGACCACCTTCACCAATCCCACCCCGGCGGCCACCGACTGGTTCGGCTATTCCGTGGCGGCGGTGGGGAGCGACCGGGTGCTCATCGGCGCGTATCAGGACGACACGGGCGCGACGGATGCCGGGGCGGCGTATCTGTTCAGCACCAACGGCACGTTGCTGACCACCTTCACCAATCCCACCCCGGCAGCCGGCGACTACTTCGGCATCTCGGTGGCGGCGGTGGGGAGCGACCGGGTGCTCATCGGCGCGTATGGGGACGACACGGGCGCGGCGGATGCCGGGGCGGCGTATCTGTTCAGCACCAACGGCACGTTGCTCACCACCTTCACCAATCCCACCCCGGCGGCCAGCGACTAGTTCGGCATGCTCGGTGGCGGCGGTGGGGAGCGACCGGGTGCTCATCGGCGCGCATCAGGACGACACGGGCGCGACGGATGCCGGGGCGGCGTATCTGTTCAGCACCAACGGCACGTTGCTGACCACCTTCACCAATCCCACCCCGGCGAGCGCCGACTATTTCGGCATCTCGGTGGCGGCGGTGGGGAGCGACCGGGTGCTCATTGGCGCGTATCGAGACGACACGGGCGCGACCGATGCCGGGGCGGCGTATCTGTTCAGCACCAACGGCACGTTGCTGACCACCTTCACCAATCCCACCCCGGCGAGCGGCGACTATTTCGGCTTCTCGCGTGGCGGCGGTGGGGAGCGACCGGGTGCTCATTGGCGCGTATCACGACGACACGGGCGCGACTGGATGCCGGGGCGGCGTATCTGTTCAGCACCAACGGCACGTTGCTGACCACCTTCACCAATCCCACCCCGGCGGCCGGCGACTATTTCGGCTACTCGGTGGCGGCGGTGGGGAGCGACCGGGTGCTCATTGGCGCGTATGACGACACGGGCGCGACGGATGCCGGGGCGGCGTATCTGTTCACCCTGGAAACCTACACGCCCGGCCTGGTGGCCGATGGGGTGCGCTCTGGTTCCGTCACCACGGCCAGCCTGGAAGACGGCGCGGTCACCGCCGCCACAATCGCCGATGGCACAATTACGGATGCGGACATCAGCCCGAGCGGCCTCAGCGCCGACAAGATCATCGGCGGCGACTTGCAGGCCCTGCGGCTCAAGGTCGGGTCGAGTCAGACGCTGCTCGGCGACTGGTCCACCATCGCCGGTGGACAGATCAATGTTGTTGAGGCGGGGGCCACCTCGTCGGCGATCGGCGGCGGCATGGGCAACGCCATCCTGACCAATGCCTCTTACTCAGCGATTGGTGGGGGCCAGTGGAACGTTGTCCAAGCCGACGCCGGCTATAACGCGATAGGCGGCGGCCAATTCAACAGTGTTGCCAGTGGTTCCAGCGTCAACGCGATCGCCGGTGGACGTGGGAACCAGATTCAGACGAACACGCACTTCAGCGTGATCGTCGGGGGCGACGGGAACTCGATCAGCTACAGTGGCGGTTTCAACAGTATCGGCGGCGGCAACGGCAACACGATTTCCAATGGTACCTGGGACACGACCATCGCCGGAGGCCAGGGCAACACCGCTCAGGCCGGTGCCCATTACTCGACGGTGGCTGGGGGGGTCCGGAACACGGCGGCTGGGGCGGCGGCCACGGTGGGTGGGGGTTGGACCAACGTGGCTGGCGGCTGGGCCACGGTCGGAGGAGGCGCCTTCAACCGGGCGGGTTGGGCGGCCACCGTGGCAGGCGGCAGCTACAACAATGCCGACGGCACCAGCGCAGCCATTGCCGGCGGGACTTGCAATACGGCTATCGGCGAGAGCTCGACCATCGCCGGAGGCCAAGGTAACACCGCTCAGGAAGGTGCCGGCTGGTCCTTCATTGCGGGTGGACTAAGCAATGTGGTTGCCGGCCGGACCGCCTTCGCGGCGGGCTACCGCGCCAAAGCCAACCACTGGGGCAGCTTCGTCTGGGGCGACTCCACAGATGCCGATTTCGCCTCGACCGGCAACAACCAGTTCCTGATCCGCGCTACGGGGGGCGTTGGCATCAACACGGCCAGTCCGCGCAGCCAACTGGAGGTGCTGCAGTTAAGCTCGGGCGGGTCAGTGGGGATCATGGGGGATACCGGTCCGAAGGTCGGGGCTTGTTCGGTCGTGGCCAGATACGGAACCTCGGGTGTCGAGTCCGGCCTGGAGTTGGGGGGCAGCCCGGGTGGAACAAACGGCGCCTGGATTTCGCTGGGTGGCGCAGGCCGTGGTGACGATATGAACAGCGCGATTGCCCTTTCCACAGGTTCGCCCCTCGCCGAACGGATGCGGGTGACCGCGGTCGGCAACGTCGGCATCGGCACCGCTTCCCCCACGGCCAAGCTGGACGTGGCCGGGCCGGTCAAGGCCACGGGCTTCACGGGCTCGGGGGCCGGTCTGACCGGAATCAGTGGTGCGGCCTTGGCTGATGGTTCAGTAGCTGGCAGCAAGCTGGCTCCGGGGGATGTGGGTCTTACTAGCCTCAACACCGCCAGCGTAGATACGCGCTACGTGAAGAAGGCGGGGGACACCATGACCGGCACTCTGGCGGTACCGGCCAATGGGCTGCAAGCCGGCGGCAGCCAACTGGTGCTCGCCAGCGGCTACGTCGGCATCGGTGAAGTGAGTCCAGGTGAGAGATTGGTGGTTGGGCAAGGAGGAAACATAGCTCTTAAAGCATCCACTGACGACGCGGGGGATATCGTTTTTCAAACCTCCACGGGCACACAGAAAGGCCGGGTCTATACCGCGCCAGCAGCAAGAAAAAACAAACTTCATCTCAGCAGCGGCGATAACAACCCTGATATAACCATTGGCACCAACGGTTACGTCGGCATCGCCACCGAGAATCCGCAGAGCGCGTTGCACGTCAACGGCAGCCTGCAGTTGGACAAGACGGCAGGAGGACCGGGGAGATTGATTCTTAACACCGTCAGTCGCAACGACGGGGGCCGCTATGGCATCCTGTTCAGCAACAACGCGGCGGCTCCCTTCCTAGGCGACGATACCCAACCGATCACCTTCTCGTTCCGGAGCAGTTTCTCGGAATATCGCACCAACGACGCCACCGTTTCTGTCTACGGCAAGGCGTCCGGCACTTGGGGAAACTATCTCGGCCTGACGCACAACGGTACCAACGGGTTGATCACCACTGATGTCGGCGACCTGCTGCTTGCCCCGGCCGGCAACGTCGGCATCGGCACCAACAACCCGCAGAGCGCGCTGCACGTGGCCGGCACGATCACGGCCTACGGCGTCAACACGCCGCCGGCCACCGTCATCCCGGTCCTGGGCATGGTCTGGATCCAGCCGGGCACCTTCATCATGGGCAGCCGAGCGGACGAGCCGGGGCGGTATTCCAATGAGGGTCCGCAGACGGTGGTCACCCTCACGCGTGGGTTCTGGATGGGGGACCACGAAGTGACACAGGGCGAATACCAAACCGTGATGGGTAGCAATCCGAGCGACTTTTACCGGCGACATCAACCGGCCGGTGGAGCGGGTGACCTGGCACAATGCCACGAACTATTGTGGCCTGCTGACGAAGCGGAGCGGACGGCGGGACGGATTCCGAGCAACTGGGGTTATCGCCTGCCGACGGAGGCGGAATGGGAGTATGCCTGCCGGGCTGGGGCGAGGACGACGCGCTTCGGTTACGGCGATGACTTGAGCTACGCAGCCTTGGGCAACTACGCGTGGTACTCAGCCAACAGCGGCAGCACGACGCATCCGGTGGAGCAAAAGCTGGCCAATCCGTGGGGGCTGATGGATATGCATGGAAATGTGTGCGGAATGGTGCCAAGACTGTGTATGGCACTTACCCCGGCGGGAGCGTGACTGATCCGCAAGGACCTGGAACGGGCTCGTTCCGCGTGGACCGCGGCGGCAGTTGGCTCTACGGCGGGTATTGCCGCTCGGCGTTCCGCGGCAGCAACTACCCGTCGGGCGCGGTACAGCGACGTTGGGTTCCGGGTTGTCCTGGCCCCAGGTCCAGCCATGAACAGCGGCAGGCGCGGAGCCTGCCCGGAGTAGGCGAGGCTGAGCGAGGGACCAGCGCAGCCTGCCTACAGAGGGGCAGCCGAAATCCAGCGACAGGCAAACGAAAGGTGCAAAGATGAAAACACGAGGATGGAGAGTTGAGAATAGAGGATGGAATTCGCGGAGCGTCTTGGAGTGCGGCGGTCCTCCGCCGCTTTCTGCCGACGTGCGCTTTGACCCAGGTGATCGGGCGGGCTCGCCGCAGCCCGCGGCCTGCACGTGCGTCACGCCCATGGCGCCGAACGGAGTCCGTGCCCTACCTGTCCCACTTTGGCTGTTCTATTTGTCCTTTCTGCTTTCTGCTTTCTGCTTTTCCGCTCTGGGTCAATTCTCCCTTGACTGGTCCACGATAGACGGCGGCGGCGGCACCAGCACCGGCGGCGTTTATTCCGTCACCGGCACCATCGGCCAGCCGGACGCCGGCACGATGAGCGGGGGCAACTTCACAGTGGACGGCGGCTTTTGGGGGGTTATTGCCGCCGTCCAAACCCCCGGCGCGCCCTGGCTGACCATCACCCTCAACCCTCAACTCTCAACCCTCACCGTCTCCTGGCCGTTGTCCGAGACCCCTTGGCAGTTGCAGGCCACGACCAACCTGGTGACTGCCGGAAGCATCTGGACGGAGTGCTCCTATCAAACCAACGGCGCAACCTGCTACCGCATCGAGTCCCCGCCGATTGGCAACCGCTTCTATCGCCTGCACAAACCGTGAACCCCTTCCAGTGAAGTTGAACTCTCAAACCTCAACTAATCCCTGCCGTATCTGCCATCCGTGGTGAAAGAAATCCGAAAAACCTTGGCACAAACCGCCCCGAAAAATCGCCACTAGTAGATGAAGGGCACAGAACAGCCTTTCACAACTGAAGTTTGCTATGAAGACAAAACCTGACCGAATTGGAGGACTTATGATCCACACCCATACTTCGCAAAGACCTTCCACTGAACCCTGCAGCAGATTAAATGGACCTCCCTATCAGTCGCGAGCTCGCGTGCTCGTGCTGTGTCTCGCCGGACTGGCCATCGGCTGGCTGCATTGCGCCCGAGCCGATACCCATGTCTGGAGCGGCGCCGTGAATAGCTACTGGACTACGCCCGGAAACTGGACCAATGGGACCGCGCCCGCACCGGAGACGCCCTGGTGTTCCCGGCGGCGCCCGTGCGATCTAATGTTACGAATGATTACGCCAGCGGAACCACTTTTGACGATATTGCCTTTGAAGGAACATACACAGTGGGTGGAAACACTATCGGGCTGAGGGCGAGCCTGGTAGTTAGTTACGCTGGGGCTAGTACTATTTATGCCCCCCTCTCCATGACCAATATCATCACGGTGATCGTCTATTCCACTGGACAGACCCTGACGCTGGAGGGCCCCATATCCGGGTCCGGTGGGCTGCAGAAATGGGGCTATGGCACGTTGGTGCTGGCGGGCGGTCCTGGCACCGCAAATACCTACACGGGATCCACAACCGTTTACATAGGGAAGCTGCGTTTGGCCAAGACCATCCCCAACTCAGCGATCTCGGGGAATCTGGTGATTGACTACGCGTGGTGGTACTACCCGTTCAGCGCAGTCGTCGAACTCTCCGGAGTCGAGCAGATCCAGGACAACGCCGCGGTCACAATCCGGCAACATGGCACCAACGGACTGGCTTGTCTTGACCTGAACGGCGTGGCCAGCGAGACCATCGGTTCTTTGGAGGGCGATTGGTACTATTGGGATGACGCGAGTCTCGAGGTTAAGCTCCAAGCTGGCCGTCTGATAGTTGGGAGCAATGGGCAATCCAGCACCTTCAGAGGCCAGATCAACGGCACAGGCGGCCTGACGAAGGTCGGAACAGGCACGCTCACGCTCAAGGACAGCAATACCTACACCGGTGCCACCGAGGTGCAAGGCGGCACTCTGCTGGTGGATGGCTACCAGCCCCAAAGCGCCGTTAGCGTGGCGACCGGGGCGACCTTGGGCGGTAGCGGGAGGGTGGGAGACCTGACATGCACCGGGGGCATCGTGGCCCCGGGTGCGAGTCCGGGCTGGCTCACCTGCGGCAATTTGGTCTTTAGTCCCGGCTCAACGTTCCAAGTCGAGCTGGCGAACACGAATTCATACGATTGGCTTGTTGTCCAAGGGACCTGCCAACTGGGCGGGGCCTCTCTTAGCGTGCAGCCTGGTTTCGACCCGCCCGAGGGCTCCCAGTTTATCATTTTGGACCGTGCCCAGGCGGGCCCGATCAGCGGCACCTTCGCCGGACTTTCCGAAGGGGACTTCCTGGTTGCGAACTGCACGAAGTTTCGAATCAGCTACGTTGGCGGCAACGGCAACGAAGTGGTGCTCACGACCATCGCGGTGCCGCCCACGATCACTAGCCAGCCCCAGAACCAGACCGTGGCGGTGGGTCAAAGTGCGACGTTCAGCGTCGGCGCCTGCGGCACGCCGCCCCGGAGCTACCAATGGCGCTTCAACACCGCCCCGCTGTCCGGTGCCACCAGCTCATCGCTGACGCTCAACAACGTGCAGACCACCAACGCCGGCAGCTACACGGTGGTAGTGGCCAATAGCACCGGCTCCATCACCAGTGCGGTGGCGGTGCTGACGGTGATCGAGCCGCCCACCATCGCCAGCCAACCCCAGAACCGGACCGTGGCAGTGGGCCAGAGTGCGACGTTCAGCGTCGGAGCCAACGGCACGCCGCCGCTGAGCTACCAATGGCGCTTCAACACCGCCCCGCTGTCCGGCGCCACCAGCTCCTCGCTGACGCTCAACGACGTGCAGACCACCAACGCCGGCAGCTACACCGTGGTGGTGACCAATAGCGCCGGTTCCATCACCAGTGCGGTGGCGGTGCTGACGGTGATCGAGCCGCCCACGATCGTCAGCCAACCCCAGAACCGGACTGTGACGATGGGCCAGAGTGCGACGTTCAGCGTCGGAGCCAACGGCACGCCACCGCTAAGCTACCAATGGCGATTCAACACCGCCCCGCTGTCCGGTGCCACCAGCTCGTCGCTGACGCTCAACAACGCGCAGACGACCAACGCCGGCAGCTACACCGTGGTGGTGACCAATAGCGCCGGCGGTGTAATCAGCAGCGTCGCCACCCTGACGGTGCTCACCCCGGACATTGGCGTGCTGGTGGGTGGGACCAACCTGGTGGACGGGGTCAGCACGGTGTCCTTTGGCACCAACCAGTTTGGCCAGACCGGCCCGACGCTGACCTTCACCGTCACCAACGCCGGGGGCGCCGACTCTCACGCTGGGGGCCGTGACGCTCAGCGGCAGCGCGGCGGGAGACTACGTGCTGGACACCAACGGCCTGGCCGCCACGGTGGCGCCGGGCGGCAGCACGACCTTCACGGTGGCCTTCCGCCCCACGGCGGACGGCTTGCGGACCGCCACGCTCCAGATCGCCAGCAACGATCCCGATGAATCGCCCTTCGACATCACCCTGTCCGGCACGGGGACGAGGGTGGACGCCGGCTTCAACCCGAACGCGAACGACAGCGTCTATAGCGCGGCGGTGCAGGCCGACGGGAAGATTCTGCTGGGGGGCGACTTCACCACCGTGGGCGGGACGGCGCGCAACCACATCGCCCGGCTCAATGCCGACGGCACGCTCGACACCGGCTTCAACCCGAACGCGAACGGCGTACGTCTATAGCGTGGCGGTGCAGGCGGACGGGAAGATTCTGCTGGGGGGCGACTTCACCACCGTGGGCGGGACGCCGCGCAACCACATCGCCCGGCTCAATGCCGACGGCACGCTCGACACCGGCTTCAACCCGAACGCGAACGGCGACGTCTATAGCGTGGCGGTGCAGGCCGACGGGAAGATTCTGCTGGGGGGCAACTTCACCACCGTGGGCGGGACGGCGCGCAACCACATCGCCCGGCTCAATGCCGACGGCACGCTCGACACCGGCTTCAACCCGAACGCGAACAGCTACGGTCTATAGCGTGGCGGTGCAGGCCGACGGGAAGATTCTGCTGGGGGGCTAGCTTCACCACCGTGGGCGGGACGGCGCGCAACCGCATCGCCCGGCTCAATGCCGACGGCACGCTCGACACCGGCTTCGACCCGAACGCGAACGGCGATGTCTATAGCGTGGCGGTGCAGGCCGACGGCAAGATTCTGCTGGGGGGCGACTTCACCACCGTGGGCGGGACGGCGCGCAACTACATCGCCCGGCTCAATGCCGACGGCACGCTCGACACCGGCTTCAACCCGAACGCGAACAGCGTCGTCTATAGCGTGGCGGTGCAGGCCGACGGGAAGATTCTGCTGGGGGGCGACTTCACCACCGTGGGCGGGACGGCGCGCAACTACATCGCCCGGCTCAATGCCGACGGCACGCTCGACCCCGGCTTCAACCCGAACGCGAACGACTACGTCTATAGCGTGGCGGTGCAGGCCGACGGGAAGATTCTGCTGGGGGGCGGGTTCACCACCGTGGGCGGGACGGCGCGCAACCACATCGCCCGGCTGCTGAACGAACCGGCCACGCAGACGCTCAGTGTTCCCGACTGCCACGCAGGTGCAATGGCTGCGCGGCGGGACCGCGCCGGAAGTCGAGCAGGTCACCTTCGAGTTGAGCACCGATGGCGGCTCGACCTGGACGGCGCTGGGCAGCGGCGCGCGCATCAGCGGCGGCTGGGCCAGGACCGGCTTGAGCCTGCCGCCAGCGGCTTGATCCGCGCCCGGGGCCGCGCCACGGCGGGTTACAACGGCAGCTCGAGCCTGATCGAGCAGGTGGCGAGCTATGCGCTGCTGCCGGACATTGGCGTGCTGGTGGCGGGGACCAACCTGGTGGACGGGGTCAGCACGGTGTCCTTTGGCACCAACCAGTTTGGCCAGACCGGCCCGACGCTGACCTTCACCGTCACCAACGCCGGGCCTGGCATCTCACGCTGGGGGCCGTGACGCTCAGCGGCAGCGCGGCGGCAGACTATGTGCTGGACACCAGCGGCCTGGCCACCACGGTGGCGCCGGGCGGCAGCACGAGCTTCACGGTGGCCTTCCGCCCCACAGGGGATCGGCCTGCGGAGCGCCACGCTTCAGATCGCCAGCAACGATGCCGACGAATCGCCCTTCGACATCACCTTGTCCGGCACGGGCACGAGGATGGACCCCGGTTTCAACCCGAACGCGAACAACTCTGTCTATAGCGTGGCAGTGCAGGCCGACGGGAAGATTCTGCTGGGGGGTGACTTCACCACCGTGGGCGGGACGTCGCGCAACCGCATCGCCCGGCTCAATGCCGACGGCACGCTCGACTCTGGCTTCAACCCGAACGCGAGCAGCGGCGTATCTAGCGTGGCGGTGCAGGCCGACGGGAAGATTCTGCTGGGCGGCGACTTCACCACCGTGGGCGGGACGCCGCGCAACCACCTTGCCCGGCTCAATGCCGACGGCACGCTCGACCCCGGCTTCAACCCGAACGCGAACAGCTACTGTCTATAGCGTGGCGGTGCAGGCCGACGGGAAGATCCTGCTGGGAGGCAGCTTCACACCGTGGGCGGGACGGCGCGCAACTACATCGCCCGGCTCAATGCCGACGGCACGCTCGACCCCGGCTTCAACCCGGACGCGAGCGCCGGAGTCAATAGCGTGGCGGTGCAGGCCGACGGCAAGATTCTGCTGGGAGGCGGCTTCACCAACGTGGGCGGGACGGCGCGCAGACCGCATCGCCCGGCTCAATGCCGACGGCACGCTCGACCCCGGCTTCAACCCGGACGCGAACTGCGTCCGTCTATAGCGTGGCGGTGCAGGCCGACGGGAAGATTCTACTGGCAGGCCAATTCACCAGCGTGGGCGGGACGGCGCGCAACTACATCGCCCGGCTCAATGCCGACGGCTCGCTCGACCCCGGCTTCAACCCGAACGCGAACGACATCGTCTATAGCCTGGCGGTCCAGGCCGACGGGAAGATTCTGCTGGGAGGCATGTTCACCACCGTGGGCGGGACGGCGCGCAATTACATTGCCCGGCTCAATGCCGACGGCTCGCTCGACAGCGGCTTCAACCCCAACGCGAGCGGCACCGTCTATAGCGTGGCGGTACAGGCAGATGGCAAGATTCTGCTGGGAGGCTACTTCAACACCGTGGGCGGGACGACGCGCAACCGCATCGCCCGGCTGCTGAACGGACCGGCCACGCAGACGCTCAGGTTCCCGACTCCACGCAGGTCCAATGGCTGCGCGGCGGGACCGCTCCGGAAGTCGAACAGGTCACGTTCGATTTGAGCAGCGATGGCGGTTCCACCTGGACGGCGCTGGGCAGCGGCGCGCGCACTACCGGCGGCTGGGCCAGGACCGGCCTGAGCCTGCCGTCCAGCGGCACGATCCGCGCCCAGGGCCGCGCCACAGCGGGCCAGTACAACGGCAGCTCGAGCCTGATTGAACAGGTGGCCAACTATGGGCCGCCGGCCATCGTCACTCAGCCAACCAATCAGACCATCCTCGCCGGCCAGGACGCCACCTTCAGCGTCGGCGCGACCGGCACCGAACCTCTGAGCTACCAGTGGCGGTTCAACGGGACGAACCTCAGCGGCGCCAGCAGCGCCAGTTGCACCATCATCAATGCTCAGTTGGCCCACGGCGGCCTGTATGATGTCGTGGTCACCAACAGCGCCGGCAGTGTCACCAGCGTCGTCGCGACGCTCACCGTGGTCCTGCCCCCGCCGGACATTGGCGTGCTGGTGGGCGGGACCAACCTGGTGGATGGGGTCAGCACGGTGTCCTTTGGCACCAACCAGATTGGCCAGACCGGCCCGACGCTGACCTTCACCGTCACCAACACCGGGCCTGGGCATCTCACGCTGGAGGCCGTGACGCTGAGCGGCAGCGCGGCGGCAGACTACGTGCTGGACACCAGCGGCCTGGCCGCCACGGTGGCGCCGGGCGGCAGGACGAGCTTCACGGTGGCCTTTCGCCCCACGGGCGATGACCTGCGGAGCGCCACGCTTCAGATCGCCAGCAACGATCCCGACGAATCGCCCTTCGACATTACCCTGTCCGGCACGGGGACGAGGATGGACAACGGCTTCAACCCGAACGCGAACAACTTCGTCTATGGCGTGGCGGTGCAAGCGGATGGGAAGATTCTGCTGGGGGGCAGCTTCACCACCGTGGGCGGGACGGGGCGCAACCGCATCGCCCGGCTCAATGCCGACGGCACGCTCGACCCCGGCTTCAACCCGAACGCCGACGACTCTGTCTATAGCGTGGCAATGCAGGCCGACGGCAAGATCCTGCTGGGAGGCTACTTTAACACCGTGGGCGGGACGGCGCGCAACCGGATTGCCCGGGTCAATGCCAACGGCACGCTGGACTCCGGCTTCAACCCGAACGTGAACAACTTCGTCTATAGTGTGGCGGTGCAGACCAACGGGCAGATTCTGCTGGGAGGCAACTTCATCAGCGTGGGCGGGGTGACGCGCTACAACATTGCCCGGGTCAATGCCAACGGCACGCTCGACCCCGGCTTTAACCCGAACGCGAACGGCAACGTCTGGAGTGTGGCGGTGCAGGCCGACGGGAAGATTCTGCTGGGGGGCAGCTTCACCAACGTGGGCGGGGCGATGCGCAGCCGCATCGCCCGGGTCAATGCCGACGGCACGCTCGACCTCGGCTTCAACCCGAACGCGAACAACGTCGTCAATAGCGTGGCGCTACAGGCCGACGGCAAGATTCTGCTGGGAGGTAACTTCTCTACCGTGGGCGGGATACAGCACAACTGCATTGCCCGGCTCAATGCCGACGGCACGCCGGACTCCGGCTTCACCCCGAACGCGAGCAACTCTGTCTCTAGCGTGGCGGTGCAGGCCGACGGCAAGATTCTGCTGGGGGGTAGCTTCACCAACGTGTGCGGGACGGCGCGCAGCCGCATCGCCCGGCTCAATGCCGACGGCACGCTCGACCCCGACTTCAACCCCCCGAACCCGAACAGCACGGTCTATAGCGTGGCGCTGCAGGCCGACGGCAAGATTCTGCTGGGCGGCGGGTTCACCACCGTGGGCGCCACGACGCGCAACCGCATCGCCCGGCTGTTGAACGACCCCGCCACCCAGACGCTCACGGTTCCTGACGCCACGCAGGTCCAGTGGCTGCGCGGCGGCACCACGCCGGAAGTCGAACAGGTCGCTTTCGAGCTAAGCACCGATGCGGGCTCTACTTGGACCGCATTGGGCAGCAGCGCGCGCATCAGCGGCGGCTGGGCCAGGACCGGTTTAGGCCTGCCGCTCAGCGGCATGATCCGCGCCCAGGGCCGCGCCACGGCGGGCCAATACAACGGCAGTTCGAGCCTGATCGAGCAGGTGGCAAGCTATGCGCTGCCGCCTATGGGGTTTGCGAACACCGGCGGCGATCTCCTCCTGACTAACGGCACATTCCAAATGCGCCTGGAGAACGTGCCGCCGGCCGGCACGCTGGTGATCGAGGCCTCGACGAACCTGGCGGATTGGTGGCCGCTATTCACCAATACCACGCCCACCAATCTGGTGTTCTTCACCGATCCGGATGCTACCAACTACGCTCCGGCGCTTCTACCGGGCGGTCTGGACGCCATGAAGCAGCCGGGATGTGTCTTGCCTCCGGGGCGCATTGCAATCCGTGCGTCAGTCTGGTGGTCGGAGGGCTCGCGGTCGTGGTGGAGACCGCGTAAGCTTGGCCCATGAGCAAGACGGAAATCCTGGCCGAGCTGCGCCGGTTGGACCACCGCGACCGGCGCGAGATTGCCCGCCGGCTTTTTGAGATCGAAGCCGATGCGCAGAGCTGGCTGATTGCGACCGGCGCGCGGACGAGCGCTTCCCGATGCTCGATGCCCTGAAGGCCCAGGATGCCCGGACCAAGTCCCGGTGAGGTGCGACGGGTGGACCCCGGTCTGGCCGCCAAGGCGCGGCCTTGCCTCATCCTGAGCGACTACCCCGCTGATGACGAACTGGCCCTTATGGTCGTGCTGCCCCACACGACCGCCGTGCGCGGGAACCGGTGGGAATTGGCCATCCCAAAAAACCGTTCCTGGCGCCCGGCGTGCTTCACTTGCAGCAAATCCAGCCCGTTTCCCTGCCGCGCCTGGAACGAAAGCTCGGTGCCCTCTCTCCGCAGGGATTCGCTCGGGTCGGTGCGGCGCTCATTCGCCTGCTGCATCCGCAAGGGTAGAGGGATCTCCGAACCGCCCGCAGTCCGTCGCCCGCGCAAACCCTGGGCGCCGTGGCTCTCGATCACCTTCAACGCTCAACTCGTTTGCGCAGCGACCGGAATACCCGCATAAACGCCTCCAGCCGCCTCGGTTCGAGCGGACCGAGGAAACGGCCACCCTGCCGGAAGGTTGAGCCGACGATGAAGCCGTCGGCCAGCGGGAAGTAAGTCCCGATGTTCTCTGGCGTCATGCCGGAGCCGATGAGGACCGGCACGCGCGCGCGCTTTTTGACCCGCCGCAACTCCGCGACCGCCGGCGGCTCGGTCGTGCGGGCGCCCGTCACGATTACCCCGTCAACCAGGAAGAACTCCGCCTGTTTCACCTCGTCGAGAATGTCCAGATCGCCGGTCAGGGCGTGCGAGCAATGCTTCTTCTTCACGTCGCCAAAGACCTTGATGTGCTCGCAGCCCAGTGCTTTGCGTTGGCGCAGGAGCCGGCCCGCGCAGCCTTCGATCAGCCCCGCCCCGCCGACGTGGGCGAAGACATACCCTTCGACGCGCAGGAAATCGAGGGCGGCCTCGTGCGCGATGTCGAGCGCAGTCTCGTTGGCGGCTTCCAGCACCTGGATGCCGATCGGCCCGTCGAAGCGGCGGCGCACTTCCGTGGCCACCCGCTTCATTACCTGGATCGCGCGCGCCGGGAGCGGCGGCTTGATGTACGGCAGGTCGTGGCTGTTCTCCAGCACGATGGCGTCCACGCCGACTTCGACGTAATGCTGCAAATCAGACAGGGCTTGCGCGATGATCTTCTTGTCATCGCCAGCGTATCGCGGCGCCCCGGGCAGCGGCAGGACGGCGATCATCGCACCCAGAAACTTGTCGGGCAGAGTTATCATGTGTCGGATGGTCTTGTCCCGGGAACGATTGCCGAAAGGCAGGCCGAGTCAATCCGAAACAACCTTCCCGCCGGGTTCACCTTTGCGCTTTCCGCGCGACGGACCATCCATTATCCCTTGACCCATCTCATCCATGAATAGTGGGAAGTTGTCTCGTTTATTGCTGCTGCCGTGCCTCCTATTGGTAGTGGTGACGGTGCCACACCTGGGGCAGGGCGATTTCCGGCGGGATACCGGCCGCTACGCGGCGGTGGGACTTTACATGTGGGAAAGCGGCAACTGGTTCAAACCGTATTTGAATCCGGAAATTCCCTACTTCAACAAACCCCCACTGGCGTTTTGGATTCATGGCGCGTTCTTGAAGGCCTTTGGAGCGCAGCTTGCCGTGGCACGAGTCCCCAGCATACTTGCGGCCCTCGGGGTGGTGATTCTGAGCGTGCTGACGGTTCGCAGGCTCGGGTCCAGGTCCGAAGCGCTGGTCAGTGGCATGGTGCTGGCGTTGACCTACGAGTTCTGGCGGCGGACCCGGGAGATCTCCCTGGATTTCTGGCAACTCTTTTTCGTCATGACGGCGGTGTACCTCGTGATTACAGGTGCCAGGACGGGGCGAAAGGGGCTCGTGGTGCTGGGGGGGGTGCCGATCGGGCTGGCGTTGCTATGCAAGCCGCTGGTGGCATTGGCAGTGACCCCGGTCCTGGCCATCTGGCTGGCGATGCTGGGGCGCGCGCAATGGATTTGGCTGCTGCTTGGCGGAACGATCCCTGTAGCGGCGCTGACGGCGTTCCCCTGGCATCTCTACATGTGGTGTGAGTTCGGCGATGCCTTCACGAACCGCTACCTGGTGCACGAGGTCGTGGACCGCGCCCAGGGTCGGATCAGCACGAATCCGCCGCTCTATTACCTCCAGATTCTCGGTGCGACGTATTGGCCGTGGCTCGCGGCCCTGGGTTTCGCGATCTGGCACCGGTGGCGCAGGGATCGCCCCCGCCGGCGGCTCTCCCGCGACCTGGTCGCGCTGGGCGGAGTGTGGGCCGTGTATGGACTGGGATTGCTCAGTCTATTCCCGGACAAGAAACCGAATTACGCATTGCTGGTTTACCCGATGTTATCCTGGGTGGTGGCCGCCGGGCTTTGTCGGTTGCCGTGGCGGGGGCTGGGGCAATGGTACCGGGGGGGATTTCGGTGGCTGGCATCGGCAGCAGCCCTGCTGCTGGTTCTCTTGAGCATTGCACCGATTCGCTTCCAGGCACCGCCTAACCAGGATTGGCAAAGTCTGTTTCGTTGGATGGATGAACAGTCCATCCAGCCCGGGCAGGTGAGTGACTTTCGGAATGAACCCAGACGACAAGTGCTATTTCTACATCGGCCGCGGCTGGTGGCCGGCGCGGGATTCGGCGGCTGCTCCTTATGTGCTCCAAAGGCAAGCGAAGGATTGGGTGCCGAATCAAAACCAGGCCGTGTTGTTTCGCTCGGGAATCCTCGTCGTCACCCTCAGCAGGCCCGGGAGCCCCTGACTTTCGGGGATGAGCCAGGAAGTTTGGGCTCGCGGGGACGCTCGCCCGAATGAGACCCTTGTGGCGGAAGGCCTGATGGAGCATGTTAGCCCGCACGCATGAATCGCCGGCAATTCCTCGAAGCCATCGCGGCGGGCTTGGTGGCCATCCCGGCGCTGGGCGCGCTTCCGTCGGGTAAACTGCCCACCCGCCCGCTCGGCCGGACCGGTCTCAAAGTGCCGATCCTGGGCTTTGGCTCCGGCAGCCGGTTTCTCATGTATAAGGACGAGGACAAGGCCGTCGAGGCGCTCAACCGCGCGATTGATCTCGGCATTACCTACCTCGACACCGCGCATGACTATGGCGACGGGCTGAGCGAGGAGCGCATTGGGCGGGTGATGGCGACCCGGCGCAAGGAAGTCACGCTGGCGACCAAGATCCCGGCGCGCACCGCCGACCAGGCCCGGCGCCAGATCGAACTCAGCCTGAAACGCCTCCGCACGGATCATCTCGAAGTCCTGCACATCCACCAGTTGAAGAACGCCCAGGACCTGGCAGCCATCGAAGCGCGCGGCGGTGTGCTGGAGGCGCTCTACGAGGCCCGCGAGCAGAAGATCACTCGCGCTATCGGCATCACCTGCCACGCTGATCCGGCAGCGCTGCAAACCGCCCTGGAGCGGCACGACTTCGACTGCACGCAGATGGCGCTCAACGCCGGGTTAGCCCGCATGGCCGACGCGCCGGGCGGGTTCAAGGCGACGCCGATGGGAGACGGCAGCTTCGAGCGGCTGGCCCTGCCGGTGGCCACGCGCAAGCGCATGGGTGTGATCGCCATGAAGGTGTTCGGCCAGGAGCAACTACTCGGGGCCGCACCGGTGGAGAAACTGCTGGCTTACGCCCTGTCCCTGCTGGTCACTTTGGCGAGCGTCGGCATGCCGCAACTGGAGCATATCGAGCGCAACGTCGCCTTAGGACGCGCCTTTACTCCGATGTCCTCGCGTGAGCGACGGCGGTTGTCGGACTCCATTGAATCCGCTCGGAAGCTGGCGATGCGGCAGTTCTTCAAAGGCCACGAAGACGTCTGAGCGTTCGGTTGGTGGCCACGCACAGCCGGTTAGGGCAGTGCTTCGGTCTGGCATCCGTGGGAGTCAGCCGGGCTGGTCGAACCCGGAGGCAAGGCTTGTTCGGGGAGGATTTTCACCTTGTTGCAGTGGGTCTCGGAGCCTACGTTGCCAGTCGATGAGCAAGGAAAAGGAATTGACCGATTTGCCTGGTCCAACGGCTGACGGGGGCGTTCCCATCCCCAAACCGAGCCGGCTGACGATGATTATGGAGATATTCGGCGTCAGCCGCGGCATCACCATCGCGGCGATTCTCTTTGCCGTTCTCGTAGTGGCCGGCGCGGTGGTTCTCTTTGTTCAGTCAGCTCCGCCCGGCACAATTACCATCACGAGCGGTCCGGAAGGCAGCATCTTTCACACGAACGCCGTCCGATATGCCCGCATTTTGGACCGCTACGGCGTGAAATTGAACGTCCTAACTTCCCAGGGCTCGCTGGAGAATCTCGATCGGCTATGTGATCCTTCGTTTCGGGTGGACGTGGGCTTCGTCCAGGGTGGCATGACCAATGGAGCGAGCGACAAGCTGGTCTCCCTCGGGAGCATTTCCCATCAGCCGCTGCTGGTCTTTTACCGCGGCGCGCCGGCGGAATTCCTGTCCGGTTTGACCGGGAAACGAATCGCCATCGGGCCGGTGGGCAGCGGCACACGCTCCCTGGCGCTGACTCTGCTCGGCGCGAACGGCATTAAACCCGGCGGCACAAACACGCTGCTGGATTGGGAGCCAAAGCGCGCGTCCAAGGCCCTGCTCGGCGGAACCGTCGATGCCGTGTTCCTGATGGGGGAGGACGCTTCGCTGGCGGTCATACGCGAGCTGATGCGTGCGCCGGACATTCACCTGTTGAACTTCCGGCAGGCGGCCGCTTACGCCCGGCGGTTCAGCTACCTGGGGGTAATCACATTTCCGCAGGGGTCCATTGATTTCGGATTGAACATCCCGCCCCAGGACGTCTCTCTGGTCGGTCCGACCGTGGAGCTGATTGCGCGCAAGAATCTGCATCCGGCGCTATCCGATCTGCTGCTCGGGGCGGCGCGCGAGGTGCACGGCAAAGCCACTCTGCTTCAGCAGAAAGGGGAATTTCCCGCCCCGCTCGAACACGACATCCGCCTCAGCGCCGACGCCGCCCGTTTCTACAAATCGGGCAAGGGGTTCTTCTATCGTTATCTTCCTTTCTGGCTGGCCAGTTTGACCAGCCGGATTGTAGTCGTTTTTGTGCCGACCATTGTGGTGCTGATTCCGCTCTTGCGCAGCATTCCCACTTTCTATCGCTGGCGTATTCGGTCGCGCATGTACCGGTGGTATCGGGCGTTGCTGTCGTTGGAAAGGGAGCTGTTCGGAGAAGCGGACCCCGGGAAGCGGGAGCAACTGCTCAAGCGGCTGGACGAGATCGAGAAGGCCGTCAACCGGATGAAAGTGCCGGCCTTTTTTGCCGATCAGTTCTACGGCTTGCGCGGCCACATCAGTTTCGTTCGCCTGAAGGTGGGCGAAATGCGGCAGCGGCCTAAAGGTGAGAGGCCCTGAGCGCGGAGGTGTCTCGGCAAATCCTTGGCGTGGCGCACATTCCGACCGCCGAAACAGCTTGCCAAAGCCTTTCCCGGAGCACAAACCATCTGTTGCCGTCTAATGAAAGGAAAGTCAGCTTGAAACTGGACATGATATGAACCGAACGCTTTTGGCGGTTGCCTTCCTTGTTGTGAACCTATTTGCCTCAAACACCATCGCCGGCCCGCGCGACGCGCAATGGAAACAGGTCGAGGAGGCCATCAAGAAGGGCCTGCCCAAGACCGCCATCACCAACCTCGAACCGATCATCCAGGGCGCGCTCAAAGACAAGGCCTATGCCGAGGCGGTGAAGGCCATCGGGCAGAAGATTGCGCTGGAAGGCAACATCCAGGGCAACAAGCCGGAAGAGAAGATCACGCGCCTGGAAGCCGAGATTGCGAAGGCGCCGAAGGAGATGGTGCCGCTGCTGGATACGCTGCTGGCCGAATGGTATTGGCAGTACTTCCAGCAGAACCGGTGGCGCTTCATGCAGCGCACCGCCACCGCCGCGCAGCCGGGCAAGGACTTTACCACGTGGGACCTGCCACGCCTCTTTGCCGAGATTGACAAGCAGTTTCAGAAGGCCCTTGCGGCGGAGAAGATTCTCAAGGCCACCCCTATCGGCGCCTGGGATGACCTGCTGAAAAAGGGGACCATGCCGGACAGCTACCGGCCCACGCTCTACGATTTCATCGCCCACCAGGCGCTCCAATTCTACACCTCCGGCGAGCAAGCGGCCGCTAAGCCCGAAGACGCCTTCGAGCTGTCGGCGGACAGCCCGGCTCTGGATTCGAGCGACAAGTTTCTGGCCTGGTGGCGGACGTTCCCGACCAAGCAGTTTCCGGATTCGCCGATCATCAAGGCCCTGACGCTCCACGGGGCGCTGATGGCGTTTCACGAAAAGGACAGTGATCCGACAGCCTTTCTCGACGTGGATCTGGCCCGGCTTGCCTACGCCTGGAACACGGCGTTCGGCGAAAGCAAGAACGACCGCTACAAGGTGGCGCTGAAGGCATTCCTGGACAAGTGGGCCGATCACGAGTTGTCGGCGCTGGCTCGCGAGCGATGGGCGCGGGTGCTCCAGCAGCAAGGCGACTTGGTCGCGGCCCGCAAGCTCGCGCTGCAGGGGGCGGAGACATTCCCGCAATCCCCCGGCGGCAAGCTCTGCCGCAACCTCGTCACCGAGATCGAGGCCAAATCGGCCAGTATCACCACCGAGCGGGTGTGGAATGCTGAGAGCGGGCAGGCGTCCCGCCTGCCCGCGAGGCACCCTATCACCGTCCGCTACCGCAACGTCGAAGCGGTGTATTTCCGCGCCATTCCGGTGGACTGGGAGATGTTCCTGGAAAAGCGCCATAACCGGCCCGAGAACTTGAGCGACCAGGAACGCCGCGAGATTCTTACCCGCAAACCTGCGCTGGAATGGTCGGCGAAGCTGCCGCCGACCACTGACTACCAGGAGAAGACATTCGAGACCCCGGCGCCCGACAGCCTCAAGCCGGGCTTCTATTTCATCGCCGCCAGCCATGACCCGAAGTTCGGGGAAGCGAACAACATCATTTCCCTGACCGACGTGTGGGTGAGCAACCTGGCGCTCGTAACCCGAACGCGCACGGGCCGGATCGAAGGCTTCGTCCTCGAAGCCGGCTCCGGCCAGCCGGTCACCGGCGCCGAAGTGTCCGTCTGGCACCTCGACAACCAGGGCAATCGCATCGCTGATCCGACCCTGTCCACCGATGACAACGGGTTCTTTTCCCTCCCGCCGTCGCAAAACCGGGGCTACCTGTTTCGGGCTCGCCACAACGGTCAGGAGCTGGCCACAGCGGGTGACCTCTGGACCTACGACTGGCAACATCAGGAAGCCCGCCGCCCGGATGCCCAGACCGTCTTCTTCACCGACCGCGCCATCTACCGGCCCGGCCAGACCATCCAATACAAGGGCATTTGCCTTTGGGTGGACCAAACCAAGGACAACTACGAGGTGCTCAAGGGCGAGCAGTTGACCGTCGTGTTCAGGGACGTCAACGGCAAAGAGGTGGCGCGGCAGAAACAGCGCGCCAACGACTACGGCTCGTTCGCCGGCAGCTTCACCGCCCCACGGGACCGGCTCATGGGCCAGATGTCCCTCCAGGCGGAGGGGCGGGCGCAGGGCGTGGCCCAAATCCGGGTTGAGGAATACAAGCGGCCGAAGTTCGAGGTGACGCTCGATGCCCCGAAGACGGCGGCCAAGCTCAACGAGAAGGTCAGCCTCACCGGCCATGCGATGAACTACACCGGCGCCGCCGTGGACGGCGCGGCGGTCAAATACCGCGTCGTGCGCGAGGTGCGAATGCCGTGGTGGTGGGGTTGGTGGCGCGGCGGCTGGCCTCAGAGCCAGAGCCAGGAAATCGCCCACGGCACGGCCAAGACCGGCACCGACGGCTCGTTCAAGATCGAGTTCGCCGCCAAGCCGGACCCGAAGGTGCCGGAGAAGGACGAGCCGACCTTTGTCTTTCAGATCAACGCCGACGTGACCGACAGCGCAGGCGAGACTCGCTCCGCTGACCGCGCCATCCGCGTCGGCTACACCGCCCTTGAGGCGATGATCAGCGCCGATGATTGGCAGACCGACGGCAAGCCGGTCGAGCTGAAGCTGGAGACCAAGACCCTGGACGGCGAACCGCAGGTGGCGGAGGGCATCCTGAAGGTTTATGAGCTGCAGGCGCCAGACAAGGTGCAGCGGCCACCGCTGGCCGGTCACGAACCGTGGCGGGGCCGTGGGAAATTCGGCGGTCGCGCGGAGGGCGAGGACACACCGAGCAAGGACTTGTCCAACCCGAACAACTGGCCCTTGGGCAAGGTGGTGGCAGAGAAGGGTTTCACCACCGACACGAACGGTGTGGCGAAGCTCTCCTTCAAGCTCGCCGCCGGCGCCTACCGCGCCGTGCTGGAGACGCAAGATCGGTTCGGCAAGAAAGTCACCGGCAGGCTCCCTGTGCAGGTCCTGCAACCCGAGGCCACGAAGCTGGCCATCCGGATTCCGCATTTGCTGGCCGCGCCGGATTGGGAAGCGCAACCGGGCCAGGAATTCCTGGCGCTCTGGGGGACGGGCTACGAAACCGGGCGCGCGTTCATCGAGGTCGAGCACCGGCACGAAATGGTCCAGCGCTATTGGACCAAGGCCGGTCAAACGCAGCAACAGATCAAGCTGGCCGTAACCGAGGCGATGCGCGGCGGGTTCTTCGTGCACGTCACCTACGTGCGCGAAAACCGTGCTTACCTCCAATCGCGCAAGGTCAGCGTGCCGTGGCAAAACAAGGACCTCGAGCTGAAGTGGGAGCACTTCGTCTCCAAGTTGCAGCCCGGCCAGAAGGAGACGTGGACGTTGGAAGTCCGAAGTCCGAAGTCCGAAGTCCGAAGTGCGGAGAAGGCGGTGGCTGAATTGGTGGCGGCGCTTTATGACGAGTCGCTGGATGCGTTTGCGCCGCTGGCTTGGCCCGACCGGTTCTCCGTGTTCCGCGAGGACTACTCCACTCTCCAGTCGCAGTTCGCGAACCTGCCGATGGGCTTCCGTCAGGTTTACGGCAGTTGGGACCGGCCCTACCAGCATGTCGAGATCACCTATCGCTCCTTCCCGCCAGACCTGACGGTAAATTTGTGGGGTTATGGCTACTTCAGCAGACGCTATGGGCTGGCAAAGGGCGTCGGCGTGACGGAGCTTAGTAGTCGCCCAGTGGAGGCTGCGGCGCCGATGCTAGGAACTCGAATGGCAGCGCCAGCACCAGCATTGGCTGATGCCGCTTTCGAGATGAAAGCAGGGGTGGCTCAAAACGCCTCAGGGCTAGCCCTCGATAAGATGGAAGCTGGCGGGGGGGCGGTCGCCCCCAAACAGCCCGCAGGATCGAAGCCCGACCTGAGCCAGGTCGCCGCCCGCAAGAACCTGAACGAGACGGCGTTCTTCTTCCCGCAGTTGACCTCGGACTCCAACGGCGTGGTGCGGATGACCTTCACGATGCCGGAGGCGCTGACCAAGTGGCGGTTCCTGGGCTTTGCACACGACCGGTCGGTGCGCAGCGGCCTGCTCGAAGATCACGCGGTCACTGCCAAGGACCTCATGGTCCAGCCCAACCCGCCCCGGTTCCTGCGCGAGGGCGACACGGTCGAGTTCACGGTCAAGGTGTCCAACCAGACCGACAAACCTTTGCGCGGCAAGGTGCGGCTTACCTTTACCGAGGCGCTCAGCAATCAGCCCGCGGACAAGCTGCTGGGAAACACCAAGCCCGAGCAGGACTTCGACATCCCGGCCAAGGAATCGCGCAGTTGCGCATGGCGCATCCATGTGCCGGACGGCTGCGGCTTCCTCACTTACAAGGCCGTCGGCGCGGCGGCCAACGTTTCGGACGGCGAGGAAGGCTATCTGCCGGTGCTTTCCAGCCGCATCCTCGTCACCGAATCGCTGCCGCTGCCGATTCGCGGCCCGGCCACGAAGAAGTTCGAGTTCACCAAGCTGCTCAAGTCGGGCAGCTCGAAGACGCTCCAGAACCGAGAGCCTGGTCGTGCAGATGGTGTCCAACCCGGCCTGGTATGCGGTCCTGGCGCTGCCTTACCTGATGGAATATCCCTACGAGTGCACCGAGCAGACCTTCAACCGGCTCTATGCCAACGCCCTCGCGCGCACCATCGCCAACAGCGACCCGAAGATCCGGCGCATCTTCGACCAGTGGAAGAACACGCCCGCGCTGGAAAGCCCGCTCCAGAAGAACCAGGACCTCAAGGCCGTGATGATCGAGGAAACCCCCTGGCTGCGGCAGGCCGACAACGAAAGCCAGGCGCGCAAGAACGTCGGCATCCTCTTCGACGATAACCGCCTCAACTACGAGACCGAGGCCACGCTGCGCAAGCTGACCGAGCTGCAACTGGGCGACGGCGCCTGGCCCTGGTTCCCCGGCGGGCGCGGCAATGACTACATCACGCTCTACATCACCACCGGTTTTGGCCGGCTGCGGCACCTGGGGGTTGATATCAACGTCGCCCCCGCCATCCGCTCGCTCCAGCGGCTCGATGCCTGGATGACTGAGCAATACGAGCGGATCCAGAAGTGGCCCGAGCCGGAGAAATATGTGCCCAGTTCGACCGACGCGCTCTATCTCTATGGCCGCAGCTTCTTCCTCAAGGACATGAAGATTGCACCGCAGCACAAGGCCGCGATTGACTTCTTCCTGCAGCAGGCCCGCAAGTTCTGGCTCAAGACCGATTGCCGCCAGACCCAGGGCCACCTGGCGATTGCCCTCCACCGCTTTAACGCTCTTGCTCGGTCTTAACGATTCAACGCCCTCGGGACATCATGAAGTCCATCAAGGAGCGGAGCGTGTCGAACGAGGAGATGGGCATGTTCTGGCGCGACACCGAGCTAAGCTGGTGGTGGTATCGGGCGCCGATCGAAACCCAGGCGCTGATGATCGAGGCATTCGACCAGGTGATGGGCGACCTGCCCGCGGTCGAGGATTGCCGCGTGTGGCTGCTCAAGCAGAAGCAGACCCAGGATTGGAAGACCACCAAAGCCACCGCCGATGCCGTCTATGCCCTGCTGCTGCGCGGCAAGGACATCCTGTCGAGCGAGGCCCTGGTGCAGGTGAAGTTGGATGGGGTGGATGTGACGCCCGGGGCGGCACAAAGTCCGAAGTCCGAAGTCCGAAGTCCGAAACCCGAGACCCGAAGTCAGCCGGAAGCGGGCACGGGGTTCTACGAGTACCGGTTTGCGGCGGCTGACATCAAACCCAAGCTGGGCGACATCACCGTTAAGAAGGTTGATGCCAGGGCGTCGCCTGGGGCAGCGTCAACTGGCAATACCTCGAAGACATGAGCAAGGTCACGCCCTATGAAGGCACGCCGCTAAAGCTCAAGAAAGCCCTCTACACCAAGGTCAACACTGCTAAAGGCCCGGTGCTGGAGGCGGTGAAAGGTCCTCTCAACGTCGGGGACGAACTCGTGGTGCGCATCGAACTACGCGTGGACCGCGACATGGAGTACGTGCACCTCAAGGACCAGCGCGGCAGCGGCACCGAGCCGGTGAACGTCCTCTCGCGCTACAAGTATCAGGACGGCCTGGCTTACTACGAGAGCACCCGCGACGTAGCGAGCCATTTCTTCATTGATTACCTGCCCAAGGGCACCTACGTCTTCGAGTATTCCACCCGCGTCCAGCTTCGCGGCGAATACCAGACCGGCGTCGCCCAGATCCAGTGCATGTATGCGCCGGAGTTCAACAGCCACAGCCAGAGCCTGCCGCTGGTGGTGAAGTGACGAAAGCCCGGCGGCAGCCTCAGAACTCCTGCCCGCCGCCCACCCCATCCCTCTCCCCCTCGGAGGGCTGAGCATTACCCGCATCGTGGCGTGCAGTTTCGGCCAATCCCGACGGGATTCGGCGCGCGCGGGGCGGAAGATGTGGGTAATGCTCAGCCGAGGGGGAGAGGGTGCCCTTCAGGGCGGGTGAGGGGTAATCAGCAGACTCACCCTGTTTCCACGTAACAGGCTGTGTGAGCCCGCTACCCAGCCGGGTTGCCGCCCCCGCGGAGCCGAGCAAAAAAGTTCAAGAAAGCGCTTGCTCTAGGTCCGGCCAGATACTATGTTATGCATAGTAGTGAACGGGAATACGGTCGGTTAATGAGCAGAGCAAAGGACATGTTATGGTTGACTTGGCTGGTCCGGCAATCGTGTTGGCGCTAGGCGGCATCACGGGTGTTGTCGCAAACACCATCTGGCGTCGTTTCTGGGTGGCATCGGTGGCAGCGACGTTCCTGTCCACGGCCCTTTGGGGCGGGGGCTGTTACCTTCTATTCGCGCTTACGGCCCCGAATGAGCTAGGGAGGCCGGAACTCATTCCGGTGCTCCTGACGGCGGCGGTCGCGCTTATGGGGGCACTCGTTGGAGGTGGTGTTGTGCGCATCGTTCGAACTGGCTGACCGGCGTTGCCGCGAACCGGCGCTGTGCACTGCAGTTTATGAATCAGCGGTTTTGCAATGTGCCCGACCCCGGCAGACGCCCCAGCCTGGACGCGCGGCAACTCGGCGTGCTCCTGCGCGGGGACCCTCAGTTGCTGCGCGGATGGAGTGAGAGCTGGCATGCCGGTCGGCTGGCTCTCTGCGTGGGGGTGATTTTCACAGGGGCGGGGCTTTACGGCGCGGCAATGGGCTGGTGGCGCGCTCCCCTGGCGGCGCTGTTTGTCGCCATCAAATTCCCGCTCATCATCCTGCTGACCGCCGCCGGCAACGCTCTGCTCAACGCCATGCTGGCGCCGCTGCTGGGACTCAACATCAGCTTGCGCCAATCCTTCCTGACCATCTTGATGAGCTTCACGATTGTCGCGGCGATCCTCGGCGCCTTCAGTCCGCTGGTCGCGTTCATGGTCTGGAACGCGCCGCCGATGACCCCCAACCCCGCTCAGTCCATTGGAACCTACCGCTTCATTCAAGTCACACACGTGGCCATCATCGCGTTTGCCGGGATTGCCGGGAACATAAGGCTGGTCCAACTCCTTGCGTGAGCTGAGCGGCAATCCCGCCATCGCCCGCCGGGTTCTGATGGCCTGGCTGGCGGTCAACCTCTTTCTCGGCAGCCAGCTTTGCTGGATCCTGCGCCCGTTCATCGGCTCGCCGAGCTTGCCGGTGGAATTCCTGCGCACGGAGGCCTTTCGCGGCAACTTCTACGAAACCGTCTTCCGCTCTCTGCTGCACCTTGTAAACGTTGATTAACCACAATCACCAGTCCCCCATCACCAGTCACCAAATGAATACGACAAATCCGCCGCCATCGTCCGTTCCGCCGCAAATCCCCCCTGTCCCTGTTGCGCCCGGCCTGCTGCCGCCCGGGGCAACTCCCGAAGAGCGTGAGCCCATCGCCACTGCTATCGCCGCGGTCGAAGCCATTCTCCGGCAGCCGCGTCGTGTGCTCTTCCAGTTGCGCCAGCCGCGTTCCAGGCCGCTTCTGGCCGGGATGCTATTGGTCGCCCTGTTGTGCAGCCTGGTTTATGGGGTGGTGGTCGGCACGTTCTCCATGGGCCCGCAGCTTTGGGCGGCGCCGGTGAAGATCGCCGCCGGGCTGATGATTTCCGCCCTGATCTGCCTGCCCAGCCTCTACATCTTCACCTGCCTGAGCGGGTCCCAGGCGCGGCTGGCGGAAATTTGCGGGCTGGTGGCCGGCTTGCTGATGCTGATGACCCTCCTGCTGATCGGCTTTGCGCCCGTGGCCTGGCTGTTCTCGCAATCAACTCAATCCGTCGCCTGGATGGGCGCGCTTCACCTGGTCTTTTGGCTGATCTCGACCTTCTTCGGATTGCGTTTCCTCCAAGCCGGCTTCTCCCACGCGCAAGCCCGGTCCCAGGCGGGCCTGAACATCTGGATCATCATCTTTGTGCTGGTCGTGCTGCAGATGACGACCGCTCTCCGGCCCCTCGTCGGGAAGGCCGATACGTTCCTGCCCAACGAGAAGATGTTCTTCGTGACGCATTGGGGAGAATGCCTCAAGCCGGTCCCGCCGACCGAACGGTAGAGCGCCGCGGTGAACGACTTCTTCGACAACTGGACGGTGCAGGTGCGCAAAGGCGTGCTCGAGTTGTGCATCCTTAACGCCCTGGCCGAGAAGGAGCGCTATGGGTACGAGCTGGTGAAGACGCTGGTCGCCATCCCCGGCCTGGGTGTCACCGAGGGAACCTTGTATCCCCTGCTGTCGCGTCTGCGCGTGCAAGGGTTGATCAGCGCGCGCCTGGAGGAATCGTCCGAGGGGCCCGCGCGAAAATACTACGCCCTGACCCGAGCGGGCCGCGGGATCATGAAAGCGATGAACGAATACCTGGAGAACCTGAACCAGGGCACGCGCAAACTGCAGGAAAGGAGCATGACATGAGCCAATGGACCGAATCCGCCAAAGCGAAGCTGGAAGAGTACCTGGCGCGGATGCGCCAGTCTGTGGTGGCTTCCGGGGCGGATGTAAACGAGGTGACGGAGGACTTGCGGCGCCATGTTGCTGAGGAAGTCGCCGCCCGGAAGCTGGCAATTGTCACCGAGCAAGACGTGGCGCAAATCCTGGCGCAGATCGGCGCGCCGGAAGCCCCGGCCGCGGCGGACAATGCGCCGCCCGCTTCCCCGGCCTCCGTCCAGCCGCGCGAAAGGCGGTGTGCGCCGGAAGATAGGGGCCGGGGTGCTGCTGCTCCTGGGTGTCATACTCCCGATCGGAACCGTCGTGTTCGAGTTTCTGAGCGGCGCCTGCGCTGGCGTGCTGTTCGATCCCATCCCGACCGTGGGGCATGTGGTGCTGGTGACGCTGGTGCCGCTGGTGAATTTGGCGGTCTGGATCGCCGTGTACCGGGGCGATCGCCGCTGGCGAACCGGGCTCGGCTGGGCCAATGGGTTTGCGATCGGCATCGGGTTGGTCTATGCCTTGCTCTTCCTGCCGGTCACGCCTTTTGCGGTGATCGGGATAGTGGCTTACGGGTTTGGACTGGTGCCCCTGGCTCCGCTGTTCTCACTGGTTTCCGCCCTGGTGCTGCGGCGCCGCCTGCGCTGCGCCGGTGACCAGGAAACACGCGTTCCGGGGTTGTGGCCGGGCCTCGCGTTGGGCGTGGCGACCCTGGCCGTCTTTACGCTGCCGATGATTGTCACCAAGGCCGGCCTCCAAATGGCCGCCTCGGATTCACCCCAGGAGAGCCTGCGCGGCATCCGCTGGCTGCGCGACTGGGGTCAGAATGAAGAACTGCTGCGCGCCTGTTACGGCCGCGCCGGACGCGGGCGCCAGATGTATTCCTGGGGCAAGACAGATCAGCCCGGAAGCGGCCAGGGCCATCTACTATCGGGTCAATGGCCATCCGTTCAACTCCGTTCCGCCGCCCAAACTGTATGCCGGTCGCGCCCGCTGGAACCTGATCGAAGAGGAGTTCACCTGGGACGATGATCAGGGCGGCGATGCGGTGGCCGGGCGCGTCCGGGGACTCTCGCTGGTGACGTCGCGCCAGGACGGCGTCGTCTATCCCGAAGCCGCGCTGGCCTACCTGGAATGGACCCTCGAGTTCAAGAACGATTCCCGCCTGCAGCGCGAGGCGCGCGCCCAGATCACCCTGCCGCCAGGCGCCGTCGTCTCCCGCCTCACCCTCTGGATTGATGGCGAAGAACGGGAAGCCGCCTTCGGCGGCCGCAGCCAGGTCAAGACCGCCTACAAAGAGGTCGTCCAGAAGAAGCGCGATCCGGTGCTGGTCACCACCTGCGGCCCCGACCGCGTGCTGATCCAGTGTTTCCCCGTCCCGCCGGACGGGGGCAAGATGAAGCTGCGGCTGGGCATCACGGCGCCTTTGGCGCTGACGGCCGCCGACACCGGTTGCCTGCGCTGGCCCTGTTTCGCCGAACGCAACTTCACCCTCCCCGACCAGTTCCAACACTCGCTCTGGGTGGAATCCAGCCAGCCGATTGAAACCGCCGGTGGCAAACTCAAGACCGAGCCAGGCAAGCCCGGCGTCCATGTTCTGCGCGGCCAGATTCAGGATGCCGACCTGGCGGCCCCGGTGAACACAGTGCGCGCCCGGCGTCCGGCGGAAGTTAGCCAAGCCTGGACCAAAGACACGCGTGAGGACCAGGGGAAGGTCATTCGCCAGTCCATCGTCGAGAAGCCGGCAGCCCGGCCGGATCGAGTGGTCTTGGTGGTTGACGGCACTCAGGGGATGGCGGTGTTCTATCAGGCTATTAGCGCGGCGCTCACCCGCCTGCCTTCGGACATTGATTTTGCGCTGCTCCTGGCCAGGGACGGCTGCGAGGAAGTAATACCGCTCCAAAAGGGCACCGCGGACCTTTACAGCAAGGTCGCCCTGAGGAAATTCCACAGCGCGGGTGGTCATGACAATGTCCCCGCGCTCATCCGCGCCTGGGAGCTGGCGGCCCAGGCTAAAGCGAGCGCCATTGTGTGGGTGCATGGGCCGCAGCCGATGCTCCTGGACGCGGCGGAAGACCTGCGCCAGCGTTTCGAACGCAGCGCCAACCCGCCTCTGCTGCTCGATATTCAAACGCAACCAGGCCCCAACCGGGTCTTGGAAAAGCTCGACGGCCTTAAACCGGTGCGCTCGATCCTGCGGCTGGGGAACCTGGGCGACGACCTCGGGCGCCTCTTTAATGGCTGGAGCGGGCAGGCTGGCGCCCTCGAATTCATTCGCGAGCGGATTGACGCAACCGCCCCGGAAAGTAACCCGCAAGGGGGAGAAACCTCGATGCACCTTGCGCGCCTCTGGGCCGCCGAGGAAGTCTCACGCCTCTGTGCAGCGCGCCACTACACCGAGGCCATGCGGTTGGCCGCACGCTATCAACTGGTCACTCCCGTCAGCGGCGCGGTCGTCCTGGAAACCCAGGTCCAGTATGAACGTGCCGGCCTGCAGCCCGTCGCTCCGGAGTCGGTGCCATCGGTTCCCGAACCATCCGCCGGGGTCCTGTTGCTGCTCGGCCTGATGTTCATGGCCGCGCGGCGGTTTGTGCCGACGACCAGAGGTTGACTCCGCGAAACAACCGGCGTAATTGTCTGCTATGAGTCGGCCAAGAGCATTTCAGTGACGAGTGACTCGATCGAAGCCTTTGGCCGCTTTGGGCAATGACAGCGCGCAAGATTTTGGAGAAACTTCTGGCCGGCTCCAGAAACGTCCGGTTTGAGGACTTGTGCAAAGTAGCCAGAGCCTTTGGCTACCGGCTGGACCGGGTCCGGGGCAGCCATCACATTTTCGAGCACCCCAGGGTAACGCGCCCATTGAACTTCCAGGCTGACCGCGGCTAGGCGAAGCCCTACCAAATCCGACAGTTCCTCCGGGACGTCGAAGAGTTCCAACTCACGCTCAACGACTGACCTTATGAGTGATTACCATATCAACATATTCTACAGCGAAGAAGACGGCGGTTACATCGCCGACATCCCCGACCTAAAATCCTGCTCGGCCTTTGGCCGCAGTCCGGATGAAGCGTTACGGGAGGTACAGATTGCCAAGAAGGCCTGGCTCGAAACGTGCCGAGCCCGGCGCAAGCCCATCCCCAAGCCTCTGTATCGCCCAGCGATCTACGCCATCCCTGCGTGAGACCCTTAGATACCCTATGAGTCTGAAAAACGCTCCTGATCTAACGCAACACCCGCCCCGCAGCCCCCGCGTGCGGCTCGGCGGCTACGTCATTCTGCCGCGCATGTTGGACAAAGGCCGCGCCACAGTCGCTGGCAAGAACGGCGAATACTATTACGCCTGCCCCCTCGACCAGCGGTTCCTGAACTTCGTTGGCGTTAAGGCCAACGCGCTCAAGAAACAGCTCGCCGCCGGCAAGGGCGACACCGAAATCCTGCAATGGCTTCAGAAGAACGCGAGGCACAAGCGCACGGAGCCGGAAATCCTGACTTGGTCGGCTTACGCGGAACAGCGGGCGCCCGCGGACACCGAATCCCGCGAGTTCTTCCACCAGACGCACGGCAAGATCGCGCCCCAACGCGAAGACATCGCCACCTGGTTCGACCTGCTCGACCTCGATGACTACGTGACTTTCGGCGGCAAGCCGTAAGGCCACGGGTTGGCGGCTTGCGATCCGAAGCCTGGCCTCCAGCGCGGCGGCAAATCAGGCGACGGGCGTCGCCTCCGCGCTGGCGTCGCCCCCCGCCGGGGGCGGAGAGCTCGGTGCCGTCTTGTACGGTTGAATGGCCTCGAGGCGGTGGCGGTGGACCACGCCGTGGATTTCGAACTCGACCTCGTCGCCGACTTTGTGGCCGAGGAGGGCTTGGGCGACGGGGGACAGGTAGCTGACGATGTCATTCTCCGGGTCGGAATCCCAGGCGCCGAGGAGGGTGAAGTGCTCCGGCTGGTTGGTGGCCAGGTCGGTCGCGTGCACCACCGTGCCGATGCTGGCGACGTCGGTGCGTGGCGCCGCGAAATCAGTGCCCCGGGCGCGCACCAGCCCGATCTCCAGGTCGGCCTTGCGCTTCATCAGCAGCTTCTGCATTTCCTTGGCCGCCTTGTATTCGTGGTTCTCGCTGAGGTCGCCATAGCTGCGGGCCACCGCAATTTCCTTCGAGTTGGCCGGGATCTTCTTCTCGACCAGTTCGCGGTATTCATTCTTGCACCGTTCCAGGCTTTCCCAGGACACCAGCAGGGGCGCTTCCTGCCGGGTTTGCTCCCCCGAGATCAGCGTCTGGATGGCCGGGTAGCTCTTGACGATGCGCGCCAGCAGCGACCGCTTATCCATGTCGTCGAATGCGGGCGAGAGCTGCAGGGCGCGCGTGAGGTCTTTGATGACTTCGAAGTCGGCGGAGCCGATCAGCTCCACCAGCAGTTTCTGATCGTCGAGAATGAAATCGCGCAACCGGTTGGAGCGGCGCTCGTTGAACTGGTCGCGCTCCATGGCGGTGAGCATGGCGCGGAAAACTTCCGGCCCGAGGATGTCGGCAAAGGAGTCATTGCGGTCCTTGGCAAGCCAGAGCAGGAGCTCGCTGCTGGCGGTGTGCTGGCTGATGAGCCGGGCGACGGTCTCCTTGAGCTGCTCGATCCGGCCCTCCTGAATCAGGAGGCCGGCCAGTTCGCGGCACACCTTCGCCGAGACCGTGGTGAGCGCCATCTGCACCGCCGCGCGCCAATGCTCGGGGTTGGCGGCCTTGAACGACTCGAGCGCCCGGCGATGCTTGGTGGCGGGAAGCTGCTCCACCAGCGGGCCGAGCGCCGCATTCTGCGCCCAAATCACCGGCGTCGTGATTTCGCCTTCGCCCGCCGTCAGGCCGACCACCTCGCGAATGTCATCCCGGACAAAGACGGCTTCGAGCGCGACCGCCGGCTGGGTGCGCTGGTGGCTGGCGATTTCGGTGTTGAGCGTGGCGATGATCTCGGTGGCGGCGGCCCCTTTGTCGGTGAGGTCGTGGGCGTTTCGGAGCAGTTCGCCGGCAACGGCGAGGCGGGCTTTTAGCCCTTTGGCCGCGCGGAACGCATCCATCAGGCGTTCCTGCAGGGAAATCTCCTTGACCTGATAGACGATGGGCTCGGTCTTTTTGAGCGGCACCTGGAAATGGCCGTCCTTCTTGAGTTCGCGCCGGGCGGCTTCCCACCATTTCTTCCAGTCAGTGGAGATCACTTCGGGCACCAGCGCCTGCTGGATCTGGTCCACGGTGGCCTTGCCGTCGTAGCTGTTCAACACCAGCCGCACGAGCTCAAGGTGCTGCGTGGCCGCCATTTGGCGCAACTGTTCCGAGTCAGCCGCTTTGCGCGCGAGGATGTGGTCTTTGGGAATCGGCTTGAGCGAGGCGGCGGCGAAGGCCAGGTCCATCGTGTGGCCGGCTTTGTTGTCGAAATCAATGATGAAGCGGGCAAAGACCGTATCCACCTCCCGGATGCGCCCGAAGCCCCAGCTCCGGTGCATGCAGAAACCGGTGTCGGTCAATTGCACCAGGGCTTCAATGTGGTGTCGCTCCAGCTTGCCCGCCGCCGCCATCTTCTCGAATTCTTCTCTCATAAAGTATCTTAACGCTCGCGTCCCCTGATTAGAGCGGGTTAATTAAACGCGGTGAGCCGCGAAAAACCAAGAGAAATTGCACTGCGCATCCTGGGGGGGGCTGCGGGCGGGGAATATGTCGAAGCGCGGCTTGAGGCGGCGCTGGCCCGGGCGGAGCTTTCGGCCGCCGACCGGCACCTGTGCCAGGAGCTGGTCTACGGCATCGTCCGCTGGCAGGCGACGCTGGATTGGCTGATCGCGCGCAAGACCGACGCGCGTCTGCAGAAGCCCCGGCTGCAAGACCTGCTGCGGCTCGGCCTCTACCAGATCTTCTGGCTCGATCGCATCCCCGACCACGCCGCCGTGCACGAGACCGTGGAGCTGGCCAAGCGAAGCGGCCTGGGAGCGCAGGCGGGATTCGTCAACGCGGTCCTGCGGTCCTATTCGCGCGAACTGGAGGCGACCCGGCAGGCGCTGGCCGGGTTGAAGCGGGAGCAGCCGCATCTCGGCTATTCCCACCCGGAGTGGCTGGTGGCGCGCTGGCAGCAGCGGTGGGACACCGAGCGGGCGGTCCAATTGATGGAGTGGAACAACACGCCACCGAAAGTTTTCGCCCGCGTGAACCTGCTGAAGGCCGATCCCGGCAAGTTGCTGAGCCGGTGGCGCGAGGAGGGGGTGGAATATGATTTTGTCAGCCGGGACTGGCTCGAGGAGAACCTGGTGTTCGAGCTGAAATCGCACCCGCCGCTGAGCCGGCTGGGCAGCTTCCAGGAGGGCTGGTTCTACGTGCAGGACCCGAGCACACTGCTGGCAGTGCGCGAACTCGAGCCGCGGCCCGGGGAACGCGTGCTGGACCTCTGCGCCGCGCCCGGGGGGAAGCTGACCTACATCGCCCAGCTCATGGGCAACGCGGGCTGCCTCGTGGCGCATGAGACTTCTCCGGAGCGCCTGCGACTGGTCGAGCAGAACTGCACGCGGCTGGGGGTAACCTGCGTCCAGACTGTCTCACCCTCAACCCTCAACCCTCAACCCTCAACTCTGTTTGAGCGCATCCTGATAGATGCCCCGTGCTCCAACACCGGGGTCATGCGGCGGCGACTGGATTTGCGCTGGCGGATTCGGCCGGGGGAAATCCGGCGGCTGCGCGCGACCCAGCGAGAGCTGTTGCTTCAGGCGGCTGGGCTCCTGAAACCGGGCGGCACGCTGGTTTACAGCACGTGCAGCCTGGAGCCGGAGGAGAACGGTGAGGTAGTGCACGAATTCCTCGGGGCGCACCCTGAATTCAAACTGGAACGGACGCGGGAATTGCTGCCTTTTGTGGAGGGCGTGGACGGGAGTTACGTCGCGCGGATGGCCAGGATCTGCGGGTGCCCCTTGCCTGCGCCGGCGAAGTCGCAAGGCTCATTATTTACCGGGTGAGACACCGCCTGCCATCGGGCCGACGTTAACGTTATATCCCTATATGCACAAGGGGTGCACAAGGGATGCGCACGGAAAGGATACCGCAGAGGGACCATGCCACCGGTAGGGGAACAACGGAGGGACGCTGGATGGACACGGGGCAGGTGCGTTCTTTGGCACACGGCCGTAGGAGCGCTTCCGCGAGCCACCGCTTCGAACGGCGGCTTCAGCGCGCTGTTTGTCGGAGCCGGAGCATAGAGGGGGATAGTCGCAAGGTCGAGGCGCAGAACAAAGGGCGGAGTCGCCCCCCGCCCTTCTTGTGAAGAATGAACAGCGACAGCAAATCAGCACACCATGTTGTGCGGGGGAGGCCCGCCGCAAAACAGAAGCCGCCCCGAAGGGCGGCTGCTCACAACTGATTGAGTCTTGGGCTTATCAACGCCTGCGCAAGGTCAACAACGCGACGATGCCCAGCCCTGCTAAAGCCAAGATGGATGGTTCAGGAATGCTCACGGCGTAGCCGTCAAGAATGAACCTGTCCTGGGCCGAATTATCGCTCAAAAGCTGCGGGATCCGAATATCAATCCGCGCTACACCGTTGGCGTCCGTCGTCACTGAAGGGAGATAGGAGAAGAACCGGGTGTCACCAGTGCCCGGCGCTGGCAGCACATTACCGATGCCACCATTCAAGTTGTCAACCCAAGTATACGAGCCGACCATGTGGCTATCCACATCCACCCAAGTGGTACCTGCATCAATACTGAACTCCGCTCCGTACCTGGAGGCGGTTGAAACGGGCAAATTCGTTACCGCCCTGGGATACACGCCGTAAACGCGCACGCTCAGGTACGTCGTGTTCGCCTGAAGTCCGCCGAGAAGCGTGTAGAGGGCTGGGTCAGGGCCGGCGAATCGGCCATCGTACGCGCTCGAGCCATACGACGGAACCCCGGGACCTGATACATCACGGAAGCGCCAATTAGGGGTGCCATCGACAGTCCCAATCCAGTCAGTGGATGAGCCATTGCTCGCTCGAAAGGTATTAGAGACACCGACGGGGCTGTGATAAAAGCCGTCAGCGACGTCAAAGTACTGGTACGGCTGCCCTTGTGCAGTCGCCAGGCCAAAAACGAGCGCCGCACCAGTGATTAGGAGGGTACGAAAGGGTAATTTCTTCATAACATTGGGTTTATCTGAGGTTTCTCTGCTATTCTTGGGATCGCGGGTCTAGGCTTTCACATCACTTCGCAACTCGGACAACTTTCTATATTCTGTAAAACGTGGTCTATAGCAGATTCGGCTCAATGATGGAATGCGAAAACTGCCAAAATCCATGCGAAAAAGGTGCACGGTAGAAATACCGATAAATTGCGGCCCCGTTCCCCGGCGGGGAAAGCCGCGTCGGGCAGTCGCGCTTGGTGGCGCAGGAACACGGCGGGCTTCGTCCCGGTGGCGACGGTCAGATCGAGGGAGGTGCTTTCAGCCCTCGCATGTCCAATTCCAACTCTGCTACCCGGCACTACCGCCCCAACTGGCTTCACATGCCCCGCTCAGCCATTGAACGCGCTGGCCAATTTTTGCGAAGCAGAATCTAGAGAGCCTTCTTGAGTCGGTAAAACGCCTCTTCTCCGTCCATCGTGTTCGATACCACGTTCCGGTCGCCCACCACCACCGGCATCGGCAGGGCCGAAGTCCAGTTGACCGCAGGCAGGTGCGGCGTGGTCTCCAGCAAGAACCCCGTCGTGTTCGTCGGCCACGAGAGCACCAGGTCGGGGCCATACGGGGTCGCAGACAACCTGGGCGGCTCATTGGTGGGGGCCGACGCCACCACCGGGGTGAACTTGATGTAGTCGAAGGCCAGCGTGTAACCGCTGCTGCTGGGGTTCTTGTCCACGACGGTGAACCTGAAATCGTAATTGCCGCTCGACGTGGCCTGCCAGGTGCCGCAGTCGAACTCCTTGAGCATGTTTGTCCACAGCATGATGCGGTTGGTGGAGGTGGACAGCATGATCGGCAGGAGATAGACCACGTTCGTCGCCGAATAGGTGTCCTGCACTGCTCCGACTTTTGTCAACGTGCCACTGTTTGGCCCGCAAGCCAGTTGGAAGCTGCCCGCGATTCGCTCCTGCATCCGCCCCCACATAGACGCGGTAGGTGCCGGCACTCAGGTTGGGGACGGTGTAAGTGACGTAGTCGTTCGCCGCGTTGGCGCTCAGCAGCTTTGCGCGCCAATTGCTGAACGCCGCATTGGTCACGGTTGTATGCGCGTCGCCGGAAGTCGTTGCCGAGAGGTTCTCTGTCTCGGCGACATTCGCGGTGGTGATGGTGTAATTGCTGCCGGCAACGGTTGAGAACTGGTAGAGCCCGGGCAGGACCATGGGCGCGTCCACGTAGTCTGCGCCGAGTTCGATGTCCACTGGCCACTTCGTGCGGAGGCGGCAGGTGTTGCCGAGTTTGGAAAGGATGGTGGCTCGCCACCAGCCTGCCATTCGTCCAGGACATGCTGTCCACCTCAAACCCGCCGCGCGCACACAATCCGCTGACACTGCCGTTGGTGAATGCCGGTGGCAGCGCCGGCAGCAGATAGACCTCGCCGGACTGGCTTTGGAGGAACATCTCGGCAATGCCTGAAAGCAGGCCGAAAGTGCCGTCCACCTGCCGCCAGGCTCCGTCAGTATTATCACTGAACATCAGGTTGGTTGAGAAATTCTGGTAAGCGAGCAGGTTGGTAAGAACCCCGTAGGCGTAGTGATGATCCTGCAGCCGGGTGCGAAGGTTCATTCGCCACGCCCTGCTCCACGGGGTGTCAGTTGCAGGACCCCGCAAATCAATTGATACCTGGGCGGCTTTGGCGAGAACAGGCGCATAAAATGGGGAAATCTCGTCCCCGGGGAAGAAGCCCACCAAATGCGACATGTGCCGATGGGCATCGTAACCGCTATCGACATCCTCCAACCATTCCTGGAGTTGGCCACCGGCGCCAATCTTGTTGGGCGGCAGCTTGTCGCGCATCGCGATGACATTGGTCCGGAACGCGGCATCCACTTCCAGAATCTCGCTCGCCTGGATGACGTGGTTGAACAGGTCGCGGATGAGGGCGTTGTCAACCGTCGGGCCGGGGGTTGGGAGATTGTCCGGTCGGCGGGTAATTGTGTTCCGGTGAATGGGAAGGACACGTCACCATAAATGGCTGACCCGAAGCGTGGGTATACGTCGGGTGCGGGACGAGAAAATCCAGGAAGAATTGAGCGGCGCCTTTCATCAGCGGATAAGCATTGGTGGTCAGCCAGTTGGTGTCGCCGTTGTATTGATAATGCCACCACAGATGCTGGCAAAGCCAGGCGCCGCCCGCGGGCCAATATCCCGTCCATGTTGTTGACCGGCCCGGCGTTGCGCCAGAGGTCGGTGTTGTGATGGGCGACCCAGGCATTGGTGCTGGTGCAAAAGTAATTGGACAGCGCCACTTTGTGGCCTGTCTCCGACAGGTCTTTGATCAGGTCGAACAGCGGTTCATGACACTCCGCGAGATTGGCCACTTCGGCGCCCCAATAATTCATCTGCTCGTTGATGTTGATGGTCATCTTGCTGCCCCAGCCCGCATACAAATCGTGCCGGTCGTTCCACTTGCCCTGCAGATTCAGCGGCTGCGAGCCGGGTCGCGAGCCGGAAATCATCAGGTAACGTCCCATTTGAAACAGGAGCGTGAACAAATTGGGATCATTCGGATCCGCGACGATCTGCTTCTTGCGGTAGCCGAGATCCAGACTGGTTTTGCCTGGATTTACCCCCAGGTCCAACACGACCCGGTTGAACAGATTCGTGTAATCCTGCTGTTGCGCCTGCCGCACGTTGTCGTAGCCCAGGGCAGCGGCGTTTGCGACGTTGTTTGAGCAGATCGTGACATAGTCGGCGGTCAAATCGTTGTAGGCCTTGACGTTCGAGACCACGCCCAGGTAGAGCGTCACCTCGTTGGCATTAGTCACCGAAATGGAATTGGCGCCGGTCGCCACGGTGCCGCCCGTGGCTACGAGACGCACGCGTGCGTCGTACTTGACGGCGTTGCCCAAGGTGTAACGCGAATCCCCGATGAACGTGACATCCGCATGCATGACCAGATCGGCGGTGCCGCCGCCGAGTGCGACGGGGGTGTACGTCGCCGTCTGCAGGTTGGTAAAGCTGCACGTGAAGGCGATGCTGGACGGTTGGCTGGCAGTGAAGCGAACCACGATGACCCGGTTGCTGGGTGCGCTGGCAAAGATCTCGCGATTATAACACGCCGCTGTTGTAGGTATAGCTGACGTTCACGGTGGCATTGCTCAGATTCAGGGAGCGCCGGTAACCCGTGTAGCTGCTGTGCGGAAACGTCAGCTTCAAAGCGCCCGGGCACTCATAAACCGGCAGCCGGCTCGGAACGGAAAACAAATACTGCTGGTAGGTCGTAATATCCTGGAAGTTGAAGCACTTGTCCTGGATTTCGGCGAGTCGCGCCGGCGTCGTGTTGGGATTCGTGTAATCATGCGGCACCCCGCACCAGATCGTGTCTTCGTTGAACTGAATCAATTCCGTGCCCACCCCGCCAAAAACCATCGCAGCCAGCTTGCCGTTGCCGAGGGGCAACCCCGTCGTAAACCAGGACTTATTGTCGGCTTGTGACCCCGAATTATTGAGCCCCGGTACCCCCGGGTAGTTGAACGAAATGCTCATCGGCCCAGGATCGGCACACAGTTGGCTCGCCGTCAGCAGGCCGGCAGCGGACAGCAGGAAACACACGAATCTGGAGAGGGTAAACTGGGCGGAGATCATATTCTCAAACTGGAATTCTACTGGAATCAGACGAATGGCATGAGGTTACACACAGCCAACCAATTCATTTCGGACGACGTTCGCTTCTTATGCCACCCTCGAATTCAACGGCGGACATATATTGCAGACTTGACGCATCCTATCACACCAAAGGCGGGGTTGGAATGCGGATACTGCCAGCTTTCATGCGACAAATGCCAGTCACTCTTTCTCGCCGACCCCGGTGATCCGAACGGCGTCGGCCGGTGCTGAAGGACGCTGCTCCCGCGCTAATCCACCGCTACGCGGTAGAACCGCTGCGGGGCGGTGGCACCGTTGGTGTGCGTCAGGGTGATGGGAGCACCGGCTCCGGCGACGAAACCGCCGAGGTTTGTCCATATGCCGCTCGACAGGTCCTCCCGATACTGAAGCTGGTAGCCATGGGCCGTATATCCCTGGATAGACAGTTGGAAATCGGGGCCATCCGTGCGAGGGGAATCCAGCTGGACCAAGCTGCGGTCCAGCACGGTCCCGGTATTCACCAGACCTGCCGGCAACGCGCCGGTCCAGGCCATGATGTCCAGGAGGCCGGTGTTGGTGAAAGCGCCGCCAACAGCTAATGAGGCCGCCCCGGTTAATCGCAGAGTGCCGTTGTTCACCAGGTTTGTAGCCACTCGCAGGCTGCCCGACAGTTTCACCACCACGGTGCAATTCGTCCCGAGCTCGAGTCGGTTGGCGATGTTGAGCCAGCCGTTGGTGATGTTCAGTGTGGCGTTGTTGACGAGGCGCAGCACCCCGGCATCCTGGCCAATCGCATCGACCACCACCGTGGCGTTGCTGATGAGGGCGGCGTCAAAGCGCGACGGTTGAAAAGCGATGTCCCAGTTCTCAATCTGTGCATAGCACTCGTTGGCGGACGCGGTCCACACGACCTCCTGAACCGCTTTGAATGCGCCCAGTTCATTGAGGCACTCCTCCAGGTTCGTGTAGCCGTCGTTGTCGAAGTCGCTGTTGCGGTCAGCGGGGCTGTCGGGATCAAGCTGATGCTCCAACTCCCAGCCATCCGGCATGCCGTCCTGGTCCGTGTCCCAGTTGGCCGGACGCGTGACCACGGCGATGGCCGGGTAGCCGCCCACCTCGTCAGGATGGTTGATGATGCCGTTGGTGGCGACGCCGGTCATAACCATGTTCACGGTCCGCACATCCACGGGATCGCGCACGGGCAAGGTAGCGCCTGCGCCGGCCAGCACTGTCTGGTACGCATCCAGCGCTGATTGGGTGGCGACCTTCGGCAGGTCGGGAATGGGGATGACTACACCGTTAACGTCATCGTCGGGATCATCCGGGTCATCCGGAAACTCCGCGTGCGTGATCGGTGTGCGCACCCGCGCCCAGTCCATGTGGTTTGTCATATAATGGCCGGTCCATTCGGGACGCGATTCACCCGCCGCCGGACCGACCCCGGGATAGCCCTGGACCGCGCTATCCCACTGGACGCCGCGATAATATTTCCCGGCAACCAGGGACAAACCCTGCCAGTTGTCGGCGCTGACCTCGGGATAGCCCTCGACCACGTTACCGTTGACATACCACCAGCCGATCACACCGGGGCCTGAGTATGCTTTGTTTGGCAGCCCGAAGGCCGCGCCCCACGAGCGGATTTCGGGTTTAACGATGCGGACGACCAGCTCTGGAAGCGGCTCCCACAGATTGCCGAAACCGGTTGCGGGTCCCGGTTTGTAGTAGTTGTTGATCACATTCTGAGATGGGCCTCAGCCCCTGCCCCATCCATGCTCCGATGGCGCCAATTGAAGATCACGTTGTTGCGCCAATCCATGAAGTGCGAGAACGAGATGCTGGGATTCCGGCCTACGTTGCAGGCCAGCAGATTATGGTGATGGTTGGCGCCCTGGCCGCCCAGCGTGTTGCCGAACCCGTGGTTGATCGGGTTTAGCGCCTCGGAACTGATGCACCATTGAATCGTCACGTTCTTTGCGGGTAGAAGCGTCGAACCGCCCGGCAGCAGCGGCGGGTTGATATACCGGCGGTAGATGGACATGTTCTCGTCCGTTCCCCAACTGACCGAGACGTGGTCCACCATGATGTTGCGGGTCGTGCTCATGCCGACCAGGCATTGCCCCCGGGGATCGGGGTTGCTGGAATTGGTGGCCCAGGCTGCCCACTTCGCCTTGTCGTAGCTGCGGCGGAATCGCATGTAACGAACCAGCACATCGGAGACGGCGCCAGTGAGGCTGACCGTCTCACCCGCCACGATGACGCCGCCGCCAGGTGCAGTCTGGCCGGCGATAGTGAGATGCGAGTTGGTCACCTGCACCTCGTTCGTAAGCTGGATGATCCCGGAGATGTCGAACACGACCGTCCGGGGTCCGCTGGCTTCGCACGCGGCGCGGAAGCTCCCTGGCCCCGCGTCGTTCAAGTTGGTAACGTGCAGCACCGCTCCGCCGCGCCCGCCGACGGTGACCGCGCCCCAACCCTCCGCTCCGGAAAACGACGGCACGGCGCGGGCCGGAACAATCAGCGTGCTGCCGACGGCCAGCAACCATATCCAGCTCATTTTGCGGCGTGCGCAATTTTGCATGTGTTTCAGCTTTTGCCGGAAACATCCAGGTACTAGTCAACAGCCACACGGTAGAATTGATGTGGGGTCCCGGGCATGGGCGTGTTGGTCCAAGCGAAGTTGCCGTTGCCATCGAATTGGTTCGTCGCCAACCGCACCCAACTGACCAGCAGTGTGGTGAGGTTCGAAGTGCTCAGGACATAATAGTCCGCGCCCGGCGTGCCGCCGCTACCGCTGAAGATCACAGTTCCGCCAGTCATGTTGATGCCGCCAAAGCTCGGCGGCGTGGGTAGGGTTACAATGAGCTTCACCTGGCCGGCGGTGTCGGTGTTGATCGTGTAGTTGAAGCCCGCCGGCACGGTGCCGAGCGCGAGGCCGCTGTGGTTGAGGGTGTTCGCCGGGTTGTAGGTGAACAGCGTGTAGCTGCCCGCGCCAAAGCCGGTGGCGGGGATGACGTTCAACGCGCCTGCTAGCGTCAACGCGGCGTTGGCCACGACGGCATCGCTGTTGGGGCCGACCTCAAAGTTCAGGATGGAAAACTCGCCGAGGTCGAGGTCGTTGTTGAAGGTGAGCGTGCCGATACCGCCGTTGCCCGGCGCGAGAATCGCGAAGTCCGCCAGCGCAGTCGGACCACCGATGTAGCCACTGCCGCCGAGCGTGGCGCCGCCCGCGATGGTCAGGTCGCTCGTGCCCGTGCCGCTGCCGGCCGTGTTGTTCACGATGAGCGAGCCAGCCTCGACGGTGGTGCCGCCGGTGTAAGTGCTATCGCCGGTGAGCGTGAGCTTCCCGGTGCCGATCTTATTCAGCACCACCAGACTTCCTGCCATCGCGCTGTTGCTGCTGATCACCCCGTCGAACGTAACGTCGAGATTGTTACCGCCGATGAGGTAGAGCGTGTCGCCCGTGCCGGCATTGGACTGCGGGCCTTCGATGGAGCCGGTGCCGGAGAGTGCGCCGAGGTGGATGGTGTTGCCGGCGTTGCGCGGGCGCAAGGTGCCGTTGATGATGAACGTCGGATTGAGCGAGCCGAAGGTATTGCCGCTGCTGGCGGACGAAAAACGCAGCTTGCCGCTGGGCTGGATGTTGATGGTGCCGTTGAAGCTATCGAACTGGCTGGCGGTGGTGCCGCCGAAGCTGACGTCGCCGGTGATGTTCAACACGCTGTTGGTGTTGCCGGAGATGAGCGGGCTGAAGATTTCGCTGAAAAAGCCGGGGGAATACAGCGTGCCGCTCTGGCCGGCGGGAATGGTGAGATTGCCGGAGTAAGTGTATTTGATCGCCGTCGGCGGCAGGTTGAACGTGGCGCCGCCGCTGATGGTGAGGGCGCCCGTGCCGAACGTCGCCCCGAGTCCAAGGGCCAGCGTGCCGCCGCTGAGCTGAACGGCGCCGCTGAAGGTGCCGTTGGAGTTCACTATATTCAACGTGCCCGCGCCGGATTTCGTCAGCGTGCCTGAGCCGGTCAGTACCCCCGTTCCGGCGAAGGTGCGCGCGGTGGAAGCGTTCACCAGGATGGCCGCGGGATTGACGGTCGTGGTCAGGTTGACGGTGGGCGCGCCGGCGCTCGTATCGTCGAATACCACGGAGTCGAAGTTGTAGAAGCGCTCGGGGTTGCTGCCGTTCACCCAGTTGGTGGTGGCAGCGTCCCAATTGGTGCTCGTCAGGCCGCGCCAGACGAGCGTGGTGGGATTGCCGGTAACTGCGAGCTGGACGTAGCACTGGCCATTACCAGGAGCGGGAGTCTGCAACGTAAAGGTCTGCCGCGCGTCGGCGGGAAGATCGTGGACCAGGCTGACGCTGCTGGCGCTGGTGTTCGTGCCGCCGTCAATCAGCGTGTAGGTGCCGGGGCTCAACTGTCCCTCGGTGAGATGGAACTGATACGTTTGCGCGCCGCTCATCGTGAGCAGGCCGCCCTGCAAATTGACCTTGTCGTTGCTGCCCGCCGGAGAACTGGAAAGGTCGAACTGCAACGTGGGCGTGTTCAGCGTGAGGCTGTTGGTGAAGGTAAGTGTGCCGACGCCGTTGCTGGCGGGGACGATGCGCCCCCCGCTGTTGACGGTGGTCGGACCGCCCAAAGTACCGGTGCCCGCAAGCGTGGCGCTGTTGGAGACGATGACGGGGCCGGGGCCGTTGTGGCCGAGGATGATCAACGAGCCCGCACCGACGGTGGTGCTGCCGGTGTGGCTGTTCGTACCCGTCAGCGTGAGCGTGCCCGAGCCAACCTTGACCAGGGCCGTGTTCGTGTTCAGTCCGTTCGCGTCCGCGATCTTCCCGGCAAACGTCGTATCCAAGTTCTTTGCCCCGACGCTGTAGGTGACCGTGCCGGCGGTGGGTGTTTGCGCCCCGCCCAAAGTTCCCGAACCCGTCAACGCGCCGAGGTGCCCCGTGGTTCCAGAGTTTCTCATCTGGAGCGTTCCGTCGACGTAGAACAGGGTGTTGAGACCGCCGTTGCTGCCGCTCGTGCCCGCGAAGCGTAGGGTGGAACCAGCGGGAACCTTCACCGTGCCCGGGAATCCGGTGAACTGCGGCGAAGTCTGGTTGAAGCTCACACTCGAGCCAATGTTCAGGACGCTGGAACTGTCGCCCGTCACCGCCCCCGACAAGGCACTGCCCAGCGAACCCGAAGTAATCGTGCCACTCCCGCCGGCGGGAATGACAATTGGATTTGGCGGAAAGACGGTGCCGCTGGCGGCAAGGTTGAAAGAGGCGCCGCCACTCAGTGTCATCTGCCCCGAACCAATGCTCGTACCGGGCAACAGCGTCAAGGCCCCACCCGCCAGGTCAATTGGCCCGGCGAAGCTGGTGTTGGTCGTGCCAATGGTTAGTGTGCCCGTTCCGGTCTTGGTCAACGGCCCCGCGCCGGTCAACGCGCCTGAACCACCGAAGGTGTAGTTCTGCGTCGCATCAACTTCGATCGCGGAAGGGGTGAGCGTCATGCTGAGATTGACGGACGGGGTGTTGAAACCCGTATCATCAAACCGCACGTTGTCGTCGGACACAAAAGCGGTCAGGTTCGTGCCGTCCAAGAAATTGAGCGCGGCGGTGCTCCACAGGTTCGCGCTGCCGTCGCCTTTCCACTTCAAATCGCGTGGCAGCGCCGCCGAACTCACCAGCACGCCGAACGTCTGCGTCCACGTGCTGCCGTCGCCGTCGGTGACGGTGAAGTCGAACCGCGCGCGGCCCACGAAATCCAACATGGGCGTAAATACGGCGGTGCAGCCGTCGGGTTGCAGCAGCACCGCGCCGTTGGTGACGTTGCTGAAGGTGAAATTCACGGGCATCTTGTCGAAGCCGCTGGTGTAACGGCGGAGGTCAACGCTGAAGGACGTGGGGCCGTTGGTGGTGTTGCGCCGGATGGTCGCGTGTGGGATGGCGAGGAAATGCAGATACTCCTCCAACCGCGTGTATCCGGCTGGGGTGCTCGGTGGGAAGAAGGTCAGGCCTGTGACGATGCCGCCGGCGCTGGCCATTGCGGTGTTGTGGTCCTGCGAACCCGCGCTCCAGCCGAGCGTGTTCTCCCAATAATCCGGCATGGCATCGCGGTCGGTGTCCACGGGCGCGGTGGTCGAGTTCAGGAAGCCCATGCCGTTGTTGCTCGCGCCCGTCTGGCTCTCGTTGCTGACGTGGTTGCGCTTCAGCGTGACGAGGTTGCTGACGAGGATGGTGTCCACCTCGTCGCGCAGCGGAATGCCCGCGAGGGCATCCAGCCGCAGCGGGCCAGCGCGGGAGACGATCTTCTTGTAGGCCGTCAGCGGCACATCCATCGCCACCGGCACCTGCGAACCGGCGACGACGATGGGCGCGTTCGACACCTGATAACTGCCTGAGGCGATGCCGTAGCCGTAGTCCGAACCGTCGAGCACGGTGTCACCGTTCTTGTCGAACAGGTTCGTCGAGACGTGAAGCGTGAAGTTGTAGGCACCATTGCGGTCGAGGCTTGCCTTCTCCAGCGCGACGCTGCGGAGATTGCCAGGCGGGCAGACGAAGTAATTGCCGCGCACATTCGCCTTCCACGGCGCGGGCGTCGTCGAGTCGCCCATAATGAATCCGATGTCCCAGTCGTAGGTGACGTTGTTGATCCAGTCGAGCAGGCCGTCGGGGCGGGCTTTGGGATTGCGAGTGTGATGATGCGCCCAAAGCGTGTGATGCGTGGTGATACGCTGCATGTCCCACAACCCGCCGCATGAGTGGCTTTCGAGCCCCCACGCGTTCAGCGACCACTGGAACGTCATCAGGTCCGGACGCGGATCCTGCTCGAAGCTGGACAGGTTCTCGTCGGTCGAGAACGCGAGGCTGACGTGGTCGAGGATTACGTTGGTGACGCCTTCGTCGAGGTTGATGCAATCGCCGCCCGCGGCCTGGTCGCCGTAGCGGAAACGCGCATGGCGGATGACGACATCGCTGCCGTTGATGATGAAGCAGCCGTCCTTGAACCCGATGCCATCGCCCGGTGCGGTCTGACCGGCAATGGTGATTCTTGATTTCGAGAGTGACGTCTTATTGACGTGAATGTAGCCGCTGACACCAAACACAATGGTGCGCCCGCTGCTGGGCGCGGTGGCAATGGCGTCAGCGAACGAGCCCGCGCCACTCGTGTTGAGGTTCAAAACGTAATACACGTCACCGCCACGCCCGCCGTTGGCGTAGGCGCCGAAGCCTTCCGCGCCGGGAAAGGCGGGAATCTGGGCATGCAAGGGCAAGCTACTGAGCAACAACAGCGCCAGCAGCGGCGCGCTTCCAGGAAGCACAGGGATTGTCCGAACAAATGGGTTTCGTGCAGGAGGAGCGCACGAACGTGGTTTGCTACTCATGGCGATTAGACGTTTCCTATGAACCCGAAGTGGTTGCCTGGATTTGAGTGTGGTTAATCGTTGGACTATTCGTTACCGATTGAATAGAGCGGAAAGTGCCTGCGAACACGCGCGATCTTCGCACACGGATACTTCATCTTAAGATGCTTTTAACCAAGGTCACGGCCGTTGTGCCATGGCGGACTCGATGACAGGCACAACCATAATTTCAGTGCCTTGGCCGCTCAATCCACCGCCACCCGGTAGAACCGCCGCTGGGCCGAGGCGCCGTTTGTGTCGGTGAACGAGATCAGCGCATTGGCTCCCGCAACAGACGTGCCGACGTTCTGCCACGTCTCACCCGGCAGATCATCCCGATATTGCAGTTGGTAGCCGTGGCCCGTGTAACCTTGAATCGTTACCTCGAAATCGGATCCACTCACCCCGGCCGAATCCACCCGGACCAAGCTGCGGTCCAGCACGGTGCCCGTGTTCACAAATCCCGCCGGCAACGTGCCGCTCCAGGTCATGATGTCCAGCACGCCGGCGTTCGTGAAGGTTCCCCCGGCATCCAATGTCACCGAACCCGAGCCGGTCAACCGCAGGGTGCCCGCGGGCTGCACGGCCAGGGTGCAACCGGCGCCGATCTCGAGAGTGCTGGCCTCGAGCCAGCCATTGGTGATGTTGAGCGTGGCGTTGTTGGCCAGACGGAGGGTGCCCGCGTGCTGGCCGACCGCATCCACAACGACGGCGGCATTGCTGATGACGGCGGTGTCGTACCGGCTCGGCTGCCAGAATGAGAACGTGGTGACGTTGCCCAGGTTCGTGATGTTGACCTGCTGACCGTAAACGCGCCAGTTGAACAGCTCGGCGTAACGATTGTTCTTGTCGCCGGTGTAGAGAACGGCGCTTGGCGCCGGCCACGCGGCAAGTTCGTTCAAGTACTCCTCGAGATCCGTGTAACCGTCGTTGTCGAAGTCGCCATTGTTGTTGGCAACACTCGGATCAAGTCCGTGTTCGATTTCCCACCAGTCGGGCATGCCGTCCCCGTCCGTGTCCCAGCCAGCCGGGCGGGTCAACGCTGCCGCGCTGGTGTAAGGATCGGCCCGCAAGGCCAGCAGGGCGCGCCATTCTGTGCCTTCATTCGGGTCGTCGTTAAACGGGTCGTCGGCCCACGCAATCCAGTTGCCGGAGCCGGTGACGGCTTCGTGGATCAGCCGTTCGTTGATGTAATTGGCGATGTTGGCCGGATCATTCGTCGTGATCACCTCAGCATTATTGATGCGGAAATCATAATCGCGCGCCCACCAGTTGTTGCCCGCGTGGCGCAGCACGTTGGTAAACGCCTCCCGGGCGCTTAAGGTTAAACCGATATTCACATCCAACGCACTGGTCAGCCGAGTGAGGTTGCTGTAATCGGCATCAGCCGAAATGGTGTCGAGGTAATCGCCATCCTTGTTGATATCCTTGACATTGCCGGACACGTAAGCTCGGCATCCGGAACCACCACTGAAAATGCCGGTGCCACCGGCCTTGTATACAATATTGCTGCTGGTCCGGCTCTGCGGGCCGTAGCCACCGGGGCCTGCCAGATGAAAGTTGTTGATGAAATTGTCGTAGCTTGGCCCGGAGCCGCTGCTGCCGCCGCTGTCCCAATTGTAATAAACGCAATTGCGGAAATCGTTGAGCGCGCCCACTCCCCCCACATTATCACCCACCTGCGGCAACCGGCCGGTCATGTGCGCGTAGAAATTGTTGAGCACGCTGATTCTGGCCCCGGGACCGGCACACAAGAGATGGGCCAGGGCGTGTCCGGCCCAAGTGCCGGGAATCTCCGCGTCCGCCTGCGGATAGTTCTGAGCCTGGGAAATGTTGCAGTTCTGAATCGTCAGATTGTACGCCAGTTCATTGCAGGAAATCGCCTCGTCGGTGGTGTAAAGCGTTGTGACATGATCAATCATCAGATCATGACCGCTGATATCAATGCCGTCATAGACATACGAATCCGGAAAATCTCCAGGCGTCGGCGTCGTCGGCGGTTCATGGAAGCCTTGCATGCCGTAGCCGGAAGCGATCATCACATTGCGGAGGATGGTGTTGGCGCTGCCCATCTTGGTCACACCGCCCATGATGATGACCGGACCGGGCGCGGTCTGGCCGGCAATCGTCGTATTGCCGGACCAGTTGATCCTCGACTGGCCCGCATTCCAGCCGTTATCGTAGTTGCTCTCCGCACCGTATCTGCCCATCCAGAAAACACCCGCGACGTCAAAAACGATGGTGCGCGGGCCGGAGATATTCTGTAAGCCGTAACGCAGCGTGCCGGGTGTGACATCGTTCAAATTCTTGTCGAGTTTGGTGACGTGATAAACCGTGCCTCCACGGCCGCCGGTGACCAGTTTGGCGGCTCCCTCAGCGCCGGGGAACGCTGGCAACTGTGCCAGCCCAAAAGCGCTGACAGTCAGGTTGGCCACCTGGCTGGTGACCGAACCGAACCTGTTGGTCACGACAACCGAATAACCTCCCGCATCATTCGTGGAAGCAATGATGAACGAAAGCGTGGCGTTGGTCCGGCCGCTCAACAGAGTGTTCGTGTTGAAATACCATTGGTAACTCAGCGGCGCCGAACCGGTGGCGGTCACGGAGAACGTGGCGGGAAATCCCACCGCGTTGGCCCAATCCGCTGGTTGAGCTGTAATGTCAGGCAGAACGGGGTCCGGAACGGTCAGCGTCGCGACCCGGCTGGTAACCGATCCCCCGCCGTTGGACACGACACATGAGTAGCCGCCGGCGTTGGTCTGGTCCACGCTGGCAATCGTCATGCTCGCGTTGGTCTGGTCGGTCAGCGGCGTGTTCGTGTTGAAATACCATTGATAATAGATCGGCTCTTTACCCATCGCAGTCACCGAAAACGTGGCGGGATAGCTGACCGTGACGGACGCGTCCACGGGTTGAGCCGTGATGGTCGGAGGCTGCACCGGACCCGTCGAATACGGCGTCACATCCGCGAAGGAGTTGCCAAAGCGAAATTCGTCGAAGGCCAGCACCGTGTTGGTGCCGGCGGCGTTGCCGCCGTTGGCGTCGAGACGCAAGTTGTTCAGCCCGTCTTGATTGGCGGAATTATTGGTGAGAGTGGCGGTGGAGATGCCCGGTTCACTGGCCAGGTTGGTCCAGTTGAACCACGTATAAATCGTGTCATTGGCACTGGTGCCGTTCAGTTCCATGCGCATCAGGACGAATGTGAGCGCGTTCAACGCGTTGCTGCTCGCCGCCAAACCCGTGTTCTGCGTGCCGGAGCCTTGCTCATTGCCGGTCCAGGTGGCCCAGGTGTCAACCGGGGTGCCGATTCTATTGCCGGCATTCGGGCTGCCGACGCTGTACAGGGCAGTGCCCCCGCTGAGAGCGTTGGTTGCAATTCCGGCGCGAAAGACAAGGTCGCCTTTGCGGACGTACTGGTTTGTGGTGCTGCCGGCCGTGACCGGCCCGATCCACTGCATGACGAAACTGACCCAATTCGTGCTGGGACCTGTTAAACCGGAATAGACATTGCCGCTCAACGTGCCGATATTGAAACTCCGGCTCGGCTGCGCGTTGGCCGTCATGCCGGCGAGAGACCCGATGATCACGCTGCCGCCGTTGGTCACCAGGGTGTTCCCGAGGGAATCCACGTAAACCAGACTGGCCGCGGCGTTGGTGGCGAATGAACCAGGCGATCCGTACCATCGCCCGCCCCAGCCGAAGCTGCCGCCGCTGCCCTGGGCCGAGGCGTTGGTAAGGCTGTCACCAGCAGTGTAATTGAAACCTTCGTAAGCCAGCAGCGCAGCCTGTGCCGGGTTTGGCAGCCAAGCCACGAGAGCGAATACAGCAGCGGCGAAAATGGTGGTTCGGCGGAAAGCCACAGGTCGGAACGATGGTCCAGGCATGTCTCCAATACTAGCAAGGCGGTTCAGGGAAGCAAGGTTGAACCAAACTCGTAATCACCGGACGAACCCACGGCGTACACGGCCCTGCCATCCTCCAGCCGGAGGAACTTCACTCCTTGGCTCCGTTTCGCAGGTTTGCCGTTTTCGGTCACGGCGCCCGCCGCCTTCGCGGGAACAAATACGGTGGCCGTCGTGTTCGCCGGGATGGTGACTTTCGATGTGAACTTCCCGCTGTCGAGCTTCCAGTCGCTGACAGTCTTTCCACGAACCGACTTGTAGCTCGCCCGGGCCCGGGTCAAATCACCGACCGGTTGGGGATTGCACTGCACTGCGGCATCTTTTTATTGGACGACGCGAGGTGTGCTGATACAGTGATGTCGCTATGACCAGTCAAACTTTGCGCCTTACAGTCACACTGGCGGCAGCCGCACTCTGCGGCGAGTTCGCGGCCGCCCAAAGCACCCTTCCATTCACGCCCGAAGAGAAGGAAGCAGTTTACACGGAAGCCATCACGAGGCGAAGCGCGGCCATCGTCGAGCTGCTCGCGTTAAATGACGCGGCCAAGTCGAACAAACTGCACGGCGTCATCGTGGCCCAGTATCGTGCGTTGCGGGCGCGGGACGAGGCTATGGATCAAATGTTCAAGGCGCTGGACAAGGACGCCCCGGACGCCGCGACCAACCGTGCCGCCATCCTGCCGATCGTCTCCGGGACGCTTCACGATCAGTTTCTCGCCAGGCTCTCGGCGGAGTTGACGCCTCAACAGGTGGAGACGGTCAAAGACAAGCTGACCTACCACAAGGTTGAGGTGACCTACAAAGCCTACTGCGAGATCCTGCCCAACCTCACGAGCAGCGACAAAGCGATGATTCTGGCGGCGCTCAAGGAAGCACGCGAGGAGGCTATGGACGGCGGCAGTGCCGACGAGAAAACCGCCATCTTTCAGAAGCACAAGAACCAGATCAACGCCCGCCTCAGCACGAAAGGGTTTGACGTGGCCAAGGCCACAAGGGAATGGGAAGCCAGACAGGCGCAGGTTGCCACCCAGGCGTCCCCGTCACCGAAATGACTGCCGTAGCCGCGGCGTGGTGCGGCAGGGATTCCAGTGGCGGCCCGGGCGCCAATCACGGGCGCGATTTGAATACGTACTCCCCTGACGCCACCGCGAAGACAGCGCGGTCTCGTTCCTGACGAAGGGGCTGCACTCCGCTGCTTTGCCCGGCTGGCCTTCCTCCCTCCAGCACTTCGCCGCCTGCGACCTGCCAGCACAAACGGGGCTGCGGACGATCAATGCCCAGCGGATTGTCACCATATTCGCACCGCAAGCGCGCCGCCTGGAGCCCCTCGGCCGCCTCCGCCGGAGCCGCCGCCTCCAGTGACCCTGCTCCCAGGCATAGTAAGAGCAGGAGCGCACCTGCGGCGTTCACCGGATCGGCGTGAGCCGGGGTGCGACGGAGATTCTTACAGCGATAGGTGAAGGCATTCATGCTGCGACGCCCAATATCCGTCGGCTTCATCCTCAGGTTCTTCGCTGTTTTTGGGGGAATACCTGTGGCCCGGACGCCACCCGGAGGGGCCCCCGTTAGGCTTGCGGTTTGTATCCCTGATCAACCTCGTAAGGAGTATCTCACGGCTCTCCAAGCCTTAACGGCTGCATCCAAAAATGCCCACACTGCCCCATTACCAGAAGCCCGAAGACCTGTTGGGCCAGAATGGGCTGCTCAAGCAGCTGCAGAAGCGGCTGCTGGAGAAGGCCATGGGGGCGGAATTGACGGTGCATTTGGGATACGGCAAGCACGATCCGGCAGGGAGGAACTCGGGTAACTCACGCAACGGCACCAGTCCCAAGACGCTGAAGGGCGAGTTTGGCAATTTGGCGTTGGCGACGCCGCGGGATCGCAACGGGACCTTTGAGCCGCAGATTGTGGCCAAGGGGCAACGCCGTTTCGAAGGGTTTGACCAGGCGATCATCAGTCTTTACTCGCGGGGACTGACGACCCGGGAGATTGAAGGTCACTTGTTGGAGATCTACGGGGTGGAGGTGTCGCCGGCCTTGGTGTCGCAAGTGACCGACGCGGTGAGCGTCGAAGTGCAGGTGTGGCAGAATCGGCCGTTGGAGGAGGTGTATCCGATCGTCTATTTTGACGCGCTGTGGGGCAAGGTGCGGGACCATGGGCCGGTGGCCAAGGTGGCGGTGTATCTGGCGCTGGGGATCACGATGAGTGGGCAGAAGGAGGTGCTGGGGATGTGGGTGGCCGGCACAGAAGGGGCTAAGAGCTTATCCGTAAATAGTGTTGCATGGTTTGAAACAGTATTTATGCTGGCTACATGGCCAAAACTCAATCGTGGGAGGTTTCCGATGACCTCTGGGAACACGTCCAGCCTTTGGTGCCCAAAGCGCCGCTCCGCCGGGCGCGCAAGCGTTACCAGCGGCGCCCCGGTGGTGGGCGCAAACCGATGGAAGACCGGCAGATCTTTGCCGGCATTGTTTATGTGCTGCGCACCGGCTGCCAGTGGAAGGCCTTGCCCAAGTCGTTCGGCAGCGCCAGCGCCGTCCACAAACACTTTCAACGCTGGCGCGGGGAGGGGTTTTTCTTGGCCCTGTGGCGGGCTGGGCTGGCCGAATACGATGAAATGGAAGGGATTGCTTGGGAGTGGCAAAGTATTGATGGAACTCAAGGCAAAGCGCCACTGGCGCAGGAAGCGGTGGGTAACAACCCCACCGATCGGGGGAAAAAAAGGCAGCAAGCGCAGCCTGTTGGTGGACGGTGCTGGCGTCCCGCTGTCCCTTATCGTCAGCGGGGCCAACCGGCATGATGTCAAACTGCTGGCGATCACTCTGGATAGCATTGTGGTCGTGCGTCCCAGAGCTAGCCGCCGCCGGCGGCAAAACTTGTGTGCGGACAAGGGCTATGCAGGCCGTCCTGCCGCGCAAGCCATGCGAGCACGGGGTTACACACCGCATGTACGGCAGCGCGGGGAGGAAGCTCGCGCCTGCCGACAGGGTCAGCGCGCCCGCCGCTGGGTGGTCGAACGCACCCACTCGTGGTTCAACCGCTTCCGCAAGCTCTTGGTGCGTTATGAAAAAACCGCCGCCAACTTTCTGGCATTGCTGCAATGCGCCGCAGCCCTGATTTGCTGGCGTATGTGCTGACTTTAGCATGAACCCCTATTTATGGATAAGGTCTAAGTTTTGGCTGCATGTGTTGACCGAGCTGAAGAATCGGGGGGTACGCGACATCTTCATTGGCTGCGTGGATGGGCTCAAGGGCTTTCCCGAAGCGATGGAGGTGGTCTTTCCGGCGACCCAGGTGCAGCTGTGCCTGGTGCATATGGTGCGGCATTCGCTGAGCTATGTGGGCTGGAAGGAACGCCAAGCGGTGGCGGCCGATTTGAAGCCGATTTATCGTGCGGCCACGGAAGCCGAGGCGGAGCAGGCGTTGCGGGCCTTTGAGCAGAAGTGGGATCGGAAATATCCTTCGATCAGCAAGAGTTGGCGGAGGCACTGGCCGGAGCTGATTACGTTTTTCAAATACCCAGCGGAGATCCGCAAAGTGATTTATACCACCAACGCCATTGAGTCATTGAATCGGTCCCTGCGTAAGATCAGCAAGAACCGGGGCGTCTTTCCCCACCAGGAATCGCTGCTCAAGCTCTATTATCTGGCCCTGGAGCGGATTGCCAAAAGGTGGACGATGCCGATCCACAACTGGCGCGCGGCCCTCGACCGCTTTGCTCTCGAATTTGGCGAGCGGATGCCGCCACTGGATTGAGCCCCATGAACCCAGAGAGTTATAGACCCTTTAACCGCAGGGGGCGCGAGCAGGGGCTCGCCGCTCGCCCCCTGCTCGTTCTATCTCGTTGCCAACGCGCGGGACATAACCACAACAACAAGAACCAAGACCGAAAACCACTTACACAGATTCCTTTACAAATCCCTGGTAATCTTTAAGTAGTTCGTTCAGCACTTCATCGGTAATGGCCATAGTCATCTATCCTCTCTTTTGGCCACTTACACGAATTCCAATATAGCTCCCCGAGGGTGCTCCCATAGTACCTCCGCAGTACCTCCGTATCCTCCGTAGTACCCTAAGAGGTACCTCCGTTAGTTCTACGGAGGTACCAGGGAGGGACCAGCGAGGGACCACGGAGTGCGGAGGTACTACGGAGGTACTATTGGGGCCCTGGGCACTCTGACGAGAAGGTTCGGGTGGAGAATCGGCGCTTGAGGCCTTGAGCCCCCACAGCGTCAATTCCGGCAGGAAAGGCTGGCGGCACCGATCTGCTGCCTGAGCTGGGTCCTATTCCACCGCAAACTGGCAAAGAACCTCAACCCAGCACAGAAGTTGCTGTGGTTCAATGACTTCTGAGGCTTTCGGCGCCCTAGAAACTCGTCGCCCAGCACCTTAATCCCAGGAGATACTGAGCAGCCCGTTCAGTCAATCGGCCCCCGCACCTGACCCGGCCGAGTGCCGGGACGGGCACGGACGACGTCAGATGGGCGGGCGGCCGCCAGGATGGAATTCGGCTATGGTGGCGGTTTACGGTTGCGCCCGGCTTTCGAGGTCTGAACACCGACACAAATGGGGAGCAGCGGTATGGACGCCGGGCGAGACCGTTGCCCCCGGCAGCACGGAGGCTGAACGCCCCGGTGCTGGCAATTTTCGCAAGTAATTTGGTGGTTTTGGTATTACGCACTGTTGTCTAATTTGCTACAATTATGTTACGTATGGCTACAGACAAGCCGTTAAGCCCGATTCCAGGCGAAGATGCAACGTTTTCGTCTTGGCCGCAGCCGCCAGCCGGTGGCAGGCCACTTCTCCCCGGTCGCGGAGACCAAGCCAAAACGCGCGCGCGACAGAGAGGTTTCACCCTCATCGAACTGCTCGTTGTGATCGCAATCATCGCAATTCTCGCCAGCCTGCTGTTGCCAGTCCTCGCCAAGGCCAAGGGGAAAGCAGAAGCGGTAGCGTGCTTGAGCAACACCAAGCAAATCATGCTGGGCTGGTTGCTGTACACCGAAGACAACGAGGGCAAGATGCCTCCCAAGATCTATCCTAACGGCGTGCTCTGGGGAAACCCAGAAAACACGAATTCGGCGATGCTGCTCGATCCCAAGGATTCTCTGTTGGCGCCGTTCCTGAAGTCAACCGGAATTTTCCGGTGCCCTTCCGATCGATATCCGGATCCGGCCAGGGGCCAGCGTTTGTTTAGCCTGTCAGCCAACGCCTTTCTGGGGGGCATCGGGGTCACCGTCGTGAACGAGATCCCCGGCAGAACCTATAATCCGAAAGGAACAAAAAAGACTGCGGAGTTGCAGCGGCCTGGCCCGGCAATGACATTTGTAACGCTGGATGAACACCCGGATAGCATTGATGATGCGGTTTTTCACTCCGTAGGCGGGTGTAGCATACAGAACGCCGTGTTCCGGAATGTGCCGGCCAGCTACCACTATGGCGGCGGCGCGAACTTCTCCTTCGCCGATGGTCATTCGGAAATTCACAAGTGGAGGGACAAGCGCACCATCCTTCGTGTCACCTTTACGGAGATTGGAAACCTCAAGGTGCCGGGAAGTGTGGATTACGTATGGGTGAACGACCGGCTCCCGTACCAATAGACCCATTGCTCCCTCGTTTTCGTTAATCCGTCCATCATCTCTTTCCAAGCCAAACACCAAACCTCAAACCAAATCTAATATGAAGACTCAACACAATCGTCCGAATCAGTGCATCGCCCGGTTCGCCCCTGGGCAGGTCGTTGCCTGGCCAATGGCGTCGCTGTTCCTGCTGTTAGCCGCTGCCACCACCAGCCTTGTGGCGGCGCCATCGGTCACCATGAAGGCCAATCCTTTGCGCATCACCGTGCCTTTCGGGGCGGCTTCCAGCAATTATTCAACCGTGACGGTGGTGACGGACGAGTTGTTTGGGACCAACACCGTCACTTTTGCGGTGACCGGCGTGCCGTCGGGCGCCACGGTCACCTTCGGCACCAATTCCATCAGCTACCGATGGCACGAGCACCCCGGGGCTGGTCGTGCAGACCACGGCCGCGTTGGCCCAGGGCACCTACGACCTAGCCATCGTGGCCAGCGGAGCCGCCAGTTATCGGCTGCCCGTTCCGCTGATTTGCAGTTATATGTGGAGCGGAGCGGCGTTCACCAACGGCATCTCCACAAACTGGAATCACACCGGGAACTGGGCGGGCGGAGCCGTGCCTGGTGCCGCCGACGCCGCCGTCTTCCGGAGCTCCGGGGCCACCACCAACACCACCGACAGCCCGACCAATCTCCTCATCTCTGGCAACGTCACGGTCGGCTCGCTGCGCTTCGCTCAGGAACAGGAAAACAATGGCAAGGCCTATAATGTCCTGTTTCAGCCCGGAGCGTCGCTTGCCGTGGTCGGTGCCGGAGGTTTCTCCATGCTCCGTGATTCGAAATATGTTACCCCCGGCGGCGCGGACCTGCGGACTATGGACGTCAAGCTCGTCGGCAACGGCAGCCTGATTGTCAGCAATGCCGCTGCGAACTTCGCCAGCCTGGTGGACGGGCAGTACAGGACCACTCTGGACATGCGCGACCTCGATTATTTCTACGCCGAGGTGAATCGGCTTCCTTTGGGCGACTACCGCGCCTATCCGAATTTCAGCACCAACGGCTGGGTGGGCAGCGGGACCGGGAACGAAGTTTCCCGTTTTGCGCCGCTGATCTGGCTGGCCAGAACCAATGTCATCAAGGCGGGTTTTGTCGATCCGAACAACTACACTAACGTGGACACGCGCGACTACGCGCTCACCATCGGCAACTACAGCGAGCAGGGAACCACGGAAAATCTGCGTTTCTCGATGGGGCAATCCAACGCCTTCTTCCTGGACAGCATCTGCTTCAGCCAGGCGCTGCAGGGCGGCAGCAGCCACAATTACAATTTCTACACCTCAAACTCCTTCGCGTTGTTCCGCGGCATTGGGGGCGTGAATTCGCGCATGTCGGTATTTGCCATCGGCGACAGCGCCAGCCCAGCAACCCCTCGCGCTGCGAATACTCGCGGACAGGTCAATTTTGCCAACCAATCGAATTGTTGGGTTAACGCCCTGGTTGACCGCCTGTGGCTGAGCTTGGACCGGACTAACAACAGCGGGCAAATGACGCTGCAAGCCTCGCTGACGTACGGTGACGGCACGTTTGACGTGAATACGGCCGTCCTCGGATTCCAGCGCGGGGGAAACAACCAGGGTGGTACCGCTTCCACCGGCTTTGCCGGTCCGGAGGGCACCATCAACGTCAACAGCAATGCAAACAGCGCGGGAGCATTGTTGCGGGTTAACGGCGATCTCCACCTTGGCTATACCACGGCCACAGCCACCGGCGGCTACACCAGCCCGGAACGCTGCTGGGGCCGCGTCAACATCAATGGCGGCACCGTCATGGCCAGCAATATCGTCTGTGGCGGGGTGACGAAATTCTCCACCAACAACCAGATCGTGATGAACGGCGGCAGGCTGATCGTGACGAATGCCATTGGCGCAGCCGATGCGCGCGTCGCCGTATTCACTCTGAGTGGCGCTGCGGAGGTCACCCTGCGCGGAGTCGTTGTCGAGCAGACGAATATCTTCGTGAACAAGTTTTCCGCTGTCACGGCCGGCGGCCCCAAGCGGGTCAACATACCCACCCTCTCCGGCGTGACGTCTTATCCAGCGAGAGTTCGGCTGGTTTCGTACACGGACGACGCGCCGGTTTTCACCGGGCTGTACGTTGTCCCCCCGGCAGGGCTCTATGTGAAATCGATCGTGGACAATACGACCGACAAGACCATTGACGTCACCTTTACGGACGAGCCGCCCACCGTCGTGGTCTGGCGCGGCAACATCAACAACCAGTGGGATCTGACTACCAAGAACTGGGTAACGCAGTCCGGCGGCATACAGACCAACTTCTCCGACGGTTTCTCCGTTGTCTTTGACAATACCGTCGGCGCCGGCCCGAAGAGTATCGAAATCCCCGCCGCGGTAGTGCCGGGTCAGGTGGCGGCGCCTTACGGGGTTGTGGTCAGCAACCAAAGCTACACGTTCAACAACGGCTCTATGCTGGGCGGCGCCACCGTTTACAAGACCGGCACCGGCAATCTCACCATTAGTAATGCCACCTTGACAACGGCAGTCACTATCAATTCGGGTGCGCTCCTCGGAAATGGAACGGTCGGCCCGACGCTCCTCCAGGAGGGCACCACCATGAACGCGTTCACCGGGACGATTAACGGCGGGTTGACGGCCTCGAATGCGACGGTGACCGTTTTCGGACCGGTCAACGGCGGATTGAACCTCCAGGCCGGAAGCCTGGTCAACGCTTCCACCATCAATGGCAGTGTGACAGTGGAAACCAACACGACCTTGAACAACTGGGCTGGGGCCACGATGAATGTCACCTTGCCGTGGACCCTTTCCACCAATGCAACTCTCATCAACAATGGTGATATATTCCACTTCGGCGTCGCCGGTGCCGGCCGCGGTCTCACGGTCAGAGGTGCGCTTAAGGGAGCGGGCCGCATCCTGCAGGACGGCTACCAGGCGTCCAGTGATGTCCGAGTTACGATTGACGCCGGAGGCAGCCTGATGATTGGCAATACCCCCAACGAAATCGCGACCACAACGATTGCCGTGCGACTGGACTTCAATGCCGATTCGACCACGACCTTCGACGTGAACAATTCGGGAGCTTCACCGATCAACGATCGGATCATTCTCAATGCCACGCCTAACGGTTACGGCAAGGTGAATTTCGGCGTCGGCGGCAATTTAGGCGGCACGCTGCTGATCAACAAGACTGCCGGGCCGGACTTCAATGCGGCGACGGTGATTTATCCGTTCGATCTGACTTCCAATCAACCGGACAACTCGCAACCGGCGATCCCGGGAATCATTCCGGCACCTGCCCCGGGGTTGACGTGGGATACGTACCAAGTGGTCACCAATCTGACACTGGTGACGACGACGCTCCCGGTATTTACCAACTCCTTGGTAACCAGTACCAACGGCACCCTGAGCTATAGGTTCGAATGGTCCGAACGCTACCGCGGCTGGCGTGTCGAGCGGCAGACTAACAGCGCCTCGGTCGGGTTGGTGTCGCCCGGCGGCACCAATTGGGTGACCGTATTCAAGGCTCTCGGTGGCACAAATGTCCTTTACTACCCGGACTTCACCAATGATCCGGCCACGTACTGGATTCGGACAACGCAAGACCTCAGCACGACTAACGACGGGCCGGTGGCGGACTCGATCTTCTATCGTATCGTCTATCCATGACCGGTCCGAATCGGAAGCCGGCTCTATGACTGAAGCTTCCCGCCGGGGCACGGCGATCGCCGGGCCCCGGCGCTTTTCTTTGCCGCTGACCGAGTATTGCGCCAGCAACTCCTTGCGCTTCTGATGAAACACCAGGTCTTGCTGGTACTCCTTTCGATTCTCGGGGTCGCAAGTCAGGCACAAACGCATCGTACGAACTTGTTGCCAGCCTTCCCAACTGCGGAAGGTTACGGGCGACTGGCAAGCGGCGGACGTGGCGGGCGCGTTCTCCATGTCACCAATCTGAACGACTCCGGCCCGGGAAGCCTCCGCGACGCCGTTGAGCAATCCGGCCCGCGCACCGTCGTGTTTGATGTTTCCGGGCTGATCACGCTTGAGTCACGGCTCATTATTCGCAGCACGAATTCCAACCTCACCGTTGCCGGCCAGACCGCGCCCGGTAAAGGCATCTGCCTGCGCAAATACAACTTTGGCCTGTTGGGCGCGACCAATGTCATCGTTCGATACGTGCGCGTTCGCCCCGGCAATCTTTCCGGCACTACACTGGATGGCATGGGGATGGCGTCCAGCGACTACTGCATCATTGATCACTGCTCGATCAGTTGGACGCTGGACGAGGCGTTCAGCTCGCGCGGCGCCAAGAACATCACGCTGCAGCGCACCTTGATTTCCGAGGCGCTCAATGCCGCCGGGCACAAGAAATATCCACCGGGCACCCAACACGGTTACGCCGCGAGCATTGGCGGCGACATCGGCAGCTTCCACCACAACTTGCTCGCGCATTGTGCCGGGAGAAACTGGAGCCTGGCTGGCGGGCTGGACAAGAAGGGCTTTTACATTGGCCGGCTCGATCTCCGCAACAATGTCGTTTACAACTGGAAGAATCGTACCACGGATGGGGGGGCGCACGAGGTCAATTTCGTCGCCAACTACTACCAGCCCGGCCCCGCCACCCGGTGGTTTTACGCTCTCAACGCCCAGTACGGCGGTTTTCCGGGTTCGCAGCGATACTACTTCGAGGGCAACGTCATGCCCGGACACTTTGGTCTCACAAATCAAGCTGCAGGCCGCACCGCAAACACCGAGCGTGGTGGTCACCTGCCAACGGATTACAGTCCTTGGGCGCAGACGCCGTTCTTCGACTCATACGTGAAAACGCAGATGGCGGAAGAGTGCTACTTGAATGTGCTCACCGATGTCGGCTGTAACCTACCGGCACTTGATGAACACGATCAACGGATCATTGCTGAAGTGCGCGCGGGCACGGCCAAGTTCAAAGGCAGCAAGACGGATCTGCCCGGCTTGCCCGACTCTCAAGAGGACGTCGGCGGCTGGGACAACTACCCCGAAGTCCATCGCGCGGCAAACTGGGACACCGACCGCGACGGGATACCCGACGATTGGGAGAAGGCTCACGGCTTGAATCCACGCGATCCGGCGGACGGTAGCCAGGATCCGGTCGGCGATGGCTACACCAATCTGGAAAAATACCTGAACTCGCTGACCGGCGAATATACGATGCCCCAGAGTTCCAAGAAATAACCGCGCGCCGCGATGAACCCAGTCCTGATCTCCCTCTGCTTGGCCCTGGCGCTGGCGTCCATGGCTCGCGCCCAGTATCCCCGCGTCTCGGAAGCGATCAAGGCGGAGGCGCAATCCCGCCAGGCAGCCGCTGATCGCCGTTCCGACGAGGCGTTCGCCAGGGCGCTGCCTGTCATTGAGGATTGGGAAGCGAAAGGAAAACCGTACCTTCCGGGCGCTGCCGAGCCGAAGGAATTGCCCCAGGCAAAGACTCCCGCCTTCCCCGGCGCGTGGGGCGGGGGCATGTATTCGTTCGGCGGGCGGGGCGGCAAGGTGTTCGTGGTCACCAATCTCAACGACCGAGAGGCGGGCAGTTTCCGCGAAGCCTGCGAAGCCGGTGGCCCGCGCATCGTTGTCTTCAATGTCGCGGGCATCATCCGCTTGAAGGAACGCATCCGCATTCGTGCTCCTTACATTACCATCGCCGGCAGCACGGCCCCGGGGGACGGTGTTTGCATCGTGGGCGACACGGTCGAGCTGGAAACCCACGACGTGATCATCCGCCACCTGCGTTTCCGACGGGGCGAGACGTGGGTGGGCGATCGCAACGATTCCATCGGCGGCAACCCAACGGGCAACATCATGATTGACCACGTCTCGGCGAGCTGGGGGTTGGACGAGAACATGAGCATGTATCGCCACATGTATCAGCCGCCGGGAGGCGGCAAGGAACTGAAGCTCCCGACGGTCAACATCACGATTCAGAACTCGATCTCCAGCGAGGGTTTGAACACCTACCACCACGCTTTTGGCAGCACCATCGGCGGCCTGAACAGCACCTTTCATCACAACCTCTGGGCGTGTAACACCGGTCGGAACCCGAGCGTGGGGATGTATGGTGATTTCACCTTCGCGAACAATGTCGTCTTCAACTGGGTCCATCGCACGGTGGATGGCGGCGACCATATGAGCTATTACAACATCATCAGCAACTACTTCAAACCGGGGCCGGCCACGCCGCGGGGCGAGCGGATCACTTATCGCATCCTCAAACCCGAATCCGAGCGCAGCAAGACCGTGATGGACCATTTCGGCAAGGCCTATGTGGCGGGCAACATCGTGGAAGGTAATGCCAGGGTCAGCGCCGACAACTGGGACGGGGGCGTGCAACCGGACGTCCGATCCAAATCGCTGGCTCAGGTCCTCGCTGAGGTTCGCACCAACACGCCGTATCGCCACGCCCCCTTGCGGATGCAATCGGCCGACCGGGCGTACGAAACCGTGCTCGCTACCGCCGGTGCCACGCGACCAAGACGTGATCCGGTGGACGAACGTGTCATCAAGATGGTTCGCACTGGAAAGGTCATGACCCAAGCCGGAGCCGAACCGGTGCTGGCGACCACGAAGGTTGGTTTTTCCCAGGCCGTGGTCGCTGAAATCGCGGCGCTCGTTGGCAAAGGCATCATTGCCGATCCGGCCCAGGTTGGCGGCTATCCTGAATACACGGGCAAGCCCTACAAGGATTCCGATGGGGACGGCCTGCCCGACCCATGGGAAAAGCAGCATGGGTTGAATCCGAATGATCCCGCCGACGCCGCCAAAGACCTTGATGGAGATGGCTACACGAACATCGAGGAATTCATTAACGGCACGGATCCGACCCGGTTTGTGGACTACACGCGGCCGGAAAACAACGTTGACTCGTTGAAATGACCGGGTATCCCGGTCGGGCACGAGACGATGCATTTGACCGCCTCCTCCCACAAGCCGGCGACTGAACCGAACGGCGGGACGATTACTCTGCCGCGCGCCTATAGCTGGTGTGTCATAGCATTGGTTTGGGGCATTGCTCTGGCGATCTGGTGTCCCCTGGCTCGTGCCGAGGGGGCCGCGCGCTTCGCCATCCTGCAGCCGGCAGCTTTTGCTCACCACATCGAGCATTTTAGTCGGATGGAGGACGAAAACTGGACTAACTTTGTTTCCAACGCCCAGTCGTGGAACTGGCTGAAGGCGAATATTCCGCTATTCGAGTGCCCGGATGCCGAGGTGCAGGAAATCTATTATTTCCGTTGGTGGTCGTTTCGCAAGCACCTGATCCGCACCCCCGCCGGCTTCACGTTCACCGAGTTCCTGCTGCCGGTCCGCCATGCGGGTGATAGGAACACGATCAGTTGCGCTGCCGGCCATCACCTGGCCGAGGGACGCTGGCTGGCGGACCAACGCTACCTCGACGATTACATCCGATACTGGCTGCGCGGCAACCGAGGCAAACCTCAACCTCATTTCCATCAGTACAGCAGTTGGTTTGCTGCCGCTGCCTATGACCGCTTTCTGGTGAACGGAGACCGCCGGTTTGTGAGCGGGTTGCTGGCCGAGCTCGCAACCGATTACCGGAAATGGGAGGAGGAACGCCGGCTTCCCAGCGGCCTTTTCTGGCAATACGATGTGAGCGACGGTATGGAGGAATCCATCAGTGGTTCGCGCACCGCCAGGAATCTCCGCCCTACCATCAACAGCTACATGTTCGGCAATGCGCGCGCCATTGCCGCCATCGCCCAATTGGCCCGGCGCCCCGCACTGGCCCGGGAGTTTGACCAGAAGGCCGCTGACCTAAAGCGGCTGGTCAACGATACACTCTGGAATCCCGCCGCAAAGTTCTTCGAGGTGCGCCGCCCGGATGGCCGATTCGCAGACGTGCGTGAGGAACTCGGATTTATCCCCTGGTGCTTCGGATTGCCTGACGCGTCCTGCAACGTGGCCTGGGCACAATTGACGGACCCTGCTGGCTTCCGGGCCCCATACGGCATCACCACCGCCGAACGGCGTCACCCCGAGTTTCGCTCCCATGGCTGCTGCCAGTGCGAGTGGGACGGCGCGGTCTGGCCGTTCGCGACCTCCCAAACGCTGGTGGCGCTGGCCAATGTTCTGCGCGACGGCACGCCTGCACCCGTCACGGTCCGGGACTACTTGGATGCGTTCCTGACTTACACGCATTGCCACCGATTCGAGGCCAAACCTTACATCGGCGAGTACCTGGATGAAATGACTGGCCAGTGGCTCAAAGGCCGGCAGGGGCGCAGCCGTTATTACAACCATTCCACCTTCGCTGACCTGGTGATTACGGGTCTGGTGGGCCTGCGGCCGCGGCCGGATGAGACCGTCGAGGTTTATCCCCTGCTACCAGAGGGTCTTTGGGACTGGTTTTGCCTGGACGGTATCAATTACCATGGCCGCACGCTGACGGTCGTCTGGGACAAGGACGGGAAACGCTACGGGCGAGGACAGGGTTTGAGCGTGTTGGCCGATGGGCAGCCCATTGCCCATGCGGACGCCCTGGGCAAGCTGACGGGAGATTTGCGGCCAAAATGAAGAGAAGCTACTCCTTCGCGCCGGTCCTGATGGCGGCCCTGACTTCCTCGCTCCTGGCGGCCCCGGGCAAAGCCCCGCCGGCCATCTCTCTCGGCCCCGACGGCCATCTAGCCTATGCGATGGATTCGCAAGGCAATCGGATTCCGGACTTCTCCCACTGCGGCTATGCGGGCGGCGACCGGCCCATTCCCGACGCGCCGGTGCGCGTAGTAGTGGCAGCCGGCCAGGGTGACAGCACCGAGCGCATCCAGAAGGCGATTGATTACGTTGCCTCGCTGCCGGCCGATACTAATGGCTTGCGGGGCGCCGTGTTGCTCCTCGAGGGCCGCCACGAGGTTTCCGGCAGTCTCCGCCTGGCAAGTTCAGGAATCGTGCTGCGCGGCCAGGGCATGCACGACAGGGGAACCCTACTGTTCGCTACCGGCCTTGGCCGGCGCACCTTGATTCGCATCGAAGGCCGCAACGACCGTACCAACCACCTTGGCAAGACCTGGGAGATCCAGGACGACTATGTTCCCGTCGGTGCGATGAGTTTTCATCTCAGGGAGGCCCCGGAATTGAAGCCCGGTGACACCATAACCATCCTTCGCCCCTGCACTCAGGCATGGATCGAGCGATTGGGTATGACCGAGTTTGGCGGCGGGCAGGGCGATTGGCGGCTAGTGTGGAAACCTGGCAGCCGCGAGTTGCTCTGGGACCGGTTCGTGAAGTCGCTCACCGGCAACCTCGTGGTCGTGGACGCGCCGATAACGACCGCCATCGAAGCCGAGTTTGGCGGCGGACGGGTACAACCTTACCGCTGGCCTGGCCGCATCAACCACGTCGGCATCGAGAACTTGCGCTGTGAGTCTGCTTTTGACGCCGCCAATCCCAAGGATGAAGACCATTCGTGGTTCGCCATCACCCTCGAAAACGCGCAGGACGCCTGGGTGCGCCAGGTGACGGCCACCCATTTCGCCGGCTCAATGGTCGCCATCGCCGAGAGCTGCAAACAGGTGACAATCGAGGATTGCCTTTCGCTTGGGCCAGTCTCTGAGGAAGGCGGTTACCGGCGGCACACGTTTTACACCATGGGACAGCTGACGCTGTTCCTTCGCTGTCATGCCGAGCGCGGGCGTCACGATTTCTCCGCCGGCCACTGTGCTGCCGGTCCGAACGCGTTTGTCCAATGCGAGGCGAGTCTGCCGCTGGGTGATAGCGGCCCGATCGAGAGTTGGGCCTCCGGGCTGCTTTACGATTGCGTGAGGATTGACGGCAACGGTTTGAGCCTGGCTAACCGCGGCGCCAATCCGCACGGTGCTGGCTGGGCGGCGGCAAATTCGGTCCTCTGGCAGTGCAGCGCCTCGGTCATCCGTTGCGCCAACCCACCCACGGCGCGCAACTGGGCCTTCGGTTGCTGGGGCGAGTTCGAAGGCAACGGCCTTTGGCGGAATTCCAACGAGTCGGTCAAGCCCTATAGCCTCTACCTGGCGCAGCTTGCCGACCGGTTCGTCCCTGACCCTGCCTCACGCGTCAAACTCCTCCAACGCTCCACCGATGAATCCACGAACCCGACATTAGAGCAGACCGCCAAACTGATCGGCGCATCGCGCCAGCCCGCTCCGCAACTGGCTGATTTCATTGCCGCCGCCGCATCGCGCAATCCGATACCCTGCGAATCTGGGAATGCGAAGCCCATCGAGGAAATTGCCGGTTCAGCCTCCGCCCCTCTACCCTCGCCCCTCACCCCTCGCCCCTCGCCTCTCGGCCTGACGAACGGCTGGCTGGTGTGCAACGGGCAATTGCTCATCGGCTCCACCACAAACGTCGCCTGGTGGCGCGGAAATCTACGCTCCAGCGAAGCCTCGGCGGCTGGCCCGGGGATTACGCGGTTTGTTCCGGGTCGGATCGGTCCGGGCGCAACGGATGACTTGAACGAGCTGGCCGACCTCCTCACGGCCAGGGGAGTTGCCGCCCTCGATCACAATTACGGCCTCTGGTACGAGCGCCGGCGCGATGATCACGAACGCATTCGCCGCGCCAACGGCGATGTTTGGCCGCCGTTTTACGAGCTGCCGTTTGCGCGCAGCGGCCAGGGTACGGCCTGGGACGGCCTCAGCCGCTACGATCTAACCCGATACAATCCGTGGTATTGGCGCCGGCTCGGGGAGTTCGCCGACATCTGCGACAACCGCGGTCTGGTTCTGTTTCACCAGAACTACTTTCAGCATAACGTGCTCGAAGCCGGCGCCCATTGGGCCGACTTCCCGTGGCGGCCGGCGAACAACATCAACGACACGGGCTTCCCCGAGCCCCCGCTTTACGCTGGAGACAAGCGCATCTTCATGGCCGAGCAGTTTTACGACGTAACGCATCCCGTCCGCCACCCGTTGCATCGGGCTTATATCCGCAAGTGCCTCGAAAACTTCGCCACCAACTCCAACGTCATTCAATTCACCAGCGCCGAATTCACCGGGCCTTTGGCCTTCATGCAGTTCTGGCTGGATACCATCGCCGAGTGGGAGCGTGAGACGGGAAGGCATCCGCTGATCGCGCTGAGCTGCACAAAGGATGTGCAGGATGCCGTCCTCGCCGACCCGAAGCGCAGCGCGGTGGTGGGCCTGATAGATTTTCGTTATTGGTGGCAGACGGCCAAGGGCCTCTTTGCGCCGCCCGGGGGAAAGAACCTCGCGCCGCGCCAGTTCGAGCGCCAGTGGAAGGGCGGACATCCGACCGACACCGACCTGGCCCGGATGGCGGCGGAATATCGCCAGAAACACCTCGGCAAAGCCGTGATCTGCAACTTTGCCTCCGCCGGCTGGGCATACCTCTGCGCCGGCGGTTCGCTGCCGCGGCTGCCCCGGACAACCGACGCGCGGCTGCTGGCAGTCATTCCGCGGCTGCAACCGTGGCCGGAAGTTTCCGGCCCTGGCCGCTGGGTCCTGCGTGGCCCGGGCGAATACCTGGTTTATCTCAGCGGGGATGCGAACCCAACGCTCGACTTGTCGCCCGAGGGCGGAATGTTCGCTGCGAAATGGGTTGATGCGAAGACGGGAGAAATTACGATCGTTCCCAAGTCCATCGCGGGTGTGAAGAACGCTCGGCTGCCAAGGTCGCCCGATGCCACCGAGGTTTTCTGGCTCACGAAAGAGTAATCATGAAGCACCGGTCCCCTTTTGGCTCTGAACCACGCGGCTTAAGCCGGCGTGACTTTCTCGGCACTACTGCGGGCGCCCTGGCCGCCGCCTGGCTGGGCCCCGAGACCTGCCTGTTAGCCGCCGACGCGGCTTCCGCGAAACCGACGGCCAGCGCTCGCTACAAGATTGCAGTGTGCGACTGGATGATTCTCAAGCGCCAGAAGCTGGGGGCGTTTCAACTGACCAGGGACATTGGCGCTGACGGTGTGGAGGTGGACATGGGAAGCCTGGGAGAGCGCGAGACGTTCGACAACCAGCTCGCCAACCCCGAAGTGCGCCGGCAGTTCCTCGACAAGGCGCGCGAATTGGGCCTAGAGATCTGCTCGCTGGCGATGTCGGGCTTTTATGCCCAGTCGTTCGCCGAGCGGCCCACGGTCCCGCGCATGGTGAAGGACTGCATCGACACAATGAAGCTGATGAACGTGAAAGTGGCGTTCCTGCCGCTGGGAGTGCGCGGCGACCTGGTCAAACGCCCGGAACTGCGCCCGGCAGTCGTCGAGCGCCTGAAAGCCGCCGGGTCGAAAGCGGAGCAGGCCGGCGTCGTCATCGGCGTTGAAACCGCCCTGCCCGCCGCGGAGGAAGTGAAGTTGCTGGCCGACATCGGCTCGCCCGCCATTCGGAGCTACTTCAACTTCGCCAACGCGCTCCAGGCGAAGCGCGACCTGTTGGCCGAGCTGCGGACGCTGGGCAAAGATCGGATTTGCCAGATCCACTGCACGGACGAGGACGGTGTGTGCCTGCAGGACAACCGGCGCCTGGATCTGCGGGCGGTCAAGCGAACGCTTGACGATCTGGGCTGGAGCGGGTGGCTGGTGATCGAGCGGTCCCGCGACGCCCGAGATGCTCGCAACGTGAAGAAGAACTTCGGCGCCAACGCCGCGTACCTTAAATCCATCTTCCAGCAGGCATGAGAGACTTGCACAAGCACTTAGGGATTGCTGCCGCGGCAACCGCCTCATGGGTGACCTTGGCGGCGGCGGCAGCGATCGTTTCCGAACCCTATGGCCGGAATGTGGAGCAATGGGGCCTGTATGAACTGGCCCTCGCGGGCCCGACCAACGGCAACCCGTTCCTCGAGGTGCGCTTCGCGGCGCGATTCGCGCGGGGTTATGATTCCGTCGAAGTGCCCGGATTCTACGATGGCGATGGCGCCTATCGCGTTCGCTTCATGCCGAAAACCCAGGGGCAATGGAGCTATGCCACGGCCAGCAGCGCGCCGGAACTCAACGGCGTGACCGGCGAATTCACCGCCATCAAACCCTCGCCCGGCAACCACGGCCCTGTCGGGGTGACGAACACTTTCCATTTCGCCTATGCGGATGGCACCCCTTACAGGCAGCTTGGCACGACGTGTTACGTCTGGACCCATCAACCCGACGCGTTGCAAGAGCAGACGCTCAAGACGCTCGCGGGATCGCCCTTCAACAAGATTCGTTTCTGCGTTTTTCCCAAGCGCTATTCGTGGAACACTAACGAGCCGCCCATGTACGCCTTCGAAGGCAAGCCGCGCAACTTCGACACCACGCGCTTCAACCCGAGATTCTTCCAGCATTTCGAACGGCGCATTCTTGACTTGCAGGAGCTCGCCATTGAGGCCGATATCATCCTGCTACATCCGTATGACGAAGGCGCCTGGGGCTTCGACCGCATGACACCGCTGGAGGATGACCGCTACATGCGTTATGCCGTCGCCCGTCTCGCAGCCTTCCGCAATGTCTGGTGGTCCCTTGCCAACGAGTATGATTTCATGGAGCACAAGACCGAGGACGATTGGGAGCGCATCGGCCAGCTCGTGTCGCGCAGCGACCCGTTCCATCACCTGCTCTCCATCCACAACGGCAAACGCATCTTCAACCAAACCCGCCCGTGGATCACCCACGCGAGCCTCCAGAACGGCTCGGCCGTCGAGGACCCCAACACCGCCGGCATCTACCGCGACACCTATCGTAAGCCCATCGTCTATGACGAGGTGAAGTACGAGGGCGACATTCCGAAACGCTGGGGCAACCTCTCGGCGGAGGAGCTCGTTTTCCGCTTCTGGAACGGCACCGTGGCGGGCACCTATGTCGGCCACGGCGAAACTTATTTGAGTCCGGACGAGGTTCTCTGGTGGTCCAAAGGCGGTGTCCTCAAAGGCCAAAGCCCCGCGCGCCTCGCGTTTCTCAAGCAGGTCCTTGACGACGCGCCCGCGGAAGGCCTTGAGCCGATTGATAAATGGCAGAACCCGGAATACGGCGGCAAAGCTCCGGCCTATTACCTGGTTTACCTCGGCAAGCAGACCCCCACAGCGTGGCAATTCAGGCTGCCCAACCCACCGCAAGGCAAAGGCCTGCCGCCCGCCGACGGAATGAAGTTCAAGGCGGAAGTTCTCGATACCTGGAACATGACCACCACGCCCGTGGCTGGCACTTTCACGCTGGTGAAGCAGACCGACTATTTCCACGCCGATAAAGACGGTCGCGCCATCCCGCTGCCCGGCCGGCCGTATATGGCGCTGCGCATCCGCCGGGTTGAGCCCTGACATCCGCTCAGCGAGGTCTGGACCATGAGCATTGCCCCAAAACAGTTTCTCCCGGTGGAAGTCGTGTTTCATGCCAGCTGGTGGCATCGGCATTATGGGTTCGAGTTTGACGAGGGCTTCTTCTTCGATCCGCTGCGCCGCGTCGAAGCCGAGCGCCGTATGCGCGCCATCCTGCATGAAAGGTTCGGCGGCCTGGGCCTGGGCGAGGCCAACGCCGCCCCCCGACCGGTCATCGGGCCGGTGCACATGGCTGCCGGCTTTCTGCCGTCGGCGGTCCTGGGCTGCCAGATTAGGTTTTTTGAGGACGCATCTCTGGAGGTGGTGCCGGCGAATCTCTCGGACGAACAAGTGATGGCGCTAGAAGTCCCGAATCTGGAGACCAACCCCGCTTTCCGCAGGCTGATTGACCTGATAGACGCCTTGGAAGCGCGGTTCGGGTTCGTGGAAGGCGATGTGAATTGGGAGGGGGTCCAAAACGTGGCGCTGAACCTTCGTGGACCGCAATTGTTTCTTGATTATTTCGACAACCCCGCCCTCGCTCGCCGGTTGCTCGACGTGTCGGCGAAGACCATTTCGGCGATGGCCAGCTACATCCGCCGCCGCACCGGCACCAATTCCATCTCGGTCAACCGCATTGTCGGTCCGGTGGATAGCCGCATCAGCCTCCACTCCAACTGCACGGTCACCATGATCTCGGCCGCCGCTTACCACGAGTACCTGCTGGACTACGACCGCCAGTTCGCCGCCGACCTCTGGCCCTACGGCATCCACTATTGCGGAGCGGACATGCACAAGGTCCGCCACGAATTCGCCCGCGTGGACGGCGCGGAACTTTTCGACGTGGGCTGGGGATCCGATGTGGCCGCTTGTCGTGCGGTGTTGCCGAAGGCTATCTTCAGCCTCCGCCTGAGTCCGGTGCGCATTTCGACGGTCAGTCGGAAGGAAGTGGCCGAGGACGTGGAGAACCTGCTGCAGGCCGCTGGTCCGCTTGAACGCGCCGCGCTCTGCTGTATCAATATGGACGACAAGACGCCGGATGAAAACGTGCACGCCATTTTTGAGACCGCGGAGAAATACCGCCGGTTTGGCGCTTGAGGTCCAGTGAGCCAAGCCCGATGAAAGCGTTCCGTCTTCTGTTCGCCTTCGCCCTGCTCTTCTCGCGGATCGCGCACGCGGAAACCGTCTCCATCGTCATCCCGTCCAATGCCGCCCCGCGGGTGGAGTTTGGCGCCGAGAGACTGGTCGCGGCGCTGACGGCGGTCAAAGCGGAAGCGGCCGTGGTGCGCTCCGCCCCATCTTCCGGGCCGAGAATCTACGTGAACCGGCCGCCCAGAACGGGGAGTCAAAGCGAGGGGTTTTGGTTGAACCAGACCATGCAGGGCGGCTATCCCAGCGTTTTGGGCGAGGACGATTCCGGCGCGCTCTATGGCTGTCTCGCCCTGGCGAAACGGATTCGTGAAGCGGGCCAGCTTCCCCTGCATCTGAACGTCGTTCATGAGAAGCCAACGATGAGACTCCGCGGCACCTGCATCGGGATGCAAAAGACTTACATTCTGCCCGGCCGCAAGGTCTATGAGTACCCATACACGCCGGAGCTGTTTCCGTGGTTCTATGACAAGAAGCTCTGGCAGGAGTATCTCGATTTCCTGCTCGAGAATCGAATGAATTCCCTCTACCTCTGGAATGGCCACCCCTTTGGGTCGCTGGTGAAGCTGAAGGACTACCCTGACGCGGTCGAAGTGCCTGAGGATATCTTCAATAAGAACGTCGAGATGTTCCGCTACATCACCGCCGAGTGCGACAAGCGTGGCATCTGGCTCGTGCAGATGTTCTACAACATCTTCCTGCCCAAACCGTTGGCCGAAAGGGACGGCGTCCCCACGCAGCTCGCTGCACCCACGCCCCTGGCTTCAGATTACACGCGCAAGGCCATCGCCGAATTTGTGAAGCAATACCCGAACGTTGGCTTGATGGTCTGCCTGGGCGAGGCCTTGCAAGGCACAAGCAACCAGGTTTCCTGGGCCACGAACACCATTTTGCCAGGCGTGCTCGACGGCATGAAGGCCGCCGGTCTCCAGGACCAACCGCCCGTGGTCATCCGCACGCACGCGATGGACGCGAACGCGATCATACCCGCGTGTTTCCGGGTCTATTCCAACCTGTTCACGGAGACGAAATACAACGGCGAATCGCTTACTACCTACGAGCCGCGCGGCAAAGCTCAGGCGACGCATCTGGCGATGGCCAAACTCGGCCCACACTTGGTGAATGTGCATGTTCTTTCAAACCTCGAGCCGTTCCGTTATGGCGCCCAGCGATTCGTCAAGCGGTGCGTGCAGGCCTCGCGCGACCGGCTTGGCGCCACCGGCCTCCATCTCTATCCGCTGTCATATTGGAATTGGCCGTACTCGCCGGACCTCGCCGAGCCACCGCTCAAGCAATGGGAACGGGACTGGATCTGGTTCGAAGCCTGGGCCCGCTACGCGTGGAACCCGGACATTCCCGAAGCCGAGGATCGCGCTTACTGGATCGGACGGCTCGCCAGGTTTTATGCGTGCAATGACGCCGCCGCCGGGAAGATTCTGGATGCCTACAACGATGCCGGAGAAGTCGCCCCGGTCCTGATCCGCCGCTTCGGCATCACGGAGGGTAACCGGCAAACGCTGTCGCTGGGCATGACGTTGGATCAGTTGGTGAACCCGAAGCGCTATAACGCGATCACCGAGTTGTGGGAGTCGCAAGCGCCGCCGGGCGAGCGGTTGGATGAGTTCGTGCGGAAGCAATGGAACCACGAGCCCCACGCAGGCGAAACTCCGGACTCTGCAATGCGCGAAGTGCTGCATTTTGCCAACTCCGCCCGGGATGCGATCGCAGCTGCGGCGCCCTCGGTGAGGACAAATAACGATGAGTTCGAGCGGTTACGCAACGACATTCTTTGCATCGGCGCGATGGCCGGGAATTACCGGGCCAAGGTGGCTGCTGCGAAGCTAGTGTTGCGTTACCATTACAGCCAAACCGTCGGGGACATGGAACTTGCAGCGGCCATGATGCAGGAAAGCCTTGCCGAGTTTGAGAAGTTGACCTTGCTCTCGAAACAATCCTACCGGTTCGCCAACTCGATGCAGACCGGACATCGGAAGATTCCGTTCAATGGCGCGGCGAATGGGGTGGGCACGAATTATCACTGGACGCAGGTTCTGCCGCTGTATCAGAAGGAACTCGAAGACTTCCAGATGCAGGTCGAACAGCTAAAACGCGGAGTGACGAACACGGTCGGCCTGGAGGCTGGCGTCTCCATCGCAGCCTGGCCGGCGGCAAAGTTTAAACTCATCAGCACGAACGCGGAGACTTACCAGGTTAAAGTCGGCGCACAGCCATTTGCCGATCGCCAATACACCATCACCGAGCTCGCGCCCGAGTTGAACGGCCTGACCGGCATCCGCTTCTCGCACGAGCAGGCGAAAAACGGCCGCTACGAGCCTGTCGAATTCGAGGTGGCCGAGCCGGTGCGCGTTCTGGTCGGGTATTTCCAGAGCGAGCGCGACATCTGGCTGCAAGTGCCAAACCTGGACGTTGCCTCGCACGCCGACGAACGCGGCGGCATCGAACCGGTGATCCGAAACGCCGCGACGATTGAGAGTTGCCCCAGCCTCAACGTGCATGCTTTCCGATATGGCCCGGGACGGCAGAAACTGGAACTCATCGGCAAGGGTAGCTTCGTGGTGTTAGGGGTCGTGCCCCAGTCAACCCGCCTCGAGGCGCGCGACGCTCACAAGGCGGGGCACCCGTAAAGATGAAATCCCTCGTGCAGATTACAGATGAGTCCGCTGCTTGGACGACCCGTAGCCGTAGTGCGGCGAAACCGCAACCGAACCGCGCGGTCTGCTTTCTGCTTTCTGCTTTCTGCTTTCTGCATTTCACCGCCCCCTCCCTTCGCGCGGCTGAGGCCTGCATAGCGGACACCAGCGCCAGCCCGTTTGCCCGCGTCCGCCCTGTCGGCCTGAACGAAGTCCAATGGACCCACGGCTTCTGGGCCGACCGCTTCGCCCTCTGCCGCGACAAGACTCTGCCCGGCCTGTGGTCCATCATGCAAGGCACGAACTACAGCCATTTCTATCAGAACATTCGCATTGCGGCCGGCCTGGCCGAGGGCCGCCACCGCGGCGCACCCTTCAACGACGGCGACTTCTACAAGTACATGGAAGCCGCTTGCGCGGTCCTGGCCGCGACTTCCGACCCTGAATTGGCGCAGCGTATCGAGGAGGCGGTGGGCGTCATCGCCAAAGCCCAGCGGCCGACGGCTATATCCACACCCCAACCCTGATCGCCGAGCGCAACCTCGCCTCTTCTCTCAACCCTCAACCCTCAACCCTCAACTCCTTCCAAGACCGCCTCCAGTTCGAGATGTATAACCTGGGCCATCTGCTCACAGCCGCCTGCCTTCACCACCGCGTCACCGGTCGCACCAATCTGCTGGCCGTGGCCCGCAAAGCGGCGGATTTTCTCGACGAAACGTCTCGGAATCCCACACCGGAACTGGCGCGTAACTCGATCTGCCCTTCGCACTATATGGGTATGGTTGAGCTTTATCGCACGACCCGCGAGCCGCGGTACCTGGAATTGGCCAGGAAGTTCCTCGCTTTGCGTGCTCTTGTTACTGACGGCAGCGATGACAACCAGGATCGCATTCCCTTGGACCAACAGACCAACGCCGTCGGCCACGCGGTGCGCGCCAATTACCTTTACGCCGGGGCGGCAGACTTGTTCATGGAAACCGGCGACGCGAGTTTTTGGCAGCCGCTCGGGCCGATCTGGCGCAACCTCACTGGGCAGAAGATGTACCTCACCGGCGGCTGCGGTGCGCTCTACGACGGCGCTTCGCCTTACGGCTCAACGGACCAGAAGCACATCACGCGCACGCATCAGGCTTACGGCCACAATTACGAGCTGCCGAACACCACGGCGCATGCCGAGACCTGTGCCAACATCGGCAACGTGCTCTGGAACTGGCGCATGTTCCTTGCCACTGGCGAGGCCCGCTTCGTGGACGTTCTGGAACTGGCACTCTACAACAGCGTGCTCTCGGGCGTGGGGCTGGATGGGACTAATTTTTTCTACGTCAATCCTCTCCGCGCGCTGGAACCGCCGCCGGTAGAACTGCGCTGGCCGCACAAACGTGTTCCGTTCCTGAGCTCCTTCTGCTGCCCGCCCAACCTGGCGCGTACCATTGCCGAGTCGCCTGGCTACGCTTACGTGAAGTCCACCGACGCGATCTGGGTGAATCTTTACGGTGGCAACACGTTGAAAACGGAGCTGGGCGGCCAATCCTTGGAGCTAGGCATGGAGACGGAATATCCGTGGAATGGACGGGTGCGGATTACGGTGAAGGGGCGGGGGAAGCAGCCATTCGCACTCAAGCTGCGCATCCCGGGTTGGGCGAAACAGGCTTCGGTGCGAATCAATCAGGGGCCGGCGGACTCGACCCCGAAGCCGGGAAGTTATCATGAAATCCGTCGTGTGTGGACCACCGGCGACGTCGTGGATCTGGGTTTCCCGATGCCCATCGAATTGATTGAGGCCCATCCGCTCGTCGAGGAAACGCTGGGCCAGGTGGCCGTGAAGCGTGGGCCGACCGTCTATTGCCTCGAATCGATTGACCTGCCAGAGGGCTTGAAGCCGCTGGAGGTCTGGCTCGCCCCAGACACGAACCTTGCGGCTCGGTATGACCAGCGTTTGCTGGGCGGTGCTGTCGTTCTGGAAGGAACAGCCGTCGCTCGCTCCCACACCGATTGGCAGAATCAACTCTACCGCGAGCTGCAACCGGTCAGGACCACGCCATTCAAGGTGCGGCTCATCCCTTACGCCCTCTGGGCCAATCGCGGTCCGGCGGAGATGAGCGTGTGGCTGCCGCTCGCCAGACCTTAATCTCCGCGATGTGCCAGTCTCATACTGCCCGCCGTAATTCCCTGTCGCAATTCCCTGTCGTCCTTGGACTTTGGTCGTCGTATTCTCCAAGTGATGATTCTAATGTCGTATTGCAGGATCGCCGTCACCGCTGTCTTGACCTGTGTTGCCGTTGCTTCTTCCGCCCAGGAACTCAAGGTGGACATCAATAACAACAACCGGCCGGTGGCGGAGGGATTGGACCCGGCGTTCACGCCCTGGTCCACGAACTCGCTCTGGTTCTCCGGCGGCGACTTGACCTCCAATACGTTCGTGGGCATCACCGTGACCTTCACGCGGGTCGGGCCCATCGGCACCGGCTTGGCGCCGGGCTATTGGAAGGATGGCGTCCAAAGCACGACCTACAATGTGAAGTTGACCGCCGACGGCATCAAGGTGGCCAACGGGGATGCCGGTGGCCAAATCGAAATGCGCATCTCGGGATTATCCGCCGGCAGCCACACGCTCCTCACCTACCACAGCGTCTGGGATAATCTTGTGCCGGGCACCGTCGCGCCGCTGGACTTGTCTGCGGACGGGGTCATGGCCATCACGAACCTTGCCATGTCCGTCCGCGTGACCAACAACGCGAAGGCCACCACAGCCTACCTGAACCTGGAAGCGGTGGCCGGCCAGGATGTCGTGGTGTTGATCCAGGCGGAAACCAACAATGCTGCCACCACGAAGAACGTATACATCAACGGCTTTGAGATCGACACCGCCAACTCCACGCTGAAAGCCTATTCCCCTGCACCTGCGAATTTCGACGAACACGTTGATGCGGACAGTCGCAGCCTGTTGTTGCGCTGGGCCGCCGCCGCTTCGGCCGTGTCCCACGATGTCTATTTCGGATCGGACAGCAACGCGGTCAAGACCGCCACGCACGCTTCGATCGAGTTCAAAGGCAACCGGACGGGCACCAATTGCCTGGCGACAAACATCAACAGCCTCCTGACCTATTACTGGCGGATTGACGAATTGAACGCGACCAACGGCGTGACTAAAGGCGACCTTTGGATGTTCCGTTCGCGCCACCTTGCGTTCCCCGGCGCGGAAGGCTACGGACGCTTCGCCCGTGGCGGGCGCGGCGGCGTGGTGGTCGAGGTAACCAACACCAACGACAGCGGCCCCGGCAGCCTGCGCGACGCGCTCACCGGCAATTACGGCCCGCGCACGGTGGTATTCGCCGTGTCTGGCCTGATCACCCTCGAGTCTGACCTCATCATCAACGCCAACTATCCCTATATCACGCTCGCGGGTCAGACCGCACCGGGCAAGGGCATCTGCACGCGCAAGTATCAGCTGGGCTTGAGCGGGGCGCGAGATGTAATCGTCCGCCACATCCGATCGCGTCCGGGAAATATCTCCGGCACCACGCTCAACGGCTCGGGCATGGCGGGCGTGGAGCATTGCATCATGGACCATTGCTCCATCAGTTGGGGCATTGACGAGGAGATGAGCACGCGCAACGCGAAGAATCTCACGCTGCAGCGAACGTTGATTTCCGAGGCATTGAACATTGCGGGTCATCAAAATTATCCGCCGGGAACCGCCCATGGCTATGCGGCCAGCGTCGGCGGCGACGTCGCCAGCCTGCATCACAACCTGCTGGCGCACTGCGAAGGCCGCAACTGGAGCATGGCTGGCGGCCTGGATGGCGCCGGCTACTACGCCGGACGGCTCGATATCTTTAACAACGTGGTTTACAACTGGGGCCATCGCACCACGGACGGCGGCGCGCACGAGGTCAATTTCGTCGCCAACTACTACAAGCCCGGTGCGGCCTCCGCCTATTTCTATGCTCTCAATGCCCAGTACGGCGGTTTCCCCGGCACGCAGCAGTACTACTTCGTCAATAACGTCATGCCCGGCCACTTCACCGTGGCCAATCAGGAGGCTGGACGCACCGCATCGACGGAAAGCGGGGGCTGGCTGCCCACGAACTACACCTCGTGGGTAACCTCGCCGTTCTTCCCGTCCTACGCAGACATTCAGTCCGCGACCAACGCCTGCAAGATCGTGCTCTCCGACGTGGGCTGCACGCAGCCGATGATTGACGATCATGATGCGCGCGTCATTCGCGAGACAATTGACGGCACCTACACCTACACTGGCACCGGCCCATACGGCGGCTCGCCCGGTCTGCCTAACTCGCAGGACGACGTGGGCGGGTGGGAAGACTATCTGGTCGTGCAACGTCCCGCCGACTGGGACACGGATCATGACGGTCTGCCGAATTGGTGGGAAGCCATCAAGGGCTTGGATCCAAGCTCACCGCCCGGCGATTTCTCCGACAGCAACGGCGATCCCGACGGGGACGAATACACGAACCTCGAAGATTACCTGAACTGGCTGGCTGTGCCGCATTTCGATTGCACAAATGGCACGCCGCTCGACGTGGACCTTGCGCGACTCACCCGCGGCTTCACCAATAACAGCCCGGCGTTTAATGTGTTCAACGCGATCAATGGCGCGGTCACCCTGGCCGCGGGGACGACTGCCCGCTTCAGCTCCACCGTCAACACCAACGCCCTTGGCAGCTTCAGCTTCTCGGTTGTGGACGCGCAGGGCGATTCCCTGACGAACACCGTCGGCCTCCGGCTCATTGCCGCCACGGCACCACCGCAACCGCCCGTTCTCGGCATCGGCAGCCTGGACGGTTCGTTGATGCTCGAACTCACTGGTGAGAGCGGACGCAGCCTCACCGTGCAAAGCAAGACCAATCTGAGCGGCGCGTGGCTGGATTGGACCAACGTGACCGGCAGCGGCGCAATGCAGCTGCTGCCGTTGAACGGGCTGACGAATCAATGGCCGCGTTTCTTCCGGGCGTTCGCGCTGTGAATTCAGAAAATAGCCTTGGCTGCGGAGCATGGGACAAGCTGCCCCGCGCAAACTCCGGGCTGAAGATGGGGGCAAGCCGCACACCCGAAGATGAATAGAAGCCGGAAGACATCGCCGATGATCCGCAAAGGAGCTGCGTGGGTCCTCACTCTACTAGCCTCTTGTGTGCCGCTTACGCTGGCCGATGAGCCGGGTAAAGCCGCCCAGGAGGCCGAAGCTGCCTACACCCGGACCATCGAGAAGCGAGTGGCGGACATCCTCGCGGTTCTCGATTTGAACGACCCAGCCAGGAGCGCAAAGGCGCATGACCTCCTCATCGCCCAGTGCCGCGCCCTGCGGGACTGGCACGACGCGAACGATGTGAAGCTTAAGAACGTGACCCCCGACCAGGCCGCCCAAATCAGGGCGTCTCTTAAAGCGCGCCACGACAAATTCCTTGCCGGTCTCTCGGAGGTTCTGACACCGGCACAAGTCGAGCGGGTCAAAGACCGGATGACCTACAACAAAGTCAAGGTGACCTACGATGCCTACTGCGAGATTGTGCCGAACCTGACCGACGGGCAGAAGCAACGGATACTGGAGCTGCTCAAGGAAGCCCGCGAGGAGGGCATGGATGCCGGCAGCGCTGAGGAGAAGTCGGCGGTCTTCAACCGGTTCAAAGGGAAGATCAACAACTACCTCACCGCCGAAGGGCATGATCTCAAACAGGCCTACAAAGATTGGGGGGAAAGGAAAAGGTCCCACACCGCCCCGCCTGCGCCGAAAATCCAGAACTGAACGACTGCCGCTTGTTATGAGGATCCACCACCAGATCATTGTCGCCGCGTTCGCGGTGATGTCCCTGCTCCCGGCTCGCGCCGCCGACAGTTCCACCAACCTCAACCCCCGTTTCGCCGGGGAGTTTCTAGGCGAAGCGGGGCCGCTGTCCGAGCCGCTCAGCCTGTGGTATCGGCGCCCTGCGGCCCAGTGGGTCGAGGCCCTGGCCATCGGCAACGGACGCCTCGGTGCGATGGTCTTCGGCGGCATCGAACGCGAACGCCTCCAACTCAATGAGGACACCCTCTGGGCCGCCGGGCCCTATGATCCCAGCAACACCAACGCCCTCGCCGCTTTGCCGGAGGCCAGGCGCCTGATCTTCGCCGGCCGCTACCTGGAGGCGGAGAAGTTCATCCACGACAACATGATGGCCCGGCCACTGCGTGAAATGCCCTACCAGTCAGTCGGTGACCTGCTCCTGGATTTTCCTGAAGTGAAGCAGGTCGAAAACTACCGCCGCGATCTGAACCTGGATACCGCCGTCGCCACTGTCCGTTACACCGCCAATGGTGTCACGTTCACGCGCGAAATCTTCGCCAGCCCGGTGGACCAGGTGATCGTCTTGCGCCTCACGGCCGACCGGCCGGGCCAGGTCTCGTTTCGCTGCGCGTTTCACTCCCCGCAAACCAACCTCGTCTCCGTGACCGACCACACCCTCCGGCTGCGAGGCGTGAACCCGGAACTCCGCGGGATTCCAGGCGCGCTCAAGTTCGAGGCTGCCGCCCGTGTGCTGGCGGAAGGCGGCAAGACGACCGCAGGTCCGGATTCGGTTTCAGTCGCTGGCGCAGACTCGGCCACGCTGCTGATCGCCGCCGCCACCAGCTACCGGAATTGCAAAGACGCGAACGGCAAGCCGGAAAAGACCGTGACCACGCAGATCCGCGCCGCCGGCAGGAAATCACTTGACGGCCTGCTCACCGCGCATGTCGCGGAACATCGGCGGCTCTTTCGCCGTGTGCAGTTGGACTTGGGCACCAGCGATGCCGCGCGGCTGCCCACCGACGAACGGATCAAAAACTTCGAGGTGGGCAACGACCCGCAATTGGCGGCGCTCTATTTCCAGTTCGGCCGCTACCTGCTTATCTCCTGCTCCCGCCCCGGCGACCAGCCCGCCAACTTGCAGGGCCTGTGGAACGAGAGCATGACGCCCCCTTGGGAAAGCAAGTACACCATCAACATCAACACGGAGATGAATTACTGGCCGGCCGAGACCTGCAACCTCAGCGAGTGCCACGAGCCTCTCTTCGCCCTGATCGAGGACCTCACCTATACCGGCGCGCGCACGGCCAGGGTTCACTATGGCGCGCGCGGCTGGGTCGCCCATCACAACACCGATTTGTGGCGGGCCACGGGACCGGTGGACGCCGCCGTTTATGGCTTCTGGCCCAGCGGCGGGGCGTGGCTCTGCCTGCACTTGTGGGAGCACTACCGGTTCACTGGCGACAGGAAATTCCTCGCCAAATCTTACCCGGCCATGAAAGGCGCCGCGCAGTTCTTCCTCGACACTTTGGTTGAAGAACCGACGCATAAGTGGCTGGTTACCTGCCCATCGCTGTCTCCCGAAAACAAGCACCCCTATCGCACCAGCATCTGCGCCGGGCCAACGATGGACATGCAAATCCTGCGCGACCTCTTCGCCAACTGCATCCAGGCCGCCGAAATCCTTGGCGTGGACAAAGACCTTCGCGCGCAGCTTGCCGCGACACGCGCGCGCCTTGCCCCCAATCAAGTTGGCGAGGCCGGCCAGCTCCAGGAATGGCTCGAGGACTGGGACATGAAGACCGGGGACCGTAATCACCGCCATGTTTCGCATCTCTACGGGTTCTTTCCCGGCAGCGACATCACATTGCGCGGCACGCCCGAACTGGCCGCCGCCGTGCGCAAGTCGCTCGAAATTCGCGGGGATCGCGCCACGGGCTGGGGCCTGGGCTGGCGGCTGAACCTGTGGGCGCGGCTGCAGGACGGGGACCATGCCTACAGCGTCCTTCGGTCGCTGCTGTCACCCGCCCGCACTTATCCAAACATGTTTGACGCCCACCCGCCGTTCCAGATCGACGGGAACTTTGGCGGCACCTCGGGCATCGCGGAAATGCTCCTCCAGTCGCACGCCGGCGAGATCGAATTGCTCCCCGCGTTGCCAAAAACCTGGCCCAGGGGCAGCGTCAAAGGTCTCCGTGCCCGGGGCGGCTTTGAAGTGGCGCTGGCCTGGCAAGAGGGAAAACTCACCTCCGCCGTCATCCGCAGTCTCACGGGTAAACCTTGTGTGCTTCGCTACGGGGACACCACGCGTGAGCTCAAGCTGGAGACTGGCCGATCCTTCCAGTGGGACGGACGTTGACATCCTGCTTGCGCGTCGGCTTATGACGATTCGGTTGCAGCTCGCAGCAGCGGTATTGACAGCCGCCGCATTTCTGGTCCCGGCGGACCTCCCTGCGGCCAGCGAAACGAACTCGGCCTACCTATTCACTTCCTTTCGCGAACCTGCCCAGGACGGGCTCCGCTTCTTGTTTAGTTTCGACGGTTACCACTGGACCAATGTGCCTGGAACTTTCCTCAAACCAAGGACCGGTTCCAGCAAGTTGATGCGGGACCCCAGTCTGCTCCGTGGTCCGGACGGGACGTTTCACTTGGTCTGGACGACCGGTTGGCGCGGGGACCAGGGCTTCGGTTACGCCCATTCGCAGGACTTGGTCCACTGGTCGGAACAGAAATTCGTGCCGGTGATGGCGCATGAGCCGACCACCGTAAACGTCTGGGCGCCGGAGCTGTTTTACGACGAAGACAGCAAGCAGTTTACCATCGTGTGGTCCTCCACCATCCCGGGTCGCTTCCCGGACAATCTCGAGCCCCATGACAACAACCAGCGGGCCTATTTCACCACCACGCGCGATTTCAAGACCTTCGCTCCCGCCAGGCTCTTCTTCGAGCCGAGCTACAGCGTTATTGACGGCTTTATCCTCAAGGACGGTGCCCGCTACGTGCTCCTGCATAAGGACAACACCCGCCCGATGCGCAACCTGCGCGTCGCTTTTGGCCCAAGCCCTCTCGGTCCCTGGCGCAATATCTCCCAACCATTCACGGAGCAATTCACCGAAGGGCCTTGTGCCCTTAAGATCGGCGAGGACTGGCTTGTCTATTTCGACGCCTACCGGGCTGGCATGTACGACGCCCTGAAGACACGTGACTTCTCGACCTTCACGGACATCACCAGGGAAGTCTCCTTTCCGCAGGGCCACAAGCACGGGACTGCTTTGCAGGTTGAACGCAAAGTGCTCGACTACTTATTGCGCGTGGGCAGGGAACAAGTGCCCGGCTTGGGTCTGCCCCTGCTGACGCGGCTCTCGAACGCAGAGGTCGCTGCCCGCCTGGAAAAGATTGATGCCGTTGCCAACGGCGGCCCATTCAAACCGGACTGGGCCTCCCTCCAGCGTTTCCAAACACCGCGGTGGTACCAGGATGCGAAGCTGGGCGTCTTCATCCATTGGGGCGCCTATTCCGTCCCGGCCTTTGGCAGCGAGTGGTATCCGCGCAACATGTATCGGACCAACACCCCCGAGTTCAACCATCACCTTGCCTCCTACGGGCCGCAGTCGAAGTTCGGCTACAAAGACTTCATCCCTCGGTTCCGGGCCGAGAACTTCAATCCGAAAGTCTGGGCCAGGCTCTTCAAGGATGCCGGCATCAAATACGTGGTCCCGGTGGCTGAACACCACGACGGCTTCCCGATGTACGCCAGCGATTGCACCGACTGGTCAGCGGCTAGAATGGGGCCCCAGCGCGACATTATCGGCGCCTTGGCCAAGGCGGTGCGCCAGGAGGGCCTTGTTTTCGGCGCCTCCTCGCACCGCGCCGAACACTGGTGGTTCTTCGACCGCGGCCTCTGGTTCGATTCCGACGTGCGCGACACCAACTACGGCGGGCTCTACGGCCCAGCCCACAACCAGCGTCTCGCCGAAAACCAGTCCGAACCTCCCGACCAGGCCTTCCTCGACGACTGGCTGCTCCGGTCCTGCGAGATCGTGGACAAATACCGCCCGCAACTGATCTATTTCGACTGGTGGATTTGCCAGCCGGTCTTCCAGCCTTACCTGAAACGCTTCGCTGCCTACTACTACAATCGCGGCGCGCAATGGGGCAAAGCCGTCGCCATCAACTTCAAACGCTGGGAGGGTGAGTCTTTTCCTGAAGGAACCGGCGTCTTTGACGTCGAACGCGGCCAGCTCAATGGAATTCAGCCGGACTTCTGGCAAACCTGCAACTCCGTGTCAGAGAACTCCTGGGGCTATATCACCAACCACCAATACAAAACCGTCGAGCACATCCTCGGCGACTTCCTGGACATCGTCAGCAAGAACGGCGCTCTCCTGCTGAATATCGGCCCCCGGCCGGACGGCACCATCCCGGAACACGAACAGCAGATGCTCCGGGAACTTGGCTGCTGGCTGAAGGTCAACGGCGAAGCCATCTACGGCACGCGGCCCTGGAAGGTCTTTGGCGAAGGTCCCACGGCGGTCGTCGCCGGGTCCTTCTCCGACACGAAACGCAAGGCCTTTACCAGCCGGGACTTCCGGTTTACTGCCAAAGGCCCAGTTCTTTACGCCATCGCTCTCGCCTGGCCCGCCGACGGCACGCTCATCGTCAAATCCCTCGCCCAGGGAGCCCCTCTCGCACCGGGCAACGTCAAGCAGGTCCGGCTGCTCGGCCATCGCGGCCACCTCAATTGGACCCAATCTGAGGAAGGACTGATGGTCCAACTTCCAGCCAAACCGCCGTGTGATCACGCCGTCACCCTTAAGATTAGCGGCGTCCGAAAGGACCACTGATCAGTTTCGGACTGCTGGTGCGACCACCACATCCTTACGCCGGCTTCCCGGCGTGACTTTAAGCTCGGCGATTTCGCCATTCTTCACTTTCGCCTCGATGATGGTCTGCCGCGGCGCGTGCAGCTTGAAGCTCACATTCCAGTCTCTGGGCCAGGCTGGCAGCAGAATGATCCGGTCCCCGTCCGCCAACAGCAGCATGTGCTGGAGCGTTAGCATAATATTGCTGCCGTGGTCCTGGTCGGGCAGCCAGTCATAGTTGGGCCCCCACATGGCCGGAAAGCGGTGGTTGGGATTCGAATTGCCGACCTTGTATAGAATCTGGCGCTTGGCCTCGTCGGTAAGTCCCAGGATGGCCGCGCACTGACCGTCATACGCCCATCCTTTCATTCCTTTCTCGACGCGCCGCTCGAAGGTCTCGGTCCCCGTCGGAAGATTCGGTTGGCCGACCCCGAACAGACGGAACGGCCACACGGCATAGAGTTCGGGATTCTCGACGTTGCTGCGCTTGGGATCGAATTGCTCCGCCGGGAGCACGAAGCTCCTGTCCCCTTCGCGGCGGACCGGAACGGGAGGCGTGGCCTCCTTCAGCTTTGCCCACAGCTCGCGGTCGCGCGCGGGCACCTGCCCTCTCGGCAACGCCAGCAAGCGGTTGAGCACGGCGTTCAAGCCGGCCACACTCGGAGTGTCGTTGGTCACACCGTGCCAATATGTTTCGACGGCCTGAGTTGGGCTGATGACCAGTTTCCCGGCCTGATCGCGCGCGAACCGCGTGTCGTAATACCGCAACACCTCAGCCGCCATGGGCAGCAGGTCCTTTCGGAGAAAGCGCCGATCCCGGGTGTGGTCATAGTAATCCTGCATGAGCATCACCAATTCGAGGCCCTGCTGCCAAGCATAGCACCACCACGGACAAAGCACCTCGTTGGGTTTGTGGCCTTGACGCTTCCAGCCATAGTCGCAGTTGGCGTAGGTGCCGAAAATGGTCATCGTTTCGGGGAAATAGACTCCGTCGGCGCCGTAGTAGGATTTTGTGCGCGCACGGCAAACCGGCAAGACTTCCTGATACATCCGGAACAACGCCCGACACTGATCGTAGTCACCACTAGCGATCGCCGCGTAGGGGGGTAAGCGTGTGTTCTGCCACCAGTAGCAATCGCCCCACTTGCGCCAGTCAGCATCGAGCTTGGGACCACCGCTGAACTCGGGATCAACCGTGAAAATGGAGCCGTTAAACTTGATCGGGTAGTTGCCGCGCCCCGCACAAGCGGCCATCCAGCGTTGCAGAATGTAAGCCTGGGTGATGGGCGAGCGCCTTGCATCCACATTGGTGCCTGAGCCTTCGTGGTCGCCCTCCACAAAAATCCAACTGCGATCCCAGAACTCGTGCCACCAGGTGGCGGTCGCGCCCGCTCTGGAGGCGGAATCGGAGAATCGGGCCGCAATCGCCTGGAGCTGCTTTTTCCACAAACCGGCGGTCGAGGTCTGCGCCGAATGCGTCGCGATCTGGAGCGTGAAATGGCGAACCGGGCCATCAGACTCAAGCGTGCGGCGGCCGTGCCGCATGAATCCCCGCGCCGCCATCCGCCCTCCGAAGGTGCGATTGAGCAGCGGATCCGCAACCAGATTGGCGAAGGCATCAATGCCCTGATGTTTCAAGGTGAGCGGCACGACGGAATGTTCGTTGCGATGATACCAGGTTATCGCTTCCGACGGCTGATCGGCAATCACGTCCGCCGCCTCCCAGACCTCGATCTCGGCCGGCGCGCGCTGCATCGTCCAACTTGAGCCCAACTCGTCGCCCTTGAGCACCTTCTTTTCCGTGCGCCAGGTTTCGAGCGTTGCCTTGACGACGCGCGCCTGCTCGCACTCGCCGATCACATGCACCACGGGCGCATTGGCGTCCACGAACACCTTCAGCTTCGTGGCCTCGCCCGTCGGCCCGGCTGCGATCTCGATGCAGCCGTCGCGCAGCTTCAGTTCCTGCCGGAACGCGGCAGCCCTTGGCGAACGGGTTCGGTGAGAGGCTCAGGCGAATGCGGCCCAGCTTCAGCAATCGGCACGCCTCGCTCCAGGCGTCGGTCCGCGAGATGTAGAACAGCAGGTCGCCGTCTTCCTCCACCCAAAGGTTGAGCCCGACCTCGCCATTGCCGATGGGCATCGCGCCGGAGGCGTTGCGGCTGGGGGTGTCCCAGACGACGTTGTAGCGGTCCAGTTCATTGGGCGACGCGGCCATCAGCCGGCTCGCGAAGGAATGCGGGAACAGGCTCAGCAGCACCCCCACCATCAACCATCGGCGTCCTTCTCTCATACGATTCAATCCGCGTGGAACACTTCCTCCATTCCGGCCCACCACTCGTCTGCCGCCCGGTTCGCCAGCGGTTTCTGGCAGGGCATGCAGACCGCCCACCACTTCTGCGTGGTGGGGTCGGCCGCCATCTTCGCCATGTCACCCTTGAAATCCTCGCCGGTGTATTCGAAGTAGCTGAAGAGGTAGTGGCTGCCGTCGTCGAGCTGCCGCAGATAGATCGAGTAGTTGCTGATGTGGCACTGCTTGATCATCTTCAGCACGTCGGGCCAGACGGCGGCGTGCAGCTTCTTGTATTCCGCGATTTTCTCAGGCCTAAGGCCAATCACCATTCCGTATCGTTTCATAAGCATATCAGGACGAACTCCGGGGCCAGTCGCCGGTTGCCAATCACCGGCGGTCATTGCGCCTGGTCACCCAGGTAGTTTCCATACGTCAGGAGTAAGACCGCTGCCACCAGCACCAGCAAGGCAAAGTTGATGGTCACATCGGTCACGCCGCCGGCACCGGCGCCACTCGCGCAAGGCGAGCCCAACCAGGTTGCTGAACAGCACCAGCATGATCATATGGATCGTCCAGCTTGTGAATTTGTAATGACCCATGCGGACGTGCCCGAGATTGTAGAAGAAGAACTGCCCGTACCATAACAGGCCCGTGCTGAGGGCCATCAGGAAGTTGACGGGGAGCCGCGCCTCCTCCGATCCCGCCGGCAATTCCACCAGCTCGCTGAGTGTCCGATGCCGCGCGTGCAGATAGAGACAATAGATCGCGGTAGTCAGAAATGCGCCGCTGTTCGAGAAGATATAGACGACGTTGCCGCGGAACACCCCCGCGCCGTGGGCGCTGGCCACGTCGGCAATCGGTTCGCCTGCTTCCAGCGCAAAGCCATAGACGGCCGACAACACCCCGGCCAGCAGCGACAACCCCAGGCCCTTCGCCAGAGAAAACTCGCCCTTGCCCTCCTGCCGGGTCAGGTCCACTTCCTTGAGGCGTCCTGCCAGCCCCGTCAAGGCGATGCCGGCTGTGCCGACGACAATACCCGCGATTACCCAGCCCGCGCCAGTCTTGCTCAGCGTCGCCGCCAGCGTCCCTTTGACCAGCGGCGGGATCAGCGTGCCCAGCACGCTCGACAGCCCGACGGCAATGGAATAAGTGAGCGAGAAACCAATGTAGCGAATGGAGATGCCGAAAGCGGTTCCGCCGATCCCGTAAGCCGCGCCCAGCAAGAACGAGTTCCACATCGCGCCGCTTGGCGCTTCACGAAGCACCGCCTTCAGGTCGGGAATCGTGAGCATTGCCCCGACGATCGGCAGCAGGAACCAGCAGAATGCGGCTTGTGTGATCCAGTACGTCTGCCAGGACCAGTGCTTGACCTGCTTTTGCGGCGTGTAACAGGTTGCGGCGAAGAAGGCGCCGACCGCGTGCATCACCACGCCTAGCAGGGGGTTGGAAGTGACTGTGGGCATGTGAGGTGGGGGTTGATTAGGGGCTAGTGCCTGGAGTCACGCTTGGGAGCGGCTCGTCGAATTCGCCCAGTTGGAGGGGGTATTGGCCGTATTGGCGAACCAGTTTGATGATGTAGTCGTAGGTGTAGCCGGAGACAGCGCTGCTAACCGAGTGGTCGGACTGGAAGATATAGCCGCCGCCTTTGGCGGCGTTGAGCTTGCGCAAGACCTCGCGGCGGATGGCCGCACGGTCGCCGCTTTCCCAGACTTGAATGTTGCTGTTGCCGCAGAGGCCAATCGCCTGCCCGTAGCGGCGGCGCAATTCCAACACATCCATGCCGGCTTTCGCCTCGAGGGGGTTGTAGGCTTCGATGCCCAAGTCGATGTAGTCGGGGAAGATCGCCTTCACGTTGCCGCAACCGTGATAGATCACCGGTAGTCCGCGGGCATGGGCGAGCTGGACCATTTGTGCTACCCACGGCTTGAAGTGCTCGCGCCAGTAGCTGGGCGACATGAAAGTGCTTTTCTTGTAAGCGACATCACCCCAAATGACAAAACCATCGAGCAAGCCCGACCCAGCTTCGATTTCAGCCTTGGCCATTTCGAGATAGAAAGCGCCGAGGCGTGCGATCACCGCTCCCATCCGCTCGGGGAATTCGCCCATCCAGAGCATGGTGTTGGCCTGGCCGATCAGCCGCGTCAGGCATTCGCTGACCTCGATCATGCTCCCATACACCGGGAAGTCCGGCCGCAGCGACTTGACCGTATCAATCCACGGAGGTGTGTTGCGCTGAAACCCGTCGCCCACGCCGGCAATCTGGTTATCGCCGGCCGCGAAGAAACGCCGCGGGTCGCGCGGGTCATCGAACTCGACTCGCCCCAGCTTCTCGAATGTATCGGTTTCCCAGCTCCGCATTTCCGGCATGGGAAACTCGAAATGCTTGTGCATGACCGCGCCGAAGCCGGTCTTGACCACGACTTCCTCAGCGGTCTCTTTGATGGTCTCGAAGGGCCGAATCCACGGGTCCATGTTGGGCACGGTCACGATCCAATCGAGATCGTAGTGGTAATAGGGGTTGGCATCCACGGCCAGGCCCAGTTCGCGCCGCCAGCGCTCGATGAAGCTGCCCCAAAAGAAATCGCTGACCGGCACGCGATCCGGCTCCTGCTGCCGGAGGGCGCGGTTCATTCGTTCGAGCTTGCGCAGCGTGCCTCCGCTGCGGCCAGCCTGGTCGGTCTCCTTGCCTGTTGTGTCAAACATGCTCATGGTTGTTCGCTGGTATTGCTACGGAACAGCTCCAGTTCCTTTGGCCATGCGCCCTGCACCATAGAGCGCAGTTGCAGCTTCGCCGGATCAACCACCGCGTGCTTGATGCGCTCCCGTTTCCAGGTGTATGTGATGTGGACGAGGCCGTCCTTCGTCTGGATCACGGCTGGATACGAGAACTCCTTCCCCGGTTCGTCTTCCAACACCAGCGCTGCCTGCCATTCCTGGCCAGCGGCGGAGACAGCCACGTTGAGCGGGCTGCGGCCCTTGGGGGCGGCGTTATGGTTATAGACCAGCAGTTGGCGTCCGTCCTTGAGTGTCACTGCATCCGTCCCGGAGTTCGGATTCGGCAGCGAGGTCAATGTCATCTTGCCCCAGCTCGTCCCTTCGTTCTCAGACCAGACCTGGAAAATCCTGCCCTGTCGTGTGCGGCCGACGGCCTGCAGACGGCCATCTTTGTGGAACAGGATGCTGGGCTGAATCGCGCCGATCTCCTTTCCGTCATTGATGGGCGACGTGGCGTTCCAAGTCCGGCCCAGGTCGCTGGTGCGCTCGAAATGCACGCGCCAGCCATCGTGCTCCGTGCTGGTCGGGCACAGCAGGTCGCTGTTGGCCAGTTGGACGGGTTTGTTCTTGATCGGGCCAAGGATGCCCTCGGGCAGCCGACGCGGTTTGGACCAGGTCCGCCCGTCGTCTTCCGAAGTTGTCAACATGCCCCACCAGGCGCTCGGACTCGGCCCCACTTTGTAAAAGAGCAGCAGCGGCCCGGTCCGGGGCTGAGACAGCACCGGGTTCCAACAAGGGAAACGATTGGTGGGCGATTGCACTCCACTGGCGACCTCCACGGGGGCAGTCCAGCGGCCAGCGACCAGTCGTGAAAGCCAGATGCCTACGTCCGGATGCCGCTCGCGGGTGCCCCCGAACCACGCTGCCACTAGGCCGGCCCTCGTCTCCGCGATCGTCGAGGCGTGGCAGGACGGAAACGGGGCGGCCTCATAAATGAATTCAGATTTCAACAGACCCGGTGCAGCACCAGCGAAGTCGCATATAGTCATCAGGAGTCCTACGCACACGGCATGTGGTCGGCAGGTAGTAGTCACAGTTTGCTGTTCGTTTATGCGGACGTGATCCTCTCCGTGTCGAGCTATTTACCCGTAAAGTGATAGCGACCGCTACCCACACGAAAGACCGCGCGGGCGCCTTCCATGCGAACAAACTGAACGCCGTGGGCTTGGCTGGCTGGTTTTCCGCCCTCAGTCACACTTTCCTCGGTATTGGCCGGCACATAGACGGTTGCGGTCGTATTCGCCGGGACCGTGATTTGCCAGTCAAACTCGCCACCGGTCTTTCGCCAGTGGCTCGCGATGAGGCCGTAGGGCGAGCGATGGGTGGCTTTGACAAAGGTCAGATCGCCGACCGGGTGCGGTTTCATGATGATATGCTTGAAGGCCGGTCGCTCCGGGTCAGGCCGGATGCCCGCGAGGTATTCATACAGCCATATCACCAGATCGCCCACGAGCATGACGTGATTGCCTGAGTTCATTGTGGGATCGGCGGTGTCGCCGTTCCAGAGCTCCCAGATCGTCGTGGCCCCCTTTTGAATCATGTATCCCCAGCTCGGATAATCTTCCTGTGTGGCGATGGTGTATGCCAGGTCGGCGCGGCCATTATCCGACAATATGCGATTCAGGTACTGGCCGCCGATCAGCCCCGTGCCGATGTGGCCTTTGCTTTCCTCAGTGATTTTGCGCACCAACCGCTCAAAGATCCGGCTGCGAAGCTCTTCCGGTGCCAGTCCAAACGCGAGGGGGAGCACGCACGAGGTTTGTGTGCCGTTGTCATACTGGCCGAGTTTGCGGTTCAGGAATTTCCCGTTGAACGCCGCTTTGACACCCTCGGCCAACTGGCTGAACCGGCGCGCTTCGTCCGCTTTGTCCAGCATCTTCGCGTAGCGCGCCATGAGCCGCAGGTCGTAATAGAAATAGGCGGTAGCCAGCAGCGACTTGTCCGTCTGGCGATTGGGGTCTTTGGAATGGATCAGCTTCGGATCTTCCGGCGGCACGCACCAGTCACCATAAGCGTCTTTCGAAATGATGCCGTTGGTCACAAAGCCCAGCATGTAGTCCATCCAGTTGCTCGCGCTGCCATAATGAGCCGCGACGATCGCCGTGTCGCCAAATTGGCGTTGAAGCAGTCCGGGGATGATTATGCTGCTGCTGGGCCAAGTCACGTTGTCCGAATAAACCGGCCAGTAAGCCGGGCAGACATCCGGCACACTGCCGCTCTCCTTCTGCGCGTCAGCCATGTCCTGCAGCCATTTCGCGTAGAGCGCGGCGTTATGGAACAAGTAGGTTTCGCCGCCGCATTCCTCCGAACGGTCTCCCAGCCAGCCCTGCCGCTCGTCTCGCTGCGGGCAATCGGTCGGGATGCTGCGGTAATTGCCGCGCACCCCCCAGAAGATGTTCCGGTAGATTCGATTGAGCAGCGGATTTGAGCACGTGAACTCCCCCGCAGACTTCAAATCATCATGAACAACTCGGCCCTCCAGCGCCGAAAGGCTCGGTTTGCCGGGGAAACCTTTAACCTCGACGTAGCGAAACCCGTGATAGGTAAAGCGTGGTTCCCAAATCTCCCTGCCCTTGCCTTTCAGGATGTAGGTGTCGGTCACCTTGGCCCCGCGGAGGTTGGACAGGTAAAGCGTACCGTCCGGCTTGAGCGTCTCCGCATGACGCAACGATACCGGTGTGCCGGCTGGGCCCGACAGGTGAAGCCGGCACCACCCAACCATATTTTGGCCCAAATCAAAAACGAACACCCCTGGTTTCGGCTCGCGCACCGCCACCGGCCTGAGGGTCTGGACGACGCGGATAGGTTCGATCATCTGCGACACCACTTCGCCCGCCGGCGCGGCAACGATTTGAGCCGGTCCCCACCGCGAATCGTCAAACCCTGGCTGGCTCCAGCCGGCGAATTCCCTGCGCGCATCGTATTCCTCCCCATCGAACTCGCTGTTGGCGAGAATCGGACCGTCCGTCGTTAACTTCCAGGATTCATCACTGACGATTTCAGAGACCGACCCGTCGGCATTCTCGACGCGCAGGTGCAGGAGCAGTTTGGGAAAGCCGAAACTGACGGTTCCCGCATACACCTTGCTTCGGTCGGCGTAGTACCGGCCGTTGCCCAGCACCGCACCAACGGCGTTTGCACCGCGGCGCAGTTGTCTTGTGACGTCGAAGGTCACATAAAACACCCGCTTGGAATACTGGGTGAGTCCGGGCGAAAGGACATGGTCGCCTACTTTCTCGCCGTTCAGATAGAGCTCCGACAGGCCCAGCCCACTGTAGTAAACCACGGCGCGCCGGACCTTCTTTTCCAGGGCGAACTCCTTCCGCAGCCAGCGAGCCGGCTGCCGGCGCGATTCGGAGACGCGCACATTGCCCCAGGGTTCCATGCCTGCGGGGCCAAGCTTCTTCGCTGAGCGCCAGGCAGAGTCGTCAAATGCGATTTCATTCCAGCCTGGAACTTCTTTGTCCGAAACCTTCCAGTCTTCATCGGTCGTGATGACCATCTGGCCGCCTCCCATGAATTCGATGTCCAGCCGGCCCACGACGCCCGCGGGCTTGGGGGCGGAGCCGGTGTTGCGCCCTGTGAATCCGAGGATATTCGTCCCTGGCTCAAGCCGGTAGGTAATATCGGTATCCTTGACTGTCCGGTAGTTATTCCTGGCTCCGATGTCGCGGCCATTGATCCAGCCCCGGCATTCGTTGTCACCAGTGTAAAGAAAACGTGCGCACTTGATTTGGCGGTCTGGCGGGATGACGATGGCACGGCGAAAATAGTTCGTGCCGGGGCGGGCAAATTTCTCGGGCTGGCCTTCCGGAAACCAAATCCAGTCGGTGCCCGCCAGAAAGTTAGTGACTTCTTTTCCATCGAGTCCGATCCATTTAGCCTGCCAATCCGCCGGCCGAAGTATCCCCATCGTCCACTTCGCCGGGGCGCTCCAGGTCGAGGCACGGTCATCCCTGTCCCACACTCGCACCTTCCAGACACATGCCGTATGAGAGGCAAGTGATTTGCCCCCATAGCGAACCTGGATGGATTGGTCCGAAACCACTTTGCCGCTGTCCCACAAATCACCCTGATTCGCTATGAGACCGGTCTCGCTGCCGGCCACCAGGACCTGGTAAGCGGTCTGGCGCTGGCCGCGCGCGCGGGAAACCACTTCCCAACTGAGCCGCGGCTGCGTGACATCAATACCGATCGGGTTTTCAAGATATTCACAGCGCAAGTGACTGACAGTGGTGTTGGCGGCTGCCGGGGGCGCGTTCGCCAGGCCAAGAAGCAGCACCAGAAACGTGTGAAGTGCCCACGCCGGCGGGCCGGGGCGCGACAGTCGGAAGGCAGGCGAAGTCGTTTCCATAGAAGCTAGGGATGAGGCAACCTTTGAATCGTATCAGGCCAGGTGTAACTGCCCGGTTTGATTGTGAATAGCGGGCCCGGCGCACCGCGGGTCCGGAGGGTGGCGACTCCCAGCGCCAGTTCGCGCAAGACCGACTTTCGCGCCCGGGACATTCTCATTACAGGCAATTTCATCTGCATTGGCCAGTTCCTCGAATTCTACCGGATATGCCCTAAGGGGGTCATGGAAAAAGCGCCAAACGTCCTGCAAAACGTGCTTGGGCCGGATTTTCGGGGTGGCAATCCTGACGCCAACTGGCAAAGTTGTCCGAGACCTGTACCAAACTCTTATGAGCAGCTTTGACAAAACAACACCCCGTCTGGGATTCATCTATGGAAACCGGGGCTTTCTTCCCGATCCGCTCGTGACCGAAGCGCGCATGGACCTGGCGCGCCTCTGGAAGGACGTCTCCCATCCCGCCTCGAACGACTTCGCCGAGGCTTTAAGCAATTACTTGGGATGGGAGGTCGATCAACATAGTCCGTTGCTCGACTAGACCAAGGCGGAAGGCGAACGGCGAAGGGTGTATGACCGACAAAGACCTGCGGCTCAAATCCATCCGTCTTCGCAAACGGCTGTTGGAAGTAATTTATCACGCCGGCGGGGGCCACACCGGGGGAAGCCTCTCCTGTCTCGACATCCTCAACGTCCTCTACAATCGTATTCTCCGGGTGTCGCCTGAGACCTTTGCCGATGCGAACCGCGACCGTTACATCCAAAGCAAGGGGCATTCCGTCGAGGCGCTGTACGTGATCCTGGCCGACCGCGGCTTTTTCCAGGAAGCCGAGCTGAATTCACTCTGCCGCTACCAATCCAGGTTTATCGGTCACCCCACGCGCAAAGTCCCGGGCATCGAGATGAATACCGGCGCGCTGGGGCACGGGCTGCCGATCTCTGTTGGCCTGGCGTTGGCCGGGAAGATGGACCAGGCAGGCTACCGTGTCTTTACGCTGCTGGGCGACGGCGAACTGGCGGAAGGCTCCAACTGGGAGGCCGCCATGGCCGCCGCGCATTACGGGCTGGACAACCTGACCGCCATCCTGGACCGCAACACCTTGCAGATCACGGGCCGCACCCGAGAGGTTTGCAGCAACGAGCCGCTGGATGAGAAATTCCGCGCGTTCGGCTGGACCGTTCGCACCGTGAACGGGCATGACCCCTCCGAACTCACCGTGGCCTTGAGCCAGCCTCCCCGGGAAACCCGGCCCACCTGCATCATCGCCAACACGGTCAAGGGCAAAGGAGTCAGCTTCATGGAGGACGTTGCCAAATGGCACCACCGCGTCCCGAGCGAGCAGGAACTCAGGCAAGCCCTGGGCGAGCTTGACTCGGCCGAAGCGAAGTTGAACGCGACCAGCCCATGAGCGCGCCTGCCCCCAGCATGTTTTCTCCAGCCGCAACGGCGATGGCCGAAAAGCTGGACCTCAAGATGGGCCGGGCGAACCTTGACGAGTTTGCCGCTGCCCTCACCGAGCTGGCCCAGGCCGACCGCAACGTGATTGCGGTGACCAGCGATTCCCGCGGTTCGGGCAAGCTCAGTGCGTTCGGCCAGCTCCTCCCGAAACAGCTCGTCGAGGTCGGCGTTGCGGAGCAGAACCTGGTGGGTATCACGGCCGGACTTGCCGCGGCCGGCAAGCAGGCATTTGCCGCCTCGCCGGCCAGCTTTCTCACGGCGCGGGCGCTCGAACAGATCAAGAACGATGTTTGCTACTCGGATGTCCCGGCCAGGCTCATCGGCATCAGCGCCGGTGTCAGCTACGGGGCCCTTGGCAGCACCCATCATTCCTTGCACGACTTCGCTGCGCTGCGCGCGATTCACAACCTCATCATCCTCGCGCCCGCGGACAATTTTGAGACGCGCGAAGCTATCCGCGCCGCCCCGCGCACCGACAAGCCTATCTACTACCGTTTCGGCAAAGCACCCACGTATTCCCTTCACCCGCCCGGCACAAGGTTTGTGGTGGGCAAAGCCATTCAGCTCTGCCCCGGCAACGATGTCGCTTTCATCGCCACCGGCGAGACGGTCATCCATGCCCTGCTGGCCGCTGGCCGGCTGGCCGACCATGGACTGAACGCTCGCGTGTTGAGCCTGCATACGGTCAAACCGCTGGACGCCAAAGCCGTGCTCGAAGCTGGCCGCCAGTGCCGCGCGGTCATCACCGCAGAAGAGCATTCGGTCCACGGCGGCCTGGGCGAGGCCTGCGCTGCCTTGCTGATGCAAGCTGGCGTGAATGTGCCTTTCCGCATCGCCGGCATTCCGGACGAGGATACTGTCACCGGCAGCCAGGCCGACATCTTCCGCCATTATGGCCTGACGATGGAGGGACTCTTCCAAACTGCCCTCGGTCTTCTGAAAGGAACTTGATTTGCGGCCATCGTAAGTCATGACCACCCTCCTCGCCATAGACCAGAGCACTTCCGCCACAAAAGCCGTGCTCTTCGATCTCCAGGGGCGAGTGCTGGACCGGACTTCACGCGAGCACCAGCAGATTTATCCTCAGCCGGGCTGGGTGGAACACAACGCGGAGGAAATCTGGCAGAACGTCCTCGCCGTGATTCGTGACGTTGCCACGCGCAACCCGGACCGCGTGGCCGCACTCGCCGGCTTGAGCCTGACCAACCAGCGTGAGACGGTGCTCGTCTTTGACCGCGCGACGGGAAGGCCGCTCCACAACGCTATCGTTTGGCAATGCCGGCGCGGCGATCCCATCTGCCAGCAGCTTCGCGAAGAGGGCCACGAGCCGCTGGTCCGCAACCGGACCGGCCTGAAGATTGACAGCTACTTCTCCGCGTCCAAGCTCAAGTGGTTGATGGCCAACAAACCCGAGCTGGCGGCCCGGCTCAAAGACGGCAGCGCCCTCATCGGCACGATGGACGCTTACCTGATCCACCGGCTGACGGGGGGAAAGGTCTTTGCCACCGATTCAACCAATGCCAGCCGCACGCTGCTATTTGACATCGGCCGCCTGCGTTGGGACGAAGAGCTTTGCGGGCTGTTCGGCGTCCCCCGCGGCGCCTTGCCCGAGGTGCGTGAGAGCGCCGCGCGGTTCGGAGAAACGGATGCCGCCGGGGCTCTGCCCCGCCAGGTGCCTATCTGCGGCGTGATGGGGGACTCGCAAGCCTCTCTCTTTTCGCAGCGATGCTTCCGGCCAGGCATGGCTAAGGCCACCTTCGGCACGGGGACTTCCGTGCTGCTGAATGTCGGCGACACCTTCCGTTGCCCGGAACGGGGCGCGGTCACCGCTCTCGCCTGGGTCTGGCGCGGAAAACCGACCTACGCCTTCGAGGGCCTCATTAACTATTCCGCCGCCACGATTACCTGGCTTAAGGACCAGCTCGGCCTCATCCAATCCTCCGCCGAGGTGGGCGCGCTGGCTGCCGCCTTCGAAGACAACGGCGGAGTCTATCTCGTGCCGGCCTTCGCCGGGCTGAGCGCCCCCTATTGGTCGCCCGATGCGCGGGCGGCGATCGTGGGCCTGAGCGCCTTCAGCCGCCGCGAGCACATTGTCCGCGCCGCCGAGGAAGCAATCGCCTATCAGATCCGCGACGTGCTGGACATGATGCGGACCGACGCCAATCTGACGCTGGAGAACCTGCACGCGGACGGTGGCCCGACGCGAGACGAGTTTCTCATGCAGTTCACCGCCGATATGACGGGTGTGGAGCTGATCGTGTCGGAGGTTTCGGAATCTTCTGCCTGGGGCGCCGCGATGGCGGGTCTGCTGGGGCTGGGCCTCTGCAGCTCACTCGACGGGCTGGCCGCTCTGCCTCGCCAGACCCGAACCTACCGCCCCAAAATGGACCCCACGAAAGCAAAACAACTCCACGACGGCTGGCTGGCCGCCGTCAAACGTGTATTATAGGCTCGCCTGGAAACGCTGACGCAGGATTACGTAGTATCCAACTCAACCAAAAAGCCATGACCATGCATGCACAAACGTCGCACGCACCCATGAACCAAACCGCACACCGCTGGCCACGATGGACAGCATTGTTGGCCGTCGCCACCGCCCTGGCCCTGGCCGCCGGCTGCAAACCGGAATCGAAAATCCCGGACTCCAGCTCCACTCCAAGACCCGCAGGCAAGGTGAAGATCGCTGTGATCATCTCCACCTTGAACAACCCGTGGTTTGTCGTGCTCGGTGACACGGCGAAAGCCCGCGCGGAAGAACTGGGCTACGACGCCGCCGTCTTCGATTCCCAAAACGACACCGCCAAAGAAGCCGCGCATTTCGAAAATGTCCTCGCCGGCGGGTATCAGGCCGTTCTCTTCAATCCCACCGACGCCCAAGGTTCCATCGCCAATGTCCGCAAGGCCAAAACCAAGGGCGTTCCCGTCTTCTGCATTGACCGCGAGATCAACGCCACCGACGCCGCCACGGCCCAAATCCTTTCCGACAACTACTCCGGCTGCGTGGCGCTCGGCCAATACTTCGTCAAACAAGTGGGCGAAACCGGCCAGTACGCGGAACTGCTCGGCCTCGTTGGTGACAACAACACCTGGAACCGGTCCAAGGGCTTTCACAGTGTCGTGGATCGCTATCCCGGCCTCAAGATGGTTACGCAACAAAGCGCCGACTTTGACCGCACCAAGGGCCTCGAGGTGATGGAGTCAATTCTCCAGGGACATGCCGACCTCAACGCGGTCTTCTGCGGGAACGACGCCATGGCCATGGGTGCTTACCAGGCCCTTCTTGCCGCCGGCAAAGACAAACAGGTGAAGGTGTTCGGATTCGACGGCGCGGACGACGTGGTCCGTCTAATCGCCGAAAAGAAGATCGAGGCCACCGGCATGCAGTTCCCCAAGCTCATGGCCCGCAAAGCCGCCGAATTCGCCGATGAATACATCAAAGGGAAGAGGGATTTCCCGCAAAAGGTCCCCGTCGCCGTCGAGCTGGTCAACCAGGAGAACGTCGGCAAATACGGGGATTATGGACGGAAGTGATCTGGCGTGAGACGCTCTCTCTTCTGGCTCATCGGCCTGGTTATCGTCGGCGGACTTTGCTGGTTGTGTCCCCCGTTTCGGATCGTGCCCCTGGGCCAGGCGCAGCAGAAGCAACTCCGCGGTGCCTTTGACGCCCCGGCTGTCGCGCGCGCTTTCTGGGACCAGAAACTCCTGCCGGCTACTGCCCGCTCTGTCCCCGTTGCCGAATTGTTGACCGCTTTGGCGCAGGATTCCAGTAGCGCGAGGCAGCGGTTCGGCCGCACCCTCGGACTTGGCTCCACCGTCTGCTTCTTCGTCCAAGGTTCGGGTCGGATCACCGCCATGGATAAGGAGGGCATCAGTGTCGCCCTCGACGATGTTCCGGCCGGCACCGGCGTGCGGTTGTCAACCGGGCTGCTGTTTGGCAACACCGTCCGCGACGCCACCGGTCTGCTGGACGTCAACGAGTTTCCCAATTCCCAGGATTTTAACGCCATTTCGGCCGAGTTGAATCGCCTCGTCGAGGCTCAGGTCCTCCCGGCGCTCCGCAACGACGCCGCCATTGCAAAGACAATTCGGTTCGCGGGCTGCATCGAACTCGAAGAGGGATCGGTCCCGAAAACCTTGCAGGTAATCCCCGTCAAGGTCGAATGGCCCTAAGCGACCGGCGGACGCCTCGCTTCCAAGCCCGATGACACCACGAAGACCGGAATCGTCCAAGCCAGTCGGCGACGCCCCGGCCGAGAGCGGGACCGTGGTCTTGGAGGCCAGGGGGATTTCCAAGAGCTTCCCGGGCGTCAAGGCGCTCGATGACGTCCGCCTTACCGTCCGCAGCGGGCGTCTGCACGCGCTACTGGGCGAAAACGGCGCCGGCAAATCAACCCTTATTAGTATCCTCGCCGGAGTCTTCCCGCCGGATGCCGGTGAAGTGCTCCTCGATGGACACCCGGTCGCCTTTCGGAACCCGCGCCAGGCCCGGGAGGCCGGCATCGCCATCATTTTTCAGGAACTGAACCTGGTGCCGCACCTCTCGGTCGCCCAGAACATGTTTCTGGGCCGTGAACCGCTTACCCGTGCCGGCTTGGTTGACGATGCGCGCATGAATCGCGAGGCCGGGACCTGGCTGCATCGCCTGAAGCTCGAGATTGACCCGCGCACGCCCGTCGGGCGGTTGCGGGTGGGACAGCAGCAGGTTGTCGAGATCGCCAAGGCGCTCTCACTGAACGCGCGTGTGATCATCATGGACGAGCCGACTTCCGCTATCACGGAACAGGAGGTTGCCGTGCTCTTCCAGCTCATCCACCAGCTCAAGCAGGGCGGCGTGGCCATTATTTACATCACTCACAAGCTCGATGAGTTATCCGCTATTGCCGACGACCTGACGGTGTTGCGGGATGGCCGTTTCATTGATTCAAAGCCTGTGCAGGAGATTTCGCACGATCAAATCGTGCACCTGATGGTCGGACGCAACCTGTCGGACCTGTATAGCCGAAGTAAGGCTGAACCGCGGGAAGAACTCTTGCGTGTCGAGCGCCTCAGCCTCGCGCACCCGGCACGCGAGTCGGAGTTCATCGTCCATGATGTTTCCTTTCAGCTCTATCGCGGCGAAGTGTTGGGGTGCTTCGGCCTGATGGGCGCTGGCCGCACCGAACTGCTCGAAACGCTCTTCGGCCTGCACCCGGACCGGGCCAGCGGCAGGGTCTATCTGGCCGGCCAGCCGGTGTGGTTTGACTCGCCGCGGCGGGCCATTGACGCCGGCCTGGTTCTGGCGCCCGAGGACCGCAAACGGGATGGGTTGGTGCTGTCGCTGAGCGTTGCGGCCAACACCAGCCTCGCCTGCTTGGACCAGACGGAACGTCTCGGTTTCCTGGATGCATCTCGAGAGGCGGATTTGGTCCACCGATATGTCAACCGGCTCCGCATCAAGACCCCATCCATCCACCGAATCGCCCGCTACCTCAGCGGTGGCAACCAGCAGAAGGTGGTGCTCGCCAAATGGCTCGCTACGCGGCCAAAGGTATTGCTCCTCGACGAGCCGACCCGCGGCATTGACATCGCCGCCAAACGCGAGATTTACGAGCTCATGGATGAACTGGTGGCCTCGGACCTGGGCGTCGTGCTGGTTTCCTCCGAATTGCCCGAAATCCTTGCCGTGGCTGATCGCATCCTGGTGATGTGCGAAGGCCACAAGACGGCTGAGTTCGCCCGCCCCGATGCAACCGAGGAAAAGATTATGAAAGCAGCCCTGCCCAGATGAACCCCAAAACGAAAGAATTCCTCGCCCGCTTTCAGAGCGTCATCGCGCTGCTGCTCATGTTTCTCGCGCTGAGCCTCGCCTCGAACAATTTCCTCACCGTGGACAACGGGATGAACGTGCTCCGCCAGATCTCGATCAACCTGTGCCTCTCCATCGGCATGACGCTCGTGATCCTGAGCGGCGGCATAGACCTTTCCGTGGGTTCGGTGCTGGCGCTCTCCGGCGCCGTGGCTGCGGGCTTGCTCAGGAATGGGATTGCGCTGACCGTGTTCGGCGTTTCACTGCAGTTCACCGTCTTTGGCGCGGTGCTCGCGGGGCTCCTCGTTGGCCTCGCCCTCGGCTGGTTCAACGGATTTGTCATCACTCGCTTTTCCCTGCCACCCTTCGTGGCCACCCTCGGCACGCTCAGCATTGCGCGTGGCCTCACTCAGCTCTGGACCCACGGCTTTCCCATCACCGGCCTCGGGCCCCAATTCGGCTTCATCGGCACGGGCCACCTCTTCGGCCTCCCGATGCCCGTCTGGATTTCCGGAGCGCTGGTGGCTCTGTTCACTGTCGTCACGCGCCGGACCCGGTTTGGGCGCTACCTCTATGCCGTCGGCGGCAACGAGCGGGCGGCCCAACTGACCGGGCTCAACCTGCGGCGCATCAGGATTTCGGTGTACGCGCTGGGTGGCGGCCTGGCTGGGGTCGCGGGCTTGATTCTCACTGCTCGCCTCGATTCCGCCACTCCCAGCGCCGGCATGGGCTACGAACTCGACTCGATCGCGGCCGTGGTGATTGGTGGCACTTCGTTAAACGGCGGACGGGGTTCGGTCCCGGGAACGGTCCTCGGCTGCCTGATCATTGGCATCCTGAACAACGGGCTCGTGCTGCTGGAGGTCTCCCCGTTCTGGCAACAGGTCATCAAGGGCCTCGTTATTCTCCTGGCGGTTGCGTTGGACAGGATCAGCGCCAGAGAAGACTGAAAGCCTGTGGAGGCCAGTCGGTGTTTGGATTACGGGCTCTCGATTCTACTTCACGGGCTCTGCATCTGCCAGCACGGACCAATGGAGATCCCCGCGCCGGCCAGTGACGATTTGACTCAAAAAGATTGTTGCCCGGGGAGGGGTGAAATTTGTCCCGCTCACCCCGGATGAACTGATGGTGATCAAGCCACGATCCAGAATCGTTCCAGTGTTCGCTGCTCGTCGCGGCGCCGTAATTGTTGGTCACGATAACCGAGTATCGGCGGCGGCCATCCAGCCGCCCCCGGTTCTCAGCGCCGGCTACGTCACCCCCCACCCAGTGGCTCAACTCCGCGAACTCCTCCCGCCCCAGGACAAAGCACACGGGGCAGCGACCCGACCGCACAGCAGCCACGCGGGAAGAAAAATCGCCAGCAGGCACCATAAACCCATCCTCCACGCTCCCGCCCCTTGGCCCGCAGCGAAGCCGGGTCAATCTCCGCCCCGGCCAGAAACGTCAGCACCCCGCTGCCTAGCATCGCCAGGAAATTCGTCCGCTCCGTCGTCCGCAGCAGGTTGTGATACTGGCCGAAGTGAATGTTGCCGACGATAACGCCCACCAGGATTTCAATCAGCGCCACCGAAATCCCCAGCCGAATCGAAACCAGACTAGCCACCAACGCCAGCCCCATCCAAAACGCCACAATGAACCAGATGTTCTCGATCATATTGGCTATTGGCTATTGACCTCTGCCTCCAGGTCCGGGTTCGCCCGGTAATCAATCACCCGCACCCTTTCCAGCGTCACCAAGCCGCCCTTCATCATCTCATCGAGCACCGGCAGAAACGCCTGGATCTTCTCCTCGGTATCCACAATCTCGATCACCAGCGGCAGGTCCAGGGAGAGCCGGAGAATCTTGGCCGTGTGTAGGCGGCTGGATTTGCCGAAGCCCATCGGCCCGCGCAGGACCGTGGCGCCGGCCAGGTGCAGTTCGCGCGCCTTCAGGACGATGGCTTCATAGAGCGGTTTGTGCTCCCAGCGATCGCTTTCGCCAAGGAAGATTCGCAGGAGAACCGCTTCGTGCGGAATTTGCATATCAAGCTCCTTTCCCGGCATGGAAGCCCGCGCCGAGGGCATAGCCGAGCCAAACGGCCACCAGGCAGAGAACCACCGAGCCCGCGGCGTTGGCGCCCGCCTTGAACCAGTCTCCGTCGCGGATCAGTTCCAGGGTTTGCAGGCTGAACGACGAGAAGGTGGTGTAACCGCCGCAGACGCCGTACATGAAGAACTGGCGCCCGGTTGGGCCGATGAACCGGCGCCCGCCCGGTTCGGCCAGCGCAGCCAGGACCCCGATGGCAAACGAACCGGAGACGTTGACGAGCAACGTGCCCCAGGGAAACGTCTCGCCGAAGTGGCGACCGATGACGCCGGAAAACCAGTAGCGGCCCACGCTGCCGAGCGCGCCGCCCAATGCTATCCACAGATACGCGAGCATGGAAAACCGGCGGCAGGGTCGAGACGGAAGGGTGCGGAGTCAACAGTAAATAGGTTGGCAGGCATTCCTTGACTCGCGCGCCGGCGCCCCTATCATGCGCCCGCACCTTAAACGAAGGGTGCGTTGGGAAATCAGGAACTCACGAACGGCACGAACCAACTGTGAGCCGAGCGAACTCGGAATACCTTCCTGATCTCCAGAGTTCCAGAGCGATAACTTATATTTATGAGCACAATCTATGACATTCAGGCGCGTGAGATCCTCGACTCCCGCGGTAATCCGACGGTGGAAGTTGATGTGATCCTGGCCGGCGGCGCGGTCGGGCGCGCGGCCGTCCCTTCGGGCGCCAGCACCGGCGAGCACGAGGCGCTGGAATTGCGCGACGGCGACAAGAAACGCTACCTGGGCAAAGGCGTCACCAAGGCGGTGAAGAACGTGACGCGAGAAGATCCTGCCGGCGCTGCGGGGCGTGGACGCGCTCGACCAGCTGACGGTTGACCGCATCATGCTCAAGCTCGACGGCACGGAGACCAAGTCGAAGCTGGGCGCCAACGCCATCCTCGCCGTCTCGCTCGCCAACGCCAAGGCGGCGGCGGAGGCGCTGGGCATGCCGCTGTTCAAGTATCTCGGCGGGCCGAACGCCAAGGTGCTGCCGGTGCCCATGGCCAACGTCATCAACGGCGGCGCGCACTCGGATGCCCCGATTGACTTCCAGGAGTTCATGATCATGCCCAAGGGCTTCAACACCTTCTCCGAGGGCCTGCGCGCCATCACCGAGACCTTCCACGCCCTCAAGGCGGTGCTCAAGAAGAAGGGCCTCTCCACCGCCGTCGGCGACGAAGGCGGGTTCGCGCCGAAGCTGGAGAGCACCGAGGCGGCCATCGAGGCCATCCTCCAGGCCATCAAGGACGCCGGCTACAAGGCGGGCAAGCAGATCTTCCTCGCGCTCGACGTGGCCAGCAGCGAGTTCTACAACGGCAACGGCACCTACACCTTCAAGAAGAGCACCGGCAAGACGCTCTCCGGCGACGAGCTTGTCGACTTCTACGTGAAGCTCTGCGGCAAGTACCCGATCGTCAGCATCGAAGACGGCTGCGCCGAAAGCGACTGGACGAACTGGAAGAAGCTCACCGACAAGCTCGGCGGCAAGGTCCAGCTCGTCGGCGACGACCTGTTCGTGACCAACGTGAAGTTCCTGCAGCGGGGCATCGACACCGGCACGGCCAACTCGATCCTCGTCAAGGTCAACCAGATCGGCTCGCTCACCGAGACGCTCGACGCGGTCGAGCTGGCCCAGGACAACGACTACACCGCCGTCATCAGCCATCGCTCCGGCGAGACGGAGGACGCCACCATCGCGGACATCGCGGTGGCGACCAACGCCGGCCAGATCAAGACCGGCTCGCTCAGCCGCACCGACCGCGTGGCGAAGTACAACCAACTGCTGCGCATCGAGCAGCTGCTGGGCAAGAACGCCGTGTACGGCGGCAAGTTCTAGCCCGCGAACTCGAAAACGAACGTCCTCGAACGAGGCCGCGCTCGAAGAGCGCGGCTTCTTTCTTTAGCACGCGGGCCGCGCTCACCCAGTGGCGCAGGCCTGTCGGCCGTTTTGCGTTACGCCCGCCGTGTGGTAAGGGTTGGCATGGGCAACTTCTTTGCGCGGAACATTGATCGGCGCGGGCGAATCGTGCGGGCGGTCTGGGGCGTCGCCTTGATCATCGCGGGCATCCTGCTCTCGGCGCGGAGCGGGTGGGCTTGTGTCTTCTTGGTCGCTTTCGGCGTATTCGCCCTTTACGAAGCAGCCCGCGGCTGGTGTGTCATGCGCGCCTGCGGCATCAAGACGCAGGCTCTGAACCTGCCCGCCTCTTCAGCCTTTGTCGCACCTTTGTCGGACTCGACGGTCCTCTGCCGCGTGCAACAAAAAAATGGTACATGCAATTGCCCCTGGACATGCTTAGTTTGTCCTATGGTTTCGCCACTGGCCAGGCATGCCCGCGTTAAACGGACCAAGATTTGCGTGGTGGATTTGCACGACCGCGGGAGCAACGTGCGGTTCTGGTGCCGGCAGCCGGTGGTGAAACGGCTTGAAGGAGTGGAACTACTGCGCCAAGCTGCGCACGCCTATGATCCCGCTGCCGCGCGACTTCCAAGACTTCTTGCGGTTGCTGAACGCAAACGCAATTAGGTACGTGGTGATCGGCGGGTACGCCGTGGCCCACCACGGCTACGTGCGCTACACAGGTGACCTAGACCTCTTTGTGGAATTGTCTGCCAGCAATGCCGCGAAGCTGGTCTCTGCTCTTCGCGAGTTTGGCTTCGACCTCCCCCAGCTCAAACCTGCCCTCTTCCTCCGCAAGGGCAGAATCGTCCGCCTGGGACACGAGCCGATGCGCCTGGAGATTCTGAATGAGATTGAAGGCGTAGCTTTGTGGAATGCTATCGGCATCGGCGCCGCTCCAGGCTGGGCAATCTGAGAGTCAATTTTATAGCCTTGCCGCGAATTGCTCAGGAATAAGCGGGCGAGTGGTAGACAAGAGGATTTGGCGGCCGTCGAGGCCCTGACGGTTAAGCGGGCTCACGGGCGCCGAACCCGCCCGCAGAAAGGGCAGGAGTGAGAAGCGGGACTGGCTTGCACTACAACTTGGTCGCCTTCCGCCCTTCACGCGCGATCTTCTCTGCTGAAAAGTATCAGGAGTGATGACCGACACGCACTCGGCAGGCAATTGGCTGACGCCAAGCCCACTTTCGGCTCGACAATAGGCCTGGTGGCGGCATAATGGGCGCAGTTGAGGCTGACATGAGCCCGAACCGTAATGTTTGCACAGCGCCTAATGGGACGGATAGTCCAGCCAAACCCCGCCTCGACTGAAGAGGCAGCCCCATGAGGATCACCTTGCGAGCAGCTCACGGCTGGCCTGCCTGCTCGACGACATTCCTCCTGCTCCCGGCGCTCACCCGCGCCGAGACCGCCGTTCAAGCCTGGGTCCAACGCTACGATGGGCCGGCGAACGGCAATGACCGAGCCTACGCCATGGCGGTGGACCGCAGCAACAACGTCATCGTGACGGGGTTTGCCTGGAACGGAAGCGATTCGCGATTACGCGACGATCAAGTATTCGAACGCCGGCGTGCCGCTCTGGACCAACCGCTACAACGGGTCGGGGAACGCTGTGACTGCTACCGCCGTGGCGGTGGACGGCAGCAATGACGTGATCGTGACGGGGTATTCGCTTGGCAGCGGGAGCGGTCTGAGACTACGCGACGATCAAGTATTCGAGCGCCGGCGTGCCGCTCTGGACCAACCGCTACAACGGGCCGGGGAAGGCGATGACCACGCTTTGCCGTGGCGGTGGATGGCAGCAGCAACGTGATCGTGACGGGGTATTCGCTCGAGCGACGGAGTCTATAGCGACTACGCGACGATCAAGTATTCGAGCGCGGGCGTGCCGCTCTGGACCAACCGCTACAATGGGCCGGGGAACAGCACTGACTACGCCCGCGCCGTGGCGGTGGACAGCAGCAACAACGTCGATGTGACGGGGTGTTCCTGACTGGCAGCGGCAGCCGGTTACGATTACGCGACTATCAAGTATTCGAGCGCGGGCGTGCCGCTCTGGACCAACCGCTACAACGGGCCGGGGAACGGCGATGACTACGCCTTCGCCGTGGCGGTGGACGGCAGCGACAACGTGTTCGTGACGGGCTATTCGATTGGCATCGGAAGCACTGAGGATTACGCGACGATCAAGTATTCGAGCGCCGGGCGTGCCCCTCTGGACCAACCGCTACAACGGACCGGGGAACGGCGACTGACCGCGCCTGCGCCGTGGCCGTGGACGGCAGCAGCAACGTGATCGTGACGGGGTATTCGCTTGGCAGCGGCGGCTCACTACGATTACGCGACGATCAAGTATTCGAGCGCGGGCGTGCCGCTCTGGACCAACCGCTACAACGGACCGGCGAACCGCGAGGACTACGCCTACGCCGTGGCGGTGGACGGCAGCAACAACGTGATCGTGACGGGCTCTTCCTACACAGCGGAAGCTATACTGCGACTACGCGACGATCAAGTATTCGAGCGCGGGCGTGCCGCTCTGGACCAACCGCTACAACGGGCCGGGTAATGGCGATGACCAAGCCACGCGCGTGGCGGTGGACCGCAGCAACAACGTGATCGTGACAGGGTATTCGACTGGCAGCGGCGAGCGACTTATGATTTTGCCACCATCAAGTACGTCTGCGTCCCGGAGCCGGTGATGACCGCCCTCCAGCCGACCAACGGCACCTTCCAACTGCGGGTGGACGATGTGTTGCAGCCCGGCACGCTGGTGATCGAGGCCTCGACGAACCTGGCGGGCTGGGCGCCGGTCTTCACCAACACCACCCCCACCAACGTCCTCTTCTACACCGACCCGGATGCCGGCAGCCTGCCGACCCGCTTCTACCGGGCGTTCCAGTTCCCGTAAACCGGTTCAAGCAGCTACTTGAGGCCGTTCCTGTTTGGGGGGCTTCGCCGTCCGGGGTGCGGCGGCAAACAGAGCAATGGGCGAAGCTACCCGGCCCGGCCAAGTCGTCTTCGCCCTGGTATCTTCCAACGCAGCGGAGCCGCAACCGATGTTAACCACGGATTACACGGATGACACGGATATGGAGAATCCGTGTCATCCGTGTAATCCGTGGTCACAGTTCTTCGCAGTTTGCGAGCAAGTTGGGCTGTTGCAGTGCGATGAACGCCGAGATGACGGGCAGGGCAGCATCTCTGCGCCCTTCGCGTCTCTGCGTTGATAAATGTCGTCCAACGATTTGTGCAGTCTCCGGCGACCGCGTCACTGCTTCGTAGTCGCCGGCATGACCAGCCGCTGCGCGGCCCGCAGTTTCACGGGGCCGAGCAGACCTGATTCCACCAGCGGCGAGTCTTTCTGCCAGAGCCGCCAACTGGTGAACGTGTAGCGGCCCGTGGGGCTGGGCTTGCCTTCTTGCAGCCATTGCGGCCATTGCTTGAGGGTGCCGTTGGGATTGCGCTCGCTGTCCTCGGGAAGCTGCTCGTCCCCAATCATCCGGTTGATCCACAGATTGACGACCTGCACCTCCAGCGCGTTCTCGCCGGTCTTCAAGGCGTCGGTCACCTCCACCGAATACGGCTCTTTCCACAGCCAGCCGAGGTCTTTGCCGTTGAGCTTGACGCCTGCCATCACCTCGACCTTGCCCAAATCCAGATACAGGCGCCGGCCGCGCGCGAACAGGCTGGCCGGCACCTGGAACGTCTTGCGGTAGGTCGCCGTGCCGGAGAAATACTTCACGCCGGCATCGTCGTGCTGGCTCCAGGACATCAACCGGTCGAGCGTGACCCGCCCAGGCGCGCCGGCCTTCGGCGGAAACTGCAGCTCCCATGCCCCGGTGATCTCGACCGGCCCGGGCAGAGCACCCGCCTCAAACTGCCGGTTGCTGCCGTCGGCGCTGGTCAACGTGTACGTCCCCGGTCGCGAAGCCTCCGCTTCGATGGTTCTCCCTTTCCCCCGAACCAGCTCCACTCCAGATTCGCCACCGGCGACCGAGGCAAGCTCCTTCTTGCCCAGGTCCACGACCAGCTCGCCGTTCCGCTTCACAGTCGTAATCCTGTCCCGCTCGATCCCCTCGCCAGAACGGAACATCACAAATACCGAGCCGCTGGGATCGAACCGGATCGGCATCCGCACGCAGCCGTCCGCCTCGTCGTAAACCGCCGCGCGCTCGATCCGGCCACTGTCCGGCCACCACAGCTCGGGGCGCTTGCCCTGAACGCGGAAGCTGCACACGGCTTGCTCGGGATGCGGCTTCTCGTTCGCCACGAAGAACAGGTCCGTCTTCCCAATCCGTTTGTGGATGTAGCGAAGGTTCCGCTCGGAGCTTTGCGTCACGTAATCAAAGTCCGGCGGCACCCCCATCTCCTGCATCAACCTGGCAATCGCCGCGGTGGTTGGATAGATGACCTGCGACGGCCCGGCGGGATGATCCACGTCTCCCCACGGCGCCATCCCCACTGCTCCCAGTTCCATGGCCGGCTCCCAGCCCACCGGCGCCGCGAGATCGGTCCTCCAGTTGCCCTGGACGGTTTTGGCCGACTCCCATGTGCCGTCCGTGCGCACCTCGACCGTGCGGCCATCCCGATACTTGATGATCAGGTTTCCGATCAACGCCGCCGGGTTGGGCGCATCAGCCCCGTTCACGGCCACGACCGCCAGGAGGTTTGTGCCTGGCTTCAGCAGGCGCGTGCAGTCCATGACATAGGTGTGCGTGAAATCGTCTCCTCCCCCGGCGCGGCGGCCGTTGACCCAGAACTCGAACTCGTTGTCGGCGGTCATCACCATCCGCGCCGACTCAATCTCAGCCCCGTCTTCCAGACTCAGCACTCGGCGGAAGTAGCGTTTGTCTGCCGGCGCGGCCATGGCGGGATTGCCTTCCTTGAACCAAATCCACCTGGCCGACCCGAGCCGGGCGGGAGGTTCCTGCGGAGCCTGTGCTTTCTTCTCGCCCAGCGGCCAAATCACCCGACCTTCGCCGAACCGAGCAGTGCCCTCCCCTGCCGCGCCGCCCCACAACTCCCGCGCGAGCTTCTGACCTCCGCATCGCACTGCGGGTAATTCGAGAGGCTCGGCGACCGCACCGGGGCCGGCCCCACGACCGTCGCGCCGGCCTTCACCAGTTCACTGACTTTGCGCAGCAGCTTCGGTGTCATCGTCTCCACCTCCGGCAGGACCAGCACGCGATAACTCATGCCGCTGGGCAGCACCAACCGGCCGTCCTTCACTTTCATGCGCGAGAGCAGCACCTCCGGCGTGCAGCCGTCGAAGTTATAGCCTGGCCGATGCGACGGGCTTCCGGGCGTGGGCGGGGGCCGAAAACGGTAGGGCGAGGCCTCCGGCTCAAGGTAGCAGACATCGGCGACAAACTGCCCCTGCTGCAGCAGGAACTGGCAGCGGGCCAGGTACTCGTGCCAGCCCCCGGACTGCTCCCACCAGGTCGTCGTCCGCTCGTAATGCAGCCCCCACGGCCCCATGGACATCCCCGGCTTCACATCGCGCCACGGCTGCAGCGCGTAGCGGTGGAACACGAACCGGTTGATCCCCTCGCAGAACGCCCAGTCACCCAGCGCCTTGATGTTGCCCGGATGCCCCAGCCATTTCTCCTTGTCCGTCGCGGTGAACGCCTCGGCCCCCAGGATTGGCCGGCCATAAATGTGCGCCGCCGAGGCCATCTCCGTGCACCAATCGGCGCCGCTGCCAAAGGTCCACGACCAGAACTCGCCCATCGGCTCATCCGCCTGGCCCGCGTAGGTCATGTCGTCGCAGCAGCCATCATATGCTTCGATCGAGAGCCGCAGCCCATGTTTGTGCGCCAGCTCGCGAAACCGGCCCGCGTAGTTTTGCACCACCAGCTCCGAGATCGTCTGCCGCAAGTCCCACAGGAACCGCTCGGAGACTTCCAGACCGTCCACCACTCGCCCCGTCATCACCGGCAGGAAAGGCAGGGGATCGTAGCCGCGCAGCCGCTGGAACTCCTCCCGGAACGCCGGCGTCCAGTTCTGCGAACCCACTTCCCAGCTATCAATGTGCGTCGCCACGAGCGTCTTGCCCGCCAGCGGCTTGGAATCCGCGATGAGCTTGCCCATCAGCCCGGCGAACATCGCGTCCGCCCCCTGCCGGCTCAGCTTGTCGCACTCCAGTCCCCGGCCGTCCAGCGGCGCGGGATGATTGTCCTTGCCGGTCGGCGTGTGGCCGAGGCGCAGCACCGACCACTTGCCGGGCGGCACATCCCACACCAGCCGGCCATCCTTGGTCATCTGCGCCGTCAGCTCCCGGACGCTGCCGCGCGGGATGGTCTTCTCCGCCGGCAGCGGCTCCGGCAGCTTCTCGAACGGCACCTCCTGCCGGATGAACGCCGCCTTGGCCTGGATGTTCTCGATGCGGTACTCCGCCGGCGTCGGGAACGCCAGCACCGCAATGTCCGCGTAATAACCTGCCACCTTTTCCGGCTCGCTCAGCACGGCCTCGAACCGGCGCGGCCCTTCCAGGTTCGTCGTTGACCACACCACCTTCTGCATGGCCAGCGCCGGCGTGATCCACGGCCCGCCGCTGCCGCACCACCCCGCGTCATTGTTCATGTTCACCTCCAGCCCCAGCCGCTTGGCCTCCGCCAGCATGAACTTGAACAGCTCCCGCCACTGCGGACTGGCGAACCGCGCCGGACCCTTGGGCGCGCCCTGATCCACCTCCATGATCAGCACCCCGCCAATCCCCACCCGCCGCATCGCCTCCAGGTCGGCGGTGATCCCCTCGCGCGTGATATTCCCATCCAGCCAGAACCAATAGACCCATGGCCGGGCCGACGGCGGCGGCGAGGCAAAGCCCTTGGCCAAGTCACCGGAGCCGGCCGCGACCTGCGGCGCCAGAAACGCCCCGAGCAGCGTGGATAAACTCAGCCATACCGTGGCAACCATCGTCCTGTTTCGCATAGTGCTCTCTTTCTTCTTCGAATCTGCCTGAAGCCGTCGGACCGCCGCCCCGAGCAAACACCAAAACCGCCCCCGCTACAACTACCGATTGGACACCTTCACCTCATTTAACCCCGCCACCCCCGCCCCCCCTCTCCATTTCGCCTTCAAACAAGTGTCAGTCCTGACACTTGCTCTTGCTTGGGGTGAACTAATACTGTTCGGCAAAAGTAAGCCTATGAAGACTGGGAAACGAATTGTCGCCCTCATCGGAATCGCAATGGGCGCAGGCAGCCTTTGTCTGGGTGTGCTCACTTGGTTGTTCATTTCGCGGGGCCCTTTTCCTTCTGGCTCCATTCACACGGAACACGCTGACATTCCATTTGTATGGTACGGGGAGATGACCGGGAGAGACTATGTCATTGTCGCGATACTCGCGATGTTGGGGTTTGCACTGATAGTGGTGTCGTATCGGTTTGGTTTCCGCCGACGTGCCGAATCAAGTCGCTGCACCGGATGGCGGCCCCGCAACGCCGTTAACCAATTCGGATGGTCCAGAAGGGGGCCGCCATCGGTGAGCTAGACGTTCGGCGGCATCACGCGCCGTTCGCAATCCAAACCACATGAGCCAGAATATCACCAAAGCGTTAGCGGCGACTGCGCTCACGCTCCTGGTCGGTTGCGCTACTCAGCAGCCGGGAGCGCAGAATGCGAAGGCCGGGTGGTCGCGCTGCGAGAAATCAGACGGAGGCAACAGCCGAGATTCGGACGCACGACTTGAGCGCGCAGGCGAGTACCGCACCGAACTCTCCTGCCGAGAGAGTTGATGTCCTGAGCGTGCTCATAGGGGGCACGACGGCCCCCAAAGTCTTCTACCGCACCTTCAATGTGTTCCTGCGCGACAATCTCACGCGTTTCACCAAAGGCGGCGGCACCGTCAGAACGGACTTCGTTTTCGCGGGATGGCATCTCCTGCAATTGTGGACTCATGCGGCCCGAGTGAAAGCTGGGAAAGAGGATGCCTTCTCCAGCGGGACCAAGCGGAAGTGCAGCCGAACGATGCGAACGGTGGTGGATCCTTTCCTGGCCGACCACCCGGGGGGGCGGATCGTGCTGGGTGGCCACTCCATTGGGACCCTTGAGATGCAGTGTTTGAAAGGAATGGTCGAAAAGAAGTACGGCCGCCAGGTGGTCGCCGCGGCGTATGCGCTGGGTCCGCCCGTACGACGACTGGATCCAGACGTCGCGGCGGTGAGCGGCCGGCACGATTTCACCTTGTCTTTGAGTGATGTCCTCTATCCCGGCCGGGCGATCCGGGGAACACTCGTGACCGTGCCCGGCTTGGATCATTTCGTGATTCACAACAGCCCACAGGCGCGGCAAGTCCTCGCGGAATACTTCGCGTCCGTCTCACGTCAGTTGCCCGCCGCTACGAACCGTAGCGGGGTCACCCATTAGCAAACAAGTGCTTCCAAATGACACTTTTGGCGTCCAGGGCTATGCGTTGGCCGTGCCGCGCAAACTGCGCATCCAGTCTCCCGGGGCGATTTATCACGTCATGAATCGCGGGGATCAGCGCGAGGCCATCTTCCGGGACGACGAGGATCGCCAGAAGCTGCTCACGACGCTGGGGGAGGCTTGCCGCAAGACCGAGCGGGTTGCTCCGAACCATTACGGTGGGGAGCGCCACGAAACCGGGGTGCAGAAGGCGGAGCGAATCGTGCGGGAGGAACTCAATCGGCTGGGCTGGCCCGAGGCGGAACTGCGGGCGCGGCGCAAGGGGCACAGCGGCAAGGTGAGGATCGCCCGCCGACTGCGGCAGGAAACGACCATGAGCCTGAAATGGATTGCCGCGCGGCTGCAGATGGGCGGTTGGACCTATGTTTCCAACCTAGCGCATCAGCAACCACCATGCCCAGCGGCTCAGGACGTGTTGCCTTTTGTCAATAGTGAGTGACACTTGCTCTTGCTTGAAAGCGAACTTCATTATACTCCTGATCGCGGAAGCGCTCTGTCTGGCCTTCCTGCTTGACCTCATTAGGACGCCGTTCACGCTACGCGCGGCGGTTGCTCAGGGCGCATACGCTCAGAACCCAACCGAGGAGAACAGGCGTAGATATGAGGAGGCGCGCAAGCAAGATCAGCAGAATCTCAAGGTCCAAAGGGTTCTGTGTGGAGTAGCTTTGATTCTGATCACGGGCTTGTTGTGGCGGACGGGCGTGCGTTTGAGGAGAGGTCCGCTGCGGCCGGGGAGCGCCCAAGCCGACGGCCCAGCGAACGGGAGCCTGCCGATTCGTTCAGAGACAAATCCAACGTCACCGGCGGCTGGCTCCCGTCGCTGACCTCATGGTTCGGCGTCGCCATGAGAATGTTCCGGAAGCCAAGCAACCACAGTCCTGGCGGTAGTGATCGTGGCGACCGTTGCGGTCACACCCCTCCGCGGCCTGGCGCAACCGGCAAACCCGCAGCCGGCAACCAATGCCGCCGGGATGAGCCGCGAGGAGCGGCGGTCCGGCCTGCCTCCCCTTGCGCCGGTGTATACGAAGGCTTTGGAAGGAGACGTTCGCGAGGCCCTCCGTGTTTTGGAAAACGTGCCCCTTGACACGCTGAACAGCAGCGACCGGACGGCTCGTGAAAACCTGCTCAGGACCTTCGTCGACAAGCAGCTCCCCCCCATTGAAGTCTCGGACGCGTTCGTTGCCGAAGTGATCGGAATCTATCGAGACTACTGGATGCGCGTGCTCCTCCACGAGGCGACCCCGGCCGAGGGACAGGAGTATCTTTTCAAACGGCTGAGTGTCCTGCTGGAGCAGGCGGGCTGTCATACACGGTTTCGTGCGCTGGGAACGCTGGTGGAGGAGGTGAAGCGAAGGTTTCGCCGGAAAGGGTTTTACTCGAATGTTGGTGTAGTTCTGCCCTATTGGGATCTCATGGTGTGGCGGAGTGAAACCAACCGGACCTACAAAGTGAAACTGCCCGAGACCACGGTGAAGGTGAAGGTGGTGTTCATGCGCGATTTCGCCACGCTGGGCTGGAGTGCTTTCGCCACCTGCGGGAAGGCATTCTCCAGTGGATGGGCCTGGAAGGATTCCCTTTACTGTGTCGCAGCCGTGCATGATCCGGCGAGCAAGGGTTTCGAGCTAAGCTATTTGGCTCACGAGGCTCAACATTTCGCCGATTACAGGCGGTTTCCCAAGCTGGAGCAGCCGGAGTTGGAATACCGGGCGAAACTCGTGGGGTTGATCCTCGGCCAGGAGAATGCCCGCGCTGCGCTCATTGGCTTGGCCTCCCAAACCGGCCAAAGCAGGAGCGCGCCGCACAACTACGCCAACCTGAGAGTCTTCACCGATATCTCGCGTTCGATCTTCGGCGGCGACTTGCCCGTAAACGATCCGGAGCGCTGGCGCGGCGTTTCGGACCAGGCCATCAGCGATGCGGCCAAGGGCCTCTTGGAGCGCAACACGAAGAGCCTCGTAGCGCGTGGGGCGAGCCGGGTATCGAGAATTCTCGAAGATCCCATGCCATAGTCATTGGCCGATCCCCCGATGGTTTGGCCTCAGCGCTCAGCTTCTTCTCCGACGAGGCGTTTCACTTCTTTCTGCCCGCATACCTGGTCGCGGACCTCGATGACCGGCTGGAGCGGAGTAACCCGGTCTTTCATTTGATCCACGGCTTGGATGATTCATCCCGCCAAGAGCGCATTAATCCCCGGCGGTTTGGGGAGCGGACGTGGGCTGACCATACTCGCTGCAAATTTGCTATGTTCAACCGGGAGGAAGCGGCGGCTATCGCGGCATATCTCAAGTTCAAAGCCGAGACTGATGATTACCACCAAGCCAGACCCAGCCGCTTATTGCATGGGGTGCGGTTCTTCGCTGTTTTTCGATGGAATCGGGCCCTGCTCTGGCCCCAGATCCGTGCCGCCAGCCTTGCCTGCCGGAATTAACGCTGGGGGGGCTCAAGGCCCCCAGCGCCGATTCTCCACTCGAACCATCTCGTCAAAATGCCCCCCACTGCCCCCAGGGTGCCCCCATGGTACCTCCGTTGTACTTCCGTAGTACGTCTGCAGTACCTCCGTAGTACCTCCGTTGGCTATACGGAGGCACTACGGAGGGACTACAGACGTACTACGGAGGTACTATATGGGGTGTCTGGGGGGGCAGGGTGGGGATGGCGAGTCAGAAGCAGGGATGAATGGGGGCGTTAAGGCCCCATCATTTCCACCAGACAGGCTCTTTGCGGTTTCCCGCCTTTGGGGTCAATCCCGGCCCCGGGGCGACAGGCTCGGCCTGTTACTCAGTCACGACCTTGATTTCCGCCCAGTAGGCCGCCTCGAAGGACCAGCCGGAGGGCTGGTTGATGAGCTCGATCTTCACGGCCTTCTGGCCCGCGAGCCCGGAAAGGTCCAGCTCCTGCACCAGCCAGGGATCGTCGGTGGCCGTGGCTTTGCTGACGGCCTTGCGCAGCAGTTCCTTGCCGTCGGCGCGCACGATGAGGTCAAAGTCGCCTTGCGGGTCGTGGCCGACGACCAGGCGGAGCGTGGTCTTCTTGCCGGTGCGCACTTTGATGCTCTTGCTCAGGGCGCAGCCGGTGTTTTGATCGAGCGGATGCGTCACGAGGACGGTCTTCCGCCCGCCCCACTCGGCGCGCAGGCCGGGGTCCAGGTCGGTGCCGCAGTTGGCGATCTCCCAGCCGGGCGCGAACTGTTCCACCGCGGCGCGCATGTGCCCCGGAACATTGCCCACCTTGATCCGCGCCAGCTCCACGGGGGTGAAGCGGCTGTTGGCAATCGGACCCGGCGCCCAGCTCAGTTCCAGCTTGCTCGGCTGTGGCGCGCGCACGGGCAGGACGAAGAACTCTTCGCCGCCCCGCTTCTCAACGCGGCCGCCGGATTTCACGACGACCTCGCGGGCCAGCTTCTCGCAGACGGAAATGAGCCCTGGGAAGCTGTAAGCGGTGTGGCTGAAAATGCTGGTCTGGTTCAGCTCCTGCGTGAAGCGCTCGGGCAGCTTCGCGAATCCCATCGTGGTGAACAAGACGCCCGCTGCGCTGGAGGGGTTGCAGTCGGAATCCTGCCCGCCGCGCATCGCGATGGTGATGGTGCGGTCGGGATCGCGCTGGCCGTAAAGCAGGCCCAGCAGCACGTAGGCGCCGTTGATCTTGCAGTCAATGCCGCCGTTGGACGCTTTCTGGTAGTTCGGGTTCTCGCGGTATTTCTTCTGGCAAAGCTGCCAGGTCTTCTCCCAGTCCTTCGAGTCGGCGCGATACCACGCGACCAGATCGCGCACCATCTCGGCATACTGGCAATCGGCAGGGATGGCCGCGAGCGCCGTCTCGGTGATCTTGACCGGGTCGCTCTCGAAGAACGCGGCGGCGTAAAGCGCGCCGACAAACTGCCCCGCATACATGCCGTCGCCGTAGTTCATGAGCCGGCCGAACTTCTCGCCCATCTCGATGGCGAACTGCGGCAGACCCGGCGCGACCAGGCCCGAGTAGTCGGCCTCGATCTGGTAATCAATGTCGTTCGGGCACTTGTTGAACTGCGGATGGCCGGAGTCGGGCGGGGCGATGCCGGCGCGGAGGTTCTTGCGTCCGGCGTTGTTCGCGCACCAGAGCGGGTACTGGCTGTTAGCGAAATCAAGGCCCGCCTGGCGGATCGGGGCGTTCAGGCCGTATTGCTCGAGCGTGCGGAGAAACGTCATCTCGACGTACAGGTCATCCTGCCGGAACGCGTCGTTGATCAGCGCCGGCTTCCAGACCGGGACCTTGTCCGCGGGAATGATCTGGTCCTTGAACTTGAATTCGGTCGGCGCGCCCCAGGTAACGCCGGCCATCTGGCCCACCCAGCCGGCTTTCATCTTGTCGCGGAATTCCGCCAGCGACAGCCGGCGGAACTCGGGCGCTTTGGCCGGCGCTGCGGCCAGCCGGCAGAGGGGCACTGCGCTGCACAGCAACGCAAGCAAGCAAGGAAGGAATCGTTTCATGCCGCAACCGTGCAGAAAACTGGCGGCGCTGTAAATTCAAAACCGCGCGCGCGTCCGCCGACAGCCCTCCGATCCTGGCTCCTGGCGGCCGCCGAGGCGGAGAGCCGGCGCAGCCAACGTTGGCGCTTGACGGCGGTCCGCCTGGTAATTACCTCGAGGCTGTGAACCTTGACGAAACGCGGCGGTGTCGTCGCCGGTTGCTCGCGACTGGCACTGGGGGAATGATGTTGTTGCTGGCGCTGGGGCTTGGCGGTCCGGCTTGTGCGCACGGGGGAGGGACCGCCAGCACCGAATCCAAACCGCGCCCACTGGACGAGTCCACCCGCAGGTTGATGGCTTATGACAAGGACGCCGAGAGCGACACGGCTGCTGAAGCCTGCGTCGGCGACCAACCGGGCGATGTCGTCCGGGTGAAGACATCCGAGTTCTCCGGTGTTCCGCTGCGGCTGTCGGATGGCAGGATCATGCTATGGTCAAACGTCAAGGATGGCGGACGATGGGTCGCCCGCGCGGTGTTCTCCGGCGACAACGCGGTGACCTGGTCGCCACCGGCAACCTTGTGCGAATTTCCCTCGCGCCCGGCCCAGTGGGGCGGCCAATCCGGCTTCGTGGATCGCAAAGGCTACTTGCACTTGTTCGGCCTGGAGTATTACAGCTTCGATTTCAAGGATCGCGCCAAGTCGAAGTCGCCCCTCTGGCACGTGTGTTCGCGTGACGGCGGGAAGACCTGGGGCCCCGTGCAGACCATCGAGTGCGGTTACGGATACATCGGTTGTTGCGCTGGCGCCTTTGAAACCAAGAGCGGCCGGATCATCGTCCCCATTTCCGTTCTGTCCGACCGCAGGATCGGCGTGTTCGTAAGCCTTTGCCCCTACTCCGACGATCGGGGTGCGACCTGGAGAATGCCCACGAGTGAAATCGCCACCCACACCGGCGCCACCGACTGGTATGAAAGCGGAAACGCCGAACCCGTGGGCATCCAACTCAAGGACGGCCGGGCGTGGCTGGTGACCCGCTCGCAGGACGGGGTTCAGTGGGAGACCTTCTCCAAAGACGACGGCCTGACCTGGAGCCCGGCGCGGCCAACCCGATTTGTCAGCAACCAATCGCAGATGACGGTCTTCCGACTCGCGGACGGGCGTTTGCTTCTCGTTTGGAACAATTGCGGCGCTGAGGGCCTGCCGCCGGTTAAATGGCAGCACGCGGAAAGAACCGTGCTCGCCGCGGCGATCTCCGCCGATGAGGGCAAGACCTGGCACGGCTATCGTGAAATCGGGCGCGCGGTGTCGAGCCAGGAGCTGTGCAATCCGCACGTGGTCCAGATGCGCAACGGGCGGTTGCTGATCTTCGCCGCCGGAGTGTTCGTCAGCGTTGACCCTGACTTCTTCACGCGAACCGTATTCGCGGAGGAGTTCGAGCGCGGCCTCCGCCGCTGGTCAACCTTGGCGGCCGAAGGCGTATCCGTGGTGCCGGATCCCGGCGGGGCATCGAACAAAGTCCTCAAGCTGGTCAAACCCAAAGCGGACGTTTCCTCCGCCGCCTGTTTGAACTTCCCGTTCGGGCGCCAGGGGACCATTGCCATCAGGCTGAGAATCGAATCCGGCTTCCAGGGCGCGCATTTGACGTTATCCGACCACTACGACTTGCCTGGCCTGCCGCGCGACGCCTCGTTCCCGATTCGCATCACGCCCAAGGGCCGGGTCGAACTCAACGGCAGCGGCGGAAGCTGGCTTCCGACACCGGGCGACCTGATCGCGGGCACATGGCACGAACTCAAGATGTCCTGGAACTGCGCCGACCATGAAGCCCTGCTGGCACTGGACGGCGCCGAGATCGGCCGGCTGCACCAATATGTCTGCACCGACGGCGTCTGCTACCTGCGCCTTCGGTCAACCGCCACGGCCACTGACCCGGCGGGCATGTGCCTCAAGTCCGTAAGAGCAGAGGTGCAATCCCCGGCAGGTTGGCAGTGAGGTTCAAACGGCAACAAGGCGAGGAACGGCACTGATGCGGATAGCACAAGTCATGCCAATGGATCGAAAACAGGGCAGTAATCCTGGTCGAAAAAGATGATAAGAAATGAAGAAAAAGCTTGCTCTGGGCCTGAGAATGCTTAGGCTGAGTGCAGGTTAGAAGAATTGTCGCTTAGAATGGTGACGGGCAAAGCAAAACAACTATGAAAACCATGGGATTTCGCTGGTTCACACGGGGCGCTTTGGCAGCGGCTCTGGTCGCGCTGACCACCTTCGTTCCTGCGCCGGCTAACGCCGCGCATGAGATGATCTACGCGGTAGATCAGTTTAACAATCTGTACAACTTTTGGAGTGATACTCCCGGAAGCGTTATCAATCAATTTCATATCGCTGGCGTCCAGAATGCCGAAGAGATTCGGGGAATTGACTGGTACAACGGGACGATCTACGGCATGGGAAGTTTCGGCGAGCTGTACACCATTAACCCGAACAACGGGATTGCTACCGCGGTTGGCAGTGGGTTCGGCGTGACCCCAAACGGTGCCACGTTTGGTTTTGATAACGGTCCAGCCGGCGTTCAGGTAGCGAGCGGGAATGGCCAAAACCTGTAGGTCAGTCGAGGCACGGGCGTTGCGACTGTATTGCCGTCCCTGAGCTATGCTGCGGGCGACGTATTCGCCGGCCAGGCGCCACGGGTGGACGCCCTCGCTTACGATGCGGGCTCCGGGTGTTTGGTTTGCGGGAGATACGCTTAAAAACAGTTTAGCGACTTTCATTCCGGCTACCGGCGTGCTTCACACGATCGGCGCTGATGGGAATTGATGCCGCGCGCATTAATGGCCTGGACCTCTCGCCGGAAACCGGAATCATGTATATGGGCACGCCGGCGGCCAGCAGCGATCCGCAAGCGAACCTTTATATCATGAATCCGGGGACTGGCTTTGCGCTGCTGGTGGGACAGATCGGCAATCCCGGCGACGATATCCTGGTTCGAGGCTTAACGGTGGTGCCTATTCCTGAGCCGGGCTCAATCGTGCTGGTAGCGCTGGGTGTAGTCGGGCTGTTCGCAGCGCGGCGGCGTGAGTGATACCGCCGGCTCGAAGTTCTTAACTCCTCAAGCTTTTGTGAACTGGCCGCAGCTCCGGCTGCGGCCAGTTTGTTTCTGGCGGTTCTGTTCACTAGCCCCGCAGCACGCTGAGTGAGAGCCTGTTCCGGTGTGGGTTTTCGGCTTCCAACGGCTTCCGGCGCAGGTGAGCGGGCCGCCCAAATCCTTAGCGAATAGCTCGGCAGCATCGTTTGGTGGTGAAAGCGGCAGCGAGACCTCGAGGACTCCTGGTGAGGCCGGGAACGCTAAGCCGGATGAATCCGGCGCTCCGTGCGGCAAGGATCGAGGCGGGGCACTGTTGGGGCAAAAGCTTCATGAACGGCCCGGCCAGCATAAGTCATGCCGATGGGCCCCAAAGCGAGTGGGAAATCCCGGGTAAGAGAGGATGAAGAAAGATGAAAAAAAAGCTTGCATTGGGAATAGCGCGGCCTAGAATTTGCCTCAGATTAGAAGAATTGTATTCTAGAATGGTGACGGGCAAAGTAACACAACTATGAAAACCATGGGATTTCGCTGGTTCACACGGGGCGCTTTGGCAGCGGCTCTGGTCGCATTGACCCCCTTCATTCCTGCGCCGGCTAACGCTGCGCATGAAATGATCTACGCGGTCGATACAGCCAACAACCTGTTCAACTTTTGGAGTGATGATCCGGGCAATGTTCTTAGCCAATACGCGATTAGTGGCATTCAGAATGCCGAAGAGATTCGCGGGCTTGATTATTACAACGGGACACTTTACGGGTTGGGAAGTTTCAGTTACCTGTACACCATTGACCCGAACAGCGGGGTTGCTACGCAGATGGGCGCACCCGGGGTAAAATTCTCGCCGCTGTTAAACGGTGCCACCTTTGGTGCGGATAATGATCCGAATGGCTTTCGGGTAGTGAGCAATCTTCGCCAGAACCTATTGGTCAATCGAGCCACTGGCGGCGTGATAACGGCAGGCCCGAATTTGAGCTATGCTGCGGGCGACGTGTTCGCCGGCCAGTTGCCCCGGGCAGATGCGCTGGCTTACGATTACGCCATCGGGTAGTTGGTATGTGGCAGACACGCTCAAGAATTCCTTGGCGACCCTTAATCCGACTACGGGTGTGCTTTCAACGATCGGGGGGACGGGAATTGATCCCTCACAAATTAACGGTTTGGACATCTCGCCCTTCACTGGAATCATGTATATGGGCACACCCGCCGCCAGCAGCGATCCGCAAGCAAACCTCTACACGATTGACAAGGCAACTGGCTTCGCGAGCCTGGTGGGGCAGATTGACGTTCCTGGCGCCAACACCCTGATTCGAGGCTTGACGGTAGTTCCTGAGCCGGGCTCCGTCGTGCTGTTGGCGCTGGGTGTGCTTCGGCTTTTCTTTGCGCGTCGTCGCCAGCCATAGCGCCCGGTCGAACTAGTCAAAGCTCAACTTTTGGGAATTGGCCGCAGCATTAGCTGCGGCCAGTTTGTTTCTGGCGGTTCTGTCCACTAGCCCCGCAGCACGCTGAGTGTGAGCCTGTTCCGGTGTGGGTTTTCGGCTTCCAACGGCTTCCAACGCAGGTGAGCGGGGCGATGTTGGGGTTGAGTTTCGTCAACGGCCCGACCAGCACAAGTCATGCCGATGGGCCCCAGAACGAGTGGAAAATCCCGGGCAAGAGAGGATGAAATAAAGTGAAGAAAAAGCTTGCATTGGGAATCGCGCGGCCTAGAATTCGTCTCAGGTTAGAAGAATTGTATTCTAGAATGGTGACGGGCAAAGTAACACAACTATGAAAACCATAGGATTTCGCTGGTTCACACGGGGCGCTTTGGCAGCGGCTCTGGTCGCATTGGCCACCTTCATTCCTGCGCCGGCCAACGCGGCGCATGAAATGATCTACGCGGTAGATCAGCACAACAACTTGTTCAACTTCTGGAGTGATGACCCGAGCACGATTCTTAGCGGATACGCGATTAGCGGCGTTCAGAATGCCGAAGAGATTCGCGGGCTTGATTACTGGGACGGGACGCTCTATGGCTTGGGAAGTTTCAGCCGCCTGTACACCATTGACCCCGGCAGCGGAGCAGCTACGCAAGTGGGCGGGGTCTTTTCCCCGCTGCTAAACGGTCTAACGTTTGGTGCGGATAATGATCCAAATGGGTACCGGGTGGTGAGCGCGTTGGGCCAGAACCTGCTGTTGGTCAATCGAACAACGGGGACCGTGACGGTGGGACCGGCGCTGAACTATGTTTTGGGCGATGTGTATTTCGGCCAGGCGCCCAGGGTGGACGCGCTAGCTTACGACTACTCTACGGGTAGTTGGCTGGCGTCAGACACTTCCAAGAACAGTGTGGCCGCTTTCAATCCGGCTACCGGCGGGCTCTCGACGCTGGCGCCCTATTGATGGGGATTGATGCCTCACGTTTTAATGGCATGGACATCTCGCCCTTCAGCGGAATCATGTATATGGGCACGCCCGCAGCCAGCAGCGATCCACAAGCGAACCTCTATACCCTCGACAAGATGACTGGCTGGGCAACGTTGGTGGGCCAAATCGGCGGTGTCGGCGACGATATACTGGTTCGAGGCTTAACGGTGGTTCCTGAGCCGGGCTCAATCGTGCTGGTGGCGCTGGGTGTGCTCGGGCTGTTCATGGCGCGGCGCCGTGAGTGATGCCGCCGGCTCGAAGTTCTCTGCCCCAAGAAAAGATGAAAAAAGAGCTTGCATTCGGAGTGAAGTTGCCTAGAGTGGGTTCACAAATTCGAAGTATCAGCGATTTGGGAATGTTGAGAATCAAAGAAGACCAGCTATGAAGACCAATAAATGTTTCCTCAAGGGCTTGGTGGCGGCGGCCCTGGTGGGAGTAGTCACCTTCGCCGGTGTGCCGGCCAAAGCTGCCCATGAGCTTATTTTCGCTGTAGATGTCAACGACAACCTGGTGACCTTTTACAGTGATGCTCCCGGAACCATTATCACCGCATACTCAATTACCGGGCTTCAGCTTAACGAACAGGTTCGCGGGCTTGATTCTTGGGAGGGGACGCTTTACGCCTTGGGGAGTTCAAGCCGCCTATACACCATTAACCCGTACACCGGTGCCGCCACTCAGGCTGGCTCCGGCCAGTTCAGCCCGCTTCTGAACGGTCAAACCTTTGGTGTTGACAATGCCGGCACGAACGGCTTGCGGGTGGTGAGCGCGCTTGGCCAAAATCTCTTGATTAATCACGGCACCGGCGCGGCCACGGCAGGGCCGAACGCGAACTACGTTTCGGGCGACATCTATTACGGCGCTCTGCCACGCGTGGACGCGCTGGCGTACGACCAGTTTGCGGGCAAATGGTATGCGGCAGATACGTCCAAGAATTCGGTGGCAGGTTTCAATCCGACTACCGGCGGACTTTCAACCATCGGCCCGATCGGATTCGATGTCGCAAGGTTCAACGGCATGGACATCTCGCCGGATACCGGGATCATGTATCTGATTTCAGGAGCGACCAGCAGCGATACCCAGGGGAACCTCTATATCATCGACAAGCTGACGGGTATGAATACTCTGGTGGGGCTGGTCGGTGATGTCGGCGACGAAGTACTGTATCGAGCCTTGACCGTGGCGCCTGAACCGAGCTCGATCGCTCTGGTGGCGCTGGGTGTGCTCGGGCTGTTCATGGCGCGGCGCCGCAAGTAGTAGCTCCCAGCCGACCCGTTAGGCTTCAGTTTTCCTGAAAAGGTCGCAGCTCTCACTGCGACCTTTTTACTTGGAGTGCAGTCCGGCAGGCCGAGCCTTGTTCTGGCTGAGTCTGGTCCGGTTCGGGCTTCCCCGGCTGGCAACGGATCCTCCCCAGCCGGTTGGCGGGCGGGGGGCCAGGGGTGAACGGGAATCGCTGATTAAGGACCCAATCCGATGCAACAAGAGGATGATTCACAACCCCGTGGAAATTATTCTCGGTGACAAGGCGCCGACGAGCACTGTCAAAGTGGGTGGGGACCTTCTCGGATCGCACCGCTCGCAAAAGTCATGCCACCGGGGCCAAAGCGAAAAAATCTGCGGCAAGAGAGGACGAAAAAATTGAAAAAAGGCTTGCATCGGGAATGGCGCGGCCTAGAATTTGCCCTAGGTTAGACGAATTGGCAGTTTAAATGGGTGACAGGCAAAGCAATACTGCTATGAAAACCGGGAAAATCTCAGCGGTTCATCGGGCGCATTTTTGCGGCAACGCTCGTCGGGTTGACCACGTTCATTGGTGCGCCGGCAAATGCGGCGCATGAGCATATCTACGCTTTACGGTACGGCGGCCTCTTCCTGTTTGACTTCTACAGCGATGCCCCTCAAAGCATTCTCAACGCGTATCAGATCACTGGCCTGCAGTTTGGGGAAAGCATTCATTCGATTGATTATTCGGGAGGGTTGATCTATGGCTTGGGCAGCTCAAGCCGGCTTTACACGATTGACCCGAACACCGGTGCGGCCACTCAAGTTGGCTCTGGGCAGTTCAGCCCGATTCTGAACGGGTTCACGTTTGGCATTGACAACGATCCGACAGGTTTACGGGCAGTCAGCGGGAATGGCCAAGACCTGTTGATCAGTCGAGCCGCGGGCACCGTGCTGAGTTCGGGGCCGAATATAGGGCTTCCGGCGCGGTTGGATGCGCTCGCGTACGACTACGCCTCGGGTATTTGGTATGCGGGAGATACGCTCGCCAACACTTTTGGGACCTTTAGTCCGGGCACTGGCGTATATACCCCAGCCGGCTTGGCAGGCATTGATGTCGCTCGCTATAACGGCCTGGACATCTCGCCCTTTACCGGTATTATGTATCTGGATTCCCCGGCCGCCAGCAGCGACCCGCAAGCGAACCTCTATATCGTCGACAAGGGGACTGGCTTCGCAACTTTGGTGGGACAGATCGGTAACTCCGGGGACAATATTCTGGTACAAGGCTTGACGGTGGTTCCTGAACCGAGCTCGGTTGCCCTCCTGGCCCTGGGTGCCTTTGGCCTGTTGTTCGCGCGGCGCCGTCAGTGAGAGTGCCCGGTCGGAATTTGTCAACCTCCAGGTTTCCTGAATTGGTCGCAGCTCTGGCTGCGACCAATTTGTTTGTGCGCCCGGCAGCCCACGGAATGAATCTGCTCATGGGGTTTTCGGCTTTCTCCGACTTCCGGGTGGCCGGCTGACGAGCGCCGGCAGGCTGTGAGGGGCATCGGCCCAGTGCCGAATGTCGTCCCCGTAATGACTACGGAGTATCAAGCAATGATTTTTGTGCAGATGGGGGTTGAACTTCCCGGCCGGTTGACTTATAGTGTTGTGGTAATGCATAGGGTGCGATTGGCGTGCTACATTGTGGCGCTGCTCGCCACGTCGGCTCCGGGGGATGAAATCTCGCTGGTCCGAGTGGGCGAGGCGTGGCGCTATTACCGGGGCACAAACGAGCCGTCCTCTCCGGTCTGGGGGTGGCGGGGACTGTCTTTTGATGATTCGGGGTGGGGGGAGGGCGCATCAGCCTTCAGTACGACGGCCTATTCCGACACCAGCGAGGCAACGTACTGGAACCAGTTGGCCCCCGCGCCGCTTACGCGGTCCTTTTATCTGCGGCGCAAGTTTACGATCGCCGATCCGCAGGCCGTGAAGTGGCTCCTCCTGCGGCTGGATTATACCCATGGTTTCGTGGCGTACTTGAACGGCCAGGAAATCGTGCGGCGCGGCTTGACCAATAATCCTGTCGCCTACAACGATTACGCGGACTACCATTTTAGCTTAGTGGCCGAAGAGTTCGACGTCAGTTCCTTCGCGGGCCTGTTGAATGCGGGGGAAAACGTGCTGGCGATCCAGGTGCACACGGCGGTGACCAACCCGCCCGGCTACGGCAGCTCGATGCGGCTGGTGCCGGAGTTGCTGGCCAACTTCCAGCGCGGACCCTTTGTGGCGAATGCAGCCACCAATTCCATGCAGGTGATCTGGCGCACGCCGGTGGCGACAGACAGCGTGGTGGAGTATGGCACCAACCAAACCTTGGGGGCTGAAGTATCGGCTGCGGCCCTGACGACGAACCATGTCCTGACGCTGATGGATTTGCTGCCCGGGACGGAGTATTATTACCGCGTCCGCAGCACCGTGAACGGGGTGACGGCGGTGTCGCCGCTGCTGTCCTTTCGCACGTTCAAGCCGAGCGGCGACTTCACGTTCCTGGCTCTCGCCGATGCTGGAGAAAACAGCCGGGCTAAATACCGGGTGGCCAGCTTGATGGCCCAGACCCCAGCCGACTTGGTATTGCATTGTGGCGACGTTGTTTACGACTATTTCAGTCTGGGGCGCGAAGACTGCCGCTGCCTGAGTGTGTATGGCCCCCAGATGCGCTCCGTGCCCTTTTACTTCAGCATGGGCAACCACGACGTGGATGCGCCGTCTTTCGAGCAGCCCTATCTCCAAACCTTTTATCTGCCCACCAATCCGATCACCGGCACCGAACACTTCTACTCCTTTGATCACGGCGACGCGCACTTCACCGTCCTTTTTGTGCCCTACCTGGAGAACGTCCCGGAATACGAGCCGTATCAACTGACCAACGGCTCGCCGCAGTATTGCTGGCTGACGAACGATCTGGCTGCCAGCACCAAACCGTGGAAGTTCCTGTTCATGCACGTTCCGTTGGCGGGCTCCGGGTCTCATGCCGGCGACGACGACAACAACAACGGCATTCCCGACTCCCTCGAACTGCAGGAATGGCTGTTGCCCATCGCCCAGCACTATGGGGTTCAAGTCATTTTCAGCGGCCACGACCACAATTATGAACGCTCCAACCCGATGGGTGGCGTTTATCAAATCGTGACCGGTGGCGGGGGTGGCCGGCTGCCGAACCTTGGCTTCCCGGTCGGGCGCGACCCCGCCAGTTCGCAGTTTTACCTGGTTTCGGAGTTTGTGAGAGTGGCGGTTCAGGGGGATTCGCTGCTGCTCCAGGCCATTGGCACCAATGGCACGGCGTTCGATTCCATGACGATCCAGCGCAACCCGCCGCCGCCGCAGCTTTACAACGCGAGCTGGCACACGCCGCTGGTCGAGTCCAGCCCCGGCCAACGATGGGCACGGCAACATCAACGGCCAGACCTTTGATTTCAGCGGCACGCCGATCCCGAGCCTGGCCGGCGACTTCGCCAACCTGGGCCGCCTCTATGTCAACAACGACGCCACCAACCTGTTCATCGGCCTGGAGCAGGCAATGATTTACTCGAACCAGAATATCTTCCTGTTCCTCGAGTTGCCGGGGCAGGGCGGGGTGACCAACCTGGTGGGTTTGGGCGACGGGCTGGCGGGCACCGGCGAAGGCGCGGATGGGCTGGATTTCCTGGAGAACCTCTCGTTCACGAATTTCGCGCCCTCGGTGGCCTGCCTGCTCGGGGATGAATACGCCGACGGGCAGGATCGGCACTTTGTGCGGCCGGGGTTGGGATTGGATTTGGGCCAGGGGGTATTCCGGCTGGATACGAGCTTCTCGGACGTGAGTGGCATCCGGCTCCAACAGTTCAACCGCTCGCCCGCAGGCACTCGAGCCCCCGAACCAACTGCAGTATCCGGAGCGCAACGCCAATTTCATTGAAGTGGCGATTCCGCTGGGACAATTGGGAGGTTTGCGGCCTGGAGATACCATCAAGGTGGCAGCGGTGGTGGGGCGGGCTGGCTGCGACACGAACGCACAGACGCGGGAGCTTGGATCCCGGTTTTCTGGGCTCGTCGATGACTGGGTCGGGCCAATCGAATGTAGTGCTCGGGGGTGTCAGCGTGCGCCTGGCGCCGGCGGTGTTGACGGTGAAGGCGGACGATCAAACACGGGCGTATGGAGCCACTAACGGACCGCTGACCGTCACCTACAGCGGATTCCTGGACGGGGAGGATGCCGGGGTGTTGAGTGGCAGCCCGGCGTTGAGCACCGACGCGGAGACCAACAGCCCGGTCGGGACGTATCCGATCACGGTAAGCGTCGGCACCTTGAGCAACGCCCACTATAGCTTCAGCTTCACCAATGGGACACTGACGGTGACGCAGGCGGTGCTGACCGTTAAAGCGGACGATCAGGTACGCGGTTTATGGAGCGACCAATGCGCCGCTGACGGCCAGTTACAGCGGGTTCGTAAATGGGCAGGACACCAACATCCTGAGCGGCGACCCGTCACTGAACACGGCGGCGGAGACCAACAGTCCCGCGGGCGAATATCCGATCACGGTGGGTCAGGGGACATTGAGCGTGGCCGATACCAACTACAGCCTCGCTTTTGTTGAGGGCAGCCTGACTGTGGTGGTCCCGGCGGCCATTCTCAGCGGTCCGGTGGACCGGGTCGCCACCAATGGCGACACGGTGCTGTTCGCGGTGACGGTCCAAGGCACCGAACCACTGGTCGCCCAGTGGTGTTTCAACGGGACCAACAGCCTGGCCGGCGCGACCAACACGACCCTGGTGGTGAGCAATGTCAGTCCAGTCCAGGCGGGCAGCTATTCGGTGAGCTTGACCAATGCGTATGGCGGGGCCAGCAGAACAGCAAACCTGGTCGTCATTACGCTGCCAACGATCACCTGTGCCACTAATCGTACTGTGGAACTGGGAACCCCCTGGGATTTTGAAACCCCGACGGCCACGGGCAGCAACGTGACGATCAGTGTGCTCAGCACCACGACCAATACCACCTGCGGGGATGCCTTCAGCGCCACCCGGACCTGGGTGGCGACCGACGGCGCCGGCTACCAGGTGGCGTGCAGTCAAACCGTCAGCGTGGTGGATACCACACCCCCGATAATTTCCTGCGGCCCCAACCGGACAGTGGCCTACGGCTCCGATTGGGGTTTTGATCCAATCACTGCCAGGGATGCGGGCGTGGTTGACGCCTTCGTTTACGATAACTCCGTCCACGACCTGCTCTACCGCTTCAATCCCGGACCGCTGGAAGTGGGCAACGAACTCATCCTGGCCGGCTCGGCCCGTTACGCCAGCCTCTTCTCTTTCGAGTTCTGGGGCTTTAGCACGGCGGGCTACGTGTTCGAAGGCGATGTGCGGGCCCGGGTTCGCTTTTACCAGAACGACGGGCCGCTTTCATCGGGCTATCACTCGCCCGGCACCGTGATGTTTGACAGCGGGCCATTCCCGATCCCGGCGACCCCGGCCGGGCGGGCGACGCTGATCTTTGACGAGTTCCAAATTGAAGCGGTTGTGCCTTTGAGGACTCCTTTGCCGAATTCGTTCACCTGGACCGTTCAATTCAGCGGCCTTTCCACCAACGACTCGGCCGGCGTGGACCTGTACGCACCCCCGGTGATCGGCAACACCTACCGCGATTACTGGGAGCAGCAGACGAACCGGTGGGCCTTGAAGACCAATTCGGTGCCCATGGAATTCGCCTCGCGGCTCTATACGGTCAGCCGTGGCGTCACCATGACGGTGCTCTCGACGGAGACGAATGCGGGTCCGGGGGATTCCTTCACGGCCACGCGCACCTGGCAGGCCATTGACGCCTGCAGCAACAGCGCCGCCTGCAGTCAGTCCGTCACGGTGGCCGGGCCGCCGCCGTGCAGCCGTACCAACTACATTCTCGGCATCGTGCAAGAGCCGACGAATACGTTTACACTGACGTTTCTTGGGGACGACCAACGCGCAGTATTATGTGTTGGCAACGACGAACCTGGCAGCCAACCTGACGAATTGGACGGTGTTTGGCCGACAGCACCAACATCAGCCACCAATGGGGTTTGGTATTACACCGTAACCAATGCGGCCGTCCTCACTGATGATCTGAATCGGTTCTTCCGTGCCGGGGCAGTCAATCCCTGCCCGTGATGGGATTAAGCGGCAGGATCTGGAAACACCAAAGAAGACGCCCTTGAAACCAACTCGCTCTGCCGCACTCAGGAACCCAACCTCCCTTATCCCATTCGGTCGAAGCCGCTCACAGAATCTGGCTTGCAAACGCTTGCCGGCGAGGTATGATCACCTGCAGCAGTCTTGAATAAGAATGCGCGCTGCTAATGAGTCTGATGAGCAACCTCTCAGCTAGATCTTCGTGTAAACCGCAACTTCCCCAGTGCAATCGCACGCCCAGTATGCCCACTTTGCGACATTAGTAGGCCGGTGGAGACTCGCCGAGGAGAGCCGTGTTGCCTTGAAGGGTGACAAGAGCGGCCAGCCGGTTCCTCAACGAATCAGTGGCCGGCGAGGAATTGGCTCCTGCTCAATCTCCTATCTGGCCGGTTGGGTGGGTCTGGGTTGGCGGCGAGGCCGGTGTGGGGTCAGGGGCAATCGGTGGCGAGTGTCAATCCGGCGGCGGGGAGCGTGGTGAGCAACCTGGCGGTGGTGACGGTGACGTTCAACCGAGCGGTGGTGGGCGTGCAGGCGGAGGATTTGCTGCTGAACGGCAGTGGCGGGACCAACGTGACGGGGTCGGGGGCGGTTTACAGTTTTGGTTTCCGCCCCTCCACCCCCGGGGTGGTGGAGGCGAGCTGGAACGGGGGTCACAACATCACGGATTTGTCGGGGAACCGGCTGGATGATTTGGGGGCCGGCACGGTTTGGGAGTATACGCTGATTGACACGGTGGCCCCGATGGTGAGCGCGATTAATCCGGTGTCCGGGGCCACGTTGAGCCACCTGACGCAAATTGCGGTCAGCTTCAGTGAGGCCGTGGCGGGGGTGGATGCGGCCGATCTGTTGGTCAACGGCCAGCCGGCGAGCCAGGTGACGGGGTCGGGTGCGGGGCCGTACACCTTTGTCTTTGCGGCGCCCGGCGCCTGGAACGGTAGCGGTGAGTTGGGCGGTCAATCATGGGATTCACGATCTGGGGGTGTCGCCCAATGAGTTGGGAGGGGGGAGCTGGAGCTACACGCTGCACCCGGGCGAATTCAGCGGGAACGTGGTGATCAACGAATTTCTGGCGGCCAACGTGAGCACCAACGGCCTGCGGGATGAGGATGGGGACCTGGAGGACTGGATTGAGCTTTACAATCGGGGTGGGACGGCGGTCAATCTGGGGGGCTGGTCGCTGACCGATGATTCGGAAGTGGCGGATTTGTGGGTGTTGCCGGCGGTGACGCTGGGACCGGGCCAGTATTTGCTGGTGTTCGCCTCGGGCAAGGATCGGAGTCCGACCAACGGGGGCAATCTGCACGCCAACTTCAAGCTGAGCACGGCGGGCCAGTATCTGGGCCTGTTCAACGCGAATTTTCCGCGGGAAGTGGCGACGCAGTTTCTGCCGGGTTATCCCGAACAGCGGCCGGACATCGCCTACGGGCTGTATAGTGACACCTTTGGGTATCTGACCAATCCCACTCCCCGGTCGGCCAACAGCGGGCCGGCGTCCTTCAGCGGGCTGGCGGCCGATCCGCAGGCCAGCGTATCGAGCGGTTTGTTCAAACATCCGTTTTCGCTGACGCTGAGCACGGCGACGGCGGGGGCGAGCATTCGTTACACGCTGGATGGGAGCGAGCCGACGGCGACGGCGGGTATGCTCTACACTGGGCCGATTAGTGTGGCGGGCAGTGCGAGCCGGGCGGTGGTCAACGTGCGGGCGGTGGCGTGGCGCAGCGATCTGCTTTCCTCCCATGTCATCACGCACTCCTACATTTTCCCGGATTACGTTTTGCTGCAGCCGACCAACCCGGCGGGTTTCCCGGTTTCCTGGGTGACGCAGACCAATGGCGGGGGTGGCGGGACAGTGGTGCCGGGGGACTATCAAATGGACCCGCGGATTGTGACCAACGCCGCCTACGCGGCGCTGGCGGCGCAGGCGCTGACGAATCTGCCGACGCTGTCGCTGGTGGCCAATCCGGACGATTTGTTCAGCCAGAGCCGGGGCATTTACGCCAATCCGAATCCCGCGCTGGCGGAGCGTCCTTTGTGGGAGCGGGCGGCTTCGGCGGAGTTGATTGTGCCGGACGGGAGCCCGGGTTTCCGTGTGAACGCCGGGTTGCGGATGCACGGCAGCACCAGCCGGGATCCCAATTGGACCCGCAAACACTCGTTTCGCTTGTTGTTCAAGCCGGCCTATGACGGGAAGCTGAACTACGGGCTGTTTACGGATTCGGCGGTCCAGCGGTATGACACGTTGGTATTGTCGGCGGGCTTCAATCTGAGTTGGAATGCCCGCAATCAGACGCGCGGGGAGCGGGCGCAGTTTGTGCGGGACCAATTTTGCAGCGACCTGCAACTGGGGATGAATCGGTACCGCCACACACGGTCGCTATGTGCACCTTTATCTGAACGGGCTTTACTGGGGGGTGTATAACCTGCACGAGCGGCCGGACGACAACTTTGCGGCGACCTATCAGGGCGGCGACAGCTCGCAGTACGACGTGGTGCGCAACACCCAGAGCGTTTTCGAGGTGGCGGCGGGGGATGCGAACGCGTGGAACGCGATGATGGCGCTGGTCCGAGGCGGCTTGTCCAGCAACGCGCAATACGAGCAACTGCAGCAGTATCTGGATGTGGAGAGTTTCATTGACTACATGATCGTGAACCACTACGCCGGCAACACGGACTGGGCCATGCACAACTGGTATGCGTTTCGCAAACGGGAGGCCGGGGCGGGCTTTCAATTTGTGAGTTGGGATGCGGAATTCACGATGCAGGCCCTGACAGACAACGTGACGGGCTACAACCAGCGCGAGACCCCGACAGAGATTCACAGTTATTTGCGGAACAACGCGGAGTATCGGCTGAAGTTTTCCGATCACGTGCAGAAGCAGTTTTTCAATGGTGGGCCGTTGTATGTGGACACTAACAGCCCGGCGGTGGATCCGGCCCATCCGGAGCGCAACCGGCCCGGGGCGCGCTACCTGAAGCGGATTGGGGAGGTGGATCCGGCGATTGTGCTGGAATCGGCGCGTTGGGGTGACAGTGTGCCGAGCCCGGACGAACAATCCGTTCACCCGGGCGGACTTTCTGACGGAGCTGAACTGGATGACGAACACCTACTTCCCGCAACGGGCGAGTAACGTCTTGAGCCAGTATGTTCCCCAGCTTTTGTATCCGGATGTTTTTGGGGTAGCGCCGCCGAGTTTCAATCAGGCTGGGGGCAACGTGCCGCGGGGATTCAACCTGACGATGAGTGCGCCCCGCGGGACGATCTACTACACGACCAACGGTGCCGATCCGCGGGTGTATGGCTCGGGCGCGGTATCACCCGGACGCGCGGGCCTACAGTGGCACCGCGCTCACGCTGAACAGCACGATGCAGGTCCGGGCGCGGGCAAGCAACGGGGGCTTGGAGTCCGCTGACGGAGGCGACCTTTTGGGTGGCGCAACCGCTGCTGCCGCTGCGGATCACGGAGCTGATGTATCAGCCGACCGGCGGTGACGCCTACCAGTTTGTGGAGCTGCAGAATTTCGGCTCGGCGACGCTGGATTTGACGGGCTGTTCGGTCAATGGGATCTCGTTTACCTTCCCGGCGAGCTTTACGATTGGGCCGGGGGCGGTGATCGTTTTGGCCAGCGATCTGAATCCGGCGGCGTTTGCGGCCCGTTACCCCGGGGTGAGCGTGGCGGCCTACTTCACGGGCAAGCTGGCCAAGAACGGGGAGCGGATCGCGATTGAAGATGCGCTGGGACGGGCGGTGTTTGCCGTCAATTACTCGACGACCAACGGCTGGCCGGTGCCCAGCGGTGGCCGCTCGATTGAGCTCAACGATCCGACCGGTGATCCGGACGATCCGGCCAATTGGCGCCTGAGTGCCAGCGCCAACGGCACGCCCGGGACGATTGGCGCCCTGCCGGCACCCGGTTCCGTTCTGATCAACGAAGTGATGGCGCTCAACCTCAGTGCCCTGACCAACGGCGGCACCACTCCGGACTGGGTCGAACTGGTCAACACTGGCACGAACACGGCGAGCCTGGCCGGCTGGAGCCTGAGCGACGACGGCACCCCGGGCCAGTATGTCTTTCCGGGCGGGACGGTCATTCCCGCCGGGGGGTTCCTGGTGGTCTTCTGCGATGCGCAGACCAACGCGCCGGGTTTGCACACCGGTTTTGCCCTCAGCGGCCAGGGCGAGCACCTCTTCCTCTATGATGCGCTGGCCAACCGTGCCGACGCGTTTTCGTTCTGGGAGCAGGTACCGAACTTGTCGGTGGGGCGGGTGGGGGGGTATTGGCAGTTGACGGTGCCGACGCCCAACGCGGCCAACCAGTTGGCCAGTGTGGGCGGGGTGAGCGGTTTGGTGATCAACGAGTGGCTGGCCAACTCGGCGCCGGGCCAGTCGGACTGGCTGGAGCTGTACAATCCGTCGAGCCTGCCGGTGGCGTTGCGAGGGCTGTATCTGGGCACCAGCAATGCACTGTTTCAGATTACGGCGGTTTCGTATCTACCGGCGGGGGGCCACGTGCAGTTGTTGGCCGACGAGTTGCCGGGGCCGGATCATCTGAATTTCAAGCTGCCGGCTGAAGGGGGAGCGATCATGCTCTACGACGCTTTTGGGGTGGAGATCAACCGGGTCACCTACGGGTCGCAGTTGGATGGGGTTTCGCAGGGGCGGCTGCCCGATGGCAGCACTACCATCGTCAGTTTTCCCGGCAGCGCCAGTCCGGGCACGACCAACTTTGTGGTGGCGTCCAGTGGACCGCGGCTCAACGAGCTGATGGCGCGCAACGACTCGGCCGTGGTCAACCCCTGGGGTGGGTACTGCGACTGGCTTGAGCTTAATAATTCGGGGACTGCGGCGTTCGATCTGTCCGGGATGAGTCTGAGTGTGAACCAGTCGGAGCCGGGCCAATGGGTGTTCCCGGCCGGAACGACCCTGGGCGCCGGGGGTTATCTGGTGGTGTGGTGTGACGGCTCGCGTGAGGCCACGACCAATTGGCAGGCGCACCTCAATACGGGCCAGTCGCTGGACGGCAACAGTGGGGGTGCCTATCTGTTCAACCGTGCGGGGCAAGTGGTGGACTACGTGGAGTATGGGTTCCAGATCAGCAATCAATCCATTGGCCGCACGGGCGGGAGTTGGGGGTTGCTGGCCAGCGCGACGCCCGGTGCGGCCAACGCTGCTGCGGCAACCCTGGGCGCGGCGGCCAATTTGCGTTTCAACGAGTGGGAGGCGGAGCCGTCGAGCGGGGATGATTGGTTCGAGCTTTACAACCTGGGCGCCCAGCCGGTGGACCTGGGCGGGCTCTATCTGACGGACGATCCGTCGCTGGCCGGCCTGACCAGGTTTACCATCGCGCCGCTGTCATTCATCGCCGGGCATGGCTGGGTGGTTTGGGCGGCCGATGGTCACCCGAGCCACGGTCGCAACCATGTGAATTTCCAGTTGGACGGCTGGGGCGAATCGCTGCGGCTTTACGGTCGGGACCTGAGCCTGCTGGACGCAGTGGATTTCGGGGTGCAGCAGCCGGGGGTTTCGGAAGGGCGTTTGCCCGATGGTGGCAGCGGCATCGTTTCGTTCCCCACGACTCCGACGCCGGGGGCGGGCAACTATCTGCCGTTGACCAACGTCGTGATCAACGAGGTGTTGACCCACACCGACCCGCCGCTGGAAGATGCGATCGAGCTGGCCAACCTGAGCGCGGCACCGCTAAATATTGGCGGCTGGTATTTGAGCGACCGCCAGGGCGAATTACAGAAGTTCCGCATTCCTGACAGCACGGTGATCCCGGCTGGCGGCTTCAAGGTATTTTACGAATATCAGTTCAATCCGATCCCGGGTGTGTTTCCCAGCTTTGCGCTGGATTCAGCGCACGGCGACGGGGTGTATTTGTCGGCGACGGACGCGGGGGGTAATCTGACGGGTTATCGGACGGGGGTGGAGTTTGGGGCGGTGGAGAACGGGGTGTCGTTGGGCCGTTACACCAACAGCACGGGAGTGGAGTTTGTGGCGTTGAGTCAGCGCACCTTTGGCATGGACAGCCCGGCGACGCTGGCCCAGTTCCGCACGGGCACGGGTTTGCCCAACGCGTATCCGCGGGTGGGTCCGGTGGTGATCAACGAGCTGATGTATCAGCCGGTGACGGCGGGGGGCACCAATCTGGTTGAGAATCCGGACGAAGAGTTCATTGAGCTGCATAACCTTTCGACCAGCAGCGTGGCGTTGTTTGATGCCAATTACCCGACCAACCGGTGGCAGTTGGGTGGGGGTGTGGCCTTTGTGTTCCCGACGGGCGCGATGATGGCGGGACAGAGTTATGTGCTGGTGGTGGGCTTTGATCCGGTGGCCGACCCGGCGGCCTTGGCGGCTTTCCGGGCCCGGTTCGGAGTGGACGCTGCCACGGCGGTGTTAGGGCCGTTCCAGGGCCGGCTGAGCAACGAGGGCGAGGGCATCGAACTCTACAAGCCGGACGCGCCGTCGCTGGCGCCGGATTTGGGTTTTGTGCCCCGGATCCTGGTGGATCGGGTCAACTACGGCGTGACGGCGCCCTGGCCGGCGGCGGCGGCGGGGGGCGGGGCCTCGTTGCAACGTCGCGTCTCGGCCGACTTCGGCAATGATCCGCTGAATTGGACCGCTGAGCCCCCCACCGCCGGACGCACCAACCAACACGCCACCGTCGCGTCACCCATCATCGCCGCTCAACCACAAGCCCAGACGATTACAGCCGGCGCGAGTGTGACGTTCAACGTCTCGGCGGTCGGCACTCTGCCGCTATCATACCGTTGGCAGTACAACGGCGTTGATCTGCTGGCGGCCACCAACGCCTCCTTCACCATTTCCAGCGCCCAACTGGCAAACTCGGGATCCTACCGGGTTTGGGTGGCCAATGCGGCGGGCTCGATTTGCAGTCAGTCGGCTGCGCTCTCCGTTTTTAACCCGCCGGTTATTACTATTCAACCACTCAGCATGTCCGTCGTTGCCGGCGCTACCGCCACGCTGCAGGTCGCCGCTGCGGGCACGCAGCCACTGGCCTACCAGTGGTATTTCAACAACGCACCGCTAACAACTGCCAACGGCGCATCCCTCGTGCTGACCGGCGTTGAGCCGGCTGATGGCGGTTCCTATCGGGTTGTCGTGACTAACAGCGTGGGTACGGCGATCAGCTATACGGCCATTCTCAAGGTCACAGGCGTGGACAGCGATGGCGACGGAATCCCGGATGCCTGGATGATGCAGAACTTTGGCCATCCCACCGGCTGGGCGAGCGACCACTCGCGAGCGCAGGACGACGCCGACGGCGACGGCCTGTCCAACCAGCAGGAGTATTTGGCCGGCACCGGTCCGCTCGATCCGCAGAGCTGCCTCAAACTGCGCGTCGCAGGCGTGGACCCGGGAACGGGCCGGCCGCAGCTTTCATTCATCGCCGTCGCGGGCATTGATTACACCCTGGAATACTCGGACAACCTGCGCGCAGGGCTGTGGCATAAGCTCACCGACGTGCCCGCGGACCCGACCACTCGCATGGTCACGCTCACTGATCCGGGTGCCGCCTCCGCGCCGACCCGCTTCTACCGCGTCGTCACCCCCATCCAGCCTTACCCGGATCTCGATACCGATGGCGATGGTATTCCGGACGCATGGATGATTCAGCACTTCGGACATCCCACCGGACTGGCGAGCGACCGCTCACGGGCACAGGACGATGCTGACGTTGATGGCATGTCGAACCGGCAGGAGTATGTGGCCGGCACTGATCCGCTCGATTCGCAGAGCAGCCTCAAGTTGCACATTCAATTTGTGGACCACGGAACTCACTGGCCGCAGATCAGCTTCACCGCCATGGCAGGAGTTGGCTACACCCTGCAATACGCCGACAACGTGACTTCGGGGATCTGGCGCAAGCTCACCGATGTGCCTGCGGAGCCGACGACCCGCATCATTGCGCTCGTTGATCCCAGCGCTGCCTCTGTACCTATCCGGTTCTTCCGAGTGGTCACACCGATCCAGCCTTAAGCGCAGCCGGTCGAACACTGGCCATCCGATAAGCTCAGTCGCGTGGGCTGCGGGCCCATCTGAGGTCGTCGGAATGCCAAGGCTAAGCTCGACTTGTTTTCCATTCGACTCCGCGTGTCTTTGCCGGGCCCCGCGTAACTGACAGGGGGGTCGAACTAGAGAAACAGCTTCCCGCCGTGAGGCGTTGCGCCGGGAGCCTGTGCACTCGCAGAAGGTTGGCTGACCTCGCCCGAATCCGCGGCGAGGCGTCTGTCTCGTTCCCGGGATGACTGTCTCAAACCCCCAATCATTTGTCTTACTTATTGACGCGGTGTCCCAATTCGGTACAGGGAGGAAAGCAAGCGAGCCAGAATCCGCTTGTGCAGAACGACTTCCAGAAGGCGGTTTCTTCGGCACCAAGGGCATGGGATGTGCTTGTGACTTTGGGGGACATACTTGGAATTGGGGCGCCGACGCGGCGGGAAATAGCGCTCCGAGCCAGAGGGAAGATTGACAGATATGCTGAAAGAGTTTCTGATTAATGCTGGCCGTCCACACAAGGCTAAGAGAGCTGGGGAGCACTCGTTAAGCGGAACGGCGCTATCGCAGGAGTGGAGCCAGAGCACCGCCGAGCTTACGTGCGCTATGGACGGGGCTACGGCTGACTCTACTTTTAGACGGGAGGTTCGACCTTATTTCAAGCTATTGCTGGCTGGTTGGTTGTTATTGGTGTTGGTGGCGAGGCCGGTGTGGGGTCAGGGGCAGTCGGTGGCGGGAATCGATCCGGCGGCGGGGAGTGTGGTGAGCAACCTGGCGGTGGTGACGGTGACGTTCAACCGTGCGGTGGTGGGGGTGCAGGCGGAGGATTTGCTGCTCAACGGCAGTGGCGGGCACGAACGTGACGGGGTCGGGGGCGGTTTACAGTTTTGGGTTCAGCCCACCCAGCCCGGGGGTAGTGGAGGCGAGCTGGAACGGGGGGCACAACATCACGGATTTGTCGGGGAACCGGCTGGATGATTTGGGGGCCGGCACGGTTTGGGAGTACACGCTGATTGACACGGTGGCCCCGACGGTGAGCGCGATTAATCCGGTGTCCGGGGCCACGTTGAGCCACCTGACGCAAATTGCGGTCAGCTTCAGTGAGGCCGTGGCGGGGGTGGATGCAGCCGATCTCTTGGTCAACGGCCAGCCGGCGAGCCAGGTGACGGGGTCGGGTGCGGGGCCGTACACCTTTGTCTTTGGGGCGCCCGGGCCCGGGACGGTAGCGGTGAGTTGGGCGGTCAATCATGGGATTCACGATCTGGGGGTGTCGCCCAATGAGTTGGGAGGGGGGAGCTGGAGCTACACGCTGCACCCGGGCGAATTCAGCGGCAACGTGGTGATCAACGAATTTCTGGCGTCCAACGTGAGCACCAACGGCCTGCGGGATGAGGATGGGGACCTGGAGGACTGGGTTGAGCTTTACAATCGGGGTGGGACGGCGGTCAATCTGGGGGGCTGGTCGCTGACCGACGATCCGGAAGTGGCGGATTTGTGGGTGTTGCCGGCGGTGACGCTGGGGCCGGGCCAGTATTTGCTGGTGTTCGCCTCGGGCAAGGATCGGAGTCCGACCAACGGGGGCAATCTGCACGCCAACTTCAAGCTGAGCACGGCGGGCCAGTATCTGGGCTTGTTCAACGCGAATTTTCCGCGGGAAGTGGCGACGCAGTTTCTGCCGGGTTATCCCGAACAGCGGCCGGACATCGCCTATGGGCTGTATAATGACACCTTTGGGTATCTGACCAATCCCACTCCCCGGTCGGCCAACAGCGGGCCGGCGTCCTTCAGCGGGCTGGCGGCCGATCCGCAGGCCAGCGTATCGAGCGGTTTGTTCAAGCATCCGTTTTCGCTGACGCTGAGCACGGCGACGGCGGGGGCGTCTATTCGTTACACGCTGGATGGGAGCGAGCCGACGGCGACGGGGGGTATGCTCTACACCGGGCCGATTAGTGTCTCGGGCAGTGCGAGTCAGGCGGTGGTCAACGTGCGGGCGGTGGCGTTGCGCGGCGATCTGCTCGGTTCGCATGTCATTACGCATTCTTACATCTTCCCCGATTACGTTTTGGTGCAGCCGGCCAACCCGGCCGGTTTCCCGGTTTCCTGGGTGACGCAGACCATCGGGTGGGACGGTGGTGCCGGGGGACTATCAGATGGATCCGCGGATCATCACCAACGCGGCTTACGCGGCGCTGGCGGCGCAGGCGCTGACGAATCTGCCGACGCTATCGCTGGTGGCGCATCCGGACGATTTGTTCGGCACGAGCCGGGGGATTTACGCCAATCCGAATCCGGTGCTGGCGGAACGTTCATTTTGGGAGCGGGCGGCTTCGGCGGAGTTGATTCTGCCGGACGGGAGCCCGGGTTTTCGAGTGAACGCGGGGTTGCGGATACACGGCGGCACCAGCCGGGATCCCAATTGGACTCGCAAACACTCGTTCCGCCTGTTTTTCAAGAGCACCTATGGCGGAGACCTGAACTGCGGGCTGTTTGCGGATTCGGCGGTGCAGGAGTATGACACTTTGATATTGTCGGCAGGATTTAACTGGAGTTGGAACGACCGCTACGAAGCAGAACGGGGCGCGGGCGCAGTTTGTGCGGGACCAGTTTTGCAGCGACCTGCAACTGGGGATGAACCGGACGGGCGTGCATGGTCGCTATGTGCATCTTTATGTCAATGGGCTTTACTGGGGGGTGTATAACCTGCGCGAGCGGCCGGATGACAACTTTGCGGCGACCTACCAGGGCGGTGACAACTCGCAATACGATGTGGTGCGCAACACCCAGGGCTTCTTTCAGGTGGTGGCGGGGGATACGAACGCGTGGAATGCGATGATGGCACTGGTCAACAACGGGCTCAAACGCGCAGTATGAGCAACTCCAGCAGTATCTGGATGTGGACAGTTTCATTGACTACATGATCGTGAACCACTACGCCGGCAATACGGACTGGGCGAACCACAACTGGTATGCGTTTCGTAAACGGGAGGCGGGAGCGGGCTTTCAATTTGTGTGCTGGGATGCGGAGATCACGCTGAAGGGGTTGCCGGACAACGTACGGGCTTCATCCAGTCCGGGACTCCGACAGGGATCCACAGTTTTTTGAAGAACAACGCGGAGTATCGGCTGAAGTTTTCCGATCATGTGCAGAAGCACTTTGGCTTCGGCGGACTGCTGTATGTGGACACCAACAGTCCGGCGGTGGATCCGGCTCATCCAGAGCGGAACCGGCCCGGGGCGCTCTATCTGAAGCGGATTGGGGAGGTGGATCCGGCGATTGTGCTGGAGTCGGCGCGCTGGGGCGACAGTGTGCCGACCCGGACGAACAATCCATTCAGCCGGGCAGACTTTCTGACGGAGCTGAACTGGATGACGAACACCTACTTCCCGCAGCGCTCGACCAATGTCCTGCAACAGTATCGGGACGCAGTTTTTGTATCCGCATGTCTTTTGGGGTGGCAGCGCCGAGTTTCAATCAGGCAGGGGGCGATGTGCCGCGGGGTTTCAACCTGACGATGAGTGCGCCCAAGGGGACGGTTTACTATACGACCAACGGCGCCGACCCGCGGGTTTATGGCACAGGCGCTACCAACGCCGACGCAAGCCGCTACCCGGGCACAGCGCTGACGCTGAACAGCACGATGCAGGTGCGGGCGCGGGCGGTCTATGGGGGCACTTGGAGTCCGCTGACGGAAGCGACCTTCGTGGTGGCCCAACCGCTGCTGCCGCTGCGGATCACCGAGTTGATGTATCAGCCGACTGGCGGCGACGCCTACCAGTTTGTGGAGCTGCAGAATTTCGGCTCGACGACGCTGGATTTGACGGGCTGTTCGGTCAATGGGATCTCGTTCACCTTCCCGGCGAGCTTCACGATTGGGCCGGGGGCGGTGATCGTTTTGGCCAGCGATCAGAATCCGGCGGCGTTTGCGGCCCGTTACCCCGGGGTGAGTGTGGCGGCCTACTTCACGGGCAAGCTGGCCAAGAACGGCGAGCGGATCGCGATTGAAGACGCGCTGGGGCGGGCGGTGTTTGCCGTCAATTACTCGACGACCAATGGCTGGCCGGTGCCCAGTGGAGGCCGCTCGATCGAGCTCAACGATCCGACCGGTGATCCGGACGATCCGGCCAATTGGCGCCTGAGTGCCAGCGCCAACGGCACGCCCGGGACAATTGGCGCCCTGCCGGCACCCGGTTCCGTTCTGATCAACGAGGTGATGGCGCTCAACGCCAGTGCCCTGACCAACGGCGGCACCACTCCGGACTGGATCGAACTGGTCAACACTGGCACGAACACGGCGAGCCTGGCTGGCTGGAGCCTGAGCGACGACGGCAATCCGGGCCAGTTCGTCTTTCCGGGTGGGACGGTGATTCCCGCCGGCGGGTTCCTGGTGGTCTTTTGCGACACGCAGACCAACGCGCCGGGTTTGCACACTGGTTTTGCGCTGAGCGGTCAGGGCGAGCGGGTGTTTCTGTTTGATGCGCTGGCCAGCCGCGCCGACGCGGTTTCGTTTGGGGAGCAGGTACCGAACTTGTCGGTGGGGCGGGTGGGGGGGTACTGGCAGTTGACGGTGCCGACGCCCAATGCGGCCAACCAGTTGGCCAGTGTGGGTGGGGCGAGCGGCCTGGTGATCAACGAGTGGCTGGCCAACGCGGCGGCGGGCCAGTCGGACTGGCTGGAGCTCTACAATCCGTCGAGCCTGCCGGTGGCGTTGCGGGGGCTGTATCTGGGCACCAGCAATGCGCTGTTTCAGATTACGGCGGTTTCGTATCTACCAGCGGGCGGTTACGTGCAGTTGTTGGCCGACGAGTTGCCGGGGCCGGATCATCTGGATTTCAAGCTGCCGGCTGAAGCGGGAGCGATCGTGCTCTACGACGCTTTTGGGGTGGAAGTCAACCGGGCTACCTACGGGCCGCAGTTGGATGGGGTTTCGCAGGGGCGCCTGCCCGATGGCAGCGGCAACCTCGTCAGCTTCCCGGGCAGCGCCAGTCCGGGCACGACCAACTTTGTGGTGGCGTCCAGTGGACCGCGGCTCAACGAGCTGATGGCGCGCAACGATTCGGCCGTAGTCAACCCCTGGGGTGGGTACTGCGACTGGCTTGAGCTTTATAATTCGGGGACTGCGGCGTTCGATCTGTCCGGGATGAGTCTGAGTGTGAACCAGTCACAGCCGGGCCAATGGGTGTTCCCGGCCGGAACGACCCTGGGCGCCGGGGGTTATCTGGTGGTGTGGTGTGACGGTTCGCGTGAGGCCACGACCAATTGGCAGGCGCATCTCAACCTGGGCCAGTCGCTGGACGGCAACAGTGGGGGTGCCTATCTGTTCAACAGTGCGGGGCAGGTGGTGGACTACGTGGAGTATGGGTTTCAGATCAGCAATCAATCCATTGGCCGCACGGGCGGGAATTGGGGTTTGCTGGCCAGCCCGACGCCCGGCGCGGCCAACACCGTTGCGGCGACCCTGGGCGCGGCGGCCAATTTGCGTTTCAACGAGTGGGAGGCCGAACCGTCGAGCGGGGATGATTGGTTCGAGCTATACAACCTGGGCGCCCAGCCGGTGGACCTGGGCGGCCTCTATCTGACGGACGATCCGTCGCTGGCCGGTGTGACCAAGTTTGGCATTGCGCCGCTGTCGTTCATTGCCGGGCATGGGTGGGTGGTTTGGGAGGCCGATGGTCATCCGAGCCACGGTCGCAACCATGTGAATTTCCAGTTGGACGGCTGGGGCGAATCGCTGCGGCTCTACGGTCGGGACCTGAGCCTGCTGGACGCGGTGGATTTCGGGGTGCAGCAACCGGGGGTTTCGGAGGGGCTTTTGCCCGATGGTGGCAGCGGTATTGTTGCTTTCCCCACGACTCCGACGCCGGGGGCGGGCAATTATCTACCGTTGACCAACGTCGTGATCAACGAGGTGCTGACGCACACCGACCCGCCGCTGGAAGATGCGATCGAGCTGGCCAACCTGAGCGCGGCGCCGCTGAATATTGGCGGCTGGTATTTGAGCGACAGCCAAGGCGAATTGCAGAAGTTCCGCATCCCCGACGGCACGATCCTTCCGGCGGGTGGCTTGGCGGTGTTTTACGAATATCAGTTCAATCCGACGCCGGGTGTGTTTCCCAGTTTTGCGCTGGATTCAGCGCACGGGGACGGGGTGTATTTGTCGGCGGCGGACGCGGGGGGTAATCTGACGGGTAATCGCACGGGGGTGGAATTTGGGGCGGCGGAGAACGAGGTGTCGTTGGGCCGTTACACCAACAGCACGGGAGTGGAGTTTGTGGCGTTGAGTCAGCGCACCTTTGGCATGGACAGCCCGGCGACGCTGGCCCAGTTCCGCACGGGCACGGGTTTGCCCAACGCGTATCCGCGGGTGGGTCCGGTGGTGATCAACGAGCTGATGTATCAGCCGGTGACGGCGGGGGGCACCAATCTGGTCGAGAATCCGGACGAAGAGTTCATTGAGCTGCATAACCTTTCGACCAACAGCGTGGCGTTGTTTGATCCCAATTACCCGACCAACACGTGGCAGTTGGGTGGGGGAGTTGGCTTTACGTTCCCGACGGGGGCGGTGATGGTGGCGCAGAGTTATGTGCTGGTGGTGGGTTTTGATCCGGTGGCCGACCCGGCGGCCTTGGCGGCTTTCCGGGCCCGGTTCGGGGTGGACGCGGCCACGACGGTGTTAGGGCCGTTCCAGGGCCGGCTGAGCAACGAGGGCGAGAGCATTGAGCTCTACAAGCCGGACGCGCCGTCACCGTCGCCGGATTTGGGTTTTGTGCCCCGGATCCTGGTGGATCGGGTCAACTACGGCGTGACGGCGCCCTGGCCGGCGGCGGCGGCGGGGGGCGGGGCCTCGTTGCAACGCCGCGTTTCGGCCGATTTCGGGAACGATCCGCTGAACTGGACCGCCGAACCTCCCACCGCCGGACTCACCAACACACTGGTGGGCCGCCCCGCCCCACCCGTCATCGTCGATCAACCCCAAGACACCACGGTAGTGCTCGGAGCGAGCGTTACATTGAGCGTCACAGCGGTGGGTTCGCTGCCCATGGCCTACCGCTGGCAACGCAACGGAGTGGATTTGCCGGGCGCAACCAACACCACCCTTGTATTCTCGAACGCCCAGCCGGCGGATTCCGGTTCCTACCAAGTCTGGATCAGCAACACGGTTGACTCAATCTGCAGCCGCGCCGCCACGTTGTCTGTTCTCGCGCCGCCAGTCATTACCGTCCAGCCTTTCGGATTATCAGTCAGCCTCGGTGCGACGGTGACACTGCAGGTCGCTGCCTCGGGATCAACGCCATTGGCGTTCCAATGGTACTTCAACGGCACCCCGTTGCCTGCCGCGACGAATTCTTCCCTCACTTTGAGCGGGATCAATCCGGCTCAGGCCGGCACCTATGAAGCAGTCGTCAGCAATCCCGCCGGTGTGGCGGCCAGCGACCCTGCAACACTGACGGTTACGGGCTTGGACAGTGACAGCGACGGAATCCCGGATGCCTGGATGATGCAGAACTTCGGACACCCCACCGGCCTGCCGAGCGACCATTCGCGAGCGCAGGACGACGCCGACGGCGATGGCCTGTCCAACCTCCAGGAATATCTGGCTGGAACCGATCCACGCGACCCGCAGAGCTGCCTCAAACTGCACGTCCCGGGTCTGGACCCGGAGACGGGCCGGCCGCAGCTTTCATTCACCGCCATCGCGGGCATTGATTACAGTCTGGAATACTCGGACAACCTCGGCACAGGCTTGTGGCATAAGCTCACCGACGTACCCGCGGACACAACGAACCGCATGGTCACGCTCACCGATCCGGGTGCCGCCTCCGCGTCTAAGCGTTTCTACCGCGTCGTCACACCCATCCAGCCTTAATTGCGGCCGGACAGGCCGATCAGACTCCGGCCGCCAAGAGACCCAGGTCGGTCCTGTCAAAGAGTTCTCCTTCACTGAACAGCCCAGAAGCTCCGGAAGTTCTTCTTGCGTGGATCTTTGACTTCTTTGCCCGGAACACCGTCAATCGGTCGATTGCCATCGTCGCTTAAGATTTGCAGTTCCCGCAGGCCTGTCTGCGGATAGATGACAACTGCCTCGGGTGTGTAGTCCCCCAGGGGCTCCACCGTCAGAGGTTCCGGCCTGGCGCCCACCCCCGCCCAACGGTAAAATCGAAAGGGGCCGCCCTCGTGCCAGGAACCGGCGATGATAACGTAGGTCCCTCGATGGTAAGCGATGTCACCAACGCCAAACCCGCTCAGGTCCAGTCGAATTGCCGGGTCAAAGCGCCCCGGTTTCCCTTCGATCACCTCATTCGGATTGAGCAACGGGATGAGCAACGCGTTGCCTCCAGGTATGGGATTGCGAAATCCGATCAGGAGATGCCCTTCCGGCGTTGCAGAAAGGCCCTCAATACTTAGCCCGCCGGGCGCCTTGGGAGCGCGCCTGGCAGCTTCGGTGAGATGCAACTGCTCGAACCGCGGGTCGTTGACCAAATCAACCAGGAGCCTGCGGTAAGGCCTGCCCACTGGTGTCAGCGTCACCGCGCCGTCTATGGCCCGGATGCCGGTGGCAAACAGACAACAACGGCTAGGCCGCTCCCTGCCGTCCTTGTTACGGCCGTGCGAACCGATCCAAAAGGCTCGATCGCCGAGCCTGGCGGCTCCTTCCAGGTCCGCTTCCGGATACCTGCCTTCTGACTGCAGAAAGGCGCTGCAATCAAATTCCTTGATGGGCGCCCCCCCCAGATCGCTGCGATAGAGTCGCAGGATATTGTCCTCGTCGTCGGCGACCACGAAGAGGTTGGAACTCACTGCGACAGCCGCCGAAGCGTCGGCCATCCCGGAGTACTGTGTTGGCCGGACAAGCAAGAGCCGGTCGTCGCCCCAGGCAGAAAGGCTCACGCCCAGCAGAGCGAAGCAAACCGCGCGCATGCCCGAATACTGCCAGAGCCCGCTCGGATAAGCAACGGGCCGGACGGCATCCGGTCCCACAGAATCTCAACAACCTCCACGAGCAGGATCATCCAGCCGGCCGCTGAATCCGTTGAACCCCTCAGTTGACCTCGAAGCCCCAAGAGAACATAATCCAACCACCATGTGTGTCAGGATCCTGGTGGTATTTGCTTTCTGCGTCGTGGTAGTCGCCACGGCGCAAACACCACCATCAGAGGCCACAAACCGCTACCTGTCTCTGCCGCAGTGTGTCGAATTGGCGCTCACCCACAACCTGGATGTGCAGATCGCACGAGTTTCGACGGATATCAGCCGCTTTAATTTGAGCGGGGCCTATGGTGCTTATGATCCGGTGTTTTCATTCCGGGCGACAGAGGCCCATGTTTCCCGTCCCGGTGACTTTGATCCGCAGAAGATTAATCTCGACTACCCCTACCAGCTCACCACGGACAGCGCCGGTTTCGCGCTCGAGGGCCTGCTGCCAATTGGGATGAGCTACAGTTTCAACGGGAGGGCCGGCCATAAGTGGGACATCAGCGACTTTAGTTCCAATCCGGACGCCTGGAGCCTCTTTCTCTGGGGCATTAGGGAGACCAACAACTTCTTTGCGGACGCCGGTGTGACTGTGAAGCAGTCCTTGTTGAAAGATTTCTGGATCGACCAGTCGCGAATGGTAATCCGCGTCCGGCGCAAGGAAGCGAAGATGACCGAACAAGCCATGCGGTTTCAAATTGCTAGAATCCTGCTGGTTGTCGAATTGGCCTATTACGACCTGATCGCGGCGCGGGAACAGGTGCGGGTCGAGGAGAAGGCGCTGGAGCTCAGACAGCAATTTGTCGCCGAGACGCGCCGGCGGGTCGAAGTCGGGGACTTGCCGGCGTTGGATGCCGAGCAGGCGGAAACCCAACTGCAGAATACACTGACGGCGGTGACTGCCGTTCGCGAGGTCTATGTCGCCCGGCAAAACGCCCTTAAAAGCCTGCTGACTGAGGATTTTCAGCAATGGGTCGATACGGAGCTCCTGCCGACTGAAGTGCTGCTGGCCCTGGCTCCGGAGATTCACCGGTCGGAAAGCTTCCAGAACGCGCTGAAGAACCGGCCAGACCTAGCGGAGGCGCGTCTCGCGGTAGAGAGGAGCGATGTGGTCGTGCAATTCCGTCGGAATCAGCTTTACCCCAGCCTGGATTTGGTTGGGCACTACGGCGGGGTGGGCGTTGAGGATAGCTTGAATGGCGCCATGAGTGATGCCATCCACTTTAGGTATCCACAATACTTCTACGGTGTCGTGCTGAGTTTTCCCGTGACCCGCACCGCGGAGCGCAACTACTATCGCGCCAGCCAATCCGCCAAACAGCTCGTCGAGCTACAGCTCAAGAGAGCTGAGCAAGGGGTCTTCCTGGAAATCGCGGATTGGGTTAACCGGGTGCAATCGCGCTTCGCTCAGGTGGGCTCCACGCGCCGGGCACGGTCTTTTGCCGAAGCCGCTTTAGCGGCGGAGCAGAAAAAGCTGCAAAATGGACTCTCCACCAGCTTCTTCGTTCTACAGTTGCAGCAAACACTCACGGCTACGCGCACCGCCGAGGTCCTGGCACTGGCTGATTACAACAAGGCCTTGGCGCAGCTCGCGTTTGCCGAGGGCAGCATGCTCGATCGCCATCACCTTAAGGTCGAGATGAAGTGAGTTCTGGAAATCAGGCCGGCGCCGTCACCTATTCAGGCGCCCGAGCCCAGAAGCCGCCAGTGCGCGAGAGTTGCGGTGATGGCCAGCGTGGGCCGGCGTCGTTAGTTCGCCTTGAGCGCCAGCGTAATGTCCACTAGCTCCCCAGGGCGAATTCTGAGATTCGACGGCAGGCTGATGTCCACGGGCAGGCCCAGCTCGGCACGGCCGAGTCCCACGGGTCCGAGCACAGCCGTCGGAACTGATTCCAATTGCGCGCCGACTTCGCGAACGGTCGCCACCCCGACTTCCCGACGTGGTCCACGGGTGCGCACCTCTACCCGCGTGCCCACCTTCGGTTCGTTGAGGATCGGGGTGCGCAAATAGCCAACGATCCGAACCGGATCGGCAGTGGCTATGGAAGCAATCGTCTGCCCCGCCGCCACGGCTTCGCCCGCCCGGCAATAGATCATGCTGACGACTCCATCCATGGGCGCGCGCAACAGGACCGGGCTTAGCTCCGCTTCGGCCAGCCGCAGCTTGGATTCCTGCACCCCAATGGCGGCGCGTAAAGGTTCGCTCGATACGGTTGAAATCGCGGTGGTGTTGGTTGGCTGCAATCGTTGGAAACTCTCTTCTCCCTCGCTGACCTGTTTGGTCAACTCCTCGACCTCTTTCTGTAGCCGCTCGCGCGCCGCCGCGGCTTGTTCATAGACCCGTTCGGCCACAATCTTATCCCGAAACAGTAACTCGGTGCGACGATAATCGGTTTCGGCCGCTTGCAGGCTGACGCGGGTGGTCGCGAGCTGGGCGCGCTGTTTCATCCAATCCAACCGGAGCTGATCGTAATCCATCGCGTTGCGTTGCTGCGCCGCGATCGGCGACATGTTGACCCGGAGCATTTCGATTTCTGCTTGAATGACCGCCAGCGAGGAGGCCAGGACTTTTGGATCGGTGACCAGGACTCGCCCGATCGGGTCGCCCGCTTTGACTTTCTGAAAGCGCGCGACGGTAAACTCCGCCAGCACCCCCGGCTTGAGAGAGCTCACTTGGGCCTGCACGGGTTCGGCCTGCCCCACCATCGTGGGGGCGGCGATATAGTCGTGCCAAAGCAAAACCACGGCCATCAAAGCCGCTCCAAACATCATGACGGGCAAGGCGCGCAGGCGCATGTCGCGCCAGCGCTGCTGGAAGGGTATCGGGATGGGAGCGGGGCGGGTCATGGTCACATCTCCGATTCATCGCCGGCATGCACGCTGGTAACTTTGGCTACGCCGTCCAGGGACCGCAGCTCCTCGATTAATTCCTGGCTCCGGGCGGGATCCCGCATCAGCAGCCGGTAAGAGAGCGCAACCCCCGGCGAGCCTTCATTGGCGCGTTGGCTGGCAACCTGGGCGCGGCGGCTGTGGCGGGTCAGCAATTGCCACAATTCGCCCAGCTCGCCGGCGGGCCGGACCCACTGAATGTTGACGATCATATCATACCGATGTCGCGTGCCGAAGGCGCTGCTCCAGAAATAAAACATGATGCCAACGGTCGCCAGGCACCCGATCACGGCCGAAGTGAATTTCCAGGTGCCGCACGCCAGCCCAATCACAATCACGGCCAAGACGTAGGCCGTGTCGAGCGTGTCGCGGAGAATGCTCCGGAAGCGCACCATGGCAAAGATCGCCATGAGTCCAAAGGCCAGCACCAGGTTATTGGCCAGGATCATCATCACCAGGGCCACGATGACCGGCATGAGAATCAACGTTTTGACATAGGAACGGGAATACGAAAGGCCCGTATGCGTGAACATGTACGCCCACGCCACCGCGTGGCCGCAAACAAAGGCCAGCAGCAAGCCGATCACCAGCGCGATGTAATTCGTCGGCGCGGCACCATAATCACCCCGCAGAAACCAGTCATTCATAGGCGGCGGTCTGTTTCGTCTTTGACGCTAGCGTCGCGATCGGCTGCGACGCCGAGTCATAATTATGCCGAACCTGGCCTTGCCCGTCAAGTGCTGTCTCGCCGTCATGAAAGCGGTGTTCGCCCAGCAGTTCCACCCCTTCAACATACTTCGCGGAGGAGCCCTGCATCAAATTGAATCGCTGAACCAGCTCGTTGAACCATTTGGGGTACCGAGCCGTGAACTTCAACTCCACGATGGTGAATTGGGGAAAGACCTGAATGGGCCGGGTCATTTCCGTCACCGGCTTAGCCGTGAAGCAGGGCTCGATGTGAACGTTCCGGTCCATGGTGACCCGGACCGAGTTGACCTCCGGGCTGACCCAGGCTTCCCGCAGGTATTGATTATGCGCCTTGGGTCGGGCGTTGAGCTGCATTTGGAGCAGATTAAAGTGCTGTAGCGCAACCAGGTGCCGCGGTTCCCGGGAAAGCAAATGCTTCGGCTCGGGGAGCTGCCCCCCGACAAGCATGGCGACCGCTTCCCGGCGCACGGCGCATCGCTGCTTCAGGATGCAGTTATCCACGCGCGCCTTAACCTCGAAATACACCGGCGCCTCGGGGTCGTCATTGTAATAGCGCAGCCGCAACTTGAAGCGATTCCGGACGCCGTTGATCGAGGTCTGGTAAGTGTGCAGATCATCCGAATCCAGGTATAAGCTATAGACGGGATACGACATGTCCGGCCGCCCCGCTCCGAAATCATCCAGCTCGAGGTAGCTGCTGACGAAATCGCGGAGCCCCGGGGTGATCGCCTCGTCAACCAGGTACTTCAATTCAAAGCGCTGTTGCTGCAGTCGATGGTCCTGGCTCATACTCCCTGCCGGGTTTCGTGCTTGCCGCCGCTGATCATGATGAGCCCGTTCAAGACAGTGCAGCCATTCGTGCTGGCAATCTGCCCCGTGCCCGGAACTCTTGAAATCGCCGACTTCATAACACTGCTATCGCTCACCTGACCTATTCTATTTCAATCAGGCTGAATCTGCGGGCGGTGTCAGGGCCTTGCACGTCCAACTACGCCCCCCGCGACGGCCAGATCCTAAACCCGCCCTCATCAAAGGCCAGTTTTTGGACACTGTACCCATAATTAACAGCAGATTGTGAGCCAAGTCCAGCGTCTTCGTGGTGACCGTGGATCGCCAGCACGTAGAAATCGAAGCCCATTGCCAATCGCAAGCACCTGCCTGCTAGCAAGGCTCCTGATGCCCTGCTCTGACGCTGTCATCACAGAGTCAACCACGCGACCCCGCATGGGAGCGGCGCCTCCCCAACTGCCTTTGGGGTCAGGCCACGAGTTTGTTCAGGTGTTCCAGGCTCTTGGCGGCCTGCGCGGGGGTGCCGCACTCGACCGAGAAGACGATGTCGCGCGGGCATTTCTTGCGGACGATGTCGATGATCCGCGCCCAGTCGAGCACCCCTTCGCCGCAGGCGCAGCCCACGGGCGTGCCCGTCACCTTGCCGCGCTCGGCCTCCGAGTGCGCCACGGAGATGTCCTTCGCATGGAGGTGGACCAGCCGCGCGGCCACGCGTTCCAGCCACGCATAGACGTCATGCCCGCACAGATACGCGTTGCCGGTGTCGAAGTTGATGCCGATCGCGGGCGACTTGACCAGGTTATAGATGCGGTCGAGGCCGTCGGGATGGCGCGAGTATTGCGCATGCGGCTCGATGCCGATCTTGACGCCCCGCCGCTCGGCGATGAAGGCCGCCTCCTGCAGGGTGTACTTGATCAGCACGAAGTCCTCTTCCTCGGTTGTCCATTTGGCCTTGATGCCTTCGTCGGTGTTGATGACCGGCACGCCGATTTCGGCCGCGACCCGGATGGCGAGCTTGATGTATTCGCCGTGCACATCGGGCCGGCCCAGCGGCCCGTGCGATTGCAGGCCCGAGATTTTCAGCCCCGCCTTGTCGCACGCTTCCTTGATGCGCCAGGGATCATCGAACATGGAAACGGTGTGGAAGTAGCCGGCTTCGCTCATTAGCTCGCGGCCGAAGTGGATCATCGGCTCGAAGTACTTGTAGCCCATCTCGGCGGCCTTCTGGACGGCCCACTCGAACGGCTTGTCCGAGCTGCGCGAGAATTCTGCGTTCAAACCGACGTGAATCTTGGCCATAGTTATGTTCCTTTCAGGTTTATATGATGGAGAGTTGTCTGTTTCCGGACCACCCCAGCAGGCTATCAACCTCTGGCCGCGCGGTCCAATAGTGTTTCAGGGCAGCCTCTGCGGCTTCGGGTGGGCCACTTGGCCGGCGGGTCGCTGGTTCTTGCCTTCACGTCCCTCGTCGCCCAGATCGGCGCGGGCCTTGTCCGCCAGCGCGGTCAGCCGGGCCACCACTTCCGGATGCTCGGCGGAGCGTTCCTTCGTTTCACCAGGATCGCTGCGCACGTCGTAAAGCATGACGGGAGACTTCTGTTGCTGTCGCTGCAGGTTCAGGATTTTCTCTTCCAGCGGCAGGTAGAGTTTCCACGGGCCAGCGCGCACGGCCTGCAACTGCCCCATCATGTAGTAGAAAAAGCCCGTCTCATCATAGCGCGAGGTCGCGCCCGCCTCGCCGAAGAGCAGGGGCCGGATGTCGCCGCCGTCAATGATGCGGTCACGCGGCGGTTCGGCTCCCGCCAGCTTCGCGAAGGTCGGCAGCCAGTCCATCATCGTGCAAAGTTCATCGCACACCTTGCCGGCAGGCACGTGGCCGGGCCAGCGCACCAGGCCCGGCATTCGCATCGCGCCTTCGGAAGTATCGTAGCCCCAGCCTTTGAGCGGTGCATTGCTGCCTTGGGGCGGATTGCGCCGCACGGCGCCGTTGTCGGAGGTCCAGATCACGAACGTCCGCTCGTCGAGGCCGAGCCGCTTGAGCGCGGCCAGAACCTCGCCGGCAGACCAGTCGAGTTCTTCGATGCTGTCGCCGTAGGGGCCGTTCTGTGAGCGGCCCTTGAAGGCCGGACTGGTGAACGCCCGCGCCGTGCTGCCGGGCATCGCGTGCGCCAGATAGAGGAAAAACGGGCGCGTCCGGTTGGCGGTGATAAACCGGATCGCTTCCTTGGTGTAACGCTGGGTGAGGAGGTTGCGGTCCACGGGCGCCTCGATGACCTGTTCGTCGCGCATGAGCGGCAGCGGCGGCAAATTCGGGCTTTGTCTGGAGGGCACCATGTCCTCGCTGTAAGGGATGCCGAAGAAATGGTCGAATCCGTGTCGCGTCGGCAAGAACGGCGGCTGGTCGCCCAGGTGCCACTTGCCGACGCACAGGGTCACGTAGCCGCGCCCGGCGAGCAGCTTCGCGACAGTGATTTCGGTGGGGTGCAGCCCTTTCGAGTCGGCCGGTCGCAGCACTGGCGCGCCGGAACCGCTGACGTGCATGTTGACGCGGCGCGGATAGCAGCCGGTCATCAGCGCCGCCCGGGACGGCGAGCAAACGCCGCTGGCGCTGTAGAAGCTCGTCAGCCGGAGTCCCTCCCTTGCCATGCGGTCCAGATTAGGCGTGCGATGGAGCTTCGACCCGTAACACCCCAGGTCGCCATAGCCGGCATTGTCGGCGAGGATGAAGACGATGTTCGGGCGCAGGGCGTTGGCAGCGGAAGTCGCGGTGCCGTCCACCGCCGCCTGGGCGGGCAGAACCAGCGCCAGCAGGCCGCCGAGCGCCGCGCAACTCTTCATGCGCCGGGGCGATTAGAGCTTCCAGCCGTTGTGCATCGGCCGGCTCAGCCGCTTATTGGCCTCCGCATTGCCGATGAACTTCTCCTTCTTCGGGTCCCACTTCAGCGGGGTCTCGAGCCGCGCGGCGATCTCAGCGATGAGGCCTAGATACGACGCCACATGCGTCGCGTCCACGTTCGAGATGGGGTCTTTGCGGCTGCGGACGCAGTCCACGAAATTTCCACCGTGGTTGAGCGACTTGAAAGCCGCCCGATCGCCGGTCTCCTTCTTGACAATTACGACGTCCTCGCCCGGCCCGGAAGTCTCATAGAGGTGGTCGTCGCCCGGCTTGAGCGTGATCTGCAGCAGGGATTCCGGCTCGGCCCAGATACCGGCGCGACTCACATGCACCCAACCCTTGTCGCCGATGAACCGCGTGCCGGTCTTCTCCTGCTGCTCGCTGGTGACGTCGGTGAAGACCATCTTCAGGCCGCTGGCGAAGGTGAACGTGGCGTTCCAGCTCTCGATGTTGTCGGTTAAGCCTTTCTTGCGATAGACGCCCTTGGCACTCGATCTCGCACGGCTCCTTCGCCAGCGCCGGGCAGCCCCAGTAGGCGATGTCGAGGTAATGCACGCCCCAGTTGCAGATGAAGCCGGCGCAGTAGTCCCAGATCAGATACCAGTCCGGCCACGCGACGCGGCCGGGATTGTAGGGCTTGGCCGGCGCCGGGCCGCGCCACATCTCCCAGTCGAAACCAGCCGGCACCGGCTGCGGGTCAAGGGAGCCGTCATACTTCGGCTGATATTGCGGGCCGGGCGCGGAAACCTGGATCTCACGGAGTTTGCCGACGTAGCCGTTGCGGACGAGCGCACAGGCCTGCCGGAATTTCCCCTGTGACCGTTGCCAGGTGCCGGCCTGGAACACACGTTTGTGCTTGCGCACTGCGCGCAGCATTCTCTGCCCCTGCTCCACCGAAATGCCCATAGGTTTCTCGCAATACATGTCCTTGCCCGCCGCCGCCGCCGCGGTGGCGATCAGCGCGTGCCAATGGTCCTGCACGGCGATCATCACCGCGTCAATGTCCTTGCGCGCGATCAACTGGCGATAGTCGCTGAACATCGCGCAGCCTTTGTCCCCGTACTGCGTGTCCACGAGGTCCTTGGCTTTCTGCCGCCGGTCTGCATACGCGTCGCAAACGGCCACCACCCGGCAATCCTCAAGGGGGAGGAAGTTCTTCATGTTGTTCGTGCCCATGCCGCCGACGCCGATGCAGCCGAGGGTGATCTTGTTGCTGGCGCCGAAAGCCGACGCCGGAATGATGTTGGGCAAGCCGAGCGCCGCGATGGCGGCGGTCGAGGTTCTCAGGAAGTCGCGGCGATTCATTGGGGTTTTCATGACTGGATTTCTTGGCGGGGATTGTTTGACAGTGCGGTAATCGGGATGCGGATTCATGGAGAGCAGACTCACGGTTTGGCGCCGGCGGGGCCGGCCCACTGCTGCCATCTGGCGGTGAGGTCTTTCACAATGTCCGAGGAATGCTGCGGCGAGATTATGGGTCTCCGTCCGGTCGTCGGCAAGGTCGTAAAGCTCCCACGGTCCGCCCTGGGCGGCGACCAGCTTCCACTTGCCCGTCCGAATGGCGCGCGAGCCCGAGGTGGCCCAGCACAAGGTTTGGTGGCCCGCGCGCTGGTCCGTTCTGGAAGACCGGCAAGAGACTCTTGCCCGCGAGCGGCAGGATGTCCCGGCCGTTGAATTGCGCTGGGTAGGCCACGCCCGCCACATCCAGACACGTGGCGATGATGTCGGCGATGTGTCCCAACTCGGGCGTTACCGCGCCCGCTTGCTTGATCACGCCCGGCCACCAGGCGATCAACGGTGTCGCGATGCCACCCTCGTAGTTCGTGTTCTTGTGCTGCCGGAATGGCGCGTTCGACACGTTGGCCCACGCCGGGCCGGCGGTCACAAACGTATCGGCCCCTCCGGGCCGGATGGTCGGTTTGTTGCCAACTTGCGTCGGTGCGCCGTCCAGCCGCCACATCTGCCCCGGCTTGTCCAACCGGCCCGTCATGGCCTGGTCCGACGCGCCGTTGTCGGAGAGAAACAGAACCAGCGTGTTCGTGTCCGCGTGCGTGCGTCGCAGCGCGTCCAGGATGCGGCCGACGCTTTGGTCCAGGGAATCCACCTGCGCGGCGTAGGCGGCCATGCGCTCGGCTTCCCAATCCTTGTGCTCAGCGTTCGGCCAGGCGGGCACCCGCGAGTCGCGCGGTGACAACCGGCACTTGGCGCTGATCAGTCCCAGCTCGATCAGCCGCTGGTAGCGGCGGGCGCGCGCCTCGTCCCAGCCGAGCTTCCGGTAGAGCTCGCGGTAGCGGACCATGTCTTGCGGCTTGGCGTGCAGCGGCCAATGCGGCGCGTATTGCGCGACGTAGAGAAAGAAGGGCTGCGGCCTGCTCGCGGCCTCGGTGATAAACTTCGCGGCGAAGTCGGCGATCAGGTCGGTCTTGTAGGCACCTTCGATCGGCAGCGTGTAGGGCTCGCCGTCGCAAAAGAAGTCCGCGCCTCGCACGGCCTTGAAATAGTTCCCCGGTCCCGTGTGGCCTGTGCTGCCGAGGAACCGATCCACAACGCGCGCGATCATGGCGGGATCATGCCAGTTTTCCGCCGTGACCATGTCCAGCCGCCCCACGGCGCACGTCGCGTAACCGGCGCGCTTGAGCAGTTCAAACGTCGTCACGCACCGGTTGTTCAACAAACCTGTCCAGTTCGTGATCCCGACCTGGTGCGGGAAAAGCCCGGTCATCAACGCCGCGCGCGACGGCCCGCACAGCGCGCAGTTGTAGAACTGCGAGAATCGCAAGCCGCTGGCTGCCAGCCGGTCGAGGTTCGGCGTCTGAATCTCACCCCCATAGCAGCCGGCATCGGAGAAACCCATGTCATCGGCGAGGATGAGGACGATATTCGGCCTGGCCGGCGCCGCACTCAGGGCGACCCCCGCCAGCGCCAGCCCCGCGGCAACGAACAAACCGGCCCGCCGGCTCATGGCGATGGGCTGGCTCACTGCGAATGCAAGGCGACAGCGCCGGTCTCGGCGCCAGCAAGCTCATAGTGGCGGCGGATTTCCTGGGGCGAAAGCGCGCGAGGGTAAATGGCGACCTCGTCAACCCGGCCCTCGAACGTCGCCTCCTTGTCGCTGCGTCCGCCAAGGAACACGTCCCGCGATTTGTCCGGCGCGGCTTCGCCGGCAATCTCCGGCTCGGCATTGCCGTTCAGGTAAACCGCCACGCGCGAACCATCGCGCACCAGCGCGACATGGTTCCACGTTTTCGGCGCGATCACCGTCCGGCCCGCCAGGGCGCCGAATACCAGGGCGCCGGGCGCAACGTTGGTGCCGCCCAGGGCGAGGGCCTCGCCGCCGCGCCCGAACAGGTAGCCGGTCACCGGTCGCAAATCGTTCGGCAGGCCGTTCCAGAACCAGAACTCGGCCGTGTAACTCTGCTTCAATGGCTTGAGCGTCGCCAGCAGCCGGCCGCCGGCCAAATGCGGACAGCGGTTGCTCGCGCCCGCGCCGGAGAACGCCGGCGACGCCGGCCCCGCCAGCCATCGCGCCACGCCCGGCTCATACGTGGCGTCGCGGTGCGCGCCCGTGGCGTCCAGCGCGGTCGCGCCGCTCCATTCGTCCAGCCGCCAATACGCCAGCGGTTTGGCCGCCAGCACCGCCTGCGCGTAGGCGCCGTGCGTGGCTGCGACCTTGCGGCGCGGCTGGCCGCTCACCTTCTCCAGCAGGCCAAGCAGCCCATCCACGATTTTCGGTTCGGCGTTCGCCTCCAGCATGGCGGTGCGGCAGGACCAGGTGTTGTAGCCGCCCAGCGGATGCAGCTCGGGCGGCGGTATGTAACCCTCTTCGCCGTTGGCCAGCTCGATGTTCATCGTCGGCTGGAGCGGGCTCTGGGCCTTGATCTTCAGGCCGCTGATCGCGAAGACCTCGCACGGCCAGATGGCAATGCCGAGCTCGCCGACCCGCAACGCCTGCAGTTTCACGGCCCGGGTGGGGTTCTCCGCCAGCCACAGTTGCTCGCCCGCATAGACCTCCGGCAGCGACTGCGGCGCACGCCCGTTCAGCTTCTCGACGAGGTCGCGCGCCCATGCCAGCCGTTTCGCATCCGGCTGGCGCGTGGCGATCCGCAGCGTCTTCTCGCGCATTGCCAGCGGCACCCAGTCGTGGAAAGCAATCTTCTTGCAGGCGTCAGCCGCGATCTGCGCCATCTCGCCCGCGTAAGCGTCCAGCGTGACCGCCTTCTTCGGTTGGCTGTAATCCATCCAATGCTGATCCCCGCTCGTGCCTTGGGACATGATGCCGACGAAGGCCGGCGTCGTGTTCGTCACGCCGATGAGCGGCCCCAGCTTCTCGGCGAACAAGCCGTAGTAATCCGCCGAAACCGCCTGCGCGCCAAAGTAATGCATCGAGTAGTTCGCCAGCACCGCGATGGGCCGGCCATCACGTGACTGTGCTGCCAGCAACGTCAACCCCGGGTCGGAAGGCCCCGAGGGCCCGATGGCATCCGGGTTCTGGTAGCCGGGATGCATGTTGGCCCGGACCGTCACCTCGCCAAACGGATCAGTCAGCATCTTGTCGGGGCGGCGAATCCAGACGCGCGTGTGCGTGTGCTCCGGCGCCGGCACGACCGCCCAGCCGACGCGCGCCGGGCCGAGATTATCCACCGCGCGCTGCAAGCCCTCTGCGATCCGCGGCAGCGCGAACGCAGGGTAATTCGGGTCGGCGTCGGTGCCGAGACATCGCATCAGCGATGGCGCGCTGTGGGTGTGCGTGGCCGAGAGCATGATTCGCTCCACCGGGAGGCCGGTGATTTTCGCCGCGCGCGATCCTCACCGCATCCGCGAACTCGCCCGGGATGATGCACGTGTCCAGCACGCCCAGCGCCACACGCGTGCGCCCGTCGTCAAGCACCAGCCAGCGCGCATGCAGGCGGTGGTGCACCTGGTCGGCGGTCTGTGAGAGGAACCCGCCATTGATAATGACGGGCAGATTCGTCGGCGTGACATCCACAGCATACGCTCCAGCCAGAAACACCGGCGCCTTCCCGGCCGGGACCGCTGGACGCCTGGACGAGTCGGGCGCGGCGCTGGCACCAGACGCGTAAACCATGGACAGCAACCCGAAGGCTGGCAGAATCCCGAATACCCGGAGCCATGGTCTGTCCGCAAACCTACGGCCAATGCTTGCAATCCACTTCGACATTCTCATAACGCGCTTGCTCCAACGCTACTGCGCGGCGAGCGTCCCCCTCTCGACGTTGCGTGTAAAGGCAAAACGCTCAGTCCGCTCGCGACTCCGAAAGCCTTGATTTCAGCCACGCAGTTAAGGAGAATGCCCTTCGCGATGGCGCGAGTCATGACTGAGGACTGCAGGAGGCTGGACCGCAAGGCGAGCGCTTGGCCGCCGACAAGGTTGCTGGCCGGCTTGCTGATGGCCGGCGCTCTGCCTTTGTTCCCAGGATGGGCGGCGGAGACAAACGCCCCCGCCGCCAAGGGCTTTCGAGATGAGCGAGCGGCCCACGCACTTTATTCGCAAATGGTGGCTACCATGCGGAAGGCCGACACCCTCTCCTGGGTCAGTGATTATAGCTGGGAAGCACGGGGCCAGACCCTCGGCCATGCAACCTACCGAATCTGGCTCAAGAAGCCCAACTACGCCCGCATGGAGGCAACGGCCGTGAGCGACCCCGACCGCAGCGGCATTCTGGTGGGCGATGGGGATTACTTCTGGACTTATTGGCCCAAGGAAAAGCCGCGGTACCAATGGGAGTGGAAAGGCAAATACGCCGAGGAATACGAGAATTACCGCCGCGCCTTCTACATGAAAGAGCGGACACCCGTCGGGCGGCATTCCATCGGCCATTCAGCCGGTCAGTTGGGAGCCGGTATCTGCATGACCATCATTGACCCAAGCACTTTTCACGGCTACACCGATTCGCTGCAGCCCTACATTGATGGCGTCCGGAGCGTGGGCATGGAACAGGCGGGCGGGGAAACCTGCGATGTCATCGAAGTAAGCTTCATGAAATACCAGCGAAGCTGGAAGCTGTGGCTGGCCAGGAAGGACCATCTGCCGCGCAAGCTGACGCAGGTAGTCCGTGTGAGTTACCCGATTAATAGCGAAGAATCCTGGTCGGACGTAACGATCAATGCGGATATTCCCAACGACCGCTTTGTCTGGTCGGCCCCGCGGGATTGGAAGGAGTGGCGCATGCCCGCCATCGAAGAAGGACTGCTCAAACCAGGCACGCCGGCGCCCGACTTCGAACTGGCCTCGGTCGCCGGTGACCGGCTCAAGCTCTCCAATTTCCGCGGCCAAATTGTCTGGCTGAACGTATGGCGGTGTGGCTGACCCGCCTGCCGGGAGGAGACAAGGAGTCTCCAGAAGCTGTATCTAGAGCATAAGAAGCAGGGGCTGGTCGTCCTGGGGCTCAACACCGCCGACGATCGCAAGATCGCGCTGGATTACCTGAAAGCCAACCAGGTCACGTTCCCTAACATCCTCGACACGTCGGACGCGGGCCATCGGGCCGTATCGCAATACGAAACGCTTGGAATGAGCACGGTGCCGATGACTTACGTCATTGACCGTGAAGGGAACGTGGTGGACGCCTGGTACGGCTACCTCGAGGACCGCACCAGGAAAGCTGTCAAGAAGCTGGGCCTGTAGGAGCGGAATTACTTGATCAGGCGGTAAAACCGGCGCGGGCCGGAAAGGTCGTTCGTGACGGTGCTCCGCCCTTGCACCAGCACCGGTGAATTAGTCACGTTCGACCACAGGTTCGTCGCCGCCAGATTGGTCGCGCTTTGGAGGCGGAAGTCGGTGAGCGAACCCTGCCACGACACCACGGCCTGGCTTCCGGCTTTACTGACGGCCAGCACCGCATCCGGCCGCGTGGCGGTGAGCGCCACCAGCTCGATGCCCTGGCTCGCTGCCGAGGTTGCGGCTGTATTGCTTGTTGGTCGCATTATTCCAGTGTTCATGCACGCCCAGGCTGGCCAGACGAACGCCAGTTCGGCCTGGGTCGTAGAAGGTGCCCGAGGGGGGATAGCAAATGCCTGACACGGGATCATTTGTGCCGGCCGCTTCATGCAGGTAATCCTCCGCGCCGCCCTGAAGATCATCGCCAGAGGTCCGGTTTGTGTTGCCGTAGTTCACGATGTTCGGCCATTCGTTCAACAGGAAGTCATAACACACCGAGTCAATCGCCACCGGATCCTGGGAGACAAACAGGCTGGACGGCCAATCGTTGTTGAAAGGCGCCATCTGCCATTTTAACCACGGTTTCGACTCCGAGTAAAAGCCGCCGAACAACCCATCCACCAAACAAAGCAACGTCTTGCCCCCCAGTGCCGGATGGCCCATCAGGTCCACTATAGCGCGATATTTCCCCAAACCGGCGTACCCCTACGACTTGAGGTCGTGGCGTGCTGTAATGCATGTGCACGTAGTTCGTATTCTCGCCCCATTGATCCGGCCCGTTGTAATCCCGATACCAGCTGTTCGGAAGACGCAGCAGCGCCCCATACCAATTCTTCCCGCAAACCGTTATTCCCGTGCTGTGTCCTTTGAGCACCGCGAAGTTGATGATGTAATCGGCCACCGCGAACGGCACCGGCACAAGTCCTGCATCTTCCCGGCGCCGTTGGTGCTCCACGATGCGTTGGTGCTCCAGTTGAAGGGCACGGCCGAGAACTCCGTCCGCATCCGTGTCTGGGTGCCGTGGCCGCCGTGGTTGTCAAAGTAATTAACGCCGGGGAATTCCGGGTGCAGCTTGTCCCACATGTATTTCGGCAAATTACCCGACGGGTCGCCCAGATATATGTTGGTCTGGTTGACCCCGACAGCGTAAACCAGATGCCGCAGCAGCGAGAGCAGCATCTGCGGCGAATTGTCAATCGTGTTCATCGCGTGGCCGTCTGAACCATTCAGCTTCTCGTAGGTGCCGTAAATGTCCACATAGTTGGCCGGGTCCTGGCTCCCGCAGGTGGCCAGGTTGATCTTGATGGCGATCTTCTCGCCCGCCTGGTAACCGCGGTCACCCTTGCCGTGGTTCACGTTGAAATACCTGAAAATCGCGTCCCACGCCGCCGCGTCGGAGGCGCCGCCCCCCACCGACCGCACCGCTTTGGACATCATCTCCTCGACTACGGCCAGGTCCGTGTGGTTCGTCTCGTACCAATGCTCGGCAGAAATATAACCCGCCCAGCTCGTCGCGTCCGGGGCGTGCACCCAGGCCACGCGGCCCGGGAAAATGCCTTTCGCCACACCCATAACGTCATGCGGTGGATTGCCCGCCCAGACGCGCACCGTCGGCAGACTGGTCACCACCAATGCGGCCAGCGCCAGCGCCGCCGCTCCCCACAGGCACGCCTGCCAAAACCGCGCATCCCACCGCCGGAACTTGCGCCAGGCAAAGGCCGAACCGAGCAGCGCCGCCACCCAGACCACGAAACTGCTGGCCAGCGGGAAAGCCGCGCGTTGGCACGGATACGCCGCGCGGCTGGGCTTGGGAATGACGCGCACCAAAAACCACAGGAGCGAAACAAGGCCCATCACGGAAAAGCCCCAGGCGCACCAGTTGCCCCTGCGCCCGGTCTGGAAGAGCCGGCCGGTCTTGGGATAAACCTTGGAGCCCGCCGGAAGATCGCCACTGGACGGTTCGATTCTTTTCATTGGTCTACCTCCATTAAAGCCGCCAACCCACATTCCCGCAACACGAGAATTGGCGAATCCACAACGCCCGTTGCCCTGGCTGGGGTCAGGACTCCCATACATCACCGACCTCTTCACCTTGCTGTTCTACTTCGACCTGGTCGCATGGCTGCTGTGAGCGCGCGCAACCTGAACCCGCCCAACGGTTATAACCGCTCCGCTGAACTGAAATTGCTGCCGATCTAAGCTGGCACCGCGAAGGGCACCGCGAAAGCTTGACCGCCGCTCCGAATCCCGCCACACTCCCACCGCCATGCGCTCGATGCTGCGGCCTTTATTGCAGAGCGCCAAACTGCGGCCAGGAGCACCGCAGCGGTTTTCCGCACCGCGCGGGGCCAGGCGATTCTTCAAAGGGGAATTGGCCTTTACCCTGATTGAACTGCTCGTCGTGATCGCCATCATTGCGATCCTGGCCGCCCTGCTGCTGCCTGCTCTGAGCAAGGCCAAGAAGGCCGCTCAACGCGCCAACTGTGTTTCCAACCTCAGGCAAATCTCCCTGGCGGTTCACTTGTATGCCCAGGACAACCAGGATGTCCTGCCGGGGCCCAATTGGAACGGGCAGTACGTGCGCTACCGCACCGGCAACGACTACCAGTTGGTCAGCTACATACACCCATATCTCGGGTTGACGCCAAGACCCGAGTACCAACTGGCCAGAGTGCTCGCCTGCCCGAGCTTCATGAGTTTCGCCCAGAACACCGCGCTTTCTTGGACCAACATCGTCTGTTACGTGACGGCCGAGAGGGTGCGGGTGGGAGGACAACTCGTCTATCCTCTGGGATACCCGCTGGATTCCGCCGGCGTAAGATGGGAGCCCATCAAACTGTCCACCATCCCCAATCCTTCCACCAATTGGATCATCAAAGATGCGGACAAAATGAACTGCCGGATCAACCCGTGGTGGGTCAACTTGCCGCTATACCCGGTTCACGGGAAGTTGCGTGTGCATGCTTATTTCGACGGCTCGGTCAACTCGGCGGTCGGCTTCCAGTATGCGACACCTCCCTGAGATCACCCCAGACAGAACGCGGGCTGGCTCGGCTCGTCCGCCTGAAAGGCCCGGATAATCCAACCCAGCGCACCGCCGCCTTCCGCCTGAAAGGCGCGGATAACAAAGCCCAAGGCAAAGACCTGGGCTTTATTATCTCCGCCCTTCGGGCTGCTTCGCCGCTCAGGCCATCTGCGGCATAGCAGGAACCAGCCCGTGCTTTGCCAGAACACCTTTTAGCTTTTCATGGTCATAGATTTACCCCCGAACATACCCCATTATCCGCTTTCCGGGGCCGCCCCTTTCACTTTTACGACCCAATACCGCGACGCGCCGGCGGCACGGTCGCCGCCGGCGGGTCCGCGACATGCGCTACCTTCGGCTTACGCAGCGCGCGCCAGTTCCTCAACCTTGGGCAAACCGATCGCGGCTTCCTCCTTCACCTCGAAGTATTCATTTCGAGCCCCTGTCGTTTCGCGGTCGATGAACTTCTGGAGCGCTCCCAGGGATTCCGCTTCCCAAACGCAGTCGGCATTGCGGCCATCCACGCTCGGCAGGAACTCCAGCGGCTTCATGCCTGCCGGCAGCCGGTGCTGCTCGATCATGGCCATGATGTTCTTGGTGCTGCGGTCCCACTTCGTGGGATCGCTGACATAGTGACGTACTACAACATGCATACTTTCATTTCCTTTCGTTTAACTGTTGTTCCGCGCACCCACCCTGCATCCCCCTGGTTGCGCATTAGGACGCACTATACACTTAATAAGTAACTACCCGCTACTGGGGTGTTCACCCCATACGAGCGACTCCAACGGCGAAGCAACTGGACGTGTCCGCTCCCCTTTGGAGTATATCCTCCACCTGCTCCTGTGGCCTTAACGGTCGTTGTAAATGAACGACCACCCGTTGCCACGTTGGAAATCCGGTTGGTTCCGGGTGGCCCGCTGATAGGCCACGTGCCCGTCCACGAACGCATTGTTGCCCCAGCCCAACTGGGTCCGGTGGTGCCAGTAGGCTGTTTCGAAGGGATTGTCGTTGAGAAAATGCACCTCGAACGCAAGGTCGTTCACGAGGATGACGCGGGCGGCGTTGAGCACCTGGTAGGCGCGTTTTTTGACCAGTCCCAGGTTGCCGTCGTTGTTGTTGGCGCTGCTGTTGTAAAGATAACTGCTGCCAAAACAATCGTATATGGTTGGCTTGCGCGGGTAGGTCAACCACTGGCCCACCCCGGCCCCGTTATCCGCCGGGCAACAGAAGACCCGGGCCGCGCCCTCCGTGTTCGTTTTGACCGACCCGCTGATGGCGACATAGGGGTTGAGCAGCCGCAATTGCCCGGGGTATTCTGTGCCTTGCTTGCCGCCGTAATTGGCGTAGGCCTCCACCGCCCCGCCGCTCCCGGGGGAGGGGAACGTGTCGTTAAATTCCGACATGTAGAGCGTAACGCCAACCGTCTGCTGTCTGAGGTTCGACATGCACTGGGCCTTCAGTGCCTTTTCCTTGGCTCGGGCCAGCGCCGGCAGGAGCAGCGCCGCCAAAATGGCAATGATCGCTATGACGACCAGCAACTCGATCAAGGTGAATGCTCGCTGCCTGGTGCAGTTTCGCGCTCTTTCGTGTCGTCGCTTTGGCATGTTTTTACCACTGGGCTTACGACCGGCTTTGCCGTCTGGCACAATTTCTCTGCCCCGAATCTTGCCCTTGATCCTGGGACTCAACTTCAGACTGCTAGAGAATCTAACATCGTTTCCCCGTTAAGACCATTCGGCATTTACCGGTTGTTTGATCACCTGAACGCAGCCAATCCCGCATCTGCTCCGGTAGCCCTTCACCGGGCTGCACGGGTGGTTGGGGAATAAAGCACCATCACCGATCTCAAGCCCTGCAAGGGCGGCACAACCACCACACTCGCGTCCTGTCCCCATCCGAGTGAACCCACTCACGCACAAACCTGCGAGCAGGCCAATTCTGTCGCCCTTTCAGGGCTTGGAGGGACGGGCGCCTCTGTTCCCAGGGCGTTGCCCTGGGCTTTACTATTTCCGCCCTTCAGGCGGTTGCCCCTCGACTTTAGCCTTTAGCCTTCAGCCTTTCCCCCAGAACGGGCACCAGTAATGCTCCTAAATCCCGTGGTAGCGGCAGTGTCGCCGCTGTGCCTGCTTTGGAGACACTTTCTGCCGAAGCCAAGACAATGAATATATTTGCAGGACTTCTCCCCGTCGAACGCGGGACCCCCGGCGCGGCGGCCCGACGAACTCAGATGGCTCTGGCCTTGGGCCCTTGGTGCGCACTCATGCTCCTGACTCAGGTGGGGCGCGCTCAAGAGCTTGGACCACCCCCACAGGCGACCCCTGGCGACTTTGTGCCTGTCTCCTCCGGGCCGAAGGCGCTGGTGACGGTAAACCCGGCCAGCCGCGCCGACGTCGTCCAATTGTACCAGAATACTTACAAGGCCTCACAGGGAGTGGCTTCCGGCTGGAACGGTAACCGCAGCACCTGCACGGCCGGCACCACCAGTCAGGCGTATGCTGACGCCACCATCTTGCGGGTAAATTACTTCCGGGCCATGGCGGGTCTGCCCGGCGACGTCATCCTCACCAACGCCTGGAATCTCAAGGCTCAGGATGCGGCGTTGATGATGTCGGCCCAGGGCGCGTTGTCTCATAGTCCCGACACGGCCTGGTCTTGCTACACCGCGGGTGGCGCAGAGGCCGCAGGCAAGTCGAACCTCGCCCTGGGGGCGGACGCCGCAGCGGCGATTGACCTTTATATGGACGATCCTGGATCCGGCGGCAATGCCGCCGTGGGACACCGGCGCTGGATACTCTATCCGCCGACCAGAATCATGGGCACAGGCAATATTCCCGGGACTGGGGGTTGGGCGGCCAATGACCTCTGGGTCATCGGCGGAGCTGGTGCGCGCCCCTCCCAACCGGCGTGGGTTGCCTGGCCTCCGGCAGGCTATCTGCCGTGGCAGATCCTGCCGCGCTCCTCCGGCCGCTGGTCCTTCTCCTATCCCGGTGCGACCTTCACCGGCGCCGCCATCTCCATGCAGCGCGCGGGCACCAACGTGCCGGTAACTCTGGAAACACAAGCTCAGGGTTACGGCGACAACACGATCGTGTGGGTACCGCAAGGCATTCCCACCAGCGCGCCCTCAGGTGACGCAACCTACACCGTCACCGTGAGCAACGTCGTGGTCGGCGGGAAGTCACAGCTCTTTACTTACAGCGTAATCATCATCGATCCGGATGTGCCGGCGCTCTCAGTCCGGCTTGGCGCCACCAACAGCCTGGCGCTCTCCTGGCCTTCGTCCAGTACCGGCTACTCGCTGGAGCAGAACTCCTCCCCGACCAACCGCAGCGGATGGACTACCGTAAGTGTGACTCCTCAGATCGTGGGAAACCAATACGTCGCGACTGTTCCGCTCGCCTCCGGGCAACGCCTCTATCGGCTGCGGAAGTAAGGCCGCTCGTTTGGTTAAGCCTCTTTTGAGCGCGCTACAGCCAGCGGTAAGAAACAGCGCTCCCTCGGTCAGGAACGGCGCCGAACACTGCGCCCCGGGCAGCCCCAACAAGGCCGGCGTGGGGTTCCTTTTCCGTCCGACCCGGCAGGGGCTAGACCAACGGGTGGCAGGTCTTAGGTCCGCACTTGAGCGAGATCAGCTTCTTGGAATATAATGTGGCTATGGGAAGGCAGCATTGGACAGCCGACGAAGACCGGCTCTTGGGCACCATGGCCGATCGGGACCTTGCAAATCGCCTCGGGCGACCACAGGGAACGATCTTCAAGCGCCGGCGCAAACTGCGCCTCGCGCCATTTCGCCCTTACGGACGCCTCTGGAATCGGGCGGAAGAGGAACTGCTGGGCACCATGCCGGACCGAACGTTAGCGCGGCGGCTGAAGCGAAGCGTCCAGAGCGTGGCCGCACGCCGGCGTGCCCGACACATCCCCATTTCCCACCCTAAGAAGCACCGGTGGACGCCCGCTGACGACAAACTGCTGAGCGAGCGTCCCGACGCACAGGTTGCGATGCTCCTGGGCATCAGCCGCCTGGCAGCGAAGCATCGCCGCCTCCGGCTTGGTATTGGGCAGCCGGGCCGAGCATATGTTCGTCCCAATCCCTGGCAGCCCGAGGAGGATGCCTTGCTGGGCACGGCCTCGGACAGGGAGTTGGCCCGCAGGCTGGGGCGCCGCATTTCCAGCGTACGCCAGAGAAGAATTCGACTCGGTCGCCAAACTCCCTGCCGCCACTGGACTCCAGAAGCCGATGCGCTGCTGGGGAAGATGCCGGACCAAGCCGTGGCCCAGCGCTTGGGTCGCACGGTCTCAGCCGTGACCACCCGGCGCCGACGGCTGGGGATACCGGTTGCCGCCTCGAAAATCAAAGCCCGCCCCCGTTGCGCATGAAAACCCGCGAGTCACCACCTCGCGACAAAGGACACAACGAGGACGGGCGGGTGTATCTTCGTCGTCTGCTCCACTGAGTCAATCCGCAAATCAAAATGCGTCCAGCGCAATCCGGCTTCTGTTGCTTCCATAGTCCTTTCCCTTTCTTGATTCATTGTCGCACCACGGTCGGGCTTTCGCAACCGCAGCTTCTGCGGTGTGTGCGGACTTCGGCTTTCTCGAAACGCGCTACTTGACCCCCGCTCCACATCCATCCACACTCCCACCACTATGATCAACGCAACACCAAAACAACTCCGTAGAGCGGCCAACATCCTGGAGAAGATCCAGTCGCTGCAAAAGCAACTCGGCAAACTCCTGGGTGGTTCGGTTCAACCGGCAACCAAGGCTCCCAGGAAACGAAAGATCAGCGCGGCCGGCATTGCCAGGATTGTCGCCGCCACCAAAGCGAGATGGGCGAAGATTCGGGCACAGAAGGCTGGCAAGGCTCTTCAGAAGCCGAAGCGGAAGATGTCCGCTGCCGCCAAAGCCAGACTTTCCGCATTGGCAAAGGCGAGATGGGCCAAAGCGAAGAAGGCGGGCAAGAGCCGGCTGTAGTTTCCTTCGATTCCACGAGCCCTTGCACGGATCGTGGTCTGGCTCAGGCCGTCCGCCTGAAAGGCGCGCATAATCCAACCCAGGGCAACGCCCTGGGAATAAAGCGCCATCCCCGATCTCAAGCCCTGAATGGGCGGCACAACCGCCACGCACTTTCCCTGTCCCCATCCGAAGTGAACCCACTCACCGCTCACCGATTGACTACTTTCCCCTTTCAGCTTCTTGCCGCGCCGAAGCCAAGCGAAGGCGGGTCAGCTTTTCGCCATCGCCCCCTCCCCATCCGCGCCATCCGCGCCATCCGCGGTTAAACGCCTTCCGACTTCAGACTTTAGCCTTTAGCCTTTAGCCTTTACCTCTCTCCCCTTCGGCTTTCCCATTTCAGCTTCTTGCCGCGCCGAAGCCAAGCGAAGGCGGGTCAGCTTTTCACCAGCGCCTTCCGCTGTCCACACCGACTTTGGCCCTTGGCCTTCATCCTTCATCCTTCATCCTTTCCCCAAAACGGGCACAAGGAGTGCTCAACAACCTCCGTGGTAGCGTCACCGTCGCCGGCGCGCTAAACACCGAGTTCGGCAACGGCTTCGTCGGTGTCACCCGCCGCCCGCTGCCACTGGCCGACATCCCGCGCCACCAGCTTCCGCCAACCATCCAGCTGCCCAACAGCACCACCATACAGCGACCCGCGGACTGGAAATAGCCTGCCGAGAATCCCCTCCCCTCAGCTCCCCACGGTTGCGCAGCACCCACACGGGTCTTATGCTGGCGAGGTGGAACCCAAAAGAGTTTACATTCTGGGCGCCGGTTGCTCCTTCGGATCCTACCCGCTGGCGAAGGACTTCCTCCGCGCGTTGAGAGATTACGGAAAGGTCCTGCAGAAAAGGCCTAACACCAACCGCCTCCACAGAGCCGTGAACAGCACTGTTGCCCTTATGGAGATGCACCAAACTCCAACAATAGATAGCCTTGCGCTCAAAGTTGACGAAGACCTTAAACGCCAGTTGGGCTCACTCGGCACCTCGCAGGCACAGGAGACCCTCCGCCTGGAGCAAGAGGCATACGAAAAGACCCTCGCCGCAAAGGTTGCCACAGCGGCTTTGTTTCTTGACCGGGAAGAGACCGCAAGAAGGACGGGGCTGCACCCCTACCAAGACTTCGTCAAGCTGATCCTCGACCATAACCGTGATCCCGGCACCCTCACATCAACGCCAAACAGCGTCCTCAGTTTCAACTATGACCGCCTTTTCGAGATCGCCTTTGCAGACCATTTCCGGCTGGGCCCCAACTTCGACGTCTACGGAAGCGACTGGCTAAACTCGGGTCTGGACTTCCTATCGAAAAAGGCCGCTGACATTGCTCCAGATCGTTTTACCTTCCTGAAGTTGCATGGAACGGCCGCAACATGGGTGGAACAACAGCACGGAGAACCAAGCTACTTCCGTGCATCACTGTACGGCCCAACTCCCCCCGCCGATGACAGCCTCTTCTGGGCAACCGGCCGAACGCCCTCACCCATCCCGGGTCAGAGCCGCGAGCCGCTGATCGTCTTTCCACACGAGAAGGACCGCGCACGCCAGAACAGGACCTCATTTCTCGTTGACGCCTACATCCGGGCCACCTGGGCGAATGCGGCGCGGTTGCTTAACCAGGCCGAAGAAATCTGGATAATCGGATACTCCTTCGATGTAAACGACCGGCGGTCCCTCATGGAGCTGTTGCACAACTCGCCAGCCCAAAAGATCATCATTCAGAACCCGAACGCCGAGAACATATACAACGAGCTGCGCCTCCGCTACCCCGCCCTCGGCCCGCGCATTACCGCCCTTACGAACCCCTTTTGATACGTTCCCAACAACCACTTCCCCGCATCGAGCCTCCTGGCCAACCCAGCCGGGGCCCCTTTCGTGATAATCGGGCACAACCCATGCTCCTAAACCCCCGGTAGCGGCAGGTCCGCCGCTGTGCCTGCTTTGGGGACACTTTCTGCCGAAACCGAGACAATGAACGTAATTGTAAACCTTCTGCCCGTAGAGCACGGGGTCGCCAGCGGTGGCAGCCCGACGAGCGCTAAGCCATGCACCGACGACCTGCGGTTGTCGGCATTCACACACTTGTCACGAACCACGAAAGGAAACGTATGAGAGCGAGTTTTGTAGTTGTCTGCATGTTGGGCGCGTGCATCGCACGGGCCGACGTTTACTACGACTTTGAGACTGCCGACACGACGCCTGTTTGGCTTGGCACGACACAGATGATCCAGAACACCTCTGCAAGTCACCAAGGGACAAACGCAATTGCTTTCACCGGGACCTATCCGAACGGCTACGTCCTGACCGAGCTTCCCCAGGGCACAACGAATGTTGAGTTCTACTTTTACGACGAATATGGCCCTAACCCGCCCTTGTACCGGTACATGTTTTTTCAGCTCCTGGAAGCAACGAACTCGCCGGCATTCGCTAGCTTTTCCATGTTAGATGGAGGTTTCGGAACTACTCCGCCAATGACAAGGAACCACTACTATGCCTAGGGCAACCAAGAGTACAGCGCGCGTACCATGGGGCCGCTTCGCACTGTCGGATGGCATAAGTTCACATTCGCAATTGGCCCTGAGTCTGTCGCCATGTCAGTTGATGGTACACTGGTATTTCAAACGAACATGATACGAACTGCCCGGTACTTGCAGCTTCAATGCAGGCTCGCCGGCGGCTGGGGGCGGATGGATGATTTGTCTCTCTCCACCGGACTGGCCCACCCGTGATTCTATACAGCAACGACTTCGAGACTCCTGTCGGCGCTGAGTGGTCATCTAATCACAGAATTCAAGCGCCCGGCGGCACGCGCTCTCAGACCTGGTTTCTTGCCGGCGACATTAACGGCCACAATCTCGGATTTGCTGATGATACCGTCACGTTAAACCTGACCAACCTCGCGCCTCACTCCTGGGTCGAGATTACGTTCGACCTGTACGTTATCAGTAGCTGGGACGGCATTCCCTCTCCCGCTGGCCCCGACTACTTCACCCTCGCGGTTCGCGACGGCCCCGTGCTCCTTCACACGAGCTTCGCAAATACCGGATTCCCCCAATCATATCCGGCAGACGTTGCTGGGGGCAGTTATCCCAGCCGCACTGGTGCTCTGGAGGTCGACAGCCTAGGTGCGGGCTGGCCCAGTGTATTCGGGAATGTCGTGTACAGGATAACACGGAGGGTCCAGAGTTCGGCGTCCAGCATCCAGTTCCAATTTATTGGAGGCGTCAACCAGCCTGATGGACAGGATGAAACCTGGGGACTGGATAACGTCACTGTTTGCGCTGGCGCTCCTCCTCCAACCATCCTCTCCCAACCGCAGGACCAAGTCGTTTTCGCCGGAGACAGCGCCATCTTCAGTGTCTCGGCTACCGGCAGCCCGCCTTTGAACTACCAGTGGCAATTCAACGGCAGCAACATCAACACGGCTGCCGGCGCCTCGCTCCTCTTAACCAACGTGCAGTTGAGCCAAGCGGGGAATTACACGGTTCTGGTGACGAACCTTTACGGCTCAGCCACCAGTTCCAACGCGGTCTTGACGGTGAATCCACGTCCGCTTGCGTGCCCCCGCCCTCGGGTCTGGTGAGTTGGTGGCAAGCTGAGGGCAATGCCAGTGACACGGTCGATAGCAATTCAGGTATGCTCCTGAATGGTGCGACCTTTGCCCCGGTAAAGTGGGGCAAGCATTCTCCTTTGACGGAACCAATGACTACATTCGGATTACCGACCAGCCCAATCTGCATTTCACCAATGCACTGACAATCGAAGCTTGGCTTTATCCGACCACCTTCCGCGATCCACGAGATCGTGTCAAAATGGGGGGCATTCGAGCCCGCCTTTCCCACAAAGAGCTATACGATCGACCCTGCGACCGGACGGCCGCGTCTATGTAGTTGACTGCGCCGATGGCGACGACTGGGACCCTTGCGGGGGTAGCGAGCACGAATTCGTTGCCTCTAAACCAGTGGACGCACTTTGCTGCAGACCTATGACGGATCGGCTTTGCGCGTTTACATCAACGGCGTTTGCGAGAACCAAACGGCATACAGCAGCGGCCTCTTTCCAGGCACTAACGACTTGACAATTGGTGCGCTGGGCATGTCGGCAATGCAGGGGAGTTTCGCTCTCCGTTCGCGGGGCGGATTGATGAGCCGGCGATTTACAACCGGGCCCTTTCAGCAGCCGAGATTCAGGCGATCTACAACGCAGGGAGCGCGGGCAAATGCAAAGAGCTATTGTATGCATGCGCTTCGCTATACAGCAACGACTTTGAAAATCCTGTCGGCCCGGAGTGGTCAGCCACCCACAGAATCCAAACGCCTGGCGGCACGCGCCCTCAGACTTGGTTCCTTGGCGGCGACATTAACGGCTACAACCTGGGATTTGCTGATGATACCGTCACGTTGAGCCTCAACAACCTTGCGCCTCATTCTTGGGTCGAGATTACGTTCGACTTGTACATCATCAATAGCTGGGATGGCATTGGCTCCGCTGGCCCCGATTACTTCACCCTCGCTGTCCAGGACGGCCCGGTTTTGCTTCACACGACCTTCGCCAATCATCCTGTAGGACAACCCCAGTCATATCCGGCCGAGTTTGGTGCTGGTAGTTATCCTTGTCGCAGCGGTGCTCTGGAGGTTGAGAGCCTGGGCATCGGATTGGCCGCCTACGGCGAGAATTGCGTTTACAGGATAACACGGAGGGTCCAGAGTTCGGCATCCAGTATCCAGTTCCAGTTTATTGGAGGCGTCAACTCACCCTGATGGGTACGATGAAACTTGGGGACTGGATAATGTCATTGTTTGCGCCGGCGCTGCTCCTCCAAGCATCGTCTCCCAACCACAGAATCAAACCATCCTCACTGGAGAAAGCGCGCCTTTCAGCGTCTCCGCCACCGGCACCCCCCCACTAAGCTACCAGTGGCGGTTCAACGGCACCAATATCCCCGGAGCCACGGACACCAGCCACACTGTCACCAACGCCCAACCCGCCGACGCGGGAGACTATTCGGTCGTAGTGACCAATGCATACGGTTCCGCCACCAGCAGCCCCGCGGTCTTGAAGGTCACGACCAATACATTTGAACTCGGGATGGTCGCATATTATCCATTCAACGGGAACGCGAACGACGAGAGCGGGAACGGGAACAATGGTCTGCTACACGGAACGGACTGGATATATTCCCTCGACAGATTTTGCACCGCAAACAGCTTGTATCTGAACACAACCTCAACACCAGCAGTAGGTATGGCCGGCGCGTACGTTACGGCCACGCGAAGTGCTGCACTTGATTTTAACAAAGATTTCTCGTTAAGCGTCTGGATAAACTTGAAGTCAGGAATCCCTCCCACTTCCTCCCCATGGTGGTTTTTCCCTCAAAACCTTATCAGCAACGGTTCGGACGCCACAAACGTCAATCTTAGGGTTCTATCGAGCATTGTCGAAGCAGGTGGACAAGACTCTTTGTGGTTCAATTGGCATACCGCAGGGCAAAATGAACACATCATGGCTTGGTTAGCTCCGATTCGAGAAACGTGGTTGCAGACCACCGTAGTCCGCTCTGGAACTAACGTGAGCTTGTTCAAGAACGGCTCCTTTCTCGCAAGCGGGTTGATGACGAACACGGTTGCAAACTCCTCCCAAATGTGGTTGGGAAATCATGCGGCTGCCGGCTATCCGCTGATCGGGGGAATTGACGACGTACGGATGTACAATCGCGCGCTGTCACCGACTGAAGTGCTCCAGCTTTACCAGGCCGAACGCCCGCCGTCACCCGCCCCCACTCTGCACCCCCAGAGCCAAACCGTGACAGTCGGTTACCCGGCTGCATTCAGCGCGTCAGCCACAAGCTGTCCTCCCCCAACCCATCAATGGCGCTTCAACGGGTCGGACATCAGTGGCGCAACAAATTCGGCCTACAGCATCGCCAGTGCGGTGACGGCTGATGCGGGCAATTATGACGTAGTCTTTGCCAACCCCTACGGCAGCGTCACCAGCAGCGTGGCCGTGCTGACCGTCAACAAGGCCATCGCCACCGTGACGCTCGGCGACCTGGCCCAGACCTACGACGGCGCAGCCAAGGCGGTGACGGCGACAACGACTCCTCCCGGCTTGACGGTGAACCTGACCTACGACGGCTCCCCAGTTGGCCCAACCAATGCCGGGAATTACACGGTCGTCGGGCATGGTGGTGGACGTAAACTACCAGGGCAGCGCGACCAACACGCTGGTCATCTCCCAAGCCTTCGCCGCCGTGACGCTCGGCAGCCTCAGCCAGACCCATGATGGAACGCCCAAGTGCGCCACGGTTTCCACCACTCCCCCTGGCCTGCTGGTGATCCTCACCTACGATGGCTCGACCAACTGTCCCAGCGCCGTCGGTTCCTACACCGTCATTGGCACAATCAACGACGCCAATTACCAAGGCTCGGCCACCAACACCTTGGTCATCCAGCCGGTGCTCCCATTCCTCACCCAACAACCGCAGAGCCAGTCGGTACCCGCGGGCACGAACGTGACGTTCAGCGTGGTGGCAGGCGGCACACCGCCGCTGGCTTACCAGTGGCGCAAGGACGGCGACGCCATCGGCGGCGCGACCAACTCCAGCCACAGCATCGCCACCGTACCAGCGGGGACGCGGGCGGCTTTGATGTGGTCGTTACCAGCCCATACGGCAGCGCCACCAGCAGCGTGGCCACGCTGACCGTCAACGAAGTTCCGATCAGCCGCATATTTGTGGTCTCCACAAACGGCATGTCCGGAGGTTGTATCGTGGTGCCTGTCAACCTTAGCGCACTCGGCAACGAGAATGCGCTTGGGTTTTCGCTCACCTACGACGCCACGAAGCTTGCCTTCCAGAGCGCACAGCTTGGGGCGGCGGTTGCGAGCGGCTCACTGTTCATCAATCCCAGCTTTACCAACATCGGCCGGTTGGGCATCGCCGTTTCGCAACCTTCCGGCGTGAGCTTCCCTGCCGGAACACAAGAGGTGGTCCGCATCAGTTTCCTGGCCCAACCGGTGACCAACACAGTGTCCACGATCATTGCTTTCGCCGACGTGCCGACAGGTCGTCAACTGGTGGATCCCCTCGCGAACATCCTTCCCGCCACATACGCCGCCGGGACGGTGACTTTGACGCCGGTGGATTACGAGGCCGATGTATCGCCACGGCCCAACGGCGATCATGCGGTGACGATCGCTGACTGGGTGCAGGTGGGGCGCTTTGTGGCGGGCTTGGACGCTGTGACGAATGACAACGAGTTTCTCCGGGCTGACTGTGCTCCGCGCGCCAACCTGGGCAATGGCACCTGACGGTTACCGACTGGGTGCAGGCCGGGCGTTACGCCGTTGGGCTTGATCCCGTGACGGTGGTTGGGGGACCGACGGCTGGACATCTCTCTGCCGTTCAGTCACTCGCTGGCAAGCCGCGAGCCTCTGAAGCGGGTGATCCAGTTCGGACTTTGGAAGTGGGCAGCCTGTCCGGACAGCCAGGTCAAAACATCAATGTGCCCGTCCTCCTGCATGGCCTCGGCGACGAAAATGCCCTTGGATTCAGTATTTCATTTGATCCTGCCATATTGGATTTCAGCGAGTACCACCGCAGGCACTGGAGCTGCCGGAGCGACTGTTAATCTCAATTCCGCTGCCGCCGGCGACGGCCAGGTGGGCGTGGTCGTTGCCCT
>CAWGGD010000028.1:0-191141 GCA_963822005.1 uncultured Verrucomicrobiae bacterium | reverse complement strand
CGGATGAAGCGCTGAAGATGCTCCACCAGGTGCGTCAGCGTTTCCCGGCACACGAGGACAGCTCCCTGCTCGAACGCCAACTGCTGCAGGAGCAGCAACGCCGGCGGAGTGATGCCGGGAGCGATAGCGGCCAGCCCCTCCACCGAACGCAACAGGCGCTTAACATTTCCCGATCACTCAGGGTTGAGCTCGCTCCCTCGGGAGAGGATCTGGGCTGCCATTCAGTGTCGGTCGTTGGCCCTAGTGTTTCGCTTCCCACAATCCGATGCTGCAGCTCTCTTGAGGATCGAAGCTGCTTCCGAGCGGGTGATGAGTCCCTCGCGCACGAAGCGGGCCACCACGGCCTGGAGCTGGCTGATGGACTGTCCGTGATTCTTCCACGGGCCATCGAGCGGGCAAAGCTGTTCAATGCTGCACCCGTTGGCGTCCACGACGGCTCCGGCGGGCGTGCCGGGGCACTGGTCGAGGTAGTCCCATACGCCGTCGCCATCGCTGTCTTCGCCGGCGCCGGCGCTGATGGAAGTGTTAGGCCGTGTTTCGTAAGCCCAGCTAAGAATTTGTCCTGCCCCGCCGGTCGGGTACGTGCTGACGCGCATCCACCCGTAGTATGTGGTCCCGCCCGATTCGAACCGAAGACCAAGGTAGGTATTGGAGCCGTTCGGTCCAGGGCTGGAGCCCGGATTGGGTTGGTACGAGGGAAAAACGACCTGGGCTCCCAGGACGGCGTAGCCATAGATGTCGAGTTGGCGGTCGAACCACTGCAAGGGGTCCTGAGGTGAGACCACGTCTGGGCCCGATTACATAGCCTCCTTCTAGCAGGGCCACACCGGTGTTCGGCCCGAAATCGTCGTAAGTGCGAGTGACGAGCAGACTGTTGCTTCGCAACGGCCTAATGTCCGCTCTCTGTATGTCAAATTACAAGCTATAATCGGCCCTCCCATCACCATCCAGCGCCAGGTGGATCAATCCCCCACCGGCCCGTAGTTAATCGGCTGGTTCGGCGTGACGAAGACGATTGAGCCGTTGGTGCGCGCAGTGACGGACATGGGTTGCCCGAGGTCACCAGCCCGAATTCGGCGTGTCCGGGTCGCTTTCGCAAGCCCAGTCAGTGACCTCGCCAAGGGCTTCGGCAAGGTTCCAAAAACGTATCCAGCCGTAGTGAACCCCGTCCGCTGCAATCAAGCGGATTCCAGCATAACTTTCCCACTGAACCATGAAGGGAAAGGCCCCGCGGCATCCCAGGTTTGTGCAGCTAGGACCAGCACCGCCCCGAAGTGGTCGGTGTTGGTGCCGGACCAGAGAAAGCCTTGATCAGGTGAAGGTGAAATCAGCGTGCCCGGATCCAGCGCCGCCATCATAAAACCTGTGCCGGCTGCAGTGCCGAGAACAGCCATCAATTCGTTGCCGGCCAGCGGCGCGAGCGTGATCCGGGTGATACTGCTGTAGGGCAGCGGGCCGGACGTGACATCCGAAACCATTCGAAAGTCAGCCGTTCCGTCCCCGTTTGACGTCAAAATCCTGAGACGCTGTAAGAAAGCCATCCGGCTGGCGCGCTGTGGATGATGTTCGCCAATGCGGTTGCGCCGGCAATCGAGAGCGCGAGCGCCAGCCAGACGGCTGGCGCACTTGCCGATGTGAACTTCCTTGCCTTCATGGAACCTGGACTACGCGGTAGAAGCGCGATGTGCCTGCGGGATCAAGGGGGACGAAGGCTACGACGTTGGTTGTGCGGGCGCTCACTTGGCCGCTAAGGTATTGCCAGTTGTTCGAGGTGCTCAACGCGTCAATATACTGCGCCGCATACAATTGTCCAACGACAGCAGGCCAGCCAATGGCGAGCTGGTTCGTGGCCACCCGGACGACCTGGTCGATGACAAGTGGCGGTGGAGGTTGAGGGACGACCGCTCATGCAGGATGGAGACCCACTGGTAACTGTTGTTTTGGAGATTCCCCTTGTGGGTGACGCCGCACCAGGTAGGTCCCCTGGGTGGGGTTCGCAATATAGACCTGCTCGACGTTGTTGCGGCTGTCGTCACCGGCTGTTGCTGGGGCCGAGCGCGCAGGGGCGGTTTTGTTGGTCAGGTCGGGGTTGAGCACCCACGGCAGGTTGGTTATGCCGTTAGGGCTAATAACTCGCAAGTCCAGGTCGTTGACAAGCATCGGCTGCGGATTGTCGAGGTTCGTGATGGCATGATATGAAGGGCTGTAGGGATCGGCCCAACAGATCGTCACCACGAGCGGATTCGTGCCCGTGCTGACTACGGGAAACTCGGAACAGGTTCCGTTGAATAGCTGCACTCTGCTTGATGAAGTTCTTGAGGCCGTTTGTGGCATCGTTCGCCATCAGTGCCGCCGCCTTGGCCGTGTTCATCAAGCCCCACCCGAAGCGGTAGCTGGGGCCGGCGTTCGTGGTGGCTTTGTCAGCCGTGTGGATCACCAGCCCCTTGAGCGTCGAGGAGAGCGGCACGTACGAGTTCGGATGAAGCTGCTGGTAATACTGAGCCAGCAAGTTAACCGATCCAGCAGCGCTCGGGCTGGAGAAGCTGGTGCCGCTGAAGGGTGCGTAGGAACCATCGTTGCTGTAGTTGCAGGTGATGATGTTTACCCCAGCGGCCACCACATCGGGCTTGATGCGCCCATCGTCAGTGGGCCCGCACCCACTGAACGGCGCCCAGATTACGTTGCTGGGAGCGGGATACCCGTTGGTAATTGGAAAAACGGCGCCGACGGTGAGGATGTCTTTGGCGCACTGATCGTCAGAAATGGTGTCGTAGCCGCCAGCATCCCCGTTCGCGGGATGGACGGTATTCGTGACATATCTCGTGTTCTGGAGGGTGAACTCGAAGTGGTTGGTAGGCTGAACCGGCGGGACGTTGCTTACATCGTTCCCAGCCGCCCAAACCCCAAGATAAGTCAGAACGCTAGCGTAATAATCGAGGTAGAGAGCATTGGTCGAATAGTTTCCGAACTTTGGGTCTTCGTTGGTGCTGACTTGGGAATACCCGTACCAGGACCAGCCGTCGCTCATGTATGCCCATCCGGTGCTGTGCTCGTAGGAGTGGTTTGAGAGCCGCATGCCGTTCGTGTTTATCTGGTCCGGCATTTGGGAGAGGTCGAACAGGAAGCTCCCGGCGTTCAACTTTCCAGCGAAGGACATCCCCTTGGCGGCATTGCTGATGCCGCTCGCCACCATGGTCCCGGCCACGGCCGTCGAATGCTGATTCAGGTTCGTGTTCAGTGGCAGCGCAAAGACGCGGTTGGTGTATTCACGGTGCGTGAGCCGGGGCTGGCCCTCGTCCCACATGAAAAGGCTTCCGTTAGTCCCGTTCACGTTCAGGCCCGCGCTGCCACCCGGCCACACTTTGTCCGTGCTGATGGTTTGCGCCGCCTCCACGTTGCAAGAGACCACGTAAAGCGGCCCCTCATCAATGCTGACCAGGTACGCCTTGGAATCCATCTCGCCGCCAGCAGGGATCTCTGCGGGGAGATCGTTGGTGGCCGCCCAAGCCAGCGCGCGCTCGAGCGCAGCCTTGGACCAGTCATTTGTGGCTGTGGCGGCGGCCAAATCCGCGACGGACTGGTCAATGGCGGTCTGGAAGTCCGTGGGCGTGCCGTCGGGCAGCTTGATGGGCTCATGCAGCCACGGGGACACCTCCTCAATGATAGCCGCAAACGACGCTTCCTGAGCGGCCGCCGATGCAGCTTGGGCGGCTACGTAAGTGGATGGCGTCGTGTGTTGGGCGGTAGCCTGTCTCAGAAGTCTCGCCGCGGCCTCCTCCGGGGCATCCGGAATGCCGGTGTCATCTACCAAGTAGTGTCCTGGCTCCAGCTCGGTGACGCTCAACTCAGGATGGTCGTTCCACGGCAGCGGCGGGAGGTCGGGGTCTTTGGCGGAGTAGAAAGTCCCGACGGTTGGCGGCGGGTTGGTCTGCGCGTGCAGGTTACCGATCAGGGTCAGTACCAGTGCGACCGTGAATGACCATGTGGCCAGTGTGATTCTTCCTTGCGTAGATAAGTTCATAGATTCCATGCATGTAGTTTATGCTGAACTACTGTTCCGTTGGCCGTATGTCAGCGAGACTAATATACCCAGCCTAGGGGCGGCCGCAAGCGCGGAATGAGAGACGAGCAGCATAGCCAGCCAGAAACAAACAAGTGCGGTTCTCTTGCTCGATGTCATCTCACACGAACGATGCGGAAGTAATGCTGGCTGTCACCGCTTGCGAACTGCGGCGAGTGCCCATGCGCACTCGATTCATTCAACTACCTCGGGCCGTGCAGTTTCGTCGCCCAAGCAACCAGAACAGAATCCCGCCTGCGCTGAACAACGCCCAGGTGGACGACTCGGGTACTGCTCCGGCAAGAATCGAAGCGTCGGGGCGGAGTTCGTAGGCATAGTCCAAGACATAGCCACCGTTGTTGCTGAACGTCTCGCAATCCAACTGAATCCAGCCGTAGTGAATGTTCCCACCACTTTGAAATTCCAACCCGACGTAACCCCTACGATGCGCAAAAGAACCCGTGATCGTTTCAAAACCAGCCATGAATACTGCACCCAAAGCGAAAGAAGTGTTTGGATCGCCGACAGTCTCGGCCCATATGTGCTGCGGTTGGAGCGATGACTCAATGACGTAGCCGGAAGGTAGCGGCACAGTCCCGCGACTCAAATCGGGGGGGGGGGGGCAGGAAATGCAACGACCCGATTTTGTCCAGACCCAAAAATCTCAAACTGGCTAGGCGTGGCTTGGAAGATGAAGTCAACAGTGCCGTCTTCATCGAGATCAATCGGAACATTGCGCCTCGTCCAAGCCGAGAACATGAAGAGGTCCGGGTTGATGTCCACATACTGAATGGTGCCCTGGCCGCAGGCGGAACCTGCGGCCAGGAGCAACACCATCAGGAATTGAACGACGCGACGCCTCATGGCAATTCGATTAACCTGCTGATTTCCGCCGTCGTTGAATCAGCAAAGCTAGGAATCCAAAGCCAACCAAAGCACAAGTGGACGGCTCCGGGACTGCGCCTGCGAAAATGCCAGCACCGGGACGAAGTTCGTAAGCATAGTCCAACACATAGCCGCCGTTGTTGTAGAAAGTTTCGCAGTCCAGTTGAATCCAGCCGTAATGGATGTTTCCACCGATTTGAAATTCCAAGCCAACGTACCCTTTGCGATTCACGAATGTACCGATGATCGTCTCAAAGCCTCCGTTGAACACAACTCCCAGAGGATCACGTGGGCTTCCGAAATATTGACTCTCCGCCCAAACGTATTGCGGTTGAAGCGAAGGACTGATCACATCCCCAACGCTCAAAGGCACTGCATAGCGTGATAGATCTGGAGGGTGATTTGGAAAAGCGAGAACGCGGTTGTTTCCGATTCCGTAAATATCGAACAGGCTGGGCGTCGCACGAAAAACAAAATCCGCAGTGCCATCTCCGTCAATATCAACGGGAACAGTACGCTGGCTGTTGATCAATGGCGAAAACATGAAAAGGTCGGGCGAGATGTCCACATAGCGAATGGTGCCCTGGCCGCAGGCGGAACCTGCGGCCAGGAGCAACACCATCACTATCTGGCGAGCGCAACACCTCATGGCAATTCAACCAGTCGGTAGAACCGGCTTGCGTTCGTTTGGCCGGTCAGTGTGTAGCTTGGGTTGACGCGATAAGCATTTATTTCCGGGCTGACATTGCTCCAACTGCCCGAAACCAAATCGTTGCGCGCCTGAATCTGATAATTCAAGGCGGGCACCGCTGCCCATTGCAACGTCACTTGTCCCGCGCCGGTTTGCGCCACGCTCGTAATGAGCAAATCGGGCTTGGTGCCGGGGGCAACACCCGTTGCATCCAGGGAGAACCGCTGCAATGAGTTCGTTCCAAAGTCATTTACCAAATTGCCTTTGTGCGTCACCCGGACAGTGTAGGTGCCGTTTGTCACCGGATTGGTGATGACTACTTGCTCCACGTTGTCGCGAACATTATCGGCAGTCGTGGCCGCGTTGGTTCGCGCTGCCGGATTAAGGACGAAAGGGAAGTTCGTCGTGCCGTTTGGCGCAATGACCCGCAGGTCAAGGTCGTTGACCAGCACACGATTCGTCGGGTCAATCATGTAGGGCGGAATTGGGCCGGGCGGGTCCGTCCAAACAATCGTCACTCGCAACGCTTCGGTTCCGGTGGCTTGGAACTGATATTCCACGCTGTTACTGTTGATGAGACTGAATTCCTTGATGAACTGGCGCGTGGCATACGCCGCGTTGGAACTGATCAACAGCGCGGCGCGGCGGGTATTCATCAGCCCCCATCCGATCTGGTAGTCCGGCCCAACGGTCGGCCCGGCTTCGTCGGCGGTGTGAATGACCACGCCCTTCAACGTCGAAGCCCACGGCTGGCGATTGGTGCCAAAAAGATTGAACCAATGCTCACGCAATAGATTCACCGAACCCGCGACACTGGGCGAGGCCATGCTGGTGCCACTCTCGTTATCGTAAGCCGAGGTTCCCGTCTCAACCGTGGAGCGTAGCAACTCGCCGTTGGCCGCAATGTCCGGCTTGATGCGCCCGTCGTCAGTCGGGCCGAAACTGGTGAATGAAGAAACCAGCACCGATGCCGCGTTGGTGTAACCGCCGGGCAGGTCGGCAACCGAACCAACCGAGAGATTGTTCTTTGCGCACATTTGGTTGGGCAGACTGTCGTATCCGCCCGCATCCCCGTCAAGGGCACGCGTGACGGTGGTGATCCAATACAAGAAAATACCGTCAGGCGTAATATAGTGACCGACAGGCTGAGCTGCATTCGGGCTGCCTTTCGGCCCGCGTTCGTTTCCTGCGGCCCAGACTTGAAGATACGAGTTCGCCAGATAATGCGCCCGATCAATATCTTGCGCGGTGTTTTCATAGAATCCGAAACCAACGTCCTCGTTTTGACTCAGGTTTGTGTCACCCCACCACATGCGGTAAGTCAGTCCGCTCAAAGTAATCGTGCCCCAACCGCGCTGATAGGCATAGGAGTGATTGGAGAGTTTCAACCCGTTGGTTGCCGCCATGCTGAATTCTTCCACATCCTGGTTGAAATTGTACGCATCAACGGATGCCTTCGGAGACATGCCGACGGCCCCCGCATCTTTTCCCTCGGCAGCAAGCGTTCCTGCTACATGTGTCGAATGTCGGTTTACGCCGGTGACGCCATCCTTATCCACAACGCGCCATAGATTCGTGCCGAATTCCAGATGGTTCGTCAGCACATCGCCCTCGTCCCACAGCCCAATCGTCAAACCCTGTCCCGAGAGGCTCAAGCCAAAGCCGCCATTGGTTTTGACCTTATCGGTGGCAATGGTTTTCGCCGAAACCGAGTTTTGCGAGATGTAGGACTGGGGCCGCCCGTTGACAAAACGAACCAACATCATGCCCGAACCATCCGACGAGACGCCTTCAATATCAACGCCATTTTGCAGGGCGAAATTGGTGATCGCGTTTCGCTGCGCGAATTCCGCCTCTTGGAGCGCCGGAATGCCTTCGCCCAAGCGTTGAAGCTCGACTTCTTCCAAATCGGCACCTGTTTCAATCTGCCCATCGCCCAACGAAATGCCAGATTGCAGCGAAGACTCAAATTGCTCCCGGTTCTTCGTCCAAACGGCCTCATGCGCCGCCTGCTGGGCGGCTCGGGCGGCCTGGGCCAGCACCGGATCGGATGCGATTGCTTCGGCTCGTGCAGCGGCCTCCTGTCTCAGTATTCTGGCGGCAGCCTGCTCCGGGGTATCGGGAATGCTGGTGTCATCCACGACGTAGTGTCCCGGCGCCAGCTCGGTGACGCTCAACTCAGGATGCGGGTTCCACGGGAGAGGAGGCAGGTCAAGGTCCTTGGCGGAGTAGAAAGTCCCGACGGTTGGCGGCGGGTTGGTCTGCGCGTGCAGGTTACCGATCAGGGTCAGTACCAGTGCGACCGTGAATGACCATGTGGCGAGTGTGATTCTTCCTTGTGTAGGTGGGTTCATAGGTTCCATGCATTTAGTTTATGCTGAACTACTATTCCATTGGCTCTGTGTCAGCGGAGCTAATATGGACCACGTTAGGGGGCGAACGCAAGCGCGGAATAAGAGACGAGCAGCATAACCAGTACGTCACACTCCACGAGTCCCCTGGTAGAGCGGCAGCGTTTCTTCCTAAACCGAGGTAGCTGCCTGGCCCGCCCCCATCCATCGCAGGATCTCCTTGGCCGCGGCCTGAGCGCCGGTGCCCAGCACGTTGTGGTCGGCGCGCCAGACGATCCTGTAATCCCGGAGCGCCGGGCAGTGTCTCCTCAGCCAGGGCCGCACAAACAACCACGGCACAATGGGGTCCACGAGCCCCGTCAGCGCATAAACCGGGACGCTTGCCTGCCGGGCGACGGGTCGCGGGTCGTTTCCCGCGATGAGGCGCAGGCGGTGCACGGCTGCCTCGCGATCTGGCTCCGTGCGACGGGCGATGAATTCGTGGATGTTGGCCAGAGTCTCCGGCGCGTGGCGGTAGCGGAAGCGAGCCACCTTGGCATAGCCAAATAGCATGTGCGTCAGGAGGCCCAGCGGAATGCCGCCACAGAGACGCTCGGCCAACCGAACACCCCAGCGCATCGGGTGCCGCACAAAACCGCCGGCAAGGATCACCGCTTCCGCCTGGAACTGGTTCCTGGCCACCAGGCTCCACACCACCTGCGACCCGAACGATTCACCCAACAGCCAGCCGCGAACGATTCCCCTTTGCGCTAGCGCACTCTCCACCCCTTGCGCGTAGTCCTCCAGCGACCAGGTGAGCGTGCGGGGGTAGGTCACCTCGACGAAGCGCACCCGGCCACGGATTGCATGGCGGAAGCTCCCAACGAGTGTCCAATCGCCATGCAGCCCTGGCACATAAATCAGTGTGGGCAGCGAGGCATCCCCGTGGACCCGCATTTCCAGTTTCTCTTCCATTCTGGTGTGTAATTCTAACGGTGAAACATCCGGAGCGATTACGATGACCCGCGCATGTCCGGGCGACGGCTACACCATTCTCTCCAGCTCGCGGTGGTTGATCTTGCCCGAGCCGAGCCGCGGCAGGTCGTGCAGCACCTTGATCTCCCGCGGCACAGCCAGATTACTCAAGCCGCGCGCGTGGATGGCGCCACGCACTTCCTCCAGGCTTAGTCGCGGCTCATTGGTAACCGCAATCAGTCTCTCGCCCCTGGCCGCATCCGGCCGGGCGACCACCGCCGCGGCAAACCGCAACCCATATTGCGGGAATGCCCCGGCCAATGCATCCTCCACCGCTGTCAGGCTGACCATCTCGCCGCTGACTTTGGCGAAGCGCTTCAGCCGGCCGAGGATGAAAACGTAGCCATCGGCGTCAAGCTTCACGATGTCCCCGGTGTCATACCAGCCGCCGAGCGCCTGGAACTTCGCGTGCGCCTCCGGGTTCAAGTAGCCGCGCATGATGTTGGGTCCGCGTACAAACAGCCGCCCGCCTTCGGTGATGCCCTCGACCGGCTCGAGTCTGTATTCGACGCCGGGCAGGAACCGTCCGGCGGAGCCGTGGCGCGGGCACATGGGCACATTCACGCTCAGGCAGGGGCTGCATTCGGTGGCGCCGTAACCCTCCAGAATTCGTGCGCCGAACTTGCGCATCCAGAGCTCGGCGGTCGCCTCCTGCACCTTTTCCGCCCCGGCCACCAGGTAGCGCAGGGAACGGAAATCGTAGGGATGGGCCTTGCGGGCGTAGCCGTGGAGAAAGGTGTTGGTGCCAAACATGACGGTGCAGTTGAGGTTGTAGAAGGCCGAGGGCACGACGCGGTAATGCAGCGGTGACGGATACAGCAGCACAAACACACCCTCCACCAGCGGCAGCAGCAAGCCAGCGGTTAGCCCGAAGCTGTGGAACAAGGGCAGCGCATTGAAGAACCGGTCCGTCTGCTGCAGGTCAATGACCGACAGCATCTGCCGAACATTCGCCAGCAGGTTGCGATGCGTCAGCTCCACCCCCTTGGGATCGCCCTCCGAGCCGCTGGTGAAAAGGAGGACCGCGGGGCTGTCGGTTGAGAGTTGACCCGTCGGCACTTCGTTCTGACGCGGCAAGGAGTTGAGAGTTGACAGGCGCGGCTTTGGGTACTGGCGCAGGAACGCGAGTGCACGCTGCGTGCGGGTGGTGCGCGCGCGCACGTCTTCGAGGAACACGAGTTCAATACTGGCATCCTGCATAGCTCTCAAGTCGAGCTTGGCGCGTTGGATGAAAGCGCGCGAGGTAATGACTTGCTTCAGCCCCGCGAGCCGGGCGCAGGCCAGCAGGCTGCTCATTCCGCTGGAATAATTCAGGATCGCCGGAATCTTGCCCGCCGCCCACAAGCTGAGCGTCGCGACGGGCATCGCATTCACATTGGGCAGCAGCACGCCCACGCGCTGCTGCGTCTCGCTGAGCCGCTCCCGCCACTCCGCCGCCAATAAACTCGCCCCCGCCAGCAGCCGCCGGTAGGTGAGTTCCTGCAGGCTCGCGTCTTGCAGAATGACTTGCCGGGGCCGCTGTCGCGCGGCCTCAACGATGGCCCGCGGGAGAGTGGCCGGGCCGATTTCCATCTCGGTCGCGAACCGCTGCATCACCATCTGGTCGCGCAGCCAGTCGGTAAGCCGCGCGCGCGCCGCGGTGGCGCTGACGTGGCCGAGGTTGGGGGGCGCGAGCACGTCGCTATAATAGACCGACACGCGCGGAAACCATCGCTTCCTGCCGGGGGTCCGGGAATACGGCAGCCGCTGAGCGCCGCGGATGTAGGCGGTAACGACCTTCGCCCGGGTCTTGAAAATAAGGAAGCCCGTGCCGTCAAAGAGCTTCATCAACGAACCGGTGCAGGAAAGGCGGCCTTCCGGGAACAGGACCAGGCGCCCGCCCTGCTGGAGATACTGGGCCATGTGTTTGACCGCGAAAGGCGAAGTCATGTCCACCGGGAAGGTGCGGCGGTTGATCATAATCCGCTTGTGGAACCAACTGACCGCCGCCGCGGTGCTGGAAGTTACAAACCGCCAGTCGTTGTCGAGGCACACTCCAAGGAACAGCCAGTCCCACCAGGAAACGTGGTTGGGCAGCAGCAGGACCGGCCCAGGCGTGTTGAGCGCCGCCAGATTATAGGCGCGGAAACGATATAGGAGGAAAAGCAACCCGCGCAGCAGGGTCTTCACAGGTCCAATAGGTTGGCAGCACGCCTCCTTGGTATCGTCCAGCTTCGCAGCGAGAGCCTTCCGGCAAGGGGGTTCCTTGGGACCAACGCAACGGCTTAGTCCATGAATCAAGAACCAACCGATTAACACCGCCGTTACCCCAACAGCGAACGGCGCCAGCCAGCGGTCCAGCGGCGGCCTGCCGCCTCGTCCCATGTCCAGCATTCCGGCAAGCATCGCGCCTTCGCCTGGGCAAGGCGCCGTCGCTAGCACGCGGCCCGTTCGATCAACCACTTGGGAGATGCCGGAACTCGCCAGGCGAAAAATCGGAAGGCCATACTCCGTGGCGCGGACCGGCGCAACTAGTGCATGCAACTCGTGCTGCGCGTTGCCCCAGTCCGCCACGTCCATGGTCGGCACGATGAGGGCCCGAGCCCCCTGCCGAATCAGACGGTCGGTCACGCGGGTATAGCTCAGGTCATAGCAGACACAAATGCCGATCTTGCCCCAGGGCGAATCCCACACCCGCTGTTCCGGCGCCGGCAGGCCATCCGCGAAAAACTGGATGGGCACAGCCTTGACCTGACGAAAGACGATGTCGCCGCCGGGGCCCACCACGAACGTTGTATTGTAGAACCCGCCGCCGGGCGCCGGATCCTTGCCGCCAACGATCAAATAGCGCTCGTTGTTCCGGCACCACTTCCTGACTGTCTTCGGCACCGGGCCATCGAAGGTGTATTCACTCAGCACCAGCAACCCCGCCTCTGGGTATTCGCGGATAAGATCGTTCAGCCGGGGCAGAACATCCACGTCAGCAGGAAACTCCATCTGGACCCCGGCCACGTGGACGCCGGCTACGCGCCGGTCAACCGTCTCACTTCCGACCAGGAAGCCTCCGAGGCAAACCCCGCCTGCGCCCAGAAGGAGCGCCGCCCATGCCCGGCACCTGGACTTGGACCACCAACATGCCGCGACGGCGGCAATCGCCGCCACCAAGAAACCGGCGCCGTACATTCCCGTCAGGTTCAACGCCCCCTGCCACGGGGCGCCCGCGAAAGCGTAGCCGACGTTCAGCCACGAGAAGCGCAGGTAGTATAGCTCGCTGCGGAAGTACTCCAGCCCGGTCCACACAAAAGGAATAAGCAGCCAGCCCCATCTCAAGCCGAGCCGCCGGAGGCACAGCCGCGCCAACGCCACAAACAAGCCGAGCCATACGGCATAGACCAGCCAAAGTGCCGGTGTCCCCCCGGAGAATATCCGCCAGAAGAACGTCAACCGCACCGCCGCGATCAGCAACCCGACCGCCAGCCCGGAGTAGAAAGCCTTGCGCCAACGGTCGGTCTGCGCCAGTTGCAGCAGCGCGAAAACGTAAAGCACGACCAGAAAGCTGCCGCTGGCGGAGGCGTAGGCCGTGTGAAACGCAACCGCGGCGACAGTGATCCACAAGAGCATGCCCGCAAGTGCTTTCATAGGGAGCCTTTGGTTCCGGGCTTCACCGCGACACCCCGGCCGCGACCTGCTGCGCATTCCGCGCGACTTGTTGCAGGTCGCCAACCAGTTCCGCCGCCCGGCGGGCGGAGAGCCGGCCCCACACCCGCACCGCGTCCCGGTAGTAACGGGGCAGGATATCGCGCAGCAAGCGGATGCCGGCAGGGGTCAGGACCACATTGTAGGCGCGCCGGTCGGCCGCCACGTCTCGGCGCGCCACCAGGCCGCGCTGTTCCAGCCGGTCCAGCAGGCCGGTCACATTGGACCGGTGCATAATAAGCTCGCGGCTCAAATCCGTCTGCGAAAGGCCGGCGGGATTAAGGCGCAGCAGGTTGAGCACGTTGAACTGGCTGGGGCTCAGGTCCCAGCGCTCGAAGAACATCCGGCTGGCATTCCACACCGTGTCCGCCGTGCGCAGCAGCTCCATCAGGGCCCGGTAACCCGGGTGCTGGTCATTCGCTCTCGGTCTCATACATATTGTTTAGCATACGATTGTTTATGTGTCAACAATCGTCGCCCGTCGCCAAGCGGGCCGCGCCGGGAACCGGGCCGCCCCTCCCGCTTGCATTGTATTCGCATTTCGGTCTTCGGATTTCAAGGCTGCCGGCTCCAGCTTGGCTGCCCTCGGCCGGGCTACCGAGCCGCCTTGCCTGCGGGGGGGCGTGCTTTGATCCTCATTGTCAACTCCCGCCCGCGCCAATAGATTGACGGCGCGCGATGATTTCGGCCCAACAGCAGGCGACGCTCCGAGGCGCGAACTGTGAGATCGCCTTCGACAATCTGACGCGCCAGCTTTACGCGACCGACGCCTCGATCTACCAGATCGAACCGGCGGCGGTGGCCTTTCCCGCCAACACCCGCCAGGTCAGCGCGCTCATTGACGCCGCCGTGCAGGCCGATGTCCCGGTAATCCCCCGCGGCGCCGGCACGGGGCTGGCCGGTGGCGCCGTCGGCGAGGGCTTGGTCATTGATTTCTCCCGCTACAACCGCCACATCACCGACCTGGATTTGGAGCGGCGCACGGTGCGGGTGGGCCCGGGGGTCATCCTGGATCACTTGAACAACTTCCTGCGCCCGCACGGCTTCTGTTTCGGGCCGGACGTGGCCACCAGCGCCCGGGCCACGCTGGGCGGCATGATCGCGAACAACTCGAGCGGCATGCATACGCCCGTGTACGGCACCACCGCCGACCACGTTCTCGAATTGGAAGTCGTCCTGGCCGATGGCCGCGAAGTGGCGATCGGGCCGGGGCACGACACGCTGCGCAAGCAGCGCGATCTGGTCAATGACCTGGTGTATTTCCATGGCCTGACCATTGCCGAGCGTCTGGGCCCCGGCCTGTTGAAGCGCCGGCCCGGCTACGCGATTGATCGGTGCGTCGCAGAGCCCAACAACCTGAACCATCTCCTCTGCGGCAGCGAAGGGACGCTGGCGGCGATTACCTCCGCCGAGCTGAAGATCGTTCCCCTGCCGAAGCAGAAGGGCCTGGCCCTGATCTTCTTTGCCTCGGTGGCCGAAGCGATGCAGGCCACGGTCGAACTGCTCGACCTCAAGCCCGCCGCCATCGAGCACCTGGACCGGGTGTTGCTCGACCAGACCCGGGGGCAGCGCGAATTCCAGGCCGCGCGCGACCTGCTCGAACTGGATCACAAGCCGTGCCAGTCAATCCTGGCCGTCGAGTTCTTCGAGGACGTGGACGCCCCGCTTGGCGGCGCTGGCCAAACGCAAGCTCGGCCTGCGCAAGCGCATCCTCAAGCGCGAGGCCGAGGCGAATCTGATCTGGGCTCTGCGCAAGGCCGGACTTTCGCTCCTCACCGGCCGCAAGGGCGACGCCAAGCCCACCACCGGCATCGAGGACGCGGCCGTGCGCCCCAAGGATTTGCCTGCCTACGTCGCCGGGCTGCAATCGCTCCTGGGGCAGCTGGGCTTGCAGGCCTCCTTCTACGGCCACGCCGCCGCCGGCCTGCTGCACGTCCGCCCCGTGCTCGACCTGCATTCCGCTGACGACCTCAAGAAGTTCCGCCAGCTTGCCAACGAGGTATCCGCCCTGGTCTCGCAGTTCAAGGGTTCGCTGGCCGCCGAGCACGGCGTCGGCATCGCCCGCACGCGAATTCATGGCCGAACAACTGGGCGACGGCCTGCTGGGCGTCATGCGCGAGATCAAGGCCTCCTTCGATCCGCACAACCTGTTCAATCCGGGCAAGGTCGTTCCCGACGGCCGATTCAAGATTGACACCGATCTGCGCCAGGGCGCGGGCCGCGAGCTCAAGCTGCCCTTCGCGCCGGTCTTGGCCTTCGCCGCGAAAGACGGCTCGTTCATCGCGCAACCTCGAGCAGTGCAACGGCTGCGGCGGTTGCCGCAAGGAAACGCCCGACCATGTGCCCCACCTTCATCGCCACCGGCGAGGAGATCATGTCCACACGCGGCCGGGCCAATGCGATTCGCGCCGCCCTGGAACTGCGCGGCGTGGCCGGCGGCGACCCGCTGCGCTCGGCCGAGACTGGAAGCGGCCCTGAGCAACTGCCTCTCCTGCAAGGCCTGCACCACCGAATGCCCTTCCAATGTCAACCTGGCCCTGCTCAAGGCCGAACTCCTTCACGCCCGCATTCGCCGCGACGGCCTGTCCTGGCGCGAGCGGCTGCTCAGTTCCGTGGACTTGCTGGGCCGGCTCGGCTGTCGCCTGCCCCGGCTGGCCAACGCCGCCTTGGACTCGCTCTTCGCTGCGCAGCCTTCTGTCGCAAGCTGCTGGGCCTGGCCTGGCAGCGGCCGCTGCCGCACTACGCCCGGCAACGGTTCGACCGCTGGTTCGCGCGCCGGCAGCGCTCGCAGGTCGCCGCCCGCGCGGGCGCGTTGTGCTTTGGGACGATACCTTCGTGCGGTACCACGAGCCCCACATCGGCATTGCGGCGGTTAAAGTGCTTGAAGCCGCCGGGTTCGAAGTCGCCCTGCCCACCGGGCGCAAATGCTGCGGCCGCCCCGCCTTCAGCCAGGGCAACCTGGCCGAAGCCACCCGCCTGGGCCACCACAACCTCGCGCTCCTGAACCAGGACGTGGACGACGCCCCGATCCTCTTCCTCGAACCGTCCTGCTACTCCATGTTCGTCGAGGACTACCGCGAGCTGAAGCTCGAGGGCACGGAGCGCGTCGCCAGGCGTTGTTTCCTCTTCGAGCAGTTCATCGAGCAATTGCTCAGCCATGAGCCGCAGGCGCTCCAGTTCAAGCCCAAAGCGGGTAACGTCGTCATCCACGCGCATTGCCACGCCAAAGCGCTGACCAACCCGGCTTATATGCGCACGCTGGCTGAGCGTCTGCCGGAACGCAACGTCACCCTGCTCGACACGGCCTGCTGCGGCATGGCCGGGGCCTTTGGCATGCTCGAATCCAAATACGAGCTGTCGCTCAAAGTCGCCGAGCCCCTGGCGCAGAAGGTCCGGGCCCAGCCCTTCGGCACTGTGGTGGTCGCTTCCGGCACCAGTTGCCGCCATCAGATTAACCACCTCGCACCCATCCGCGCGCGCCACATGGCCGAGGTGCTGGCGGACGCCCTCCTGTGATCCACCAGGGGACCACACGCCTCCGGCGTGTAGTTTGCGGCGTCCCGCGGCAAACCCCTCACCCCCGCAACTCATCCATCCCAGGCCGCCGCGGTTGCCGTTCACGCAGCCGACGGCGCGACGCCGTCGGCAGCACGCGAGACGCGTGCGCTCCCCAAATTCACGCGCCCCGACAGCCTTGCGAAGAACTTCTCCGCCGTCGCACAGGTCGCGGCGCTGAGCTCCTCGCAGCGTACACCCCTTCACCTGCGCGGCCACCGCGGCAATCTCCTTCACATACGCCGGCTCGCAGCGTTTGCCCCGATACGGCGCGGGCGCGAGAAACGGACAATCCGTCTCCAGCATGAACTGGTCCATCGGCGTCGCCGCCAGCGCGTCGCGGATGTTCTGGCTGTTCTTGAACGTCAGGATGCCGGTGAAGCTCACCAGCGACCCCAGCGCCACAATCCGTCTCATCGCCGCCGCGTCGTCGGCGAAGCAATGGAACACGCCCCGCACGCGCCCCGCGAACGGCTGCACCTGGCCGATCGTGTCCTCCAGCGAATCCCGCTGATGGATCACGCACGGGAGCCCGACTTCGGCGGCCACTTCCAGGTGCTGGCGAAACAGCTCGACCTGCTTCGCCTTGTAAGCCGCGTCATCAGCGGCGGTGAACCCATCCTTCCGGCTCGGCAGGCGGTAGTAATCCAATCCCGTCTCGCCGAGAGCAACGACCTTGGGATGCCGCGCCAACTCACGCAGAGCGGGCCGCAAATCGCTCGGCGCTTCGAGTGCATGCGACGGGTGCCAACCGACGGCTGCGAACACGTTGGGGAATTCCTCGGCCAGCTTGACCGCCCGCACGCTGCTGGCCAGATCGGTAGCAATCGTAACGATTCTACTGATGCCCGCGTCCGCCGCCCGAGCCATCACCTCTGGCAGGTCACCCTCGAACTCCGGGCGGCCCAGATGCGCGTGCGTGTCATAAAAGACCGGCATGGGTTGAAACTATGTCCCCAGCAGCCGACCGCAACCAAAATCCCCCCCTGCGTTACCCGTGACTATTCAGTTCGCAGTGGGGAGCACACGCGTCCCGCGTGTTGTCAAAGGCGTCTCGCCTTTGACATCGTTCTGCCGCTCATCGCTCACTGTTTGGTGATTCCGCCAGGCAGAGGGAAGTTTGCGGCGGGACGCCGCAAACCACACGCCGGAGGCATGTGCTCCCCACCTCAGGGCCGAGCCAATGCATTGCCCCGGCGGTTTGCTCATGGCCACACCAGGCGGTAAAACACCGCGCCATCCGTGGGATCAACCGGGGCGGTCACCGGACTGCTCCCCCCGCCCGGATAGTCAAACCAGTTCACGCTCAGGCCAACCCCCAGGCGGTTGGTCTGGGCCTGCAGGCGAAAACCCGCCCCGCTCCAACTCATCTGCAGCGTTCGGGGCCCGGCGTGGAACTGCCACACCAGCGTCGGCGCCGGAGGCGAGGTCGGGGCGACGTAGTTCCCCACACCGACGCGGTAGCAAAGCGGGGCCAGGCGCGCCGCATTCGTGTCTGTGTAAGTAGTGGTACCGGCCTGGCCCACCAGGTTGGTCGCCAGCAGCCGGAACGGGGGCCACGCAGATAGATTGGTGCTCCGCAACAGGTGATACGTGACCCCCGCCACGCTCTGCCAGCTCACGAGCACGTTGGTCCCGGCGGGCGAGGCCGACAACATCCGCAGGACCGACATGGCATTGGTGGGATTGGTTCCGGCGACCCATTCCTGCCAATTGTTCCGACCGTCGCGGTCAGGGTCGGTGAAATCGGCCGAGCCATCGGTGGGCAGGCCGTATTGCTGGAGCCAGGCGTAGGAGATGATCGAGCCCGGAGCTTGGAATTGATAACCATCGCTTTGGACCCCCACCCGATAGAAGAACGGCCCCGGCCCGAGCGCGTTGGTGTCCGTGTAGGCCGTGGTGCCGGACTGGCCGGCGATGTTGGTCGCCAGGGTCAGGAAAGGCGGGCTGGCGCTTAGATTGGTGCTCCGTTCCAGGAAATAAGTCCGGTTGGTCACGCTCTGCCAGGTCACGGTCACCCCGGCGCCATCGCGAGTCGCGCTCAGCAGGCGAAGGGCGGACAGCGCATTGGTCGGATTCGTGCCCACGCACCATTCCTGCCAGTTATTCAGGTGGTCCCCATCGGCGTCGGCATAATCAGCGGAGCCGTCTGTAGGCAGGCCGTATTGTTCCAGCCAGGAAATGAACAGGCCCTGCGCCGCGCCCTGGTATTCGTAAGCCCCAATATCCACCGTCCCGCTGACGATCCGTAGCCGCCCATCCAGGTCCGTGCTGCCCGGCGCGTAGGCATTGTTGCCCGCGTTGATGCAGGGCGAATTGCTTTGCAGCCGCAGGTTGGCGGTGTAATGCGGGAACGGGGGTCTGTTGACGAAGTCCAAGAAGGCGGGGGCGTTGGTAATATTGCCGACCCCTCCGGGCGGGAGCGGTGCGGCGCAGCAGAAGTTCAGACTGCTGTCAATGAAATTGTACCCCACATATGCAGCGTTAAAATAGACGATGCAGTTATTCAGGGTGCTCATTTTCGCCCCGCCGCCTGCACCATACTGCGCCGCGTTACCGGTGATCGTGCAGCTATTCAACGTGCCGGAATAAGCCCCGCCACCGTCCTCGTACGCCCAATTACTTACCAGGGTGCAATTGTTCAGGGTGCCACCATATACTCCGCCGCCGTACCAAGTGGAGTAGTTGTCGTCCAGCCTGCAGTTGTTTAGCGTGGCCGCATACGCCCCGCCGCCATAGTAGGAGGTCGTGTTGTTTGTCAGGGTGCAATTGTTCAGCGTGCCGAAGTACGCGCCGCCGCCTGCGCCGTGGTCGTAGGACCAAGCCTCGTTGTCTATCAGTATGCAATTATTAAGCGTCGCAAAGCTGGTGCCGCCGCCAGTGTCTGAGGCTAGGTTGTTGGTCAGCGTGCAGTTGCTCAATGTGCCAGAATGCGCCCCGCCGCCATTGGCAGCGTGATTACCTGTGAGGGAACAGTTGTCCAGCGTGCTCGAATACGCTCCACCGCCGTTGGGAGCCGAGTTGTTGGTCAGCACGCATTTGTTCAGAGTGCTGCTAGCTGCCGCGCCGCCGAAATAACCTACGTTGCCCGTCAGGAAGCAGTTGCTCAACGTGGCCGAGTAGGCTCCGCCCCCTTGGCCAGCCATACCCATATCTACCAGCTTTGCAGCCCAATTGCCCTTTAGGATGCAGCTAATCAGCGTGCCGCCATAAGCGCCGCCGCCCCCATAATAATATGCCGAGTTGCCGACCACCACGCAGTTGGAAACCACCGCAGTTGGCCCCCTCGCACCATACCCCGCCTCCGCTCCGTTCTCGTTGTGTTGCCGAGGGTGCGTGGCCCCGTTGGTTAGAGTGAATCCGCTAAGCAGTGGCGCCGTTCGTCAGGTAGGCACACCGGACCGCACCACCCCGTTCGTAATGCCAGGCGCCCAGGCCCCTTGGATGACAGTCACCGAACGGCCCATTGAAGCTTTGGACGGTAATGGCTTTGTCTATTGACCACCCGGTTGGTCATGACTATCCGTCCACCGCCCGTCCCCCTGTAACATATATGCCGTTGGTGACCAGTACCGTATCGCCGGTCTCGGCCACATCCACCGCCGACTGGATGTCCCGCGCTGCGGTGTCCCAATTGGTGTAAGGGGGCGAGGCGTTGGTGGAATTGAGGTCCACGTAATGGACTGTGGCCGCCGGGCCGTTGGCAACGGAGGAAAGAAGCGACACCGCGGCAAGCGCGAACGGCGAGAGAGCCGAGCGGAAACGAGCGCTCTGCTTAACTGGCAGGAAAGTGGCCCTTGGGGCTGCGCAGACGAGGGAGAATTGGCTCTTGGCCACGTTCATATTCGCTCACCGTGGCGGCTATTATGCCGGCTTCCCGTTTATGGTCAAGTGAATAATCGGCACGAATGGGCGCCGGCTTCGGGTGTCTCCAACAGCGAACCTGGGCCAGGTAGGGCCGCCGCCCATCGGAGCGCCGACTTCAGTCGGCTTAGGACGCTCGTACGTCTCGGCAGCCCCCTCAGGTCTCTGCTCGCCCAAAGCCGACTGAAGTCGGCGCTCCGGTCGCACTGTCCAGATGCCCCGCACGGCCAAATTCCTCACTTTGAGGTTGCGTTCCACCGCTCGCGCCGGTAATCCTCGCGCCGGTCGGTAAACGAATAAACCTCTTTAACTACGCAAAATACTATGGCCGAAAATTGTTTCCATCCCAGTATCGAAGGCGCGCAGCACGGCGCCAAGAGCCTTGCCCAATTCCTGGATTACGCCAAAAAGTCCGGCGCCGCCGGCGCGCAGCCGTCCAACTTCATGCTCCAGGCCGAACAAGGCTTCAAGTCCGCCAAGGAGATCAAGGACACCTTCGCCAAAGCCAAGCTCAGCCTGGACGGCGTGTCCGCCCACTGCCCGTTCTGGGTCCATACCACCGCCTGGACCGGCAGCCCGACCATCCGGCCGTTCATCCCCGGCGACGTGGCGAAGCAATCCGCCGACGCGATCGAGAAGTGGGCCGAGGATTACATCCTGCGGCTTGCTGGATCTCTGCGCTGAACTCGGCGTCAAGATCGTGCCGATGTTCTGGGGCGTGGCCTTTGGCTGGGAAGTCGCCACCGGCTACCCGTGGGGCTTCTGGAAGGGCGGCGATTATGACTTCCTCAAAGAGGGACAAGAGCGCTTCGTCAAGAAGACCGCCAAGATCCGCAAGCACGCCAAATCGCTCGGCATGTTCCTCGCCCACGAAATCCATCCCGGCACCGCGGCCATGTGCGCCGACGACTTCAACATGCTGGTCGAGATTTGCCGCGAGGACAAATGCCTCGCGGTGAACGCCGACCCCTCCCACTGCTGGGAAGGCGAAGATTGGGAAACCCGGTTCCTCAAAGTCGCCCCGCGCATTTACGCCTGCCACGTGAAGAACTTCGTCATCCGCCCGGGCCAGCCCCTGCGGAAGGTCGAAGCGGGCTGGCAGAAGCGCGCGATGCAGTTCGTGGACATCCCCTCGGGCGACCTGAACATGATGCGTTACGTGGAACTGCTGATCCACACCGGCTATCCGCAGCGCTATTGCCAGGTGATGGGCACCAAGACCGCGCCGCTGATTGTCGAAGCCGAGAGCGCCTATCGCGAGTTGGACGCCACCAGCGCCAATGGCATCCAATACGTGCGCGACAACCTCTGCTTCCCGCTCGCTGCCGGCTCCTTCGAGGACGGCATGGGCGCGTAGGCCCAGTCCGCTGCACAGACAGCAAATCCGACTTCACCCCCTCCCCGCCCCCGGGCGCGGAGGGGGAAGTTATTTTAGCGGGCTGAGTACCGCATCCATGCAGGTTGTGTTGGGGAGCGCACGCGTCCCGCGTGCTGCCAACGGTGTCTCGCCGTTGGCCTCGTCTCCGCACCTGTTCCTCACAGTTTGGTGATTCCGTCAGGCAGAGCACAGTTTGCGGCGGGACGCCTCAAACCACACGCCAGAGGCATGTGCTCCCCACCTCGAACTACATGGATACCGCCGGAACCTCGGTGTGCTCCACAGGGACACCTACAGGCCGAAGGATCAACCCAGGACGATAAGGGCCAGACGGGCCACAACCCAATAGCCGAAGACCCAGAAAGCCGACTCCTTGAAGGAGACTCCGCTGAGACGGGAGAGCCCGATCGCCAACACGGTGGCGGTCCAAAGATAGAAGAAGTTCACCGTGTCCAGGGCCATGTGAACGCGACTGGTCGTGGGGAGATGACGGGCGAAGATCGAGAGCGCCGGCCGGCTGGCAGGGTCGCCGAAAGCTCCGATGAGCAGCGCCGTGACGACCGCGCCCAAGGCCACGATCATACCCGTCAGGGCGACGACTTCGACGGCTTTCCAGAAGGAAAAACGGGCTCTGAGAAAGGCGCGGCCGATGAACCAGAGCAGAAAGGCCGACCAAAAGGTGCCGGCGAAAGCGCCGACACAAGTCGCCGCGGTCGAAACCCTCTGCCAATCGGCCGACCCTGGTTCGGTCTGGGCCGCGGCGGAATCGAGAGCCTCCGGCTTGCCGGAGCCTAAGCCGCCTTCTTTGCTGGCGGCGCCAAGCAGGACCAGGCTGGTCAGCGCCACAAGCAGCGTCGGCACCAGCCAGTTGGCGAGGCGGGGCGGCGCGGCAAGGACTTCGTCGAAAACGTCACCGGGGCTGACGAGCATGTCGAGCAGTCTTCCGGCCAGCGAGGAGGAGCGTGAGGCGGCATTCATGGGTGTCATTGAGATTCGCGGGACGCTTCCACGCCCTGGAACAGGCGGGCCAGCGCCAGGAGCAGGAGGAAGTTAACGAGGTACTGGACCCCGAGCGCACCGGCGCCTGTGAGCGGAAGGCCGACCGGGAGAAATCGAAGCCACGCTTCGCCGCTTCCGACGCTTGGAAAACCGTCGCCGGTGAGGAGCAGGCCAGCCCTCTCGCAGAAGCTTCGAGCGATGAACCGCATGGTCCACAGCGCCGGGATGAATACCAGGAAGGACAGCACCACCACCATCAGCGTGCCCACAGCGCTGGGCGATTGGGACTGGCCGCCCGCCCGGCGCGTCGCCGACAGGAGGTAGTGGAGATTCCAAACCAGGTTCAAGGCCAGGGCGACGGCCGGGTAGGCGAAGAGCAGCAGCAGGAGAATTGGCCAGTCAAATCGGGCATAAATGAGCAACGGGACCAGGCCGATCGCCTGGCAGAGCAGAACGAAGCCGACCGGCACAGCCACCTCGGCCAGCACCAGCCACCGCGGAGACATCGGCAGCGTGCGAAAGTCGAACACGTGCTGGCCGTCACGGCGAAAGTCGAAGGGGAAAATGCGTTGGAAGAACGGAGCCATGATCGCGATCCAGAAGGCCAGCCCGATATGGAAGGTAAAACGTCGCATCACCATGTCGGGAGACATCGCCTGGCCCGGAGCGAGCTCATGCTGGGTGCCGTGGACGTTCCAAAGCAGGGCGGTGAGGCCCCCGGCATAAAAGGCAGTAAGGATGAAGCCCAGCAGCAGTTGGCGCCGCGAGCGCCGGGCGGCGACCAGGTTCTTCCAGACAATGGCGCCAACCCCGCGAAACAGCGGCAGGGCGGGCAGGCTGGTCGAACGCGCCTCGGTTCTGCCGGCGGTTGCAAGGTCGCGGCCCTGCCGCAGGCGCAGGCGCCGCTCGGCGACGTGGGAAGTGGTTGCGAGGGAGGGTTCAAAAAGGTTGGCCTTGAGCCGGAATAGCCCCCACAGGCTCAAACCGGCGCCGAGGGCAAGCGCGCCGAGATAAAGCGCCGGGAGCCAAAGCTGCCGCAGCCAAAGGGAGCCCGTTGGCGTCAGGCGCGAAATCCATTGGTGCAGCGCGGGCGAGTTGGCGGCCTCGGGCAACGTCACCGCCGGGTAAAAGAAGAGTTGGGCCAGGGGCGAAACGGCGAAGGCGGGGATGAACGTGACGTCCCAGGTGACGCGGAAATAGAGCGCGGCGAGGAGAAACCCGGCGCCGAGCATCATGCAGCGGAGACGGTGGTGGAGATCCTCGGCGAGGGTCCCGGCGCAGAGCGCGGCGGCCGTGGCCACGTGGAAGCAGGTGATTTGAAAGAGCGCCAAGCCGGCCGCCATCAGCAGCGGATGCGACAAGTGCGGCGCAAACAGCGCGGCGAACACGAGCCCCTGGATGAGGGCATAGAGATAATTGGGCAGGAGCCGGTAGCAGACGACTTGCCGCTGGGTAAACGGGCTCGTGAAGACGAACTCGATGTCCGCCGGCTCAAACACCAGGCCCCGCTGCCAGAATCCCTTGATGAGGGAGCCTCCGAGCATGAGCACGGCGCCCGTAATCAGGTTATCCCGCTGCACCAGGCGGCCCAGGATTTCGTGGTGCCGGAACCAGAACAGAACGCCGAGCAGTCCTGCGACGGCGGCGAACCCGACCAGGGTCGTGGGCCGGCGCAGGCCCCGCACGAACTGCAAAGCCTGGCGCTTTAACAACGCCAGCCACAGGTAGAGCAACGCGCGGTTCATGCCACGGCGGCCAGCGCGGCCGGGTCGCCCGAGTTCTCGGTCACCGCGAAGAAAACATCCTCCAGCGAGGCGTCGGCATGGAGCGTTGCCAGGGAGCGTATCTCTTCCAGCGAACCGAAGGCCATCTTGCGGCCCCGATGGAGGATCAGCACCTGATCGCACAGCGCCTCCACCAGGTGCAGGAGATGGGACGACAGCAGGAAGGCCATGCCGTCGGCGGCACGGCGGCGGATGGATTCCTTGATGTTGCGGATGCCGCGGGGATCGAGCCCGGTCAAGGGCTCATCGAGGATGACAACGCGGGGCTCGCGCAGGAAAGCGCACGCCAGCGCCAGTTTCTGCGTCATGCCGCGGGAAAGGCTCGAGGCAATTTGGTCCGCCTTGTCCGCCAGCCCCAACTCCTCCAGCAGCGCGGCATACTTCGCCTCTGCGTTCTTGAGGCGATATGCCAGCGCGATGAAATGGAGGTGCTCGTTGACGGTCAACAAATCGTAGGGATGGACGGTGTCCGGGATGTAAGCGAACTGTTGCTTGGCGGCGACGGGGTCCTGTTCCAGATCACACCCGCCGACTCGAATGGTCCCCCGCGTCGGCCGCAAAATGCCGGTAATGGCGCGCAGGGTGGTCGTCTTGCCCGCGCCGTTGGCGCCGACCAGGCCGACAATTTCACCCGGGCGCACGGTGAAACTCAGTTCGCGCACGGCGGCGAAGTCGCCGTAGTTCTTGGCGAAATCGCCCACCTCAATCACGGCAGCATCATTTGGTTTCATGGCACATTCGGCGTCATTCCGGCTATTTACTGTCATAGGACTATAGGACAGTCAAGCCGCGCTGTCAAGTTAGACCGGGCTGCCGCCAATCCCTCACGCGGCGAGTGAAGGCGCAGGGCGGATGGCGTCAGAGTGGAGCGCCGACTTCTAGTCGGCCTTGGATGAGCGGAAATACCGCGTTGCCATCCTGGCCTACGGACAGTCTAAGCCGACTGGAAGTCGGCGCTCCGGTGAAACGTGCAGGATGCGCCGCCTGCGAGCCCAAACCCAGGTTCGAGCTTGCTGCGCTGCGGCAGCCACTTATGCTCCGGTCGTGATCGAGACCATTGACCAGTCCCAAGCCCTCCGCACCACTTCACCCGCAAGGGCGTTTCTCCTGGTAGCCGGCTTTGTCGGCGGGCCTCTGGGTGGGGTTCGCCCCGGCGCAGCCGTCCAACCCGCGAACCAGCGGCTCCGTGACCAAGGATATCCCCTCGCTGGCGATACTGGACCCGCGAGGCGAGGCCACGTCCACCACCCGCGAGGTCGCCCATATTCTTGGCCGGACTTCGCCAGACGCCAAAGTTACGGTCGGCGGCCAGCCGGCCCGGGTCTTTGCGACGGGCATGTTCGTGCGCGACAACGTTCCCTTGCAGATGGGCGAGAACCGGATCACTGTGGTCGCGACGGCCCCAGGAGGGCAGAAGCTCGAGCGTGTGATAACCGTCACGCGCGCGGCCGAAACCCCCGCTCCGCCCGAACCGACCGAGCGCCGTCTTGAGATAGACGAAGCCAGCATCGAGCCAGCGCGGAACGTCATCCTGTCGCGCGGCGACATCCTCGAACTGAGTTTCCGCGGCACGCCCGGCCAGAACGCTGACTACTCACTGTCCGCCGGCGCCTGGCAGGCGATGACCGAGGCCCGCGATGAAGCCTCGGGCAAGCCCTCCGGCCTTTATCGCGCCGCCTTCGTCGCCACCCCAGCCTCCGACACCTCCAACGCGCCCGTGCGCTTCCGTCTGCAGGCCAAACCCTCCGACAGCAACCCGATGAAGATCATCGGCGAGCCCGCCGTCGAGGTCGCGAGCAAAGCGAAAGTGGGTTTCTGGGGCGAGCAGACGCTACGGCTCGTGCGCGTCGCCGACGACGGCGCCGCCTTCAGCTTCGGGCTCCACGAGGTGCGCCTGGGCGGTCCCTACCTGGCCGAGTTGCCCGCCGGCACACTGCTGCGCGTCACCGGCATGAGAGGCGACAATTACCACGTGCGGCTCAGCCCGGACATGGACGCCTGGATCGAAAGCCGCGCCGTCGAGCAGGCTCCCCCGGCACGCCCCTGCCGCACCTCGCGTTCACCGACGTTTCCGCCTACGGCAACGACCGGGTTGACCTGGTGACCATCCCCTACCCTGCGCCGGTGCCGTTCGCCGTGACGCCTGCCGTAAGCCCCGCCGGCCGCGCCGCCATCGAACTCGACTTCTACGGCGCCCATAATGCCACCACCTGGATCAGCCACCGGCCCACCGCCAAAGTTGTGCGCGAGGTGACCGTCCGGCAGGTGGGCGCTGATCATCTCCGGCTCTGCGTCGAGCTCAAAGGCAAACAGCTCTGGGGCTACCAGTGTGAGGTGACCAACAACGCCGTTGTGCTCACCATTCGCCGGCCGCCCAAGCTCGCCGCTGCACCGGACTCACCCCTGAAGGGCCTCACGATCGCGCTGGAGCCCGGCCACGGCGGCAGCAATTCCGGCGCACGCGGCGTCAGCGGCAGCCAGGAGAAGGACATCAACCGCCGCGCGGTCGAGGAGCTGGCGCGCCAGCTTGAAGCCGTCGGCGCGAAGACGCTGGTCGTCCGCCCCAATGACGACAACTTCTCGCTCGGCGAACGCGTCCGCCGCGCCGTCGCCGCCAACGCCGACCTCTTCATCAGCGTCCACGCCAACTCGGCCGGTCATCAGCGCGGCTACCTCAGCGTTTCGGGCACCAGCACCTACTACAAGTGGCCCTTCTGCCGGGACCTCTCCGAGGCCATTCACGCCCGCCTGCTCGAGATCACCAGGCTCGGCGACTTCGGCAACGTGGGCAACTTCAACTACTACCCCCTCCGCGCCAACACCTGGATGCCCGCCATGCTCGTCGAGCAAGCCTTCATGTCCAACCCCGAGGACGAAGCCAAGATGCTCGACCCCGTGTTCCGCAAGGGCATGATGCGTGCCGTGCTGCTGGGCACGGAGGATTGGCTGAACCGGGTGCGAACCGAGGTGATAGAGTAGGGAACTCAGGGCTCTTGTCGGTCAGGTGCAGCCAAAATCCGAATTCCCGAAGCGAACCCGAAATCCGAAGCCCGAAGCCACACCAGCCCAGGCAAGTTAGCCGCTCCTTGGCTGATTTCCTGTTCGGATTTCGGATTTCGGCCTTCCTTCGGTTTTCGGGTTTCGGCCTTCGGATTTCCGGGGGGCGGTCTTGGGCTCCCGTTCGTAAGGCTCCGCATGCTCCTCATGCACCTGCCAGTTACCAATATACTGCCGGGCCAGCACCGGGTCATTGATCACCAGCAGGTTCTCGGCGTTGTGCTCCTCGGCGGCCTTGGTGAAGTTAAACGAGCCCGTAATGACCACGTAGTCGTCAATCACCATGACCTTGTTGTGCGCAATGCCGTGCCGCGCATCAATCAGGGTCGCGATCCCGTTGTTCCTGAGGAAATCCGCCTCCGAATACTTCTCGGTCCGCTGGCTATCATCGAGAATCACCCGCACCTTCACGCCGCGCCGATGCGCGTCCACCAGCGCTTTGGCAATCGGGGCCGAGGTGAAGCTGTAAGCCTGCACCAGGACCGAGTTGGTCGCGTGGTCGAGGGCGTTCACGACCGCGCCGGTGGCTCCGCCGCGCGGGGAGAAATAAACCTGAACGCCCTGCGGGATCGAAGCCTGGGGCTCGCATCCCGCCAGCAGCAAGGTCCCACCGAGCGCCACACAGCTCGCCACATTCAACTTTGCCATGCCCCATAGTTGAACAAAGCCTGCTCGAACTCAACCTTCCCGCGCGGCGGCGCCTCGGCAGAGCGCTCCTCCCTTCGCGGACCCCAAACAGCGGCGTTCCCCCGCAACGCCGCTGCGCACGGTTTGACCATCGGCCTTTACCCCTTAGCTACATCGAGTGCAGGGCGATGCGGTTGCCTTCGCTGTCCAGCACGATGGCGCGGAAACCGTATGGGCCGATCGGATGCTTTGGCTGGAGCACCTTGCCGCCATTCGGCTGCACCGCCGCGACAGCCTGGTCAAGCCGCCCCTGGCAGTTGAGATACACCAGCGACCCGCGCTGCGATGGTTCGTTACCCTCGCCCGCCGGCGACAGGCAGCCGCCGACGCCACCCTGCTCATGCGGAAGCATGGCGAATGTCATGCCCTCGCATTGCTCTCTCTTAACTGGCGCGCCAAGCACGGCGGAGTAGAACCGAATTGCCCGGTCAAGGTCCTTCACCGGTATGTCACACCAGACAATTTGATTGCCGCTGCAGTTGGTCGGTTTATTCAGGGGTTGGATGATGCCCACGGGCGCTCCCTGCGGGTCTTGAAACACGGCGATCCTTCCGACCGTCGGCACATCGAATGGCGCCATAACCACCCGGCCGCCAGACGCGCTAACCTTCTCGGCCGTCGCATCCACGTCCGCGACTGTTACGTAGCCAAGCCAGTGCGGAGGAATGTCCTCGCTCGGCCGCTTCATCAGGCCGCCCACACCCTTCCCATTGTTCTTCCACAGTGTGTACTTCACGCTTCCGCCGGGGAAGTCCGCCGTCTGCCATCCGAACACCGCGGAGTAGAATTTCGCCGAGCCAGCCTCGTCGCTGGTCAGCAGCTCGTTCCAGCAAAACTCGCTCACTGCCATCGGCTTTTGCTGCGTCTCTGCGCCACCGCCCAGGTACCTCTCCAGCTTGTCCAGGCATTCGGTCCAGCCGTGAATATGGTCCTCCTTCACCTCTTCGCTCGGCAAATGTTCGTGCGTGATTTGGATCTCCGTCGAGCCCTCCCGATCGAGGAACTCCGCCGTCACCAGCGACTCGCCAAACTCCAGCTTCGGATTGCCGCTGAGGTTCCAGGTGTAAACCAGCCGGCTCGGCCGTTTCAGCTCACGGAAAATGCCATGCAGGTTGATTTCCCCATAATTCTCCGTTTTCAGGCGGAGAACATATTCCCCTCCGACGCGAGGATGGATGCGGGCGGAAAGCACCTGGCAGTCCTCCGGCCCAAACCATTTCAGGAGGTCAGCCGGCGTAAGCCACGCCGTAAACACCCGTTCGCGTGGAGCTTTAATCAGCCGCGTCACCCGCAGCTCGATGCCCCGTTCAAGCGTTACGCTCATAATAATCCTTTCTGTTGATTGTCATTTCGCTTGAAACTTAGCCCCTTGGCCCGGGTGACGCTACTGGGGTAAATACCTACCTGGGTCAACGAACGCTTGCCAGCGCCGCGCCGAATCTGCAACCGTTTCTCCCAGCAACGGATGAATGCCGGTTTACACATGTAACTGATGTAACTCATGTAACTCCTTTAACCCATTTAACTCATTTAACCCTTAACCTATGAACACAGTCACCTCCCTCAAAACCGTCACCAAGAACGTCAAGTCCCTCGTCGAAGCCGCCCTGCAGGACACCGGCGGCCTGCTGCGCCTCGCGCCCACCTGGGTGCCGCGCTCCTTCCTCCAGCCCGGCCTGCGCATCAAGCTCCATCCGGACGACACCTACGCCTACGGCGCCAACCGCGGCGGCATCGACGAGCGCTGGTTCGCCTCCACCACCGAGGCCGCCAACGAAGGCCGCGTGCCCGACGAAGGCCTGAGCTACTGCGTCGTCGGCAAGCGAGCGCTTCACCCTGCGCCAGGCGGTCGCCGATTGCGGCGCCACGCATCGTCGGCAAGGCGATCTGGAAGAAGTACGGCAAGTGGCCGGTCTATTCGAAGTTCTTCGACAACATGGGGCCGATCCCGCACCACATGCACCAGAGCGCCAAGCAGGCCAAGCTCGTCGGCCAGGAAGGCAAGCCCGAGTCCTACTACTTCCCGCCGCAGCACAACAACGTCGGCAACAACTTCCCCTACACCTTCTTCGGCCTCGAACCCGGCACCACCAAGGCCCAGGTCCGCAAGTGCCTCGAGGACTGGAACAAGGGCGACAACGGCATCCTCGACCTCTCCAAGGCCTACCGCCTCAAGCCCGGCACCGGCTGGCTGGTCGGCCCGTGCATCCTCCACGCGCCCGGCTCGCTTCTGCACCTACGAGCCGCAGTGGGGCAGCGACGTCTTCGGCATGTACCAGAGCATGGTCGAAGGCCGCTACGTGCCGTGGAGCCTGCTCGTCAAGGACATGCCCAAGAGCAAGCACAAGGACCTCGACTTCATCGTGGACCAGCTCGACTGGGACGCCAACGTGGACCCGAACTTCAAGGACAACCACTACCTCGAACCCGTCCCCGTGGCCGACACGCGCAAGGAAGGCTTCGTGGACCGCTGGATCGTCTATGGCAAGATCGACGGCGAACAGCTCTTCACCGCCAAGGAACTGACCGTCGAGCCCGGCGTCAACTGCACCATCAAGGACAACGGCGCCTACGGCCTGATCTGCGTCCAGGGCAGCGGCAAGATCAACGGCCAGCCGCTCAACAGCCCGAAGCTCATCCGCTTCACCGAACTGACCGAGGACGAATACTTCTGCACCGAAGACGGCGCCAAGGCCGGCGTGACCTTCGAGAACACCAGCGAGACCGAGCCGCTCGTCTGCCTGCGCTACTTCGGCCCCGAAGTGAATCCCGACGCCCCGGCGATGGGCGCCTATCGGAAGAACAAGTTCTGATTGCTTCCCGCTAAATACGCGAAAAGACGCTAAAAGGGGCGCGGGCTGGAACCAGCACTGACCGCACCGCCGCAGGAGTAATGTGTCTGCTTCTTTAGCGTCATTTAGCGTGTTTGGCGGGCAACGTCCTCTTCTCGGATGAAGCGCATCTGCATCTACTGCGGTTCCAGCCCCGGCTCGCTGCCGGAATACGCCGCGGCGGCCCGGCACTGCGGCACCGTCCTGGCCGAGCGCGGCCTGACCGTCGTCTATGGCGGCGGGAACGTCGGCCTGATGGGCATCCTGGCCGACGCCGCGCTCGCGGCGGGCGGCGAAGTCATCGGCGTCATCCCGCACCGGATGGTCGCGCGCGAGCTGGGCCATAACGGCGTCACCTCCCTCATCGCCGTGGACTCGATGCACGAGCGCAAGCAGAAGATGGCCGACCTCTCCGACGCCTTCATCGCCCTGCCCGGCGGCATTGGCACCATGGAAGAGCTGTTCGAAGCCTTCACCTGGCTGCAGCTCGACCTCCACGCCAAGCCCGTCGGCCTGCTCAACGTCGCCGGCTTCTATGACCGGCTGGTCGAGTTCCTCGCCCACATGCGAGCCGAGCGCTTCCTCAAGCCCGAGCACCTTGAGACGCTGGTGGTCGAGAACACCATCGAGCCCCTGCTCGACCGCTTCGCCCGCTTCAACCACCAGCCCATCGGCAAATGGTTTGATATGATACCGCCCGCCCCGAAACCCTCCCAATGACCAATTACCAATACTCAATGCTCAATCCTCAATTGCTCCCTTTCATCCTCCATCCTCCATCCTCCATCCTCGCTCCGCCCTGTCTTATCTGTGTCTATCTGTGTCCATCTGTGGTTCTCCTCTCCTCGCCGCGTCCCCCGCCGACGCCCCGCAACTGCGTCTCCGTCAAGAAGATCTGGGACGCCGCGCCGCACAACGCCTTCACCGACCTCACCCGCTTCAGCAACCAATGGTTCTGCACCTTCCGCGAATCCCAGGGCCACGTCGGCGGCAACGGCAACATCCGCGTCCTGACCTCCGCCGACGGCGAGCAATGGAACTCCGCCGCCCTGCTCACCGAGGACGGCATTGACCTGCGCGACCCGAAGTTCTCCCTCACGCCCGACGGCCGCCTCATGCTCGTCATGGGCGGCTCCGTCTATGAGGGCAAAGTCCTCAAGGAACGCCAGCCGCGCGTCGCCTTCTCCAAGGATGGCCGGAACTGGACCGCCCCGCAGCGCGTGCTCGACAAAGGCGACTGGCTCTGGCGCGTCACCTGGCACAAAGGCCGCGCCTATGGCATCACCTACAACAGGCGGGCAGCAAAGCCCACCAACGAATGGGGCATCCGGCTGGTCGCGAGCGAGCGACGGCATCGCCTGGCGCCTGCTCGCCAAACTCGCCGTGCCGGGCCGGCCCAACGAAGCCACCGTCCGCTTCCTGCCCAACGACGACTGCGTCGCCCTCGTCCGCCGCGAGGAGCTCTCGCATCAACAAGACGCCTGGATCGGCCACAGCCCGCCGCCCTACACCGACTGGAATTGGCACCCGGCGGGCATGCAAGTCGGCGGACCCAACTTCCTCGTCCTGCCCGGCGGCGCGATGATCGCCGGCGGCCGCCAATACAACCCCAAGCCCACCGGCCCCAAAACCTTCGTCGGCCCCATGACCCTCGAATCCGTCAAAGCCGAGTTAGTTCTCCCCAGCGGCGGCGATTGCAGTTACCCTGGCATGGTCTGGCACGACGGCCTCCTCTGGCTGAGCTACTACTCCTCCCACGAAGGCAAGACCTCGATCTACCTGGCAAATATCCGCCGAGTTAGACATCCCTACCGTGCCCGCTAGTCAAACGCCGCCGCCCCCCCTACGGCACCGCCACCCGGAAGAACTGCCGTGGGGAGCTGGTCACTGGGTTGGTCCAGCTTGGCGTCTCGCTCCACGCCGTGAGGTTGGCAGACACATCGGTCCAAGCAGCGTCCGATAGGTTGGTCTTGCCCTGGATGCGATACACCTCGCCGGGCACCGCAAACCACGCCAGTACACAATTGCCGCCCGCGTCGCGCCCGACAGACTTGATGTAAGGTGGTATCCTGCTACCGGCACTTCGGACGAAACCCATCTTGAACGCGTCCGCGAACACCACATGACTCGCCTGAGTATAGGTGTTAGCGACGGCGAAATACACGTTCGAGCCGCCGGAGAGGTACCTGCCAGGGTAAAGCAGATTCCACTGCCCGCCTCCGCTGGATTGGTTCACGTCGAAGAAGTTGGTGGTGGTGGTGTTGCGCACAAAGTACACGTTCGCGTGGTGAACTCCCAGCGAAGCGATGTTGGGATACCAGATGGACAGGTCATAATAGCCGGATACGGGCACGGTGGTAGAATACTTGGCGGTGCCCAAGTAGGGAGGGTCATTCACCCCAGCCGCAATGCTCCGATGATTCGCCCCATAGGAATTGAAGCCCGTATTCGTGGCCCAGACCGGCCGACTGCTGAAAGTGGCGCTCGGGTTGTCCAGGATGATGTCCGGCACCGATGAGGTAAACGTCGCTGTGATGGACTTGCTCGCATCCATGACCACGGTCAACGGGTTGGCCGTGCCGCTGGCCGACCCCGACCAGCCGCTGAACCTGAAAGCCTCCTCCGGCAGCGCATAAAGGCGAACCGTGCTGCCTCCCGCCGCGAAACAGCCCACTGCAGGATCACTATAGACCCTCCCCCGGCCCACCACGGCCGTCGTCAGCTGATAACCCACCGTCAGCGTTGCCGGGTCGCTGTAGCCGGACATAGAACCGCTGGTCACCCTCACAAAGTAACCACCGTTGGTCACGGGCTGCACGTTGTTGAGCGTGAGTGTGGCCGTCGTGGCCCCGCTGATCGCGTGGCCCGTGTCGTTCCGATACCACTGGTAGGCCGTCGGTGTGGCGCCCAGGACCGAGACGGTGAACGAGGCGCTGCTGCCAGGCACGGCGCACAAATTGGCCGGCGGAATGATAATTCCCAGGGTCGCCACGGCGCTTGTTCTGCTGCCTACGCTGTTGGTGATCACCACCTTGTACCGACCCCTCGTCGCTACCCGAAGCCCCGACCCGCGTGTAGGTGGAGTTGGTCCCCCCATACCAGGGGGCAATCGCGCTGTCATTGAAATACCACTGGTAGCCCAAAGGCATCGTCCCGCCGGCAACCACAGTGAACGTCGCGTTTTGATTCAAGCTGACCAACTGGCTCAACGGCTGGATGGTGATCGTCGGCGCGGTGCCCGGCGCGGCCATTTCCACGGCCCCGATGTCGGTGCCGTCGGTGGCGTTATCGTTCGCCGGCAGGTCAATCGGCCTGCTCACCCCACGCTGGTCCCACGTCACCCCGAACTGGTTTCCCGCATCCAGCGCCGCACTGCCGGCCTTGAGGGACATCGTCGGCGTGGGGCCGCCGTTGTCCTGCAACGCGTTCAGCCCTGGGTCGCGCGGCGCAATGATCGAGCCCTTCAGATCACTGGCCGCCCAACCCGTGCTGTCATTGGTCCTGCCGACCAGGTTATATCCCGAGCTGCTCACGGTGCCCCAGACGTCCTGGCCGAAAGCAGAGCCTGCAGTATCTCCCGCTCCTCCGGTTGCCTTGTTCCAGGCAATCACGCTGTTCTGCACATTGAAAGTTAGAGCAGCCATCGCCAAGACGCCGCCGCCTACGCCGTCCCCGCCCCCCCACGCTGCCATGCTGCCACCACCAGTCACCCCATTGCTGCTGACAGTGCAACTGGATAACACGCAACTGCCGTTCGTAACCCAAAGGCCGCCTCCTCCAGCAACCCCCCCGAAATCGTACACTCCACCTTCACACTGATTCCCGCAAAGGGTGCAATTAGTCAAGGTGCAGACCCCGTCGCTGGCTATACCACCCCCCATTGCATTCCCAGGAGTCCCGTCCATGTCAGGCCGCCCTCCAGCGACAGAGTTTGAGCAGATCGTGCATCCGCTCAACCGCAATGTGCCCTTGTTGAGAATACCACCTCCTTTTCCATGGCCGCCTCCTGAATTCCCGGGCTCCCCTTGCCCGCCGGTGGCCGTATTGCGGATGATCAGGCAATTCAGTAGCGACAAGACCCCGTCGTTTAGGATTCCTCCCCCAAGCCCGTCACCCGCAGCATGTGCGGGGGGGATAGTAGACCCCATTCTCTCCAGCGGCCAGCCCGTTGCTGATCGTAAGCTCGGAGATGCTGGCTGTCACGCCGGCCAGAATGTTGAAGACCCGGTTGAAGTGGTTGCCGTCCAGCGTCAGCAGCTTTGGCCCCGGCCCGACAATGTTCAAATCCCACCCGAGGACGAGTTCGCCATTGGTCAGCACGATTGTGCCGTTGGTCTGGAAAGCAATGGTGTCGCCGGGGGCCGCCATGGCGATGGCTTGGCGAAGCGACCCGTCGCCCACGTCATCTGTCGTGGTGACCCACAGCGTGTCCGCGCCGGCTGAGAATGCCAGGCCGCCGGTGACCGCCGCGCACAGGAGGTCCCTTGGTAGTTTGAGTTTGGTGAGGAACGTTATGAGCCGAGCCGACGAACCGATCGCATTTGCTTGAGGCTTCATAGTCCAAACCTCTTGGGGCAAGTTTCACGGGTTACTTGTCCCATAAGTCAACAACCGATCTCGCTACGCTGGCCCGGATTACAGCAAAATCGAGCCTCCGCGTCCAGAGGAAAAGTAGGAAAAGTGACATGACTGATCCCCCCCCACTCTTAATCAAGGCCTGGCAGTCTTCAACGTCCCGGTGAAACCCCGGCCCGCTTTCCAGCAACATACCGGGTTGAGCTTGCAGCGTTGGTGTGCGAAGCTGCGGGCGTAGTTAGTCTTTCTGTTTTGGTGAGTTCATGGTTCGGAGGGCGGCTCAGGAAGCTGAGCCGCCCTTTTCCTTGCCATCGCGCGAAACTCATTCCCCTCGTCCCACCAGCACACCCCACGGCGCGCAAACGCGCCCGCGGGCGGCAGCGGCAAAAAATGGTGAATGAATGGCAACAGACGGGTTGAGCCACGTATCGGGGTGTGGGATAAGGGCTATAGTCCGGTGACAGAACGTTTCTTCCCGCGGGGTTCCCCACCCCTACCTCCTTGGCGTCTGTCACCGGGCGCTTCTTTGTGGCGGGGCTGCATCAAACTCGCCATTTCACCCAAGCCAGCCAGGGACGTTTCGCCGAAACGCCCGTGTCAGGGCGGGAGCCGCCGTTTCGGCGAAACGGCCCTGCCTGCGGGTGAGCGGGCCTGCCGAATATCATGGACAGCCGGGCCAAAGCGTGGTTGAACCAGAGCCGACTATGGCAGCCGAAACAAAGCAGGATTTGCTGAAGCGCATCCCGCCGATCACGGAACTCCTCAAAGACCCGGCGGTGGTCGCGTGGCTGAAAACCCATCCGCTGCCGCTGGTCACGGATTGCCTGCGCGGCGCCACTGCGGCTGTGCGAGAAGAGCTGCTCGCCGATGCGTCCGGCCTCTTTGGACCCGAGCAGGTGACGACGGAGGTGTTGCTCGCTCGGGCGGCGGCGCGGCTGGAGCAAGCGACCACGCCCCGTCTCCGCGCGGCGATCAACGCCACCGGCATCATCCTGCACACCGGCCTGGGCCGGGCGGTGTTTCCCGTCAGCGTAGTGGCTTCCATGCTGCTCGATCTCGATGGCTACACGACGCTGGCTGTGGACCGCCAGAGCGGTGAGCGGATCGAGCGCGACGAGCTGATCGAGTATATCCTCACCGAACTCACCGGCGCGGAAGCGGCCACCGTGGTGAACAACAACGCCGCCGCCACCATGCTCGTGCTGGCCGCCCTGGCCGCCGAGAAGGAGGTCATCGTCTCGCGCGGCCAGCTCATCGAGATCGGCGGCTCGTTCCGGCTGCCGGAAGTCATGGCCCAGAGCCGGGCGCGGCTGGTGGAAGTCGGGCGCGACCAACCGCACCCACCTCAAGGATTATCAGAAGGCCATCACCGCCGACACCGCGGCCATCATGCGGGTGCATCCCAGCAACTACCGCGTCGTCGGCTTCACCAGCGAAGTGCCGCTCCGCGACCTGGCCGAGCTGGCCCACCGCCGGGGCTTGCTCCTGATTGACGACCTCGGCGCGGGGGCGCTGGTGGGGCTCGAGCAGTTTGGCTTGCCGCACGAGCCCACCGTGCGCGAGTCCATCGAGGCCGGCGCCGATGTCGTCCTGTTCAGCGGCGACAAGCTCATTGGCGCCAGCCAGGCCGGGATAATCGTGGGCCGCAAGGAACTGATCGGGCGGTTGCGCAAACATCCGTTGATGCGGGCGATGCGCGTGGACAAGACCTGCCTGTTGGTGCTGGAGCGCACGCTGCACCTCTTCCGCGATCCCGAACGGCTCCGGCGCGAGCATCCCACTCTATCGGATGATCTGCACGCCGCTGGACCAACTGCGAAGCCGCGCCGAATCGCTGGCGGAGATGGTCGCCATGGCCGCGCCGAAAGCCGCCTGCAACATCGAGGCCGGCGTGGCCTACCTGGGCAGCGGCTCCCTGCCGACCGAAGCCATCCCCAGCATCATGGTAAGTGTATCCGTGCCCGGCCTGAGCGCGGCCGAGCTGGCCCGCCGCCTGCGCCTGGCTGAGGCCTGTGTTTTCAGCCGCATCGAAGACGACCGGGTCCGGCTGGACATGCGCACCATTACCGATGACCAGGTGCCTGCCATCGCTTCGGCGCTGGGCCAGGCTGCTCGATGAGCGCCGCCCGCAAGAACATCATGCTCGGCACCGCCGGGCACGTGGATCATGGCAAGACCGCCCTCGTGAAGCTGCTCACCGGCTGCGAAACGGACACCCTGGCGGAGGAGAAACAGCGCGGCCTGACCATTGACCTGGGCTTCGCCCCGTGCCGCCTGGCCGATGAACGCATCGTCGGCGTGGTGGACGTGCCGGGCCACGTGGACTTCATCCGCAACATGGTCGCCGGCGCGCACGGCGTGGACGTGGTCATCTTCGTGGTGGCGGCCGACGACGGCATCATGCCGCAGACGCACGAGCATCTGCACATCCTCACGCTCATGGGCCTGCGGCACGGGCTGGTCGCCTTGACCAAGATTGACCTGGTGGAAGCGGACCGGCGCGCGGCGGTGGTCGAGGACTTGCGCCGCTCTGCTGGCGGGAACGTTCCTGGCCAGCGCGCCCATCTGCCCGGTCTCGAACATCACCGGCGAAGGCTACGAGGGCTTCTTCGACGCGCTCAACCAGGTCGTGGACGCTTGCGAAGACCGGTCCAGCTCAGGCCTTTTCCGCGTCTGGGTCGAGGACGTCTTCACCATTCGCGGGCCAGGCACGGTCATCACCGGCATTCCCAGCAGCGGCCGCGTGCGCATCGGCGATCCGCTGACGCTGCTGCCCGCCGGCCGGGCCGGCCACGTCCGGCGCATGCAGGTCTATGGCGAAGACGCCACCGAAGCCCGCGCGGGCGAATGCGTGGCGCTGAACCTGCCGGAGGTTGACCACGAGGAAGTGCGGCGCGGCATGGTGCTCTGCGAGTCCGACGCCCTCGCGCCCGGTGACCATGGCCGAAGGCGAGCTGCGAATCCTCGATTCGGTCAAGGGCACCGTCGAGGACTTCCTGGAGGTCCACCTGCACATCGGCACCGCCTCGGTGCTGGCGCGCGTCGCCATGCTGGAGGCGACCGAGATGACCGCCGGCCAGAGGCAAATGGTCCAGTTGCGCCTCGCCGAACCGCTGCCCCTGGTGCCGGGCGACCGGTTTGTTGTCCGCGCCAACCTTCCCGTCGCAGGACCAGAGCGGCCTGGCGACCATCGGCGGCGGACGTATCCTGGGCGTGAGCAACGTTCGCCTGCGCCGCAAGAAACCCTGGACCCTGAACTCCCTGGCCGCGCGGCGGGATGCGCTGGATGATCCCGAGCGCTGGTGCGAACTGATGCTGCGCGAAGGCCCGCCGCTTTCGGCGGGCGAACTGCAGAAGAAGTGTCTGCTGCGCTCCGAGGAGATGAAGGCCCTGCTGGACAAGCTGCGGGCCGATGGCCGCGCAGTCGCGCTGCCGGGCGGCATCTTCACCCACAGCGCCGTCGTCGAGGAGACCGCGCGCAAGATGCTTGCGGCCGTCGAGTCGTTCCACGCCGCAAACCCGCAGCGCGCCGGGTTGAGCCGCGATGAACTCTTCCTGCGGGCGGGTGGAAGTGCGGAGGTTTGCGAGTTGGCCGCCGCGTCGCTGGTGAATGCGAAGCAGCTCGAACGCCAGGGCACCGTCTTCGCGCGCGCGGGCTGGAGCGCCCGGATCTCGGACCGCGACCAGCAACTGAGCGACCAGGTCGGCGCAGCGTTTCAAAGCGCCGGCTGGGCCGCTCCCACGGCGGCCGACCTCGCCGCCACGCTCGGCGAACCGCCCGCGCGCGTCGAGAAGGCGGTCAACCTGCTGGTGGAACGCGCCGTCCTGGTGCGCCTGGATGAACGCCTCTGCATCCATCGCGACGCGCTCGAAGCGGCCAAACAGGTGGCGCTGCGACTGTTCGCGCAGAAGCCGTCCTTCTCGACGATGGCGTTCCGCGACGCGCTGGGCGTCAGCCGGAAATACGCCGTGCCCTTGCTGGATTACCTCGACCGGGTGCGCTTCACTGTCCGCTCCGGCCATGACCGCACGCCCGGGGTGGAGGCGCGCAAGCTATTGAAATGAAGATTGATCTGGAAAAGCGCCGGCGGGTGATGGAGCGCTCGCATGCTCCTGGGGCATTGCATCTGCGACCCGCGGCGCCCCTGCCCTTGCGACGTATTCCGCGACCAGGACATCTGCCCGTGCGCCGGCGAACGCCCGGACCCGGTGGACATCTCCCAGTTGAAGCTGACCAGCCTGGTGCGCAATGCCGGCTGCGCCTCCAAGATTTCCCCCGCCGACCTCGAAGCGGTGCTTGAACCGGCTGCCGCCGGTGAACGATCCCGCGGTGATCTCCGGCCTGGCCGCGGCGGACGATGCCGCGATCTACCGCATCGCCGACAACCTCTGCCTGGTCCAGACCGTGGACGTCTTCACGCCGTGCGTGGATGACCCGCACCTGTTCGGCCGCATCTGCGCCGCCAATTGCCTGTCGGACATCTACGCGATGGGCGGCGAGCCGCGCACGGCCTTGAGCATTCTTGCTTTCCCCTCCGAGACCCTGGACGGCGAAATCATGTATCGGATGCTGGCGGGGGCCATGGAGACCTTGGGCCAGGCCGGCGTCGCGCTGGTCGGCGGCCACAGCATCAAGGATGACGAGATCAAGCTCGGCTTCGCCATCACCGGCCTGATTGATCCCGCCGTCGCCGCGGCGCTGGAGACCCCGCACGCCGGGGATGTGCTTGTGCTGACCAAGCCGCTGGGCACCGGCGTGCTTGGCGTTCTGCGAGCAGATCGGACGAGGCAATCAAGCGGGCATGGCCGCCGCCGCCGCCTCCATGGCCACGCTCAACAAAGCCGCCGCCGAAGCCATGAAGGCAGCGGGGGCCTCGGCCTGCACGGATGTGACGGGCTTTGGCCTGTTCGGCCATCTCATCCGCATGGCGCGCCAGAGCAAACTCACCGCCCAGGTGTTCGCGGACGCCCTGCCCGCCTTTGACGGCGCGGTGGAGGCCTTTCGCGAGGGCGTCATCCCCGGCGCAGTCGAACGCAACCGCGAGTTCCTCGGCGACTGGCCTCCAGGTCGCGCCGGGCGTGGATGAAGCGCTGGTGCATTTGGGCTGCGACGCGCAGACCTCCGGCGGCCTGCTCATCGCCATTCCGCCTGACCGCCTGGAGAAGCTGCAGCAGGCGCTGGCCCAGCGCGGTGTAACTGCCTTCGTCATCGGCAAGTTTGTCGGTCCCTCCGAAGGCCGGATTCTGGTCACGAATTCGGCAGACCAAGACGAGCGCGGACGCCCACACCCGCGCCCAGCGATTGAACCAGAACCCGCGGACGTGGGCGTCCGCGCCTCTTCAACCATGAACTCATCACCCCATTCCGACGCGCACCAACCCGGCTGCTGCGCCGACATCTTCGAAGCTAAGCCCGGCCCGGCCGGCTCCGCCGCCGAAACGCAGAAGGCTTTCGGCGCCATGATGCGCTCCGTGCAAACCGCCGGCGCCTTGAGCGAGAAAGCCAAAGAACTGATCCTCTTCAGCCTGGTCCTTTACAGCCGGTGCCATCCATGTTTCGACGCGCATTATCAAAAGGCCCGCGAGCTGGGCATCACCCAGGCGGAACTCGATGAAGCGGCGTGGTGCGCCATCGCAATGGGCGGCGCCCCCGTGCGCCTGTTCTACCAGGAATCCCTGCGGCGCGCGCAAACCGCCCCCGACGCCAAGGCGAAGTAGCCCCTCCGGCTCGGCTCTCAAAACCAGCCCGAGCCGCGCCGGGAGCCGCCGGAGGACAGGCGAGGAAACGCCCTAGCAATAGAGGAACAATAGAGGAACAATAGAGGAGCAATAGAGAGCTGCTTCCAACGCTCATGGCTTCTTCCGATCTTCCTCGTGGCCTGGAAGTCCCAACCTCCGCCTCCCCCCTCGCGTGTGGCGGCGCGATCAGTCCTGCCTCACGTCGGCTGCTACGCAATGACGCTCGGCCTGATGGTGGAGCAGTGCAGCCGGGCCAGATGCTCGCTCAGCCGCTTAAACATCGCCTCGTCCGGCATAGATCCCCACGATGGCCCCGCCAGACCCGGAGAACTGCGCGCTGGCCCCGCAGCGGCGGGCCACCTCCACCATCTCGACCTGCCACGGCGGCAGGTTGTAGATGCTGCGCCGCGTGTCGAAGTTCTCGTTCATCAGCCGGCCCAGCTCCTCGTAATCACGCCGCAACAGCGCCTCCCGCCCGCGCGCGGCGAGGCTGGCACAGTGCCTCATCGCATTGACCACTTTCGGCTCCCCGCGATTGAAGCGGCCGCGGATGTCATTGTGGAACACCTCCGTCGGCTCGCTTAAGTCCGTGTGGTATGACAGATACACGGACGGGAGCAGGGCCGGATCCAGCGGTTCGTAATGGTAGCTGGGAAAGCCTTGCACGCTGTGCTCGCGCGCCGGGTCGAAGTCCATGTAAACCACGCCCTCATACACCTGGATGACGCGATCCTGCAAGCCCGCCATAATGCCCAGTTCCTCGCGTTCAATCGGGAGGGCAAAGCTCGGCTGGACTTCCCTGGGGATATCCACCTCGTAAAACTCCATGAGGCACCGCAGGGTGGCGACGATAATCGCGCTGGAGCCGGCCATGCCCACCTGCCGCGGGATGTTGGTCTGGTAGCGCACGGAGAAGTTGCGGTCGTGCAGCTTGATATCCCGGGCCTGACAATAGTCCACGAACCGTTTGATCGTGGCCTTGACCAGCCGGATGCCACCGTAGTAACCGTGCAGCTTCACGTCCCGCGCCAGGTCATGGATCGAGGCGAACCGCGCCCGATCATTTTCCGCCAGCACGATGTCCAGCGAATCCCACTCGTAGAGCACCACCTCGGCCCAGAAGTTCCGGACGATCATCGAGATGGTCTGCCATGGTAGCCGTCCGACGGATTCCCGACCAGCCCCGCCCGCGAGTAGGCGCGTTTACGGATGAGGTTCATTCAGCAAGTGCACCAGGAACTTGCGCAGCGAGGCCCCGTATTTCTCGTCCGCGAGCGCGAATTCGACAAACGCGCGAAAGTAGGCGTCGTAGTTGCCGATGTCGAAGCGGCGTTCCTTCTTGCTCAACCGCATCCCGAAGACCTTCCCGCCCTCCTGGATGATCAGGCGGATGGCGTCCGTCAACTGGATCTCCCCGCCCTTGCCGGGAGGCGTGCGCTGTAGCGCGGCGAAAATGCACGGCGCGAAAACGTAGCGGGCGGCAATCGCCAGGTTGCTGGGCGCCTCCTGCGCGCTGGGTTTCTCAACCACATCCTCCAGCTCAAACACCTCCCCGCCGCCCTTGGGCTTGGCCACACCGTAGCTGTGCACCTCATGCTTCGGCACCTCCTCGAATGCCACCACCGCCGCAGCCCTCTGCTCCAGGAAGCAGCGCGTCATGCGACGGACGATGTCGCTTTGCGCGTGCAGGCCGATGATGGAATCCCCCAGCGCCACCACAAAGGGCAGGTCGCCCACAAAAGGCTGAGCGCAAAGCACGGCGTGCCCCAAGCCCCAGCAATTGCCGCTGCCGCGTGTAGAAGTACTGCACCGGCGCGCGCTCGAACTCGAGCTCCTCCAGCAACTCCTCCTTGCCCGTCTCGCGCAGGTTCTGGATCAGCTCGTCATTCAGGTCGAAATGGTTCTCGATCGAGGTCTTGCCCGGACCGGTCACAAACAGCAGCCGCTTCATGCCGGCACGGGTCAGTTCCTCCACCACGTATTGCACCCCGGGCTTTCGCCCCACCGGGAGCATCTCCTTGGGCTGCGATTTCGTGGCGGGCAAAAGGCGCGTGCCCAGCCCGGCCACCGGCACTACGGCGATATTGACTTCATTCATGTAACAGCCGCCAGCCTATGCAGCCGCAACGCCAATTCAAGGCGTGAATCTACGGAGCGGCTAATACCGGACACGGCGTCGGGCACGGACCGTAGCGGCGTTCAGGCGGGTTGTCCGGTTGGCGGCGGCGGCATTCGCGCTCGCTTTGGGAAGGGCGAAGCAAGGTTCCAGCGCCCCGCAGGTGCTACATTCGAGGCAGCGGATGCAGCCGGATACATTGACGTTCTGGTCCACATTCACGCCCATCTGACAGCGGCTGCGGCAGAGGTTGCACTCGACACACTCCTTGGGATTGAAGCGCAGGTGGAACAGGCTGAAGCGATTGAACAGGGCCAGCAGGCCGCCGAGCGGGCAAAGGATGCGGCACCAGGGGCGGTGGATGAAGAGCGCCGAGCCGAAGAAGGCCACCAGGATGAGCGACTTATACCAGCTCATGGGCCAGCCGTTGCCCGCCAGGTAGCTCTCGGTGGAATGCGGCAGGCCGGCTTCCAGCGCGCCCGCGGGACAGAGCCGGCAGATGGAAATCACCTGGTCACCAAAAGGAATGCCTTTGAAGCCAAGGACCAGCGGCAGGGCAATCACCAGCCCCAGCAGCACGACGTAACGGGTGTGCCCGACCCACGCGGGCAAGGCCACTTTGCGGATGGGGATCTTGGCCAGCAAGTCCTGGAGGAAGCCGAAGGGACACGACCAGCCGCAGGCCAGGGAGCCGGTGGTCGCGCCGACGAGCAGCAGCAGGCCGAGCAGCAGGTAGGGGACCTCGAAGGCCACGGGCATCAACGCGGCATAGTTGGCCATGACACCGATGGGGCAGGCGAACGAGGAGAGCGGGCAGGAATAGCAGTGAAAGACACAGCTTGGGATGCCGTGCAGCCATTGGCCGAGCGGCGCCAGCCACACCCCCAGGAAGCCGGTCTGCACCCAGGGCCGCAGCCGCTTGAGCTTGCGGCCCAGCTCGGTCGGCGGACGCTGCTTACACTCTGGGACAGGACATTCCATTAATCGAATCGGGTTGACCGCGCCATGCGGCCGGGAATTCACTTCACTCAGGTAGGGCAAGGGGTCTTGGCGGCGGTGTCCACCCGGACTTTCCAGGTGGGCGGCTGGGCTTCGCGGTTTTGCCTGGCCCAGCGTTCGAACGCTTCGGGGTCATCCCCTCGAGGCGGCGGCGGCGGTGCCAATTTATCGGCGTATTGCAGGCCGTCGAAGGCGAAGGCTTTGATCAACTGGGTTTCCCAGGCGTTGCCGCCGTCAACCGTGTCCACATTGGTCAAATGCCGCGCGCCGCCGAACGCCAGGATGATGCCGATCAAGGCGGCGATGAAGCCCGGCCAGAAGTCGTGGCGCTCCAGGTCGCGCAGGGCGGGATTCAGCGGCGGTTGAGGGACGCGTGCCATGTTCAAACCGGAGAAAGTCCGGATTGGCGGAGGCGGATGGGAATCGAACCCACCTGGGACTTTGTTGAGCCCCACCATGGTTTTGAAGACCAGGAGCGCCACCAGGTCGCCTTACGCCTCCGGGCAGAGTGAACGCGCGGCGCGCGGTTTGCACCGCCCGGCTCCGCTTCAACATTCACAACACGCGTCACGCCAGGTGCAGTTATGAGGCAATCCGCCCGCCAGTTCAAGACGAATACGGGACCAGGAGGTTGGCGCAGGAACGGCTGGCGCACAGGCAGCCGTTGGCGCCCGCGCAGCGTGCAGACACGGCTTGTAACCGTAGGACTACCGTATGATCACCGTATCGTCACCGTATCGTCACCGTATGATTTGGCGAACCCCTTTACCGGGCGAGGTCTTTCAGCCTCGCGTCCAGTTCTTCAAGGGCGAAGCCCTCGGCGGTCACGCGGTGGGCTTTATCCGTGAGGATGAGCCACGGCAGGGCGCCGGCGCCCCAGGCAGCCCGGGCTTTCTCGGCATTGCCCGGGAGGCAGCCGACCGGGAAGGGCAGCGCAGCCTCCTGCTTCCAGGTCTTGAAGTCCTGGTCCGCCATGGCACCGGCCTGGACGACGATGACGACCAGGCCCTTTTCTTTGAGCGCGGCGGCCTGCTCGGCCAGGAGGCGCAGGGCGCGGCGGGAGGGGCGTTGCTCAGCGTCAATCAGCACGGCGAGAAGCGCCTGGTCCGCCGGGGCCTGGGCCGGCGTGAGGCCCAGCGGGGCCAGGTCGGGCAAGGGCTTACCCTTGAGGCGGGCGCTTTGCGGCGCCGCCGTGCGCATAACACGCGACGAGCTGATCCGAATGACGATGTTGGTGTCGCCGCCTTCGGCGCTCGCGTTCGCGTAACCGCCGCTCCGGCTGTTGGCGGAGAGTTGGATGGGCCCGGCACAAACTTTGTCTATGGTGAATTGTCCTTTGGCATCAGTCTGCGCGCTGAGACCCGGTTGCTTCTCGCCATGGCAATAAATCGAGGCGCGGGCGACGGGCTTGTCGTCGTCGTCCAGCACGACACCAGCGACTTTGTGGTCAGCGCGTAACAACTCGAAGCTGCCGAGCTCGATGCGGTTGGTCTCGGTGTCCGAGGCTGGCAGATTGCGCTGCTCCCGGCCAAAGCCCTTGGCCGAGGCACCTACGGTGTATTGGCGACCCTGGGGCAGGGCTTTGATCTCGAATCGGCCTTCGGCGTCGGCTCGCACTGGAGATCCGAGGTCGGAAGCCGTGCGCTCGCTATGGAACCAGAGATGAGCCTGGGCGTTGGTAATGGCCTTGCCGTTCGAGTCAGTGATACGCCCAGCGAGGGTCAACGCGGGGCCGAGGCGCACGGCGGCGTTGGTGGCTTCCTCCTCCAGATCAACGGCGGCGGCCAGGTTGCGGCTCAGGTCGCGGGCGACGACAATTGGCGCGCTTGCACCCATGGAGCCAAACTGCCTGGGGTCGAACGACAGTGTGAAGCGGCCCTCGCTGTCCGTCTGCTTCTCGGTTTGCGAGAAGCCGGGAAACAGGCTGACCCGGGCTTGGGGGGCGGGTCTACCTGTTGGGTCGGTGACTGTGCCGCTGATCTTGGAGGCGCCGCGTGAGGGAACAGAGCCCTCGCGCTCACCGATGCGGACGGTGATGTTAGTCTCGCCGCCTTCGGCCATAGCGCTGCCGTAGCCGCCGCTTGGGGTATTGGCTTGAAGCCTGATTTGCCCGGCACAAACCGCGTTAAAGGCGAATCGCCCCTTGGCGTCGGTCTTGCCGTTGACGCTAGGCTGGCCTTCCCCGTAGCCGTAAATACTGGCCTCGGCCACTGGCTTGTCGTCGGCGTCGAGGACCACACCCGCAATGCGGTGATCGGCGAGGACCAGTTCACAACGCTCCAGTTCGAGGCGCTGGCCTTCGGTTTCCTGGGGCACGGTGCAGTTAGCGGTCCCATATCCTTTGGCGGAGACGGTCACGCTATAGCGCCGGCCCGCCGGCAGCGCCTTGATTTCGATCCGGCCTTCGGCATCGGCGCGCACTGGTTTGCCAAGGGAACCGCCCATACGCTCAGCTAGTGAACATGACCTGGGCTTCGGCGTTGGTAAGCGGCTTACCCTTGGTGTCGGTGGCGCGGCCCACGACGGTCAGGCCCGGGTCGAGGCGGAGGTCGAGGTTGGTGGCGTCATCCTCGATGGTCTGCGCGAGGGCCAGGTTGTGCTTCAGGTCTCGCGCGATGAGGAAGAGCTCGTACTCCGAGGTGCCCTGGTTCTGGGGATTCCAAGTCATCGTGAAGCGTCCCTCGGCATCGGTCTTGGCTCCTTTGGAACTGGCCCGCCACTCCGGCCAGAGGACGATTTCAGCCCCCGCGACCGGCGCGCCGGCGCTATCCCGCGCCAAGCCGGTCAGCTTCGACGGCGCCTTGAGCTCCACCTCCAGATGATTCGTGGGGTTGGATTCGAGTTCGACCGCCGCGTGTTGAGACCCGTAACTTTCCTTCTCAACCGAAACCGAAACGTGCCGCGCGCGCTCCACTGGGTAGTGGACCACGCCCTCCCCCTTAGCGGAGGTAAGGAAGGGAATGGCTATCACCCCGACCTCATCCACCTGCATTGAAGGCTGCACCAGGGCCCCGGCGACCGGTTTGCCCGTCCCCCGCTCGATCACGGACACCGTCAGCGTGCCGTCGAACTTGCGTTCCGGCTCATCGGGCGGACGGGGCGGGGTGACGGGGCGGCTGGGGTCACGGTTGGCGACGGTGGCGGCGATCAGGTCGTAAGCGGCCAGGTGTTTGCTGGAGACAACGTCTATGGTCGCCACCGCTTTGTCGGGGTGCGGGTTGGCGAGGACGGTCTTGAAGAGGCGGAGAGTGGACTTGATGCGCGGCACACCCGGCGCGCGCCAGACGATCTTGGTGTTGGGGTCCGTCAGCAGTTCCTTTTCTTCGGAGGGCATCCGGTGCCAGTCGCGGACGTGTCCGCCGAAAAGTATGGGGAACTCGTGGTCCGAGCCGTCGGCGTAGTTCAGCCGGATACGAGCAATCTCCCGCCCTTCGACATCCGCCCATTGCGTTACATGGAGCAGGTGGAGTTCCTCGAACTTGCGCCCGACCTGGATGCCGATGATGTCCGGGCAGGTGTTGGTGCCGGCCCGTTTCTCAGGGCCCATCTTGGTGCCATAGACGCAGCCCCGCCCCTCGATTTGGAAGGGCAGTCCGTCAAACACCTGGCGGCCAAAGACCGTTTGCCAATACTGGTTGGTCTTGCCGTCAGTCAGGAACTTCTCCTTTTGGAACCTGGAAAGGTCGAGGATGAGCGGTTCGGTTCTACTGCTCTCTTCCGTGACGGCTGCCGCCGCGGCCGGTTGGGCGCTGACCGCGCAGGCCAACCCCAAGGCTAGCCCGACAATAAGACTGAAGGTGTAGTTTGTTCTCATAGTTGTGCGGTGTCGAGACACGGATTGCACGGATCTACACGAATCCCGGTGCGCGAATTCGTGGAGATTCGTGCAATCCGTGTCTCTGTCTGTCTCGGTATTCATCCTATTTGGTCTGGGGCTTGAGCTTCGTGTCCAGCTCGTCCAGGGTGAAGCCTTCGGCGGTGACGCGGCGGTCGCCGTCGGTCAGGATCAGCCACGGGAGCTTCTGCACGTCGGAGGCCCACTTGGTCTTGTCCTCCTTCTCGGCCACGCGGCCCACGGGGAAGGAAACGGGGTTGGCGTCCTTCCACTCCTTGAACGCTTCGGCGGTCGTGACGGCCGCCTGGAGGCCCAGCACGGTCAGCCCCTTCTCCCGAAGGGCATCAAGCTGTTCGGCCAACTGCTTGACGAACCGCCGCGAGGGGCGCTGCTCGATATCGAATAGGCAGAGCAGCACAGGCTTGCCGGCAGGCGCCGCATCGCCGGCCAACTCCACTACCGCGAGGTCGGGCAGCGGTTTGCCTTTTAGCGACGGGCGCTTGGGCGCTTCAACGGAGGAGTAGGATTGGTTCACGCCAAGCCGGATGACGACGTTGGTGTCGCCGGCCTCGGCCCGGGTGTTGCCGTAGGCGCGCTGGGAACTGGCCTGGATCTGAACCGAGCCTTCGCAGACCTCGTTGAACCTGAACTGCCCCTTGTCATCCGTGCGGACGGAGTGATTCGGCTGGCCCTGCCCATACATGTACACGTTGGCCCGGGCGACCGGTTTCTCTTCCGCATCCACGACTTCGCCGGCCAGTTTGTGATCCGCAACCTTGAGGATGCACGGCGGCAGCTCGACCCGGTTGGTCTCAGCCTCCTCCTGGATGTTCTGACTGGCCGAACCATAGCCCTTGGCCGTGGCACTCATGCTGTAGCGCCGGCCCGGCGGCATGGCGATGAGCTCGAACCGCCCCCGGGCATCGGTGCGGAGCGGTTTGTCCTCGAACTGGGAGCCGAATCTCCCTAACGACAGATAGACGTTCACGGTGGCATTGCTCAGGGGCTTGCCCTTCACGTCCTCCACCCGGCCCGCGACGATGAGGCCCGGCTCCAAGCGCAGGTCGAGCGTTTTCGTCCCCTCCTCCAGGTCCAGCGCGAGGGCGAGATTGCGGGCGACATCGCGCGCAATTAGGCAAAACGTTTGGTCTGAACGTCCATACTGTTGGGGATCCCAGGACAATTCATACCGGCCTTTGGCGTCGGTTTTGATTTCACCCTCGCTGCGGCCCAAGTTGGGCAAAAGTGACAACTGCAAGCCGGGAACGGGCGTCCCGGTTGGATCACGCACAACACCGGTGATCTTCGGCGGCGGGCTCAACTCGATCTGGAGGCGGTTCGTCCGGCCAGCCTCCACCGTCGCGTCGGACTGCTCGGAGCGGGAGTCGTCCTTGTTGGCCCACACCTTGTACTCGCCCGGAGGCAGGCGCAGGACGGCGAGGCCATTGGACCCGGAGCCAGAGCTGGTCTGGTAACCTGGTTTGTAAGCGCTGATGCCGGCGCCAGCGATGGGCTGCTGATCCACTTTGCCCAGCACGCTTACCTCGAGCAAGCCGCCCCGGGTGGCCGTGATCTTCACGTCGCTGGCCGTCTGGCCGCTCTCCACCGTCGCCGACACGGTTTCCGCAACCCATTCCGGGAGCTGGTTAGTGCCGAAGGTGGCGCGAATCTGGTAGCTGCCGGCGGCCAGGTCCGCCAGCCGGAAGGTGCCATCGACGCCGGATTGACCCGGTTCGCGGTTCCAAGGGGATAAGTTGCCGGGCGACCGGCCCTCCGCCCACAACCTCACGCCGGCGAGAGCCTGGCCGGTTTCCTGGGCCACGACCTTGCCCTCGATGCTACTGCCGGGCTCGACGACCAGCTTAACGTCCTGCTGTCCTGGCTGGTACCGCATCGTTTCGGGGCTAATGCCATCTCGCTCGGGTTGGCGCAGAACCTTGCCGGGTTTCGCAACCCCAAAGTCGGCCGCAGCATTCGTGGGAAAGCCCTGGATCACGAACTTGCCGTCGGCCGCTGTCCGGGTGGAAAAGCAGTCGCGCCCCGGCTTGGGGCTCAGGTAGCTGTACGACGTGCGACCCTCTTCCTTCTCCCTTACGATGAAGGCGTAGGAAACCCACACCTCGGCGTCGGCGACCGGCTTGTCCGCTTCATCAACTACCACACCGGTGAGCGTGGTGGGCGGGGTGAGAACCAGCCGCTCGTCCGTTGTGTCTTTGGTCACATTCAAGTATAGGCTCCACGTGGCCGCCAGACCCGGTTTGCGCGCGAACAGCAGGGTCGTGTCACGTGAAACCCGGAATTCAAACGCGCCGTTGGTTCCGGTGGTGGCGCGGTGCCTGACCTCCATGTCCTCACCGCCGAACGACCATCTGGTGGGGTCAGGCTGCTGGTAGCACTCGATGACCGCGCCGGCCACGGGTTTGCCGTCGGCGTTCACGGCGGTGCCGGCGATGCGGAAGGTCTTGGCGGTGTTGGTGGCGGTTTGCCCTTCGGTGCCGGACAAGCGCCGGACCGTGCTCGCTAGCCGCTGCGCCGAGTGGGCCTCCGTGAAGCTGCCGAGCACCAGCGCGACGCCCAGTAATACTGTAAAAGGTCGAAGTGTTCTCATGGCATAAAGTCGGTATTCTGTCTTCCGTCCTGTCTCCCGCGTAATCTTAAGCTTGATCCGGGCGCGGCATCGCCCTGGCGTACCCTGCAGCGCAGCACCGCCGAGCCGCAACCCGAGTAGCGCAGAGTTGCACTCTGCTGTTTCGCAGAATTCCATTCTGCCGCGGGTCCGACATTCCCAGCGCTCTCGAACGGAGCCACACCCTGCCGACTGCAAGTCGGCGATACAGCAGATTGCAAATCTGCGCTACGCCCGCGGTGGCTTGCCGCCCCACTCCCGGGACGGTGAGCGTCCTCGCGAACCCTGAGTTCCGCACGGTTCCAGAGAAGTTTGGGCTCGCGAGGACGCTCGCCCTCCCGGCGGACCTGCCTTCGCGGCTTCGCTGTAAATCTACTTCGCCGCCTCGGCTGTCTCGCCGTTGCCACGGTAGAGCGCCTTGATGTCCGCCTCGCTCAAGGCGTAGCCGTAGAGGCGCACGTCGTCTATCCAGCCGTTGAAGCGCCTTTCGTAGGCGGTCGAGATGCAGCCGATCATCACCGGCGCGTTGTTGCGCGCGATGGGCTTGGCGTCGGCCGAGTCTTCCAGTTCGCCGTCCACGTAAAGCGCGGCGCGGCGGCCATCCGACACGCCCACCAAATGGTGCCACTGGCCGTCATCCACCTTCCGCTTCGAGACCAGGCTGACCAGGTTCTTGTCGGCGCGCTCCTCATCGGCGCCGGTGTTGAAGCTGAAGGTGACCATGCCGGTGTCCTTCTGCCGCTGGAGCCGCCAGGCATTGTCACCCTTGGTCACAATCGCCTGCCAGGTCTTGTTAAACTCGCGCACCTTGACCCAGGCCGCCACGGTCATCGCCGTCGCGGAAGTCGAATTCCGGCGCCCGGCCGCAGTTGATGAAGCCAGTGCGACCGTCGAACTCCACCGCGCCGCCGATCCGGCCCTGGTCCGGCGCCCAGTTGGGCCGGCCGACGGCGTTGCCGGTGAACTGATGCCCGCTGGCGTCCTCGGCTTTCGTGCCTTTGGTCTCATCGAGCTTCCACCAGGCGACGAGCCCGGTGGTGCCGAAGCGCGCGACGCGCCCGGTCACCACGCGCCCGTCCGCCTGCACGGCGTCCACCCGCCAGAAGTAAGTGGCATCCGGCTTCAATGCCGGCGCCTCCAGGCGCGGGTCTTTGGTCGTGCCGACGAGGGCGAGGTTGTCGGCAGCCGTGCCGAGGTAAACGCGGTGCTCGGCGGCCCCCTGCCCGGCGACCCATTCGAGGGCGGGCTTGCCGATGCTGATGCCGGTGACGCCGTCCTCGGGCGTCCGCGGCCCGGCCTGCGGGCCGGCGGCCTGGTGGAAGACGACTTTGCTGAGGCCCACCTTGCCCTTGCCATTCCACGGCACGATGTTCTCGAACCGGACCTTGCGGACCGTGGCGCCCTTGAGCTTCAACTGGATCGGCTCGTCATAATCGGCGATGCCCTCGGCCTCGGCGAACTCGGCGCCGCGCAGCACCGTTTCCCAGGTCGTGCCATCGGGCGACACAGCCACATCGGCCTTGCGCACGCCGTCGCCGGTCTGCCACTCGGCGTTGTAATTCCACACCTCGATGGCCCCGAGCGCCACCGGCTCAGGCAGCTCGAACTCCAGGCTGAGGTTGGTGGCGCAGGCGCCGCGCCACATGTTCTTCGGGGCGGTGTCCTGCTCCAGCAAACCGTCCCGGTCCGTGTCGCGCAGGCCGGGCCGCTTGATGAGCGCCGCCAGGCCCGTTTCGTCGCCGGCCGGGTTCAGGTGCACCGCTTCCACGCGCACTTTCGGCCCCAGCTCGGGCGGCTTGCGGCCGCTGGGCTTGAGCGTCAGCTGGCGTGTCAGCAACTGGAAGGGGCTGGCAAAGCCGACGGTGGCAATAACCGGACGTTTGACCGTTTTGGGCTCTCGCCATGAGAGCGAACATACGCCACCTCACCCAAACTCGAAGGTGTTGGTGTAACGATAAGTGCCGTCGAGGCTGGTCAGCGTCAGGCGCGGCCCCTTGGGTCGCTGGTTGCCCTTCATGATCTGCAAGGTCTCGCCGTAGCGGCCCTTAAACTGGAGACTGAACGAAAGCTGCTTGGGCGTCTCGCGCGCCCCCGGCCGGGTGGGGGGCTCCTGGGCCTCCATCACGGCCCGCATCGGCTCGCCAATCTCGAGCGAGACCGGCTTGGCGGCCGCAGCCTCAAACTTGGCGGAATCATTGAAGCCGTAGGCGCTGAGCTCCCAGGCCGCGCCCTTGTCGTCCTTGCGGTTAATCTTCCATTGCTCGATGCGATACTTGCCGGCGGGCAGGGTGAACTCGCCCTTGGCCGGCTTGCGCATGAAATGCCCGTTCGGCCCAAAGGCGACGAACTCGGTGATGGTCTCCGGCACGCGCACCTTGCCCAGCTCGACGTTCTCCGCCTTCTTCAGCTTGAGGAACGCGCCGTCGCGAGCCACCTCGATTTCGTAAAACTGCCCGTCCACCTCCAGCAGCTTGCCCAGGTAACGCTGGCCGAGCTTGTCGCCCTCGACCGCGACGCAGTCGGAGTCGCTCATCTCGGCGCCGCGGTCGTTGAAGGTGCCGTTGACGTTCTCATCAATCAGCTCGACGCGCCGCTTCTTGCCGCCGATATCCACTTTGCCGGCGTAAGACCCGGCGGAAGAGGCATAGAAGTTCACGTCGCCCTGCGAATACTGCGAGAAGCGCAAGCCCAGGTGATACGTGACCGGCCCATCCTCGCCCTTGAAGACGACGCGCACCGGCTCGAAGTAGGCGCTGTATTGGTCGCTGCGGATGGTGCCGACGGCGGTCTTGTCATCCAGTCGCCCGTTGCCGGTGGTGTCGAAATAGACGCGGTCGTAGAGGCCGGACTTCTTGGTGCGGTCCAGGCCAGCCAACGTCCGGCCGGGTCCATCGGCGTGGTCCAGTGCGCGAAATAGGGCTGGGAGTTGAACTTGGGCAGCTTGACGTTGGGCGGGGGGTTGGTGCTGACGTTGAGGTAGCGATAGCCTCGGCCCTCGCGGTTGATCTGGTAATCCAGCCATTGCTCCTTCTGCGCCCAGGCTGTCGTTGCCGCGGCCATCGCGGCCAGCGCGCACCACTGCATCATCCTCGTGAACAGTTTCATATAAACGGGCCTTTCAGTTAACTTGACCGTGTTTCTAACGCAATCACGCACCCCACCCTTCTGACCACCCGGGGCCTGCTGCTATTCAAACCTTCGCCCAAAATATCAACCCCGCCCATCCGCATTTGTTTCTCAGCCGTGAAAACTCAATACAACCACAGATGGACACAGATTAACACAGATAGGAACTACCAAGACTGCCCTCTTCCCTGTCGAGAGTTCGATCACCGGACACTGACCCAAAGCAAAGCAAAGCGAAGCCAGACCCGAGCCCGGCCCTAAGAATCTGTGTTCATCTGTGTCCATCTGTGGTTTCCTTCTGCATGGAGATGTTTCAGCCCCCGGCGGCCTCAGGCACGGCCGGCAGCGGCGGGGTGATCATCGGCGGCGCCGCTGCGCCACCCAGGTGCAACAAACCCTTCAGCCGCTCCCGGTAGAAGCCGTTGACAAAGGACAGCACCAGGAACGGGAGCATCACGCCGAACGTGATACCGACCGCCGCCCCCACGATCGCGAATAACGCCCCCAAGGGGACGTCGCCCGGCTTGAGATCATCGCAACCAAGAAGAACGGCCCGATCACCAGCAGCCAGAGCACAGCCAGCGCTGCCAACAGCCACAAGGTCAGCCGCAGCCACCCGTAGCGGCCCCGGCAGACCAGCCCGGCCAGCGTCAGCGCAACGGAAATCACGCCGGCGCTCGCCGCCAGAAAAACTCCCCACCTGCAGCATTTCGCGCCCCATGTCTTGCGTCACCAGACAAACCAGGAAACTGACCACCCCCAGCCCCAGCAGAATCCCCAGCAAGGCCAGCATCCGATGTTTCCAGCCCAGGTAACTCGACACCAGCCACACCGCCGCCAGGCCGAACCCCAAAGCGCTGATAAACCCCATGAATATCTCAGCTTGCGAGGACGGCATGAAGCCCACAGCCGACTGGGGCACCACGGTCAACCCGCCCACACAGGCCGAGCGGGACCCAAATCCACCAGGCCGACGCGCAGCGGTTGGGTTTCAGCAGCAGCAGCGCCAGGATCCCCAGCCAGGGCAGAAGTTGCGGGATCGCGCTCGGCGCCACCCAGTCATAAACGACCGGCGCGCCTTGCTTCGATCCCAGCCCGCCCAGGTCGGCGTAGGCCACCACCTTCAGCTTGCCCGCCGTCGTCAGAGGTACTCGCCATGAGTACGAGCAGGTGCTGCCTCAGCCATACTCGAACTTGCCCGACCCGACCTTCTTGTCGCCCTGATACACCGTAAACTCCGGCGGATGCGAACGGTCCTGGTTCGCCAATTGATACGGCCCTCCCGCCCCGAGCAACTGGTAGTTCAGCGACAGGTACTTGCCCCGGCGGTCTGATGGATACCGAGTTCGTCAGCGGCCCGCCCACCACCAGCACCGCCGGCCTTTTCTCGTCTATGGTGATCCGTCCCACTGAAGACCGTCCCCGCTCCTCGAGTGACGCCTCGACCTCGCCCTTCTTCAACCAGACCTTGGCCGAGCTGTAGCTGCCCGTCGGGACCTTGACCAGCCCGGCCGGCTGGTCAATGACCACCCGGTACGGCTGGCCTTGCATCGTCACCCGGTGCACGTAATCGCCCGTGATCTTCAGTTCGCCCAACTTGGGCCGCTGTTCCGCGAACCGCAGCCGCACGCCGGCGCTTGTCGCCCTGCGCCAGGTCCGCGCGCTTCAACCGGTAGGCCCGCTGGCCAAAGAACAGCTTCTCGGAGAACGGAAAGGCAGCCGACGACTCGCTGGAGAGCTGGCCGCTGAAGGCTTGATTGCGCTCGGCCCAGCGCCGCAGCAACAGGTTGCTCGCCTCCAACGACGGCGACTGGTTTAGACTGTTCTCGATCAGGCCCACCTGCCACTCCTCGCCCTGCAAGGTCACCTTGCCCTCCCAGAACCATCGCATCGCCGCGCTGCAATTCGGCTGCCCGTAGGAGTAGAAACTGAGGTCCAGCAGCACCTCGCGGGCGCCGGCCAGCGTCTTGAACGGCAGGTGAATGTTGGTGAACGTCTGGTAGTAGTCCCGGGCACCTGCCCGGCACGAAAACACCCCGCCGGGATCATCCGTCAGGTCCAGGTTCCGGTTCAGGTCCAGGTAGAGTTTCCCCGCCGCCCGGTCCCAGGCGAAAGCCGGTCTCCTGGTTCGGGCCGCCCAGGCGCACTGTGCCGCGAATCACCTTGCTCTGGCTCAACCTCGGTTCCTTCTTGAACGCCTCAGACCTCGTGGTCATCGGCAGGCCCCAGTTGATGAAGCTGTAGCCGACTTCCCGGTAGTCGAGGTCAACGGTCACGGCCTGGGCTGCCGCCGAATCCGCCTCCCCCTCAGCCTCCGGCACAACCGGCGCGACATCGGCGCCCAAAGCCGGCTCGCGCAGCCCGCAAACCATCAGAGCCGCCGTCGCCATGCCCGCCGCAAGTCTCCTGAGTTGTCGGTCTTTCATTATGATTCACCGTCGTTCATCATCCGACCCGCCGCTGCCCACCGACCATACAGCCCTGTTAGACAAAGCCAACACTAATTCGTTTCACTACCAGCAGGAGCAGGTACTCCTCAGCCGAGCTTGTTCCATAGTTTCAGCTACCAAGTTTCCTCCCTCATCTTTTCCCTTGCGCCCACTTCACGGGAACCGCAGGGCCCGATAAAACAGGCGCGGTTCGGAGGTGGCGGCGGGATCAATCAGCGTCTGGCCGCTGGCCGGGATGGGCACCTCGCCGGCATATTCCCAGTTCACCAGGTCGCGGCTGCGCTCGATGCGGACGGACCGGCCGGGTTCGCCGCACACCGGTGAATTGGAAGCCGCTCGCGCCCAGGTGCAGCGTCGGCGCATCCCCGGAACAGATCCCAAACCGATGCAGGCGCCCCGGCAGGGGGGCTGGAACTTCCCGCGGAAATCCAGCATCGCGCTGCGCCTACCAGAGCCGATGCAATAATGACGCCGCCCAAGCCGGGTTTTCACCCTCAGCCGTTGTCCGTTGTCCCTCTCGGCCCAGGCGGAGATGATCCTCAAGACCTTGAACCAACCATCGCTCATTCTTCAATGTCTCTGGTGGCCATCGGCGCAAATCTTTACTGGCTTATAGGTCTGAGGGGAACCAGACCGGTCGGGCGGTGATCCTGGCAGGGATCCAGTCGCCAGAAGGCACCGGAGCGAGCGGATCGGGTACTGGAGTGACATCTTTGACCATGATCAGGTTGATCTCCATCGGGCCCTCCAAAAGGGTCCCGCCTTCCTTCAGGGTGAGATGAAATCGCCCCTTTTCGTAGACGTAGGTCATCCCGCTGTCATTCTGTTCAAACAGCAGGGCGTGGGCCTCGATCTCGTTGGGGCCGGTCCGCTTCCAGGTGCCGTGGGCGGTAGTGTTCATCCCTAAGCCACCAAAAAAGGGGTTAAGGAGTTGGCCGCTCATAACCAGGCAGCCATCCGCGTTGAGGTTTAACAGAACTTCAGCGGTTATGCCGAAGCTGGGTATTTCAATGGTGGCCAGCCAACCCCCGGCCAGCTTTTGGCCCAGGGCTTGGTTTTGGTCTGCCCAGTTTGGACTCCCGCCGGAGCCCAGCCACAAGGCTGGCGCTGCCACGACAAGGAGGACGACTAATAGGAGCTTCTTTTTCATAATTTGACTCTCTTTCCTTCAGGGGGATTGGTTTTGATTTGAGTTACTGCAAGGCACAGCCCCCCTGAATGACCGCAACTTGCAGTAAGACTGATAAATGGGTTCTTGGTGCGCGATATGCGTACTGTGCGCTCCGCGGGTGAACCCAAGCGCCAACGCGCTCAGGGCCCCCGCACCACGCCGCCGGACTACCGCGTCCTGCTGGCGGTGGCTGCCTTCCTTTCCCTGCGCCATCGCATCGTTCCTGCTCATAACTGACTCCACGATCAAACGGGTTGAATGACGATTGGGTTTGGGCGAACGGGTAAATGGAAGTGAGTTCACAGAAGCAAACAAAGGGAACAAGGAGGTTTTCTCTGCCCCTTCGTTAGCTTCGTTGCCTTCTGTTGAAAGCTGCATAGTCTCCTCACGGCACCCGCATGGCCCGGTAAAACAGCCGCGGTTCGGTGGTGGCGGCGGGATCAATCAGTGTCTGGCCGCCGAGCCGGGATCGGCACCTGGCCGGCATATTCCCAGTTCACCAGGTCGCGGCTGCGCTCGATGCGGACGGACCTGCCGGGTTCACCACAGACGGTGAACTGGAAGCCGTCCGGCGCTCAGTTGCAGCGTCGGCTCAAACCGATAGGGGTTGAACTCGTAAGCCCCCATGTCGAACCGGGCGATGCCGTCGCCGTTGCCGTCCATGGGGCGCGGGAGGCCGAGGATGTCGGTGGAGATGAGTCCAGTCAGGTTCGTGCCCGCGTCAATGCAGGGCGAGTCCGGGCGCAGGCGGAAGTCGCCGGCCGCGGCGTTCACGAACCGCGGGTCGGTGGTGATGTTGCCGACGCCGTCGGTGGGCAGCGGCGTCGTGCAACAGTAGTTCAGGGTGCTGTCGGCGAGTAGTTCGCGCCGTTCGGGCACTGTTGAAATAGACGATGCAGTTGTTCAGCGTGCCTCCAGTACGCCCCGCCGCCAGCCCGAGTAGCCCGCCGAGTTGCCAGCGGTCAGCGTGCAGTTGTAGAGCGTGCTCCCATATGCCCCGCCGCCGCCGTAGCCCCCAGCCCACGCAGAAGCCTCGTAAGCGTGTTGCCGGTCAGCGTGCAGTTGTGGAGGGTGCGATGCAGTAGCCCCGCCGCCGCAGGGCGTGCGCCGAGTTGCCGGTCAGCGTGCAGTTGTTCAGGGTGCTTTCGTACGCCCCGCCGCCGTACTCAGCCGAGTTGCCGGTCAGCGTGCAGTTGTTGAGCGTGCCTCCATACGCCCCGCCGCCATCGGAAGCCGAGTTGCCGGTCAGCGTGCAGTTGTACAGCGTGCCGCCATCAGCCCCGCCGCCGGAGATAAGCCCAGTTGCCGACCAGCACACAGTTGGTCAGCTAGCCGTGGCCGATTCACACCACACTCCGCCGCCACTGCCAGCAACCCCGATTGGTCAAGGTGAACCCGGACAAGCTGGCCCCGTTCGCCAGATACACGCACCGCATTCGTGCCGGCCCCATTGATGACCGTGAACTGCGGGCCGTTGACACTCTGCACGCACTGACTTGGCCACCGCTACGCGGTTGTTCATCGGCCATCACACCGCCGGCATAAACCCCGTTGCTCACCAGCACCAACGCCCCCGCCACACTCGCGGCGTCCACCGCATCCTGGATGTTCGTAGCCGCGGTGGCCCAAGAGGTGTAAGGCGGCAGCGGATTAGCACTGTCAACCGCAACGTAATGCACCCGCTGCTCAACCACATGCACCGTCACGGTGGCGCTCACTCCCGCCGGGTAGCTTTCGTTATACGCCCGCAAGACGACCGCGTAATCTCCCGATGCCGCCCAGGCATGAGTCGCGTAAGGCCGGTTGTTGACCACGATCCCGTCCCCAAAGTCCCACTCGCTCGCAGTGGTGCGCCCTTCAATCCGCGCGGTAAAACCCACCTCACACCCTGGCACCACATTGGTGTACACGGCGGCATAATCACGCTCAATGGACCGTCACCGCTCCGGCATGGTATTCATCACAGCCGATGGAAGGCGGCGTGGCCCAAGCTTCCCCGTCAATGTCAGTGCCGGTTGCGTAAAGCGGCACTGCCGGCCCCGCGACAGGGGGAAAAGGCGCTCAGATGTGAGGCGACTGGCCAGTTGCGGATCGGCGGAAATATTGCCGGTGCCGGCCGCCAGGTAGCGGGGTCGTGCAGCAGTAGTTGAGGGTGCTGGCAGAATCATAGTTCGCATTCGCCCCCTGCGCCGTGTTGAAATAGACAATGCAGTTGTTGAGCGTACCACCAGACGCCCCGCCGCCGCCACTAGCCGAGTTGGCGGTCAGCGTGCAGTTGTTCAGCGTGCCACCAGCCGCCCCGCCGCCGCCGCCATTAGCCGAGTTGCCGGTCAGCGTGCAGTTGTTGAGCGTGCACGAGCAGGCCCCGCCGCCTTGACCGGTGTATTCGCTATAGTCGTCGTAGCCAAAAGCCTCGTTGCCGGTCAGCGTGCAGTTGTAAAGGGTGCACGCGTCAGCCCCGCCGCCGTAGTAAGCCGAGTTGCCGGTCAGCGTGCAGTTGTTGAGCGTGCCGCCATAAGCCCCGCCGCCGGCAGAAGCCGAGTTGCCCGTCAGCGTGCAGTTGTTCAGCGTGCCTCCACTAGCTCCGCCGCCGCAATCGTAGCCGAGTTGCCGGTCAGCACGCAGTTGGTGAGCACTGCGTTGGTCGACTCACACCACACCCCACCGCCATTCGCTCGCGTTCGTCGTAGTTCCCGACCAGTGCCGCGTCGCCCCGTTGGTCAGGGTGAACCCGGACAGGCTGGCGCCGTTGGTCAAATACACGCACCGGATCGCGCCGTCGCCGTTGTCTGCCGGCACCTGGTCGCCTCGGATGATCGTGACCTCCGGGCCGTTGACGCTGCGCAACGTCAACGGCTTGTCCACCGCCACGCGGTTGATCAACCTTCGTCCCCACCGCCCGCCCGCCGGTGGCGTAAACGCCGTTGGTCACGACGATCTCGTCACCGGCCGCCGCCGCGTCCACGGCATCCTGAATGTTGGTGGCGGCGGTCGCCCAGGACGTGTAGGGCGGTGATGGGCTGGGACTATCGAGCCAGACATAGAGCGTCGCCGCAGAGGTAGTGTGTGTGCCCAGCGCCGCCAGCACGCCGACGGCAATAATCGAACGAGTGTGTGTGATCATAACTGACTCCAGGATCAAACGGGTTGAATGACGATTGGGTTTGGGGGAACGGGTGAATGGAATTGAGTCCACAGAAGCAGACAAAGGGAACAAAGAGGCCTTCTTTGCCCCTTCGTTAACTTCGTTGCCTTCTGTTGAAAGCTCATAGTCTTCCTCACGGCACCCGCATGGCGCGATAAAACAGGCGCGGTTCGGTGGTGGCGGCGGGATCAATCAGGGTCTGGCCGCTTGCGGGGATGGGCACCTCGCCGGCGTATTCCCAGTTCACCAGGTCGCGGCTGCGCTCGATGCGGACGGACCGGCCGGGCTCGCCCTGCACCGTGAACCGGAAGCCGTCCACACTCATCTGCAGCGTCGGCTCAAACCGATACGGGTTGAACTCGTAAGCCCCGATGTCGAACCGGGCGATGCCGTCGTTGTTGCCGTCCATGGGGCGCGGGAGGCCGAGGATGTCGAAGGAGATGAGTCCGGTCAGGTTCGTGCCCGCATCAATGCAGGGCGAGTCGGGGCGCAGGCGGAAGTCCCGGCAGCGGCGTTTAGGAAGCGCGGGTCGGCAGCGATGTTGCCGCCCCGCTTGGCAGCGGCGTCGTGCAGCAATAATTCAGGGTGCAGTAGCAGTATTCGCGTCCCACGGTGCAGTGTTGAAATAGAGGATGCAGTTGTTCAGAGTGCTAGAATACGCCCCGCCGCCTTCCCGGTTGGCCGAGTTGCCGGTCAGCGTGCAGTTGTTCAGCGTGCCGCCAGCAACTCCGCCACCCCGGCCGTTCCATGCCGCGAGCAGCCGAGTTGTCGATCAGCACGCAGTTGTTCAATATGCCTGCATACGCCCCGCCGCCGTGTTCAGCCGTGTTGTCCGTGAGTACGCAGTTGTTCAGCGTGCCCCCATACGCCCCGCCGCCGTAAGAGGACTCTCCAAAAGAAACTCCCAGACCAAGTTGCTCGTGAGGACACAACTGTTCAGCGTGCAGACTTCCGCCCCACCACCAGAAAATGAAGCCGAGTTGCCAGTCAGCACACAGTTGTTGAGCGTGCTGCAAGACGCTCCGCCGCCCCAAGCGGCCGAGTTGCCCGTCAGCCTGCACTTGTAGAGCGTGCCACCGTAAGCCCCGCCGCCGGACCCACGGCCGAGTTGCCGGTCAGCACACAGTTGGAAACCACGGCCGTGGCCGATTCGCACCACACGCCGCCGCCGCTCATCGCTCAGTCGTGCCCCGTTGGTCAGGGTGAACCCGGACAAGCTGGCGCCGTTGGCCAGATACACGCACCGAACCGCGCCATCCCATGTCGTCCGGGGCCTGCACCTTGATCACGTACCCGGGCCGTTGACGCTCCGCACCGTCAGCGGCTTGTTCACCGCCACGCGGTTGGTCATCGTCCATAACCGCCCGCCCGCCGGTGGCGTACACTCCGTTGGTCACCAGCACGACGCCCCCGCCGCATCGCTGCGTCCACCGCATCCTGTATGTTCGTGGCCGCCGTGGCCCAGGAGGTGTAAGGCGGCAGCGGATTGGCACTGGCAGCCGCGACGTAATGCACCCGCTGCTCCACCACATGCACGGTCACGGTCGCGCTCACCCCGCCCGGGTAGCTTTCGTTATACGCCCGCAAGACAACCGCATAGTCTCCCAACGCCGCCCAGGCGTGAGTCGCGTAAGGCCGGTTGGTCGCCGCGATCCCGTCCCCAAAGTCCCACTCGCTGGCGGTGGTGCGCCCTTCAATCAGCGCCGTGAAACTCACCTCACACCCCGGCACCACATTCGTGTAAGCAGCGGCGATGCGCCACGCTCAGCGGCCCCGTCACCGCTCCGGCATGGTATTCATCGCAGCCGATGGAAGGCGGCGTCGGCCCACGGTTCGCCGTCAATATCCAGTGCCGGACGCGTAGGCGGCGCTGCCCGCCCCGCGACAGGGGGAGGTGGCGCTCAAGTGCGAAGCGCTGGCCAGTTGAGGATCGAGCGTGATGTTGCCGGTGCCGCCCGCCGGCATCGGCGTTGTGCAGCAGTAGCTCAAGGTGGAGCCGCAGTAGTTGGCGGCACCCGGGGCCGTGTTGAAATAGACGATGCAGTTGTTCAGCGTGCCGCCAATAGGCCCCGCCGCCGCTGAATCCAGCCGAGTTGCCGGTCAGTGTGCAGTTGTTCAGCGTGCCCATAATACGCCCCGCCGCCAGCCTCATCGGCGGAGTTGCCGGTCAGCGTGCAGTTGTTCAGCGTGCCCCCATACGCCCCGCCGCCATCGTTAGCCGAGTTGCCGGTCAGCGTGCAGTTGTTCAGCGTGCCATTACCCGCCCCGCCGCCGAGCACGGAAGCCGAGTTGCCGGTCAGTGTGCAGTTGTTCAGCGTGCCCCCATACGTCCCGCCGCCGTACGTGAGCTGAGTTGCCCACCATCACGCAGTTGGAAACCACAGCAGTAGCAGATTACACCATACACCCCGCCGCCGTCGCCAGAATCCCAGCGGACCCGTTGGTCAAGGTGAACCCGCACAAGCTGGCGCCGTTGGTCAAATATACGCACCGGATCGCGCCATCGCCGTTGATCGTGCCAGGCACCTGGTAGCCGCGGATGATCGTGAACTGCGGGCCGTTGACACTCCGCACCGTCACCGGCTTGTACAGCGCCACACGGTTGGTCATGGTGCCAACCACCGCCCGCCCGCCCGTGGCGTAAGTGCCGTTGGTCACGACGATCACGTCGCCGACCACCGCTGCGTCCACGGCATCCTGAATGTTGGTGGCGGCGGTCGCCCAGTACGTGTAGGGCGGGGACGGGCCGGGGCTATCGAGCCAGACATAGAGTGTCGCAGCAGGGGTGGTGAGTGTGCTCAGCGCCGCCAGCACGCCGACGGCAATAATCGAACGAGTGTGTGAGATCATAACTGACTCCAGGATCAAACGGGTTGAATGACGATTGGGTTTGGGCGAGCGGGTAGATGGAATTGAATCCGCAGAAGCAAACAAAGGGAACAAAGAGGTTTTCTTTGCCGCTTCGTTGGCTTCGTTGCCTTCTGTTGAAAGTGCATAGCTGCCTCACGTACCGCATGACCCGATAAAACAGGCGCAGTTCGGTGGTGGCGGCGGGATCAATCAGCGTCTGGCCGCTGGCGGGGATGGGCACCTGGCCGGCAAATTCCCAGTTCACCAGGTCGGGACTCCGCTCGATCCGGACGGACCGGCGGGGCTCACCCCGCACCGTGAATTGAAAGCCGTCCACACCCATTTGCAGCGCCGGCTCGAACCGATAGGGATTGAACTCGTGAGCGCCTATGTCGAACCGGGCAATGCCGTCGTTGTTGCCGTCCATGGGGCGCGGGAGGCCGAGGATGTCGGTGGAGATGAGTCCGGTCAGGTTCGTGCCCGCATCAATGCAGGGCGAGTCCGGGCGCAGGCGGAAGTCGCGGGCAGCGGGGTTTACGAAGCGCGGGTCGGCGGCGATGTTTCCGACGCCGGTCGTCGGCATAGGTGTTGTGCAACAATAGCTCAGGCTGCCGTAGTAGTAGTTCGCGCCGTTCGGTGCAGTGTTGAAATAGACGATGCAGTTGTTCAGGGTGCCAAAAGCCGCCCCGCCGCCGCCCCAGCAAGCCGAGTTACCGGTCAGCGTGCAGTTGTTCAGCGTGCCTCCCATGCGCCCCGCCGCCGGTGTGTTGGTCGTACGGAGAGCTAGCCCGGTTGCCGCTCAGTGTGCAGTTGTAGAGGGTGCACGCGTAAGCCCCGCCGCCGTCGCCGCCCGAATGATAACCGCCATAACCGTCAAAATAATCATTTGCCGAGTTGCCGGTCAGCGTGCAGTTGTAGAGCGTGCACTCGTAAGCGCCGCCCCCATACTGGGCCTCGTTGTTCGTCAGCGTGCAGTTGTTCAACGTGGCCCCATAGGCCCCGCCGCCCGCGTAATGAGCCGAGTTGCCGGTTAGTGTGCAGTTGTTCAGCGTGCCCCCATAGGCCCCGCCGCCGTAGCCGAAAATCCAGTTGCCCGTCAAAGAGCAGTTATTCAGCGTGCACTCAAACGCCCCGCCGCCAGACTCCCACGCCGAGTTGCCCGTCAGTGTGCAGTTATTGAGCGTGCCTCCATAAGCCCCGCCGCCTATGCCGTCAGTATCGTTGCCGGTCAGTGTGCAGTTGTTGAGCGTGCCTCCATACGCCCCGCCACCGTAGGGAGCCCGGTTGCCGGTCAGCGTGCAGTTGGAAACCACAGCCGTCGCCGATTGGCACCACACCCCACCGCCGTTGTCCGCAAGCCCGTTGGTAAGGGTGAACCCGGACAAGCTGGCGCCGTTCGCCAGATACACGCACCGAACCGATCCAGTTCCGTCAATCACAGTTAGTCCCGGGCCGTTAACGCTCCACAACGTCAACGGCTTGGTCACGGCCACACGATTGGTCATGGTAGCATATACCGCCCGCCCGCCGGTGGCGTAAGTTCCGTTGCCCACCAGCACCAACGACCCCGCCACACTCGCTATGTCCACCGCATCCTGGAGGTTCGTAGCCGCCGTGGCCCAAGAGGTGTAAGGCGGCAGCGGATTAGCACTGTCAGCCGCAACGTAATGCACCTGCTGCTCCACGACGTGCATCGTCACGGTCGCGCTCACTCCGCCTGGGTAGCTTTCGTTATACACCCGTAAGACGACCGCATAATCTCCCAACGCCCCCCAGGCATGAGTCGCGTAAGGCCGGTTACTGACCACCGCCCCGTCCCCAAAGTCCCACTCGCTCGCGGTGGTGCGCCCTTCAATCCGCGCGGTGAAACTCACCTCACACGCTGGAACCACATTCGTGTAAGGGGCGGCGATCCTCACGCTCAGTGGACCCGTCACCGCCCCGGCGTGGTATTCATCACAGCCGATGGACGGCGGAGTGGCCCAAACTTCCCCGTCAATGTCAGTGCCGGTTGTGTAAAGGGCACTGCCGGCCCCGCGACAGGGCGAAAAGGCGCTCAGATGTGAGGCACTGGCCAGTTCCGGATCGGCGGAAATATTGCCGGTGCCGGCGGCAGGTAGCGGGGTCGTGCAGCAGTAGCTCAGGGTGCTGGCGGAATCATAGTTCGCATTCTCCAGCCGAGCTATGTTCAAATAGAGGATGCAGTTGTTCAGCGTGACGCCGGATGCCCCGCCACCATAGGCGGCCGAGTTGCCGATCAGTGTGCAGTTGTTCAGCGTGCTCCCACACGCCCCGCCGCCGGATTTCAGCCGAATTGCCGCTGAGCATGCAGTTGTTCAGCGTGCCCCCATACGCCCCGCCGCCGTAAGTAGCCCAGTTGCCGGTTAGCCTGCAGTGGTTCAGCGTGCCTCCAAACACCCCTCCGCCGTAGTAGTAGGCAGAGTTACCGGTCAGCGTGCAGTTGGAAACCACAGCCGTTGCCGATTCACACCACAACCCGCCACCACTCGATTCGCGGTAGGTGGGGTGGTCGAACACGGTCCGCGTGGCGCCGTTGGTCAAGCTGAAGCCCGACAAGCTGGCGCCGTTGGTCAAATACACGCACCGGATCGCGCCATCGCCGTTGATCGTGCCAGGCACCTGGTAGCCGCGGATGAGCGTGAACTGGGGGCCGTTGACGCTTCGCACTGTCAGCGGCTTGTCCACCGCCACGCGGTTGGTCATGGTCCAAACACCGCCCGCCCGCCGTGGTAAGTGCCGTTGGTCACGACGATCTCGTCGCCGGCCCCCGCCGCGTGCACGGCATCCTGAATGTTGGTGGCCGCAGTGGCCCAGGACGTGTAGGGCGGTGATGGGCCGGGGCTATCGAGCGAGACATAGAGTGTTGCAGCAGAGGTGGTGAGTGTGCTCAGCGCCGCCAGCACGCCGACGGCAATAATCGAACGAGTGTGTGTGATCATAACTGACTCCAGGATCAAACGGGTTGAATGACGATTGGGTCTGCAAACATCACTAAACGGAACCGCAACCACAGAAGCAAACAAAGGGAACAAAGAGGTTTTCTTTGCCGCTTCGTTGGCTTCGTTGCCTTCTGTTGAAAGTGCATCTTTAGCTCACGAGACCCTGGCCGGGTAGTGGGCGAGCCTGCCCACACACCCAATCTGTCCCAAGCCCTGCCCGGCAGGCTCGCCAAAATTCAGTTACGGCTTTGTTCCGCTCACGAAGTAGTTGTCCAGAGTGATAGCGTGGGATTCGGAGGCGTTGAGCGCGGGGCTATAGGGCAAAAGAGTTGTGAACCCCTGCGTCAAGTTCGTATCAGTCACGCTCATTTCTGCAAGTATCTGCCCGGTCGTCAGACTCAGCACCCGCGACGACATGTTGGTGCCCACCCCCGAGAACTGCAGCCGGTAGGGAGGTGGGTACTGTTGGAAGTCGAAGCTGGCTCCTTCGAAAGAGCTGGTGAAGCAGATCGTCCGGAGCCGGACCTTTCCAGGGCCAGGATCGTTCAAGCTTAGTCCGCCGGCGTACGCGGGGCCACCGCCTGGGCCTGTCCAAACGGCTCGCGCTGCAAGGTAGAAGCGGTTCCAGTTTGTGCCGCTGGCCACCCAGTCGAGAATGTCCACTGAGGTGGTGAAGTCACGGACCTCAACCCACGGGAGGGGCGCGGCAAAGCCCCACTTCGCTATACCAGGCCCCTGACGTGCGATGCGATAGGTGCCGTTCGTGACCAGGTAGTCCCAACCATACCCTGTCCAGTTCGAGTAGGCACAGCGGTTTGTGTAGGGCAATTGGAAGTCGCTGACGTCGTCAATGAACTGCGTGCCCGGAACGGGCTTGAAGAACTGCTGGCTCGCGGTGGTCGGCACCGCCATGCACATCTGGCCGAACCGCTTGAAGATCGGCTCCGGCCACGGTGTCCACACGGCATTGCTAGCGAGGGAATCGGACCCCACCACGATCTGCTCCTGGGTCGGCTCCGGCCAGGAGAGCAAGACCGCCTTCGAGATTTCCGGCACCTGCGCTTTAAGACACGTGCCAGGAAAGGTTAAGGCCAGGACCAGGCAGGCCAGGAGTGCTGCGGATTTGCATCGCGCGCCACGCGCGTGGCCGGGTTTACATATCTTATCGAGTATCATTGTTTTCATATCATTCTGCGTTTGCGAATCTCTGGCGCCGGCAACTTTGTTTGAGTTTTATGGTCCGGGCATCCCGCCCGGATCGGGCGCTGGCTCGCCAGTGGGCCAGCCGCCTGAACCGGTTAAACGGATGAGATCTGGGATTCTTACAGAAATGTTCTGCCTGCCTACCCAGGGGAATCGAATCCACATAAGCAAACGAAGGCAACGAAGAGATTTGCTGTCAGCTTCTCACTTGCGACGGTATGCCCGCCCTGAATCCCGTTCACCTCCCTCCGAGGCTCAGCCGTGACAGCTCATTTCCAGCACAGATCGACACAGATGAGCACCGATAGAAAGCACGGCAGCCAACGTCACGATTTGGGCCAACATGAGAATTGCTGAGCGCTGATGCAAGAAACCGCGGACTTGCAGTCGCCGACATTATTTGGCGCCCTATTCGTTCGCAGCCCCGATCAGCGCCAACTGACGTTGGCGGCTACAGCTTCTCGAATCCACCCTCAGAATCGCTGCTGGCTGCATGCACTCCGGACTTGCTTTGGCGAGATCGGCGGCCTATTCTGCGGCAAATCCCAGGGCAACGCAGGTTATTCGCTGAAGGTTATGACATCCGCGGCCTCAGAGCCGCAGCCGGAGGGAAAGGCGGGCGAGGCTTCCGCCAACGCAGGAATACAACCTGCCTCCAGCGAGGAGATGGGCCGAGGGCCACCCGCGTCGCCGGTTCCCTCGGTTCCCGATCACGAGCTGCTGCGCTGCATTGGCCGCGGGGCGTATGGAGCGGTGTGGCTGGCGCGGAATGTGATGGGCAGCTTGCGGGCGGTGAAGATCGTGCATCGGGAGGATTTCACGCGTGACCGCCCGTTCACCCGGGAGTATGAAGGCCTGCTGAATTATGAGCCCATCTCGAGGTCCCACCCCAACCTGATGCAAATCCTGCACGTGGGCCGGCGCGACAGCTACTTTTTCTACGTCACCGAGCTGGCCGATGATGCGGGGCAGAGAGAGGGTAGTGGTCAGTGCTCGGTGATCAGTGATCAGTCGTCAGTGATCAGTGGTCAGCAGGCAGAGGGGGGAGGACAGAGGACGGAAGACAGGGGTCAGAAGGCAGAGGGCAGTGGTCAGAGGACAGAGGTCGGAGGTCAGTGGTCGGTGGTCAGTGGTCAGGCTTCCGTTGCCTCTTACGTGCCGCGGACGTTGCAGGAGGAGCTGGAACGCCGGGGACGGCTGCCGGTGCGGGAATGCGTCTCGATGGCCACCGCGCTGGCCTCGGCGCTCAAACACCTGCACGATCGCGCACTGGTCCATCGCGATGTGAAGCCCTCGAACGTGATTCTGGTCCACGGGGTGCCGAAGCTGGCCGACATCGGGCTGGTGGCGGCGGCGGGCGATTCGCGCTCGATTGTGGGCACCGAGGGCTACCTGCCGCCCGAAGGGCCCGGCAATCCGCAGGCCGACCTGTACAGCCTGGGCAAGCTGCTCTATGAGGTGGGCACGGGGTTGAACCGGGGGGAATATCCACGTCTGCCCCCGAGCCTCGGCGCCTGGCCGGATGCGCCGGAGCTGCTCGAGTTCAACGAGGTGCTGCTCAAGGCCTGCGCCAAAGACACCGCGCGGCGCTATCACCAGGCGGATGACTTGCTGGCGGATCTGGCGCTGCTGGAGCGCGGGGATTCGGTGAAACGCCTGCGCCGGTTGGAGCGGCATCAGGCCCTGCTGAAACGGGTTGGGGTTGGGGCTCTGCTGGTTGGGCTGCTGGTGTCGGCGGCCTGGTGGCAGACCTGGCGGGCGCAGCGGACCGCGAGCCGGCACCTGGCCCAACTGCATCTGAACGAGGGGAGCCGGCGAATGGTCGAGGGCGATTACGCGGCGGCGCTGCCGTGGCTGGTGGGCGCGCTGGAACTGGAGGGGGGAGACGCGAAGCGCGAGCGGATGCACCGCGTGCGCATCGCCAGCGTGCTGCAGCGTTGCCCGATGCCGGTGGCGCATTTCGCCGCACCGGGTTCCAAGGTGGTGACCGCCGATCTCAGCCCGGACGGCTCGGTCGTGGCAACGGCTCACCAGGATTGGTCGGTGCGGGTGTGGGAGACGCGCTCAGGAAAACAGCTTCAGCAGTTGCCGCACAAGTTCCCGGTGTCGCTCTGCCAATTCCTGCCGTCCGGGGACCGGCTGCTGACGGTTACCATGGGACAGCAAGCGCATCTGTGGAATTGGGCGGCGCCGGACGTGGCGCCGCTGACCTTTACGCAAGCCCAGGGAGCAGGAGCCGAGTGTTACGCCGTGGGCCTGAATGAATTGCTGGGCGCTGCCTACCTCTCCAAAGGGGCGTATGCCTATCCCCGGTCTGACGCCTTCGCGGGCGCATTTGAGAACCTGACTCTTGGCCTGAAGCTCGTTGGCAAAGGCGAGGAGTTGTTGGTGAAACATGAGGTGCGCCGCTCCACCGGGGACCGGGCTGTCCTCCATGCGGGTGAATTTCTTGATACGCCGAAGGCCGAAGCGCTTGACGGGGGGACCGACAACCCGGCAGCGCCGATCTGGGGACCGGTCCTCTTGATTCTGGAGAACGGGTCGTGGGGAGATTCGCCAACGAATTCCGGCCAAGTCATTTGGGACAACGTGCGGCTGCGCCGGTATCCCTCGGGGAAGCCGCCGCCGCCCTGGCGGGTGCTGGACGATTTTTCGAGCGGCTCCTCGAGCAACTGGGTGTTTGCCGCATTTGCGGAGGAGGAGCGCTCGTCCCAAACGACGAACGGGCAACTGGTGCTTTCCTGTGCGCGGCTGCCAACGTCTCAGGGAGCGGGCGGGTGCGTAATCTACCGCGAGCCATTTGAGATCAGCCGCACCCACACGCTTGAAGTTGAGGTGGACCTCATCTCCGCCCGGGCACCGTATCGCATGGTCAGCCTGACCTTGGCCCACTATGTGTTCGACCCGTTAACGGCGCCGGATCGGGCCTACATAGCGCATGGGCGCTGGCTGGCGACGACCTGGCTGGATACGCCGCTCCGGCTGTTCGATTTGGAGCAAGCACCCGCGGCCGGCATGAATGAGCCAGGGCGAAAACCCCCGTTGGAAGTGGGTCGCCCAGGTCACGTCCGCGATATTGATTTCAGCCCAGATACGAACTATGTCGCTTGCGTGGGGTGGACGAACCAGTTGTCCATCTGGGACCTCCGAACCCGCCGTGAGGTGGTGGCTGCCGCGACGAAGCGCCCGGGCGCGAATGGCGCACGGTTCAGCCCGGACAGCCGTTTCCTGGCGGTAAGCTACGCGAACGCCTTGAAGCTGATTCGCACCACCGACTGGCAAGTGGCGCACACGCTCAAGCTGGGAGCGCTTTTTGCCCAGCCACGCTTCGCGCCCATGGGGTATCGGCTGGCGGCGGTGAGAGACCAGCAGGACCTCGTGGTTTGGGACCTGGACAACCTGCCGGAGCCTTTGGCGACGTTTCCCCACCAGGCTGCCATCCAGCGCCTTGCGTTCAGCCCCGACGGACGCTACCTGGCGACCAGCGCCGCTAACGGCACGGTGCGAATCTGGGACGTGGTCCGCGGGGAGGCGTTTGGACCGCCCTTGCCGGGTGCCCTGGGCCGGTTCAGCCCGGACGGGACCCAACTGCTGGTCATTGGCAGCGAGGGCGTGGCCTGGCTGTGGGACCTGAGCCGGATCGAGGACGACACACTGCCCGTCCCGCCACTGCGGGGGATGCCACTGCTTGCTGCTTCGGCCGACCGAACTCTCAGCGCTGAGATCACGGGCCAGGGGATCGCGCTGAAGATGCCGACCGGCCAGCACTCGCTGGTTCATCCGGTCCCGTTGCGCCGCGTCGCCTTCACCCCCGGCGACGAATACCTCATCGCCGAGGGTTCGGACCTGCTCGCCCGCGTCTGGAACGTTCCCACCCTTACCCTGGCCGGACCGCCCAGACCGATCCGCTACGAGGTGTCACTGGCCAACCACCCGCAGCTTGAGCTTCCGGTGGAGCAGCGGCCGCTGCGCCAGTTGCGGGACCTGGCTGCCTTGCTCGGAGGACAACGGCCCGACGGGACGGGCGGTATGATACCCGTTGATGAAGCAGAACGCGCGCGGATTCTCGGCGAGCGGCAACGGGCGCATCCGGCGGAGTTCACCGTGGATAACACGAACCGATGGCGCTGGCATCGGGAGCAGGCCCAGGCAGCGGAGTCGGCCATGGACTGGGACGCGGCCGGTATTCCATTGGGAACGCTGCCAGGAAAAAGCAGAAAGTAGAAAGCAGAAAGTAGAAATTGGACCCGCTGCGACGGTGCGCCAGCGCGGCGAGAAGCAGAAAGTAGAAATTCCAGTGGAGTCGCGGCTGGCGTATGCCCGGCAGGCGGCCGAGGAAGTTCGACAAGCCGTGCTGGCGGGGGAGTTCCAGGTGGTCCCGCATCCTCCCCCGTCCGCCCTGGGCCACGTCCGGGATGCTGGATCTTGGCAAGTTCTACCTGCTGCCCTTGGGTGAGCCCCCGGCGGCGTGGCAGCCAGGTATCACGTTCCGGCGGCTGGCCAGCGGGGTCCAGGTCCTGGGTGGGACGGGCTTTGACGTGCGGGGTATCGTTCACCTGAAGCGCACAAACTCGGTGACCATTCCGGTGGGCCGAGTCTGTCAGCGTCTCCATTTCCTGCAGGCGGCCAGCCGGGTCGCCTGGAGCCGTGAAATTGCCGCGACTTATCACGTCACTTATGCGGGTGGTGTGACGGACTCAGTGACGTTGCGGAATCCGGAGGAAGTGCCCTCGTACACCTCGGACCGTTTCCATGATGTCTGGGCGCCTCCCCGGGCCAAGGTGGAGCGCGAGGTCCAATCCGAACTGGCCTGGGCCGGGTACACCTCCGGCCCGGCCAGACAAAAAGAGACGCTCTACCTGACCCATACCACCTGGGAGCTGCCGGACGCCCATCGCGGTGAAGTAGTTCAATCCATCGAATTGCGAGCCGGCCCGGGACAGTCCGCCCCGCTCGTCTTTGCGATCACCGTCGAGTGAAATAAGAAAGTTGAAAGATTCCGTCGCGTCGTCCGTTAAACCGGGAAGAATCCCGACGCGTATGGATTTCCAAAGAGCAGATTCGCTGGCGACCCACGCCAGTTTGCTGGAACGACTGAAAGACCTGGAGAACCAGGACAGTTGGCAGCAATTCTACACCACCTACCGCAAGGTGATTTTCAGTTTCGCCCTCAAACACGGGCTGAGCGGGACCGAGGCGGAGGAGGTCGTCCAAGAGACGGTCATCACCGTGGCGCGGAACCTGCCGGAGTTCCGGTATGATCCGGCACGGTGCTCATTCAAGACGTGGCTGTTTAACCTGACCCTGTGGCGGATTCGCGACCAAATCCGCAAGCGTCAGCCCGAGTGCGCCTCGATCCATCGCCGCCCGGGGGAGACGGACCGCACCGGCACTGTCGAGCGCATCCGGGGGCCGGAAGGAGAACGCCTCACCGAGTTGTGGGAGGAAGAGTGGAAAAGAGACCTGTTCGAGCGCGCGTTGGAGAAGGTGCGGGCGAACGTGGACGAGAAACAGTTCCAGATTTTCGACTTATACGTTCTGCAAGAATGGCCGGCGGGCAAGGTGGCCCGGAGCCTAGGCGTGAGCCGGGCGCGGGTTTATGTCACCAAGTACCGGATCGCGGCGTTGCTGAATAAAGAAACTCAGCGCCTCCGGGCGAAAGCCGAGTAAGGTTCAGCCTGCCGCGGCTTCAGGCACCGGTGGCATCGGCGGGGCGGTCATGGGTGGCGCGGCCTCGCCGCCCAGGTGCAGCAGACTCTTCAGGCGATCCCGGTAGAAGTCGTTGCGGAAGGACAGCACCAGGAAGGGCAGCAGCACACCAAACGTGATTGCCGCCGCCATCCCCAGGAGGCCGAATATCTCCCGCGCCGACTCGCTGCTCTGGAGCAGAATCAGGATGAGCGGGAACAACGGTCCGCCGACCAACAGCCATACTGCCCCGAGCGCCGCGACCAGCCAAAGGCTCAGCCGCAGCCACCCATATCGGCCCCGGCACGCCAGCCCCGCCAGGGTGAGTGCCACCGCGATGACCAGAACGCTCACCCCCATGCCCATCCCGACTCCTTCCACGATCTCGACCATGAACTCCTCCCAGCCGCCTCTGGCCCAAAACGCCAAGGCACTGAATACCACCTGCGCCAGCAGCATCCCCCCAAGGGCCCGCAAGCGAGGCTTCCAGCCCAGGTAACTCGACAGCAACCACACCGCGGCGACACCGAACCCCAATCCAGCAGGCCATTCCAGGACGATCGCGTTCAACTCAGAAAACTCCACCAGGCCCAACGCCGTCGGCGCGCTGGCCACCCCCGCCACACACCCGAGCGGCACCCAGATCCACCAAGCCGCGGCGCAGCGGTTGGGCTTGAGCATCAGCAACGCCAAGATCGCCAGCCACGGCAGGGCCTGCGGCGCGATGCTCGGTATCGTCCAGTCATACAACAGCGGCGCGCCTTCCCTCGGTCCCAACCCGCGCAGGTCGCCGGAAACCACTACTCTCAGTTTGCCGGCGGTAGTGAGAGGCACTCGCCAGGAGTACCAGCAGTAACCCCCTCAGCCAAATCTGAACTTGCCCGCCACGAGCTTCTTGTCGCCCTGATACACCGTAAACTCAGGCGGATGCGAGGTGTCCGGGTTCACCATTTCATACTCCCCTCCCGCCCCAGCCAATTTGCGGTTCAGACACAAGTATCTGCGGTTCAGCCACAAGTATCTTCCTCCGCGATTGACCCAGGCGGAGTTGGTCAGCGGCCCGCCTGCTGTCAGCTTCCCCACCCCTTCGTCGCTTACGATGACCGGCGAGGCTTGATCTGGCATCCACGCCGCGAGATACGCCGCGGCTTCCCCCTTCTTCAGGTAGACCTTGATTCCGCTGTAAAAGCCCGTCGGAACCTTGAGGATGCCTTCCGGTCGGTCGAGCACCACCAGGTAAGGTTGCCCCTCCATCGTCACACGCTCGACAAAGTCCCCCGTGACTTTCAGTTCACCCAGCTTGGGCCTTTGTTCCGTAAACTGCAGCCGCACTTTGAGGCTGTCCCCCTGGACCTCGTTGGTGCACTGCAGCTCGTAGGCCCTGTTGCCAAAGAATACCCGCCGGGGGAATGGCAACGCCGTCAGCGAGCCGCGCTGCAGGTCGAACGGCTGGTCCCGCTCCGCCCACGGTCGCAGCAAGAGATTCCCGCGCTCGAACGGTGTGCGTTGGTTGGAAGAATTTCCCAGCAGCCCTACCTGCCATTCCTTGCCCTGCAAGTTCACCTTGCCCTGCCAGAACGAGCGCAGCGCCACCGTGCAACCAGGCCCCGAGTTTTTGTCGTAAAAACTGAGATCCACCACCATTTGCCGGCTGCCAGCCGCCGTCTTGACCGGGACGTGAATGTTGGTAAACGTTTGATCAGGCGAGCCTTCGGGCAAGCTTGCGCTCGAAAACACCCCGCCCTCGTCATCGGTCAGATCACGGTTCCGATTCAGGTCGAGGTGGAGCTTCCTGGCTGTGCGGTTCCACGCAAAAGTGATCACATCGCTCCCCCGGCCGCCTGGCTGCAGCTTGCCGCGAATCACCTCGACCGGGCTGGAGCCCGGCCCCGTCTCGACCGATCCAGAGCTCGTGCCCACCGGCGCCTCCCAGTTCATGTAGCTGTAATTCACATCCTGGTACTCCAGGTAAGCGGTCACGACTTGCCCGGACTGCGAATCCGTCGCCACGGCCTCCTGCGCACTAAACGGCACAACGGCGGCAAAAGCGAGCCCCAGCAGACCGGTACCAATCGTGACTGCCAGCACCGTTCCTGTCTTAGCTTTTTTGCATTCCTGGTGTTTCATCTGCTGAGCTGCCGCCCACCGAAGATATACCGAAGTTGGACAAGGCCACCGCTCAACCGTTTCACTAATTTAAGCTTGAACTTCTGGCGCTTCCGCGCAGTGTTACCAACTAACGGCAAAACGCCGCGTATTTATGACAGCTCCAGAATCATCTGTTCCCGCCACCCGGGAGATCGAAACCCGGCTCCTGCCCCACTGCCGCTGCGGGCAGGTGCAATCCGGCAAATGGCAAAGTCGTGCCGGGGAGGATTGGTTGGTGGTCAAGCCGGAGGAGTCCGAGTCCAAGGAGCTGTCCCTCGTCGAATACGAATGTCTTCGCTGCCGGCGCCGGTATCGTCTGCGCGGCCCGAAGCTCTGCGAGGTGCTGCCCGACGGCTCGGAGCGGGCCTATATGCGCGAAGGCCGCTATGGCCGCTGGCTCTCCTGCCGCTGAACCGTAACGATGCCGTGGGGTGTGGGGAGCGCATGCGTCCCGCCTGCTGCCAACGGCGTCCCGCCGTTGGCCTCAGCTTTCCACTGATCTCTCACCGTTTGGTAGCTCAGTTGGCTGGGCTGGTGTTTGCGGCGAGACGCCGCAAACCCACACGCCGGAGGCGCGTGCTCCCCATTTCCAACTGCATGGATGCGGCTGCGGCCCGAGCACGAGGTTGCTTGCCCCTCTGTGCTATCAACCATCAACTCCGCCCTGGGGTGTTCACCCCATAGCAAATGACACCCGGAGTGATAAGTTCACCTCGCAATTGTGATTCCACTCGGGTGGGAGGCGAGTGATGTGGCACTACTGAAGGCGGCCCGTGCAGGGCCGCCTTTTTCACAGATGGGATGAAAGCTGCCTGGTCGCCGATGATATGCCGGCAGCGGCTTCACCGTTAAGCGCTTGCGAAATCCCCTTCATCAGCCCTACCGGCCCGCCCCGCACGAACGCGACGGATTTGGGCACGAACCTGTTCGCGCCAGCCTGCGTGGCGCGCTCAATAACCTCCTGTTCCCCCGCATCGGCCCACACGAACACCTTCAACTCACTCAACAGGGGATGGTGCCGAACCCAGGAAAGGACTTCGACCCCGCTGATCCCCGGAAGCGAAAGGTCCAGCAGCACGAGATCGGGTAACGGATGGGCTTGGCGATTGGCAAAGTCACCGGCTCCTTCCAGGTAGTCCATCGCCGCCTCGCCGCTTGGCACGAAGTGGAAGGCCAGACCCGCAGGTGCCTTCTCGGCCGCGTACTGCAGCACCCCAGCGTCGTGAGGGCTGTCTTCCACCACCAGAACGGTCTTCAGACGGTCCATTATCCGGTGTACTGATGCGCCTTCAGTAACCATGCCACCTTACCACCTTTCTTTGATTCCGCAAGTCTGACCGCATCGGATGGAACGAGTCCGCCGAACTCATAGACCCAGTCGCAGGATTTTCGGCTTTAGCCATGCGCCCACTTGCTGTTTGCTATGCCGGTGAACCGACGAACTTTTCTCAAAGCCGGGGCCGGCACCACGGCCTGCCTGTTCAGCCATCCCGCCTGGTGCGCGGAGAATGTGGCGGCCAAGCCGACCGACGACGACATCCTCGCGCAAACCAAGGGGCGGATCGAACAGCACCGCAAGGGTGAGGGCATTCTCACGGTGCGAGACGCGCAGGGCAAAGCGATCCCGGGTGCAAAGGTCAAGGTCGAACAAGTCCGCCACGACTTCCTCTTCGGCTGTAACTTCTTCATGTTCGGCCGCTGCGGCCAGCCGGAACTCGAAGCTGAATACCGCCAGCGTTTCGAGGCATTACTCAATTACGGCACGCTCGGCTTCTATTGGGCCACCTATGAGCACGCGCAGGGCCAGCCGATGTACGAATATACGGACCAGGTCGTCGCCTGGACCCGCGCGCACGGCATCACCTGCAAGGGCCATCCGCTGGTCTGGGACCACCGGGCCGGCTCGCCTGCCTGGCTCCCCGATGATCCTAAGGAGATCGAGCGGCTCTCCACTGCACGGGTGCGAGACATTGTCTCACGCTATAAGGGCCGCATTGACCTCTGGGACGTCGTCAATGAAGCAACGCATCTGGCGGACAGGCCCAACAAGACCAGAATGGCCGACTGGGCCGCAGCCCTGGGCGCCGTTCCCTATGTGGCAGAGCATCTCAAGGTCGCCCGCGCTGCCAATCCGCAGGCGACGCTCCTCGTCAATGATTACCGCCTCGACCCCGCCTGCTACGGAATCCTCGACCGCCTGCGGGACAACGGCAAGCTGCTCTTCGATACGGTTGGCATCCAGAGCCACATGCACGACGGCGTCTGGGCCCTGCGCAAGGTCTGGGAGACGTGCGATACGTATGCCAAACTGGGGCTCCCCCTCCACTTCACCGAGACCACCATCGTGAGCGGCCCAAGGAAGGGGCCGGGGGAAAACTGGGGGGCAACCACCGCCGAGGGCGAAGTCCGACAGGCGGAATTGACGGCGAAGTTCTACACCGCGCTGTTCGCCCATCCGGCGGTGCAGGCGATCACGTGGTGGGACTTTTCCGACCTCGGGGCGTGGCAAGGGGCGGCGGCGGGCTGGCTGCGCCGCGACATGTCCCCCAAGCCGGTTTACGAGCGCCTGATGTCACTCATCAAGGGCCAGTGGTGGACAAAGACAGAGGCGACCACGGATGCCCGTGGTGAGGTCAAGGTGCGCGCCTTCTACGGCACGCATCGCCTCACGGCCCAGTTGCCCGGCCGCCAGCCGGTAACCAAAGAGGTCCACTGGGAGCGCGGGCAGAAGAACCAGTTTGAACTGACCACATGAAACGCCAGCTTATTCTCGCCAGCCTGACTGCCTTCCCACTGTTGGTCGCTCCGGCGTTGTCTCTAACCGGAGCGGAAGCTCCCAAACCAGCCGTTGCGATTCCCCCCGCAACGAACATTCTGGCCCGTCTCAACCAGGGGCATCCCCGCCTCCTCGCCGCGGCGGAGGACTTTGCTCAACTGAAGCAGCGCGTCGCGGCGGACTCGCAACTCCAGGCCTGGCACACGAAGCTGCGCTCGGAAGCCGAGGAGATTCTGAGCGCCGCGCCTTCACGCTATGAAATCCCGGATGGCAAGCGTCTGCTGGCGACCAGCCGCCGCGTGATGCGCCGGGTTTATACCCTGGCGCTGCTGCACCGGCTGGATGGAGACCCGCGCTACGCGGAGCGCGCGTGGCAGGAACTGGCCGCCGCCGCGGCGTTCCCGGACTGGAACCCGCGGCATTTCCTCGACACCGCCGAGATGACGCATGCCTTCGCCATCGGCTACGACTGGCTTTATGACGTGTGGACACCCGAGCAGCGCGCCACGTTGCGGCGGGCGATGGTGGAGAAGGGGCTCAAGCCTGCGCTGAAGCTCTATCGCGCCCGTAGTGGCTGGACCAGGTCCCGCCACAATTGGAACCAAGTCTGCAACGGCGGCATCGGCATGGGCGCGCTGGCCCTCGCCGAGGTCGAACCGCAGCTCGCCGGCGAGGTCCTGCATGGCGCCCTGGAATCCATCCAGCTTGCCATGGCCGAGTTCGCGCCGGACGGAGCGTGGAAGGAAGGGCCGGGTTATTGGAATTATGCCACCTTCTACAATGTCGTCTTCCTGGCGGGGCTGCAGACCGCGCTGGGCACGGATTTCGGATTGTCGCGGATGGCCGCGTTCGATCAGACCGGCTTGTTCCCGATTTACCTGACCGGGCCGCTGGGCCGCACCTTCAACTACGCCGATGGCGAGCGACCACGCGCTTTCCCCGCCACAAATGTTCTGGCTGGCACACCGGTTTCAGCAGCCGGTCTTTGCGTGGTATGAGCGCCGCGCCGCCGCGCCGTCCGCCCTGGATTTGCTCTGGTTCGACCCGGCGGGCGCCAGCCCGACAGCCGCCGGCCTGCCACTGGACAAGCATTTCCGCGGCGCCGAACTCGCCATGCTACGCAGCGACTGGGACAACCCGCAGGCGCTCTTTGTCGGCTTCAAGGCGGGCGACAACAAAGCCAACCACAGCCACCTCGACCTCGGCAGCTTTGTCTTCGACGCGGCGGGCGCGCGCTGGGTCGTGGACCTGGGCGCGGACGATTACAACCTGCCGGGCTATTTCGGCAGCCAACGGTGGAACTACTACCGGCTCCGCGCCGAAGGCCAGAACACCCTCGTCATCAACCCCGACGAAGGGCCCGACCAGGATCCGTCGGCCCGCACACAGATCACTCGCTTTGAGTCGAAGCCGGAGCGGGCGTTCGCCATTGCTGATCTCACGCCGGCTTACGCGAAGCATGCTCGCCGCGTCTGGCGCGGCATTGCCCTGTTGAACCGCGACAAGCTGCTGGTGCAAGACGAGATTCAGGCCGAGAAGCCAGTCGAGCTTTGGTGGTTCATGCACACCGCGGCCAGCGTCAAGCTCGAGGGCGATGGGCGCACCGCGAATCTCCACCAAGCCGGCGCGAGGCTCCACGCGGAGATTCTTTCGCCCGCGGGCGCGAAGTTTCAGATCATGGACGCCCAGCCGTTGCCCTCTTCACCGCACCCCCAAGGCCAGGCAAAGAACGAACGCATCCGAAAGCTGGCGATTCACCTGGCCGGCATCAGCGATTCCCGCCTCGCCGTCCTGCTGGTGCCGAACCCGCCGGGGAAGCAAGCAACTAGCCAGGCGCTGAAACTCTCCGCCTTGTCTGAGTGGTAAAGGAACCACCAAACTTGGGCGAGGCGCCAGACTGCCGTGATATGAAAACCCAAAAGCACCGCACGCATCCAGATCTCGGGCTCGTGAAGAACCTGCCCTTGGACGAGCGTATCCTCACGATCCGTGGGCAGAGAGTCATCCTGGACGCCGACTTGGCCGAATTGTACGGGGTCACCACCAAGGCCTTAAACCAGGCAATTAAGCGCAATGCGGCACGTTTCCCGAGCGATTTTACGTTTGTGCTCAGCGCGGAGGAAAAAGCGCAGGTGGTCACAGATTGTGACCACCTTCTGCGGCTCAAGTTCTCGCCGGCGTTGCCCCGCGCCTTCACCGAACACGGAGCTATAATGGCGGCAAACGTTTTGAAGAGTGCGCGAGCTGTGCATATGAGTGTGTTCGTCGTTCGCGCTTTTGTTAGGATTCGTGCTGCCCTCACCGATACCCGGCAACTTGCACGGAAGTTGGCGGCCCTGGAGCAGGAACTCACATCACGGCTGGACATCCATGAAGCCGCCATCGTGGATGTCCTCCAGCGCATTATGAGGGTTCTCGACCCTCCTCCCCCGCCTCCAGAACCGCCTCCACCCGAAATTGGTTTCCACGTCAAAGAGGATGCCCAGCCCCATCGCATCAGGAGGAAAACCTTCCGGGCATGAGGAGACGATCATCCTTTGTTCTAATCCTCGCGGCTACCCTGGCCAGCGCAATTGGCACGCCAGTCATGCGGGTCGTGAAGACCGACGGCACCGGCACCTCCCTGCTGGCCAACGGTGGTTTGGAGGAACTGCGCCAAGGCAAGCCGGCTCCCTGGTTTGCCTGGCAGCAAGGCTTCCGCGTCGCACAAGGGGAAGGACGCAGCGGCTCGCAGTGCGTCGTCTGCGAGCGCAAAGAAGGCGAAGGCGAGTTCGGCGCCAGCCAGACGCTCACGCTCAACCGGACGAACATCGCGCCCTTCATCATCCGGGGCTGGAGCAAGGCCGAGAACGTCACCGGCAGCCCCGACAACGGCTACTCGCTTTACGTGGACATCATTTATGCGGATGGCACCTCCCTCTGGGGCCAAACCGCGACCTTCACGTGTGGCTCGCACGACTGGCAGAACCGTGAGTTCGTGTTGCTGCCGGACAAACCGGTCAAAACGCTCACCTTGCACTGCCTCTTTCGCGGCCACACGGGCAAGGCATGGTTTGATGACGCATCGGTGGAAGAGGTTCCAACCCCGGCAGGCGCAATCCTGTTCCAGGGAGCAACCCTGCAAGGGCTCATCCTGGCGCAACCGGATGGGAAGGGCCCCCGCCGCAGCCTCGCCACGCGCGATGGCTTGAAACTGACGCTGCGCGATAGCACGATCACTTCGCTGCGAGTCGCGGGTAAGGAGTTGCGCACTTCGGCTCCTTCCGGCTTCCTGGCACGCGACTTCGCGGCAGACTCGGATGTCCACGCGTTCACTGGCGGGGTTTGCAGGGAGCTCGGCTTGAAACTGGAGGCCAGCTTCCACCCGGCCAAGGATCATCTTGCCCTCGAAGGCCGCGTAACCGATACGACCGGCCGGGACCGCGCCATCACCCTCCTCTTCGCCTTGCCGCTGGACGCCACCGGCTGGCACTGGGGTGACGACGCGCGCCGGAGCCAGCTCATCGGCGGCACGAGCGAGTTTGCCAACACCATCAACCTCCGCTGCGGCGCCAACGGCAAGATGTCGCTCTATCCACTGGCTGCGGTCTGGAACGAGCGCGCCGGACTGGCGCTGGGCCTGGACATGGACCACCCCGCCCAATACCGCCTCGTCTATCACGCCGGCACGAAGCAGTTCTTCATCGCCTATGATTTCGGGCTGACGCAAGGCACGGCAAGGTTCCCGAGCAGCGCTGACTTCCGCTTTGTGCTGTATTGCTTCGACCCGCGCTGGGGTTTTCGCGCGGCGTTGCAGAAGTATTACGACCTCTTCCCTCAGCATTTCACCAAACGGGTGACCCGGGAAGGCGTGTGGATGCCCTTTAGCGATATCGCCAGCGTGCCTGGCTTCGACGATTTCGGCTTCGCCTTCCAGGAAGGCGCGCCCAACGTCCCGTTCGATGACCAGCACGGCATCGCCAGCTTCGTCTATGTCGAGCCCATGAGCCACTGGCTGGCCATGCCTCGCGACGTTCCGCGCACTTACGAGAGCGCTATGGCCATCTTGAACCAGGACCTCGCCGGGGCCCGGGGCAAGGACGGCGCGGCAATGGCGGCAGCCACTCTCACCAGCGGCACCGAGAACGCCGATGGCCGCCTCTCCCTCTACCTGGTCAAAGCGCCCTGGTGCGATGGCGGCGTCTTCTCTCTCAATCCCGACCCGGAGATTCCCACCACGCCCGGGCGCCCCTTCAACAAAGCAATGGTCATGCGCCAGGCCATCGAGGCCGCCTTCAAGAAAAACCAACCTAAGCCCCTCACCCGCCCTGAAGGGCACCCTCTCCCCCTCAAGGGGGAGAGGGACGGGGTGAGGGGGCCGTCTCTCGAGCTGAGGTTCGTGGGAAGGGAAAACCCGGTCTCCTGAGCCCTCAACCCTCAACCTTCAACTCTCAACCAACTGCCGGCCTGGACGGCGTCTATCTCGACTCCCTCGAAATGTCATGCGGCGAGCTGAACTATCGCCGCGAGCATTTCCGCACGGCGAGCGTCCCGCTTGTCTTCGACCGCGAAGGCCGGCCCTGCCAACTGATGATCTTCAACACCTGGATCTTCGAGCGCGACATCGCCGCCCAGATGCACGCCCGCGGCAAGCTCATGTTCGCCAACGCGGTCCTCTGGCAGTTCGGCTTCCCCGCCCCGCTGCTCGACGTCCTTGGCACCGAGGTCAACTGGCTGCATCAGGGCGAATACCTGCCCGACTCTGACGCGGTCATGAACTTCCGCCGCGCCCTGTGCCGCCAAAAGCCCTACTGCCTGCTGATGAACACCGACTACGCCAGGTTCACCCAGGAGCTTGTCGAGCGCTATTTCCAGCGCTGCCTCTTCTATGGCATCTGGCCCGGCTTCTTCGACGAAGAAGCTGCCTCAAAGGACCCATATTGGGTTTCAGGGAAGAAGTGGTACGACCGGGACCGCCCTCTTTTCAAGAAATACATCCCGCTGCTGCGGCGCCTCACCGCCGCAGGCTGGCAACCGCTAACTCATGCTGCGTGCGACAATTCAAAGATCCTGGTCGAGCGTTTCGGCCCTGAGCCCGACGGCAGCGTATCCCTGACACTGCTCAATGACACAGCGGACACGCAGACAGGGACGGCGACCGCGGACCTGAAGGCTCTGGGCTGGAAGCGCCCTCACTCAGCACAGGAGCTGGTCTCGGGTAACGCTGCCACGCCCTCTGCCCTCGGCTGGAGGATCTCCCTGCGTCCACACCGAGCCGAGGTGCTCCGCCTCAGCCCTCCGCCCAACTGAGCCACACCGCGCAGCGGTGTAACGAAGGTAGCGGTGGCGCTTTGGCCCACGGAACCGAACGCCCCCAAGCTCTCCGGCGTCGCGTCAGCGATGCCTGAAACCCCCAAATACCCAGTGCATTGCCTCCCGCTACGGTTTCCTAAGCCGGTAACGTCCTCCGGCGTCGTTCATGGTGTTGGTCACGACGTATTGCGCGCCCCTGACCGCGGGGGGTGGCCACGCGGGAGTCCAATTGGCCGGCGGCAGGTTGGTGGCGTATTCGAGCGCGAAGCCAACCGAGTTGGTCGGCCACGACAAAACCAGCTCGTTGTTCCGGCATCCATAGCCAAGCACCGGCGGCACCTCCACCAGGGCGGCATTGGTCCCCAGCATGAACGAATAGATCGAGGCGTTCTGCAGCAGGAATCGCAGCCGCAAGAATCGCTGGCCCGCAGGCAACTCGCCGTGGGCGGCCCACGTCACCGCCTGGGTGGTGCTGTTGCCGGTCAGCGGCACGCAATCGGCCTGGCTGTAACCGCTCAGCACGTTGGTGTTCTCGTCCAGCACCTCCACCTTCACCCAGCCGCTGCTGTTGTTGGTATGGTAGTTCACCAACAGGGCGTTGCCGGTGTTGCCGAAGGGCTTGGTGAGAATGGTGCCCGCGGCCGCCCCGGCGTCGAGCGAGGCGAAGCCGTCCTTGCGCAGCGTGGCCAGGCCGATGGCGCTCTGCTGCTTCTTGAGGGCGGTATCGTGGTGATTCTTGAATCCGCCATACCAGAGCTTAATCGTATTGCCCTCCACCACGGGCGCCCGCGCCGTGAAAACCATGCCCGCGTCCCAGGCGTTGGCGGCGCCCAACCCAAGAATGGGCGGCCGGTCGCCCTCTTCGCGTGTCCAGTTAACTCCGTCGCGGCTGCTGACCAGCTCGTCAAAAATGGGCCCGATCTGGTAGCCCTCGTAGCCCGGTGGATTGCTCGTCAGATTGGTGCACCGATGAATCCACAGGAACCCCAGATACATGCTCTCGTAGGTGAACGCCGAGAGGCCGTAGAAGTGAGTCCGTTGCGTCACGTTGAGCGACCAGCGGTCGTCGAACGCGTCGGGCCAAAGGATGAGCGGCGCGGAGGCGGGCCAGTTGGTGAAGTTGGCCGTCGTGGCGAGGGCGACCGCGCGTCGGTTGAGCCCGTGGGTGTCAACCCAGGTGTTCTTTACGTACAAGCGGATACTGCTGCGTGCGGGGATCCCAGCAAGCCTGGCCCGAGTCGCTGCCAGCGGTGAAAACAGGGTTGTTGGGGGCGGAAACAAAATTGATGCCGTTGGACGACCAGGCCACTGACCAGCCTCCGGCGTCCAAGTTCATGAGCTTGTACGCCTTGGCAGGATCCGGGTCCCACGGCGTGTGCATCACCGAGGTCATGAAACCGTGGTAATACATGTTGTTGGCGGTCGAGCCGCACCAGTCAATCTGGCCGAGCGCCGGCTTGACCCAATTGATGCCGTTGGCGCTGGTCGCGTAGAGTTGCGTACTGGTAGCCGGGCACAGCTCATTGGTGCGGAGGGTTTGATACCACATCCGGTAGCCGGTTCGCGTCTCGTTGGGCAGCACGGTGCCATAGATGTAAGTCAGTTGTTCCCAAGCCTGCTGGGGCACCAGGACGGGATTACCCGCGTGTTTCTGAAAAGGGTGATACGTCCGCACGACGTTCGTCTTGGCCGCGATGAGATAATCATCCACCAACAACTGCCACGGGCCGGTCAGATCGTCTATCGAGCCAACAGCCCAAGCGCGAGTGATGGCGACGAGCCAGAGGAGTACCAGCGCACGATACGGCGTGGCGGGCAACTGTCTTGCAGCCTCCGGACTTAACGCCGGATTGGAGCGAGGTGAAACGGCTTCTGTTGGCATAGTAGCACGTTCTTCTTAGCCGATTAGGCACGCAGTGCGCAAGCGCAAAGGCTGAGGGTTCAGCGCGGCTGGCGCAGCTAGAGAGCATGCTGCCCAAATCGGTTGAGCCCGGGAAGGTAGGGCGCGCACTCCGCTGCGCGCCGCCCGAGGTTGCGTAGACCCGCGCATTTCTAACCCTTCGCTGCTGGCGGCGCGCAGCGGAGTGCGCGCCCTACCGTCAAACACCCGGGCGATTTGGGTAACACGCCCTCGATATGCACCTCAGCCGGCCTGCGGCCCCAAATCAGCCTCGACTTCGCACTTACGGGCGGCTATGAAACCACCAACTTATTGAGCCATGAAATCGCGCTTGAGAATCCAAACCGTGTCTCGCTGTCTTCGTATCTGGCTGATCCTTGTTGGCGTTGTGGGCCTTTGGCTGACACTCCGCGCTGAGCCTTTTGACGCCGCGCGCTTCGGCCTGCCGCTGCCTGAGGGCAACGGTGTGTTGTGGGAAGACCCGCGCGAGGTCCACAAGGTGGTCGTGCACTTCGCCGGCGCCCCGCCCCCCCCGGAGCAGGTCCGGATCGAGTATTGGGGCAGCCGCTGGCCCGAACAACATCTGCCGAAGGACCGCGAGCCAGGCGGCGGCTCGGTCGGTTGGATGGAGCTCGGCAACTGGTACACCTACAAATGGCGCGCCGCAGATACCGAGGCCAGGGCTGACGGCAATACTTTCACGTTCACCTTCCGTCCGGTGAATGACAAGGAGTTCCCCAAACTGAAGGATTATCCGGCTGCATTCCGATACACCTTGAAACTGCGCGTGGTCTCCGAAACGACGCTGCCTAAGATCGAGCGCATCGAAGCCTTCACCGATTCGGCGCTCGAACCGCGCACCGTGCACCTGGCCTGGAAGTCCGCACCCGGCACGAAGGCCAGCTTCGAGGTGTTCAACGGCGGTTTCGAGGCGTTCGAGAAGCCCTCGTCGCGCAGTTCACGCTTGCGGCTGCTGGTGGCGGCAAACCCGGACCCGAATACCTTTGACCGGACACTGGTGACGGTGCGCAACGGCCAGCGCGTTTTTACTTTCGCAGTGGATGACCTGAAGCGCGGCGCGCTCTTCGTGCCGCACGCCGGCGTGGCGGTATTGCCGGAAGGCGACAAGCGCGATTATGCGGCGGTCGCATCAGCCCAGAAGGCCTCCGGCGGCAAGACGCTTTACGATCGCGTGGCGGAAATGCCGGAACAGACCTGGCGCGCCGCGTGGGAGGGGATGCCGCCGAAGAAATCTCACATCTACCTGCCGCTGGGGCTCGACAGCGGGCGGCAACGGTTCCGGCTCGACGCCGATGGCACCGTCCGGTTCCGATCGAACGACCCCTATTTGCAGACGCCGGCCGGGCAAGGAGACGCCGCGCTTCGCCCTCGAAGCCGGGCCCGTGCGTTTCCGTTTCCAGCCGCCGCTGGTGCCGGTCTTCCGCACCATCGAAGAGGCGTGCCTGCCGATCGGCTTCACGGTGTGGGAAACCAACGGCGTGCGCATCTCTCAGACCGCCTTTGCGACCGAACTGAAAGGGGCGAGAGCGGACGGTTCGGTCCCGGTGGCAGACACTTTCGCGGTATTCCTGGCGAAGTTCGTCTTCACCAACACCACTGCCTCGCCGCAAACGGCGGCGCTGCCGGTAACCTACCGGAGCGGGGATGCCCTTAAACCGCTCCGCTGTGATGACACAGGCGTTCTCTGGCTCGGCGACAACGTGCGCGGGCAGGTGCTGGCGGACCAAGCGCCGGCCGTTGAAGCGGAGACACTGAATTGGACCTGGACGCTTGCCCACGGCGAAAGCAAGACCGTCATCGTCAAGATTCCCTACACCGTGCTGACCGAGAAGTCCGAGCAGGCGGCCTTGGCGGCACTGGATTTCGAGAAGGAGAAGCGCGAGATCGCCGGCTACTGGCGCCGCCGGCTGGACGAGAGCGCACGCCTCATCACGCCCGAGCCGATGCTCAACGAGTTTTACCGCGCCCACGCCGGGCATCTGCTGATCAACTGCGAGGGTGATCCCGACAGCGCCGGGCGGCGGTTTGCGCGCGTCGGCTCGTTCACCTACGGGGCCTACGGCAACGAATCGTGCATGATGGTGGTGGACCTCGAACGGCGCGGCTACCACAAGGAGGCGCAGGAATGCCTGGACGCCTGGCTGCATTACCAGGGCACCGCGGCGCTGCCGGGGGATTTCTCGACCAAGAAAGGCGTCCTCTACGGCGCCGGCGGCATCGAAGAAGGCGGCTACAACCAGCACCACGGCTGGATTCTCTGGATGCTGGGCGAGCATTACCGGTTCACGCGGGACGATGCGTGGCTGCGCCGCGCGGCGCCGGGCATCGTGGCGGGCTCGGACTGGATCATCAATGAGACCAAACGCACCGCCGACCGCCACGAACTGGAGCGCGGCTTGCTGCCCGCCGGGAGCCTCGAAGACATTGGCGACTGGTGGACGTGGCTATCAACCAGTTGCTACATGTGGCGCGGGCTCGATACCGCGGCGTGGGCTCTGACACAGATCGATCATCCGGAAGCCCCGCGGGTGCGGAAGGAGGCCGATGCCTACCACACGAACCTGCTGGCGAACTTCCGCAAGGCTTCCAACCGGTCGCCCGTCGTGCGCCTGCGCGACGGCACCGCCGTGCCGCACATCCCCTCGATGGTCCACCGGCGCGGACGCTATTTCGGCTGGATATGCGAGACGCTGGAGGGCTCGTTGCACCTGCTGATCACGGGCGCGCTCGACTCGCGCTCGCGCGAAGCCGACTGGATTATCAAGGACTACGAAGACAACCGGTATATTTCGAATCAATACGGCTACATGCTGGATGACTTTGACAAGTACTGGTTTGGCCGCGGCGGCATGTCCATGCAGGCCTGCCTACTGCTGGACGTCGAGCCTTATCTCTACCGCGATGACGTGAAGCAGGCTCTGCGGGCGCTGTTCAACGCCGAAGCCGCGCAGTATTTCCCTGACGAGCGCATGAACACCGAACATGCGCTGCCCGCCCTGGGCGACTGGACGGGGGACCATTACAAGAGCTCCGACGAAGCCAACACTGCCGGCTGGCTGCGCTACCTGTTCGTGCGCGAGGAGGGCGACACGCTGCTGGTCGGTCAGGCTGTCCCGCGCGAGTGGCTCCGCCCCGGCCAGCGATGTGGTATCGAACGCACGGGAACCTACTTCGGGCCAACAAGCGTTATCTACACCGGCGGGCAGGATGAGATCACCGTCAGCCTCCAGGGGCCGCAGCGCAACCCGCCCAAGGAAATCCGTCTCCGCTTCCGCGCCCCGGACGAGAGGATGCCGCTCTCGGTCACGGTCAATGGCAAGCAGTGGAAGAAGTTTAAGGGCGAGTGGGTCGAATTGCCCGGCAACATCGGGAGAGCGACCGTGGTGGCGCGCTACGCGAAGAAATAGGGACTGCCGATTCCTGAACGTCTCAGAGCCCAAGCCAGGGAGGGCGAGCGTGCCGCGAGCCCTGACTACTTGGGATTTCAGAAATGTTTGGGCTCGCGGGGACGCTCGCCCTCCCAACAAGCAACGCTCGCTCGCTTTATCTTACCTGGCGGCCTCGACGAATGCCTTTAGATTCTCGGTGCTGACCCCCGGCGGCATACCGCCGGCGCAGGAAAGGACGAGCCTGGATTTGTCGGGCGTTTCCCTCAGAAGTTTCTGGACCGCCGCGCGAACCTCGGCCGGCGAGCCTTTGGCCAGCACGTCGCGGGGGGGGATGTTGCCGAGGATTGTGAGCCGATTGGCAGACATGCGGCGTAATTCGGCGAGGGTGTTGAAGATGCCGGGGTTGTAGAGGTTGATGCCGATCTCGGGGTAGTAGCCGATCGACTTGGCGCACTCGGCGTCGTTGTGGAAGAATTTCACCGTCCCGCCGTCGGCGTAGAGTTCCTTGAAGTAGGGCAGTCCGAATTCCCTAAAGTCCGCTTCGCCGATGAAGCCGACGATGTCATCCAGGAGGAACATGCCGCCAATACTGGGGAAGGTCTCGCGCTGAAGCGCATGCCATTTCTTGAGAAAGCCCGTGATGAGACGCAGCAGTTTGTGCGCTTTATCCGGATCGGTCTTGAGGGCAGTCAGGAACTCCGTGGTGCCCATGAGGAAGGTCGCGACGTTCAAAGGGCCGCGTGACACAGAGAAACGAATCCGGTGGCCCAGCTCCTCGATCTGCGGGCGCGTGCCCTTCAGTCGGTTGAGCATGAAGGGGAGCAGCCCGTCGGTGGCCGGGTTGGGTTCGGTCAGATCGTCAATCTGCGCAACGTCGCGGATCACCTTGTCGGCGAAGGGGAATTCGTTCCGGGGAAAGACGCATTTGGCGCCGAAGGCGGACGGTTCGGTGCACATGCCGAACTCCGACCAGAACCCGGGCAGGAAAATGACCTCGGGAAAGGTCTCGATGGCCTTGCGGTTGGCCTCGAACCAGAGTTCCTCGCTGGTGAAGTAGTCAAGGATGTCTCTGCCGAACCAATTCGGCAGCCAGGGGGAATCAATAATGAACGCGATAGGGGGACGCGGGACGGTTTGCCCCTCCAGGACACCGAGCAGCCCCTTCCATTGATGGTCGGTCATGGCGTGGGAAATAACGAATGAACACCTGTTGACACGGGCCGGAATAAGCAGAGATCAAGCGCGCGCAAGCTCCGTTGCCTGCCCGCGCAAAGACCGACTTGGCGATTACTGATCCCCAATCATTCTGGTTGAGGCTCAAGAGCCCAGGCCCCCGAAGGAACCCGGCCCGCAGAGGAGACCGAGCGGGCTCAGGAACTCCAACCGCGGGCCGGCGCAGAGCCTCAAGTTGCGGCGGGTCAGAACTTCTTCGTCACGGTCAGCGTTATGGTGTTGCCCTGCAGGCGGTCTTTCGCTATGAACTCGTAAGCATAACGAAGAGAAACCCCAAACATCATCTTGGGGAAGAACGCGTTGATTTCCGGACCGATGCCCGCCACCCGATCGCGGTTGTCTGATGCTCCAGTGCCGCTGTCTTCCGTCACCTGCTGCTGGTAGTAGCCAATCACCCCAAGATCGAGCCCCTTAGCGATGTCGTAGCTGATCCCACCTTCCACCGTATAGGCCTGGCCTGGGGTAATGTCCGTGTCCTTCTTCTTCTGATTGAACTCGTAGCGGTTGAGCACTGAGATCGCAAATCTTTTCGCTTCATCCGGATACCAGGTCGCTCCAAAGGTGAGCATCTCGGTCCAGTACCCGTTGCCGGCGAGGGTCGAGGGCGCGGTCGGCGAAGAAGCGCCCGTGGGCGCCCAAACGCCCGCCCCGAAGGCCGCGTCCCACTGCTTGAAGTGCCAGGACCAGGTGCCTTCAAAGAACACGTCGCCGACGCCGAAGGTGTGATCATCGAAGGGCCCGTTGGGCGTGTTGGCTTTGAGGTAAGTGTACTTCAGCGGTAACAGGGCATCCACACCCAGGTAGCCGCCCAGCGGCTTCACATCCGTGATCCAGAGCAAACGCGGCACCTGGGCATAAACGAAGGCTTTGGGGTCTGCGCCCGCAATCTCATTCCCTTGAGGATCGTTTAAGCGGTCGGAGAAATACACCTGGTTGTAGTCCCGGAACCAGATGCCGGGCGGCGGCAGCGTCGCCGCCTTGATCCCTTCCGTCCCAGGCGGGTAATGAGCTGTGGGCTGTGCTTGGGTGACTACGGGCGCCGCGAGCAACCCCGCGAGGACAACGCCCCCAATGGTCTGTTTGACGATGTTGGTTCTCATTATCAGGTCTGTTTAGTCGCTTTAGTCTGTTTAGTTAGGCGGTTCAGAGAGTTGGCGATTCCAACGCTTCAAAGTTCCCAGGTATGGGATCACACATCCTGCATCTTGCCGGTCTGATAGGTTTCGTAGGCGCTCAGGTCGAGCAAGCCGTGGCCACAAAGATTGAAGAGGATGACCTTTTTCTTTCCTGCCTCGCGGCACTTGATCGCTTCTTCAATGACCGCGGCAATTGCGTGTGACGGTTCGGGCGCGGGTACAATCCCTTCCGTTTGCGCAAACAGCACTGCGCTTTCAAAAACCTTTGTCTGATGGTAGGCCTGCGCTTCGATCAACCCCAACTTGAGCGCGTGGCTGACCATAGGGGACATGCCGTGATAGCGCAGTCCGCCCGCATGAATGGACGGCGGCATGAACTTGTGACCGAGAGTGTACATCATCAGCAATGGGGTAGTCTCGGCGGTATCGCCGAAATCGTAGCGCAGTTCGCCTTTAGTGAGCGAGGGGCAAGCGGTAGGCTCCACGCCGACAATTCGGTACTTCTTCTTCTCGGTGATCTTCTTGCCGATGAACGGGAAGGTTAACCCGGCGAAGTTACTGCCGCCACCGCAGCAAGCAAAAATGACGTCCGGCTCTTCGCCGGCCATTTCCATTTGCTTCATGGCTTCCTGGCCGATGACGGTCTGGTGCAGGCAGACATGATTAAGCACGCTGCCGAGGGAGTATTTCGTATTCGGATGTTTGACGGTATCCTCAATGGCCTCACTGATCGCGATGCCCAGGCTGCCGGGACAATTCGGGTCCTCGGCGAGCAGCTTGCGGCCAAACTCCGTCTGGTCGCTGGGGCTGGGATGGACCGTCGCGCCCCAGGTGTGCATCAGCATCCGGCGATAAGGCTTGTGCTGGTAGCTGACCTTGACCATGTAAATGTTGCAGTCCAGGCCGAACAACTTGCAGGCCATCGCGAGCGACGCGCCCCATTGTCCCGCGCCGGTTTCCGTCGCCAGTCGCTTGGTGCCGGCCATTTTGTTGAAATAGGCCTGGGCGACAGCGGTATTCGGTTTGTGGCTGCCCGCGGGGCTGACGCCCTCATATTTGTAATAAATATGGGCAGGCGTTTGCAGGGCCTTCTCGAGTCGCACCGCGCGCAGCAACGGCGAGGGCCGCCACATCGCGTAGATGTCGCGAACCGGCTCGGGGATTTCGATCCAGCGCTCCGGGCTCATCTCCTGCTGCACCAGGTTCTCTGGGAAGATGGCGAGCAAGGCTTCCGGCGGAACGGGCTGCTTGGTGCCTGGATGCAACGGCGGCGGCAGCGGCTCCGGGAAATCAGTCAGCAGGTTGTACCAGCTCTTGGGAATATCGGCTTGTGTCAGGTCAAAACGTGTTTGCATGGGCAATCCAAGTTGAATTTTCAGCCATTAAACAGGCAAGGATTACCAGCCGCTTGGGACCGAGTCACGGGAAATCTTGCACGAAATACTTAAAAATAACAGTTGCCCTGGCGGGCGGCGCTGCTATGCTACTCGGCCCTTTCGGAAAGGTTGCGGGGTGAACCCTGCCACCAGCCCGGAGGAAGTTAACGGTCTTAAATGCCTGCGCCCGGGGGCGCGGGGGGCCACAACAACACTGAAATCAATCCCGTGTTCCGCGGGATGGTTCGCCCCGGGGCGAACTTCTAACCAAAGGAAACTTGTGATTAGTATCGGAGTTAAGGAATTGCTGGATGCCGGCGTCCATTTCGGACACCAGACCAAGCGGTGGAACCCGAAGATGAAGCCGTTCATCTTTGACGCCCGCAACGGCATTCACATCATTGACCTCAGCAAGACGCTCAGCCAGTTGGAGGCCGCGTGCGGTTTCCTGGCGGCGGCGGTCAGCAAAGGCAGCCGGGTCCTGTTCGTCGGCACCAAGAAGCAGGCGCAACAGGCAATCCGGGAGACCGCCAAGGAAACGGGCCAATTCTATGTCACCGAGCGCTGGCTGGGGGGCACGCTAACCAATTTCGCCACCATCAAGCGCTCCATCGGCCGGCTCAAGGAAATCCAGAAGATGGAAGCCGATGGGAGCATCAACAATTACGTCAAACAGGAGCAATCGGTGATTCGGCGCGAGGCCGCGCGGCTGATGAAGTTCTTCGAGGGGATTCATGCCATGGACAAGCTGCCGGGCGCGATGTTCGTAGTGGACATCAAGCGCGAGCACAACGCCGTCGCCGAGGCGCGCCGCCTCAAGATTCCGGTCGTGGCGATTGTGGACACCAACTGTGATCCGGACCTGGTGAATTATCCCATCGCCGCCAACGATGACGCCATCCGTTCGGTGCGGATGATTCTGGCGACGGTCGGCCAGACCGTCACCCAGGCGCAGGCCGAATACGAAAGCAAATACGCGCGCCGCAAGGCGGCCGAAGCCGCGGCGACCGCGGAAACCACACCCGTATCCGCGGCTGAGACACCCGCAGCTCCGGCAGAGACCGCAGTGCCGCCAGCCTAACGTATATCCGGAACCCGGCTGCACCCATGCAGTAGCGGCCGCGCTCCGACTTAACTCTCAACTCTCAACGATCTACTCTCAATTAACGACTCTCTGTATGGCTGAAATCAATGCTGCACTCGTAGCCGAGCTGCGCCGAATGACCGGCGCCGGCATGATGGAATGCAAAAAGGCGCTCACCGAGGCCAAGGGCGACCTCAACGCCGCGGTGGACGTTTTGCGCAAGGCGGGCACCCTCACCGCCGGCAAGATCTCGGCGCGCGAAGCCCGCGAGGGCGTCATCGCCCAATACATCGCCCCGGGCGGCCGGGCCGGCGTGCTCGTGGAAGTGAACTGCCAGACCGACTTTGTGGCGCGCAACGAGATGTTCCGCGCCTTCGCCGACGAAGTGGCCAAGCGCCTCGCGGCCGACCCGCAGGCGAACCTGGAACCCGAGCGCGAGGCGGCGGTGGCCAAGATTCGGGAGAACATCAAGATTCCCCGCCACTCGCGGATGGAAGTGGCCGGCAGCGGCATGGTGGCCGCTTACATTCACACCGGCGCCAAGGTCGGCGTGCTGGTGGAAGTCGGCGCGGGCAAGGAGAGCACTGTGCCCAACGACGATTTCAAGCAGCTCGTTAAAGACATCACGCTGCAAATTGCCGCGGGCCATCCTTATACGGTGTCGCGCGAGCAAGTGCCTGCCGACGTGCTGGCGAAGGAGCGGGAAATCGCCGCGGAGCAGTTCAAGAACAAGCCGCCCCAGGCCATCGCCAAGATTGTCGAGGGGAAGCTGGAGAAGTTTTACCAGACGTACTGCCTCGTGGACCAGGGTTTCGTGAAGAAGAACTCCGAGATTTCGGTCAAGGAGCACATCGCCTCCGTCGCCAAGCAATTGGCCGATGAGATCACCATCCGCCGCTTTGTCCGCTTCCAGATCGGCGAGGCGACGGCATAGCTCTCGCGTCAGGCAAGTGCCAATTCGGGAGGGCGAGCGTCCGCGCAAGCCCTGACTTCCCTGGGGCCTACGGCAAGGTGGTCCGAACATCCACCGCCGCCGCTGCCTGAATTCCCCCCAGCAGGTGCTTAAGAAATAACGGTTCAGTGAAACTGTCTTCGGTGTGCCCCAGCGCGGTGTACCAGATGTGGCCCTTGCCGACCTGCTTGCACCAGGCAATCGGGTGGTCCTTGCCCATCGTGCCCCCTTGGTAGGTCGTCTCATCCAGCGATGCGAGCACGCGCGCCTGGCCCCGCGGGCTGGCGATGAAGTTGTACCACTCGTCCGTCCGCACCCAATGCTCGGGCAACGGCGCGGTCGAAGGGTGTCTCTTGTCCTCGATGTCCACGGTGGCCTGGACGATCGCCGAGTGGTTGGTGAACCGTGCGCAGAGCGCCTCGCCGTACCAGGGCCAGCCACCTTCGGTCGCCACATCCCCCGCCACGGCGGCGTGGACCGCCGCCAAGCCCCCGCCCTGCTCGATGAAGTTCCTGAAAGCCGCCTGTTGCTCCTCGTTCAGAATGTCGCCCGAGGTGCTGAGAAAGATGACCACCTTGTATTTGGCGAGATTCGTCGCGTTGAACACGCTCGCGTCCTCGGTCGCGTCCGCATGGAAGCGGTGCTCGGCGCCGAGTTGCTTGATGGCCGCAATGCCGTTGGTGATGGACGGGTGGCGGAACATCAGCGTCTTGGAGAACACGAGCGCGTTGAAAGCGGCCCCCGGCGACCTGCTTTGCCCGTGAGCCGCCACAGTCGCAGCCAAGAGCGGGACGACGAGCCAAAGCACATTCCTGGAAGTTGTCATGGCCGAAGCATGGCGCGCCTTCGTCGGCACGCAAGGTTTTTTGCAGTTGAGGGTGTGGCATCCTGCGGCTAGATTCTTACTGTGATGAAGGCTAAAACGAAAAAGGCGAAGGCTGAAGTCCCCTTCGACCCGGTGCTGTTTGCGGCAACCGTGCCCGCGCGTAAACCCACCCCCAGGGATTTGGCCGACACCAAGGAGCAGAAAGACGATGCTATCGAACCACAGGAATACGACTCCATGGAAGACATGGTCAAAGACCTATGATCTTCCGGCGCGCTGTCCGGTTCAAACACCAGTTCAACGCTCTTCCGTTCGACATCCAGCAAATTGCCCGTGCCAAATTCGCGCTGTTCAGTTCGAATTGGAGGCATCCCTCGCTCCGCTGCCACAAACTCGAAGGTGTCACCTGGCACGGCCACCAGGTCTTCGATCTCTCCATCACCGACCGCTACCGTGTCCTGTTCATAATTGACCATGACGTAATCGTCTCCTTTTCCATCGGCCCTCACAACATCGTCTCCAAATAGACCAGTCCGTTCTCTGCCTGAAAGTGTGTTCTTGCCTTACGCCCTTGGCAGAGGAACCAGTTTCGGATAGGTTCGCGAGAAAGCTGCGGGACTTGGCGTCGCATACCCGAACCTGACCGAGACGCACCACGCCCCCAAACGACACAAAGCCATGACCGATCAGACTTGGACCAGCCGCCGGCGCGTCACCACCGCGCTCAACCACCAGGAACCCGACCGTGTCCCTTATGATCTCGGCGGCACGATTCTCACCGGCATCCATCATCGCGCCTATCGCCGGCTGCGCCAGCACCTCGGCTTGCCGGAAGTCGAGATCGAGATCGAGGACGCTCATCAGCAGCTCGCCCGAGTGCATGAGGACGTAAAGAAGAAGCTGCAGGTGGACGTGTGGGGTGTGAACCCTTCCAAGCCCCACGGCTTCGGCACCCTGCCGTGGAGCGAGGACGGCTACGACAAGCTCGTGGATGAATGGGGCATCGAATGGTGGAAACCGCAGGACGGCGGCTTCTACTACGACATGCGCCGGCACCCGCTGGCTGAGATTGACACGGTGGAGGGCCTCGCGAAATACAGGTTCCCCGACCCGCTGGACCCCGGTCGTTACGAGGGTATGGTCGCGCGCGCCAACGAGCTGATGAACCGCAGGCAGGTCGCCTACGTGCTGGGCCGCAACGCCCCCGGCATCTTCGAGATCGCCCTCTGGATGCGCGGCTTCGAGAACTTCTACTGCGACATGCTCACCAACCAGCCCTTCGCCGAAGCGCTGCTCGACCTCATCATGGAAGTGAAGATGAAATACTGGGCGCGCGCGCTCGAACTGCTCGGCCCGACCGTGATGATGATCTCCGAGGCCGACGATCTCGCGAGCCAGGACCGTTGCCTGGTCAACCCGGACTTGTACCGCCGCCTCATCAAGCCCCGCCACACCAAGCTCTTTGCCTTCATCCGCAAGCACGCCCAGGTGCCTGTCAAAATCTTCTACCATTCCTGCGGGGCCATTGCGGACATCATCCCCGACCTGATCGAGTCGGGCATTGACATCCTCAACCCGGTGCAGGTGAGTGCCGCGGGGATGGATACCAAGGAGCTAAAGAGGAAATTCGGCAAGCACCTGACCTTTTACGGCGGCGGTGTGGACACGCAGCGCGTGCTGCCGCACGGCACCCCGCAGCAGGTTCGCGACGAGGTGAAGCGCCGCATAGACGACCTGGCACCCGGCGGCGGATTCATCTTCAACACCGTCCACAACATCCAGGCCGACGTGCCCCCCGAGAACATCATGGCGATGTGGGAAGCTGTGCGGGAATACGGCATTTACGGGAAGACCCGCATCTCCCATAATGAATAACCGAATTGGGTCGTCCGTTTTGTTCCGTATAGCCGCACCCACCGCGCCGAAGTCGGCGCGAACTTAATGTCCTCCGTGTCGCCTTTGCCTTTGGTGGTCGTATAAACATCCGTCCAGGTGTTGCCGTCCGGCGAGACCTGAACGGCGTAGCCCCGCCCAGCGGCCGCCTCCCAGTCGAGCACCACGCGCGAGATGCGCGTCGCCGCCCCCAAATCAATCGCCAGCCATTGCGGATCACTGAACTCAGACGACCACCGGGTGTCGGGAAATCCGTCCACCGCATTCTCGGGCCGGTAATCGTTACCCTCCTCGCTGTAGGTGGACGAGGCCTTGACCGGTTTGCCTCGCGCGATCCCGTCCTCCTGCGCGTCCCCTGCCCCGCCCACCCTGAAATCGCGCAGGCTCCGCACTTCCTTCGCATCGCCTCCCAACAAGGTCGCTTCCAGTTGATAATCGCCCGGCTCATTCGGCACGGCGCATGAGAAGCTTACCCTCCCCTGCCCCAGCGCCGCCACCTCACACGGACGGGCTTGTTCCGTAACCCGCCCCCCGCCGCGCAGCAGGCGGAACCGCACCTTGCCCTTCCAATCCTGGTAAAGATCGTTAATCACCACCACCGGCACCTCCAGATCCTTGCCCGCCGGCAGTTGCGAGCGCCACTCGTCAATCATCAACCCCACCGGCGCAAAGGCGTCAGCCATGTAACGCCGGAACTCCGGCTCAAAACGCAGCTTCTCGAGGTCAATGAAGTTGTCGCACGTCTGCCCGTTGGTCCGCGAATACCCCAGCCCGCAGAAATGCAGCACGCCCGCGCACGCGCGATGCCCCCGCCAGAACTCCGTCAGCGCCGCGTGGTAACGGGCGTTCAGGTGCCAGCGTTGGGCCGCCGTGGCATTTGTGCCCAGCAGGTTCTCATACACCTTCCGCGAAAGTGTCGTCGGCGACCCGTCCCGGTTCAGCCAAAGCCAATCATACTCGTTGATGATGATCGGGTTGTTGCCGGTGTTCGCCCTCGCGTTGCCCTTGGGCACACCGGACACACGGGCCAGACCGGACAGCTTGAACTTCGGATTGTTGAACAGGTAAGGATGCGACTCGAAGCTGTCGCCCGGCGACCCTTCCTGCCCGTAGCCGTTATCCCACGGCCGGTTCGAGAGGTCCAACCCCCGCACCGCCTGGATGGCCTTGCCCGTCTCCTCCGTCACCGACTCGTTCTGCGCGTCCCAGATCACCACGCACGGATGGTTCCACCGTTCCTGCATCCATTCGGTGTACTCCTGGATCAAACCGTCGCTCTTCAGTTGCGCTGGCCACTGGTTCCCATGCCAGATCGGGAATTCGTCCTGGATCAGCATGCCCTCCTCGTCGGCGATCCGATACCAGAACTCCGGCGGGAAACCGATGCAATACCGCAGCGCGTTCCAATGCATACTCTTGAAAGCGCGATGCAGCCGCCGCACCCAATCCTCCCGCCACGGCCGGTCCGCGCACTGCGGGTCCTCGAAGAAACGGTAGAGCGTCACGTTGCTGCCCGCGCAGAAAATACGGCCGGCCGTTCAGCATCGCCCGCCCCGTCTCATGATCCAGCCGAAACTCCCTCATCCCGAACCGCGTGCGCACCATGTCCTCGCCCGTGCTGGCCTCCAACTCGTACAAGAATGGGTCCTCCGGCGACCAGAGCCGGCAACGACGAATGGGAATGCGCAGCTCCACAGTCCGTTCGGCCTTGGTGTCGAGCCTGATCTGTTCCGAGCCGCCCTCGCCGGCAGGCTTGCCCGAGCGCGCCTCGCGCACCTTGAAGCGCAGTTGTGTGCTGGTCATCGGGCCGGTATTCCGCACCACCGCCTGCACGCGAATGGTTTCGCTGGCGATTTCCGGCGCCACTTGCACGTGGACAATGTTCGGCGCCCCGGACAGAATCAGCTCCACCGAATCAAAGATGCCCGGGATGTACCGGCTCTTTTCGAAATCCCAGCCCGACGCCACAGTCGGCGGCAGCGCCTCGCGCGTCGCCCCAACCCGCACGACCAGCTCGTTCTCTGCCCCGTTCCCGCGCAGCGCCGCCCGCGCGTCGAAGTAGCCCGGCGTGAAACTGGGCAAATGCTCGCCCAGCAGCACCCCATTCAGGACCACGCGCGACCCATACGCCGCCTTGTGAACCTTGAGCAGCGCCACCGCCGGCACTTCCCCTTTGACTCGAAACGTCCGCCGATACCAAAACGCCTCGCGTCTCGGGCTTCGGCAGCCCAACTTCGCTGAACGCGGGCTCGGCCTCATCCACCAGCCCCGGCACCGGCACGCGATGCTCGAACCGCGCCGGCACCGCCCCCATGCTCCCCTCCGCAATCTCCCACCGGCCGTCAAGAGAAATGAGCTTGCGGCCTGCCATCGCGGATGTCGGACTAAAGACAAGCCCCCAGCAAACCAGTATTACGGCAGTGCAACGGATCTTGAGGCGAGCAGGTTGGTCATTCAGTTGTGCGCCACTACATTTGCACCGCCCATTACACTCACTGCCTCGGCGCCTGTCCACTCACAACCGCTGGCGCCGCAACTGCTGGCGCCCATCCAAGAGGTGCAGCTGCACTCTGCCACCGGAGCGCCGGATTCATCCGGCTTGGGACAGGCTTCTACGCCCCATCGCCCAATGAACCTGGATCGTGCTAAGCCGGATGAATCCGGCGCTCCGGTGGCAGTTTACCCATGCGCCCTATCCACGCCAAAATATATCGAAGGATTTCTCCACCAAACCCTGTATTAATAGCAGATAGAGAACTTGGCTCAGAGAACCACGCATGAGCGACGACGAACGCCAACTGGCCGAAAGGCTCGCAGACCGGGACGATACCGCCTGGGAAACGTTCTGCCGCGAGTATTCGGGCCCGCTGCTCAGCGCGGTGCGCCAGCGTTTTGCCTGCTCAGAGGGGTTGGCGGAGGAGGTAGTCCACCTAACCTTCATCCGCTGTGTCAAGGGCATCAAGAGCTTCGACCCGGCGCGCGGACGGCTCTTTGATTGGCTCAAGGGCATCGCGCGGAACGAGGCGCACACCGTCTTGCGCAAGGCGGCACCAGCGGGCCAGGTGGAACTGGATGCCCGCGACCACGAGTGGCTGGAGCAGATTGACCACGCCGAACTGCCGGATGAACATCTGTGCCGCGCCGAAGTCAGATCGCTCGTCCTGAACACGGTGATGGAACTCAGCAGTCACTATCGGCAGGTCCTGGTGATGAAGTATCTGGAGGACCGCCGCGTGGCCGAGATGGCCGTCACGTTGGGCCAGTCGGAGAAGGCGGTGGAATCATTGCTGACGCGCTCCCGCGTCGCTTTCAAGGAACACTTGCGCAAGCGATTCCGAGAGCCGGCTTGCAACGGAGGCAATTGGGTATGACCGACAATCATCACTTGGACGAGAACCTCAAACGTATGCTCAAATCCGCCTTCGACCAACCCAGCCCCGCTTTCCAGGCTGACCTGGTCCGCGACGTGCTGGCCGAGGTCGCCCGGCAACGGCAGTCGGAAGCCACGCCGTCGTGGTGGCGGACGCTGCTGGCCGGTCCGGTGTGGCGGCCGGTGGGCTTTGCCGCCGCAGCGGCGAGCCTGCTCGTCGCGGGCGGCCTCTGGCTGCGGAGTAGCCTGGCCACTCCGCTGGTGGGCCGCCTCAGTTGCCTTTATGGCTTGGTCGCAGTCCAAAACGGCGACCCGCCCCGCACGGTCCAGGGGGCGGTCGAGCTCAAGTCCGGCCAGCGCGTCCGCACGCAGGCCGGCAGCAAGGCCCAAATCCAGCTCCAGGACCAGAGCAGACTCATCCCCGACCCGCGCACCAGCCTGCAAGTCACTGCCACTCGCCGGGGCCCCCTCGTTCTGCTGGAGCAGGGTGCCTTGAGCCTCGAGGCGGCTAAACAGTTGCCTGGCAAGGCGATTACCATTGAGGCTTCGCGACGCCCACGTGAAAGTCCTGGGCACAAAACTCGACGTGCGCGTAGCCGACAAGCCCAACGGCCGTCGCCAAACCCGGGTGCGCGTCCTAAGCGGCAGTGTGGAATTGGAGTCTGGCGGCCAGAAGGTCGTTTTGCCCGCAGGCACGGAAGGAATCGCCGATGAAGGCCAGCCGCCGGTGCGCTCGTCGGTTGTTTTCGAAGTCAATGAACTCGTCAGCCTCATGAACCAGACCGCCACTGCCGCAACTCCGTCCAACCGGCTGCGCGGGCTCCCCGCCATCATTGACTTTACGACCGCCACGGTGTGGTGCGTCGTTCCGGGTCAGAGCCTGCACCCGACTGGTCCGGGCGCCTTTACTCTCCGGCTGAAGTATCCGGCCTTTGCCGCCCGGGCCTACACGCTGGAAGGAGCGGAGATCCCCGCCACGGGCACTGGTGATGTGCTCAGCCTCGACCTCTCGCCCTTCGCCGGCAGCCAGATGCCCGCTTATGTGATCCTCAAGGTGCCCGGCGTCGGCGGCCTGGCCAAAACGAGCGGAGATGGCCGCTATACATGCGCTTATCCCGCCGGCGACAATGGCCAGCTAGCGCTCTTCCAGTTGCACCTCCCCGCCTCGGCTCGCGTCGAGAACGTGGAGCCGGCGGTCGTCCAGACCGCAATCGAACATGACAGACTCATCATAACCCTGGCAGCCAACCTGCGCCTGCCACAACTCTACGAATAGAAAGGTGGAAGATATGTTTAACCTCAGTTCAGAACGAAACAGACAGAGCAGCAGCCAAACCCGAAGGCCGAAAATCGAAGGCCGAAAGAAGTCCGAAGTCCGAAGTCCAAGATCCGAATCGGGATTGGGTGACGGTTGCTGTTTCTTCGCCGTGAACCTCGATCGGCCAAACAGCCGCCTACGACTTCCCCTCTGCCCTTCCGACGAGGAGAGGGCCGTGAGGGGGAAGCCGACGCCTGCTACACCAGAACTACAGCCTGTTCGACGTGCTCGTCAGGAGCAGGGAAGACTCTCTCGCCGCCGCTCCAATGCCACCTGGAGGGCCCTGCCGTGGATCGCCGCCCTTCTGGCCGCTGCGCTGCTACGCAATACGGCAGACGCCGCCCAAAACGGCGGCTTAAACCTCCAATTCTCGGTCCAGGACCAGCCCGTCACTGTGACCGTCTCCGGCACGGTGCGCGACAAGCGCTCGGGCGAGCCTATCCCCAACGCCCTCGTGCGGGCGCACCTCCTCCTGCGCAGGAACCAGGGTCCGGAGGTGTTTGAGAAATGTCCGGCCCAGGAAGCGGTCACCGGGGCCAAAGGCGAATACCAAATCACTTTCCTGACGCCGCTGACCAGCGCCGGCCCCGGGCAGGGCAAGGATGGTCTCTGCGTCTATGCCAGCGCACCCGGCTACGGTTGCCAGCCACACTATGTCCGCCCTGCAGTCACCGCCCGGGCTTGCACCTTCACCAACCAGGACTTCCAACTCAAGCCCGGCAAGCCATTGCGCGGCGTGGTTGTCAACGCCGCCGGTCAACCCGTGGCCGGCGCGGTCGTGCGAGTCCAGAACGGTATGAACGGCGACTGGAACTTCTTTGGGTCGCTGGGGCGGACCCTGACGGGGGAAGACGGTTCGTTCCAGCTCTGGCTCGACGCCGGCAACGACGACCTCGGCAACGCTCCCTGGCTCTGCATCCTCAAGCCAGGCTCTGGTTTCCTCTTCGTCTGGGACCTCCTGGCCAAAGAGGACCTGGGCACGCTGGGCACGCTTACATTGAACTCGGGAGGCGAGCTTACCGGCAAAGTGGTGGGGGCCAACGGCCTGCCAGTTCCGAACTGCGAAGTCTCCGTGCGCGGCTTTCCCTGTGAGCTCATCGGCAAGACCATGACCGGCCAGGACGGCACCTATCACCTCAAGGGCATCCCGGGCGAAGCCAGCCTGAAGGCGTTCTTTAAGAAGAAGAATGGGAGCTGGAATTCGGTCTGGGGCAAGCTGGATGTCCACGCCCGTCCGGTGCCGGACATGAATCTCAAAGACGCGCCCAATTTCCAGATCACCGCCAAGGACGGCGAAACGGTCACCTGCCCGGACCTGGTTGTCGGGGGCGCGGCCAGCGTTTCCGGGACCTTGCTGCGTTCAAAGACGGCCCTGGGCCTGGGCGGGCTGCTGGTCCGTCTCGATACCAAATGGGAGAACATGGTCGAGACTGATCTCAACGGCCATTTCCTCTTCCCGTATGTCCCGCCGGGCAAGCATACGCTTACGGCCTACCTGCCCCATAACCTCCGTTACGACCGGGGTATCGGGCAGACGCAGATTGTAGTTCAAGCCGGCGCGCCGTTGAAGGACATCGCCATCCAATTGGTGGATTTAGCCGAGCTGCGCCTCCAGTACCTGGATGCCAAGGGCAATCCCCTGGCAGGCATCACCGCCGGCGCGACCTGGTCCAGAAGCGGCGACGGCGCCTGGACCGAAGGCACGGTTTCGGGCGACGACGGCTGGGCAGTCCTCTACTTGTATCCGGGCAGCACGCAGTATGTTCGTGGCTTCGATTCACCCCGCACGCTCACCGCCGAGACCGTGAAGGAAATCAATCCTCAGCCGGCGCAGGTCCTCGCGCCGCTGACGATCGTCATGGTGCCGACGGCCAGTTTGTCGGGCCGCCTGCTGGACCTGCAAGGCCAGCCATTGGCCGCCAAACGCGTGCTCGGCACGTTGACCCTGGCCGACGGCCTCGTCTCCATGCAAAGGTTCAAGACCGAGGCCGACGGCCGTTTCCAGCTCCAGCGAATCACGCCCGGTGTCCTCAAGCTTTCGTTGGAGATTGACGGCGTGCTCTTCACAAACGTGCTCGGCCAACCCCGCGAAGTCCGCCCTGGCCAGTCTGAGGCACTCGGTGACCTGGTTCTGAAAGACGGTCTGGACAAAGCCAAGGTCAGCCGCGAGAAGCAGGCCCAGGCCCTGGTCCAGCCCCAGGAACTCACCCGCGCCGCCCAGGACTTCTTCGACAAAATCCGCACTGCCGATTACGCCTCTTTCCTGAAGCCGGACGCTGATTGGCAACGGTTCCCGATCGTCGGCTCCTATCAGACCTACAAGTGGTTCGATACGCTGGTTACGTGGATGAGCACCACCTTCAGCACCAATCCCATTGTGAATATCGAGTTAGGCCAGCCGTTTGCGAACCCCAAGAAGATCAACGGCCAGAAAGACCTGCCGACCGTGCCCTACAAACTGACCCTGAAGGATGGTGCCGTGCTGCAAGGGAACCTCCCCTTCCAATACGAATTCGAGGACCAGACGGGCCACTGGTTTGGCCTCCACGGCATTGACTGGCACCTGCAAAAGCAGACGAACTCAACCGCCCCGGCCTCGCCGCGTTAGCACCCGCCCGCCTCACTCCGGCCCATCGTTCCCGCGCTCCCCTGAACCATACTCCAACCCAGGCCGGTGCGCTTGTCTTCCGGGCTCGCCTGAGAAAGTGCGCGCCAGCCCTGCTCGACTGAAAGCGCGAGACAATCAGGCTGAACTGCCGAGCCGTTCGCGCCAGTAGCCGGGACTCCGCTTCATGTGCATCACGGCAACAATCCAGATGCAATCCGGCTTGTCCAAGAAGATAACGGCGTAGGGAAAATCGCTGCTGAAATGCCTGCGGGCGGGCGGATCAAATCTGCGGAAACGTTCCGGGTCGGCGCAGACTTCACGCAATAATCGCTCCATTTCTCGATAAAAACGCACGCCGAGTTCGGGCGAGATTTGCGAATAATAGCGAACCGCCCCGGCAAACTCCTCATCCGCTTCAGGATGAAGTCGGTGTATCACCGGCCGGCGATTTTGCGCGCGCGCGCCAGTGATTCTTCCAGCGGGACGCCTTTCACTTTCCCGGCTTCGATTTCCGCGATGCGGCGGTCGGTCTCTGTCTTCCACGCCGTGGCGATGCCTGGCTCAAGGCCGCCGTGCCGCGCGACCATGATGCGATCAATCAACTCCGACACCACTTCCGCCGGCATCTCGCGCGTTTCTTCTACAATTTCATCCAGCGTTATCGGCATGATTCTACTCTGCCTTGCGAAATGAATTCTGACAAGGGCGAACGCTGCAGCCAAATCCTCACGTGAGCACTGGCACTTGCTCTTCTGAAACTGACCCTGAGCGATGGCGCTGTGCTGCAAGGGAACCTGTCCTTCCAATACGAATTCGAGGACCAGACGGGCCACTGGTTTGGCCTCCACGGCATTGACTGGCACCTGCAAAAGCAGACGAACTCAACCGCACCGGCCTCGCCGCATTGAGCGCCCGCCCGCCTCACTCCTCACTGCTGCCAGGGTCCTGCGCACGAAGCATTCCTTTACACGGGACACATCCCAAGCCACTGGAGACTTGGACTACGGCACCAGAACGACGCGATAGAATCGCTGCGGGTCTGGCCCTGTAGAATCTGATGCGCTCATTGTGCCATCTGTCGCGAAGCTGGCGCTGCCTAAATTGCTCCAGTTGGTTTGAAGCAAGTTGGTCTTGTACTGCACCTGATACGCTCGCCCCGTTACCACGCCCCAAGTAAAAGTGAGTGTGCCAGCTACTCGCACCACCGTTTGGAATACAGGTGGCACGTTGGTCGCCGTTGCCGAAGCGAAGTTGGCCGTTATGAGCTTGTTTGTGGTGAGGGAAAGTGCGAGCGGATTCAACTTGCCCGAAGCGTCTCCGCTCCATCCGGTGAAGACGTAATTGGTTGCGGGCACCGCTGTCAACGTCACGGTGTCGCCGTTCGTATAGACGTTACTGGCCGGATTGACCGCGACAGTGCCGTTGCCGTTCGGCAGCACTGTCAGTGAAACCTGATTTGCCTTCAACGCCCCAAACAGGGCGGTGACGCCTGACGCGTTGGTGACAGTGAACAGCAAAGGATTGACGAAGCCGGTCGCGGCGTTAGCCCAGCCAAAGAAGTAGGAGCCGCTGGCGGGCAGAGCCGTGAGCTGCACGGTTGAGCCATAAGGATAAGGTCCGGCTGGGGGATTCAGAAGCACCTGGCCGCTCCCATTCGTGAACAGGCTCAACGGAGTGCCGAATACCGCTTGCACGGCGCGAGGTTGGTCCATCAGGACCGTCGTAACGTTGGTGCTGGCGATGCTGTCGCCCGTCCAGCGAATGAACGACCAGCCGTTGGAAGGCGTCGCCGTGAGCACGACGACGGTATTGGTGACGTAGAGATTGTCCGGCGCCGTATGGAGGCGGGGAAACACTGATGCTTCCGCCGCCAGTTGTGCTGGCCGCGAGCAGATACGTCGGCCAGACCTGCACACCAATTGGCGCGGCTTCGGCCCAATCCGTGTAGGCGAAGTTGTAAGCGATGGCGCGAATCGTGGCGCTATTCGTCAGTGTGAAGGCACCGGAGTATGGTATGGCAGTGAAGTCCGGTTCGCTGCCGTCGAGCGTGTAGTAGATTTCCGCGTCGGCGCCGAAGGTGCTCGCTCATGGTGATCTGAGGCAAATGAATCGCGGGTCACCGCACCGCCACCCACGTCAACACCATCCACTAGCACGACCGGACTGTTGGTGAGGCGAAGCACACTCGCTGCGGTCGCAGAACCGTATTGGTTTGTAACGGCAACCGAATAAACACCGGCTTTTGTGAGGTCGAAGTTGCTGATGACAAGACTGGTTCCGGTTGCTCCTGCTATGGGGAGGCCGTTGAACGACCACTGGCAGCTATACGGGCTTCCAGACCAATACGGTGACGCTCAAGTTGGTGCCCGCCCCCAAGGAGAGTGAGATCGCAGGTGGCGGGGTGGACAAAATAAATGGCCGCGGAGTAATCGCCAGACTGTGATAGTAGCCCGCAGCGATGGCCACCACGTTGCTCAGTCCCGGTGGAACATTGGTCTGGCCGAAACGGTTGTCACCCCAGGCCACTACCGTGCCGTCGCTCTGGAGCGCCAGACTGTGACAGCCGCCCGCCGGCGATGGCCACCACATTGCTCAGTCCCGGCAGGAACATTGGTCTGGCCGGTAGTCATTGTAACCCCAAGCCACCACCGTGCCATTGCTCTGGAGCGCCAGACTGTGGTAGGCGCCCGCAGCGATGGCCACCACGTTGCTCAATCCCGGCGGAACATTGGTCTGGCCGTACGTCGTTGTAACCCCAGGCCACCACCGTGCCGTTGCTCCGGAACGCCAGACTGTGATAGCCGCCGCGGCGATGGCCACCACGTTGCTCAGTCCCGGCGGAACATTGGTCTGGCCGTAGTCGTTGTAACCCCAGGCCACCACCGTGCCGTTGCTCCGGAGCGCCAAGCTGTGAAGCAGCCCGCCGGCGATGGCCACCACGTTGCTCAGTCCCGGCGGAACATTGGTCTGGCCGTAGCCGTTGTAACCCCATGCCACCACCGTGCCGTTGCTCTGGAGCGCCAGACTGTGGTAGCCGCCGGCAGCGATGGCCACCACGTTGCTCAGTCCCGGCGGAACATTGGTCTGGCCGTAAGTCGTTGTAACCCCAGGCCACCACCGTGCCGTTGCTCTGGAGCGCCAGACTGTGATCAGCCGCCCGCAGCGATGGCCACCACGTTGCTCAGTCCCGGCGGAACATTCGTCTGGCCGTAGTTGTTGACTACCCCAGGCCCTCACCATGCTGGCCAGGGAGCCAGCTTCCGCCAAGCACGCGCCGAACAGGCATAACAAAACCGCCATTCGCCCTGCGCACGCCTGAATCGCCTTCATGGCGGCTGAGGTTGAACTGGTGTGCCTAGAAAGCAATCACAAATTCGCGCAGGTGTTCGGCGCATTTGCGAGGACGAGCCCCAGATCGGCCATAACAGTGAATCTGTGATTTGACGTCGTGCCTCAATGGTCGGGATTCCAATCAAGCCAAGGCCGTATCGAATACAACTTCGTCTCGCGGTTGACGCTCGGCGGGTGAACTGGGTGGCCCTCTTTATTGTTCCTTCTTAAACAGGAGTCCGGGAATACGAACGCCCCCGTCAGACGGGATCTGTGATATCATGAGACTATAGCCCTGGGTGAACGCCAACTGGCGCAGGAGCCCGTAGAGGACTTTTCGCTTTTGCTCCCTGTTGAGCTTCGTGCAGGCGTACCCGGCCGGATCCGATCCACTTTGGCTGATCGACCTCTGCCTTGTCCTTTGAAAAGTATGGACGACTGTGGTCCTTGATCTGTTGTAGCGCCGCTGAAACGCTTGGTTCTTTCCAGACGAGCAGCTGCCGCAAGAGGTTCACGTAAGCGCGATTCTGCCCGCCCTTGTTACAAAGAGGGTATGGCCTTGAGTTCGCAATCGCTTCCCAAGTGCTAACGTCTCTCGGCGACACCAACTGCTCCAGCTCAAAACGATACGGCTCTTCGTCTTGCTCGCCGCTAGCCCGCAGTAATACCTCGCGGGGCGACAGACCCTCACTCTCGCAAACCCTTACGATCGTGCCGGCTTCCTCCAATGACAGCTCTATGCCAAGATTTCGTCTCATGACCTCACCCGTGCCACCTCCACGCCCTCGGGTCAAATTCAATGTTAAGCTTTGGGTAAACCTTCCGTACCTGCCGCAAAGTTTGAGTACGGAAAAGGGTCAGAGCGTGGTGTTTCAACCACTGCCGGATACGGATCCATGAGATTGTCATATTCTCAACGCGCCTTGGCCAGTCGGTGCAGCCGGCCGACTCGCTCCGAGCCGTTCCAGAAGCACTGCCAGGTGTCCCCGGCTGCCCATTCGCAGCCGTCGCTCCATCCAGCGCAGTGCGAGTTTGCAGTGGTCGAACGGCGGCTTGCTTTCTTGACCGGTTCAAAGTAGGAAATACCTGTGAGTGTGATCGGGACAGTCAAGAACGGTGTCGTCGAGCTTCCACCGGATGCCCGGTTGGAGGAAGGGCAGCGAGTTGAAGTTCGTGCCCTTTCCGTGTCGCCCCAAGATGCGTTTGTTCTGCGAGAAAGTGTCATGGCCGCGCCCCCCGTGCGCGACTTGCCCGACGACCTGGCCCCCAACCTGGATTACTACCTTCACGGCCACGACCACAAACAAGAACCGCGCCGCGGCCGCTGGATTCCCGCCGCGAAGCCCACACCAGAGCTAGCCGAGTTGCAGGCTGAAGAACTCGCCAGCAAGCTGCTTGCGCTGGCCACGGAAACCACAAATCTTCCGCTCGATCTGGCCACCCATCACGACCATTACCTGCACGGGCTGCCCAAGTGATTAAAGACGAAAACATTCGCGCGGCGCTCACCGGCGACAGGCATTTCGAACAGGCTGGCTTCACCGCGCTGCTCAAATAAGTTGGCAGCAACGCTGCCGCAGGGGTTCACTGAGGGCTTTCGACCTCACCCGCGAGCCGATTCAGCCGGGCACGCACGGCAGGTGGAACCGACGTGAAATGAATCAAACAGCGGTTGCCTGATTCATCAAGGGGCCGGATCACCTTGGCGTAAAGCTCCGGCACCTCGGTCTCCCCGGGCACCGCCTCTAGCCGGAGCAAGAGATTGGAGTAAATAGGCACTGGGCTGTGTGCTTCGAGCACGGCTTGGCGGTGGGAGAGACCGACTAAAGTGGCGGGCTCCATTTGCTCATCGAAATGTTTGCCGGTGAGCCGAACGTAACGGACGGGCACAGGCTCGGCCAGTGTGGGGCACGCCGTTTCCTGCTCGAGCCCCAGCTCAGGATGATCTTCGCGACCCAGCAGTTGACGACATCGGAGGGGCTCTTTCATGCCCTTGGCATGCACTTCGACCTCGTCCCCCAGAATGAGGTGCCGGCCCGCACCCCGTATCAAAGTTGGGGAGACGATGATCTGGCCGCCTACGGTGAAACTCTCGATCCGCGCCGTGGTGTTGATAGTCCGGCCGACGACCCCGTACTTTGAGCGCTTCACGGATCCAATGTTGCCTACGACCACCTCTCCGGTGTGCAACGCGATGCCCATCTCGACCGCGGGCCATCCCTTTTGAAGGTTCTGTTCATTCACGCCCGCCATCGCCTTCTGCATCCCGAGGGCGCAGAGGACCGCGCGCTGCGCATCATTCTCCATGGCCACCGGGGCACCGAAAAGCACCAGGATGGCGTCCCCGATGATCTCATCAATCGTTCCGCCGTTCCGTTGGATCACTTCAACCATGGCCGACAGATAATGGTTCAGCAGGGAGACCACCTCCGTGGCCTCCAGCCGCTCGGCCAGCGCGGTGAAACCCCGCAAATCGGACATCAGGATCGTAACCTCCCGTTTCTCCCCGCCGAGCTTGAGCCCGTCGGGCGCGTCCAGCAGTGCTTCCACGACTTCATCGCTCGTGTAGCGGCCAAACACCTTCCGGATGAACTCGTTGCGACGTTCAAGCTCCTGGTAGGAATCCTTGAGCTGCTGGGTCATTTGATTAAACGCAGTGGAGAAATCCCCCATGAAATCCACCCGCTGTTCCAGGTCGCCCGCAGCGATCTGCTGGGTCTTCCACGTGAGGTGCCGAAGGTTCGAGTGGAGTGCCTTTAAGGATTGGACAACGGGCATCCGGCCCAACGGAGGGCGCGTTTCCAGATCTCCCCGGGCGATCTGCTCCATCGCCTCGGCAAACGGCGCGAACTCGGCCAGGAACCGATTCACATAGGTGATGAGCTGGCGAACCTCGTTGTCCGGTAGATCGCCCGGGATCGGGATCGGGGGAGGCACCTTGCCCGTCCGAAGCTGATGAAACGCGCCGGTGATGGAATCAAGGAGCGCTTCTTCGACAGGGATCATCGCCTGGGTTCATTTGGGGATCACGGTGAAGCGGCAAACCCGAGCCCCTGACCCCCAGCAGTCCACTTCCTTCACGTGGTAATCCTTGCCCGAATATTCCAGCAACAAGCCCGCAATGAACCCCTCATCGTAAGTGCAGATCTGTTCCGAGCAAAAAGGGATGCCCGAGCAGTCGAGGTCTTCTTCCACCACCACCACGAATGAGCCCTTCTCCAGGTCGGCCGACTCGACCCGAAAAATCCCGATGTTGAGCTCTTTCATCGTACGCTGGATATCGGCGAAGAACTCGTTCAGGTCCTTCTTCTGGGTGAGGACGTTCTTGTAGTACGCTTGTCCGGCTAGCTTGCCTGCCTCGAAGAAGGCACGGTCGGCCTTCTCGACCCCAAACTCCCGGATGAGAACGTCCCGCAGGGTGTACTGCATCAGACGGTATACAGCGACGTGAGTCATCGGGCCAAGGTTGGGGCGCCCTTCCTTAAGGTCGCCCAACATGCTCCATTCAAACTGGCTTTGGTCTCGCTCTTCCTTAAACATGGTTTTCCCTGCTTTCTTTATAGATCATCAACGGTCTTGCGTTGAGTCCAGTCTGCCCAAAAACCGAAATAGCCGCAACTACCCTTTGCGGAGGGTCACTGAAATACGCCCGCTTCCTGAACCAGGCGCGTCAGTTCGGCCACCGAGTCCACCTGGAGCTTGGTGGCGATGTTGTGCGATGAAGTTTGACCGGAAAGGGGTCCATGAGGCTGGCATATTCTCAACGCGCAGTGGCCATTCGGTGCAGCCGGCCGAATCTCTCCCAGCCGTTCCCGCAGCACCACCAGGTGTCCCCGGCTGACCATTCGTGTACTTCGCAATGCTATTCCATGAGTATCTTCGCAGCCGGCTACAGGAAGAAAGGTTCAAAACAAGTTCGCGCTTATTGGGCATTGCCTCGTGGTGGTGGAATTACTATGAGAACGCCGTTCGGGATGCGCTGCTGTATTACTGCACCCTCCCGGGCGTGAGCGCGGCAGTGGCATCAAACATCCGCAGCTACAAACAGTCGTCCATGAACGGCGGCAGTTTCAGGGGGCGTGGACCGCGGGCGTGGATGCCTATCGGTCTTACATGCCGGACGCCCAATATCATTGGGGCAGCAGCCAGGTGAAAGGTCATGCGGGGATTCTCTTTGACGAGCAAGTCACCTACGGGCTGAACACCGCGCAGGCCGCCGGCTACCGCGCGGCGGCAGGCGGCTACCTCCACTACCTGCATGGCGTCAACCCGCTCGCCATGGTCTACCTCTCGAACATGTACGACTACGGCGCCGACAACTGCGCCAATCAGATCTATCACTGCTGGTTTTGGCACGGGACCGTTTATGATGATGCGCTGACTTCCCCCAACGGCCCCGCCCCCGGCTACGTTCCCGGCGGCGCCAACGCGAGCTTTGCGCCTGACTCGAGCTACAGCGGCCCGCGCCTCGCCCCGCCGATGGACCAGCCGCCGCAGAAGGCTTATAAGGATTGGAACACGAGCTGGCCGGAGGATTCCTGGGAAGTCACCGAGCCGGGCATTTACTACCAGGCGAGCTACCTGTTCCTCCTCTCCCGCTTTGTCCGCCCCTTGACCTACCCGGATTGGACCACCGGATACGCTCTCTCCGGCACCGCAACCAATTACTCCGCCGATCTGGACGGGGATGGCGTTCCGAACCTGGTTGAATACGCTTTTGCCCTCTCGCCGCTCGTGCCCGACCGGCAGGGCCTGCCGCAGTTCCGCCTCCAATCTCTCAATGTGGCAGACACCAACGGAACCTATCTGACCGTGCAGTTCCCGCGGCAGTTGGGTGCCACCAACCTCACCTATATGCTCCAGGCCTCGACGAATCTCGCGAACTGGATTGCGCTCTGCACTGCCGCAGGCACCAACGCGCCGACCGGCCCGGGCTTCATGTCCGAATCGGGGACCGCCTACCGGCGCCAGGTATCGGCGCGCGACGTAGTTGCCGTCGAACAGACCCCCGGCCCGCGATTCCTGCGGTTCGCTCTAACCTGGAATTGAAATATCGGCAGATGTCGGTCGGAGCGTCAAAGAGCAGATTCTTAACGCACATATCCCACACCTGGAAGGGCGGAGCGCCGGCATGTTGCCGGGTTAGGCCGCGGGAAAGATCGAGGTAGGGGCGCCCGTTGCCGGGCGCCCCTACCTCGATCTGTGCCCCCCGGGCCAAAACCCCATTCCAACGAAAACGGCGACGAACCCCGGTGTCCCGGCGACTTGGGCAACACCTCCGTAAGATGCGCCCCGGCTCGGACGATCTCTTACTTCAGCTTCGCCAGGGTCTCCTTGACCTTGGCGAAATTCGGCAGCTCCTTCGGAGAGGGAGTTTGCTCGCTGTATTGCACAACGCCGGCCTTATCAATGACGAAGGCGGCACGCGCGGCGGTGTCCCCTACCCCGGCCAGCATCGGGAACACCACATCGTACTTCTTGATCACTTCCTTGTTCAGATCGCTGGCCAGCGTGATGCCGATCCTCTCTTTCTGCGCCCACGCTTCCTGCGCGAAGGGGGTATCCACGCTGATGCCGATGACCTCCGCGTTGAGCCCGGAATAGGCGTTCAGGCCGGCGGTGATGTCACACAACTCCTGCGTGCAGACGCCGGTGAATGCGGCGGGAAAGAACAGCAGGACGGTGTTCTTCTTGCCGAGGTTGTTGCTCAGCTTCACGTCCACGAGGCCAGACGCTTGCTTGGATTTGAGGGTGAAGTCAGGTGCTTTGGAGCCTACAGGTATTGCCATAATTGTTTTGGTTAAATGGTTAAGTCGGTTAAATAGGTAATTCGCTTTGAGCGCCGTGTCAAATGACAGAGGCGGGTTGGGCGGGCAATGGTTAAAGTGCCGCCAACACCTCTTTGGCGTGTGCCTCGGGCTTTACGGCGGGCCAGATTCTTTTGATCCTGCCGTCGGGCCCGATGAGAAAAGTCACGCGATGGGTGCCCTGGTATTTCCGGCCCAGGAAGCTCTTCTGCCCCCAGGCACCATAGGCCTGGACAATCTTCTTGTCCTCGTCTGACACCAGGGTAAACGGGAGCTTGAACTTCTCCACGAACTTGTCGTGGGACTTGGCCGAATCAGTGCTGACGCCGAGCACGACGGCGCCGCGCTTCTTGAACGCGGCAAACTCATCGCGAAACGCGCACGCCTCCTTCGTGCACCCCGGCGTGTTGTCCCGAGGATAGAAATACAGAACAACGTTCTTCCCCCTGTAATCGGACAAGGACAGTCTGCCCCCGCCACTCGTGTTGGCCGTGAAGCCCGGCGCCCGGTCGCCTTCTCTCAGTTTCAACTCAATTTGTTTTCGCATATGCGTATGCGGTTGTTTGATAGATCAGCAGCACCCATTCCCTGCTTTAGACCTCAGACCTCAGACCTCAGACTTTGGACTTTGGACTTCAGACTTTGGACTGGACGAAGGGTGCGCGCTCAACTGCCGGCTGCCGTCCCAAACATAAAGCAGCCCGGAAATGCCGGTGCAGATGGCCGTTCCCAAGGTCAGTGCGGCAAGCCAGTTCTCGCCCCATTTCAGCATAATCCAGAGCACGACGACCATTTGTAGCACGGTAGCGACTTTGCCGATGATCCGCGGTTGCACCTTGACTTTACCGACCATCAATTGAATCACCACCATGCCAATCAATATCAAAACATCCCGCCCAAGAATCGTGCCCGTGAGCCAGAGCGGCACGCTCTCAAGATACGGCGAATGATCAAAGCTCAGCACCACGATGCCGGAAACCAGCAGCAGCTTGTCCGCCAGCGGGTCGAGAATCGCGCCGAGTTCGCTGCGCTGATTAAACCGCCGCGCGACGTATCCGTCCACCCCATCGCAGACGGCGGCGAGGGCGAACGAAACAATCGCCAGCAGACGGTGCACCTCGTAGCCCTGTTTGGTGTAGTACAGAACCTCCACGACGAAGAACGGAATCAGCAGCATCCGCAAAATGGTGATCTTGTTGGCGGTCGTCATGGCCTAACCTGGGCTTATTGTGCGGCCTCCCCGCGTCCCGTCAATCCTGTATCGCGCCCCCGGTGATAAACAAACCACCCGAACCAAACCGTTCCCAGGGCGCCGCAGACGGCCGCGCCGATGAAGTTCGCACGGGGACTCACGCTCCACAACCCCGCGCCCAGGAACGAGCCGCTGGTGACCACGCAATCCCGAATCAGGTAGTAGGCCCCGTAAGTGCGCGCGCGCAGCTCCGGCACTGCCTCACCGATGATCAACGCCTTGCGTGCCGGTTCGCCGAACTCCTTCAGACCGCGGACGACGAAGGCCAGCGCCAGCCAGCCAAAGCTGGTCGCCCACAACAGCGTTAAGGGAAAGAGGGTGAAGAAGATGAAAGTCACCAACACAAAGGGACGCCGGCCGTACTTGTCGGCCAGGTGCGCGACGGGGATGTAGCAGATCATGGCGGTGACCATCTCGCAGGCGACCAGCAGGCCAAACTGCTGCGCGTCAACGCGCGCATAGTTCATGGCCCACAGGACGACGAAGGCGTACGGGATGCGTTCACAGAAGCGGATGAGGATGTCGCTGACGAGCAATTCCCGCAGCGCGGGCGTAAAGGACCGCACGACAGCCAGGAAACTCATACCGCTCGCCTCAGACGCCGGGGTCCGCTCCGCTTTGTCCGGCTCGAACATGAACCATTGGAAGGCCATGGTCAGCAGTGTCAGCACAAGGCAAAGCAGCAGCGCGTACCGCATGCCCTGCGTCCAGCCAAAGCGCGTGATGAGCCACCCGCCGGCCAGCGGCCCGAGCATCATCGGCACCCGGCGCACCATGGACTGGACGCCGATGCCCATCGTGTGCTGCCGGGCCTTCAGCGAGGTGGCGACCACCGTAAAGGTCGTGGGCAACGACAAAGCGCTCCAGGCCAGAAACAGAAATGCCCCCAGCACCAGCGCCAGCCAATGCGGCCAAACCAGCACCAACGCGTAGCCCCCGAGCGACAGCGCGCTGAAGAGCATGAGCGACCGCCGCTGGCCCCACCGGTCCGTCAGCCAGCCGCCGGGGTAGGCGTACATGGCGCCCAGCAGCGTTTGCAGCCCGTCGAACAGGCCGATGATAAGGATGCTTGCCCCCAGGGTCTGGAGATACTTGGGCGCGAACCCGAGCCAGAGCTTCTCGCCTGTGCCTGCCAGCACCAGCGCCACCAATAGCAGCGCCGTGTTGCGCTTGAGCGCCAGAAAGTCCGCGATGGATCGCCAGCCCTTCACGATGCTATTTCATAGTTGAAGCCAGGTCTGCATCAGCACATCATGCCTGCCATCAGGCCATCGCATGTTATGCCCAGACTGTCAATCATCCTGGCCATCGCCGCCGGCGTGCCCGCCCTTTCTCTTTTGGCCGAGACCGTGAATTTCAACGACGCCAAACCAGGCCAGCTTCCGCCCCATTGGACTGGCACCCAGACCGGCGCGGGGCAGGCCAAATGGAGCGTCGAGAAGGACAACTCCGCTCCCAGCAAGCCTTACGTCCTCAAACAGTCCGGCCAGGCGGCTTATCCGGTCTGCATCAAGGAGGATAGCCAACTCAAGGACGGCTTTGTGGAAGTGAAGTTCAAGCCGCTGTCCGGCAAGGACGACCAGGCGGGCGGCGTCATCTGGCGCGTGAAAGACAAGGACAACTACTACGTTTGCCGCGCCAATGCGCTGGAAGACAATGTGGTCCTTTACAAGACCGTCGGCGGCAAGCGCAGCAGCCTGGACATCGTCGGCCGCCAGGGCGGCTACGGCGTGAAGGAAAAGGTCGCTCCGGCCCAGTGGCACACCCTGCGCGTCGAGTTTCAGGGCAGCCGGTTCAAGGTCCTCTTCAATGGCAAGCACCTGTTCGAGGTCGAGGACAACACCTTCACGGAAGCCGGAAATGTTGGCGTCTGGACCAAGGCGGATAGTGTGACGCTCTTCGATGACTTCAGTTATGGCAGTGGAAGCTAAGGCCATTATGAAAACGAAGCGCTCTGTTAAGCCCGTGGTCGGAATTATCATGGGCAGCGACTCGGATTGGCCGACGATGAAGACAGCGGCCGACGCCTGTGCCGAGTTCAGCATCCCAACCGAAGTGCAGGTCATCTCGGCACACCGCACGCCGCGGGATTTGGAGCGCTACGCGACCACAGCCCAGCGTCGCGGCCTGCGCGTCATCATCGCCGGGGCTGGCGGTGCGGCGCATCTGCCCGGCGTGGCGGCGGCTTTCACGACCCTGCCCGTCATTGGCGTGCCCATTGAGAGCAAGGCCCTGAAGGGACTCGACTCGCTCCTGTCCATCGTCCAGATGCCCAGCGGCATACCGGTGGCGACCGTTGCCATTGGCGGCGCGCGCAACGCCGGCCTGCTCGCCGTCCAGATCCTCGCCGTCGGCAACGCCGGCTTGCAGAAGAAGCTCCTTGCCTTCAAAACCCGCCTCGCCGACGAATCCCGCGCCAAGAACCGTAACCTATCCCGGGAGGGCGAGCGTCCCCGCCAGCCCTGATTTTGACCCGCGAACCCGCGAAAAGACGCTGAATAGAACAAGTTGACACAGAGGGTCGTAAACCACGGCTGCCTCGGCGAGGCAGCCTTATCCGGGGAGGGCGAGCGTCTACGCGAGCCCTGATATTTCCCCTTTACCCGAATGTTTGGGCTCACGGGGACGCTCGCCCCCCCGCACGGAACGCTCAGCGCCTCCTGCCTTACGGCATCCGCTCCAACGCCCTGTCAATTCGCCCAAGCGCGCGTTCCTTGCCCAGAATCGCCAGCAAATGGTATAGGCTTGGCCCGGCGGTGTTGCCGCAGCACGCCAGGCGCGTCGGATGCACCAGCACCCCGGCCTTCACCCCAAGCTCCTGCGCCACAGCTTTGAGCGTGGTGCCGATCGGGTCAGCCTCGAACGGCTCCAGGCTGGCCAGCGCCTCGCGCAGCCGTGCCACGCGCGGCTTGTTCTCGAGCGTGAAATCCTTCCGCGCGGCTTCGGGGTCATATTCGATCTCTTCTTTGAAATAGAAGCCGGCGTAGGCCGGCAGTTCCCCGAACAGCTTCACCTTCCCCTTGCAGGTTTCCAGCGCCGCGCGCACGTAGTCCGCCGGGTATTTGCCGAGGTCCAGCCCGGCGCGTTTGAGTGCCTCGATGGAGAGCTCGTAGAAACGCTCGTCGCCCAGCTCGCGCAGGTATTCACCGTTCAGCCAGATCAGCTTGGTGAGATCGAACCGGGCGTTGTGCCGCAGAACCTGCGGCAGGTCGAATGCCTCGATCACCTCGGCCAGCGGCATCTTTTCGCGGTTACCCTTCGGCGACCAGCCCAGCAGGCACAGGTAATTGACCAGCGCGGCAGGCACGTAACCTTCCTCGCGATAAGTCATCAGCGAAGCCCCCTTGTCGCGCTTGCTCATCTTGGTTCCGTCAATGTTCAGGATTAGCGGGATGTGCGCATACCTGGGCGGCTCGGCGCCCAACGCGCGGAACAGTGCGATATGCTTGGCGGTGTTGCTGAGGTGATCCTCGCCGCGGATGACGTGGGTGATGCCCATCTCCAGGTCGTCCACCACGTTGACCAGGTGAAAGACCGGCTGGCCGTCCGAGCGCACGATGATGAAATCCGGGTCTGCCTGCTCGCGATCCGTCAGCTCGCGCCGCACGTCGCCGACGACCAGGTCCGGAATGAGGATCGGCGCGCGGTCCATCTTGAACTTGATCGCGCCTTCGATCTCATACGCCAGCCCCTTGGACAGCAGGCCCTCGACCCGCCGCCGGTAATTCTCGCTGCGCCGGCTCTGGAAATACGGCCCGCAGCCGCCTTTGCTCGGCCCGCCAGGATCACCGCTCTGCGGCCCCTCGTCCCAATCCAGGCCCAGCCACCGCAGCCCGTCGAGGATGACCTCCACCGCCTCCTGCGTATTGCGCGCGGCGTCGGTGTCTTCGATGCGCAGGATGAACGTGCCGCCCGTGTGCCGGGCATACAGCCAGTTAAACAGCGCCGTCCGGGCCCCGCCAATGTGCAGGAACCCCGTTGGACTGGGCGCAAAGCGAACGCGTGGTTTCACCGTTCGAGTCTGACCCAAAAGCCGACGGCCCGCAATCCCCTTGCCTGCCCGCTCGCGCCGGCAGAAAGCGGGTCTGGTGTGGAGGGCGGGGCAAGAGGTCCAGTCCTACGGCACCCCCATGGAACTCCCACGGACCTCCTACGGGGTACATAGCCGTCACATACCGAGTTCCACGGTTGCGCCATGGGAGGCTCTAGCGTGAGGCGAAGAAGAAAGCCTCGCTCAGTTCGTGGCAGTCAGAGCCAAGAGGCGGCGCGCGGCAGGGGGCTTCGGAACCTGCCGACGCGGCGGTTTACATTCGTCCCTGCTGAGAATAGAGGAGGCAGAGCACGCCGGCCACCACACCGACAATAAGGATACATGCCACCAGCAAGAATCGAAGCATGCGCATCCGGCTCCGGCGCTGGTCGCGCGGGGCACTCGGGAACAGAAGTTTGCTCAGATGGCCCGACACGCCCCGAATACTAAACCCTCACGGTTACCACTGGCAAGCCCCGAAGGTGAGATTTCGGTTACAAACGAGGGCCCTGGACAGGATCCGGCAGCCTGGCCGTTCCGGTTCCCACTCGGCCTTACTCTTTGAGCAATGCCTCAACCAGCCGGGTCATCTTCGCCTCGCCCCCGGCGCCCCGGTACTCGAGTTCGCCTTCCCAGCCATATCTGACCCGCCCTTGCTTATCAATCAGGCAGATGGCGGGCCAGGCGCGCTGCTGCCAGCGGTTCCAGTTCTGCCGTTCCGAATCAACGAGCACGGGATAAGCGATGCCCAACTCCTTCACCTTCTTCTCCACGTTGGACGGGTTGCGCTCGGCCTCGGTTTCGGGGCTGTGGATGCCAATGACCAGGACACCCTTGGAAGCGAAGCGCTTGTGCCAGCGGTCATAGGCCGGGAGGTTGCGTCGGCAGTTGATGCAGCCGTAGGTCCAGAAGTGGAGGATGGTCACTTTGCCTTTCCGGGAGGCGAGCGAGAGCGCGCTGCCGCTGGGCAGGTTGAGCCAAAGCTTACCCGTCAGTTCGGGGGCCGGCATGGCGGCGGCAGGCTCCGAGGCTTCCGCGGCACAGAGCGGGGCAGCGGTTGACGCCGGCAGCGCAAGCCCGGCCAGCAGCATCAGGAGCGGGGCGAGTGCCGCTGGTCCGAAAGCGGTATTCATGCCGGCAAAGATATGCGCCGGCTGGCGGGTGTCAAATCAGCCGGCGGCGTCCGGCCCTCGTTCCAGGTCGGTCAGCAGGGCGCACAAGGCCGAAAGCCTGGTCACGGCCACGCCGGCTTGGGTGGCCTGCCGCAGCGGTTCCAGGAACAGACTCTGCAACTCCAGCGGCTGGCCGCGCTCGAAATCAATCAGCGTGGAGGCCTTGTAAGCGCCCATCGTCCGGGTGCGCTCGATTTGCTCGTCGGCGAAAGCCTCCGGGATGTCAAAGCCCAGCGCTCGCGCGGCGGCGATGACCTCCAGCATCAGTTCCAGCACCAGTCTCGCCCAGCGGGCGTCGGCCAGGAGGATGTCGGTGGTCAGACAGCGGTGAGGAGTCAGGGGCCGCGAGCGAGGGGACCGATGCGCAACCGCGTCGAAGCCGGCGACACTGGCCACGCCCAGGCCGTTGAAGGGAATGTTCCAGACCAGCTTCTCCCAATGCGCCCGCGCCAGGTCATCGGTGACCGTGCAGGGCACGCCGGCGTCGCTGAACCGCGCGGCGAGGTCATGGGTGCGCGGTTCGGGTCGGCGCTGAAACTCGCCCAGGACGACTTGCCCGTAGCCAATGTGCTGGATGACCCCCGGCGCCACGCGGTTCAGGCAGACGAAGCACAGTCCGCCCATGATCTGCTCGACCGGGAACAGGCGCGCCAGTTGCTTCCTCGTTGCCCAGGCCGTTCTGCAGCGTCAGCACCACGCGTCCCCGGGCCGACCAGCGGCGGCAGCAGGCGGGAGAACTGGTCGTTGGCTGTGGTCTTGAGCCCGATGAGCACCAGCTCTGCGGGACCGATTTCCTCCGGGCGCCCGGGCGCAGCGGGGACGCACCTGGAAATCGCCCTCCGGGCTGCGGATCAACACGCCCTGGCGCCGCACGGCCTCGTAATCCGAGCGCAGCAGGAAATGGACTTCGTGCCCGGCGCGGGCGAGTTTGGCGCCGTAAAAGCTGCCGACCGCCCCGCAGCCAACGACGGCGATTTTCACGGGAGGAAGGGGTGACGGGGTGTGCAGTGATAGAGTGGCGGGCAGGGATTGCGCCATCACTCCAACACTCCATTACCCCAATGCGCCACTACCCTATCAACGAAAAAGGCACCCTGAGAGCGTCAGAGTGCCTGTGCGGAAAGCGTTGGCTTACTTGGCGCCGAGGATCGCGTCCTTGGCGGCCTTGGCGACGCGGAACTTCACGACGCGCTTGGCAGGGATTTGAATCTGTTCGCCGGTGGCCGGATTGCGGCCGATGCGGGCGGCGCGATTCACCAGGACGAGCTTGCCGAAGCCCGGCAGGGTGAAGGTGTTCTTGGCTTGCTTGTAGGCCAAGTCGCAGATGGATTCGAGGATCTGGACTGCCTGCTTCTTGGTGAGTCCGTTCTTTTCAGCGATTGCGGCGGCGATTTGTGATTTGGAGAGTGCTTTTGCCATAGTCCGTATAGTGTGTTTGTTGTTGTTTGGTTTTTGCCTAAAGTCTTTCGACTTGGCCCGAATTAAAGCCTGTTTGCCGCATCCGCGCAAGTGGAAAATGATAATTTTCTTAAGAAATATTGGTGGCGGGGCGCTCCGGGCCTCGATCGGCTCTCGGCGGCCTGTCTGGCCGCTGCCAGAGGACCGGTTTCCACCAGGCACTCACTGCGGGGAGCGTCGATGCATCGTCCTGCCGCCGGTTGCTGGCAGCCGGGGCTTGACTTCAAACCTCCGTTTAACCAACATCCGCGCGTGGCCCTCTTCACCATTCAGAACGAGTTTCGCTACGAGATCGTGCGCAAGATCTTCGAGGGCGGCATGGGGATTGTCTATGAAGCCGAGCAGCACGGCGCGCGCGAATTCGTCAAGCGCATCGCCATCAAGGTGATCCGCCAGAACTACGCCAACCAGAAGCAGTTCATCGAGAACTTCATCGGCGAAGCCAAGCTGGTGGCCGACCTGATCCACACCAACATCGTCCAGACCTATCACCTGGGCGAAACCAACGGGGTGTATTTCATCGCCATGGAGCTGATCCGCGGCGTGAACCTCGAACAGTTCGCCCAGCAGTTGGCCGACAAGCGGCGCGTGCTGCCCAAGGAACTGGCCGTCTTCATCGTCAGCCGCGTGGCCCGCGGACTGGCCTACGCGCACGCCAAGACCGACAAGGACGGCAAGCCGCTCGGCATCGTCCACCGCGACGTGAGCTTCAAGAACATCATGATCGCCTTCGAGGGCGACGTGAAGCTGACCGATTTCGGCATCGCCAAGGCGCGCGGGTTCCTGGTGGACAACGAAGGCGAGGTGGTGGCGGGCAAGGCCGATTACATGAGCCCCGAGCAGGCGAACTTCCAGATCACCGACCAGCGGTCGGACCTCTTTTCCGCCGGGGTCGTGCTGGCGCACCTGCTGCTGGGCAAGAACATCTTCAAAGGCGCCACGGCGGAGGAATCCCGGCAGCGCATGATGAACCTGCCCATACCGGATTTCCGGACGCTCGACGCGCGCGTGGACGACCGGCTCAATGAGATTCTGCACCGCGCGCTGGCCCGCGACCTGGACCAGCGCTACCCGAGCGGCGATGAGCTGCTCTACGACCTGGAGCATTACATCTACCACTCGGGCTACGGGCCGACCAACGAGACGCTGGGCAAGTTCATCCGCGAGCTGTTCGGCCAGGCGGTGCCGCCGGCCGCCAGCCAGACCGTCACAGGCAGCACCAAGCATTTCAAACGCACCTCGCGCAGTGCGCTCAAGAGTTGAATCGGCGAGAGGCGAGCGCCGGCAGGGCCGCGAGTGATGAAATGAGCAGTCGAATCGTCAAGCGTCGGCCTGATCCAGGCCGCCTGTTCACCAGACCCCGCCGCGAACCTGGAGAAGACCCTGGCCGCCGCCGAACGCGCCGCCCGGGACGGCGCCCAAATCATCTGCACCCAGGAGCTGTTTCGCTCGCAGTATTTCTGCCAGTCCGAGGACCACGAATATTTCCAGCTGGCCGAGCCGATTCCCGGGCCGACCACGGAGGCCTTCCAGGAGCTGGCGAAGGACCAAGCAGGTGGTGGTCATCGCCTCGCTGTTCGAAAAGCGGGCCGCGGGCCTCTACCACAACACGGCGGCCGTCATTGACGCCGACGGCTCGCTCCTGGGCATCTATCGCAAGATGCACATCCCCGACGACCCGCTCTACTACGAGAAGTTCTATTTCACGCCGGGCGACCTCGGCTTCCGCGCCTGGCAAACCCGCTACGGCAAGATCGGCGTGCTGATCTGCTGGGACCAATGGTATCCCGAAGCCGCGCGCCTGACCGCGCTGCAGGGCGCGGAGATCCTCTTCTACCCCACCGCCATCGGCTGGCATCCGAGCGAGAAGGCACAGCTCGGCGCCCAGCAACATTCGGCCTGGGAAACCGTCCAGCGCAGCCATGCCATCGCCAACGGCTGCTACGTCGCCGTCGCCAACCGCGTCGGGCACGAGAAGCTGGCCGGCGAAGGCATCGAGTTCTGGGGCCAAAGCTTCGTCGCCGGCACCTCGGGCGAAATCCTGGCCAAGGCCAGCGCCACCAGCGATGAAACCCTGGTCGTGCCCCTCGACCTCGACCAGGTGGATGACACGCGCACGCATTGGCCCTTCCTGCGCGACCGCCGGATTGATGCCTACGAGGGCCTCACCAGGCGGCTGATTGATTGAAGACGGTCTGGATCACTGGCGCCGGCGGGCTGATCGGCAGTTACCTCGTCCGAAGCGCGCCGCAGTTCGCGCCAGAGGCAAAGGTGGTCGCGCTCACTCGCCAGCGGCTTGACCTGACCGACTCCCCTGCCGTGCGCGCAGAGTTCCAGCGCCAGCGTCCCCAACTGGTCATCCACTGCGCCGCGCTCAGCAAGAGCCCGGAATGCGAGGCGAACCCTGCGCTGGCCCGCAAGCTCAACGTCGAAGTCACTGCCCGGCTGGCGGAGTTGGCAGCGGAGATCCCGTTCGTCTTCCTTTCCACTGACCTGGTCTTCGACGGCCGCGCCGGCCATTACGACGAGGACGCGGCGGTCAATCCGCTGAGTGTCTATGCCGAAACCAAGGTCGCGGCGGAGCAGCTCCTGCTGGCCAACCCGCAGCACACCATCATTCGCACCTCGCTCAACGGCGGCACCTCGCCCACCGGCGACCGCGGGTTCAACGAGCAAATGCGCCGGGCGTGGCAGGCGGGGCAAGCCTTGAGGCTGTTCACCGACGAGTTCCGGTCGCCCATTCCGGCGGAGGTCACGGCCCGCGCGATCTGGGAACTGGCGGCCCTGAACCAGCCGGGCCTTTACCACGTCGCCGGCAGCGAGCGGCTCTCGCGCTGGCAAATCGGCCAACTCCTCGCCGCGCGCTGGCCGCAATTGAACCCCCGGATCGAGCCCGCTTCGCTGAAGGAATACAGCGGCGCGCCGCGCGCGCCGGACACCTCGCTGAACTGCGCCAAGGCCCAGAGAATCCTCTCCTTCCCTTTGCCTGGGCTGACCGATTGGTTGCACGCAAACCCGGATGAGGTCTTCTAGCCTGTGGATCTCACGCGCCACACCGAATGCCGACAGGCCGGAGCGCCGGTTTCCAAACCGGGTTAGGACAGGCTCGTACCAGCGAAGGACAGTGATGATAAGCGCGGGCACCATAAGCCGGTTTGGAAACCGGCGCTCCGGCCAGGTTCTACCATTGCCCCCCTGGTCACCGACGAAATCGGCCCCCGGCTCGCCAAACAACACGACGCCCTCAGCCTGAGGGCGCCGCGGGCAAAAGGCGTTTCCCGGAACGGTTACATGTGCTCGATAATGTTGTCGCCAAACTGCGAGCACTTGATTTCCATGGCCCCGGTCATTAGGCGGGCGAAGTCGTAAGTGACCCGCTTGGAGCCGATGGCGCCGTTCAAACCCTTGATGATCAGGTCGGCCACTTCGTCCCAGCCCAGGTAACGGAACATCATCTCGCCGCTGAGCACGACACTGCCCGGATTCACCTTGTCCTGGTTGGCGTACTTCGGCGCGGTGCCATGGGTCGCTTCGAAGATGGCGTGGCCGGAGACGTAGTTGATGTTGCCCCCGGGCGCAATGCCGATGCCGCCGACCTGCGCCGCCAGGGCGTCGCTGAGGTAATCGCCGTTCAGGTTCAGCGTGGCGATGACATCAAACTCCTCGGGCCGGGTGAGCACTTGCTGGAGGGTAATGTCCGCGATGGCATCCTTGATGACCACGCCCTGCGGCGTCTTGCACCACGGGCCACCGTCGAGTTCCACGGCGCCGAACTCGCGTTTGGCCAGCTCATAGCCCCAATCACGGAAGGCGCCTTCCGTGTATTTCATGATGTTGCCCTTGTGGACCAGCGTCAGGCTCTTGCGCTTGTGCTGCACGGCGTATTCGAGGGCGGCCCGGACCAGCCGCTCGGTGCCCGGCTTGCTGATCGGCTTGATGCCCAGGCCGACCTGCTCGGCTGCCTCTTTGCCAAACCGAATCTTCTTAAAGCCCGCCGGCAGTTCCCGCTGGAGGAACTCCAGGACCATCTTGGCCTCGGGGCTGCCCGCCTGGTAGTCGATCCCGGCATAGATGTCTTCGGTGTTCTCGCGGAAGATGATCATGTTCACCTTTTCCGGGTGTTTCACCGGTGAGGGAACACCTTGAAAGTACTGCACCGGCCGCAGACAGACGTAGAGGTCCAGCAACTGCCGCAACGCGACGTTCAGCGACCGGATGCCGCCCCCCACCGGCGTTGTCAGCGGGCCTTTGATGCCGACCAGGAATTCCTTGAACGCGTCAATCGTGTCGTCCGGCAGCCAGTTGTCGAACTTGTTTTTGGCCGTCTCGCCGGCAAACACCTCGAACCAGGCGACCTTGCGCTTGCCACCGTAGGCCTTCTGCACCGCGGCATCGAACACGCGCTGGCTGGCCGCCCAGATGTCCGGGCCGGTGCCGTCGCCGCGGATAAACGGCAGTATGGGGTTGTTCGGAACGTGCAGCTTGCCGCTCTTGATCGAGATGGTGCCGCCGCTGGGCGGGGTGATGTCTTTATAAGGCATGGTCGTTAGTTAGCTTTATCTGTTGCATGTATAGAGATGACAACAGGCCCGGCGAAATTCAAGCAGAGAATTGCCGGGCGCGCGCGTAGCCGAAACGCCGGCTGGGGAAGGCGACGGTCCCCGCGAGCCCAAACTGCTCGGGTGTGTTCTGCGAAAACCAGGGCTCGCGAGGACGCTCGCCCTCCCGGCCCACCTGCAGAAACACCGTCACCGGAGCTGCGCGACCGCGCTCTGCGGAACTGCCGCCGTGGTGCCGAATTCGGCGCGCACCTTGGCCAACGTGTCCTCCACCGTTAGGCCATACTTATTCCGCAACTCATCCACCGTGCTGGCGTGCTCGATGAACTGATCCGGCCAGCCGACCTGTATGACCGGCGTGCTGATTCGCTTCTGGTTGAGCAGTTCCAGCACGGCGCTGCCGTAGCCGCCCATCAGCACGTGATCCTCCAGGGTCACGATCACCTCCGCCGCGCGGGCGAAGAACTCGGTCACACCGGCATCCAGCGGCTTCACAAAGCGAGGATTGATGACGGCCGTGTCGTAACCTTCCGCCGCCAACTGCGCCGCGACTTTCCGTCCGAGCGGCATCATATTGCCCAGCGGGAACAGGGCGACCTTGCGCCCGCCGTTGTTGGCGAAGTTCTGGATCACCTCCGCTTTGCCAACCTCAATCAGCCGCGGCTGCTCCTTGATCGGAACACCCTCCGCCGGTCCGCGCGGATAACGGATGAACGTCGGATGCGGCTCGTGCGTGGCGGTAAACATCATGTCCACCAACTCGTCTTCGTCCTTTGGCGCCATGGCGATGCAGTTCGGCACCGAGCGGACGTACGAAATGTCGAACAACCCGTGGTGCGTCGGGCCGTCTTGCGCCGAGAGCCCCGCCCGGTCCATGCAGAAGATCACCGGCAAGTCCTGCAGCGCCGCGTCGTGCACGATGCAGTCGTATGCCCGCTGGAGGAAGGTGGAGTAGATCGCGCACACCGGGTGAAAACCCATCGTCGCCATGCCGCACGCGAACAGGACCGCGTGCTCCTCCGCGATGCCCACGTCGTAGTAGCGCTTCGGCATCGCCTTCTCCAAGTGTTTCAGACCGGTGCCGCTGGGCATGGCGGCGGTGATGCCGACCAGGGTGTTGTCCTTCTGGCAGAGCCTCACCAGGGCCTGGCCGAAGACGTCCTGCCACTGGGGCGGCGTGCCCGGCCGCGCGGGCAGCGTGGCGCCGGTCGCCACATCGTATGGGCCCAGGCCGTGGAACTTCTCAGGGTTCTTGAGGGCCGCCTCGTAACCTTTGCCTTTCTGGGTAAGCACGTGGATGACGATGGGGCGGTCGCAGGTCTTCGCAAACTCCAGTGTGCTGATCAGCAGGGGCAGGTTGTGCCCGTCAATCGGGCCCAGGTACCGCAGCCCCAGTTCCTCAAAAATTAGGCTGCTCCCGTAACCGCCCCGACCGTCCATTTCAATCCCGCTAGGGCTGGGATGCAGCCCGACATCCGTCAGCGCGCCCTTGAACCCCTCCTCGGCCTTGTGCGCGAGCTTGAGGGCGAATTCGCCCTTGGGCAGCCGCCGCACGAACCGTTCAAAATCCCGCGCCAGCTTGTTGTAGGAGGGATTGGTAATGAGCTTGTTGAGGTAGTTGGCGATGGCACCGACGTTCTTCGCAATCCCCCATTCGTTATCGTTGAGGATGCCGATGAACCTGCCCGTGGTATGCGCGATGTTGTTCAGCGCCTCGAACGAAATGCCGTTGGTCAGCGCCGCGTCGCCAAAGATCGCCACCACGTGTTCGTCGCTGCCGCGCTGGTCGCGGGCCGCGCAGATCCCCAGCGCCGCCGACAGCGCCGTCCCGGCGTGCGCCGCGCCGTAGCAATCGTGCTCGCTCTCCGTGCGCAAGGCGAACCCGCTCAGCCCGCCCGTGCTGCGAATGGTGTCAAAGCGGTCCTTGCGACCGGTCAGCAGCTTGTGAACGTAAATCTGGTGGCTCACATCCCAGAGAAACTTGTCCTTGGGGGTGTTGAACACCCGATGCAGCGCCAGCGTCAGCTCCACCACCCCGAGATTCGGCCCCAGGTGACCGCCGCTGCGCGACAGCCCAGTGATCAGCTCCCGCCGGATTTCCTCCGCCAAAGGCTGCAACTGCTCCAGCGTCAGCTTCTTGACGTGCGCCGGGCTGTCCACCATTTCGAGATATTGGCTCATGTCTGGGTGTGGGAGTGATGGAGTATTGGAGTGCTTGAGTCAACACTCCTCTACCCCGATGCCCCCTCTGCTCTATTCGTCCGAGCCCTCCGGCGCGGCCAGTGGCTTCAGCTTCATTTCGCCCGCCGCCGTCTTCTCCAACTGCTGGATCTTCAACTCGGCCTCCGCCAGCTTCTCGTGGCAGGCTTTGGCCAAGCGGGTGCCCTCTTCGTACTTGGCCAGCAACGTTTCCAGCGGCAAATCTTCCGACTCCATCGCCGTCACGATGGTTTCCAGTTTCTTCAAAGCTTCTTCGAACGGCACACTGCCAGCTTTGGCGGGATTGTGTTGACCCGCGTTTTTCGGAACACTCGGCATCATTGAAGATTATGACAAATCCGACTCCGCGTCCAGTTTGGATTGGGGAAGGCTGGAGCACGGCATGGCTGAGGCGTCGTGGTGGCAACCACGGCGCCGCGACTGTGGCTCTGCCGTGGTTTCAGCTTTCTTCGCTTGATTGTCGGCCCTAATGCGCTAGTTATTATCAGAATAGTGCCGTGTCGTCTCGTATGAATCTTGTTGTCCGCATCGGAAGATGCCTGTCTTGCTGCCTCCTGTCGGCGTCCGCTACCCTTTCGGCCCAAACACCCGTCGTTATCCAAACGAATGTCGACCGTCCGGGTTATGGCCGCGAATCTCACCTCGGGAACCGGCCAGAGCTACGAGGCGGCGGGCATCCGTATCTTCCAGGGGCTGAAACCGGATATTGTTGCCATGCAGGAATTCAAATATAACAGCAGCACCGCCGATGCCCAACTCCGGCAGCTTGTGGATACGGCCTTCGGCACCAACTTCTTCTATTATCGTGAGGCGGGCAGCTACAACATTCCCAACGGCATTGTCAGCCGCTGGCCCATCCTCAGCAGCGGCACGTGGGAGGATGTGGACACAGGCGTAAACGACCGCGGATTTGCCTGGGCCAGGATTGATCTTCCGGGCACTAATGACCTGTTCGTCGTCAGCATTCACCTCAAAGCCAGCAGCGGGAGTGACAACGCCAGCCGTCGCAATGCCGAAGCGACCAACCTGGTTAATCTCATTCACGCCAATTTCCCTGCCAACGCGTGGATTGTGGTCGCGGGGGACTGCAACATTTATAGCTCCTCGGAAGGGGCTTACCAGTGCCTGTCCACCAATTTCTCAGATAGTCCGATTCCCACGGATGCCGAGAGCGGGGGCAACGCAAACACCAGCGAGCCCGAACCTCGAGCCCGAACGATATGATTATGTATTCCCCAGCCAAAGCCTCAGCAACCAGCTCGTTGCCACAACGTTTGCCTCCCACACTTTCCCCAAGGGACTGGTTTTTGACTCCCATGTTTATACACCCTTGAGCGACGTATCACCCGTGACTTACGACGATTCCCACGTGCTCAACATGCAGCATATGGGAGTGATGCGGACATTCAACGTGACCTATTACGTGACGAACTACGTCACCAACCCTCCATCCATCACCCTTGACCCGCAGAGCCAGACCGTTGCTCAAGGCAGCAACGTCACTTTCACCGTCACAGCCGATGGCACCGCGCCGCTCGCTTACCAATGGCGGTTTGGCTCGACCAACATTGCGGGTGCGACCACGAACAGCTACACGCGAATGAATTCGCAGCCAGCCGACGCGGGAAGTTATTGTGTCGTTGTGACAAATGCTGCGGGCAGCCGAACCAGCTCGACCGCGACTCTGACCGTCATCGTCCCTCCGGCATTATTACCCAGCCTTTAGCTCAGGCTGTCAGCCAGGGAGCCGATGCCACTTTCACCGTGACCGCCACCGGCACCGATCCGCTGAGCTATCAATGGCGGTTTAATTCCGCAGACCTCCCGGGCGCGACTACGAGCGTATATACGCGAAACAACGTGCAGCCTGCACACATGGGAAGTTATTCGGTCGTGATTACCAATTCCGCCGGGGGCACGAACAGCTCGAATGCCGAGCTGACCCTGATCATTCCAACGCCGTTCCTGACCACCCTTTCGGCCGGGCTGATCCAGTGGCAGGGCCTCAGCAATCTGCCTTACACCGTTCAGGGCAAGACCAACCTCGAAGAGACCAACTGGCTTACGCTAGGCACTGCCTCCTCTGCCGGGGCGAGCGTCTCGTTCACGAATCAGGCCGAAGCGCCACAGCAGTTCTACCGCGTGGTCTATCCCTGATTACTCCTCGGCCCTGCTGAACACTTCGCCGGTTTTCAGCCGCGTCTTCAAGCGCTGGCCGGCCCGCACTACCTTTGCCTCTCGCAGGACCTTCCCGGTCGCCGCGTCCGTGGTAATCGAGTAGCCGCGCGCCAGCACCTGCTCCGGCCCCAGCAGGCGCAGCCGCGCCTCCAATGCGCGCAACCGATTGCGCGTCGTATCCAGGTGATAACGCGCCCGCTGATGCAGCCGCCGTTCGACCTGCAGGCAAGCCTCGCGTTTCCGCCCCAGGAGCAGCGCCGGGCGGACGCGCAACAGCCGCTCCGCCAGGTTCCGCCAGGCCAGGCGCTGCTCGCGCGCGGCCTGCTTGACACAGCGCCAAAGGCTACTCTCCATATCGTCCAGGCGCTGGAGCCACTCGTCCAGCCGCCGACGCGGGTGGACCCGGGCAAGCCGTTGACCGGCTTGTGCCAGGACGTAACGCTTGTCCTCAATCTGCTGCCGCGCCAGTTGGCCGAGGCGCGGCGCCGCTTCGGACACAAATTGGCTGCTGGCAAACACGCCTTCGGTGATGATCTCCGCCGCGGCGCTAGGTGTTGCCGCCCGCAGATCGGCCACGAAATCGCTGATCGTGAAGTCAATTTCGTGCCCGACCGCCGACACCACCGGCAACGCCGACTCGAAGATCGCCCGCGCCACTACCTCTTCGTTGAAGGCCCACAGGTCCTCCAGGCTGCCGCCCCCGCGCGTGACGAGGATCAGGTCTATCGCCGATTGACCATCGGCTATTGGCGATTGTATCGCGTTGAACTCGTTGAGCAACCGAATGGCGGCGGCGATCTCCCCAGCCGCCCCCTCCCCTTGCACCCGGCATGGCGCGAGAATGATTTCGAGCGCCGGGTTGCGGCGTTCGACCACGTGCAGCACGTCGCGAATCGCCGCGCCGGTGGGCGAAGTGACCAGGCCGATGCGCTGGGGGTAGCGGGGCAACGGCCGCTTCCGTTCCGCCGCGAACAGCCCTTCGGCCTTGAGCTTCTGCTTCAGCTTCTCAAAGGCGATTTGCAGCGCTCCGATCCCCTGCGCCTCAACCTTCGTCACCCGCAACTGATATTGCCCGCGCGGCTCATACACCGTCACGTCCCCTTGCAGCGTGACCTTCCGCCCGTCCTCCAACAGGGAGCGATCCGCCCCTTTCTCGCCGCGAAACAGCACGCAGCTCAACTGCGCTCCGGCATCCTTGAGCGTGAAATACGCATGCCCGGAACTCTGGAGCCGGAAATTCGTCACTTCCCCGCTGACCCAAATCTCCCCCACCTGCTGTTCCAGCAGCCGCTTGATCTGCCAAGTCAGTTCGGTAACCGACAGCACCTTGCGTTGCGCGGCGAGGGACTGCGGGGCGAACAGCTCGCCGAAGTCCCACTGGGATTTAACAGGCTTAGGCATCGCTAGTCCTCCCGAACCGCGCGAGCGGAGCGCCGACTTGTAGTCGGCTTAGAACCCCCGCAAGCACGAGCGCTCACCCCGGGTTTTCGGTCACACAAAGCCGACTGGAAGTCGGCGCTCCGACACTGGCTCATAAAGCCCGGGACACGCGTCGGATGCCCATCGCTCGCCCGGTTTGCTCGTCTATCTCCACCACCGCGCCCTGGAGCAGGACACGCCCTTTCGCCACCTCAAACTTCTGCGGCATGCTCGTCATGAACCGCCGGATGATCGGCTCGATCTCGCGCCCCAGCACGCTCTCGTGCGGACCCGTGAACCCGGCATCCGACAGGAACGCCGTCCCGCCGGGGAACACTTGCTCGTCGGCGGTTTGCACGTGCGTATGCGTGCCGACCACCGCGCTCACCAGCCCATCGAGCATCCGTGCCAAGGCGATCTTCTCCGACGTCGCCTCCGCGTGGAAATCAACGAATATCACCTTGGTCGTCTGCCGGAGGCGCTCGACCTCCGCCAGCGCGGCATGGAATGGGTTTTCCAGCGGCGGCATGAACGTGCGGCCCTGGAGATTCAGAATCGCCACCGGCGGCAACCCCGGCGCCTGGAAAATGGCGCTTCCCTGCCCTGGCGTTCCGGGCGGATAATTCAGCGGCCGGACGAACCGCCGCTCGCTTTCGAGCAAGCTCATCACTTCCTTCTGGTCCCAGAGATGATCCCCGCTGGTAATGATGTCCACGCCCGCGGCGAAGATCTCCTCGGCCGTATTCGGCGTGATGCCCGAACCACCCGCGGAGTTCTCGCCGTTCGCCACCACCAGGCTGACTCCATGTTCCTGCCGCAATTGCGGAACCAGTTCCTTGACCGCACGCCGGCCCGGTTGCCCGACAATGTCCGCGATGAACAGCAGTTTCACGCCCCCACAGTAACGCCCGCATGCCCCCGGGCAAGCCGTTTCACCCGCCTCCTTACGCACCACGCACTCGTCGCGCCGAAGTCAGACGCAGGCGGATCATGTCTCACGCATCACGCCCCTCATTCATTGCCATCCCTCCGCGCTCCCACTATTCTCCCCCAATGAACGCCTTCCCCATCAGCCCCGATAAAGCGGCCCAACTGGCCCAGCGCATGGCCAGCCTTGGTGTGCGCGAGCCTGACCTCCAAGAGACCTTCGTTCGCTCGGGCGGCCATGGCGGCCAGAATGTCAACAAGACCGCCACCTGCGTCATGCTGCTCCATCGCCCGAGCGGCCTGCAGGTCAAATGCCAGGCCACCCGCCAGCAGGGCCTCAACCGCTTCCTGGCCCGCCGCCTCTTGCTCGACAAGATCGAGCAGCAACGGACGGGTCGAGTGGCGGCGGAGCGCGCCCGCATCGAGAAGATCCGACGCCAGAAACGCCGCCGTAGCCGCCGCGCCAAACAGCGCATGCTCGCCGACAAATCTCACCACGCCGCCAAAAAGGAAGCCCGCCGCCCGGCGACATTCGATTAGACCCGATCCCCGCTACTGCCCCTGTACCTCCGCGTGCCTTGAAAGCAATCGCAACCGGGACATTTCATACCCGCGTAGCCGCCGACGTCAGTCGGCGCCATCTTCGCTGCGAAAAGAATGCGCCGACTGGCGTCGGCGGCTACACCCTCCCAGTAAATCCTGCGAAATGTGAAACATCAAGGCTGTCACTACCACCTCACACCGCGCACATCCTCCCGCAGCGCTCAGGCTGGTTGCCCGGAGCGCTCGCAGGTAACACCAGTGGCACTTCCGGGATGGTAGGGTGCGCAGTCCCCTGCGCGGCGCGAATCCACCACCGCACTCGATTTGGCCGCTGGACCGCCTTGGCCACGGCGCGCAGGGGACTGCGCGCCCTACCTGTCCCAGGTTCAGCCTTGGCGGTACCTGCCGAATGCGCCCGTTTGTCTGCTCTCGCGGTGCTTGCCCTTGTCTGCGGCATCGACCGCCCGGCTGCTCTGGCAGTCGAGCCGCCCAGGGCCGCGGTCTTCTCCGAAAGCCTGCCGGGGTTCCATCCGGCCCTGGCCCACGTCGTCAACGCTCAAGTCCAAATCGCCGGCTACACCACCGAGTTCATCGGCGTGACGGTCCTGACCAACCAGTCCCTGCTCGCGGCCAACCGCTATGATCTGCTCGTGCTGCCTGGCGCGCGTTCCTTGCCGATGCCCGCCGCGCCGGCCATCAAGAGTTACTTGCAGGGTGGCGGCGACCTGCTCGCACTGGGTCTGCCCGCCTGGCAGTCGCCGCTGTTCCAGGCTCGCGGCCAGTGGCTGTCGCGCGAGGGTTACGAGGAGGCGATCGCCGCGCAACGCCCACAACACATGGTGGAGGACTTTGACCGGGCGGACCTCGCGCGCTGGACGCGCCATGTCGGCCTGCCGGAGGGCAAAGCTCATTACGACCTGGCCGACTCGGAACATGGCAAGGCGCTGCACGTGAAGATCGCGCGGCTGGGCGGCTGGGAAACGCTAGCCTCCCCTGCCCTGGCACAGCCCTTCCCGACCAACCACATCCTCACCTGCTTCAGCGCCAAAGGCGGCCCGCGCACCCGCCAGCTCGCCCTCGAATGGAAGGAACAGGACGGCTCCCGCTGGATTGCGACAGTGGACTTGACCCCGGAGTGGAAGCATTACGTGCTGCTGCCGGACAGGTTCAAGGCCTGGCCGGCGCCAGCCGCCGGCGGGCCTTCCGGACAGTTCCATCCCGAGCGCGCGGTCAGTTGCTGCGTTGGCCTCGCCATGTCGCACACCGCGCTCGAAGGCCTTGAGCATGAATACTGGTTCGACGGCCTGGGCACGGCGCCTAATCCGTTCGGCGACGACCCGCCGCCCGCCGAACCCCAGATTCCGGTGCTCGAGTCCGTCTCACCCACGTACCAATGCTTCCCCATCACGACGCCCGTTGTAGTGCAATCCGACCATTTGAAGGTGCCGCTCGAAACGTGGGAAGCCCCGGGAGGGCGAGCGTCCTCGCGAGCCCTGATTTCAAAACATCCCCAAGAAGTTGTGGGCTCGCGAGGACGCTCCCCCTCCCAGGCAGGCAGTTCTCAGACCATCCTGGACGCCCTATCCTGCGTTGGCCTCAATCCGCGCGCGCGCGGCGTCGGCTTCGACCAGGCGCGGCCCTACCGCTGGGAGCCGCTCCTCGGAGCTTACGATGCGTCCGACCGGGACTATCGCGGGGCAGTCGGCGCCTTGGTGGTGAACGTCGAGCCGCCCTTCCACGGCAGCGTCTGGGCGGTGTTTACGCCTGCGGATGCGGCCTTCTATCAGCAGCCGGTCGTGACCAACGCCCTGCACCAGGTCCTGTCGCGCATGAAGCGCGGCGTCTTCCTCAGCGAGGGCGGCAGCGAATTCTTCACGGTGTTTGCGGACCAGCAGTTCAAAGCCGGAGCCCGCGTGGTGAACTACAGCCGGGAGACGGTCACCAACCTGCACGTGGCTGTGAAGTTCCTGGATGCTAAAGGCCGCGCACGGCGGACCGTGCTCGACGACGCCCTTGCGCTCGCCCCCGGCGAGAGCAAGACCGTCCAGCAGGGTGGTCTCTCCAAAACCGCTGGTGACGCCGGCGTCTCCGCCACTCTGACCCTGTCCGGTGCGCCCATAGACGGCCTGCGCCACGATCTCGGCGTCTGGGAACCCAAGGCCAAACCGCAATTCATCGCCGCCCGCGACGGCGGATTCCGGTTGCGCGGCAAACCCTGGAAAGCCCACGGCGTCAACTACATGCCCTCCAGCGGGATTGGCCTGGCGAATGGCCGCTACTTCGAAGCGTGGCTCGGCCGCGGCCCCTACGACCCCGAGGTCATTCAGCGCGACCTACAGCGCGTCAAAGCCCTGAACCTCAACGCCGTGAGCGTCTTCGTGAACCACGAATCACTCAGCGCGCAGCACCTGCTCGACTTGCTGCGCCGCTGCCAGGCGCTCGGCCTCCACGTCAACCAATCCCTTCGTCCCGGCACACCGATGGACTTCCGCTGGAAGGAGATGCGGGAGCTAATCGAGCATTTCAGACTGGCCCGGAACGACGCCGTGTTCGCCTACGACCTGGCCTGGGAACCCAGCCACGGCGACCAGGCCCACCAGCAACGCGCCTACGCCAAACTCTGGACCGACTGGGTCCTGAAACGTTACGCTACTCTCGCCGCCGCCGAAAGAGCTTGGGGCCAATTAGTCGCACCCACCAACCAAACTCCGCACTTGAACGTTCCCCCGATGTCCCACCTCACCACCGACGGCCCCTGGCGCAAGCTCGTCGCCGATTACCGCCTCTTCCTCGACGACCTCCTCCGCGAGAAGTATGCCGCCGCCCGCCAACTCGTCCGGTCCATTGACCCGCACCACGCCGTCAGCTTCCGCATGTCCAACGCCGGCGATCCCCTCTACAACTGGGACGCCGCCCTGCCCTACGATTTCTACGGCCTCGCCGATGCCGTGGACGTCTGGGAACCCGAGGCCTACGGCCGCATCGGCGATTGGGACCGCGTCCGCCCTGGCACTTTCACCGCCGCCTACGCCCGCCTCTGCGACCCCGCCAAACCGCTCGTCTGGGCCGAGATGGGCTACACCGTCTGGGACATGAACCGCATGGCCCCCGACCCGGAGAAGCTCGCTTTTGAAGCCCGTTACTATGCCGACTTCTACCGCATGTTGATCGAGTCCGGCGCCGACGGCATCTTCTTCTGGTGGTATCCCGGCGGCTTCCGCCTCGGCGAGAACAGTGACTTCGGCATCATCAACCCCGACGGCACCGACCGCCCCGCGAGCAGGGTCATCCGCACCGAAGGCCCGCGCTTCCTCCGCGCGCCCAAACCCGCCAAGCCCGACCACTGGATCACTGTGAACCGCGACCGCGACGCCCGCGGCCTTTATGGCATCTACCAGGCCGTCCAGGCCGAATTCTGGCAAGCCCTCGACGCCCACCGCCGCCCCGCCCTCAAGTGGGACGCCCCCCCCAGGCGCCGCCAAGTAGCCACTGATTGACTGTTTGCCATCGGCCTTGGGCGGCGATTGGACATTGGCGATTAGCTATCTCGTGCAGTGCCGCGCTGTGTCCACTGCTGGCGCATACCCCATTCAACCCCTTTAACCTACTTGGCTCATTTAACCCTCTGCTTGCAGCGCCAGCCGCGCTGCGTCCATCGGTGGGGATACCGCATCTTCACGCTCCGCGGCGAAGAAACACCGGCCCCCTCAGGCGCTTCGGCAGTCGGCGGCGCTGCCAATCCCGTTCCCTGGCACTGGCAGCCGCGGCAGCGGCGGCAGCGGTGGTGTCCACGGCCGTAACTGCGTAGGCGGCGGCGGCACGGGCGTGAACGGCCGCATGGGCGGTTGCGGCGGCGTGACCGGCGGCACGGGCCGCGGCTCGGGCCGCAGCCTCATCGGCGTCGCGGGCGGCAGCGTGGGCGGCCAATGCGGCGGCGCGCGCCGCACCACACCGTATCTCTCCACGCGCCCAGGCACGCGCAGCCTCGATGGCCTTGCGCGGTCGGTTGTCTTTCGGGTGCTTCTCCTCGAACAAATGCAGCACGTGCTCCGCGCAGTCGACGGCCCAGAGCGCCAAGGACCTGTGGTCCTCCTCGCCGAGCCGCTTGGCGTGCTTAACCTTCACAGATGATCTGGAGTCTTCTTCCCATGCTTCTCTTTCTTGATCTCCGGATCCACTCCTGCCAGGGTACTTGCTGATCTTCTTCTCGGCCCACCTGCTGTATTTGTCGGGATCGGCTTCGAACCCTTTTCCCTCTTTCGCTGCCATGCCGGAGTGTTTTGACTCCGAGTGTTTTGACTCTGGCACTCGAATTCTCTGTAAGACCGCCTCCGCCGGCGCGGAAATGCCCTCGGCCTTGCCTCCCAGCTTCCACTGGCCCGCGTTTTCCCGTATCAACCGCGTTCCCACCGCCAATTCAAATTCCAATTCCCCCGCTTTCAGCTTCACCTGCTTGGACGCAACTTCCGCCAAAACGCAGCCGCCGATATTCTCCCCCACCTTCAACACCTTCCTGAAGTCGGGATTGCTGCCATCGAAGAAGGCAAATTGCCCCTTCGCGTAGCTCATGGTGCCGGCCAGAACCAGGCTATCCCCTGTCGGCTCGGACGGCTTTGCCGATTCCGCCGCCCGCCCGGAGGCCTTGGGGGAGAATATATTCCGCTCAGCGATGATCTGGAACGCCTCGAATGCTCCCGGCGCACCAGCCTCCGCGCCCACCACGCACACAGGCACGCCAGTCCAAAGGGACAATACACATCCAAGCCAATAGGTGCATTGGCTCAAGCTGGCTGCCATGCCGTCAAAAGCGGACTTCATATATCTTGACCAACAGACCTGACGCAGACGGTCCCAGGCAGGTTACATCAACGCGTCCCCGCGCTGCCTGTGCGCCCCCGCTCTTTCCCGCCTCGGCGCTGCAGTTATCGTTGGAGGCGAGTCGGAGCACAATTGCTGGCCGAAGGAAACTCTAACCGATGCCGCGCAACGCTCCAAGCACTTCCGGCTTGAAACCGGAACGCGGGGTGCGTTGCGAGAAAATACAAATGGGCTGGTTTACAGGTTCTTTTTGACATGGTGTATCTAGTGGTATAGATATAGATCCATGACACCACTCCACCGTCGGCAGGAGATTCTCAAGGAAATCAATACCATCACCCACATGGAACGTGGCAAACTTTGCGCCCAATCGCTGGGACCGGGCAGCGCTCCCTTCTACAAGCTGCAATGCTGGCACCAGGGCAAGAATCACACGCGCTATGTCCCCGCTGACGAAGTGCCAGCCGTGCAGGAGGCCTTGGCGGAGCACCATCGCTTCCAGAGGTTGGCGGAGGAATTCGTGGAACTGACCGTGGCCCTGACCCGGGCGGAGCAGGCGGCCGGTGCTAAAAAAAACTCTACGAAGTCCAAACCGAACGCTACCACGAAGCCGAAGCGTTCCTGAAGCTCTTCCAACAGCGGTTGGAGCAGGGCGAAGCACTGCCCACTGAATGGATCGAAGCGACGTTGCGTGCCGCCCTGCTGGAGGATGGCCGCCGGCTATTGGAGGGCCTGTTGGCCCAAGTGCCGGTGCCGGTGGTGGCGCCTCAACCGGGCCAGCGCTGTTATCATGAGCGCGCCTGTGAAGTGCTCAGCGTCTTTGGTCCGCTTACCTTGCGGCGGGACTATTATCATCCCGCAGGACCGGAGGGTGGCTTCCCCTTGGACCGGGCTTTGGGAATCATCGGCCGTTGCACGCCGGGTGCCGCCCGGATGCTGGGCCGCACGGCCGCCCAATTGCCGTATGTGGAGAGCAGCCAGCAGCTACAGGCACTAGCGGGCTTGACCGTTGATCCCTCGCAGATCCAGCGGGTGGTGCAACTATTAGGGCCACCGGCGCAGGCCTGCTTGGTCACGTTACCCGGGCCAGCCCCCAAACCCGGGCTGCAGTTTTATGTCAGTATCGACGGGACGGGCGTACCCATGGTTCGCCCGGAACTGGAGGGCCGCAGCGGACGGGGGCCTGACGGTCAAGCCAAGACCCGCGAGGTTAAGTTGGCGGCGTTCTTCACCCAGACGACCACCGATGCCCAAGGTCATCCCTTGCGCGATCCGGAGAGCACGACGTATCTGGCCAGCTTTGTTTCCTCAGACCAGTTCGGCGGGCAGGCGCTCCTGGCGGCCCGCCAGCGCGACATGGCGCAGGCTAGCCAAGTCATCTACTTGGGCGATGGCGCGGCTTGGGTGTGGGAGATCGCCCGGACTTGCTTTCCGCAGGCAGTGCAGATTTTGGATTACTACCATGCCAGCGAACATATCGTCACCTTGGCCAAAGCGCTCTATGCAGATCCCGGCACGGCGCAAAACTGGGCCGTGCGCTGGCAAAGCCTGCTGTATGACAGCCAACTGGACGACATCTTTACCGACGTTCGCACGGTGACCACCACACCGGCCGAGGAAGTGCAACGGGAACTGGATTACTTGGAGCGCAACCGGACGCGAATGGATTACCTGCGTTACCGAAAGCAGGGCTGGTTCATTGGCTCGGGCGTCGTGGAGGCGGGCTGCAAGCGTGTCATTGGCCAACGACTCAAACAATCCGGCATGTTCTGGACCGAGGCGGGCGCGACCGCCGTGCTAAGCCTGCGCTGCGCTCTGCTTTCAACTGGCGGTTGGAATCACTTATGGAACCAAGCGCTGCTCAAAGCCGCCTGACGGCCTTCTCGTGACTTTCCTGCAACGCACCCCGGAACGCGCCCGCGCTCACACCGAGTCGGCCTTTTCCGCCCCACCCCGGCAACCACGCCAGATGCCCACGGCTGTGCTAGGCACGCACTTCCCATGAAACTCCCCGGTGGAAAATGCGCAACCCAACGGACCACAGGATGTTGTGAAGAATGGCTGTTGTTGACCACCTCACTCCGGGGTTCATGGTCCCAATGCGCGGTAAAAAGGCCGTGGAGGGTGCCAGAATGTGAGATGCACCACTGGTGGTGTGGGAGCATGTTTACTGTTTGACACCACCATTTCCATTAGGCAGTATGGCACCGTGATGAGTGTGGCCGCAAATGGCTTGGCAATGGCCCGGAGCCGATTGGTGCGGCTGCTGGTCGGGGGCGGCTGTCTCCTGGCGTTCGGCTTCACGGGGGCGGGCTTTCCCAACAAGCAGATCAACAACCCGGCGGGCCCGATCAAGCAGATCACCGTGGGACAGGATGGCTCGCTGCAGATTGAGCATCAGGACTATCCATCCAGCGGCCAGTTTTACCCGAACACCGTTTCGCCGGCTGACTGTGGTTTCTTCCTCAGGCAGAATGGGAAGGTGGATGGCATTGATTACGCTCGTCACGAGGGGACGATGGCATCCCACACGCAGGCCGCAGCCTTTCAGCCCATTGCCCAAATCCAGAGCACCGATGGCTGGCTGGTGAGCACGGTCATGGACAACAGCACCGACGGAACCGGTGTGCCCTTCAGGGTGACCCAATATGTAAGCTACTTACCTGGTGATTCGTGGATTCTCGTCAGCGTCGTCGTGAAGAATGAGAGTGCGTCCCCCCAGACGGTGGACATGTTCGTCGCGGCCGATATTTACCTGGCCGATGAGGACGCCGGTTACCCTTACTTGAACACCGAATGCCCGCAAGTAGCCGTCGGCGGCACCAACTCCACCCACACCTTCAACCTCTTTGCCCAGGCCGCGCCCGGCAGCCCTCAGCCCACCTCGTATCAAGAGGACGGCTACGCCACCATTTGGAGCATCATCGGCAGCGGCGAACATTTTGCGGACACGATCAGCGCCGACTACCGGGACAACGGCGCAGGCTTGGAATGGCGAGGGGTGATTATTCCGGCCGGCGGCTCATTCAACATCGGCTACTACTGGGCCTTTGCCCCGGTCACGTGCGTGGATCTCAGCGGGCGTGGGCAACCGATCCACATCCTGTGGTCTGGCGGCACGAACATGGTGCTGCACTGGGACCAACCCGGTTATGTCCTGCAGGCCAGCAGCAACTGCCTCCCCGGCACCTGGGACCCACTCCCGGTTCCGATCACTAGCACGGAGGTGACTATTGACATAGACCTCCACAAGAATATGTTCTTTCGTTTGGCCCTTCCGTAGGCTGGTGTGAAGGGCGGGGAGCGGAAAATGGCTTTGAACGCGGGGGGCGCCCATGATACAAGGCGGGCCATGAGAATGATGCGTGCTTTGCTGGTCACGATGTTTGCGATGGTGTTGGTGTTTGCGCCCGGGGCGCGGGCGGCTGATCCGGCACAGAAGTTGGCGGGAAAGATTCGGGTGCTGCTGGTGACGGGCGGACATGGGTTCGAGCAGGAGCCGTTCTTCAAGGTGTTCAAGGACAACCCGGACATCACTTACCAGGCGGTCGAGCATCCGAACGCGCACGCGCTGTTCACGGCCGAGGCCGCCAAGCAGTGGGACGTGATGGTGCTCTACGACATGCACCAGGGCATCAGCGAGGGGGCCAAGGCGGACTTTGTCGCGCGGCTTAAGGAAGGCAAAGGGTTGGTGGTGCTGCATCATGCCATCGCCGATTACCAGGATTGGGCGGAATACACCGCCATCCTCGGCGCGCATTACTACCTGGCGGCGACGAACATCAATGGTGTGGCCAAGCCGCGCTCGGCCTACAAGCACGGGGTGGACTTCAGAATCCACCTGGCGGATACGCAACATCCGGTGACGCGCGGGCTGAAGGACTTCGATATCCACGACGAGACCTATAAATGGTTCGACGTGGCCGAGGAGTGTCATCCGCTGCTGACGACGGACGAGCCGGAGAGCAACAAGGTGATCGGCTGGGCCAAGACGTATGAAGGCGCGCGGGTGGTGTATATCCAGTTGGGGCACGACCATTTTGCCTATGAGAACCCCACCTACCAGCAACTCCTGAGGCAGGCGATTCGGTGGACGGCGCGCAAGAGTTGAATGGTTGCGGGAGTTAAATGAGTTACATAGGCGAACCTCGCGGGTGAGGCCTGCCGATTCCACCCATTTAAGTCCTTTAACCCCTTTAACTGTTTCAACTTCATTAGGTGCCATGTTCTACAAAGTCATTGCCTGCGAGATCGCGTTTCGCGAACTGTGCTACGCCGCCGCGCGGTGTCGGAACCTGATTGACCTGGAGTTTCTCACGCAGGGTTATCACGACATTCCCGCTACGGGGCGGGCGGAAATCCAGAAGCGCATTGATGCGGTGCCCGCCGGCAGGTATGACGCGATCCTGCTCGGCTACGGCCTGTGCAGCAACATCCTCACGGGGGTGACCACGGCGCACACGCCGTTGGTCATCCCGCGCGCACACGACTGCATCACTTTCTTCCTCGGGTCGAAGGAACGCTACCAGGAGTGCTTCAACGCGAAGCCCGGCACGTACTACTACACCTCGGGCTGGCTGGAGTGCGCCAAACGCCGGGGCGACAAAGGGCCGATTTGGGGGGGCGCCTCCCTGCCCGCCGGCGCCAACGCCAACTTCAAGGCGGCCTACGAGGAGTGGGTGAAGAAGTACGGCGAGGACCAGGCCAATTACCTCATGGAGGAAATGAACCGGTGGACCGACTCTTACTCGCACGGGACGCTCATTGACTTCGACTTCGTGAAGCACCTCAAGCTACGTGCGGAGGTGCAGCAGATTTGCGCCGAGCGCGGCTGGGATTACGACGAAATCCCGGGCGATATGGGCTTGCTCAACAAGCTACTCGACGGCGATTGGCCGGAGGCAGATTTCCTGGTTGTGCGCCCGGAGCAGAAGGTAATTGCCACGAATGACGACCAGGTAATCGGGGCCGAACCGCTGCCCCTGGCCAGCCGGTCTGTGGTATAGCAGCGCGCGGCCATGGGAGTGCGTGGGCGAGGAGAAACGCTGATCCCGGCGAGGCAGTGTCATCTGACTTTGCGGTAGGTAATGACTGCGGCGGCGGGCTGAGTGAGGATTTCCAGCAGCAGGCCCTTCTCCGCTAGTTCGCTGCCAGCGAGCTCCTGCCGGGCGGCGGGCGAGTCCAGGTTGACCACCTCATAGCGGGCGTTGGGCGCGAGGTCCCGCAGCTTGAGCCGGGCAGATTCGTAGAAGCTGTTGTGGCGGCGGAACGCCTGCACCATGCCTTCGCCCTGTTCCGGGCGGTTGAACTGCCAGGCGATCCAAGCCTGGTCGTCGCGGCTCCAGGGAGTCAGCGGGTAGAAGTCGCCGTAGTAGTTGGGGCTGATTTGCCGCCACTGGCTGATGAGCCGGCGCAGGGCGGCGTAATCAATCTCGCGCACGCGCATGTCAATGCCGAAGCCCAGGCTGGGAGCCGAATCGCTCCAGAAGGGGTAAGCCTCAACGGGCGTCAGGCCGCTGCCGTAGTAAGATGCCTTGCGGGCGGCGACGGTGCCGGTGCCGTGGTAAGGAAGCCACAGGGAAATGCCATAGGTCATGCATTGATGGCCAATCTCCTCGAAGGCGTAGTCGCTGCGCCAGAGCGGCACGGCGCGGCGCATGGTCTCCAGATCGTTGCGGCGTCCGCCCGAAGCGCAGGAGTCAATCAGCATGTTCGGGTGCCGGCGGCGCAATTCGTCCCAGTAGGCAAGATAGCCGGTGACGTGTTTGATTTCGGTGATGCCCTGGCGGTCGGGCGCGTCGTTGCTGCGCCAGGCCTTGAGCGGGTCCATGTTGAAATCCTGCCGGTAGAGGTCAATGCCCTGCTCGGTGAGGAGCCGGTCAACATGCTCGGTAAGCCAAATGCGGGCCTGGTCGTTGCCCAGATCCAGCAGGCCGCCTTTGGCGCCGCCGAGAATCCATTCCGGATGGGTTCGGCTCAGCCAGGTGTCGGCGGCGACGCGTTCCGGCTCGAACCAGACGAGGATTCTTATCCCCTGCTTGTGCGCGTAATCCGACACTGCCCGCAAGCCGCGCGGGAAACGGTTCGTGTCCACCTCCCAGGTGCCCACGCGGCCCCAGCCGCCACCGTGATGGTTATACCAGCCGGCGTCCATCCACCAGTAGTCGAGCTTGATGCCTTCTTCGAGATAGCGGTCAATGAACATGCATTGGTTGGTCTCGTCGGCCTTGATCATCTCATCGTATTGGCGCGAGCTGGAGGCGACGAGCTGGGGTGGCGGAAGCTTGCCGCCGGGTTTGGGCATGGAATGGGCCATCATCCAGCGGCGCCAGAGGTTCTGCGCGCGAAGCCAATCGCCCTTCCAAAACTGGAGCGCGATCAGCGGGCTGCGGACCTCTTCGCCGGGCAGGAGCTTGAAATGGGTAAGTTCCTGGCCCGCCGTGAATACGCAGGCCGCGTGCCTCGTCACGGGTGAACTCTGCCGCCCATTGCCCCGGCCAGCCGACGGCCAGGATGACGCCCTGGCCGGGCCATTCGAGGTTGAAATAGGACCAGTCGGAGTTGGTGGGCCGGCCGCCGGCGGCGCCGATGCGCTTGGTGGCCTTGGGCCCGAGCGGCGTTTCCAGCGGACCGTAGTCGCTACCGTTGGCGGGCGAGCCGATGTTGTGGTGCAACAGGAACTCGCCATTGGTGCCGCGCTCCAGGGCGAGGTTCAGCGCGTCAATGTTTTCGAGGATGGGCGTGGCGCTGGTGCCGGTGTTCTTGAAGTAGAGCGTCCATTCGACGGTCGGGAAGTCGTGATACTCGACAGCCTCACAGCGGACCTGTAAGCCGGTCTTGCGGTCGGTCCAGGTGAGCGTGCGCTCGGTCTTGTTTTGGCTGAGGTCGCGAGCGCTTTGCTTCAATGGCCACTCGGCTAGAAGCTCGGCCGAGGGCCGGCCATCGTAAAGGAATGCGAAGGGCACGCCGGGTGTGCGGGACACAGTTTGCTCCTTGGACAGGCCAAGTGGCGGTGTCGGAGCTTCGGGGCGTGCGTGGAATTTGGCCGCGGCCCATTGGCGGGCGGTGGCGATTTCATCGGGTGTTGGCGCCACGCCCGATGCGAGGGGCGCGATGAGCAGGACAGCCAGAAACAGGGCCGCGCGGGGCGAACAGAGGGTGTTCATGGGTTTTGACTTCGTCTTCATCTGCAAGGGGTGGGATTGTGGCACTGGGCAACTGAGAAGAGAACCGAAAAGCGGCGGGCGATGACGCGCAAAGATGGATGATGGGGGAAAGAGGATAGGTGAGGCGGCAACCTCCAGAATTCCCCACAAGTTGGTTGGGATACCCCCCAGCTTCTTCACCATAGTTTTACAACTGCAGGATGGCCTTCCGTTTGCAAGCGGGCCATGGTCAGCCTGTGAAAAGAATGGTGCCCAAGTTTCTCATTGCCTGGATGCCAGCATGGATGGCGCTGACGGGGATGCAGCCTTCGCAGGCCGGCGCGGCGACCTTCAGGACTTGTCCGTCAACGAACACTATCCCCTACCTGCCAACGCGGCACGATGCCGTTAAGGATCTGCTCTGGCTGGCGGAGGTCGGGACCAACGACGTGGTGTATGATCTCGGATCAGGGGACGGGCGAGTTGTGATCGCTGCGGTGCGGGACTTCGGCGCGCGCCGGGCCGTGGGGATCGAGCTCGACCCTCAGCTTGTTCAGAAAAGCCGGGAGCAGGCCGCTGCGGCCGGCGCGTCCAATAGGGTCGAGTTCATCCACGGGGACCTGTTCACGAATGATGTCAGTGCGGCGAGCGTAGTAGTGCTCTATCTGGGCCACGGAGCCAACATTGATCTGCGGGCGCAACTTGTCCGCAGCTTGAAGCCGGGTGGGCGCGTGGTGTCACATCCGTTCAGTATGGGCGAGTGGACGCCGGATAACGTACTGGACGTGCGGACGGTGCTGCTGGGGATGTACGGCACCATGGTCGTTGGCTTCGAGCACAACTCCGATGTGCCGGACTTCCGAGGGAGCGAGAGCGGGCGCGACCACGATGTGCTGTCAGCGTGGATCGTCCCCGCGCCCGTGGCGGGCATCTGGCGCGGCAAGGTCCGGCTGGAGTCGGAGGAGCGGGAACTCCGGCTCACGTTGCATCAGCGTCTTTCGACAGTGACTGGCTCATTTGTATTTCAGGGGCCAACCAACCTTGAAGGCTACGTGGAGGCTGATTTGTGGGGGGACCATGTGCGCTGCTGGTGCATTCCTACGAACCAGGCTTGGCACGCGTCGCAGATGTGGTTTGATGGGCACGCGAAGGGTGACACGATCAGCGGCGACGTGTGGGTGCCCCAAGGCAAAGAGACCCGGGAGGTCAAATGGCTCGGCCGCCGGGACGAGGCAGACCTGACGGGCACATGGGAGTGGCTTGGACCGACCAACTCCCCCGTGCAACTCAAGATCGAGCGGCGCGACGGGCGATTGGCGGCTACCTATCTGGACAAGAGCCGGAACGCGCCCTATGACCCGAGCGGAGGCCAGTCGATCCCCGTAACCGACCTCTACGACTTTGGTGGCGGGTTTTATTTCACGCTGCTTCTGGGGCTTGAAGGCAACAGCCTGGCGCGGGGCAGTCGCCGGGCCGCACCCGAGGATGGCTGGCTGGTCGGGGAGGCCGTGGCGCAGGGCACGGGACTCAAAGGAACTATCGCATTCTATCCTTATTCCAACCCTCTGCTCGCTGTGGAGCCATCCGGGGCCGCCCGGAAAGACGCCTGTCTTGCAGACCGGCCGCCGGGACTGGCAGCCGAAACGGGTCGGACGTTGACCAAGGCCTGAGGCTGTATCAAGGGGCTCATAGCGCCCGGACGTGGTTGGGGACTCCGACAGAGACCAGCTTGCCGAGTCGTTGGCGCGGCTACTTTTCGAGGCTGAGCGGTGGGGCGGGTATTTTGCGGTAGGCCTCAATGATGGCCGGGTAATCCCAGCGGCGCGACTGGTCCGGCCGATAAACCACGGTCACGCCTTTGGGCGCTTTGAGCACCGGCCGTGACTTGGGCAGATGCAGCACGATGCGCTTCGGAGGCTGGCGTTGCGGCGGATCGAGTTTCACCTGAACCCCGGCGGCGGTGCCGCGAATACGAAGGTTCATGGCTCCAAAGTGGGTGGGAGCTTCCTCGACCCGGATTTCTCTGCCGTTCTCGAGCCACCAATCGGGCGCGCCGAGAAGAAGGTGCAGTTCATCTGCCTGCTCGTGCACCAAGGCATGGCGAAGGAGGAAAGCGAAGTTGGCGGCGCCGGTGGCGTGCGGAATGGTATCGCTCCAGGCGAAGCGGCGCCCATAGAAAATGCCCTCGGGGAAGGCGTGAGTAGCCGTCGAGTGCAGCAGATACCAGTAGAATTCCTCCACGAACTTCTCGTGCTCGCCCCGGATCAGCGACGCCATCGTGGTGTAGGAGGAGAGGTAGGGGTGAATGGCCGGCTCCTTCGACCCCGTCCAGCGTATTGTGCCTTCACAAAAGCCGCCGCCGTGGCGCTCGCGCACCTCGGCCAGCAAAGCGCTCACGCGCGCGTCGTCGCGAGCGAACAACTCCGTCGGCCAAAGCATCTCGGTGTTGCCCCAGTGTGTCCCGACCTTCTCCCAGCTTGGCGGGAACCAGGCAAGGCCGGTCTTCTGCCAGGCGGCGTCAATAGCGCGGCGGTAGTCGTTGGCCTCCTGTTGGAAATGTTGCGCGTCGGCCCGCTCGCCCAACTCGCCGGCGGCATCCGCCACGCACAACAGCCCACGCAGGTTCCAGAAGTCGTAGCCGACGATATGATGTTTGCCATCCCAGAGAAACTCGCCGTCGGCGACGGCGTTGGGCAAGACGCCAGCGAAGAGGGAATCGGACGGGGCTTGGCGCCGAGCCTGCATCGTCCACTCGACAGCGCGGCGCATCTGCGGGTAGGCATGCTTGAGCCACTCGCGGGAGCCGGTGATCTTGTAGAACTGCCAAAGCACCCAAAGGGCCTGGCCATTGGCGTCGAATTGATTCTTCTGCGTTTCAAACCGCCCATCCGGTCGTTGGGCACGCAGGTAGGCCTCCGCCGTGGTGGCCGCGGCCTCGAACAGGCCGGCTTCTTCGAGTTCGAGCACCTGGTAGGCGCCATCGCGGATGTAAAACTCGTCGTAGAAACCCTCGCCGCCATGGAGCACGCCGTGGTCGCTGGCAATCAATTGGCAGACGTGCGCCGCGCGAAGGGCCTGGGTCGCTTTCCCGCACGGGACTTCGATGCGGGCGGCTTTGGCCATGAGGTTTCGCCAGTAGCTCACCGTTCGGTCGAGCCAAAGCTTCGGGTTCTCCTTGTCGAACGCCGCGGCGTTGGCAACGGGCTTGAAGGGAATGCGGAAACAAGTCTCCGCCTTCCGGCCCGGCGCAAGCGAGGCGCTCCAGGTCGTTGGCGCGGGGGCGTTGGTGGCTAGCAGCTCGAATCCCATACGCGCTTCGGCTGGGGTTGTGCCAAGGTTTGTTGCTTTGACGCGGACCCAGTTCAGGAAGTTGTCGCCTTCCGTAGGCCAGTCGTAGGCATCGCAGGCGCTGCGCCAGATCTTGACGCCCGAGTGCAGCGTCACCCACCCGTCCTTCACGCCTGGGAGCGGCGTCGCCCAGAGGGTGAACTCGTAGCGCACGCCGTCCTGCTCCGTGGCGAGCAAAACGACGGGGAGCCAGCCGTCGAGGAGGGTCTTGGTCTGCCGGCGGCTGAGGGGGGTCAGGCGCGGCCCGCAGGAGAGGCGGAGCCTGGCTTTGTCCGCCAGCAGCAGCTCGTTCTCCGGGGTGAGGCGTGTGCCCTCGTTGTAGTCCTTCAGGCCGATGACGTTCCAGGAGTTCTGGAAATAGTCAAAGGGGGCGACGGCGGAATCTGCAGCCACAGCCGCGCCGGCGATTTGAATTGCGAGCAACAAAAGTCCGAACAACCGCCTGGATGGGTATGTGGGCATAAACTTGGCAATCAACAACATGGCATGGTCGGCGTGCGGACAGGTCATGTCCACGATCATGGGGTGTCCGGTAGCGCGAATGCACTTGGCAACCGTGAACGGCTCACCGCGCAGCAAGTGGGGCCACCCGGGCGTTCGCGCTACGGTTGTCGTTGTTCAATTCGTAAAGGTAGCAAGTCCCGGGTGTAAGCCGCTGGTCCCCAGGTAATCGGCGTGCGACTCTTGTACTATAACATCCAAGCAGGTCCTGCACCAACGGCCAGGAGGCGAGAGCGGGTTGGGAGGTCCTCGCCACCAAAGGCAATTTCACCTCGCCCGAAGTTGAGAGCAGGAATGCTCGGCCCCCAACATGCATCCAAGCGGACAGGTCATTCAGAACAACAACCCGCCGGTCGGCGAAGTCTGCCACGGCGGTTGCGATGCTGGCCAGCCTCGGATCGGTGTCCACTAGCACGATGGTATCCGAGCGCGCCGTGTGGGTGCGCACCAGGGTCACCAGCACACGAGATTCCAAGTCGTACAGGCTTGCCATAACGGTGACCCCCGCGGCATAAACAAAGCACCCCGCCAAGAAAGCGACGGCCCGCAGCGTCCCCCATCCAACTTGCCTTTCCGGCACGGTGGAAAGGTCCATTTTCTCTTCAAGCATTAGCCGCATGGACAGCACTAAAGCCGCCAGGAACACCGCAGCCGCCATCCATGGAACGGTTCCGAAGTAATTGCGCATGACAGCGACGCCGAGGCCTGCCGCACCCAGAGGTAAGAAAGCGCCCCAAGTGTTTTTGCGGTTCCACTTGGCACGCTGGGCCAGGACATAACCACAAACTAATAGCAGCGGCAGCAGACCGGCGACGCCCACGAACAGCAGGCGCAGCGCTGCCCGGTCGGTGGTTAGATAAGCCCCATATCCTCCCGAGCCCCAGAGATAGTCTCCCAGGAAGTCCTTGAAGCTGGCGCAGCCGCTTTGCTTGTCGAGGACCGAGATGGCGGTCACCAGGATGAGACTGACACCCGCGGCGGCGACGTATAGCCACACCCGCCGGGGTGTGATCTGCCGTGCCGCGACGAGATAGGCCAGCAACATCCCGTGGACAAATACCGTGGTCCAGTTAAGCGCGGTATAGGCGGTGATCGCGAGAAGCAAAGCCGCGAGAGCCGTTGGTGACAGAGAAGGTCGGACGAGCAGCGGCAGAACGATGGCGGCGAATGGCAGGCCCATCAGCAGAGCAATTACATTCGGATCCAAATACAGTTGATCGCGTACATATCCAGGGGATAGGATTGCAGCTGCGCCCACCAGCCAGGCGATCCGGCTCTGGCCAAACAGGAACCAAATAGAGAGCAAGAGCGTCAGACTCAACGCGACATGAACGGCCAGGGTGCCCGTCCCGGTCCAGGCGAAGAACCGCTTGATAAAGAACACCGGATACAGGCTGGCGGGTCTATGCCCTTTGTGAACCTCAGGCCTGGTCAGCGCCTCGTAGCCGCCTGGGTTTTTCACCAGCTTGCCTTTCAGTGTCAAGAGCCCGTATTGCTGCCAGTTGCGCACCACGTTATGCATGTTCCCGGAGGCGAGCTTGCCATCAGCCAAGTAGAACATAATGCCGCTAGCCGTCGACGCGAGCAGCACGAGCAAGATGAATCGTGGGGCCCGGCTGGCAAAATTCATGCACGCCGAGACTAGAAAATTCTCGCCCCCTGTCAAGCGCGGATCCCGCGGCCGGTGCTGGGGTGTCGCAGGGCGGTGGGCTCCAGCGCAGAGCGCGCGCTGCAAACGGGCAGACCTAGCGACCGCAGCCGGGCGGCATCAGTCCCGCTGGTGGCAGCGAGAACAAAGCCTGCCACCCTGAAATCTGAAGCCCGCTGTGTCAGACTTTGCCGGAAGTTGACTGAGCAGGGGTATTCTGCAACGCTGGCTACGCCTTGCACAACATCGGAACGATCTAAAGCCGTGGAAATCAAGAAAGCCATCATCACCGCCGCTGGCCAGGCCCAGCGGTCCCTGCCGCTGCAAACCCTGGTTGACCGCGACGGCGCCACCAAGACTGCGTTGCAGATTCTCATCGAGGAAATCCGCTCGGCCGGCATCGAGGAGACCTGCGTGGTCGTCTGCCCGGGAGATCAGGCGGCTTATGCCACTGCGGCGGGCGCGCAAAGCGGACGGCTCCGTTTCGTCGAACAGGCGGCAGCGCTAGGTTACGGCCACGCGATCGCTTGCGCGCGCGAGTTTGCGGGCAGCGAGCCATTCCTGCTGCTGGTAGGCGACCACCTCTACGTCAGCGGGGGCGGCAAGCGCGCTGCGCAACAATTGGTCGAGATCGCCCGGGCGGAGAATTGCGCCGTCTCCGCCGTGCAGGCGACACAGGAGAGCAAGCTGCCCTACTATGGCGCCATTGGCGGCCGGCTCGTCGCGGGGCGGAAGGGACTCTACGAGGTTTCCGAAGTCATTGAGAAGCCCACTCCGACCGAGGCTGAGCAGCGCTTGATTGTTCCGGGCCTGCGGGCCGGCCATTATCTTTGTTTCTTCGGCATGCATGTGCTCACCCCGGCGGTAATGGAAATGCTGACTGAGGAAGCGGCGCGAGCTGGCAGTCGCGGCGTGCACCTCTCTGTTGCCCTGTCGAAGCTCGCCAAACGTGAGCGTTATCTCGCCAGCGAGTTGCAGGGTCATCGCTACGATATCGGTGTCAAGTACGGTTTGCTCACCGCTCAACTGGCCCTGGCCCTCGACGGCCAGGATCGAGACGAGGTGCTGAGCGGCCTGGTGGAGTTGCTGGCGCGGCGGGGAATGGGTTGATATGCCAGACCTGATTCGCATCATCACCGCAACGGACCTTGCTTTCCGCAACCAGTCTCTCGAAGGCGCCTGCGCCAACCTGTCGGCGGACGAGTTGCTCAAGGAATGCGACAAGCTAGACGCTTTCCGCCGGCGCAGTGAGAACCTCTATGAGCGGGTCCGCGCCCTGTTCTTCCTCTACGCCATCCACCGCTTCCATTTACCCGCCAAGCTCGAAGTCGCTTCGCGTTTCACGCATCACGGTTCAACCTCCCTCATTCCCTTCAAGGGCTACGAGCACCTGCTGCAACGCAGATTCGAAGAGGCCATTGACCACTTTTTGGCGGTGCAGCGAGCGGAGAGCCCCAGCGACGCTATCTCGAGTGCCCTGGCGGCGGCCTACCACCGGCTGGCGTTCCAGACGCTGGCTGACCAGGTCCGACGCAGTGTGCGGTCGGTGCGCGGCAACCAATGGATGTTTCGCATGGGCCACCCGGCGGACCATCCGCTGCGCCTGCGGCGGGAATTGCTCCGGCCAGACCCGGGCGACGGCACCTACCCGATTCTGCGTGAGTGCACGCCAGTGCGCATGGACCTCACGCATTGCGGCTGGAGCGACATCTTCTTCCTGGGCATGGATTTCCCCGAAGGGGCCAAAGTGCTCAACGTCTCCATTGACCTGGGGATACACGGGCGGGACGCGGCGCCGCGTCCGCCCGTCGAGGCCTACCTGCGGGTAATCGAAGAGCCGCTGCTCCGCCTGGTCAGCGTTGACCTGGGGGCGACAGCGGACATCACCAACCTGGCTGAGGTATTCGACTTTGCAAAGGACTACCTCGGCCTGCTGAAGGCGGCGGTCATCGCCGCGGGCATTGTGCCGCCGGGCATCGAAGGTTCAGGCCAGAGTCTCGCCGACCTGCTGGCGCGCGTGGTCGGCCCGGGTCGCGGTCTGGAAATCGCGACCAGCGTCAACAACATTCCCAAGGGCTCGCGTCTGGCGGTTTCCACGACGCTCCTGGCCGCCCTGGTCAGCGTCTGCATGCGTGCCACCGGCCAGGCCGCGTCGCTGACCGGTCAACTGCAGGAGCACGAGCGCCGACTGGTCCTGGCCCGCGCACTGCTGGGCGAATGGCTTGGCGGTTCCGGCGGCGGCTGGCAGGACTCGGGCGGAGTATGGCCGGGCATGAAACTCATCGAAGGGGTGCTCGCCAGCGAGGGCGACCCGGAATCCGGCATCAGCCGTGGCCGGCTCATGCCCCAACATCGTATCCTGGACCAGACTGACGCGTCGGCGGACACGCGCCGGAGACTCCAGGCAAGCCTTGTCCTCGTCCACGGAGGCATGGCGCAGAATGTCGGGCCCATTCTGGAAATGGTCACCGAGAAGTACCTGCTGCGCTGTGACGCGGAGTGGAAAGCGCGCCAAAGCATGTTGGGGATACTCGACGAGATTCTCGCCGCGCTGCGCCGCGAGGACATCCGCGCGATCGGCGCCGCGACCACCCGGAACTTCCGCCAACCCATTCAAGCCATCATCCCCTGGGCCACGAATTATTTCACCGAGACGCTCATCGGGCGTGTGCAGGCCGAATTTGGCGACGCCTTCTGGGGTTTCTGGATGCTGGGCGGCATGTCCGGCGGCGGGATGGGCTTCATCTTCGCGCCTGAGCAAAAGGCGCGCGCGCAACAGCGCTTGCAGGAGCTCATGTCCGCCACCAAACGTGAACTCCAGGACGCGCTGCCCTTCGCCATGGAGCCAGTGGTCTATGATTTTGCCATCAACGAGCGCGGCACCTTCGCCGACCTGCTCGATGGCGAAGCCGCGCTCATGCCGCCGGGCTATTACACACTCACCGCGCCCGCGCTGCTTCGGCAGGACCGCCACTCGCTTTCGCCGCTGCGACGCGCCGAGCTGGACAAGTTCGGCGCCGCGTGCCGCAACCGGCCTGAGTTACGCGGGGTGGTGCAGACCTTGTTCGATGTTATGTTGCCACGTGGCAAGGCGGAATCGGCGACCGAACAAACGCTCGCCGCGCTGCTGGAACAGCACGGCTTCGACCGCATGCAGCACGAGCAGATCCGCACCGACCTCAAGGAGGGCCGCATTGGCCTGGCCCAGAACCGCCTGCCCCCCAGCGCGGTCATCGAGGACGTGCAGGAAGCGGGATGTCGCCGAGTGCGCTAGTCTCAAGTCTGATGGTTCAAGCTTGGCATCGCTTGGCCTGACTGCGTTGAAGAACGGCGAACTGGCGGTCGTCACCTTGGCCGCTGGCGCCGGGAGCCGCTGGACGCAAGGTGCGGGGGTGGTCAAAGCCCTGCATCCTTTCTGCAAGTTGGCCGGCCAGCATCGCACCTTCATGGAGACGCACCTGGCCAAGAGCCGGCGTGTCTCGCGCCAGGCCAGCACGCCTATCCCGCACATCTTCACCACCAGCTATCTCACTCACGCCCCGACCGAGGAGTTCCTCGCCCGCCAGAACCATTACGGCTACGAAGGGCCGCTCTTTCTGTCGCCCGGCAAATCGGTCGGCTTGCGCATGATCCCCACCGTCCGCGACCTGCGGTTTGCGTGGGAGGAAATGCCGCAGCAGATCCTCGATGAACAGCAGCAGAAAGTGCGCGACAGCCTGCGCCATGCCCTCATCAATTGGGCCCGCGGCGCCGGTGAGGCCGGTGACTACACGGATAACCTGCCGCTCCAGTGCCTGCATCCGGTCGGCCATTGGTACGAGGTGCCGAACCTGCTTCGGAACGGCGTCCTGGCGCGGCTCCTGGCGGAGCGGCCCCGGTTGAAGTATCTGCTCCTCCATAACATTGACACGCTCGGCGCCGATGTTGATCCCGCCCTGCTCGGCTGGCATATCCGCAGCGGCGCCGGCCTCACCTTCGAAGTCATCACCCGCCGGCTCGAAGACCGCGGCGGGGGCCTGGCGCGCGTCAACGGCCGGGTCCGCCTCGTCGAGGGACTCGCCATGCCCCGCGAAGAGGCCGAGTTCGCCCTGAGCTATTACAACTCCAATACCTGCTGGATTGACCTCGACAAGTTGCTCGGCGCCTTCGCGCTCACCCGCACCGATCTCGCCGACGCGGAGAAAGTCACCGCTGCCATTCGCCATCTCGCGGCCAAGATGCCCACCTACATCACGCTCAAGGACGTGAAGAAGCGATGGGGGCACGGCCAGGAAGACATCTTCCCGGTCACCCAGTTCGAGAAGCTTTGGGTGGACATGACCGCGCTGCCCGAAGTTGACTCGCGCTTTGTCGTTGTTCCTCGCCTGCGCGGGCAGCAACTGAAGGATCAAGCCCAGCTTGATGGGTGGCTCCGCGACGGCTCGGCCACCTATGTCGAGAGCCTGTGCGAATGGAGCTGAGCGGAAGTTGGCGCCGCGCCGTTTTCCCTACTTGGCCGCGCCTTTCGCATCAGCCAATCGCCACTCTGAATCCTGGCGCAGGTAAACCGTCTGCGTTGGGAAGGCGAAGCTGATGCCTTCGGCGTCGAAGCGCCGCTTCAACTCCAGGTTCAGTTGCTGAAAGCCCATCAGGTATTCCTTGAAATCGGTGGAGTTCCACCAGTGCACCACCAGGATGTTCAGGGACGAACTCTCGAACTTGTTAAAGCTGATAAGCAAGTCAGCGGTCTTCGGGTGCGGGCGGAAGATCTCTTCGATAATTCGCATCGCCCGCTCCACCCGCTCCGCCGGGGTGTCGTAGGTCACCCCGATGTTCATCACCGTCTTGATATTGGGCCGCTTGCTCACGTTGACGATGTTGGCGTTGGCCATGGTCTTGTTGGGGATTGTCACCAGGTGCCCGTCCAGGTTCCGCACCCGGGTGCTGCGCAGACCGATCGCCTCGACCGTGCCGTCCACAGTGTCCAGTTGAATACGGTCCCCGACCCGGAACGGCTTGTCCGCGAAGATCGCCACCGCCCCGAACAGGTTGGACAGCGTGTCCTGCGCCGCCAGGCCGACTGCCAGGCCCCCGATGGACAACGACGCCAGCAGGCCCGTCACATTCATGCCCAGGTTCTGCGACGTCACGAGCACCGCCACGACCAGCACGAATATCTTCAGACTCTTCCGGATAATCGGAAACAACTGGTGGTCCACCAGCCCTTCCTGGGCCGCCTCCGTCCGCTGCTGCCACAACCCGACCAGGAGATCAACGAACTTGATGGCGATGTAGGTCAGCGAGCAGGCCACGATGATCTTGAGCCCGTTGGAGATGAACATGGACGTCCATTCCGGCCAGGCGAAGAGCCGCAGCCCAACGTGCAGCAAGAGCACGAAGGCGATCACCTTCACCGGGCCCCGCAGCAAATCCAGGAGCAGATCGTCAAACTTCGTCTCGGTCTTGGCCGCCCACTTGCGCAACTGCACCTGGATCACGTAGTCCAGCAGCTTGGACACATAAAACGCCAGCAGTACATAAATCAGGAATGCCAGGTACTGCCACGCCGGATTGCCCATGACCTCGACCCCCAAACCCGGCACCCGGTCGAGCCCGAACGTCAGCCACACCCGCTGCCCTCCGGTTTCTGCCGCTTTGGTTATGCTGTTTGTCCCTGCTTCAGCAGCTCTTAACGGCATCGTTGCCAGAACCACGACCGCAGCAGCCCACCAGGCTGCCCTGCTGATCCGCCACTTTGCCAATTTCATTTTGCTCTTCATAACATCCTCAGATCGGGAAGGGCGTCGCGTAACGCCGGTCACGTTTGCCTTTGACCATCTGCTGCAGCCACTCCCAAAACCGGTAACGTTGGAACTCTTCCACCGTGTCGCAGGCCGAACCGGCGACCCGCGCCCGAAAGCCACGACGGCTCGGATCAACCTGCTGGATATGCTCCTTCGTCAGGCTGCCGGCATCCCAATGCGAGAGGATTGCCGCATACGCCTCGCCGTGCTCCTCGGAGCCAAGCACCTGCCCGAGCGTCTTGCGTCCAAAATCGCGCATGCTGTCCTCCGGCCAGTGCGTAAAGTGCGAGAAGGCCAGGTAGTTGAGCGCGTTGGGAATGTGGCGGGCGGACACCTCGCCATGGATGCTGACGCCCTCCAACCCCGAACGGTAGGCGCGCAGGCACGCCTCTTTAATCGTGCTCACCACTTGCTGATAGCGGTCCCCGTGCCATTGGCTTCCCTGGTGGACGAAACCCACGCCGCGGAGGCTCGGTGCGCGCAGGCCACCCGGCCAGTTCGGATTCGCGAACGCTGCCACCGGAGCGCCGTCATCCAAGTAGCTTGTCAGCGGCAACGGTTCCTTAAGCACCATGCCGGTGAGCGTCCATTGGCACACGCTGCCCTCCGGCAACAACTTCAGCATCGCTGGCGGCTTCGTCCCCATGCTCACATTCTGAACCAACTTCTCGCCGTAATTGAACCCGGTATAGGTGGCGTAGGCCACCAGCTTGCTGGCCAGGCGGGGCCGGATCGCCTCAAGGGCTTGCCGGTACGACAGTCCCTGGAAATAAAACGCTTCGGGGTCCTCGGCCGGCCAGGTCTTCCTCATCGCCTGTGTCAGCGGATGGTGGTCCACGAGCATGTCGCCGTTCTCGAGGTTAAGCCCGCCGATCTCAAACTCGCGGAACATCCAGTTGAGCGCTTCCCGCAGCCATGCTTGATAGGCAGGATGCGCCGGACAGGCGCCGAAATCGCCGTTGAACGCATACGGCTCGCCTTTCTCATCCAGCATCCGCGCGTCCGGGTGCTGGCGCAGGAACCCGGCCAGATTGTAGCGGTGAGCCCCCTCGTAATAGGCCCCGCCATACCACGTCGTGCCGAAGCCCGGGAGGATGGCCACGCCCTTGGGCGCCGCGTTGGCAGCTACGCGCTTGCTCGCCGCAACGCCGCCATGTGAGTCGCGCAGAAACCCCCAGATCACAATCCCCTTGATCCCGATCCCGGCCGCGAAACTGCTCAGCCGGCGGTAATCCTCGACGAACGTCTCGGGTTGCTTGAAGTACTCATTGTAACAGCCGGTGTTCTGCATCCCCGGATCGTCCAGCGCCCAGTTCGTGCTGTGGTCCCATGTCCAGAAATAGGAATTCGGGAGCGCGGGCTTGGGCCGGTCCAGGTTCCAAGTCAGCCTGTCTTTCTTTGAGGAAGAGGGGGCGGCCAGGATGTTCGGCCCGATCATTCCGGCCGACAATGTCGCCAGCCCGGCGTTGGCGATGGACCCACGCAAGAAGCCGCGGCGGCTGATCTTCTCTCGCTCGTTCATGAAGCAGGTGCAGAACTTCTACCCCCCCTGCCGGCGGAGGGCAAGCTGGCGTTAGGCATCCTGGGCCATCCCAACGGTCATCCCGACTTGGGTGTCCGGCTTTGAAGACCCCAGAGGCCGCTGCTGCTTTTGGCCGGCTCACTGAGCTTGGCGGTGCTGACGCTGGCCTGGCCGCGGGTGCGGATGGCTGGGTTGACCGCACTGATCTTCCTGACGGCATGGACTAACCACTCGCTTCGCACCACGATCATCTCACCCCATGATTTGCGGCGCATCCTGGGCGAGCAGCCCCAAATCGTCACCCTCCGGGGGATGCTGCGCGAGACGCCGATACAGCGCGTCGTTGAGCCCGGTGAAGAGGAGTCCTGGGGCACGATGGCCCGGATTGACGTCACCGTCCTGTGCCCCAATCGCCAATCCTGGCAGCCGGCATCCAGCCGCATGGCCGTCACCACGCTGGGGACCTTGTCCACCAACTTTTTCGCCGGGCAGGAGGTCGAGATCACAGGCGTGGCGGGCCGCCCAAGAGTCACGGTCGCCGAGGGCACGTTTGATTACCGCGCTTACCTGCACCAACAGGGAGCCTATTACCACGTGCAAGCTGCTTCCGGGCACGATTGGCGCATTGTTTCTATAGTTCCCTCGCCAATCCCAGAGTGAAACTAGACCACCTTCTTCAGTGCTCGACCATTCGGTAGAAACGCTGAGGCAGGTTGGTGCGGCCGGAGTCGCGTATCTGCAATCGGCCGTTGGTTAGGCTCAGGCTGTTGGTCAGTCGGACCCAGTTCTGCAGGTTCGTGCTGGCGTACAGGTCGAAGTTCGCCAAGTCGTTGGTCGAGAGCAGGCCGCCATCAGCATCTCCGGAGAGGATGACGCAGGCGCCGTCAGACAGCAGCGTGGGCGGGCCCAGGCGCTGCGGGACACGCACGAGCAGCAGGGCATTGCTGCTGAGCGTGCTGCCGCCAAGGTTGGTCACCAGGACCGCATAAACGCCGGCATCTCGTCGGCCAACGTTGGTCAAAGTCAGGGTGACACCGGTGTTGCCAGCCAGATTGGTCGCGTCCTTGCGCCATTGATAGTTCAACGGCGCTGCTCCCGTGGCGCTGACGGTGAAAGTGGCCGTGGTGCCATAATTGTTGGTGCGGCTCTGGGGTTGAGTGGTAACGCTCAACCCTTTGCATTTCCCAGCCGCGCCGGCGGCGTAAATGGCGGCAACCTCGTTTGAATTGAGGGCTCGGTTATACAGTGATACCTCGTCGAGTTTCCCCTTCAACTTGCCATCCCAGCCCGTGTCACCGGAGGTTCCAAAGTAGAGCGGTTTGGTGCCGTAGTCTTGTGCGAAGCTGACGTTGGTTTGCGTCTCAAGCTGACCGTTGACATAAAGCTGCATGAAATTCGACCCGCGAACCGCCACAACGTGATACCAGATCCCGGTGCTAACCAGGGTCGCCGATGGGAGAAACACTTCCTCCCCGGAGGCTGACCCAACGGTAAACATGAAAACGTCCCCATTCGCGCTCTCAAGCCGGAACTTTTCCAGCGCGTAGCCCTCGAAGTAGGAAGTTCGGGAGTTTTGCTTGAAGACGATATACTGGTCGCCGGCGGGGGCAGTGCCCGAGAGCGCTGAATCCAGCCCGCTAAACATCACCCAGGCCTCGAGCGTGAGGTTGGTTGGCTTGAGAGCCGGCGCATCTGGTATTTGCACAAAGGCATTGGTGCCGTCGAAACTGAAGGCCGAGCCGACCACTCCGATGGCGCTGGCCGTCGCACCTCCCTGGAGTATGCCGTTGTTGGTGCCCGCGATGTCATTGGCATTGCCGTCTCCCGGCCACCAGCCGACGAGGCCGGCCGGAGGCGGGAAGCAGCTTCCCGGTACGATGACCGACAGGACGGCCACCGTGCTGGTCACCGACCCGGCTACGTTCGTCACCACGACCGAATAGCTGCCGGCATTGGTGGGCTGCGCGTTGGTGAGGGACAGCGTCGCGCTGTTCACACCGCTGACCTGGCCGCTATTGGCGAGGTTGGTGCCGTTGAACCGCCACTGGTAGCTAAGCGGCGGAGTGCCGGAGGCTGTGACGCTGAAACCCGCGTTCGCACCGGTTGCCACGCTCTGACTGGCAGGCTGGGCGGTGATCGCGGGCGGCCCCGTTACCGTCAAGACCGCGATTGCGCTGGTCACCGAGGCAGCCGAGTTAGTAACCACCACCGTGTAACTACCCGCGTTGGCTGGCTGGACGTTGAGCAGTGTGAGGCTCGTGCTGGTAGCGCCGCCAATCACCGCGCTGTTGAACAGCCACTGGTAGCTCAGCGGCGGGGTCCCGGAAGCCGTAATGCTGAAACTGGTGTTCGCACCGACCGCTACGCTCTGACTGGTAGGCTGGGCGGTGATTGTGGGCGGCACCATTACCGTCAAGACCGCGACGGCGCTGGTCACCGAACCCGTCGAGTTTGTCACTACCGCCGAGTAGCTCCCGGCGTTGGACGATTGCGCGTTAGTCACCGTGAAACTCGCATTGGTGGCGCGGGATATGGCCACGCCGTTGAACCGCCACTGGTAGCTCAGCGGCGCCAAACCCGCAGCGGCTATCGTAAAGGTCGCGTTACTCCCCACGGCCACGCTCTGGTTCTGAGGTTGTGTGGTGATGCTCAACGCCTTGCATTTCCCCGCCGCGCCGGCGGCGTAGAGGGCCGCCACCTCGTTGGCACTGAGGACCCGATTATACAGCGATGCCTCGTCGAGGCTTCCCTTTAACTTGCCATCCCAGCCCGTGTCACCGGAGGTTCCAAAATAGAGCGGTTTGGTGCCGTAGTCTGGTGCGAAGCTGACGTTGGTTTGCGTCTCAAGCTGACCGTTGACATAAAGCTGCATGAAATTCGACCCGCGAACCGCCACAACGTGATACCAGATCCCGGTGCTAACCAGGGTCGCCGATGGGAGAAACACTTCCTCTCCGGAGGCTGACCCAACGGTAAACATGAATACGTCCCCGTTCGCCAGCCGGTATTTCTCCAGCGCATAGCCCTCAAAGTAGAAAGTTCGGGAGTTTTGCTTGAAGACGATATACTGGTCGCCGGCGGGGGCAGTGCCCGAGAGCGCTGAATCCAGCCCGCTAAACATCACCCAGGCCTCGAGCGTGAGGTTGGTTGGCTTGAGAGCCGGCGCGTCTGGTATTTGCACAAAGGCATTGGTGCCGTCGAAACTGAAGGCCGAGCCGACCACTCCGATGGCGCTGGCCGTCGCACCTCCCTGGAGTATGCCGTTGTTGGTGCCCGCGATGTCATTGGCATTGCCGTCTCCCGGCCACCAGCCGACGAGGCCGGCCGGAGGCGGGAAGCAGCTTCCCGGCACGATCACGGTGAGCGTGGCCACCGTGCTGGTCACCGAAGCAGCCGAGTTAGTCACCACCACCGACATAGTTGCCGGCGTTGGTCGGGCTGCGACGTTGAGCAGAGTGAGGCTGGTGCTGGTCGCTCCGGCAATCGCCGCGCCGTTGAACCGCCACTGGTAGCTCAGCGGCGCAGCCGCCCGAGGCGGTCGCCGTGAAGAGGGCAGTGCCAGCAGCCAACACCGCCTGGCTCCGGGGTTGTTGGGTGATCACCGGCGCACCGCCTGCAGAAGTGTAGCCAACGAGCGTGAAGACGCAATTGGCTGGAACGGTAGCCGCAAAGCTGCCGCTGTTGACGGGAACGGCGCCGCTGTCGCGGAGGTTGCTCGTGCTGTCGGTGTAATAGAGCTCCAGGCTGCCAACGCTCGGCAACGAAGTCAGCGTGCCCGACAAAGCCGCCGCTCTGCTGTTGGTATTGACGCCCGTCAGGGTGAGCTGTCCGCTGGCGGACTGGTAAAAGGCCAGCAGCGTCAAGGGTGTCGTCGAACCGCTGACCTTGATGCGCCGGGCCCCGGGACGCACAAATTTGGAGATCTGGGAAAGCGCGTAGAACTGCTTGCGCGGAGTGTAAGTCTTGGTCACCGCGTTTATGTCGTCCACCCCGAACAAGCCCCAGTAACTCCAAGTTGCCGGACCATTCTCGCCGGTTGCGGCATTGTAGCCAAGGGTACTGACTGTCGTAGCCTTCGTACACGATCCCTGCCGACGCGCCGTTGGCCAGATGGTTGATTAGAGCACTGGCCGTGCCCTGTGCATAGGCCCAGGAGCCGTCGCCACCCCCGCCGGACTCGCAGCTCGAGCACCAGACGCCGAACTCGGTCATCCAAAAATGGCTGTTCGGATAGGCTGATTGCTGGATGAAGTCATACACCCCAGTCGAGTCGTAGCTCACGCCCACGTAGCTGTGGAGGCCGAAATGGGCCACTTTAGACATGAGATAGGAGTCCCCCATCATCGCGGCCAACCAGCTTGTGCTCGTAAAGGCCAGCTCCGGCCCGGAAAAGCGCACGTCGCTCATGCCGTGGGCGTCGAGTTGCTGCCCCAGGTCGTCCATCACGGTGACATACTGGGCTGGTCCCGTCATGTGAACTCCCTCGTCGTGCCAGTCCGGCTCATTGACTGGCCAAACCACCGAAAACTGCAGGTGTTGAGTGTTGCGCGCGTAAATCAGCGCCGACGCGATCTGCTCCGCATACTCGTTTTCGTAGCCGGGGGTGAGCGACAAACCACCCAGCCACAATGCAGCGGCACCTCCGAATTTGGGCACCAATCCGTTAGATGATGCCCCGCTGGTTGAGATACGCCATCATACCCCAGAGTCTTTGGAAGTTCGGCCCGCTGTACACGCTGTTGTAGTAGGTCCAGTTCATCACGCTGGGGTTGCTGTTGTCGTTGGTGGCTTCCCAGTTACTATTAAAAGCCAAGTTCGCCATAAACAGCGTCATGCCCCCCTGGTCAATCAAGGCATCGAGGACGGGCTGCAGTTCATTGTTGTTCCAACTTTGGGCGTTGGCATTCACACCGAAGCCGTCGATCGTTTGATAGGTCTGCGCGCCGTCAATTGCCACCGTCGCGGCACCCGCCGCGCCAGCCAGCATGAGCAGTGAACTGAAGAGTCCTGTGATTGACTTTTTCGTAAAGTCTATATTGCCCTCAAGGAGCCGTTCGGTTGGTTTCTGTCCCCCTGCGTTTCCCCGCGGCGGTAGAAACGGCAGGGATGAATTCACTCAACAGCAACGTCTTGCTCTTGCCATTGTTTTTCATCTTTCCGGTGCCCCATGAAAAGCCAACACGGAAGATTATCTACAAGTTTCGCGCAAGAGGCTATCCGCTCTTTTCGCAAAAGCCTATCCGCTCTTTTACGGAACCTAGCCCAGACATATGAAGCGGCTTCCAATTATCGGGTCCAGTTGAAGATACCTAGCGGCGCCTGCCTGCTACCCGCTCTCGCCTTTTTCTGTCGCCGACCCCCCCTGAAATGCTTAGGCTCGCCTCACTCGATGAAGCGACCACTCGTGCCAGTGGCCTTGCTCTACGTCGGCGGAATCCTGATTGCCTGCGTCATCCCGGTTCCGCCGTGGCTGCTTTTGGCCGGGTCCCTCGGGGTGGCGGTGGTGACGCTGGCCTGGCGGCAGGAGCGGGTGGTTGCGCTGGGCGCACTGATTCTCCTGACGGGATGGACCAATCACACACTCCGCACCGCCGTCATCTCGCCGCATGACCTGCGCCTGATCCTGGGCGAGGAACCTGAGATCGTCACGGTGCGGGGGTTGGTGCGCGAGACGCCAGTCCAACGGGTCTATGAACGCAACCAGGAGGAATCGTGGCGCACCATGGCCCGGATCGAGGTGACCGCCCTGCGCCGCCATCGCCAGGGCTGGCAGCCGGCGAGGGGCCGAATGGCCGTCACCACGCTGGGAATCCTTCCCCTGACTTTCTTCGCCGGGCAGCAGGTCCAGATCACGGGCGTGGCGGGCCGACCCAGGATCGCGGCGGCAGAGGGCACGTTTGATTACCGGGCTTACCTGAATCACCTGGGGATCTATTACGCGCTGCAAGCGGCTTCCGAGCAGGACTGGAGGATTGTGTCTTCACCCTCGAAGGCCCCGTTGCCGGATCGGTTTCGCGAGTGGGCGCGCCCGGCGCTAGCGCTGGGCTTACCGACGGAGGATGAATCGCTGCGGCTGGAATGGGCGCTAACGCTGGGCTGGAAAACCGCCCTCACCGAGGAAGTCTCCGAACCGTTCGTTCAGGCGGCCACCTACCATATCTTCGCGGTGGACGGGCTGCGCATGGCGATCATCTTCGGCATCTTCTTTGGCCTGTTTCGGGCGCTGGGGCTGTCGCGCGCGGTGTGCGGGCTGGTGCTGATCCCGCTGATCTGGTTTTACGTAGCGCTGACCGGCTGGCCGGCATCGGCGATTCGCGCCACGGTGATGCTGACGGTGGTGATTGTCGGCTGGGTCTTGCGGCGGCCGAGCGACCTGCTGAATTCGCTCTTTGCAGCCGCGCTGATCATCCTGATCTGGGAACCACAGCAACTCTTCCAGGCCGGCTTTCAACTCTCGTTCCTGGTGGTGCTCTGCATGATCCTGATCCTCCCGACCATGCGGCAACTGGGCCGGCGCCTGACCGCGCCCGACCCGCTCGTGCCGGAAGGCTGGCAGCCGCGCTGGCGGCGAAGCCTGCGTGTGCCGGCGCGCTATCTTGAGGACCTCACGCTTACCTCCTTCGCGGCGTGGATCGGCTCCGTGCCGCTGGTCGCCTACTACTTCCACATCCTGACGCCGGTCAGCACGCCGGCCAACGTGCTGGCTGTGCCACTGTGCGGTTTTGTGCTCATGAGCAACCTGGCCAGCCTGCTGCTCGCGGGCTGGTTTCCCGCCGCGGCGGAGCTTTTCAACCACGCGGGCTGGTTCCTGATGGAGATCATCCGGGTTACCAGCCTTTGGTTCGCGAAGTGGCCGGCGGCCTACTGCTACGTGCCGGAGCCGAGCCTCTTCACGACCGCTCTATATTATGGGATTCTGCTGGCCGTCCTGACCGGCTGGATTTTCCAACCCAAGCTGCGCTCGTGGAAGATTGCTGTGTTGGCGGCCGGTGTGTGCCTCTGGAGTTGGCAATATTGGCAGGCGCGCTCGGCGACGCGTCTGACCATCCTGCCGCTGAACGGCGGCATGGCGATCCATTTTGACGCCCCGGGCACCGCCAACGACCTGCTGATTGATTGTGGGGCGACCAATGCCGTGCAATCGGTCACCAAGCCGTTCCTCTGCGCCCAAGGCGTCAATCGCCTGCCTGCCCTGCTGCTCACGCACGGAGATTTGCGCCATGTCGGCGGAACGGAAATTGTGGCCAACCACTTCTCGGTCGAGAAGCTCTGTGCCAGCCCGGTCCGTTTCCGCTCGCCCGTTTACCGGCGGATTGTGCAGAACTTCAGCCGGACGCCGGAGAGGTTGCGGACGGTCAGCCGCAACGACCGGCTGGGTTGCTGGACGGCGTTACATCCGGAAGCGGGCGACCGCTTCTCCCAGGCCGATGACAACGCGCTGGTGCTGTCCGCGGTCATCAGTGGCCATCGGGTTCTGCTGCTTTCGGACCTGGGGCGTCCCGGCCAGGAAGCATTGCTGCAACGAACGGCAGACCTGCGCGCCGACATTGTGGTGACGGGTCTGCCGGTGCAGTCGGAGGCCCTCGGCGAGGCGCTGCTCGACGCTATCCAGCCGCGCCTCATCATCGTAGCCGATTCGGAGTTTCCGGCCGAGGAGCGGGCCCGCCCCAGCCTCCACGAGCGGCTGGCCCGGCGCGGGGTGCCGGTCATTTACACGCGGACGGCGGGGGCGACGACCATCGAGTGGCACAGTCAGAACTGGGACCTGCGGACTATGAGCGGGATCAGGCTCTCCAGTCGAGACCCAGCCCCACCACCGGAGCGATCGCCGGGAAAGACGGGCGAAGCGGAGCCCCCTACTGACTAAGCGGGTGTAGAACGTAGATTGAACGTAAATAGAACGTAACTGGAACGTAACTAAAACGCAGCAATACCATCGCAATACCGCAGTTATTCACCCCACAAGATCGTCGCGAGGCATGACGATCCCGAGCGGCACTGATGGATTGGGGCTGTGCTACATCGCCGTGCTTGCCTCACTGGCCGCTAACGCCCGACAACGGGCGGCAGGCCGGGCGTTGCAGGGGCGGGAGCTGCCGGGGTTCCGGTAGTGACCGGCTGGTATTGCCTAGCAATCAGGATGCGGAGGTCCTGGCTCCGGAGTTTGCTCACGCCCCACGCAATGAAGAAGACGTCAGCAAAGACGCCCAGGACGCAGAGGAACGAAGGCAGGATTAACACGTACAGGATGGTGAGCGCTGGCGCCAGGCCCGGCTTCTTCAGGGTCAGGGCCAGCCACATGCCGAAGGCGCCGACGGCATAACAGTCCGCAACCATCAGCAGGCAGTAAGAGCAGGCTGCAACGAACGGAATCACGGCCATCACCATTTCCGGGGCATTCCAGGCAGGGGCGTTGAAGACTTGAATCCCGGCCGGGACGAACAGCAAGGCGAGGAAGGAGAGAGCGGGCCAGAGGAAGGTCCGCTTGAGCGCGAGCGCCTGGCCGGCAAGAATGTCCCGGCTGGTCAGGGGAGTGCACAGCAACGTCTCGAGCGCGCCGGTGCGGCGGGCCTCGACGAAAAAGCGGCAAGCCTGGAGGGCAAATAGCCATTTCAGCAGAAAACCAAAGGGCCGCACGCCATAGAAGCTCAGCATAAAAGGATCAACCATCACGGCATTATCTCGACCGCGCGTCAACAGACTCACCGTGACGACCGATACGGCCCAGGCCCCTACAATCACCCAGGCCGTCCGGCGAGAGTCAGGCCCTCGGCTCACCAACCAGAGCACGGGATTGACCGACAGCAACTCCTCCCGCGCAGGCCCAGTGAGCTTGCGCCGGCGCGGTTGGGCGACTCGAAGCCATCCCCTGCCCGGCTCAGCCGCTGCGGCACGATCCTGCCAGTGCCGCGGCAAGGAACGGCTGGCCAGCGCCAGCAGGAACCACCCGAACAACTGCGAGGTCAGCAGTGCCCACCAATAGCTTGATGGCTGTGACAAATACTTCGGCTCCAGGGCTCGCGCGAACGGGTAGTACGGACTGATCCAAGCCAGGCGTTCCCAGGCCGGCGCCACGCCGAGGGCGGTCCCGACCGCTGCCAGCGCCGGCAATCCGCCGGCCAGAAAGATGACGAGGCCAAGCGTTCCGCCCATCGCCCGTTGTGAATCGCGCCCGAAAGCCGATACGCATACCCCGGCCGCCAGCGAGAGGAAAAGGGCATTGAGTAGCGCCAGATTCATGCGCCAGAATTCTCCACCCGTCACCCCTCCCAGCAGCAGCGGCAGGCCGGTGATGGGCAGGATCGCGAGCAGCCCGTAGAAAGCGTTGAGCGACATGGCCATGAACTTCCCCAGCACCACGTCGTACCCCTTGAGATCGGTGAGGAAGAGGAGCCCGAGCGTCCCTTCGCGTTTTTCCCCGCTGAGGCAATCCGCCGTCAGCAGCACCCCGGCCAGCAGACAGAGGCCGAACGCAAAGCCGGTCAGGGTAGTGTAGAGCGGTTTGCCAGGGCTGGCGAACGCCTGGACGAGCAGCGCCGGCAAGAGCGCGATGCAGCCCACCAGCAGAGCGACGGTGGCGGACCAGGCGCGGATGCGGTAGGTGCTTTTGCGCCGCGCGGCCACCCGCAATTCGCGGTCCACGATCGGGAGGAAGGTCATCAACTCTCCGGTGGCGGCAGTTCCACGCCTCGCGGCACACCGCCGCCCAGCAATCGTTTCCAAAACCCCGCGCGCGGTTCATACCGCCGGGCCGCCTCAAGGCGGAACTCGGACAACAACTTGCGCCGCGCCCAGATGGCGAATCCAAGGTCCGTGGCCAAGCCCAGACCGAAATGCCAGCCGAACAACCAGAGCGCCAGGTACCCCGTCGCGTTCGGCCACAGGAGCGTAGCCGTGAAGCCGACCAGGGCCAAGGCGACCCATGGCAGCAACAGGATCGCAGCGAGGTTTCCAGCCGCGGCACGGGCTGGATTCGTGGCTGTGAGCCCCTTCCACATGCCGAACCAATAAAGGCTGCTTAGATCCGCCACCAGCATCACCATAACGGCCGTCCACGTCAAAAACCACAGGGTGCGGCCCTTCTGATCCTGCTGCGACACCGCGTCGGCCGGGCCAAGCATCATGAAAAGGAGACACACGAGCAGCACGACGATCACCGGGCCCTGGAACTGGCGCCGCAACGCCAGGCGTTGGCCGCGCAACACATCCTGCACCGTCAGCGGCGTGGTCAGCAGCAGCTCCAACGTGCCTGCGCTGCGGTCTTCGGCCAGTTGCCGACCGGCGTCGAGGCCAAACAGAATCTTGATGACCACGCACAGGAGAAAGCCGGTCATGAAGTAGGTTCCCTCATTCAGCCAGTCGCGGCCCACCTGCGCCAGACCCCAGAGCCACCCGCAGGCGATGAGTCCGAGCACCGCCCAGATCAGGGCCGGCCGCAACCGTACCCGGCTGGCCAGCCAGCAATAGGCTCCGCGGTCCAGCAGTCGTTGGCGAAAGCCGGCGCGGTCGGCGGCATGGCCGCAACTCCATTGCTGCCAGCGTGCGCGCCAGCGTGAGGCCCAGGCACCTGCCGGGCGGTCCTGCCAGGCGTGGGGTACAACAACGCTGGCCAGCAGCAGGAAGAGCCAGCCCAAGCCGTGCAAGACCGCCACGGACCACCAAAACTCGTGCGGCCGAGCGTTGTAGACCAGATCAATAGCCCGGCTGCCAGTGAACCCGACGCTGGCCAGCAACCAGCCCCGGCCCACTTCCGTCGAGCCGGCCACCGCCGCGCGCCAGGCGCCCAAGGCCGGCAGCAGGGCCGTAAGGAAAAGGAGGAGCACGAAGGTTGTCGCCATGGCCTGGCGCGGTGATCGGCTCAGGGCAGAGACACCCATTCCCAGGGCCAGGGAGAAGAACAGCGTGTTGATCAGCACCAGGGCCATGCGCCCGAACTCGCCCAGGGCCATGCCGCCCATCAGGATGGGCAGGGCCAGCATCGGCACGACGGCCAGTGCGGCGTAGAGGCAATTCAGCGAGCTGGCCGCCAGTTTGCCGAACACCACGTCGTAGGCTCGGAGGTCTGTCAGGAACAGCAGGCCGAGCGTCCCTTCGCGCTTCTCCCGGCTCAGGCAATCGGCGGTGAACCACACGCCGCTCAACAGGCAGTACAACACCGCGCCTCCGGTCATGACCCAAAACAGGCCCTTGGCGATGTTATGCGGAGACTCTCGCCGCATCACCAGGAAAAGCCACGCGCCGAGGCCCAGGATCGCCAGGGCCGCGCCGCTGCGCACCCAGTAGGTGACGGGCCGCCGCGCTGCGACGCGCAGTTCCCGCGCGACTATGGGCAGAAAGGTCATCGGCGGGCTCCAGTAAACCTAAGTCCGCTCCAGGGGGAAAGCGCGCTTCACCAGCCGGCGATAGAGCCGGTGCCAGCACACCAGGGCCAGGAGAAGCTGGCAAACACTGGCGGGCCACGAGAACGTCGGATCCCATGCGGTATAGGAAGGCCCGAAGACAGGATAACCCCACCAATCCCACGCCGTCTTCAGCATCTGAACCAGCGTCTGCGGCAGCAACAGTGCCACGGCCAGGGTGAACAGGAAGGCGGCGAGGAAATTCCGGCAGCGTAAAGAGAAATACAGTCCGAACACAGGCACGGTCAGAAACGTCACCAGGAAGAACAAGAAGAAACTGGCCGGGCTCCCCCGGGGCAGGAAGGTTGAGCAGTAAGCCCACACGGCCAGAAGCAGACCGACGGTGGGAGCGAACTGGGCCCAGATACCGCCCAGGCGCCCCGTAATGATCCGGCGCTCGCCCACCGGCGACACCAGCAGCAACTCCAAGACGCCGCTCTCCCGCTCGCGCCGGAAGCTGCCCGCCGCACTCAGGGCCATGCTGCCCGCCAGCAGCCAGGCCATCGTCTCGTGCAGCTCGCGGGAGTCCACCAGGAAACTCGGGTCCGTCAACACCGAGCTATAGATCGAGATCAGCACCGCGAACCAGCCCCAGGTCACCAGCCGCCCGCTCCAGGTGCGCTGTTCCAGCCAGCCGATGGGATTGCGCTCCAGCTTCCGGCGCATCCAGCGGCGGAAGAAGGTCAGCCACAGCACCGGGGTGCAGAACTTCCGCTGCCACCAGAGCCGCCGCAGTGAAGGAGGCTCGTCCTGCCAGGAGCGGCGGATCCGGGCCCCGGCGGCCAGCACCACGGCCACCAGGACCAACAAAGAACAAACGGTTAACTGTCCAAGGACCCAGAGGGTTTCGCTGACGGAAAGCGAGCCGATGTAGTTGACCCGGAGCTCTCGGGTGTTCGCGATGTAGCATTAACCCGGCAGGCACCGGCTTGTAGTCCCCGCCCCCCTGGAACAGAGGCAGTCGTCCGCTGCCCAGAGTCAGCCACCAGAATCCAACCGGTTCCTGCCGCGAACGCGAAGAAGAAGGCAAAGGCCAGGATGGCGGCCAGCAGCAGCGCGCGCAGCCAGGCCTTGCTCCAGGCCGAAGCCAGCAGACCGGCGGCCAGCGCCCAACACATCGCGTTGGCGTTAACCACCACCGACACTACCGCCTCGCTCCAACTCACTCCACCCAGCAAGAACGGGATGGTCAACACCGGGCAGCACGGCCAGACCCAGGGTCACCGCTCGCAGCCCGTGGGCCAGTCCTTTGGCCACCACAATGTCCGTCCCTTTCAAGGGCGTCAGGAAGAGCAGCCCCAGCGTCCCTTCGCGCCGCTCGCGGCTGATGCAATCCGCCGTCAGCATCGGCACCAGCACCCAAATGGCGCCCAAGAGCGTGCAATGGAGCACCGCAAACAACTGGCGCCCGAAAGTCGGTTCGAACCCCAATTGCAGCCCAAACAATACCCTCACCAGCCAGCAGCGCCGCCACCCCCAGCAGCCGCAGATAATACGTGAACGGCTGCCTCGCCGAGGCGCGCAGTTCACGGACGATGACGGGGAAGACGGTCATTGGCCCGCTTTAGAAGGTTCGAGTCCTTTCCAGAGGGAAGGACCGTTTCTTAAGCCGCCGAAGGAGACGTTCCCAGCAGAGCAGAGCGAGGATGCCCTGACCGATAGCCCCCAGCGCAGACGGGCCCATCTCCCATTCGAAGGCTTTGCCCGGATCGGCGTGACCGAGCCACCAGAGCCACCGGAGCAGATCAGGCAGAACCACCGGCAGTATTAGAGCCACGACGACCGTGATCACGAAGGCCACGAGGAAGTTGCGGCAGCGCAACGAGTAATAGAGGCCGAACACCGGCACCGTCAGAAAGATCACCAGGAGGACAAGACCGAACCTGGTGGCGCTGCCCTCAGCGCAGGAACGTCGAACAGTAGGCCCAGATGCCCAGCAGCAGGCCGGCCGTGGGAACGAACTGAGTCCAGAGACCACCCAACCGTCCCGCGATGATCTGGTTCTCGCCCAGCGGCGAAACCAGCAGCAGTTCCAGCACGCCGCTTTCCCGCTCGCGCCGGAAGCTGCCCGCCGCGCTCAGCGGCCATGCTGCCCGCCAGCAGCCAGGCCATCAGTCTCCTGCAGTTCCTGTTGGTCCGCTCAGAAGAAGCGCCGGTCAGTCAAGACCGTGCTATAGATCGAGATCAGCACCGCAAACCAGCCCCAGGTCACCAGCCGCCCGCTCCAGGTGCGCTGTTCCAGCCAGCCGATGGGATTGCGCTCCAGCTTCCGGCGCATCCAGCGGCGAAAGAAAGCCCGCCACAGCACCGGCGTGCAGAAGTTCCGCTGCCACCAGAGCCTGCCGTTGGGAAGGAGGCTCCTCCTGCCAGGAGCGGCGGATCCTGGCCCCGGCGGCCAGCACCGCCGCCACCAGGGCCAACAAAGAAGAAAGGGTTATCTGTCCAAGGACCCAGAGCGGTTTCGCTGACGGAACCAGCGAGCCGATGTCGTTGACCCGGAGGTCCCGCGGTGTTCGCGAGTAGTACATTAATCCGGCAGGCACCGCGCTTGTAGTCCCCGCCCCCCTGGAACCGAGGCAGTCGTCCGCTGCCCAAAGTCAGCCACAGAATCCAACCGGCCCCGTGCCGCGAACGCGAAGAAGAAGGCAAAGGCCAGGATCGGCGGCCAGCAGCAGCGCCCGCAGCCAGGCCTTGCTCCAGGCCGAGGCCAGCAGACCGGCGGCCAGCGCCCAACACATCGCGTTGGCGTTAACCACCACCGACAGCTACCGCCTCGCTCCAACTCACTCCACCCAGCAGAAACGGGATGGTCAACACCGGCAGCACGGCCAGGCCCAGGGTCACCGCTCGCAGCCCGTGCGCCAGTCCTTTGGCCACCACAATGTCCGTCCCTTTCAAGGGCGTGAGAAAGAGCAGCCCCAAAGTCCCTTCGCGGCGCTCCAGGCTGATGCAATCCGCCGCCAGCAGCGGCACCAGCACCCAAATGGCGCCCAGGAGCGTGCAATGGAGCGCCGAAAACAACAGGCGCCCGAAAGTCGGCGCGAACCCAAACTTCAGGCCAAACAGGACGCTCGCCGCCAGCAGCGCCGCCACCCCCAGGAGCCGGAGATAATACGTGAACGGCTGCCGCGACGAGGCGCGCAGCTCACGAACAATGACGGGGAAGACGGTCATGGGACCTTGGTCATGACGGGGTCCAATGGCGCCCTCGGCCGAAGGCCGCCAGAGCAGCTCGCGCGCCTGGTGAGATGAATTGGCTCAAGCCGAACGGCATCGGCGCTGCCGCTGGCAACCGGTTCGCCAGGCCACGCCCAGCCAGCCAGAGCAACGCAATGTTGAACAGCAGAACCGCAGCCTCCGGCAGCCAGGAGATCATGGCATAAGGGAGTGGAAGCGGACGGCCGAGGCGAGTGGCCACACCGGCGACGAGAACCAAAACCACCAGGCTCGCCAGCCAGGGCACACCCTGCGCCAGACCAACTGCATAGAACACGCCCGTAATCTGTCGGCGCGCCGTCAGACCGAACCACAGCCCCAACCCGCACAGCACGCCCGTGCCGAGGAATGTGTTGACGAAACTTAGCAGCGCGGCGAACGCGCTCTCGATCGGCCAGGCAGAAGAGAAGCCGGCGCTCCTCACCCCAGTCATGCCCAGGACCGGCACCACCGTCGCGACTTGCAGGCCCAACACCGGCCAGACGAAGAAGCGCTTCATCACTCGCCACTGATCGCTCACGATGGTTTCTGCGCCAACCGGCGTCGGCAGCAGCAGTTCAAGTTCCCCCGTCCGGCGCACGCTGGCAAAGAACCGGCCGGCGACCCACGCCACGACCGCTCCGCCGACTGCCGCTGCCGCCAGTCCCAATGGCCACACCAGCAGCCAAAAGGGCGGCGCCCCGGCGCCGCCTATGGGTTTACTGGCCAACGACACCCATCGGCTAAAGGCGAGGGCTAGCACGGCCGCGCTCCAAGCTATGACGTTCACCCCGTGCTGCCGGTAGGCCAGCCACTCGATGGGGCCGACCTCCTCTTTATCTGGCCGCCAACGGGCCAACCCAACCTCGCGTTCGAGCGTCGCAGGGGGCGGCGGTGGCCGCACGACTTCAGCGCCGCCGTCCCGGCTGATGGTACGCCGGAGCTGGAGACCGGCGCCCAGCGACAGCAGCAAGCCCAACGCCGGAACCGTCGCCAGCGCACCCCAGTAGAAGCCCGGAGCGGCCTGGTATTCAACGTCTCCGGCTGCGATCACCAGGACCAGCGGGCTAAACATCCCGGCATAATGCCAGATGCCGCCAGTGATGTGTTCGTAGCAAACGCAGGGACCTACCGTGGTTAAAATGACAATCAGCACTGCGCCGCAGGCGGCTTTGAAACGATGCGCCTGAGCCGCCGACCCAAGCAGGCCGGCTCCCAGCGCGAACAGGAGCGTGGCCGCCAGCCCGGCGGCTCTGCGGAACGCCTCGCCACCCGTCACGCCACCGGCCAGCACGGGGATCATCAGTGCCGGCAGCAGCCCCGTCAGCGCGCACAGGCTGGTCGCGCCTACCGAGACCAGTTTCCCGGCGACCACGTCGAAACCCTGGACCCGGGTCAGGAACAGCAGCCCGAGCGTTCCCTCGCGGCGCTCGGAGTTGATGGCTTCCACGGCCAGCAGGCAAGCCCCGCAGCTCAGCCAGAACGCGACGGCGACCATGTCGTGGAACACATGCCGGCCTGCCACGGCGGGCGTGCCCAGGGGGCTGGACACGATGAGCTGCTGCACACACAGCAACGCGCCGATCAACGCAACCACCACGCGCGACCAGTAAGTGGCCCGACCCCGCGCCCGCACGCGCAGCTCACGCTCGATGATGGGCAGGACGGTCATCGGAAGGAGCGGAGCGATGGAGTGTTGGAGAGTTGGAGTATAGGGTCTTCCAGCACTCCAACACTCCAATACTCCAATACTCGCGAGCCAGGTTGTTCACCTTTCACCGCCTCGCTTACTGCGTCTCCCCCTTGGTCACGCGCAGGAACACCTCCTCCAGGCCGATCTCATCCTCGCGCAGTTCGACGAGTTTCGCGCCGCCGTGAACGAGGACATCCGCCACCAGGCTGTGCTCGACGTCGGGACCGGCCAGGGTCACCTTGATCTCGCCATCGGTGGCGGCTACTTCCGCAAACTCCTTTCGCGCCTTGAGCAGGTCCATGGCCTGGGCCTGGTCGCTGGAAACGCGGACCCACATCGACGCGGCCGTGCGACACCTGGTCGCGCACACCCTGCACCGGCCCGCTGTAGATGAGCCGGCCTTTCTCGATGATGCCCACCCGGTTGCACAAGGTCTGCAGCTCGCTCAGGATGTGCGAGGAAATGATGATCGTCTTGCCCAGCCGCTGCAGTTCCTGCAGGATGGCCATCATCTCGATGCGCGCGCGGGGGTCGAGCCCGCTGGCCGGCTCGTCCAGCAGGAGCAATTGCGGGTCGTGGATCAATACCCGCGCCAGGCCGAGGCGCTGCTGCATGCCCCGGCTCAAAGCGCCGATGAGCGAGCCTTTCTTCTCGGTCAGCCCGACCAGTTCCAGCACGTCGTTGACTGTCTTTTCCCGCTGCGCCGTCGGAATCTTGTAGCAGGCGCCGAAGAAATCCAGGTATTCGGTGACCTCCATGTCCTTGTACACGCCGAAGAAGTCGGGCATGTAACCAATGACGTGCCGGACGGCGTCGGCCTCGGCGACCACGTCCTGGCCGAGAATCCTGGCGGTGCCGGCCGAGGGCGCCAGGAAGGTGGCGAGGATGCGCAGGGTGGTGGTCTTGCCCGCGCCGTTGGAGCCGATGAAGCCGAACAGGTCGCCTTTGTTGACGGTGAGGTCGAGCTTGTACACGGCGGCGATGGCGCCATACATGCGGGTCAGGCCGAAGGTTTGAACGGCGGGGATGGGAGGTTCGTTCATACTTTAGACTTTAGACTTTAGACTGCCCACGGGCACGGCGACCCGCCACAGCGTATTCTGGTGGCTGCGGCGGGGAGTGAACTGGCGCAAGGTCTTGACGGGCGAGTAATCCGCGGCCCAGGCCAGGAGGACGGCGTTGCCGCGCCCGACCACGGCTGACAAATCGAGTCCGGGCGGCGCGATAAACTGACGCTGGGAGTACGGGTGCTGATGCGTGGGTTCCTGGGGGCCGCCCAGGCGCGAGAGGAAGGAGGCCGCCATGCTGCCGTTGGGCAGGTCATCCAGGCGTCCGCTACCACTCCCGCCGAAGGTTCGCTGCCGCTGCTGCACTGCGGGCTCGAAACCGGCGCCGTGTTGGAGGACGAAGGTTTCCAGGAGGATGCCCTGTTCCGGGGATACCGTGAAGGTCCTGCTCTGCCGTGACGGGATTTCGCCCAAAGGCATAATGCGATCCTCAATGACGATGTGCGCGCCGGACAGGTTCCGCTCGGTGCGGTTCTCGACCTTGACTTGCCACTGTTGGCCCTGGGGCACGACGGTGACATTGAGCGGCACCGGCGCCGGCTGCCACCAATCGCTGACCAGAAGCTGGCTGGTCCAGACCGGCACAAAGACCTCCGCCTGAACTGAACCGTCACCCTGCTGCAGAAAGGTGGTCTTTTCGCCCGGCTGAGTGGCGCTCCAGGTGCCGACAAACTCGCTGCGCAGCGTCGCGAACTCGTGCCGGCTTTCGAGGGTGTAGCGTTGGTTGGAGGGCGAATAAATGGACGCGTAGGTTTGGCCGCGCAGCTCCGCCTGGTCCGCTTTGAGCAGCACATCCACGAGGTGCAGCTCGTTCCATTCGGACTCGCCGGCGCGCAGTTTGTAGCCGATGACATAGATCAGCATTGAGAAGAGCACGACGTAGGCGGGAAAGGTAATCCAGGTGAGCATCGGGCGGTTGATGCGCTTGAGCCAGTACCTGATCCAGCGGGCCAATGACCACCAGGTACACGATCAGGAGCAGCAGGAGCCAGGTCACCGGCAGCTTGTGGACCTGGCGGGTGTCAATCATCGCGCCGAAAATGCCGTCAGTGCTCCAACCGCCTGCCGGGCGGTACTCCGCGGAGAGGTAAAGGTCCCCGGGCACCTCGGCCAGCTTCGCCCAGAAAGTCGGCAGGTTCTTCCAGGACCGGAAGGGTTCGCGTTCGGGGCTGAACAGCAGCAGCGTCACCCGTCCGCGTCCACGGTCGGCAGTGACGATGAGGGGGGTGCCGCCGGCGGCGACCACGACTTGCCCGTCGCGGAGCACGCCGCTGGCGATCTGCACCGGGGCCAGCTCAAAGGCCGGATCATCCGGTAGGTCCCGGAAGGGCTCAGCGGGGTCCAGGCTCGAGGGCGGCGCGGGGCTGGCTTGCCTGGACGAGGTCGGCTGAAGCCGGAACTGGCCGGGGCGATTGGTCGGCCAGGTAGGGCCGCGCAGCCATTCCTGGAACTCCGAATGCCCCTGAAGGGTCCGCAGGTCATTGAGCTCGCACGGCAGGACGTTTCGCAGCCACGGCGTGGCACCGATGTCCGAAATCTGCTCGACGCCCACGACCAGGTGGCCGCCGCCATGGAGCCAGGCCATGAGAGCTTTGACCTGATCCACCCTGAGGTCGAGGGCCTTCTCCGAGTTCAGATAAACGCAATTCAGCCCCTCGAGAACCACCGGGTTGTCGGGGAAGATCGCCGGCAGCAGGCGGGCGGCGGCCGGCTGGAGGGCTTTGTCCTGCGGCAGGATCGGTCGGAGCACCGGGGTTCCGGCCGGCGTCCGCACCACGGCCCCCAGGAGCGGGGTGTAGGGAGCGAGCGACCGCCGGAGCTGCAAGCCAGGCTGCTCAGCCCGGAGCTTGCCCCGCTCGTCGAGCAAGCGCGCGTCCCAACTGCCGAAACCGCGCGAGGCCGAGAACACCGGGATGACGAACCGCTTCAGGGTGCCGGTCGGCAGCTCGACGACCGCGCGGCGGGTCTGGTCCTGGCTAAGACGCCCGCCGGTAAGTTCCACGGTGCCCACAAAGGGCGGGCCGTCATTCTTGATTTCGCACACTGCAGGGAACCAGCCGGCCTGCGGCGCAATGCCGTCATAGCCCAGAAAGACATCGAACTGGATCGCCGCGCGAGCGACCAGCGCGCCGCCGAGGACCACGAGCAGCCAAAGGCCGAGGAGCAGTGCTCTGGAGGTTAGAACGCTCCGGTGCAACCGGAGCCCTGATTCAGCATAACCTGCCATGGGTTGATTGGAACAGATTCGAGACGGCCACTCTATAAGCAGACCCGGTTCGTTTGGCAATGTTCAATCCGTTGAACGGACGCAGCATCACCCGTTAGACCAGCCGGCCGCCGCATCGTCACGGAATAAGCAGCACGGCACCCGAGCCGGCAGGGCAACACCGCGGCTCTGCCCCCGAACTGCTGGCTATGTGTGACGGCTGTGCTGGCCTTCGTCGCGACCCGATACCGGATCGGGTCGGCGGCGTCGCTGCCGTCGCGTGAACCAGCTAAATGGTGAGAATGCCGCCCTGGCTGGCGTTGCTGACCAGTTTCTGGTAGCGGGCGAGCCAGCCGGTCAGTTCGCGCTTCACGGGCTGCCAGGTCTGCTTGCGCTCGGCCAGTTCGGCTTCGGGCACGACGATGTCAATGCGGCGGTTGGGGAAATCAATGCGCAGGCGGTCGCCGTTGCGGAGCAGGCCGATGGGGCCGCCTTCCGCCGCTTCGGGCGAGACGTGGCCGATGCAGGCGCCGGCGGTGCCGCCGCTGAAGCGGCCATCGGTGACGAGGGCGACTTTGTCGCCCAGGCCCATGCCGACGATGTAGCTGGTCGGGCGAGAGCATTTCCTGCATGCCCGGGCCGCCGCGCGGCCCTTCGTTGCGGATGATGACGACGTCGCCGGCCTTGACCTTGCCGCCGAGGATGCCTTCGCAGGCTTCCTCCTGGCTTTCGAAGATCACGCAGGGGCCTTCGAAGACGAAGGCCGGGCCGCAGTTGCGCTTGAACTCGTCGCTGATGCCGGCGGTCTTGACGACGCTGCCCTCGGGGGCGAGTTGGCCGTAGAGGATGGCCAGGCCGCCGTCGGCGGTGTAGGCCGTGTCCTTAGTGCGGATGCAGTCCTGGGGGTCGAACCTGAAGGCGGAGTCGTAGGGCATGAGGCCGCAGGGCTGGGCGTCCTTGAGCATGCGCCGGGCGGTATTCGTGATAGGCCCGGCTGATCTGCCAGCCGCGCAACCGGCCGGTGCGCACCAGGCAGCCGACTTTCTTCGGCTCGCCCTTGGGGTATTGCCAGATGATGAGCAGCGGGGTGCCTTTGAGCTGGCCCAGCTCGGCGCGCATGAGTCCTTTGGACTCGGCGAACTTCTCCTTGAGCCCGGCCTCGATGGCGGCCGGGCCTTTCCAGGTGGTCGTGTCGTCCACCTGAAACTCGCCGTCCTCGGTGAACAGGGCCGCGGCGGTGGACGCGTCGCCGACGTTGAACGCGGCGGCCAGGCGCCAGAGGGTGATGCCGCGGGGATCGCCGGGGAAGAAGAGCATCGGTTTGGGCGCCAGGTTGCCGCTGGCGGTGCGGGCAGCGCCGCCGAGCTTGTCGTTCGGGTCGAGCACCAGCGCGGAGCAGCCGGAGACGCGGGACGGTCTTGGCCCAGGGGGTGCACTTCTCCGAGCGCACGTCCCATTCGTCAATGTTCTCGCCGATGGTCTTGCCGGTGACGGTCTGGCAGGTCAGCGTGAGCGCGCCCATGCGCTTGAGTTCGCCCAGGATGGTGTGGATGCCGCCGGCGCGGTGCACGTCCTGGACGTGGTAGTTGGAGGAGGGCGAGACCTTGCACAGGCACGGCACGCGGCGGGAGATGTCGTCAATGCGCTTGATGTCGTAAGGGATGCCGGCCTCGCGGGCGATGGCGAGGGTGTGGAGGATGGTGTTGGTGGAGCCGCCCATGGCGACATCGAGCGTGAGGGCGTTGTCGAACGCTTCCACGGTGGCGATGTCGCGCGGCTTGAGGTCCGCCTGCGACCAGCTTGACGATGGCACGGGCGGCGCGTTCGTAGAGCGCCTCGCGCTCCTTGGAGACGGCCAGAATGGTGCCGTTGCCGGGCAGGGCCATGCCGAGGGCCTCGCAGAGGCAGTTCATCGAATTGGCGGTGAACATGCCGGAGCAGGAGCCGCAGGTGGGGCAGGCGCTCTGCTCGAGCTTCTGCAACTCTTCGGCCGAAATCTTGCCGGCCTGCAGCTCCGCTACGCCTTTGAACACGGAGATGAGGTCGGATTTCTGCGCCGCCGGCTGGAGGTGCGCCGGCAGGTCGCTCTCGGCGGCCTGTTGGGCGATGCCCGCGGCCATCGGCCCGCCGCTGACGAAGACGGTGGGGATGTTCAGCCGCATCGCGCGCCATCAGCATGCCGGGCACGATCTTGTCGCAGTTCGGGATGCAGACCATGCCGTCGAAGCAATGGGCGCGGACCATGGTCTCGACGCAGTCGGCGATCAGCTCGCGCGAGGGCAGCGAATACTTCATGCCGCCGTGGCCCATGGCGATGCCGTCATCCACGCCGATGGTGTTGAAGATGAAGGGCACGCCGCCCGCCTCGCGGACGAGGCGTTTGACCAGCTGGCCGACCTCGTTGAGGTGGGCGTGGCCGGGAATGCAATCGGTGTAGGAGTTGCAGATGGCGATGAACGGCTTGTCCCAATCCGCCTCGGATTCGATGGAGCCGGTGGCGCGCAACAGGGAGCGGTGCGGGGCGCGTTCAAAGCCTTTCTTGATGATGTCAGAGCGCATAATGTTAAGATGTTACGTTGCCAAGTTGACGACCTAAGAGACGGGGCAAGTTAGCAGGTGCCGGGGGGCTTGTCACGCGCGGGAAGGCAGCCACGGAAGCTGCACAGATTTGCAATCGGCCGAGCCCCTGGCGAAGGCCGGACAAGATGAAGCCTTTGTCGCAGCCTTTGTCGGCACCTTGGTCGGATTGGCCATGGCTCGACAAAGGTGGCGACAAAGGCTGCGACAAAGACCCGGGTTGGAAGCTGGCCGGGAATCGTGTGTCCATGCTCCCGCGGCGGCTTTCCAGGCCGCACGGCGCCTTCTCCCCGGTGAATCCCATGGGCGATTTTCAGTCATCCACCAGTTCGAGCCGCACTCGAAAAGGTAAGCGCCTGACCTTGCTTGACGGCTGACGCAGTCTCTCTGGCCGGGTCGGGCGGCGTTGGTTTCAAGGCAGGTCCAAAACCTGCCCCTCCTCCCGTAACAGCCGTTGGAGCTCCGGGATAGGCACCTGATGTACCGCCGTTCCCTTGCCGCTGGCGAGCGCGGCGGCAACGCCCGCCGCATGGCCCGCAATCATGTACTGTGGCTCCATCCGAAAGGACGCATAGGCGACCGTGGATGCGCTGGCGCAAACCGGCACGAGGAGGTTTTGGCACTCGCTGAAGTGCGGTAGCAGGGCGCGATACGGAATGTCCCAAGGCTCGACAGGCTGGCTGACGTAGCCTTCCACGTAAACCTGGTCTTCGGCCTTCGGGAAGTAGAACGTGCGCACCGAGACCCATTGCACTTCGCGAATGTCGATGTTATAGCCCGCCAGTCCGATGCAGTCGTGCTTGCGGCGGTTCGTCATGAGGTCGCGCTGGGTGAGGATGTACTCACCAGTCATGCGGCGGGCTTCCCGGATGTAGAGCTGGTGCGGCCAGCCGCCGGTGTCCGGGAACTCGTCTTTGCACAGCCCCCACCGCGCGTATTCCGCCCGGGTCTTCTCCGGCACGGAGGGATCGTTTTGCAGGTAATACAGGAGCCCGTGCGCCCAACTCCGGTGCTCCTCCCAAATCCGTGCCCGGCGCTCAGGCGTTCCCTCTGGATACTCCTGGTTCGCGCCCAGCAGGTCGGTGGAGACGGGACCGCCGCTGTTGGCATCGCACTTGCCATTGGGCAGCCGGGAGATGCCAAGCATCCCCTGGACTTTCTCCCCGCCGGCCGCAAAACAGCGGCGCAGCAACTCATAGCGACCGGAGTCGTAACCCTCGGGCCGTGTGAGCGGCAGCCGATTCTCCGGCACGTCCGTAAGGCAGAGCCGGAAACAATACGCCTGGAACTTCCCATCGCCCACCCCGGTCGGCACGAGCCTCTCCTCCGGCGTGATATACGGCAGCAGCCGGCCGTCTTTCCAAGGTGAGATCTGGACGCTGAATTGATGGCGTCCGGGCAGCAATTCCCGGCGCCCGGCCAGGGACTCGTCATAACGCTCACGCCCTTCGCGGCCCACGGTGTAAGACACGCCCGCAGCCCTCATGAGGTCACCCTCATAGCTCGCATCAATGAATACCCGCCCGCTGAACTCGACGCCGTCGGTGGTTTTCAGCGAGCGGAGGCGGCCCCCTTCTTTGACCACGGAAGCCAGACGCTGCCCGAACCGCACCGGCACCTTCGCCTCGCTCAACATCGCGTTCAGTGTCTGCTCCGCGACATGCGGTTCAAAGGACCAGGCCACGTCCTGACCATAGTGCCTCCCCACCCGACGGAAGAAATCGAGCGCCAGCCCTCCAATGACGCGCTCCTGCCGATCCATGTCCGTGTGCCCCAAGCCGCCGGAGACCATTCCACCGACGTGCCTCCCCGGCTCCAGCAATACGACCTTCGCCCCATGCTTCGCCGCCCCAATGCTCGCCATCACGCCACCCGCCGTGCCGCCGTAAACGACCACCTCCACCGGGATCGCCTCCCCAGCGTGAAGCGATGCGAGCGCACTCAGCAAATATAGAACAATGGTTCGACACATAGTGGTGCGCGCGTTTTGATTCAATGTCTCCTTAGCACCGTGGTTTAGCTTGTGCAGCGGGGGCGGTCGCAGTCAAGAGGAGGGCAAAGCTGTCCGCTGCTACTGGCGCATTTCGACACTGCCACCGGAGCGCGGCTGTCCCCAGCCGCAGCAGCACCGACCACGCAGCGCTGTTCGAGTGTTCCGAGATCGCAACCCCTTGCGGACGTGCTGCGGCTGGGGACAGCCGCGCTGTTACGGCCAGAACCCGCCCAACTCCTGTTCATGTGATCATTTCCGCTTTACGCCTTCCCGTCTTCGCTGTTAGTGAGGGGAAAGTCCCATCAATGCCCGCCGCTGGCAGGGTTGGTTCGCCCAGGCTGTCTGGACCTCGCCCGCGAGGTGTCGTTCGTGGCTCTTACCGCGGGGCGGGCGGTGGGGGTCGTTGGTCTTGGGGCGGCCACTGTCTGTCGGGCCGTGGCAGGGCGCGGTGGTGATGAGGAGCCGCCATCCAGAGAGTCCGACACGTCCATTGCACCGTTCACCTCGCCCAGCGGCCCAGCCCCGCTGCTGTTGGCGGCGGGTGCAGCTTGGGTCGGGTTGGAATTCGCGCTGTCCTGTATCTTGCTCAGCAACGGTGGCAGGAACATGTAACCTGCCCCACCCAGCGCGGCTAACACGATGGCATAGCCAACATACTTCAGCAGAGGGCTGCTAGTTCTCGGTGGGCGCGCCGCGAGTGGTCTGCGCGGGATCGGTCCTGGGACAGTCGAACGCGCAACCTGGGTCACCCCGGCAGAGAGCTTGGCGCCGTGGGACGCTGGAGGTTGAGGGGCCAGCGATTGGGGAACGGGCGCAACGGCCGCCGGAGCCGGAGGAGCCTGGGGCACAGTGAGGATCGTGGCGCAGGCCGGGCATTGGATCTGATGCCCCGACCACTGTTCGTTGCCGGAGAGGTGCTGCCCGCATTGGGGGCATGAAAACTTGAATTCAGGCATAAGCGTTTCCCACCACGCCGCAGGCTGACGCCTGGAGAGCTTTCACGACGAGGGCGAGCATCGCCCATTTACTACCGGGCCGGAGGGAGGTGTCAAGGAAGTACGTGCTGCAGAACGGCAAACGCGTCCGCTCCCGCTGGCAGCCGCGTTCCGAATCCCGATACGGCGGGTGCTGTCGGTATCTGGCAGGCCGCTCAGCGGGTTGGAGCCGCGTTTGGCCGACTTCCGGCGGCGAACATTGGTTTGTTTTCCGTCGCCCCCTCCTACCCTCGCCCGCCACCCCGAACCGGGAAACGTCCCGTGCCCACCCCGCCTCAACAACCGCAGCGCGGCCCTCCTCCCCCGCTACTTCTCATCCAGGCATTGTCGAACCGTTTGGAGGAGTGTGCCCGGCGAGCACGGTTTCTGCAGGAACTGACGTCGGCGATAGGGTCCAGGTGCGCCTGGCCGGCGTGGAAGTGGCCAACGGCTTGATTGACTTCGAGAGACGATAGGCGGACGGTTCTGTTCATGAGCACGACTCCGGCTACTCCCTCGATCAGTTACAGTTTCACCATGCGGCTGGCGTATCCCAACCGCGTCGGCATGTTGGCTCGCATCGTCAGCGCCATCGGGAAAGCCGGCGGCGACATCGGCGCCGTGGACATTGTGGCCTCCGACGCCAAAGGGATGACGCGCGACATCACGGTGCGGCCTCGCGATGCGGACCACCAGGAGCAGATTGTCGCCCGGGTTCGCCGTCTGAGCGGGGTCACGGTGATCAACGTCTCCGACCGCGTGTTCCTGCTGCACCTGGGGGGCAAGATTGCCATCCAAAACAAAGTGCCGCTGGTCACCCGCGACGCGCTGTCCATGGCCTACACCCCGGGAGTGGCACGCGTGTGCGAAGCCATTGCCGCCCAGCCGCGCAAGGCGTGGCAGCTTACCATCAAAGGCAACTCCGTCGCCGTCGTCAGTGATGGCACCGCCGTCCTGGGCCTGGGCGACATCGGCCCCGAGGCCGCCATGCCGGTCATGGAAGGCAAAGCGATGCTCTTCAAGGAGTTCGCCGGCATTGACGCCTACCCGATCTGCCTGCGGACCAAGGACCCGCAGGAGATCATTGCGACAGTGAAACACCTGTCGGTCGGCTTCGGCGGCATCAACCTGGAAGACATCTCAGCGCCGCGTTGCTTCGACATCGAGCGCGAGCTCCAGGCGCAACTGGACATCCCGGTGTTCCACGACGACCAACACGGCACCGCCGTCGTGGTGCTGGCAGCCCTGCTCAACGCGTTGCGCCTGACACGGCAGAAACTGCAGCGCCTGCGGATTGTGATCTCGGGCGCGGGCGCCGCGGGTGGGGCCGTTGCCCGCATCCTACTGCGCGGGGGCGCGCGCGATATTGTCGTCTGCGACCGTGGAGGCGTGCTGCATGAAGGCCGGCTGCCGAATCTCAATGAGAGCAAAGCCTGGCTGGTCCGGCACACCAACCCCCGCAACCTCCGTGGCCGGGTGGAAGACGCGCTCCGCGGCGCCAACGTCTTCATCGGCGTCTCCGGGCCAGGGACGTTGCAGGCCAAACAGCTCCGGCGCATGGCCCCCAAATCCATCGTCTTCGCCCTGGCCAATCCCACCCCGGAAATCATGCCCGAAGAAGCGGCCCGGTACGCCTTCATCGTGGCCACGGGCCGCAGCGATTACCCGAACCAGATTAACAACGTGCTCGCGTTCCCGGGCATCTTCCGCGGCGCCCTGGACGTTCGTGCCACGCAGATTACCGAGAGCATGAAGCAGGCGGCGGCGCGCGCCATTGCCGACTGCATTGCGCCGCGTGAACTGAGCGCCGAATACATCGTGCCGAGCGTCTTCAACCGCCAGGTGGTCCAGCGCGTCGCGGCCGCCGTCCAGCGTGCCGCCCTCCAAGCCGGGGTCGCCCGTAAACGGAAATAAGAACCACCGCCTGCACGGCCACTCAAACCTCATTAGCGCGGGACGCCTACCGCCTCGTTGATCTTGGCCGCAAGCTCTGTTGCCTCCTGCTCGGTGAAGGAGCCGGTAATCTGGGCTTTGCCTCCGGTGATTTCCGACCGGATCACCGGTGCTGAATACGCACGGCCCTCCAACACAATAGCGAGGCGTTTGTTGAGGTTCTCCTTGGTAATTGCAGCAAACAGTTCCTTGCCTACTTCGCTAAACTCGACGTTGATCGTCGGCGCGCCGGATGACGCGTCCCTTGTAACCGTAGCTGAACTGACTGCCGTATAGTCCAACAACGGCGTCTTCTGCACGTGCAGAGTCTCGCCGCCGGCAGCACTGGCATTGTTGGTTATCAGCTCGGTATTGTCTCCCGGCTGCTCGAGGACAAGCTGCAACTGAAAAGGCAGCGGCTTGTTCGGTGGCGGGGTCACACCAACTGAGGACTGGCCAGGCACGCCAGGTGTTTTTGACTGCGCTGCGGCTACAGCCCGTTCGAGCTCGCGCTGTTGTCGCCGGAGTCCCCCGACTTCACCCCGCAGCCTTAACAATTCGCGCAAGCGGTCGGCGCTCAAGGAACGCGATCCATTGGCCTGGGCCAGCCGATTGGAAAGACCTTCGTTGTCGGATTTGAGTTGCGCCATTTGTTGGACGAGCGGTGCTTGCTGTTGCTGGAGCGTTTGGACCTCGCCACGCAGGCGCGAAGCCTGGCCCGCTTCGTAGATCCCCGTGCCGGCGGCAGCGACCGCGATTACGCTGATGATACCGAATTTGAGTTTGGTTATCGTCATAAGTTTCACGAGTGTTGCAGTGAGTCCTCCGCTCGCTGTCGCGCTGGCCAGGGCTGTTCCGGCAACGCTCCCTGCCAGCCCCGCCGGCGCGGCTGTGACCGCCTCGGTGGCCAGTGCTGTCCCCAGGGCCGCCGCAGAAAGCGCAGCGCCCCGATGCTTCAGGAGGACGTGCAGCTTCTCCAGGGCGCGGTCCACACGCTTCCGGGCCGCCTCTTCACTGCTGCCCAAGGCGTCGCCCACGCCACGGAAGTCTTTCCGCTCGAAGAACCGCAGCAGGATCGCCGTGCGGTCTTCCGCATCCAGTTGACCGATGGCGTCGTCGAGCACAGGCGCGACTCGTGCCAGGTTGCTTTCGCTGTGGTCCTCAAGGGCATTCATTTCCGCAGCCTGCCTTTCCCGCGACTTCCGACGGCGTTCGGTGCGCAGCAACTTTCCCGCCACGAACCGGGTATGCTGGTGCAGCCATCCACCGAGCATCACATCCTTCGGCAGTGTCCCCGCCTTGTCGGCCAGCGCCACGAACACGGTTTGGGCCACGTCCTGCGCCGATTGCGCATCCCCGCCCACCAGCCGGAACGCCGTCGAATAGACCAGGTTGATGTAGCGGTTGACCAGCTCCCGGAAGGCGGATTCCGAGCCGGTCCGTGCGTATAATGAAAGCAGTGTTTGGCTGTCCGTCATCTTCTATTCACCACTATAAACCCGCAGAACGCCCAAACCGGACAAGAATCTTTTCGGCGCTTTCTGTCCAGTTGAGGCGCGAATTTCCGATCCTCGTGGAGACGGGCGGACCTAGCCATACCAACACCACCATCCCGGACTGCCCCGGTTTTCGGCTTCTACGAGCGCAAGACCATTCAGCAGAAGTATCCGCTTCTCCACCTCCGCATGGTGAAAGCGCTGATGGAAGGCATGAAAATGCCCTCCTTGCCTGTCTTGGCCCGCGGGGCTAGGTTCAGTGCAGCGGGGAATTAGTCGTTACTCGCGGGTGCTACATGTCAAAGTCCAAATCATCAGGCGCGGGTTCCAGGACGCCGCGGCCCACGGATCAAGTCGGGGCCGGCGCTCCCAATCCGTCCAAGTGCCGGGTCGAAGTGATCGGTTTCCAGGCTCGCTCCTTCTGGTGCCTGGTGCATTCGCCGAGCAGGTGCCGCTTTTCTCAGCCATTCGGGCGACCGATTCCTTTGCTGCCATCCCCAACGCGAGCGTATCGTGGCGCGGACGCTGGCGGAGAAGCCCCGCCGTTCCCACTGAACCGCGGCACAGCCTCTGCCCCCGCTCGCTGGTTGCTTCCCCCTCCATTTCCCGCTAGCCTCGGCGCATGGGCACGCTCTACTACGGCGACAATCTCGACATCTTGCGGCGCTATCTGAAGGACGAGACGGTGGACCTCGTCTATCTGGACCCGCCCTTCAACTCCGCCCAGAACTACAACGCCTTCTTCCACGAAAAAGACGGCACCGAGGCCGCCAGCCAGATTCGCGCCTTCGAGGACACCTGGAGCTGGAACCAGGAAAGCCAGAAGGTCTATGAAGAGCTGATCCTCCAGCCCGGCAAGGTCAGCGAAGTCATGCAGGCCTTCCGCACCTTCCTGGGCACCAACGACATGATGGCCCCAAGCCTATCTTGCGATTTATGACCACGGACCTGTCAAATACTTCCGAACCGCGAGGACAAGCTGGAAAGGCTCACGAACGGACAGGTTTATCTGACACCGCCCAGTACCTCAATGATCCATGGGACTTCCTGATGCGCGCCGAACCACCGACCGAGGAAGAACTCGGAAGCATGGTCCCGTTTTTGCATCCGGGTATCATGCCAGAGTTCCGAACGCGAATGAGCACTCCACAGTCCCTCGAAGAAGAAGCTCGTGTACTGCGGGAGCAGGTGAGCGAGGTATTCGGAATCGTCTGTTTAACGCAGCAGCCGCTCGGCAGACTTATGTGGGCTCACTATGGCGGATCCCATCGGGGTTTTGTGGCTGAGTTTCGATGCGGCGAAGTGAAATCGGAGTCTGGCTTACCACTCCGCGACAGCCCGTTCGGACAGGCGGTAAAGGTTCGCTATCAACGGAAGCCTTTACTGAAAAGGCGATACATCGAACATGGCAGAGCTTTGCTTGACGAAGCATAGTTGTTGGAAATACGAGCAGGAATGGCGCGTCCTCTGGCCTTTGAGCAACGCTGAGCGCCACCCCAAACACAGGGGTACGTCTTGCGCCCGTTCAAACCAACCGATCTCCTGCGAGTGATCTTGGGGCTCAATGCTCATCCAGATGTAAAGTCCCAATTGGGACAGATGCTCAACGACAGACCAATTTGAGCATGTTCGAAAAGAAGAGGCTGTGCATAGACCCGAATCAGGACAGTTAAGCCTCGCCCTTATCTTGGTGAGCTTTGCTGAAAACTGCACCCCGGCAGACTGGTTCTCGATCCCTTCTGCGGCTGCGGCACGACGATTGACGCCGCCGAGAAGCTGGGCCGCAAATGGATTGGCATAGACATCACCCAACTAGCCACTTCGCTCATCAAGAACCGGCTGCGCGACACCTACGGCGACAAGATCGAGATCATCACCATCGGCGAGCCGATCACGCCCAACGAAGCCGTATGTGCTGGCCGAGCAGGACAAGTTTCAATTCCAGTGGTGGGCGCTGGGGTTGGTGGGCGCGCGGCCCGTCGAGCAGAAGAAAGGCGCCGACCACGGCATTGACGGCAAAATCCTGTTCCGCGACGACCCGAAGGCGAGCAAGGCGGAGCAAATCATCATCCAGGTCAAAGGCGGCAAGGGCGGCGTGGACCATGTGCGGGACCTGCGGGGCGTGCTGGACCGCGAGAAGGCGGCGATGGGGGTGTTGATCACTTTGCAGCCGCCGACCAAGCCGATGGAGGTCGAGGCGGCGAGCACCGGCTTCTACGAGCACAAGACCAATCGGCAGAAATACCCGCGCCTCCAGCTCCGCACGGTGAAGGAGTTGATGGAAGGCAAAGCCATCGAGCGCCCGTCGAACGTCGCCGCCCTGGACGAGACCTTCAAGAAAGCCCCCGAATCCAAGAAGAAGCTGGGCCACCAGAAGGAGTTCGGGCTGTAGAATGGCTGCAGGTGGTCCGGCTTGGAGCGGCTTCCGGTTGCTCCAGCCGGCTCCGCCATCGCCCCGAACCAAGAACTAAGAACCCTGCCCCCCGCTCCCGCCACCCGCGATCCGCGGGCAACGCGAAACCAAGAAGCCGCCGGAATCAGCGGCTTGACAATGCGGCGCCGAATGGCTAAACGCTGCGGCCAGTCGTTTCAACAATGCCTGAACTCTTGCGCATGAACAATTCAGCCGAATCCTGCAACACGTCAACTTCCCGCTTTATGAACTCAGAACAGAAACTGCACGCGTGCAATTGCGGCTGCTGTGCGGCCGCGGCTGGGCAGGCCGGCGGCGGCTTGAACCGGCGCGATTTCCTGTTCCGGGTGGGCGCGGCGGCGGCTACCGGGCTGGCGTTTTCGGCCTTTGACGCTTTCGCGGCTGATCCGGACCTGGCTCTCCCGGTGCGCGGGCCGCTGCCGCAACGGCCGCTGAAGGTGCAGCCGGTCTTGACCTACGCGCTGCCGAAACGGCGGGAACACACCAGTTGGCGTGGCTGGGGCGGGATCCAGACGGAGCAGGATGTGGCGGCGGAGAAGAACCGCATCACCGTCGAGCTGGCCAAACTCAAGGCCCAGGCGGACTTCCCGCTGGAGTTCCTGCCGCTGGCGGCGGTGGCTAGCGCCAACGAGGCGGCTGCGGTTGCGCAGGGGGATTACGACACGATGCTCGTCTATGCCGCCGGCGGCGGGGGCGACATTCTGCAGAAGCTGATCACGCCGCAGAAGTCCAACCTGATGTTCCTGCGCCACGATCCCGGCCCGGTTTACCTCTGGTACGAAATCGCCCATCCCCATTTCCTGCGCAAAGCCGTGGACGAGTACGACCGGACCGGCCTGGACGTGAACGACGTGGTGGTGGACCGCTACGACGAGCTGCTCTGGCGGATGCGGGCGCTGCACGGCCTGAAGCACACGCTGGGCAAACGCATCGTCGCCATCGGCGGCGCCGGCGGCTGGGGCGTCGGCGGAAAGAAAGCGCCGGAAATCGCCCGCAACCTCTGGAAACTGGAGATTGTGGATTACAGCTACAAGGACCTGGAGCCGCGCCTGAAGGCAGCCAGACAGGACGCCGGCCTGGTCAAACGCTGCGAGGCCGCCGCCGGCCGTTACCTGGCCCAATCGCGCGTCTCGCTGCACACGGCGCGGCCGTTCATGGACAAAGCGTTCGTGCTGACCGAGGTGATGAAGGACATCATGGACGAGGCGCGCACGGACGCCGTCACGATCCAGCATTGCATGGGGACCATCATGGGGATTTCGGAAACGACGGCCTGTATGCCGTTGAGCCTGTTGAATGACGAGGGCTATCTCGCGTTCTGCGAATCGGATTTCGTTGTCATTCCCTCTGGCATCCTGCTGCATTACATCTCCGGCAAGCCCGTGTTCCTCAACGACCCGACCTTCCCGCATGAGAACGTCGTGACGCTGGCCCACTGCACGGCGCCGCGCAAGATGGACGGTCGCCGGGGCGAGCGGGTGAAGATTCTCACGCATTTCGAGTCCGACTATGGCGCGGCGCCGAAGGTGGAGATGAAGCTGGGCCAGGTTTGCACCAACCTTGTGCCCGACTTCGACTGCAAGAAATGGGTCGGCTTCGAAGGCAAGATTGTCGGCAACCCGTTCCTGGACATCTGCCGCTCGCAGATTGACGTGAGGGTGCAGGGCGATGGCCAAGCCCTCCTCCAGGAGATGAAAGGCTTCCACTGGATGATGTCCTACGGCAACTACCTCCGCGAGACCGGCTACGTTCTCAAGAAGCTGAACGTGGATTTCCACGACGTAAGCGCTGCCCGGGCCTGATTCGGCGCTGGACCGGCTCGTGATCACGCCTGCGGCAGCGCAGGCAAGCAGCCCGTCTCGGCTTGGGCCACCGGCAC
>CAWGGD010000027.1:0-265126 GCA_963822005.1 uncultured Verrucomicrobiae bacterium | reverse complement strand
GCCTCGATTCTGATCTTCAGGAGTGTCTGGACTTTCCTGGATTCAATCGCTTGGGCTTCGGGCGAGGTTGGACTCGCGGTGCTCCTCGTCGTGGGTATTGTTGCCGCAGTTGTTGCTTTGCGCAGTATCGAGGCACTTTCAGGAAAAATAGGAGGGAAAGCGGAAGATGGGTGAGTCTGCAAACCAGCTAGACGGGTTGACAGCGTCAAATCGGCTGTGGCGCCGCGCGCCGTTTCATAACAATCCCGCCGACATGGCCGACGCCCACAGTTTCACCTGGCATGACACCGGGCAAAGCCTGCTGGAAGCCAAGCTGCGCGCCATTGACGCGGCACGGTCGTTCGTGTGCATGGAGATGTTCATTTTCAGGGATTCGGACGTTGGCCTTCGCTTCCGGTCGGCGCTTGCGGCGGCGGCGCGTCGCGGGGTGCGCGTGCGGCTGATCGTGGACGCGGTCGGCTCGTTCGGGCTGGGGCGCGATTATTTCGACGAACTGGTGGCTACCGGCGGGGCGATGCGCTGGTTCAATGAATTGCGCCTGGCGTCGTTCTCGTTCCGGGACCACCGCAAGTTGCTGGTCCTTGACGACACGCAGGCATTTGTCGGCGGATGCAACATCGCGCCGGAGTACGGCGGTGACGGCATCACGGCGGGTTGGCGCGATGGCGGCGTCAGCGTGCGCGGACCGGTGGCCGCGGTGCTCGCGGCCGAGTTCGACCGCCAGTGGGAACGGGCATCCGGGCAGCACTGGACCTTTCCTCACGGTGGCATGCGCCAGCGGGCGCCGGCTGGCGGCGGACGCGAGGTTGAGGCGCTGTTCATCAAGCCCGGCTTTGGCCGGAATCCACTGCGCGACGCGTTGTGGCAGGATCTGGCGACCGCGAAGGACGTGGCGATTACCGCCGCGTATTTCCTGCCACCCCATCGGCTGCGTCACCGGCTCGCACAGGCGGTGGCGCGCGGGGCGCGGGTGCGCTTGCTGCTGGCGGGGAAAAGTGACGTGCGCCTGATGCAACTCGCGTCGCGTTCGCTTTACCGGCGCCTGGTGCAAATGGGCATCGAACTTTGGGAGTATCAGCCGCAGGTGCTGCACGCGAAATCGATCGTGGTGGACGACATCGTGTTCGTCGGCTCGTCGAATCTCGACCCGCGCAGTCTGCGCATCAACTTCGAGATCATGCTGCGCATTCAGAACGCCGCGCTGGCCGCGACCGCGCGCCAGCAGTTCGAAGCCGATTTGGCGCAGCGCGCGATCCCGATCACCCGCGACGCGCTCCAGCAGGGTCGCTCGTGGTGGGAACGACTGAAACAGCGCCTTGCGTATTGGTTCTTCGCCCGCCTGGATCCCGAACTGGCAGCGCTCAAGTTGCAGGCGTGGCACCTCCGCAAGGACCGGTTCGTGCGGCGCGTAAAGCGTGTCCGCCGCGATGGCGCTCGCCGGGTCGAGTGAGAATGTCCAGCCAGTCACGCGTCGGTCCGAGACACGCCGCCGCCGGCGCGTCCTTTCGTGGCCGTCTGAATCATGAGAAGTTGCCGATGTTGTCGGTTGGCTCCAAACCGCAGCACGACGAAGGTGTGGGCGTGGCAGACCCGATTCTGCGAGCCGACGGAATCCCGGAAACGGGCATTTACACGGATTAGTTCGCAAATACAATTGAAACGAGAAATCGTGCTTATGAAAACGCGCATTTGCATTCAAGTCTTTGCTCATCTCTTGTTTTTGATTCCGGGTCTGGCGGCGCTGGCGGCGGAGGGAACGAAGATCAAGGATTCCGAGTCGGCCTCGCATGGAGCCGAGGACGCCCTCCATCAGGTGGTGGACACCTACCGGTTCCCGGGTTTTGACATCGTGCAGTTCAACCTGCCGGTGTTGAGCCACTACTCGTATTTGTTGGTGTCCGGCCCGGAGGCGTTGCTCGTTGACCCGGATCGCGACATCAACGCGTACCTGGATTACGCGAAGAAGAATAACCTGACGATCAAGGGCGTGTTCCTGACCCACTCTCACGCGGACTTTGTGGCGGGCCATCTCGAAACCGTTCGCGCGTTGCAGGTGCCCATCCACCAAAACGCGGCCAGCGGAGCGCAATACAAGATCGAACCGCTGCAGGAAGGCTCTTCGTTCCGCGTCGGCCGGGCCACGGTGAAGGTGCTCGCGACTCCCGGCCACACGCCCGACGGCATGTGCGGCCTGGTCTTCGCCGAGGGGGAAACGCAGCCGCGCGCCGTGTTCACCGGCGACACGCTGTTCGTGGGGTCGATCGGGCGGCCGGACCTGCTGGAAGGCGCCATGACGGCTGCCACGCTGGCGTCCATGAGCTTCGACACGTGGCATAACAAACTGTCGAAACTGCCGGATTCCGTCGTGGTTTTGCCGGCGCATGGCGCGGGTTCGTTGTGCGGAGCGAATTTGTCCGAAGATCCTTCCTCCACGATTGGTCGGGAGAGGTCGTCGAATCCGTACGTGCGACAGAAAGGCCGCAGCGAATTCATTGCGGCGGTACTGGAGGGGCTGCCGGAAGCGCCGCAGTATTTCAAGCATAACGCGGCCATGAACCGCGCTGGTCCGCCACTGGTGGACTGGAACGCGTCACCGGCGGCCGCCAAGGCCGAGGAGTCCATCACCAAGACCGCCGGGCAATGGCTGGTGGACTTGCGTGAGGCCAAGACCTACGCCGCCGGGCATGTGCCGGGTTCAGTAAACATCGCCCTGCGTGGGCGATTGGAAACGTGGGTCGGAACGATGGTGCCCTGGAAGGCGCCGCTGGTGTTGATCGGGTCGGAGGCGGAGTTGAAAGAGGCGGTGTTCCGCCTGCATCGCGTGGCCTACGAGGGATTGGTGTTGCCTTTTGAAGCGTGGACCAAAGCGGGGCTGCCGGTGGCGACGAGCGGAACGATCACGCCCGCCGAGCTCTATCAGCAGATGCAAAACGGCAACGCGCCGATCATCGTGGACGTGCGGATGCCTTACGAGTGGATGGCCATGCGGATCGGCACGGTGGTGAACCTGCCGATCAACCACCTGGCCGAGTTGTCCGGCAAACTTGATCCCAACCTGCCCGTGGTGGCGGTGTGCAACAGCGCCTACCGGTCGAGCCTGGCGGTGGGCATCCTGCAACGCCGGGGATTCAAGAATGTCGCCAGTCTGGCCGGTGGCAGCGCGGCGTGGATTGACGCCGGTTATCCCGTCTATGGTAATGAGAAAAAGTCTGGCGCGGCCCCAGCGCCCCAGCGTCAGATTCAGATTGCCGAGCGCATTTCGCCCGCGGATTTGAGCCGGCTGATCCAAGACCTGCCCGGCACGTTCGATCTGGTGGACATCCGCCCGCCCGACGCCTTTCAAGATTATGCCTTGCCGGGAGCGCGCAATGCCGAACTGGCAGAGGTGCTGGACAACCCGGGGTATCTGACGGGCGCCGGCCCATTGATCCTTGTGGACCGCGACGGCTCGCTGGCAATGATGGCCGCAGGCATCCTCTCGCAGAAAACCAAACGCCCGATCAAGGCGTTGCACGGCGGGCTGGAGGCCTTTTGGGAGGAAACCGAACTGAAGGGGGCTGTGCGAGCCGTGCCTTTGCCCAGCGGTAGCGTGCGCCCTCAAGTCACTCCCGCTCCCGGCGCCGCCCCACGCCCCGCCGCCCCATCACCCGGCCCCGCGGCACCGACCAAACCGAAACGCAAGTCAGCCGGTTGTTGAACTTTGCTCCGAGAGGAAAGGCGTCATGAAATCCAATCCAAACATCCCTTCGGCCGGTCCCAAACCATATATGAACCCGTATCTGGCGGGGGTTCTGTTGGGGCTGGTCTTGCTGGCCAGCTTCCTGATTTTGGGTGTCGGCCTCGGCGCGTCCGCGAGCATCGCACGAGCGGGCGCTTTTGTGCAGAGCTGCGTCATGCCGCAACATGTGGCCGAGAGCGCCTACTTCGGCGGCTGGGGCAAAGATCCGCTCCGCTACTATCTCGTATTCATGTTCGTCGGCACGCTGCTGGGCGGGCTGGTTTCGGCCATCGGAGGGCGCCGCGTTCAGCCGCAACTGGAGCGCGGGCCGACGGCGTCGCGCGGTCGGCGCATCGCGATGGCGCTGGCGGGCGGCATTCTCGTTGGCTTCGCGAGCCGGCTGGCTTCCGGCTGCACCTCCGGTCAGGCGCTGACTGGCGGCGCGATGCTGGCCAGCGGCAGCCTGCTGTTCCTGGCCTCCATGTTCGTCAGCGGTTACGCCATGGCCTGGTTTGTCCGGAGGCAATGGCAATGATCACGACCTTCTTCGGCCACGACGCTTTGGGCAGCAGCGCGGCTTTTGTCCTGTCACTGCTGCTCGGGTTCGGATTTGGGTTCGCGCTGGAACAGGCCGGTTTCGGCAGTTCGCGCCGGCTGGCCGGCATTTTCTATTTTCGCGACATGACCGTGCTGCGGGTGATGTTCACCGCGATGGTGACCGCGATGCTCGGTCTGCAGTTGGCTCTCTCACTGGGCCTGGTCAGCGCCGACCAGATCTACTTTCTGCCCACCGTGTATGGCGCGCAGATCGTCGGGGGATTGCTCTTCGGGGTGGGATTCGTGTTGAGCTCCTGGTGCCCCGGCACGGCGGCGGTGGGACTCGCGTCCGGGCGACTTGATGCGCTGATCTTTCTCGGCGGGGCGGCCTTGGGCAGTGTTCTCTTCAACGAGTTATACGGGCTGGTCGCCCCGCTTTACACCTGGGGCGACAGCGGAGTGAAGTTTGTCTGGGCGGCTTTGGGCATTTCGGCTCCGGTGTTTGCGCTGATTTTTTCGGCTGTTGCCGTGGCGGCCTTCTGGGGCTCGGAGTGGATCGAGAAGAAAGTCGCCGGCGCCGGCCCCTACCTGGGCAGCCCTTTCCTGAAGGCCTTCAGCGTGACGATTCTTGTGGGTGCGTTGGCGGTGGCGTTGCTCCCGCCGTTGCCGTCCTCGACCGATGCCCTGTCGGCTGGCCCCGTCACCGATACCGTGATGCTTCAGGCCATGGAAGCCGGCGACGACCATGTCGAACCCGAAGAGCTGGCCGATCGCCTCATGGCCAGTGACCCGAGCCTGCTCCTCGTGGACATTCGCACGCCGGCCGAGTTTGCCGCCTTTCACCTCCGCGGGGCGGTGAACGTCGCCGCGGCGGACCTCGAGGACTTTCTTACGCCCCATAAGAACAAGGAGACGATTGTTCTCTACTCGAACGGCATGACGCATCCGGCCCAGGCCCGGGACGCTCTGGCGCGGATGGGTTTCACGAACGCCTACCTGCTCACCGACGGCTTGCAGGGGTTCATGCAAGAGGTGTTGAAACCCGTCTCCCTGCGCACCGCGCCGCTGCCGGAATCCCAAGCCGCCAGGATCAAGGCCTGGCGCGCCTTCTTTCTGAACGGGTCACCCGCACCCGCAGTCAGCGCCGCCAGCGGGTCGGGCGAAACACCGCGTCTGGTCGAAACAAGCTGGTTGCAGGAGAACCTGGGCCGGGACGATCTGCGGATCATCGACGTGCGCCCGCAGCCTGCCTACAACAGCGACCACATTCCCGGCTCCGTGCGGATGGACCCGGAACATTTCCGCGGCGCGGTCGGCGGCGTGTCGTCCATGCTCCTGCCGGCGGACATGATCGCGCGTCACCTGGGTCTGCTGGGCATTATGCCGCAGACGACGGTGATCCTCGTGCCCAGCGACAAACTTCACGACGCGACCCTGATCGCCGTCGCTCTGGAACGGGTCGGTCACCGGCGCCATGCCATCCTCAACGGCGGCTGGGATCAATGGGCGGCGGAGAAGCGACCGGTGGACACCAGGCTGCCCGACATCACGGCGACGGATTATCCGCTGGAGGCCAATGCGGACACGTTCACGGTGGACTACCAGACCGTTCTCGCCCACTCGCAGCGCCGCACCGCCGTGCTCCTCGATGTGCGCCCGGCTGATTTTTTCAGCGGCAAGAAATCGGACGAAGCACGCGCCGGCCACATCCCCGGCGCGATCAATCGGCCCTTCACCCTGGACGTGTCCACGAACAATGCCGTGACCCTTCTCAGGCCACTCAGTGACCTGGCCGAAGCCTACGCCAAGTTGATCCCGTCCAAAGATTCGCCGGTCGTGGTTTCCTGCCGCACCGGACACCAGGCCAGCCAGACGTACTTCGTGCTGCGCCACCTGCTGGGTTACCGACAGGTAAGTTGGTACGACGGTGGTTGGGCCGAATGGGCCAGCCGGCCAGAACTGCCCATCGAAGCAGAGGTGGCGCCTCCGCAAGGACCGGTTCGTGCGGCGCGTCAAGCGCACCCGCCGGGCTAACTTGCGAAATACATGAAGCCAGCTAGACTATGGCGGCGCTTGAGGCCGCAACCGAAGGCCCAATAACCGCCGCACTGAATTGACGCGACCAATCATGACTACAACTGCCACACAAACCCACTTGCCCCATTTACTTTCTGCCTTTGACCTGGGCGGGCGGACTTTACGCAACCGGGTGGTCATGGCCCCGTTGACGCGCGCCCGGGCCGGGCGAGAACGCGTGCCGAACGACCTGATGGCAGAATACTACACGCAACGCGCGTCGGCTGGGCTGATCATAACCGAAGCGACCGTAATCTCCGAACAAGGCTGCGGCTGGGTAGATTCGCCGGGCATTTACAACGACGCCCAGGAGGCTGGGTGGAGGAAAGTTGTCGCCGCGCTGCATGGCCGGGGCACTCCGGTCTATCTCCAGCTCTGGCACTGCGGACGCGCTTCGCACAGCAGCTTTCACGGCGGGAAGCCGGCAGTTTCGGCCTCAGCCATTAAGATTAACGGCGATTACATCCACACTCCTCAGGGCAAGATGCCTTACGAGACGCCACGCGCGTTGGAGACGGCCGAGGTCGCCGCGGTGGTGCAGGACTACCGGAGGGCGGCAGAGCGAGCGAAGGCTGCCGGCTTTGACGGCGTGGAGATTCATGCCGCCAATGGCTACTTGATCGACCAGTTCTTGCAGTCGAAGACCAACCACCGGACCGATCACTACGGCGGCACCGTCGAGAACCGCTTCCGGTTCCTGAAGGAAATTGTCGAGGCCGTTCTCACGGTCTGGCCCGCGCGCCGGGTGGGCGTCCGCCTCTCGCCCAACGGGAATTTCAACGACATGGGGGCGCCCGATTTCCGGGAAACCTTCACCTACGCCGCGAGGCAATTGAACTCATACGGACTGTCTTATCTGCATGTGGTGGACGGGCTGGCGTTCGGTTTTCATGAGCAGGGCAAACCGATGACGCTCGCCGAATTTCGCGCGGTGTTTTCCGGGCCGTTGATGGGTAATTGCGGCTACACGCAGGAAACGGCGGAGGCGGCGATTGCCTCCGGCCAGGCGGACCTCATCGCCTTCGGCCGGCCCTACCTGAGCAATCCGGATCTGGTGGAACGGTTCGCGAACGGGTGGGAGTTGAATCCGCCGGCGGATATGAAGGTGTGGTCGGCGCCGGGTGCGAAGGGTTACACCGATTTCCCATTTCATCCGCGCTCCTGAGCGTTGGCGGGTTTTGACCGGTCTAATCACCGATCCCTGATGCCTGGGCGGGTGGCCCACGGCGGCGCGGGCGCGGTTCTTCATTCGCAAAACGGCACGATCCGGTTAAACTATCCCGGTGAAGAAGATGCTTGATTGCGTTGTTGATGCTGGTGATTGCGGGGGCCCTGATTCTGGTGGGCTGTCAGGCCACGCGCGCGGGTTATGAGTCCGCGCCCTACAAGATTGTGCGCTCGGACGGGAAGTTTCAGGTGCGCGATTATCCGGCGTTGACCGTCGTGGAAACGCCGATGGGTGGCAGCCGGAGCGGGGACGATGGCAGTTTCATGCGGTTGTTCCGCTTTATCACCGGGAGCAACGAGGCCAAGGAGAAGATCGCGATGACGACGCCGGTTTTCATGTCCGGCAGCGAGTCGAACGCGACGATGGCGTTCGTGATGCCGGCAAAGCTGGCGGGAACGCAAGTGCCCAAGCCGACGGATGGCTCGGTAAAGGTCCGGGAACTGAACGCGGGTCGGTTCGCGGTGCTGCGCTTCAGCGGCGGACGCAACGCGAAGAAGGAGGCGCAGTCGCTGGGACGGCTGCAGTCCTGGATGAAAGCGCAGGGACTGAAAGAGCTTTCCTCGCCAATCTACGGCTATTTCGATCCGCCCTGGACGCCCGCCTTCCTGCGTCGCAACGAGGTGATGCTGCGAACGGACGCCGGGCAATGAAGCATGCTCTTTCGCGCATTCATCATCTGGCTGCTGATCGCAACCGCGGAGGTTTTCCAAGGCATGCTGCGGGTGCGATTGCTTAACATGAACATCCGCTGGTTGCGCTGACCCAGCAATTCTCTGGAACGGAATTATGAACGCATTCATTGTTTACGCCCACGCCGAGCCGAAGAGTTTCAATGGCGCGATGTTTCGCATGGCGCAGGACACACTTCGTGGCGCCGGTCATACGGTGCAGGTCTCCGATCTTTACAGCATGAGGTTCGATCCGGTCTCGGACCGCCGCAATTTCGCGTCGGTGAAGAACGCCGAGTTCTTCAAACAGCAGATTGAGGAGCTGCACGCCACGGAGGTCGGCGGCTTCGCCCCGGACGTGGAGGCGGAATTGCGCAAGATGGAGTGGTGTGACCTGATGATCTGGCAGTTTCCGCTCTGGTGGTTCGGGTTGCCGGGAATCTTGAAAGGCTGGGCGGACCGAGTTTTTGCCATGGGCCGCACCTACGGCGGGGAGCGGTTCTACGAGAACGGCGTGTTCAAAGGCAAGCGCGCCTTGCTTTCGGTAACGACGGGCGGGCCGGAGGCAGTTTATCAAAAGGGCGGATGGAACGGTGACATCCACGCTATCCTGCGACCAATCCAGCGAGGGATTCTGCGTTTCACCGGGTGGGATGTGCTCGCGCCGAACCTCGTCTATGCGCCGGTCCGTGTTTCGGATGAGGAACGACAGGCCAGCTTGAAAAGCTGGGCGGCACGGTTGCGCAACCTCGAGAACGAGCGACCGGTCGAGGTCGGGGAATACTGATTCCACCGGCCGTTACCAGCACCTGCCGGATCATCACCGTTTTGTTAAAGCGGCAGCAGGCACGAAGGGCGATAGAGGACTACTCCGAGAAGCCTCGGTTCCGCCGTGAACCGCGGAACAGCGAATCGCCACCAAGAAGGTTCGGACGCCAATTGCAGCGCCGAACCTTCTCCAACGCCGGGTGAAGAGGAACCATCTCACGGCTCGACGGGCGGGCGCACCACCAGCGCCGAGCAGGGAATTTCCTTGAGCAGCCGTTCGACGGTCGAGCCCAGCAGGACGTACTTCAGGTTGGTCTTGCCCTTGGTGCCCAGAATGACCAGGTCGGCATCAATCCGCCGGCAGTATTCGGCGATGCCGTGCCCGTGGGTCTTGGCCTCGCATGACCGCATAGATCGAGCTGATGCCCGGGGCGGCGCTGACGAATTGCCGCAGATTGTTCTCCAGCAGCAGGCGGTGGTTCTTCTCGAAATCCGCCATCGCCGGGAACTGGTCGCTGAACGGAGCCGAGAAGTCCCACGGGGGCTGGAACACATGCAGGAAATGCACCTCGGCGCGGTCCTGGCTGGCGACGCGGAGGGTTTGCACCACCGCCTCGCGGGAGGTGTCGGAGAAGTCCACGCAGGCAACGATCCTCCGGAAGGGCCGGGCGTGAGTTGCTTTGACCAGCATGACTTTGCAGGGGGCCTTGCGCAGGCATTTGGTCGCCAGCGTGCCGGCGCCGTAGGGTAACAGGGAGTCGCCGGTGACCCCGAGGACGAGAAGATCGGCGCGGCTGGTCCGGGTCTCCTGCAGCAGCACATCCAGCGGCGGTCCGAAGATCACTTCGCGGCTGTGCTGAGCGGGGGCGCCCGCCTCCTTCGCCCAGGCGTCCAACCTGGAGATGGCCTGCTGCCGGATTTCGCTGCGGATCTGATCCTCCGTCAGCCTGAGGGCTTCGGCCGTATCGCTGATTGTGAGGTGCTCAACGGCATGGATGACGCGGAGGTTTGCCTTGTTCCATTCCGCCATCCGGGCGGCCTGTTCGAGGGCGCTGCGAGAACACTCGGAGAAGTCGACTCCGACGATGATGGTCTTTAGTTTGTTCATATTGCTTTGCTTGTCGTTGTTCGAATCAGTGGATGTGCCAGGCTAGGAACTCATGGGCGCGGCGCCTGGCTTGCTTAATGCCAGCCGCGGGACTACTGGAGGTACTCGGGTAAGCGGAAGCTTCGGCGGTTCGAGGTGTCGGCGCTGTTCCAGCGCGGCCCGGATCATGAAGAACTCGCCGATGTTCTCCGCAGTCAGCAGGCCCACGAGGACGCCGTCGCGCAAGACTGGCCGGGTGAATCCCTGTTCGGGATTCACTCGCCCCATGGCGTAATCCAGCGGTTCATTGGCGTCCAGAAACTCGACGACATTTTCCATTGCCGCAGCCACCCACGCGCTCTCGCCGTGGTCGGCGAGCGCCTTGAGCAGGTTGGCACGAGAAAGCATCCCTACGACCTGCCCATTATCCACCACGGGGAAATCCTGCTGGGAACCGGCCAGCAGCAGACGCACGGCTTGACCCAGGGTGTCCCTGGGCGAGAGGGTGCGGAACTCGGTCAGCATCGCCTCGCGCACCAGGCAGCCGCCCAGGGTGGACTTCATCTGCACGGCGGCCGCTTCGTGGGCGGCGCCGATCCAGACGAAGAACGCGATCAGGATCAACATCGGGTTGCTGAACAGGCCAATGGCCCCGAAGAGGAACGCCATGCCCTGACCAATTGTGGCGGCAATGCGAGTCGCCCGCGCGTAGTCCATCCGTAGGGCCAGGATTGCCCGCAGGACCCGGCCACCGTCCATGGGAAAGGCGGGCAGGAGATTGAAGAGGACCAGGAACCCGTTGACGACGATCAGGCGCTCGACGAGGCTGCCGCTGGTCGCGCTGAGTGAGGCCAGGGGCTGCCATTGGCCCTTGAGCCACAGGCCGGCGCACAGGCCGGCGGCAATCACGATGTTAACCAGGGGACCTGCCAGCGCGACGACCAGTTCCTGCGAGGGCTTGTCGGGCATTCGCTCCAAGCGCGCGACACCGCCGATTGGCAGCAAGGTAATGTCGCGCGTGGCAATGCCGTAGCTGCGCGCAGCCAGCGCATGACCGTATTCATGCAGGAGCACACAGAGGAAGAGCCCGCTGAAGAACAGCACGCCCGACAAGGCGGCGTCCAGGCTGCGCCCATTGAGCCAGTGGGACACGCCTACAAGGCCCAAAAGCAGCAGGAACGTCAGGTGGATATAGAGGTCAATTCCCAGGATCCGACCTATCTTCAGTGACCATTTCATATTACTTGTCCTTTCTCGCTTTGCGTTTTGATGGCTAGGGGCTCAACGGTGCTAGCGCAGCCTCCAGCCTGCGCGCAGCGCGGCCGGTGTTTGCAAGTTGCTCCGCACGCGCCGAATGGATTTGTGTTCGCGGTCCCGGAGGCGGTCTTCGAGGTCGAGGAAGGCCTTGCCGATGGCGGCGCGGATGGTGTGGTCCCTGCCTTCCGCCTCCAGGTCGGGGCCGGGGGTGGCGATGTGAATCGCCACCCGGTAGGCGGGGCTTTTCTCCCAGCGGCACTCGAGCCGCACGCAGGCTTCGTCAATCTGCAGCCGGGGCTCGAGCTTGAAGATGCGTTCTTCCAGCAGTGAGTCCAACTCGTCGGTGCTGCGTATGTTGTGATGTTGCACGTTCAGTTTCATATCAGGCGCTTGGTTGAATCGGAGGTTGATGCTTCATCCCCAGCCGAACTCCTTCACATCCATGCTCCAGCCGGAACCGTCGGTGACGCGGAGCGAGCGGTCCTTGAGTTCATAGGCCACGCGCTCCAAGTCCACGGTTTCCGGGATGACGTTCACGATCACGTCTCCGGAGCTCATCGGAATGAGTTTGATGCGGCGGTCAGGCCGCTTCACAAACATGTGTTTGTTGAGGTCGTCAACGACGAAGACGTAGCCGCAAGCCCGGGCCATTCCGTGCTCGTAGCTTTCGACCTCCCCCACGAAGTGACGCCGGGCATCTTTCTCGAAGCGCTGGCGGTGAATCACGTGGATCTTCTCACCGGAGCGCAGAATCGCTGAATTGTGTTCTTTCATTTGGTTTCCGTGTTGCATTGTTCTTGTGTGTGTCATCTCGAGTTGAAATAGAGGTCAGTCGCGCTGCCTGCCGCCGAGCAGTGGGAGCAGGTGCCACAGGAAGTAGAGCAGCGAGGTAATGAACGCCGCCACGTAGGTCCAGGCCGCCGCATTCAGCACCTGGTTGACGGCGGCGGCTTCACTGCCTGGAGCGATCAGGTTCATGCGGCCCAGGACCGCCTTGGCCCGGCGCGAGGCGTCGAACTCAACCGGCAGCGTGACCAGGTTAAAGAGCATGATGATGCCCCAGGCGGCGGCGAGCACCGTCGCGGCCACCATCGGCTGGATCAGGCCGGTGAACACGCCGAGCAAGGGCAACCACATGACAATCTGGCTGGCGTAGGTGGTAATGCCCACCGCCGCCATGCGCCACTGTAACGGCGCGTAGGCCAACTGGTGCTGAATCGCATGGCCGCACTCGTGCGCCGCCACGCCCAGCGCTGCGGGCGAGGAGCCGAAATAGTTCTGGGAAGACAGCACCAGCCGCTTGCGCAGCGGGTCGTAGTGATCGCCGAGCATCTCGTCGTGGTGGGTGATCTCCACGTCATGGATGCCGGCCTGCCGCAGGATCAACTCCGCAGCTTCTCCTCCGCTGAGGCCGGACCGCACGCCGGTTTGGCTGTGCCGCGCATACGCGGCTTTTACCCTCGCCGCTGCGAACAGCGACAGGGCCAGAGTTCCGATGAATAGAATCCACAGTGTCATAGTTCGTTCTTTCTTTTCTCTGCCGCCGCCTTGGGCTGTCCCACCCGGAACCGCCCGGCGGCGATTGCTTCGTTGCGGGAACATCGGTCGGGAGCGCAGCGGCCACTAATACGCAATTTCTCATTTACTCTTAGGTTTAACCGAATAATGTAAATCGCATGGAATGGTTGAATTATCATCACCTGCGGTATTTCTGGGTGGCGGCGAAGGAGGGCAGCCTGAAGAAGGCCGCCGAGAAACTGCATGTGTCCCAGCCTTCTATTTCTGAACAAATCAAGGAGCTGGAGGAGGCGCTGGGCGAAGCGCTGTTCCGCCGCAGCGGCCGTTCGAACGTGTTGACGGATGCCGGCCAGATCGTTCTGCGTTACGCGGAGGAGATTTTCGGGCTGGGGGCAGAGCTGATGAGCGCGGTCAAGCAGCGACCCGGGGTCCAATCGCTCCGGCTTTACGTCGGCGTGGCCGATGCCATCCCGAAGCTGGTGGCAAACGATATCCTGAAACCGGTCCTGGCGATGGCGCAGACGGTGCATATTATCTGCCGGGAGGGAAAGATGGAGGACCTGCTGGAGCAATTAGCGGCGCATCGGTTGGACATTGTGCTGGCGGACGAGCCGGCGTCGAGCAGCCTCAAGTTTAAGGCCTTCACTCATCTATTGGGGGAATCGGGCGTTTGCTTCTGCGCGGCTCCGAAATTGGCCGCGCGGCTGCGGAGAGGCTTCCCCGCCTCACTTCACGATGCCCCCGCGCTGCTGCCGACGGAGAACACGGCGTTGCGGCGATCGCTGGAAAAGTGGTTTCAGCAGCGGCAGATTCGTCCCCGGGTCGTCGCCGAGTTTGAGGACGCCGCGCTAATGAAGGTTATGGCGGTGGACGAGAAAGGTTTTGCACCCATACCCACGGTGGTCGCTGAGGAAGCCATTAGCCGCTACCAGCTGCAGAAGATTGGCGCTACCCAGGAGTGTAAAGAGCAGTTCTACGCCATCACGGCGGAGAGGAAGATTGTGCATCCCGCAGCGGTGGCGATCACTGAAAACGCGCAAAAGCAGTTATTTCCTCGAAGCCGCTAAGGGCGCTCATGAATAGTTCACGAACGATGGTATTGTTCGCCAGTGGCTGGCCTGCGTCCCGCCTCGTTGTACGAAACTGATTACTTATGAATGTTGTCAACCGAGCAAGAGTTGCAACCCTCTCCTGCCTGGCCTTCGTTTTGATCCTGCCGGCGGCACTGGCCAGTTCGGCCAAATCGCCAACGCACACGTTCCGGCTCGGCACGAACGATTTCCTCCTCGACGGCAGGCCGTTCCAGATTCGCTCGGGCGAGATTCACCCCAGCCGCATTCCGCGCGAGTATTGGCGCCATCGCATTCAGATGGCCAAAGCGATGGGCTTGAACACCATTTCCGCCTACATCTTCTGGGACTACCATGAGCTGGAAGAGGGACGCTTCGATTTCAAGACCGGCAATCGAGACCTGGCAGAGTTCTTTCGCATCGCGCAGCAGGAAGGGATGTGGGTGTTACTGCGGCCGGGGCCCTACTGCTGCGGGGAATATGATTTTGGCGCCATCCCGCCTCGCCTCCTGCGCTATCCCGATCTGAAGGTCCGGTGCATGGATCCCCGCTATATCGAGGCGGCGAAGCGCTATTGCCGGGCGCTGGCCAAAGTCATTCGCCCGTGGCAAGTCACCGCCGGCGGTCCCATCATCCTGCTCCAGGTCGAAAACGAATACGGCAGCTATGCCAACGACCGCGCTTATGTAAAGTGGCTTCATGACCTTTGGCGGAAACTGGGCATCCAGGTGCCGTTCAGCACGGGCGACGGCGCGACGCCGCACATGCTCGAGGCCGGCTCGCTGCCCGGCTGCGCCGTGGGCCTCGATCCCGGGGCCGACCTGAAGGATTGGGAAATAGCCCGCCAAATGAATCCTGGGGTTCCCGTGTTCAGCAGCGAAACCTACCCCGGCTGGCTCACACACTGGGGTGAGCCCTGGGCGCGCGTCACCACCGAAACCATTAGCAAGGACGTCAAGTTCCTGCTCGAGAACCGGAAGTCGTTCAGTCTTTACATGGTTCATGGCGGGACTAGCTTCGGCTTCGCCGCCGGGGCCAACGCCGATCGCCTGGCTGTCTCATCCAACGGTATCCCCTGCAACTTCATGCCGGATGTGACAAGTTACGACTACGATGCTCCGGTTACCGAGCAGGGCCGGCCCACGGCCAAATACACTGCCCTCCGTCAGCTCATCGCCTCCTACGGTGACGGGCAGCCGGCTTTGCCCGCAGTGCCCGCGCCCATTCCGGCCATGACGATCCCGGAGGTTGCCATGCGCCGCTGGACGACGTTGTGGGACCACCTGCCCAAGCCGGTGAAGCTCGTGCAGCCCATGCCCTTTGAAATGCTCGGCCAAACCCACGGCTTGATGCTTTACCGGACCCGCCTGATCGGGCACAAGAGCGGCCAGCTCTATTTGCGCGAACTCCATGACTACGCGCTGGTATTTCTCGAAGGCCAATTGGTGGGGACCGTGGACCGGCGCTTGGGTCAAAACAGGATCGCGCTTCCAGCAACGGGGGCAAAGGAGCCGGTCCTCGACATTCTGGTGGAAGCGATGGGGCACATCAACTTTGGAGAATTCCTGCTGGATCGCAAGGGCATCACCGACCGCGCCGTGCTCAACACCATGACCCTGATGAATTGGGAGGTGTACGGGTTTCCGCTGGAAGAGCAATGGGTAACCTCCCTGTCCTCCGCCCAGAGCGCCCCTCGCCGTCCCGGGGTTTTCTTCAAGGGCATCTTCGAGCTCGACCAAGTGGCGGACACCTTCCTGGATATGTCGGCTTACCAAAAGGGTTACGTCTGGGTCAACGGCCACAACCTGGGGCGCTACTGGAACATCGGCCCGCAGCAGCGCCTTTATTGTCCGGCACCCTGGCTTCGGCGCGGCCACAATGAGATCATTGTGTTCGACCTCCACCAGGCGGATCCCAAACCGATTGCCGGCAAGCTGACGCTTACGGATTAGCTGAACGGAAGGAGCTGATGTTCAAATTGCTCGGCAACGGATCCCAGTACCTGCGCAAGTTCCTGCTCCCAGTTCTTTTCTGACTTGCGTTGCTAAGCCACACCTGCTGCGGCGCACGCGAGGAGTGCGGGCTTATTCTTGTGGTTTGAAATGCTTGTCCCGGATTTCGATGAGGCGGTAAGTCATGCCGTCGAAGGACAACGGTAACGTATCGTTCTGGATGGCGACGGAGGCGCCGGTTATCGCGTCGAGCGCGCGAAGTTCTCCTGCGGCCAGACCAAGCCGCCGGCGGTCCAGCCGAATATTGCTGCTGAGCGGTTCGCGCTTGAGATGGCTGACGAAGAGCAGGGCTTTCCCTGGTTTGGCGTAAGCGCTGACTTTGATCGAATCATCGCCGGCGACTGCACCCGAACCGGTCCAGTAGGGCTGCCACCGGGCGGAGCAGGCTCCGAAGCGGTCCATCGCGCGCCAGATGGGACTGATTTGCGGCAGGGTAGTCGGATAAGGCCGGACCTCCACGCCGTGGAGCCAGGCCAGCGCGATGGCTTCGCGCAGGGTGAACGGGCGGTTCTCGTAACACAGGAACTCAGCATCCAGGCCGTGCGCATAGCCCATGAACTCGGTCCGGAAAGCGTGCAACGGCAGTTCAAACTTATCGCTCGCCTTAAGGTTCTCGAACTGTTCACCGTTCCAGTAGCTGTCGCAGAACGCCAGGGTTGGCAGGGTCAGGCTGGCGGACATGTGCACATCCAGAAGGGCCTCGGGACGATGGCGGTGCACGGCGTCCGCAATCCGGCGCATCATTTGCCGGGTGGCCAGCACGGGGTATTCGGTTCGCAGCTTGCCGCTTTCATCTTTCCAGCCACAGCCGTGGGCCTGGTTTTGGCAGCGCCAGGCTTCGCTGGTGCCATCGAAATAAAGACCATCCAGTTCGTATTCGGCGAACAGTTGGTCAATGCCCTTTACCAGCCAGTCGGCCCAACCGCTCCGGGCACAGGTGGCGTCGAAGGCCTCAAACTCGGTCCGGTGTGGTGTTGTCCAGGGGATGAGCGGCATCGCGGACCATTCCTCATGGTGCCCTTTCAATTCGGGCGCGTTCCGGGCGACGCCGTAGCCGACATAGAGAATCAACTTTAAGCCGCGCTGGTGGCACTCGCGGATCAGCCGCCGCAAACGCTCGTCGCCCCACGGCGTAACCTGGCCATAGTACTCCGACCAATCCTGGTGAAAGACCACGGTCTTGACTCCCCCATCACGCAGCGTATCCAGCAACGTGCGCCCATCGGGTCCGGGCTCGCACGCCTGGTAGTTGATGCCGTGAAGAATACGGGCCTTGGCTCGCCACGCGAAAGAAACCGGCTTCACCGGGCTCGCCTGCAAGCCAAACCGAAGGGCGACTGGAGCCGAAATTGTCTCTTCATGATCCAGCAACGTGGCGCTGAATACCACCGCGTCGTCCTGGGTATGGACCGCGAGGGCGCGGGTCGGCTCCTTGAGCAGCCAGCCGCGGTCGGATTCCGCGCACCAGGCCAGGCCGCGGTCTTCGTCACCCAGCCAGACATAGGGTTTGAACTTGTCCGACCAGTGGCCACCGTATTCGGGCAATCCGGTGGAAAGGTAGGTCCAGGTGAAATTGGCCGCGTGCAGGTATCGAGCCGTGCCGGCGCGGCGAGGAACGTCCAGCCGGAGCAGGCTCATCTTGACCGGCTGCTTCGGGCTCAACTCGAGGTCGTACCAGCAGAAACCATCGCATTCGCCGGTCATACGGACGGCGATCCGGAATGCGGCCGACTCCCCGGACCATTCCCAGGTGGCTTTCTCGGCGCTGCGTTCGGTGACCTTGCTCTTGCCTTTTGCGCCGGCGAGGAGGTCCGGCTCCATAACGAGGCGAACGGGGGCGGCAAGCAGGGGCTGGCCGGCGGCAGTGATTTGCCGGGGCAGCAATAACGGGCCGAGCCTGGTTTCCCGCCCGAGGCAGCGGAATTGCGAGCTGGAAGCCTTGACGTGGGTGTAAGGCGCGGGTGGGTTGGCGGCGCCGTGGTCCGGGCTGGCTGCAAGCAGAAGGTGGCTGCACAGAACCGCGGGCAGGAACGCCATTTTGTATTTCATGGAACGTAATTCAGAACTCCGCAGGTCGTTCACTTCGCGCGAAGAGGCAGGCGCGGCACGCTGAACTATGCCGGACCCGAATGGCGGTGGTCCCGACCACCAGGTCGGCCATGAATCGGTGGCCGTACGTGATCAATGTGTTTAGAGCGACTCAGGCAGACTATAGATGTCCATTGCGGCAATCAACACCACGCTGCCCCAGCCAAGGATCAGCAGGAACTAGCCGTTGACCCACTGGTCCATCCTCCGGCGCGAGGAAGTGGAGAGCAGCCACGGGATCGCCCCACCTCTCGTCGAAGGCTGCGCAGTGGCCCGGACCAAAAGACAGGTATCAGGCGGCGCGCTTCCAGCGCTTCGCGGCTTCTGCCACCCGGCGACCGAGCATTTCCCCGGTGAGCTTGTCGGCGGCGTTCGGGGCGACCTCGGGGGGTTCCTGCATGGCCTGGCCCATCACGCCACTGTAGCTGCTGAGGCGGTTGATGCCCTTGTCGTTGAAGGGCAACTCCGCCTGGCCGACCCACACCATTCCGTGCTGCATCGCCAGAGTGAAGAAGTAGTGCAGCGTGCTGAGCTTGTCGCCGCTGGGGCCGCCCGAGACGGTGAAGCCCGCCGCGAGCTTATCCTCCCAAGCTGCCTTGGACCAGCGCTCGCCGGTGGCGTCGGCAAAGCACTTGAACTGGCCGGAGGGCCCGCCCATGTAGGTGGGCGAGCCGAAGATGATAGCGTCGCTGGCGTCAAGCTGAGCCATGAGCGACTCGTTGACGAAGCGCCCCTTGGTGATGTCGTCGCCCGAGACGGCCAGCAGGTTCACCTTTGCGTCCGAAACAGAACCGGCGCCTTTAGCGACAGCTTCGGCCATCTTGGCGGTGTGGCCGGAACCGGAGTGGTAGATGACAGATACAGTGGTCATGATGATGTTTGATGGTTGTTTGTCTGGTTGAACGGAAAAAGCGCTCGGGCGTTTAGCTCAGGTCGAAAAGCAGCACCTGCGACGGCTTGGCCGCGGCCAGCTTGCCCGACAGAACGTAAGTGAGGATCTCCATGTCCCGATGCGGGTGTGTGCCGAAGCCCTGGCCCGGTTGCACCGTATCGTCGTTGATGACGCGCAAGGACCGGAAACCCACGTGCGCCGGGTCGAAGTATTCGCCGAATGAGAACGTGTGCCGGCTGTCCAGCCAGTCCCATTTCGTCCGACCCCGGTCGTTGGCTCTGCGAATTGTCTTCATAACAGCATTCACTTGCTCTGACCCATCGCCGCGCCGCCCACCGCCCGCCAATACTTCTTTGTTCTCAACCTGATGCCCCAAAGGTATCAGGCGGTCTTGCCGGAAACGCATCCGCTGGCCCGGCAAAAGCGAGTCGCGCTGGAAGCGCTCCGCCAGGAGCCGTTCATCGGGTATGACGAGCAGGCTTTCCCCGGCCGCAACGAGCTGATCGCGACCCTTTGCGGGGCGGAGCCTGCCTCCCCGCAAAGGGTCGCGCGTTGTCCCAGATTGAAATCTGAAACAATTCCCCTCCCTGCCGGGTATTACCTCTGAACATGAATACAATTTCTGAAGAGACGACAAGGCATCTGGCCTTCCGGGAGACTCAATTGTTGCCGCTCTTGACACCGGAAGTGATTACCCGGCGCGGCGGGGCGACGGCGCTCTCCGGCGTCCGACCGCACTCCGAATCGTCGGCTGAAAAGACGACCAAGTACCTGGCCTTCAAGAAGACTCAATGGTTGCCGCGCTTGACCCCGGAAATGATACCCGTGCAGGGCGGAGCGAAGCGCTCTCCGGCGACGGAGAGCACAGCGAAGGGTGTCGGCCAGATTTTCGCCGCGATGATCGAGTTGTCAGCGATCTGGCCGATGCTCAGCGTGTGGGGGGTGCGGTTGCTCGGCTAAGCGCGGTTGGCGATGAACCTTTCTCCCGATTGTTATGTATCTGTATTGCAGCCAGCGGCGGCGCGGACGTAGCATCCGCCCCGGATCGTCACGGCCCACCCATGACAGACGCGCAACAGTTCGAAGCGTTCCTGCAAGACTATCAGGACCTGGTGTTTAGTACGGCCATGAGATTGTTGGCGAACAGAGCGGAGGCGGAGGACGTCACGCAGGAGGTCTTTCTTAGAGCCTATGAACGGTTCGGCGAATTGCGCGAGAGTCAGACCGCCGGCGGCTGGCTGCGTACCGTGGCCACCAACCTCAGCCTGAACCACCTTACCCGCTACCGCGCGCGCTGGAGTTTCTTTTCCGAGTTGTTCACCAGGCGCGGCGAGGACGACGAGGAAGCGCCGGTAGAATTTGCGGCACCGGATACGGTCGAGGCGGCACTCGCGGGGTCAGACCGGCGGACGCTGGTGGAGGAGGCGTTGCAGAAACTGCCGCCGGCGCAGCGCGTGCCGCTCGTGCTGTATCATCTCGAAGGACTGACTTACGAGGACATCGCCGCCAAACTCGGCGTGTCGCTCGGCAAAGTGAAAACGGACATCTTTCGCGGGCGCGAAGCGTTGAGGCGAAAGCTCGAAGCCGTGAAAGCCGACCTCCTAGACTTCACCGCATGAACGCGAACTACGACAGCGAACTGGAAGCGCGGGTTGACCGCGCACTGAAATTGCTCCCGCCGCTAGCCGCGCCGCCGACGCTGGCGCCGCGCGTCATAGCTGTGATCGCGTCACGCGCCGTCGCGCCGTGGTACCGGCAGCCGTGGCAGTCCTGGTCGGTCCCGATGCGCGCCGCCGCTCTAGTAATCTTGGCTGCCTTCTTTGCCTCGCTTTGTCTTGGCGCCTGGAGGGTTCCCGACACCGAGAGCTATTTGGCGGCCACCCGCCATGCGGCCGGCTGGTTCTCCGGCCTGACGACCCTCTGGAATGCTTTGAATGCTCTGATTGGCACGCTCGCACAAGCGGTTCAGCAGTTGGGCCGCGGAATCCTGCTCGGCTGCCTCGCGGCGGTGGCGCTGGCCTGGGCAACGTGCCTGGGCCTGGGCACGGCGTGCCTGCGCCTTGCGCTCGCGCGCCGACAGGCAAACGATTTATGAAAGAACCTAGACGAACTCAGTTGGCTCTGCTGGCGTTGGCCGGCGGAATTTGGTTTCACTGTTCACTCCGCGCGCAGGAGCCCGCACCCGCGGCCGAAGCCGTCGACCAGGGCACGAACGCGCCTTCGGCCGCCGTCACCAACGACAGCCCGGCACGAGACCGGAGTTCTCGGGGTCTGGAACGCGGGCCGCTTGTGTCCATCGGCCACGATGTGGAACTGAAGGCGGGCGAGTCCGCCGAATGCGTCGTTGTGATTGGCGGCTCGGCAAAAGTCCATGGCAAAGTACGCGATGCCGCCGTGGCGATCTTGGGCGATCTGGATATTGACGGTGAGGTCGGCGATGCCGCCGTGGTGGTTCTGGGCGATCTTCGATTACTTCCGAACGCCGAAATCCGCGGGGAAGCGGTGGCGGTCGGGGGCAAGGTTGATGCCGCTTCTACGGCCAGAATTCATGGGCAGCCAGTGACAGTGGATTTTCCGGCGTGGCTGAAAACATGGTTTGTGCAGTGTGTGCTCAAACTGCGTCCGCTGTCACTGCAGGTCGGCTGGGTCTGGGCGGTGGCCGGCATTGTTTTCCTGCTCTACCTGCTCATTGCGGCAGTGTTCCCGAGGCCCGTCGAAGCCTGTGTCAACGAATTGACGTGGCGCCCAGCCACCACTTTCCTCATGGGCATCGTCGCCAAACTGGTGCTGCCCCTAGTCATTTTTATCCTCATGTGTACCGGCATTGGGCTGGTGGTGGTGCCGTTTATCTGGGCCGCAGTAGTCCTGGGCGCGGTCGTGGGCAAAGTCGGGGTCCTGGAATGGCTCGGCTTCAAGGTGGGCCGCCGGTCCGGTGCTCAAGGTTTGCAGAATGGCCCTGTGGCTCTCGTCATCGGCGCCGTTATCATTGCTTTGCTTTATCTGGTACCTGTTTTGGGTCTGCTCACTTTCGGCATTATGAGCATCTGGGGTTTGGGTGCTGCGGTGACGGCGGCATTTGGCGGACTGCGGAAGGAGCTGCCGGCGAAACCCTCGGGTCCGCCACCTGTTGCAGGAATGCCCTCCCCGGCTGGGGTAGAAACCGTGAGGGCGGCAGAAACGGCGACGCCCGGAGCCGACAGTCCTGGGGCGATCTGGAGTGGAGCAGGGGGCGGTTCGGCGGCCTCTGCAACTATGCCGTCGGCACCGCCGACTTTGCCAGAGAGCCTATCTTATCCCAGAGCCGGCTTTTGGGAACGGATGGGCGCCGGCTTCCTCGATATCGTTCTGGTGAGCATCTTGGCACGCATTGTCCATGTGGCGCCGCTGGGTTTCCTTGTGGCGCTGGCCTATTTCACCGGTATGTGGGCATGGAAGGGGACTACGGTTGGCGGGATTGTGCTCGGCTTGAAGGTCGTGCGGGTGGATGGCCTGCCGGTGACGTTTGCGGTGGCGCTGGTCCGCGCCTTGGCGGCGGCGTTCTCGATCGTCGTGTTGTTCCTGGGGTTCCTGTGGATCGCCTGGGACGCCGAGAGGCAAGGCTGGCACGATAAAATCGCCGGCACGGTCGTGCTCCGGTTGCCCCGTGGCACGCCTCTGGTGTGTTTATAGCGACCAGGCCCGCAATCGGCACAGCGAAGGGGGCAACGGGCAACGTGCGCGTTTCGGGGGCACCGTGCCGCTCGGTTTGGGAGACAAGGACTCCGGCTAATCGGCCAGAATTGAAGGTTTGGACGCTTCCGCAGTTCGTCGGGCCCCCGGCCCGAGGACTCTGCGGGAACACTCGGAGAACTCCACCGCGTCCTGGCGACTGCTATTCCTGAAGCCGCCTGGCCGCCTTGATCCAGGCAATTTCCAGACGGAAAGGCCCTTGCTGCTTGTCGGAGATGAGGAAGCCTACCGAAGTTACCTTGGCGGGATTCAATGCGGCCACCCCGGCCAGCACGCGCCCGCGGAACGTCGGCGTGAAGTCCTTGAACTCGAGCCTATGCTCCTCCCATTGGCCGGGTCGGGTAGCGAAAGCGTGCTGGTAAAGAGGCGTATCAAGCCCCGCCTCGGTCCGCACAGTAAACTGGTAACGCCGTCCGTCTCCGCGCACCCGCAGAACAAAATCGGCAAAACCCACCAGGGGCAGACGCGCGGGCGAGGATCGCACGGAAGCGAAGCCGCCGTTGTTTTCCAAGGATACCTCTCCGCCAAACACCGCGACACCATTGGTGACAGTAAATGCACTCCGGGAGACCCCGCCCATCACGTCATCGTTGACGATCTGCCAGACCGGTATGGCGTTGGTGGCGTTGAAGTCGAAGAGGATTTGTTCGGAGGCAGCAACTATATTCATGGGAAGAGCGAGGCAGCTTAGCGCCACAGCAGCGGCGAGACGAATTGTGGATGCCAGGTGGAGCATTATCAGCATTGTAACACTTCAGGAGTTCAGCCGCCAGAGCGTGAAGTTCAGTCCCGCGGCAAAGCCGAGTCTGTGTTGATCTGGGTCCGTCTGCGGTCTTCTTCTGCATAGCGGCTAAGTCGTCAGTTTGGTTCCAGCCCTGGATACCATCGCCGCGCGGGCCAGGCCTCGGATCATACCGCGGAATACCAGTTCGTGAATCGGAAAGAGCGCGTACCAATAGGCAAGTCCCGCCAACCCCACCGGGTCAAAGGTCGCCGTTTGCCGGAGAGTCACGCCGGCTTGGGCCGGTTGCACCTCGAATTCGAGCCACGCCCGCCCGGGCAGTTTCATTTCCGCCGCCAGCCGCAGGCGGCGTGGCGGCTCGATAGACTCGACTCGCCAGCAGTCCACCACGTCGCCCGGGAACAGGTGTTCCGGGTCGCGCCGGCCCCGCCGCATGCCCACACCCCCGGCCAGCAAATCCAGCCAGCCACGCAAAGCCCACAGGCCGTTTCCGAAATACCAGCCGGTGCGGCCACCGATGCGCTGAATCGGGGCGAACGCAGCCTCCGGCGATGCGGCCATGGTGATGGCGCGCGTGTCCACGATGCGATTGCCGAATCGGGTGCCGCCCCAGTCGCGCTTCGGGTTGGCAGTGCTGAGGGAATCGGACCATCGGGTTTGCGCGAACTCGCGATCCTCGTTGCGCAGCGCCGCTGCGATGGCTTCACGAATGCCCATTGGGCGGAGGGGAAAGACTGCCTGCGCCGAGCAGTCATTTACGACGGTTTCGTGGCGCATGCTGTCCACCAGGATGCGGCCGACGCGCGCGTAGAGCGGCGTGACCAACCCCAGCCACAAGCTCGAGAGCTTCGGCGTGAGCACGGGCACGGGGATCATCAGGCGCTTGAGTCCTCGCTGACGGGCGTATTCGCGCATGATGCCGCGGTAGGACACGCGGTCGGCCCCGCCGATTTCGAAGGTGCGGTGTTCGGAGTCCGGCAGATCCAGCGCCGCCAAGAGATAGTCGAGCAGGTCCGTGATCGCGATGGGTTGGGCGACGACATCCACCCAGCGGGGCGTAATCATCGCCGGCAGCCGCTCGACCAGGGCGCGGATGAGCTCGAACGAAAGGCTGCCTGACCCGATGATGATGGAAGCCCGGAACTCAATGGTCGGCACGCCGGAAGCGCGGAGCACTTCGCCCACCTCGTGCCGGCTGCGCAGGTGTGCGGAAAGCTCCTGCCGCTCGTCGCCCAGTCCGCCGAGATAGATGATGCGGCGCACGCCGGCGGCGCGGGCCGCCTGGCCGAAGTTCCGCGCGGCCTCGCGGTCTTTCTCGGAGAAGTCACTGCCGCGTTGCATGGAGTGGACGAGGTAGTAAGCGGTGTCCGCGCCGTTCATGGCGCGGGCCAAGGTGACGGAATCCAACACGTCCCCGGCGAGAATCTCAGTGCCGGCCGCGACGCGCGGGCGCAGAAACTCCGGCTGCCGGGCGAGACATCGAACGCGCCGGGCCCGCGCCTCGAGTTCCTTAAGCAGGCGACCACCGATGTAGCCGGTGGCGCCAGCGAGCAGAATCAGTTTGGTTGAGGCCATGCTGTCTTGCCAGCCGAGGGGACCGCCCGGCCCTGATCCAGCGGTTCAGCCCGCCTGCTTCCGTGGCGATTTCCACTCGCTCAACACGGAGAAGAAACTCAGGGCGTCCGCGTCGTTCGGGTTGACCAGTAGCCTTTGTTTCAGACGCAGCGTTTCAAGCTCCGTCACGTCCTCCTGCTCGGCCACATAATAGATTGGCTTGGATCGCTCGCCGTAAATGGCGTAGCAATACCAGTTCATGAGGAAAGGTTCGCCGCTCTTGCGGTAGTTCCAGGTCTGGCCGTGGAAGACTTCCCGGTTCAGCAGCTTTTGCTTCAGCGAACCCACCACGGCGCGGTCGGTGTGCTTGCCTTGCAGGAGGCGCGGCGTATGGCCGGCGATCTCGTCGCGACCGTAACCGGTCATCTTCAGCCACGCGCGGTTCACGTAAATGATGCGGGGACCCGAGGGGCCGTCGAGCGTCACATCCGTGACCATGATTCCGCGTCGGAGGTTTTCCAGCACGATCAACCAGTCGAATTTGAGTTGCATAAGAGGTTTTCCAGTCCGGGCCAAAATAGCGGTTCAAACCACTCCGCGTTTCCATCGCGCCGCCGCCTCCGCCACGCGGCGGCCGAACATCTCGCCCGTGAGCTTGTCGGCGGCGTTCGGGGCGACTTCCGGTGGCTCCTGCATCGCCTGGCCCATCACGCCGCTGTAGCTGCTGAGGCGATTGATGCCTTGGTCATTCATCGGTGTCTCCGCCTGACCCACCCACACCATCCCATGCTGCATGGCCAGGGTAAAGAAGTAGTGCAAGGTGCTGAGCTTGTCGCCGCTCGGGCCGCCGGAAACGGTGAAGCCCGCCGCCAGCTTGTCGCGCCATGCCGACTTGAACCAGCGCTCGCCGGTCGCGTCGGCGAAGCATTTGAACTGTCCGCTCGGGCCGCCCATATAGGTTGGCGAGCCAAAGATCACCGCGTCGCTGGAATCGAGGCTGGCCATGAGCGAATCGTTTTTGAAACGGCCGTTCTGTATGTCCTTGCTCTGAATTGGCAGGACTTGAACCCGCGTGCCAGCCACGGCACCCGCGCCTTTGGCAATGGCTTCGGCCATCTTCGTCGTGTGCCCCGAACCGGAAAAATAAACGATGGATAGGCTTGTCATAATGTCATTAACAGGGGAGGAAGTCGAGCTTCCTCCCCTGCACGATTGGCCTCATGGAACAATTCAGGACTTGGGCAGAATGACGGTGTCAATGACGTGGATCACGCCATTGTCGGCCAACACGTCGGTCTTCAGGACCTTTGCCCCGTTGACCGTGACGCCGGCATCAGCGACGATGATTTCCACGCTTTGACCCTGCACCGTCTTGGCGTCCATCGTCTTCACGTCGGCGGCCATGACTTTGCCGGAAAGCACGTGGTAGGTGAGGATCGCCACGAGCTTTTCCTTGTTCTCGGGCTTGAGCAGACTTTCCACTGTGCCGGCGGGCAGCTTGGCAAAGGCCTCGTCGGTGGGGGCAAACACGGTGAAAGGCCCCTTGCCCTGGAGCGTCTCGACCAAGCCTGCCGCCTTGAGGGCGGCCACCAGGGTCTTGAAGTTATCAGCGCCTCCAGCGACAGCGACTAGGTCTTTTCCAGCCGCGCAGGTCGAGGCCGACTTGCTCGCCGAGCATTCGCCCGCGATCAGGTTGGGGGTGATGGTGACGGCAGCGGCAATGGCTGCCACATTAAGGATGATACTTAGTTTCATGATATGTTTCTCTTTTGTTGTTGTTCTATTTGCTTGTTCTTCTTGTTTCCGGGTCCTCTATTCAGAGCCCCAAAATCTTTGTGTTTGACTGGTTCGGTCGAGCCTCAGGGCAAGAGGACCGAGTTGATAACGTGAATAATGCCGTTGGAGGCCGAGATGTCGGTCACGGCAATGCCCGCCGCCGCCAGATCGGTGCGGCTGAGTTTCTCCCCGTTCAGCATCTGATACTGGGGAGCCGCCAGGACCGAGGTGCTGATGCGCCGCCCCCCCGTCACGTGGTAGAGCAGGATGTTTGTGAGCACGTCTACGGGCAGGGCATTCACCACCGCAATGGCTTCCGCTTCGTCGGCCACTTCCAGAGTCTTCACGAAGGCGGCATCGGTGGGCGCAAATACCGTGTATTGGCCCTTGCCATTCAGCACCGGCACCAGGCCGGCCCTGACAACCGCGGCTTGCAGGACATCAAACTCCCCGTCGTCGGCGAGCACGATTTCCACAATGGTCGAGGTTCCCGGCTTCGCTGCCTTGGCCGCCTCGGACTTGCCGGGGCCAGCAGCGAAAAGGTTTGAAGTGAGGGTTACGGCAGCGGCCACTGCTGCCAGCGAGAGGATACGAATCATTTTCATACTTGTTCTTTCTATGTTGTTTTCTTGTTTCAGTTTCAGTTTCAGCGAAACCTTGATGACCCGCGGCCACCTGCTTCGCCGGTTCCAGTATCGGAACGTGCCAATACCCTACAACGTGTTTATGGTTTGTCAAATGTTTGTCTACACTATATGCACCTCTATTTGCATGCCCCATTATCCCACTATTACTCAGCATTTGTTGCGTTTTGTGGGCGCTTGATGAATTCCACTGGAAGACTGTATAGTATTTGTCTATAATCTTTTAGCGGCCCAAGGATCGAAGCTGCCCCCCCGCTGCGCGTGTGACTATGCGCGCCAGTTGGTGCCGGTAAATGGAATGTTGTCCCCTCGCCGGGCACAGCCAGCCGTGCGCGTCGGGCGGGCCGAACGGCGGATGGGCGCGGCACCCGCTCAACCCAGATGCTCGCAAGCTGCGAACCTGGTCTCCCACGCCGAGGCCTCCCGGCGAATCCGTTATTTCACGTTCAGCCGGCCATACACCAGCCCTCCGGTCCAATTGTTGTCTCACATGATTATCAGGAGGTTGAATGCTGCGTCCATCGGCGCAGAATAAGCTGTATTGCCGCTATAATAGGGCTAGTTCTGGGGATTGGAGAATTCTGTGCTTGCATTTGCTTCCACGGTTGTAGAATGTTTGTGTAAATACATGTCTAGTGTCCAACATCCTATCAAATTAGTCGCCCGCCGCACCGGGTTGAGCGCGCATGTCATTCGAATTTGGGAAAAGCGCTACGGCGCTGTGGAGCCAGAGCGCACGGACACCAACCGCCGTCTCTACTCGCGGGAACAAATCGAGCGGCTTACCCTCCTGCGCGAACTGAAGCAAGCCGGCCAAAGCATCGGGCACGTGGCGAAATTGCCGACGCCGAAGCTGCGCCAGCTCGCCGCCGAATTGGTTGGCGCCAATCGCCGCGCCGTGCGACCGCTGACCAGAGGGCCTGCAACCGGTTCGTTGCTCGAAGGGTGCGTGGCCGCCGTGAAGACCCTCGATTCCCTGGCCCTGGACGAGGCGCTGAAGCGCGCCGCGACCGCTCTGGGCGCCCAGGGGTCGCTGCAACGCGTTGTTGCGCCGCTGGCGCAGACCATCGGCGATTTGTGGCGCGACGGCACCCTCACGGCGGCACACGAGCATTTCGCCAGCGCGGCGATCCGGGTTTTCCTGGGGCACGCCGCGAAACCGTTCGGCGGAACGGAAAATGCGCCCGTGCTGGCGGTCGCGACACCGGCGGGGCAAGTCCATGAACTGGGCGCACTCCTCGTCGGGGCGATGGCGGCGAATCTCGGCTGGCACGTCACCTATCTGGGCGCGAGCCTGCCCGCGGCGGAGATCGCCGGAGCGGCGAAGCAAAACCGTGCGCGGGCGGTGGCCTTGAGCCTGGTCTATCCCGAAGACGACTCCAGGCTGGAGGGCGAGTTGACGCTGTTGCGCGAATTGCTGCCACCCGAGGTCGTGCTGCTAGCGGGTGGCCGAGCGATGCCAGCCTACCTTGATGTCATCAAGAAAATCGGAGCGGTGCAAACGAAGGACCTCTCGGACCTAAGCGCAACCCTGGATGACCTGCGGAAACCCGCAAAGAAAACAAAACGATGAAACCCTTCTTCGCCCCCAACATTGGCGGCCAAGGCCGGCTCCTCCGCGGACTTGGCGCCTTGGGATTGTTTGTCGGCGCTTGGTTCGCGTTCGACGTCTCGAGCTGGCTTGGAATCGTGCTGCTGGCCTTTGGCGGCTTCGCGTTACTTGAGGCGTTGCGCGGCTGGTGCGGGCTGCGCGCCTGCGGCATCAAAACCAGGTTCTGAGCGAGCGGGCGTGTGAAAGAGTTTACCCTCGATTGCGAATTAGACCTTCCGCGGCCGCGGAGTGAAGTTTTTGCCTTCTTCGCCGACGCCCACAACTTGCAAATCATCACGCCTCCCTGGCTGAAGTTCGAAGTCCTCACGCCGGCCCCCATCGTCATGCGTTCCGGCACTCTGATTGATTATCGCATCACCGTTCACGGTCTTTCCATCCGCTGGCGCACAGAAATCGCCGAGTGGGATCCGCCGCGCCAGTTCGTGGACGTCCAGTTGCGCGGCCCTTATACCTTGTGGCGCCACACGCACACCTTCGAGGAGCGCGACGGCGGCACCCTCTGCCTGGACCAAGTGCGCTATCGCCCGCGGGGCGGGGTGTTGGTCTACTGGCTGTTTGTGCGGCGCGATATCGAACGGATTTTCCAGTACCGGCAACAGCGGCTGCAGGAGCTGTTCGGCGCCGCGGCTTCAGATCATGCCCCGGAATTCGCTCGCAGTGGAATCTCAGACGACGGGCGCTCGGGTGCCGGCGATGACACCGAGCGCGAGCGTTCTTCGCGGGCCAAATAAATCGCGGCTGAGCCTCCGCCGGCTCAAACCGCTTGGCCCAGGTCCTCCAGCAGCAAGCGCGCGCTGATCCGCGCGGATTCGAAGATCACCGGCAGGCCGCTGCCCGGATGCGTGCCGCCGCCGACCAGGTACATGCGGTCGAACTCCTCGAACCGGTTTTGCGGTCGAAGATGGAGCATTTGCCCGAGGTTATGGGCAAGGTTGAAGGTCGCGCCCCGGTAGATGCCGACCTTGTTCTCCCATTCGACCGGCGTCACGATGCGCTCGAAGCGGATGCGCTTTTCAATATCGCCCAAACCGATCCTGCCAAGTTGCCGCAACGCCACCTGCCGATAGCGGTCCCGCTCCTTGCTCCAGTCAATGTTCGGGTGCTGATGGCTGACCGGGATCAGCACGTACAGCGCGCTGTGGCCGGGCGGCGCCATCGTATCGTCGGTGCGGCATGGGTTTTCGACGTAGAACGACGGGTCTTCGGTCAGCACGTGCCGATCCTCGATGTCCTCCAGGTTCTGCCGGTAATTCCGGGTGACGTAGATGTTGTGGTGCTGGAGCTGGTCACAGCGGCCCTCGACGCCGAGGTAGAGCATGAAGGTCGAGCAGGAGAAACGCTTGCGGGCGATGGTCGCGTCGGTCCACCGGCGGCGCAGCCGGGCCGGCACCAGCGTCGTCATGGCATGGCCGAAGTCGGCGTTGACGACCACCGCGTCCGCGCGCACCTCGCCGCTCGCCGTCCGCGCTCCAACTGCGCGCCGGCCGTCGAACAAAACCTCTTCGACCCGCTCGTTGAGGCGGATGGTCGCACCCAGTTCGGCGGCCACCCGGGCCATGCCCCGAGTGAGCGCGTTGCAGCCGCCGACCGGGTGCCAGATGCCGTATTCGTATTCGAGGAACGAGAGGATCGAGAAGAGGCTCGGGCACTGGAAGGGCGACATGCCGAGGTACTTGGACTGGAAAGTGAACGCCAGTTGCAGCCTTGGGTCGCGGAAGAAGCCGGCCAACTCGGCGTGGAGCGACTTCCAGGGTTTGAGATAGGGCAGCACCGCCAGCAGGCGCGCCTGTAGCAGGCTCGTCCAGCCGAGGAATGGCGACTGGAGACAGGGCGCTAGCTTCTCGAGTTTCACCCGGTTGTAAGCCATGAACCGGCGAAACTGCGGCGCATCCGCCGGCGCTAGCTTCGCGATCTCGGCCACCATCCGCTCAACGTCGGCCCTGCAGAGCAATTCCCCGCCGGCGCCGAAGATAAGTCGGTACTGCGGGTCGAGCTTCTTCATCGGCACTTCGCGGTGCAGGTCGCGCCCGACGACGGTGAAAATCTCCTCGAGTATCTGCGGGTAAAGAAAGAAGGTGGGGCCGAGGTCAAACCGGTAGCCGTCACCCTCGATGGGCGAGGTGCGGCCGCCGACGCGCGACTGCTTTTCCACGACGATCACTTCCAGCCCGGCTTTGGCCAGCAACATCGCCGTGGCCAACCCCCCCGGGCCGGCACCGATAATCAGGACGCGCTGCGACATGGAGTTTTCATTAGCTCAAATGAAGACCCCAGGCAAGCTCATCTTGACGCCTTCCAACGGTCAAAGCTGAAGGGGGAAAGCGTCAGGCCGTGATCAGTAATCGGTAAGCAGTGGGCAAGGCGCGGGATTTCGCTCCAGAGGGGAGTGGACACGTCCAGTTGCTTCGCCGTTGGCGTCGCTCGTATGGGGTGAACACCCCAGTAGCGGGTGTTTACCTATTTCGAAGTGAAGGAGGATGCCGTGATCGGTTTGCCCAAGGGGGAGGAACTGGCGGCCGCGGCATAGCAGTTAAGCCGAAGGTTTCCCCGCGCGGCCAGGGCGGGACCCGGGCACGCTCCTGAGGGATGCGCCGCAACAGGCCGAAGGGCGGAAATCGTAAAGCCCAGGGCAACGCCCTGGGAATACCGTCCGCACCAATCTCAAGCCCTGCAAGGGGCGGCAGAATTGGCCTGCTCACAGGTTTGTGCGTGGCAGGGCTTGAGATCAGCGATGGCGGTATTCCCGCGGCGTTGGCCCGGGCTGGATTATCCACGCCTTTCAGGCGGATGATCTTCTTTCCCGCCAGAGCCTCGCCGAACCGCTCCTTGGGTATTGGGAAACGCTCCTCTGCCATCACCAGCATAACAACCGCCGCCGCTGGACCAATCCGAGAGGCGGGAACTTACGGTGGACGAGTGTTGGGAATCTGCCAGTCCCGATACCAGTAGTAATTCCAGAGCCGCTCCAGCGGTGGATTCTCAGCGTGTCCGTCGGCCAAAGCGATATCCACAGAACCCGGCAGGCGCTGCCCCGCCGGCACGTTGCGCGGGGCGCTGGCCGCGGGGCGCCCGCCATGACGCGCGATGGTGCAACGCCCGATCTTGCCGACGCCAGCGCTCTGCTCGCCATTGTATAGGTCTCGCGACGGTGAATCGGTCGGCCGTGGCCAAAAGTCCACCCAGATCGAATCTGCCAACACCGGTGTCTGGCTCGGGTATTGAACGCTGGTCTCCCGGGAAAAATGCCGGGTCAAATCTGCTCCCGTGTTGAAGTAATGATCATCGGAATAAAACCATCCGTTGAAGGCGAAGCCTCCCCTCAAAACGGGGGTTGAACCCCAAACCCACGCCATATCGGCCGTGCCCCAGACGCCCGCGGTTCCCAGGGGCAGTTTCTCAGGCGCCGCCGGACAGAGCCGAACCTGGTTGACCTGTGCATGGTACCGGATCAGCGTGCCCATCCAGAGGGTGCCGTAGTAGCTTGGGTCGTTGGGATAATACGGCAGACCCTTGCCGTAGTCGTTGACATACATGAGGTTGGCCAGGATCAGTTGCTTGAGATTGCTCAGGCATTGTATCTTTTTCGCCTTCAGCTTGGCGGCGGATAAAGCCGGCAGCAGCAGGGCGGCCAGGATCGCGATGATGGCGATCACGACGAGCAGTTCAATCAGGGTAAACGCGAATTCGCTTTTGAAGAACCGCCTGGCCGTGCTGGCTGCGGGAAATCGCTGACGTGTTCCTGGCCGCAGTTTGCCGCTCTGAAATAAGGGCCGCAGCATCGTGCGCATGGCGGTGGGAGTGTGGCGGGATGGGGAGCGGGGGTCAAGCAGCGCGTTTCGAATCGCCGCCTATTACGCGATCCGGCAGAGCAAGAGCGGCGGTCGTAGCAATGGCCATAGTTGCGTTGACGCGCTGGGGGCTGGGTTGGGGGAACGTCCCGGCTCAGCTCCCGAGCGAGGTTCCTGACCATTGGAGTGGTGAGCCAAATCTCATCAGGACTGGTAGCATTGCACAACCGAGTCAGCAATTTTCTCCCAGGTAAAAGTTTGCTCGGCGGCCACGCGTCCGTTGCGGCCCATCCAGCGGGCCCATTCGAAATTGGTGAACAGGGTGCCGAGGCCCCAGCCGATGGAATCAACCGAGGGATCAATTTTCAGCCCGGTGACATTGTGCCATATAAACTCGTTTGGCCCGCCGTTCCTGGAGGCCACCACCGGCTTGCTGGCCGCCCAGCCTTCCAAAGCCGCGATTCCAAACGGCTCGTTTCGGCTCGGCAGGCAGACGGCATCGCAGGCCTTGTACAGATTCACCAGGTCCTGGCCGTCATGGTGGCCGAGGAAGCGCGTGGCCTGCGCGACGCCTAATTGGTTTGCGCGCTGTTGCAGTCCCACGCGCATGTCGCCGTCGCCGGCGAAAACGCACTTTGCGCGCGGATGATGGCGCAGCAGGTGCGGCAGGGCTTCGAGCAGCAGGTCGGGACCCTTTTGCGTGGACAACCGGCCACAGAACAAGACCGTCGGGTCCATCGGGCCGATGCCGTAGCGGCTCCTGACCGCGCCGGAATCGATCCAGCCATCGTACTTGTGGACCGGCACGCCATTATAAATCACCCAACACTTCCAATCGGGGAGGTTATACATCCACATCAACTCGCCTTTAAGGGCGCCACTGACGGCGATGACGCGGTCGGCGCAATAGGTAGCGTGTCGCTCGTGGTCGCGGATGCGGGCGGAGGGGTCTTTCCAAAAATGGTTGCCGCAGCGGCCGTATTCGGTGGAATGCATGGTGAGCACCGCGCGATGATCGGGCCGGGCTTGTTTGATGCGAACCATGGCGCTGGAGGCCAGCCAATCGTGCGCGTGGACCACCTCGAAGTGCCCGAAACGATCCTCTTCGTGGAAGAAATGCCAGACAAACGATTGGCACATTGCCTCAGTTTCATCGAAGAAGCTGCGATGGGTGTTGAAGGGGCAGTGATGGTACCAGACGCCCTGGATCTCGGCGACCCCACCGCTGCCGTAACCCGACCGGGTAAAGACGTGCACGTGGTGTCCGTGGCGCTGCAGCGCCGCCGCCAATTCGGTGACGTGCGAGGCGACCCCACCCACTGCCACCGAGTGCAGGGTTTCCCATGAAAACATTGCTATTCGCATTGCGGTCCGTTGCCCGCGGTTCAGGCGCAATCGGTTCAGGAACTCCCGGGCCACCCCGACGGGCGTCTTATAAACGCGAGGCGAGCCTGGGCCTGAGTCCCAACCTCCCTCGACCTGCCGGCCAGGTGCGGGCTGTCGTACGCTTCAAACCCGGCTTCTTGGGCCAGACCCAGGCCATCCAGCCGAACCACATCAGGACGAGGATTATAAGAAGCTTCATCGTGCTATCTTCTTTCGTTTACGGTTTTGGATTTCTTTGCTGCGCTGCTCGGCGCGGCATCAATTGTTTCCTGCGGTTCAGGCGCAACAGGTTCAGGAACTGCCCGGCCACCCTCGCCTTCAAACCTAAAGACATCGTCCGGGGCTAAACGCGCCGAACCGCCACCTTCTGTTGATTTTGCCCCCGATTCGGTCGGCTCTCTGGCGTGGCCAAGTCCATCTCGCTGTTTGCGCTCCGCCTTCACCACCAATTAGACTGTGCAGTCGTCCAGGACCACTGCCCAATACTTTGTTAGTATGCGCGCGATAGCTTTAATCTATAGGGGAAAGAGCTGTTTCTTACCGCTGCCGGTATTGCGCCCAGGAGAACCTCATCCGAACGAGCCGCCCTGCCGCGAGCAACTGAAAGGCGACTGGTTTCCGGAACGTGTCGAAATGCCGCGGCGAGGGCGACGGTTTCGGGGGGGCCCCAGGGGTGCATCAAGCTCGCCGTTTCAGCCAAGCCTGGTGGGGACGTTTCGCCGAAACGTCCGTGTTTGGGCGGGTGCGGACGCCTCGGCGAGGCGCCCCTACCAACCACACGCGCCCCTCCTCGAGCTTGATGCAGCTTGGGTTCTTGAGGTGTTTGGTTGGCGTTGTTGTCAACCCCCGAGTAGCAAGCGGCAGGCGCGCTTCAGGGCGGCCAGCTTGAGACGTGGGGGTGGGTAGCGCAGCTTCGAGTCGAAGGCGAGAGACCGGTTCAACACCGAACGGTAGTGCGTGAAGGAATCAAAGCTCGCCTGGCCGTGGTAAGCACCCAGGCCGCTGTCGCCCAGGCCGCCGAACGGAAGGTCCTTGCCGATCATGTGGACGATGGTGTCATTGAGGCAAACGCCGCCGGAGCGCGTGGCATTTAGCACCCGTTTCTGGGTTGCACGGTCGCGGGTGAAGAGGTATAGGGCCAGCGGCGTCGGCCGCTGGCGCAGCGACGCCAGGGCATCGTCGAGCCGGTCGAATTCCAGCACGGGCAGGATTGGCCCGAAGATTTCCTCCAGCATTACCGGGGCATCCGCCATCACCCTGGTCAGAATGGTCGGCGCAAGGTAGAGGTCGTCGGGGTCGCGTCGGCCGCCGCAGGCGATTTGGCTGCTGCTCAGGTAGCCGGTGAGGCGATCCAGGTGCTGCCGGTTGATGATGCGGCCGTAATCCGGGCTTTTCTGCGGATCATCGCCATAGAACTGGCGAATCGCCTGCTTGAGGGCGCTCACGAGGGCTTCACTGATGCGGCGGTCCACCAGCACAAAGTCGGGAGCGACACAGGTCTGGCCGGCGTTCATGAACTTGCCCCAAGCGATGCGCCGCGCCGTGATGTCCAGCGGCGCGTCAGCGCAAACCAGACACGGGCACTTGCCCCCAAGCTCCAGTGTGACCGGTGTCAAATGCCGCGCGGCGGCCGCCATCACGGCGCGGCCAACGCCGGTACTGCCGGTAAAAAAGATAGTGTCGAAGCGCTCGCGCAGAAGAGCTTCGGCAGCCTCGCGCTCGCCTGGCACGACGGCGATATATTCCTCAGAAAAGGTCGCCCGGATGAGTTGGGCCACCGCCGCGGCGGTGTGTGGCGCGTATTCCGAAGGCTTGAGCACGACACAGTTACCGGCGGCCAACGCGCCGACCAGCGGCGAGACCAGAAGCTGAAAGGGATAGTTCCACGGGCCCATGACGAGAGCCACGCCATAGGGCTCGGGTTGGACCCACCCGCGCGCGGGCCAAGCGAGCAAGGGGGTGCGGCGGCGTTGGGGGCTCATCCACGCCGGCAGGCGGCGGAGGGCATGACGGATCTCGCTCAGGACAAACCCGATCTCGGCGGTGTATGCCTCCTGCGGCGGTTTCCGGAGGTCCGCGTGCAGCGCTGAAAGCAAGGCGGGCTCGCTGGCCACGAGCGCCGCTTGCAGCTTGCGAAGCTGCGCGCGGCGGCAATCGAGCGACCGGGTGGCGCCGGAGTCAAAGTAATCGCGCTGGCGGCGGATGAGCCGGGTGAAATCCATATTGCGTTTGGCGAAGTGTCCGCGATAGTGTAGAACTCGATCAAGCCATGATTTGGAGAGCTATCATCGGGTTGTTTCTCTCCGCGTGCCTGGCGTGGGCCGACGAGAAGAGCGACTCTCTCATGGCGGCCGGCGTCAAGGAGTTTACCGCGGCATACCGAGACTGGGACGGCCAGCGGTTCAGTGCGGCGGCGAAACTCTTCCGGCAGGCTATCACCAACGCGTCCGCTTCCTGCACCAATTATTATTGGCTGGGCGCGGCGGAGTTTCATCGCATGCTCCAACTGCAGAGCCTGCCCGCCCCCACCACGAACACGGCCGCTGCCGATGTAGCCATGGACGCCGCCCTGGCGGCGCTCGAAATCGCAGTCGAGCTGAACGAACGGCACGCCGAAAGCCACGCGTTGCTCGGCACGGTTTACGGGATGAAGATCAAGGGGAACCTGCTGCGTGGCGCCCGTTTTGGTCCGCGCGTGGCGAAACATCAGAAGAAAGCGCTGGAGTTCGGCGCGCAAAATCCGCGCGTGCGCTATCTGCTCGGCACCTGCCAGTTTCACACGGCCAGGAAGGCGCCATCCCGGCGCGAGGCGCTGGGGACGTTTCTGGCGGCGGAAAAGCTGTTCGCCGCGGAAGCGCAACGCGCGGCCGGGCCGCTGGAACCGCGGTGGGGCCGCACCAGTTGTCTCACCTTCATTGGCCGGACTTACGAATTGCTCGGCCAGCAAAGCGAGGCGGCGGATTACTTCCGCCAGGCGCTGGCCGAGCATCCAGCGGATCACGTGGCGAGGGAAGGCCTGGCGCGTGTCGCGGAAAGGAAATGAGGACGAATGAGTAGAAAGCGAGTTATCGTCGTAGGTGCGGGATTGGGCGGCTTATCGGCCGCCATCTCTCTCTCGCAGGAGGGTTACGCCGTGACCATCCATGAGAAGAACGCGAAGATCGGCGGCAAGCTCAACGTGCTGAAGGAACGCGGCTACAGCTTCGATCTCGGCCCGTCCATCCTCACCCTGCCCCACATCTTCGGCCGGCTGTTCGAGCGATCGGGCAAGAAGATGAGTGATTACATCGCGATCCGCCCGCTGCGACCGCACTGGCGCAACTTCTTCGAGGACGGCAAAGTAGTGGACCTCTATCCTGAGCCGGAGCGCATGGCGGAGGAGGCGCGCAAGGTCGGCGAAGACCCGGCCAATGTGCAACGGTTTCTGAAGTATTCTGCCGATCTGTACGACCTCGTGAACGCCGGCTACTTCGAGCAGGGTCTCGACACTTCCAAGGAGTTCGGGCACTTCTACGGCCTGTGGAAGTTCCCCAAGTTTGATCTGTTCCGCACGATGCACGGTGGCGTGAAGCGGTTTCTCAGGACGCGCCAGATGCAGGACATCTTCGATTACTTTATCAAGTATGTGGGCTCGTCGGCCTACCACTCGCCCGCGTTCATGAACTGCCTGCCCACGATCCAGTTCCGCTACGACCTCTGGTATGTGGACGGCGGCCTCTACAACATCGCGGCGGGCCTCCAGCGGCTCATGGACGAACTCGGCATCGTCATCCGCCTCAACAGCGAAGTCACCGAAGTGCGCAAGGAAGGCACCCGCGTTACCGGCATTGTAACGAAGGACGGCCAGTTCCATCCCGCCGATATCCTCGTCTCGAACATGGAAGTCATCCCGGCCTACGAGAAACTGTTGCGGGAAGACAAGCGCTTTCTCCGGACGCTGGACAGGTTCGAACCAACCTGCTCTGGCCTGGTGCTCGAGCTTGGCCTCGACTGCCAATACCCGCAGCTCGCACACCATAATTTCTTTTTCTCCGAGCATCAGCGCGAGCATTTCCACACCGTCTTCCGCAAACGCCAGTTGCCGCCCGACCCGACAATCTACCTGGTGGCCGCGTCGAAGACCGATCCGACCGTCGCGCCGCCCGGCTGCGATTGCCTGAAAATCCTGCCGCACATTCCGCACATTGAGGACGCGCACCCGCTGACCCGCGAGGATTACCTGGCCTTCAAGGAACGCGTGGTGGAGAAGCTGGAGCGGATGGGCTTGAAAGACTTGCGGAAGCACGTCGTCTTCGAGCATTGCTGGACGCCGCTCGACATCCGCCAGCAGTATTACTCCAACCAGGGCGCGATCTACGGTGTCGTCAGCGACCGCTTCAAGAACCTCGCCTTCAAAGCGCCCAAGCAAAGCACCAAGTATCCGAACCTCTTCTTCGTAGGCGGCTCGGTAAACCCCGGCGGTGGCATGCCCATGGTCGTTCTCTGCGGCCAAAACGTCGCCAAGAAGGTGGTTGCGTGGGACCAGCGTTGATCCTGCTGTTCGTCGCCCTGGCAGGTTGGTCGGCGGGCTTCTGTCTGCTGGGGCGCTTCCGCCCTTGCGCTCGGGCCAGCGTACCAGGCTCTTTGCCGAGTGTGAGCGTCATCATCCCCGCTCGCAACGAAGAGCACAACCTTCCCACGCTGCTTCGCTCCCTCGCCTCGCAGCCGGTGAAGGCGCGCGAGATCCTCGTCGTGGACGACGGTTCGACCGACCGCACCGCCGAGGTTGCCCGGCAGCTCGGCGCGACGGTGATCGGCTCGAAGCCCTTGCCCGACGGCTGGCATGGCAAGACCTGGGCCTGCCATCAGGGGGCGCAAACCGCAACCGGCAACTTGCTGTTGTTCGTGGACGCGGATACTTGGTTTGAGCCGGATGGGTTTGCCCGCATTCTTTCGGGATACACGGGTGGAGCGTTCTCGGTGGGGCCGTACCACGCCGTCCGGGCACCGTACGAAGAGCTCTCGCTATTCTTCAACTTCAACATGACCACCGGCACGGTGCCGCGCGGGTTGTTCGGTCAGATGCTGCTCGTGGATCGCGAGAGCTACCGGCGCATCGGTGGCCACCAAGCCGTCCAAGCCCGGGTCCTGGAGAACTTCTGGCTGGCCGGACAATTTCGGGCCGTCGGCATCCGGGTGCGCAGCGCGATGGGCCGGGGTGTTCTCTCATTCCGGATGTACCCGAATGGACTGCGCGAATTAATCGAAGGCTGGACCAAGGGCTTCGCGTCCGGGGCCGGGCAGACTCCGCGCGGGACAATGTTCCTCATCGTTCTGTGGATGATCGGGCTGATGCTGCCGCCGCTGTGCGGGTTGGTGACCGGCGACTGGCCCCGGTGGGGTGCCGTTTACCTGCTGTGTGCCGTTCAGGTGGGATGGTTCAGCCGGCAACTGGGTGCGTTTCGCTGGTACACGGCCTCGCTGTATCCGGTGCCGCTTGTTTTCTTCTTCGTCATGTTTGCCTGGTCGGTCTTGCGATCCGGCAAGCGTGTCAGTTGGAAAGGACGCCAGATCCGTGCCGATTAAGCTATCCATCGCGTGGATCATCGCCCTGAATCTGGCCGGCTGGCCGATCATTCAGTTCGGTCTCGCCTGGGCGTTCACGCGGATGCCGTTGATGTGGTTCAAGCCGCCCGCCCCGCGCGCGTGGGAGCAGGGCGGACGCTTCTACCACCGCGTCTTCGGCATCAAGCGCTGGAAAGACTGGCTCCCCGATGCCGCGCGCTGGTTTGGCGGTGGCTTTGCCAAAGGCGAGCTGGCGGGCACAGACCCCGACTACCTGCGCCGCTTCATCTGCGAAACCTGGCGGGGTGAACTCTGCCACTGGTTCGCCTTCGCCTGTGCCCCGGTCTTCTTCCTTTGGAACCCCTGGTGGGCCGACCTGATTATGGTCGCCTACGCCCTGGCGGCTAACCTGCCCTGCATCCTCTCCCAGCGCTACAACCGCGCTCGTTTCGAGCGGCTCCTGGTCAGACGGTCTTGAGGGCGGCGGTGCGCCCACGCGGCACAGCCTGGGGCAACCGCGTCCGGCTCACCCGGCAGCGGACTTGATTCGCTCGTAAGCCTCCAGCGCCACCTCGCGCGCGATGGCATGGTTGACGATGGGTTGCGGATAATCCCGGCCGAGTTCGACCCCGGCGGCGCGCAAGACATCCGGCGGCGCTTCATGTGGCCGATGAATCCATTCGACGGGAAGCTCCGCTAGCTCCGGACACCAACGATGGACGTAGTCGCCGTGCGGGTCGAATTTCTCGCCCTGGCCCACGGGATTGAACACGCGGAAATACGGCGCCGCGTCCGCCCCGCAGCCGGCCACCCATTGCCAGCCGAGCGTGTTCTGCGCGAGGTCGGCGTCCACCAGCGTGTCCCAAAACCATCGCGCGCCTTCCTGCCACGAAATGAGGAGGTCTTTGACCAGAAATGAAGCGACGATCATGCGGACGCGGTTGTGCATCCAGCCGGTTGCCCACAGCTCCCGCAGGCCCGCGTCCACGATGGGAAAGCCAGTTCGCCCCTGCTGCCACGCCTTGAGGAATACCGGTTCCTCGCGCCAATGAAACTCCCGGAAAGCCGCACGCAACGGCTCGCTCGGCGTGCGGGGGAAATGGTAGAGCAGGTGATGTGAAAACTCGCGCCAGCCAAGTTCCGCGACAAACTGTGAGCCGCGCCATTGCGCGACCGGCACACTGCGCTTCGCCGCCATCCGTTTCAACTCGTGCCACACCTGGCGTGGGCTGATTTCACCGAAATGCAGGTGCGCCGAGAGCCTTGAGGTCCCGACCACATCCGGCCGGTTGCGTTGCTCGGAGTAATCCGCAAACGCGTCGGCCAGAAACCGACGGAGGCTCGCCTTGGCGCCCGCCTCGCCGGGCTGCCAGGCGCCTCTTAAACCTTCAGCCCAATTGATCTTTGGCTCAAGCTCCAGGTCGCCGAGCGCGAGCGACTTCGGCCACTTCCCCGGGGCACAAAGATGTCGCGGCGCAGATGGCGGCTCAGCCGGGTCGGGTCGGGCCAGGCAATGCCTCCAGAAGGGCGTGAAAACCTGGAACGGTCTCCCGCTCTGGTTCTGAACCTCCCGCGGCTCGTGCAGCAGCGCGGCATTGAAGCTCTCCACCTGGAGGCCGTCGCCGCGCAGCCCCTTCTCGACCATCGTGTCGCGGGCCATGACGGCGGGCTCGTATCGGCGGTTCCAGAACACAGCGGTGGCGCCTGTCTCCCTGGCCAGCGCGCGCAGTGCCGCCAGCGTTGGGCCGCGCCGAATGACCAACCGCGAGCCCATTTCCCGCAGGCCGGCGTCCAGTACCCCGAGCGACTGATGCAGCCACCACCTTGACGCGCTGCCGGGCGGCCAATCCCCCTCCTCTTCAGGAGCCCAAACGAACACCGGCACGACACTCCCGCCGTGCTGGACGGCTGCGCGGAGCGCAGGGTTATCGGCCAAACGCAAGTCCGACCGGAACCAGTGAATCGAAGGGGTCTTCATGTGTGGTTGGCCAGCAGATGACTGAAGGCCGCATCCAGGTCAGGAAAACGGAAGCTGAATCCCGCCTCCAGAAGGCGCGCCGGACGCACCCGGCCACTCGCGAGCAAAGCCTCCCGGCCCATTTCGCCAAAAGCGGCTCGCACCAAGAGCGCGGGCACCGGCAGCAAGGCCGGGCGGTGCAAGGCTCGGGACAGCGCGGCCGTGAAGCAGGTGTTGGTGGCGGCTTCGGGCGCCACCGTGTTCACCGCTCCACTCAGGCTGCTGTCCAGCAGCGCCAGGTCCACCACCCGCACCACGTCTTTGAGGGTTATCCAACTCCAATACTGCCGGCCGCTGCCCAACCGTCCGCCGAGGCCAAGCCGGAACAGCGGAAGCATCTTGGCCAAGGCGCCGCCTTGGCGCGCCAGGACGATGCCCAGGCGCAGATGCACAACGCGAATGCCACGCCGCCGGGCGGGCGTTGTCGCCGCCTCCCACGCCTGGCATAACTCTGCGAGAAAGCCAGTGCCGGGATGGCTGTCTTCGTCGAGGACCTCGGCGCCGCGGTCGCCATAAAAACCTGTGGCGGACGCGCAGACCAGTGCGCGCGGCGGCTGCGGCGCGCAAGCCAGCGCTTCGCTCAGGAGGCGCGTCGCCTCCACGCGGCTGGCTCGAATGCGTGCCTTGGCCCCCGCCGTCCACCGTTGGGCGATATTCTCCCCGGCCAGATGGACGACGGCGTCGTACGGACAGGCGGAATCGAGATGCACCTGCCCGGTTTCCGGATTCCAGGTTGGTCCGGGATCACTGCTCGCAGCCGTGCGACGAAGCGGAACCACGCCGTGCCCACCTTCCTTCAGCCGCGAAACGAGCGCTGTACCGATGAGTCCGCCTGCCCCTGTAACCAGGATGTTCATGCGGGATTAAGCCGCCAGATGGCGAAGTTGAGCGCTGAGTCCATCGCCGCTGATTCTACACCAAGGAGCCTCGGACGCCAAATGCAGCGCCGAAGCTATTCCAACGGCGGATCGGATACGGAAAGTGAAGGACGGGCTACCACCAAAACACGGGCACGCCGCCGCTGGTGCGGGGGAACATCCGGTTGAACTTGCGCCACTCAACATGGTTGTCGAGCATCACCACATTTCCGCCCGCCGGGATCGCTCCATTCAGGTGCGCGGTCCGGTGCAACTCAGCCCAACCGCCCTTGATCCCGGTGTAGTGGTAAGTATCCCGCAAAGCCGGATTGTTCTCCCCGGGTTTTGAAATGGTGGAATCCGCCAGGAGAGCCCGGTCGGAAGGGGACGGCGCGGCATGAGTAATGCCGGTGGCCGGATCCTTGATGGCCGCTGGCAAAATTGTGGGGTTCTGATTGGTCGCCAGCAGGGAGGCTGTCCCGGGAAAAGTCGTAGCGTAACCGAGCACACGGTAACCGGTATTGGCAAAGCCGCTTTTCACGTCGCCCCAAAGCGTGTCATTCTCCTGCTCCTTGAACGACGGACAATACATGATCTTCCGTTGCGCCCCGTTTTGGGTCATCAAGTCCGCAATGGGCACGGACATATCCCACACCCAACTGGCGGCGGTGATCCGCGGCAGCTTGTTGTTGAAGTCATTGGCATAGAGGGTGACCGCCAAACCAAACTGGCGCACGTTGCTGGCGCAATTGATCCGCAGCGCCCGCTCCCGGGCCTTGCTCAGCGCGGGCAGGAGCAGGGCGGCGAGAATGGCGATGATCGCAATGACCACCAGCAATTCGATCAGTGTGAACGCCGCGCCGCCGGGCCTGCGTTGTTTCAGATTCAAACAGGCAGGAATTGGCCCCTTGCAGGCTGCGTCGCTGTAAGAGAATTGGTTCCCAGTCGCGCTCATGCTCAGCCACATGCTCCCAGACCGGAAACAGAGTGTCAAGCCACTAAACCTGTCTAATCAGTGGACATCACGGGGGATGCCCTAAAGCCCACGGAACGGCGGCCAGAACAAAGCCTGCCGCCCTGAAACCCGAAGACATGAACCCGAACCAGGGAGCCCGCTGGGGCGGCTTCGATCTGGTGGCGATGAACCGGTGAGCGACCAGAGCGCCCGCTAAGCCGTGACTATTCAGTTGGGAGTGGGGAGCGCACGCGTCCCGCGTGCTCCCAACGGCGTCCCGCCGTTGGCTTCGTCCTCCCACCCGTCTGCCACCATTTAGTGGTTCAGTCCGGCAGAGGAAAGTTTGCGGCGGGACGCCGCAAACCACACGCCGGAGGCATGTGCTCCCCAACATCAACCGCATAAACACGGCTGAGAAGATGCCCCGGCGAAGGCGGCCCGAGGGCGGCGCGCAAAGGAGCGCTGACCCTACAGGTCCCAGTTTTGCCCTCGGTGGTGTCCGCAGGATGTGCGCGTGGCTGGGTCAGAAGCGGTATTGCAGGGTGGAGTAGATCAGATGGGCGTCGTAATCCTGATAGTTGGCGAAGGCCTCGTTATGCGAGTGCGAATACGCGTACTGCAGTGCCCAGCGGATATTCTTGGTGATTCGGCGGGTGAGCGTGGCAGTGATGGCATAATTCTCCAGGCCGGAGCCGTAGGGCACGCCTTCGGGCGCGTTATTCTGGTAGTCGCTGGCCAGGTAGTAGAAGAAACCCACCTTCAGGTCGGTCTTGTCGTCCAACACCAGCCCGGAAGTGAAGTTCACTGTCCAGTAGTCGTTCTGCGCGGGCAGCACCGCCTGGGTGTAATCGGAAACGGGCGTCTTGGTCTCGCTCAAGACATAGTTCAGGCCGGCTTGCAAGTAGAGCCGCGACCAGGGCGTCCAAGTGATATCCTCGCCGATGATGTGACTGGTGGTCTTGGAGGAATCCGACTCGGCCAGGCCCGACACCGGATCGGGCCCCGTCTGGACGGTTGACTGTTGATACTCGTAGCGGGTGACCGTGGTCACGTTCTGCCGGGGCCGGAAGGTCACCCGAAGGTTCCCGTCATAGGTTTGGAAGTTTTGCAGGACCAGGTAGGCGGGATAGCGGTTGGGACTGGTGCTGTCATTGGGGGTGCTGTCCAGGGTATGATCGTAGTTGTATTCGTTGCGCTTGTAGTAACCGCCCACGTCCAACGTGAGCCGCCGAGCGGGATACCATCGCACCCCGGCGCTGTATTTCTGCAGGAAGCGGTCAATGTCTGTGCGACGGTCAACGGGCGGGATCCCGATCCCGTTGATCGGCACCAGCCCACCCTGCTCATCGAGATTGCCGTTGCCTTCCGTCAGCTCAGCCCGACCGTAGAACACCCAGTTGGTGACGCCGTTGTAGCTCAGATCCAGGCGTTCGCGCACATCGAGGTCGCTGCGCTCGCTGGTCCCGCTGAAAGGCACCGGCGCATAGGCCCCCAAGGTCTCGGTTCCGCTCGAGTTGGCATCCGCGCTCTGCTGTTGAATGCGTACCGAGGGCACGATCGAGAAACTCTGCCACGGTTTGGTGAAGAGGTTCACGTTCCCGACGTATTCGGTCAGGTGGGACCCGCCGCTTAGGCCGTAGTAACCGAAGCCATTTTGAGAGTTGGGCGTGTAACTGACGTCATAGTCCGATCCGTAATTCCGGCTGCCGCTGAAGTTGTTGTCCAAATCGGAGAAGGCGAAGCCGGCGGAGAGCATCACATTTTTCTTGATCCAGCTCTCGGCGAAGGAGTGAACATTGAACAGGTCATAACTGGTGCCTTGCTTGTCGGTGATCTTCTGCTCGACGGATTCGCCGGGGAACTGGTTAATCTTCAGCGAGTCATTCAGCTTGCTCGTCTCGTAACGAAAGCCCGCGCCCACATCCACGGACTTGATATTGTGAGTCACGTCGAATTGGAAGATGTCCGCCTTCTCATCAATGTCATAGACCGAGGGACTGAGGCCGCGAACTCCTTGGCCAACGCCGGGATGGGTGTAGCCCCAGATGGTCGAGCTCTTTTCTCCCTCCCGCAGCGTGTGCTCGTACTTGAACTTCATCTGTGGCACCTTGTCCAGCGTCAGCCCGGCTTCGACGGAGAAATCACCGCGGTCCAGGCCCAGCTCATTGTTGCGCAGGGGATAGTAAGTGGCAGTGGGCGGCCAGAAACCCCCGTCGCCATTGTACCAGGTGCGATACTCGCTGGCGGAGAACCGCAGATAGCCGGTCTTCTCCCGCTGCACTCCCAGACTCAGCTTGTAGTCGTGATTATCGAAAATGCCCCGCCCGTCCAGGGTCATCGTCGTGCCCTTGGCGATGTCGGTCTGGTAGTGGAAATCCGAGATGCCGCCAAAGGCGTTGGCGGGATATTGGTTTTGTTGCTGGGACTGGGCCTTGTTGCCGCTGGTGATAAAGCCGCCGGCCGCAAACTCGATCCAGTTGTTGTAGGCGTTGGTGCCGCCCTCGAACATCTGCTCGGGCGTCAGCGCGGCGACCTCGGCCGCCGGCGCAGCATTGGTCACCGCCGCCGTCGGCGCATTGGTGGCCGTGGTATTCGGGGCCGGCGCAGCGGCCGCCGATGGCGCATTGGTTTCCGCCGCCGCCAGCGCGCACACACTGACCGAGAGGCCGACCAAGGCCGCCCAGCGCCGCCCGCTCCGTTCAGGCTGGAACATGTTTCTGGCTTTCATCGGGGTTCGAGTTGGTGGTTAGAACCGCAGAGAAGAGCTGACGCGCGAACCATGGATGGCCTCGTGGCAGCCCGCCGTCCAGCAGGTACCTTGCTGCAGCCGCAGCGTGTGGTCCGAGCCGCCGATCAGCACCTTGCCGCCGCTCACCTGCTGGAAGTGGCAGCGCAGGCAGAGGTTGGCGTCACGGACCTTGAGCATCTTGGCGTTGACCGAGCCGTGCGGCGTGTGACAGGTCGTGCAGCCTTCGCGCAGCGCCTCGTGCTCGAACACGTACGGCCCGCGCTGCGCCGGATGGCACGCCAGGCAAACCTCGTTCTCGGAAAGCAGCGACGTGCCCCCGCCTTTGTAAACGGAGCCCTTATGCGGCGGATGGCAGCCCGTGCAGCTCATCCTCCCCTCCGGCACCGGATGGTGCGACGGCAGGCCGAACTGGCCGCGCACATCGAAATGGCAGCGGAAGCAGACGGTCTCGGTCGAGCGAGCGGCTCCGACCAGCACCTGGGCGCCGTAGCTGCCGCTCTGCGGCCGACCGGCGGTGAAGCTATAGGGCGGCTTGGTTTCTCCGCCCGACTCGGAGTGAAGGCTGGCCGGCCCGTGGCAGGACTCGCACCCGACGCCCAGCGCGTTGGGCCCCGGCGCAATCAGCCGCGCGTGGTCTGCGGTCGCGAAATCGCGGTATATCTTATCGTGGCACTGTTCACACTCCTTGGACCCAATGTACTTGGCCCCGGGAACATCCGGCAGGACCACCACCGAACGCGTTACGGTCTGGCAGGAAATCACGCCGAGCAGCACGCCCGCCGTGCCCGCCGCCGCGAGCCATCGTGTATACCTTGCGTGCCGACTGCCCGACACGCGGGAGTTAAGTTCTCTCATAGTCTGATTGTTGTCGCTCGCCGGCGCGGCCTCGCGCGCTTCAGCGGATCAGTTCCTGGTCAACCCAGGTCTGCGCGGTTTGCAGAAGCTCCACCGTGTATGGGCCGTTGTGGACACCGAAACTACCGTCGTAAAAGGCGAGGTATAGGTTGAACCGGGCTTTTTGGATGTTGACCGGGATCAGGGCTTGCTGGGCAGCATTGGGTCCCGGCCCGCCAGGTGACAGCTCACCTGGGCTGGTGTATTCCCAAGCCCTCGTCCCGTACTCAGCCGTTCCCAATATCGCGGGCGCCTTGTTCGTAGCCCAGGTGTCCAGGGAAATCTTCAGCCCACTGATCTGGCTCGAGACGACCCAGTTCGCGAAAACCACCAGATTGCTGGTGTTCACGACACTTCCATGGCAACCGGCACAAACACCATAGCTATCGACCGGATAGTTGCTGTGAGCGCTAATCGCCGTCTCAGCCGGGTTCTGGAAGGGGAAACCTTGCAGATGGCAGCCGATGCACTGGTTGGTAATAAAGAGCGCGTGGTAGGCCGGGTCCGAATGGGGTAGGCCAAAGGCCAGTTCGCCGAGGACACCCAGCAATATGCCTTGCTGCGGCGTATTACCCGGGGGCTGGCTTGAAATGGTCCATGAGGCGCTGGGATCGTTGTGGCATCGGGCACAGCTATTGATGGCGGTATCCACGCGCGGTCTGGACACGGGGTCGTAATCATTGGCCGCGTGGTTGGCAGCGGGCCCGTGGCAATTCTCGCATTCCACCCCAACTTGCGCGTGCACGGTTCTATTCAGTATCTGCTGGATCGGCGTGTGGCACTCGAGACAGGCCTGCGCGCCGGCAAAAGAGGATGGCCCCTGGGCAATGCTCTGGCCGACGATGCTCCCGCCCAGGTTCCTGAGAGCAACAGTTTGGCCAAGGACTCTTCCGCTAAGGCTATCGAGCGCACCGCTGGCCGGGGAGAAGATGACGCTCAGCGTGGTCCCCCGGTCGCCTCCCGTGCCCGCGTGCTTGATGCGCGCGAGCCCCGAGCGAGCGGAGAAGCTGTCGGTCAGGCCGGTTTGCAGGCTGCGGCCGTTGGGCAGGATGATGGACCCGGTTCCGCCTGGCCACTGGATATTCATTCTCACACGCCAGGTCCCATCCGCGCCGGCCGGTAAAGGCACCCCGGCAATGGGAGTCTTAATGCTGCCGCTGCCAAGCCGAAAAAAACTCGCCCGGCCACGGGTCTGTCCGTTCAGTAAGCCCGCTCTGACCTCCAGGTTGTATTGGACCGAAATCGTGAAGGGTCCATTGGTGGCCGCGGGGTCCTGCGCCTGCCAGCGGATGGACAACATCGCGCGCGCCGCTTTGTTCCCGCCGCCGGTGACCCTCCCGCTGACCCGGTAAGACGCCGCCACGGGTTCATTGTCAACCAGGACATTGGTCACCCCTGAGCCGTGCAAGCGTCCCGCGGCATCCTGCGCCACGGAGAAAGCCAATCCCACCTTCACCGTCCGGCCGCCGGCCGCCGTGACTTCCTGGTCAAATTGGTAGCTGCCCGTTAGGTCATAAACGGGCGCCGCCGGATTGGTGATCGAGAAGCTGACCGGCCCGGAGGGCAGGGACTGGCCGGCGGTTGTGCCTTCCGCCCGGCCGTGCCGCTCGCCGGCAGAAAATAGTGCCAACGCCAAAACCAAACTGGATGCCTGCTTAACCAGCGGAGCTCTCATGGTTTTCATAAACCGCTAACTTCGTCGCCGAATGCAATTGCTGACTGGCGCAGCGAGTCGGCTGTCACCCGATGGCCGACGGCGCCAATGCCACCGCATTCTGAGCTTTTTCCCCGACTCGCGCAACCGGAGACTGGGCTCGGGCGCCAGCATGCCGCGCGAACGCTAGGCCGAGGGACCCAAACCGGCTATCCCGATATTGTCTGATGTTCACCATTAATTGGCCTCCTCTCTCCCATCGGTCCGCGAGCTGTCTCTGGCTCATAGCAGCACATTCCCATGGGCGCGGCGCTGCCACAGAAAGTAGATGGGGACGCCGGCGATCACGATCAGCCGGCCAGGCCGGGTCGTCTGTGTCTTGTAAAGCAGCAGGACCCGCAGGATGGCGCTGGCGGCCACGATATAGAGCGCAGGACTCAATGCCGGCTCGGCTGGAGCGACTGCAGGCGTGCAGCGACGAACCGGGCCTCCCCGCTTTCGGCGGCGGCCTTGGCGAGGGACTGCTGGTAGTACCGGATCGCCGTTTGGTGTCCTTTTTCTGCCAGGCGATTTCTCCCAGCGCATGGTAGGCGCGGTAGGATGCGGGAAATGGGTGGAGCAGCTCCTGGCAATCGGCTTCCGCCGCCTCCGGACGGCCGGTTCGCAGATAAGCGAAGGCGCGGTTGAGACGGGCTGCGGCAAGTGCGGAGCCAGCGCTCTCCCACCCGGAGCGCTCCAGGCGTCGGAGAGAGGGGAGATTAAAGAGGCGCAGCCGCTTGGTCCCGAGGAGCGCCACCAAGAAGAGCGGCAGGAACCCCACCACCTCACCGGGAAGTGCGCTCGATGCGGGTGGAGATGAGTGCGGAGTGGGTTGGCTCAGGCGTGAGACCCAACAAAAAGAGCCACCCGTACGGGTGGCTCGATTGGTTTATAAATCGGTTCGCCAAATGGCCTACGCCGTCAGTCTTCGCTTCCACGAAGCGTAACGCACCAGGCCGATCACACCCACCCCCAACAGTACGAGGCTGGAAGGCTCGGGAATGCAGATCGTGTCAATCACTACCTGACCCACGTCGATAAGCGCCTCTGATACCCACAACCTCAAAATTCGGGTTGAAGGGTAAAGAGTACTCATAGACATTTTGAAACCAGGCACCATTTCCCACTGGTTGGGACAGGACAAGTTGCGCTGGATTGCCGTCCACCGTGACGAAAGGTTGAGCGCCGAAGTCCGGCTGCCATGTAACCTGAATCCACACGTCCTTATGCTTGTTAGGATCATACGGAGTGTTGGGGATGTCAAAGGTCATAGAAAGGTTGTTACTGGGAGACAAGGGGGACCAGACACCAACGTGGTTGTCGTAAAAGTTATGCCAAAATCCGCCGTTAATCGTTGCCACTGGAGTCCCATTAGGGTTGAACATGCCCAAGTCCGGCGCGACGGCGTTGGATGGGGACATGAAAGTCCAATCCTGGTAGGTTGTATTGGGAAGGCCCCTCTGCCACGGAGGCGGATAAATGTCATCGGCCAATACCTGCGAGGTGACACAAGCTGCCAGAGCGCCAATCAGCAGCCACTTTAATGTGAGAGTCTTCATATCTTCCTGTGGTTGAATTGTTATCTTACGAATCTATTCTCCGACTTCTTCTTCACTCTTTCCGCCTCGTCCTCATTCCTGCTACGAAAGCCCAAACCCCGGACACTGAGGCAGTCCTGAGCTTCAATAGATAGTTTCTGGCAGAAATCGGGAAACCTGTCAACAGAATATGTTAGAGAAAGTGAGAAAACAGTTGCCACGGATCTTGTATCTCTAATGACAAAATAGGGTTGGACCGACCTGAGACGGCTGAGAAGTTCCGGCTGAACTTTGCGCGCCAGCGGCAGCCAGCTCTTGGGCCAGCGCGGGAACGGCCAGGGAAAAGTGAGGGAACACGAAGGCGGAGAGGACGGGTTCAATGGCCCCATGCCGCCTCTTCCGCGGCAGCTACAGTTGTCCTTACCTCGGCGGCCGCAGCGTGGGGGCAGTTTGAACGGCCGCACGGCGCCGCCACAGAAAATAGATGGGCACGCCGGCGATCACGATCAGCAGGCCAGGCCAGGTCGTCTCCGTCTTGTAAAGCAGCAGGACCAGCAGGATGGCGCTGGCGGCCACGATATAGAGCGCCGGAACCACCGGATAACCGAAGGCGCGGTAAGGGCGCTCGGCCTCAGGCCGTTTGCGCCGCAGAACGAACAGGCCCAGGATCGTCAGGACGCAGAAGATGAGGACGGCAGATACGACGTAATCGAGCAGGTTGCCGTAGAGATTGCCGTATTGCTCGTGGCCAGTAAGGGCATCGAGTTTGGGCAAGCCGGTGGCCTCGCGCAGTCGCGTCCGCGGCAGCACGAGCACGCAGGCCCAGGCGCATTGCAGCAGCAGCCCCACGCCCGGCACGCGGCGGTCGTTGAGCTTGCCGGTGGCCCGGAAGAACAGGCCGTCGCGCGCCATCGCGTAATAAACCCGCGCGCCAGCCAGGATCAGCCCGTTGTTGCAGCCGAAGGTCGAGATCATAATCGCGACCGCCATGATGACCGCGCCGCCGCCGCTGAACACCGTCTCGATAGCGGCCGTGGCGACGCGGTCGTCGGGCGCGTTCTGGATTTTGTCCAGCGGCAGCAGGCAGAGATAGGCGACGTTGGCCAGCAGGTAGAGCAGCGTGACCAGGCCCGTGCCCACGGCGAGCGAGAGGGGAATGTTGCGGCGGGGTTCCTTCACTTCGCCGGCAGTGAACGTGAGGTCGTACCAGGCATCGGAGGAGAAGAGCGAGCCGACCTGGGCGACGCAGAACGCGACGAACAGGCCAAACACGCCTCCCGCCGCCGAAACCGTCCCGATGATGGACAAATCCGGCCTGACGGGCGTTACGCCCCGCGGCGTCCAGAAGTCGCTGAAGTTGGCTCTGATGGCCTCGGCGTTGCGGGCGAGCAGCAGGCCAATGATAATCAGCGCCACGAGAGAAAGCGTCTTGGCCGAGGTGAAGACATTCTGGATCAGCTTGCCGATCTGCAGCCCGCGCGAGTTGATGAACGTCAGCAGCACAATAATCAGGATTGCCGCGCACTGCTGCGTCGAGAGGCTCACCGCGTAATTGGCCGAGAGGTGGACCGGCGCAATGATCCAGACCGTCGGCGAAATCGCGGGCGCCACGACGCCGAAGTAGCGGGCAAAGGCGACGGCGACCGCCGCGATGGTGCCGGTCTGAATCACCAGGAACAGCGTCCAGCCGTAGAGGAATCCCCAGAGCGGACTGTAGGCTTCGCGCAGATAGACGTATTGTCCGCCGGCGCGGGGCATCATGGCCGCCAGCTCGCCGTAGCTCAACGCGGCGCCGACCGTGAGCGCCCCGGTGATGCCCCACACCGCCAGCAGCCACCCGGCGGATCCAACCTGCCGCGCGATATCAGCCGAGACGATGAAGATGCCGGAACCGATCATGGACCCGGCCACGAGCATGGTCGCATCGAATAGCCCGAGGCCCTGGAGGAATTTCGGTTCCGCGGCAGCCGCCTTCGTCTCGTTCATGCCGCTTGTCCCACCCGGCTCCGGCGGTAGCCGTAGAGGAAATAGATCATCAGGCCCACGATCAGCCAGTAAAAGAACCGCATCCAGGTCTTCGTGGGCAGCTCAACCATGAGCCAGGCGCACGTGACGATCGCCCCCAGCGGCACCCACGGCACCCAGGGCGTGCGAAAAGGCCGCGGCCGGTCCGGGTCAGTCCGGCGCAGCACCAGGATTCCCGCCGCGACCAGCACGAACGCGAACAGCGTGCCGATGTTGCACAGCTCCACCACCTCGTTGATGTTGCTCACCCCGGCGAAGCCCGCCACCAGCACCCCGGTCAGAATCGTGGTCACGTGCGGAGTGCGGTATTTCGGATGCACCCGAGCCGCCCAGTCCGGCAGCAGCCGGTCACGCGCCATGGAGAAGAAGATGCGCGGCTGGCCGAGCTGGAAGACGAACAGCACGGAAGTCGTCGCCACGACCGCGCCGAAGGCGACGATCCCCGCCGCCCAATGGATGCCCCGCGCCGCAAAGGCCGTTGCCAGCGGCTCCGCCGTGCCGAGCTGGTCGGCCTTGGCCATGCCGGTCAGCACCACCGCCACCGCCACGTAGAGAACGGTGCAGACGACGAGGCTGGCGAGTATCCCAATCGGCATGTTGCGCTGCGGGTCGCGCGTTTCTTCCGCCGCCGTGGAAACCGCATCGAACCCGATGTAGGCGAAGAAGATGATCGCCGCTCCGGTGGCGATGCCATGAAAACCGTGCGGCGCGAACGGTGTCCAGTTGGCCGGCTGCACGTAGCAGGCGCCCACTACCAGGAAGAATACAATGATCACCAGCTTCACCGCGACCATGGCCGAGTTGAACCACGCGCTCTCCCGAATCCCGAGCACCAGGATCCCCGTCAGCAGCATCACGATCAGAAACGCCGGCAGGTTGAACACCAGGTGCATCCCCGCCACCTGCGGCGCGGCCGCCCACGCCGCGGCCGCCAGCCGCGTGTCCGGACCCAGCGCGCCCAGGTCGGCGTGCGCGGCCTGCATCGCGGCGACCTGGTGCGCCGCTTGCAAGGCCGAGCGGTAATCCACCCCCAGCCAGCTCGGCCAGTCCAGGTGCAGCCCCCGCAGCAGTTCCTGAAAGTACCCGGACCAGGAAATGGCCACGGCCACGTTGCCCACCGCGTATTCAAGGATCAGGTCCCAGCCGATGATCCACGCGATCAGCTCGCCCAGCGTCGCATAGGCGTAGGTGTAAGCTGACCCCGCGGCCGGCACCATCGACGCGAACTCGGCATAGCAAAACCCCGCCAGCGCACAGGCCACGGCCACCAGCAGGAATGACAAGATGATGGCCGGCCCCGCGCCCACATGCTCGGGGCCGCCGGCGACCGCGCTGCCGATACTGGAGAAGATTCCCGCGCCGACCGCCGCGCCCACGCCCAGCGCCGTCAGTTGCACCGGCCCCAGCACGCGCTTGAGCTGGTGCTCCGGTTTAGCCGTGTCACTGACCATCCTGTCAAGAGACTTTCGGCGAAAGAACTTGGCCAGGAACATGGCTGCTCAAGACGGCTTGTCGGCGGCTAACATTCGGCAGAGCAGATTTTACCCGCGCCGCGAACGCAAGCAGAATCGGCGCATCTTGGCCCGGATCCAGGTTAGTCTGGGGTCCAGTCCGCTGACAGATACCCGACGTCTGTGTACTTGAAATCGGAAGGCCGAAACCCGAATCCCGAACACGTTCCGGCCGGATAGGCTGGTCGCTCTTGCATGACGGTTTTGGATTCGGAGTTCGGTTTTCGGCCTTCCTTCGGATTTCGGGACCTCAGAAGAGCTTGGCGCCAATTCCCTGCTTTCATCTGGCACCCGAATGCTTAACCTCGGCGCATGAGTGGTAATCCTAAGACCCGCCGCCAGTTTGCCAGTGACAACTACGCCGGGATTTGCCCGGAGGCATTCGCCGCCTTGGCCGACGCCAACCAGGGCCACGAAGTCAGCTATGGCGACGACACCTGGACCCGGAAGGCCTGCAACCTCGTGCGCGACGTGTTCGAAACCGATTGCGAGGTGTTCTTCGTCTTCAACGGCACCTCGGCCAACTCGCTTTCCCTGGCCTCGCTGTGCCAGTCCTACCACAGCATCCTCTGCCACGAGCAGGCGCACATCGAAACCGCCGAGTGCGGCGCGCCGGAGTTCTTCGCCAACGGCGCCAAGGTCCTGTTGCTGCCGGGCGCAGATGGCAAGGTCGAGCCCGGCGCCGTCGAACACGCCGTGCGCCGGCGCACCGATATCCATTATCCCAAACCGCATGTGCTCAGCCTGACCCAGGCGACCGAGTTGGGCACGGTTTATTCGCTGGCTGAGCTGCGGGCGGTCACCGATGTCGCCCGGCACTGCCACCAGCGCGTCCACATGGATGGGGCGCGCTTTGCCAATGCGGTCGTCGCGCTCGGGGTCACGCCCAAGGAAATCACCTGGGAGGCCGGCGTGGATGTGCTCTGCTTTGGCGGTTCCAAGAACGGAATCGCGCTGGGCGAGGCGGTTGTCTTCTTCAACCCCGAACTGGCGCGCGAGTTTGACTATCGCTGCAAACAGGGCGGGCAGCTCGCTTCCAAAATGCGGTTCCTGTCCGCGCCGTGGGTCGGCATGTTGCAGGACGGCGCGTGGCTGCGCCACGCCAAGCAGAGCAATGCCATGGCCCGCCGCCTCGAGGCAGCCATCCGCCCTCTGCCGCGCGTCGAAATTGCCTACCCCGTCCAAACCAACGCGGTTTTTGCCCGGCTCCCGGATGAGGTCATCAAGGGTATGCACCAGCGTGGGTGGAAATTCTACACCCACGTCAGCCAGGATAGCGCCCGGCTTATGTGCAGTTGGGACACCACCCCGGAAGATGTAGATGCCTTCACGACCGATTTGGCCGAGCTCACCGCCCACTAAGGCTAACCGGGATCCTTCTGGCTGTACTTGGGGAGCGCACGCGTCCCGCGTGCTGCCGACGGCGTCACGCCGTCGGCCTCGTGAGCACAAATTGGCCCGCCCTTGGGCGGGTGAGACGCGTGGGTGCGGCGTTTGCGGCGCGCCGTCGCAAACCACACGCCGGAGGCGTATGCTCCCCTTCTTCTGTTGAACATTCGGGGTGCCGCGCCCCCCCGCCGATCACTGCCAGCCCCTCAAGGCCGCGCTGCCGCCCTGCCCCCCGTTCCCCGGGGTTTCCCTGGGAGTTTTTTCCGGCCTACCACCGAGAAAACAATCCCGGTTTGCCCCGATTGGCGATTCTCGCCCCCGCGGTAGAGTGCCTGCAGACTTAGCAATGCACACATTGCCAACAAATAAGAATATGAAGAATCGAATTCATCCTATCTTGTTCGGAATGGTTTTGGGCCTGGCAAGCGTCAGCACCAGCCAGGCGATGTCCACCTTCGTGTCCCTGTCGCATCGAGCCGGAATGGCCCGCCACGTCGAACCCGGGCACTGTCCTCGTGTACAAAGTTAACGCCGTGGTCCGGGAGGGTTCCGGACTCCTGGAGGTCGCGCTCAGCACCCTCGGCCTGCCGGAAGGAGCCACCGTCGAGTTTTCCCCCAGCCCCCTCCGATTCACCGGGAACCAGCCCACTAACCAGACCGCCATCATGACCGTCACCTGCCCCAAGGTGACGCCCCTGGACAACTACCCCTTCAACGTGTCCGGCGATGCTCGGCGCGAAGCCATCACGGTCACCAACCAGGTCCAGCAGGAACCCTATAGCGTGATCGTCGGCCCCCCGGTCCTCCTCCTGGATCGCCTGAGCGCTGACAGCTTCCGCCTCCGCGGCAAAGGCACCACCGGCCAAACTTACACCATCGAGGCCACCCCCACCCTGACCAAACCAGTGTGGACGCCGGTGGGATCCAGCACCGCCGACGGCAACGGCCGCTTCACCTGCTTCACCGCCCAGGTTGCGGGTGTCCCCATGCAGTTTTATCGCGCGGTCGAATCCGCCCAACCCCAACCGCCGGCACCCTAGAATCGGCCTGGAGATTTCCCTCCTTGCGTGAGGAGGGAAGCGGACCTTGGCGGAACCAACCGTGTGCGCGCCAAGGTCCGCATTCGTTTTACCAGGCTTGACCTGGCCTATTACGGTCAGCCATAGGTCTTGCATGTTTGGCGATACACTGAATGGAGGATACGCTGCGGAACCTGCACTGCACTTAGCCCGGACATTTCACGCCTGCACGGCCGGAGCGCCGGCATGTTGCCGGCTTAGGCCGTTCGGACCGTATAAGCCGGCAACATGCCGGCGCTCCGGCCTGTCGGTAATCCGTGCGGCCTGTGGAATCACTGTCCGTAGGAATTCGGTAGCCCGCGCAAGCCTCCTATCAGGCGCGCCTCCTCATTTAACCCTTTGCGCGGCGGCCTCTGTCTGGCCGGTTTGCGCTGCCGCGCTGCTCGCCGTCACCGGCGCAGGCTCGGCATTCGCCCTGGACGAAGCCCCGTACGGCGTCGCCAGCCAACCGTGGGACGAGGGCCTGGGCAACCATCGCGCCGTGGTGCGCGTCGAGCAGCCGGCGGACGCCGTCCTGGTCAAAATCCCCTGGCGGCGGCGCGACCGCGACCCCGACCGCAAGCAAATCATCCTCGTGGACAGCGCGACCAGCCAGCGCGTCACGAACGTCGCTCGCCTGCGCCTCGACCGCTTTGAAGGCGTGCTCGCTTTCCGGCCGCAAACCGCCCCGGGCGATTACTTCGTCTATTACCTGCCCTTCACCCCGCAGCCGGGCTGGGGCAACTATAACCACGATTACCTCCCGCCGCAGGACACCGCCGCCCCCGACTGGAAGGCCCGCTTGCCACGCGACACGGAGACGCTCCCCCGCGCCGCCGTCGTGCGCCTCGAAGCCCGCACCGAGTTCGACAGCTTCTTCCCGATGGAAGTCGTCGCCACCCCGGAGGAGGCTCAAGCGCTGCTGCAGCCGAGCGCAGCGTTTACGCTGCAGCACCCCGGCGCTTCGAGAGTCCTGCAGCCGGAAGGCCGCGCTCCCATCCCGCCACCTTACCTCCTCTTCCCCGAAGACCGCCGGTTCCCCATTCGCATGACGGATGAATTGCCTCTCCGTTGGGTCAAGTCCGGCCCCGGCAACGAATTCCGCGGCGAGGCGCAGCGCAACGAGTTCTACGTCTTCCAAATCGGCGTCTGGGCCGCGCGGACGAACCTCGCGGGGCTGGACGTCGAGTTCAAAGGCGACATCGCCAGGTGGCTCAACTGCTTCAACACCGGCGGCACGAACTGGGACGGCAAACCCTTCCACAAGAGAATCAACGTCCCGCAGGGCAAGGTGCAGCCGCTCTGGATCGGTGTGGATGTCCCACCTGATGCCGCGCCTGGCGAACACCGCGCTACCGTCACCATCCGCCCCACCAACGCCCCGCCCGCCACGGTCAACCTATCTCTCAAGGTGCGACCCGCGACCCTGGCCGACCGCGGAGACGGGGAGCCCTGGCGCCTGGCCCGGTTGCGCTGGCTGAACTCGACGCTCGGAGCCGATGATTCCGTCGTCCGCCCTTACGAAATGATTCAAACCGGCAGCGGCAATTCCCTGCGCTTCACCCAACGAACGGCGCAGCCCGGCTCTTTCCGCGAGGCCGATCTGATCAGCGGCATCAGTTGCGAGGGCGAAGCCCTGCTGGCCGGCCCGATCCAATTCGAGTTGGACCAGGCTGAACTCAAGGGCAAGCTCCTGAAACCTCAGCGCGGCGACGGCTCCACCACCAAGACCGCCACCAGCATCACCTTCCGGGGCATCGGCCGAAACAACCTGCTGCACTGGAACAGCAGCACGAAACTCGAGCCGGACGGCTGCTTCACCTGCAGATTCACGCTCGGCGCCAGGCAACCTTTTGGCGCGACGAACTTCTCACTCAGAATCCCCCTCCGCTCCGAAGTCGCCACCTGGTTCATGGGCCTCGGCCTGCCCGCCTGTCGCACGCCGACCAACTACACCTGGCGCTGGACCGGGCCGTACAACAGCTTCTGGATCGGCAACGCCCACGCCGGCCTGCACGTCAAGCTGCTCGGCAGCACCTACGAAGGTCCCATGCAGAATCTCTACCACCCGAAGCCGCCGCCGAGCTGGTTCAACGGCGGCAAGGGCGGCGTTACTATCACCAACGGGCCGAAGGGCGAGGTCCTGGTCCAGGTCTTCACCGGCCCATTCGAATTGAAGGCGGGCGAGGAACGCACGTTCGACTTCTCCCTGCTCGTCACGCCGGTCAAGCCGCTCGACCCGGCTACCCATTTCCGCGAGCGCTACTGGCACAGCCACGTTGGTGTGCTCCCTGACATCAATGTCATCAATGTCCACCACGCCACCCTCCCCAATCCCTTCATCAACTACCCGTTCCTCGCCGTGGACAAGCTGCGCGCGTTCTGTCGCACCAACCAGGCCGCCGGCCGCAAGGTGAAGATCTACTACACCGTCCGCGAGCTGACCACGCACCTGCCCGAGTTGTGGGCGTTGCGCAGCCTGGGCGACGAGGTGCTGGCCGGCGGCCCCGGCGGCGGGTTCCCGTGGCTGCGCGAACACCTGGCCACCGGCTACACGCCCGCCTGGTACAACGTGGCCGAGGGCGGAGTCGTGGACGCCGCCATCCTCACCAGCGGTGCCTCGCGCTGGTATAACTTCTACGTCGAGGGCATCAACTGGCTCGCGCGCAATGTCCCCATTGACGGCCTCTACCTCGACGACGTCGCCTACGACCGCACCATCCTCAAGCGCGTGCGCAAGGTCCTCGACCGCGCCCGGCCCGGCTGCCTGATTGACCTGCACTCGAACACGCTGTTCTCGAAAGGGCCCGGCCAATCAATACACCGAGTTCTTCCCTTACGTGAACCGCCTCTGGTTCGGCGAGGGCTTCAAATACGACGACATGACCCCCGAGCAATGGCTCGTCGAGTGCAGCGGCATTCCCTTCGGGCTCATGGGCGACATGCTCGAAGGCGGCGGCAACCCCTGGCGCGGCATGACTCTTCGGCATGACCCTGCGCCTGCCCTGGCCCGGCCTCTGACCCACGCCAGATATGGAAGGTCTGGGACGACTTCGGCATCGGCGAAGCACGCATGCTCGGCTGGTGGGAAAAGGATTGTCCCGTTCGCACTGGCCGCGAGGATGTGCTGGCAACCGCTTACGTCAAACCGGGCAAGACCCTCGTCGCCCTGGCCAGTTGGGCGCCGGAGAAAACAGACGTGCACCTGCAGATCAACTGGAAGGCGCTTGGCTTGGACGCCGCCAAAGCCCGGTTCCTCGCCCCGGAGATCAAAGACTTCCAGCCCACCAAAGAATGGCGCCCAGACCAGCCCATTCCCGTCGAACCCAAGCGCGGCTGGCTGATTTACATTGCCGAGTAGCTGAAACACGGCAGGTATGGCTGCAGGCTTGACAAGCCCAGCCGCCCGCGCACCATGGTACCAAGAGTCAGGAGACTCGTTTCACTTTATTATCAACACCGAACGCCGCGAACCTGCGGATGCATGCTATGCGCGAATTCTCCTCCGTGCCCTCGGTCCGGCTGCTGCTTGCCGTGCTAGCGCCCCTCGCCCTCGGCCCCGTCTCGCCCCGGGCCGAAGACATCATCGTCACCTCCACCCTCGACTCCAGTGGCACGCTAACCCCCTGCCCGCCCTCGTGCTGCGACAACCTCGGGACAACCACAACCTCAGCCACCTATTCGACCGCCGTGCCCGCCGGCATCGCCCCGCGCAAGACCCGATTCGGCGTCTCCACCAATGCCACTTGGACCGTCACCCCCAACCTCACCTGTACTGGCGGCACCTACAAAGTCTATGTCACCAAAGGCACCACCGGCAGTTGTCCGACCGACATCCACGTCAACATCGTCGCTACCTCGGGTTGCACCCTCTACGACACGAACAGCGTGGCGGCGCCCTTGGGCATCGACACGCCTTACTTCCAGAAACAGTTCCTCAACGAATGGTACTGGGTCGGCAGCATCTCCAACTCCTCCCCCACGCCCACCATCACCTTCTCCTGGGCCTCAGGCGGCTCGAACCGGTGGTACATGGACGAAGTGCGGTTTGAGACCATTTGCGACCCCTGCTGCGGCGTTGCCCCGCCGGTCGGCATCACCGGCCCCCTGGCCGCCGGCCAGGATTACGTCAACGTAACCAGGGTGTCCACGGGCGCCACCAACATCACCGTCTATGCCAACCGGACCACTGTCATCGGCTGGACCAACTATGCCCCCGGTTTCGCCACCGGAACAGTTTCCGTGCCCACCGTCCTCCCGTTGATCAAAGGGGATATGATCACCGCCACCCAGACCAGGCTCAACGCCGCCGGCCAACCCTGCACCAGCGACCAGCCGCTCCTGGGCCCGATCGTCGGCGGCGGGGCTAATCCCAGAATGAACATCAGCCTGGGCTGTGTCCAGAATGCCGCCTTCACCGGCCCCGTCGGCACCCCCACCACTGGCTCCGGCACCCTCTACTGGCTTAAGGCCAACGGAAGAGGATTCGAATTCCACACCGGGCCCCGGGGTGGTTGGGTAGTGACGCCCGGCACCTGCTGGCAGACCTTCTACTTTGATTGGGCAACCGATCCTTGTTGGAATTGGCTCACCGGGATCGAATTGACCGAAACCAACTCTTTCGCCGCCTTGGAATCTCTGGCGATTGGCATGGATGACGACGACCTCGACAGCGGCCCCTATGACCTTTACATCGACGAGATCATGAACGGGACAAACGTCATCGCTGACTTTGAAGGCTTCCCCAACACCACCCCGAACGTCCATTTCGCCAACCCCAACGCCGCCCCCATCCCGCCCCCTAGCTCCTTCCTCAGCGCCCCCATCTCCACGAGGATTGCCCAGAACAATGCCTTCTCGGGCACCAATTCCTGCCGCGTGCGATGGCAGTTCCTGGACAATTACAGCACCCGCTGGTGCCGCCTTCTCTTCAACCAACCGCCCCTCGCCTATCCGCAGCTTGACACCCACCAGCCGGTCACCGTCCGCCTGCTGGCCCTGCCGGTCGGCTCCAACACCTGCCTCAGGCTCAATGGCATCGTCGGCACCGCCCTGACCTACAGTGGTGGCGGCGGCTCGCAGTTCGTCCTGCTCAAGTCCGCCGGTCTCGCCACCCCACTCAACGCCTGGACTCGCGTCGCCACCAACACCTCCACGCCGGGTTCCTTTGCCATCCCCGCCGTAGGCACCGGCACCTCGGTCTTCTATCGCATCAAGAGCCAATAGGCCGCCGCTTCCTTAAGGAAGCGCTGATTAAAGACTGATCCGCGATTATTTACCCCTGATTTGTGGGCGTAAAATCACAAATTGGAAATGCTGGGCGAATTAATCAGCGCTTCCTTAAGCCGTATCTATGCATTTGTTTTTGGGGAGCGCGCCCGCCCTCGGGCGCTGTCACCCGGCGCCCTCGCCGGGTGGCCGAGGCGCCGGCTAGGTCACTCAATAGTGCGTGGTTTTGACCGTCTTCTCAAGTGCCTGGCGGGGGCGCCAACCACTGCACCCGGGGGCGGGCGCGCTCCCCTGCTACTGAATAGCTACCGCTAAGGTCGCAGGTCCCTCCGGGACAAGAGCTTGGGTCGGTCCTGCAACCACTTTGAAGGACCCTTACACCCTGCGAGTCGAGTGGATGTCTGAAATTGCCCGCAGGGCCTCTAGACATTGGGAATCCGCCTCCTTCCTCAGTCGAACCGACAGGCGATAACCACCAACGGGAAACCGGAGTTCCGTCTCTGTCTCGGAGAGACAAACGACAATAGCCCAGCGTTTCAACGCTGGGGGTTCGCGAGGCCTGCGTCATGAGTCCCTCCGGGATGATGAACATGAGAGGATAATGGCGTGGGGCGGGCACCTGTGCCGCACCCCGGCAACGGGCTGCGCAATCCTCTCGAGGCGTCAACTGCAGTCTGGACAACCCCCCGGCGCCGCCTACAATATTTCTCGATTTTCTGTTTGCACTTATTGAAGACACTGTTAGAAGTATTGCTATTGGGTTTGCTTTTCGGGCTGAGTTGGTTGTTTTTTGACCGAGTTCCGCTTGGGCGCTTCTATTCCTCACGACCAAGTTCGCGGAGTCACAGGCAGATCGTGTCGGAATGAATGTACCCGTCTTTTTAGCCGCCGCCGCCGTCAGCGTCAATGAAGCTGAAATGCTCTTCATTTGGCGGCGCACCACACCCGAAGGCAAAGCCGTTGTCTTCTGCCTCGTCATCTTCTCCATTGTCGCCTGGTCCGTCATGATCGCCAAGGCCGTCCAGATGCGGCGCGCCAAGAAGCTCAACCACTTCTTCAACACCGAATACCGCACGCAGAAGAATGTCCTCGACCTCTTTGACCGCCGGGTCCAGGCCGACGGCTGCCCCCTCTTCATGGTCTATCAGGCCGGCAGCCTCGAACTGGACGCCCGCCTCAAGAACCCCGACAGCAACGGCCGGAAGAAGTTCGTCTCCCTCAAAGGCATCGAGCACGTCAAACGCACCCTGGAAACGGCTGTGGCGCAGGAGTCCCTCAAGCTGGAGTCGGGGCTCATCCTCCTGGCCATCGCGGTCAGCGGCGCGCCCTTCCTCGGCTTGCTCGGCACCGTCTGGGGCGTCATGAGCACCTTCGGCCACATCGCCCAGCAGGGCGTCGCCACCATGGCCGCCATGGCCCCCGGCGTCTCCGCCGCCCTCCTCACCACCGTCGCCGGCCTCCTGGTCGCCATCCCCTCCATGTTCGCCTACAACTGGCTGGTCCATAACCTGCGCGTCATGACGGTCGAACTCGACAACTTCGCCCAGGAGCTGGTGTCCAAGATGGAAACGGAGTACCTTGAGGAAGACTAGTTGCTGACCCGAAGCCGTACGTATGTCGAACAGAACCACAGATGAACACCGATGGACACAGATTCTGTGGGCCTTGTTGCCGGCGGGGCACCTGTCTCATGTGACTGCCCGGCAAACGGATTTTCGCCGTGGCACACCACGGTTCGGGACACTTCTGATCTGTGTTCATCTGTGTCCATCTGTGGTTGAGTTTCATTGTCAGGGCTGAAGTTGGTATGCGCCGCTTCTCACAACGCAGTGCCCTGGTGACGTTGAGCGAGATCAACATCACCCCGCTCCTCGACCTCGCGTTCGTGCTGCTCATCATCTTCGTCATCACCACCCCGCTGCTGGAGAAGGGGCTGGAGCTGAAACTGCCGAAGGTCGAGGGCCAGACCGAGAAGCGCATCCCGAAAGAAGACGTTCGCACGGTGGAGATCACCCCGCAGGGAACCTACGCCCTGAAAGGGCACCCCATGCGGCTTGATCAATTGATCCGGGAACTGGCCGCGGACTTCAGGCTGAATAACAATCTCGTCGTGTACATCCGCGCGGATGAGAATAGCCGGACCAGAGAGCTGGCGGCGCTGATCAGCGGCTGCCAGCAGAGCGGGATCACGCGTTACTCTTTGCGGACCCAACCCCCTGCGCGCCGATGAGCCGTCTCTACCGGAAATGCTTTATCGCCTCGGGGGGCCTGCACCTGCTGCTGGTGCTGATCCTGGTAGTCTGCCCGGCTTTCCTGGCGTCCAACCCCAAGCAGAGCGATGTCCAACTGATTACCTTCATCCCCGACATCCTGACCGACTCGCCCTTCGTCGGCGGCGGCAATCCCAATGCCGGCCGCCCGCCGAGCCCCGCGCCGCCGGCACCGCCCGCGCCGACGCCGCCCGCGCCAGTGGTCCAGCCGACGCCGGCACCCGCACCGCCGGAACCAACGCCGCCGGTCAAGGAAGTCGCGCCGCCGAAAACTACCGAGGAATCGCTCGAGGTATCCAAAGACACCAAGCCCACCAAGCGGAAACCTGAAGTCAGCACCAAGCTGGTAGTGAAGAACCCGAATGCGAAGTCCACCTCCAAGGACACTTCCGCCGAAGACAGCCAGGCCCGCGAGCAGTTGGCGATGAAGAACCGGATCAAGGGCGCCTTTGACCGCTCGCTGAGCAACATCAAATCCGGCACAGGCTCGCCGACGAAGATTGGCGGCGGTGCCGACGGAAGTTACGGCCCGGGTGGCGGTGGACCCTCGTATGCCGGCTACGAGTGCGTGGGTGCTGACGGTCTTTGATCGCTATTGGGTGCGACCGGAGGATGCGTACCATTGAAGACGCGACGGTCGAGGTGAGCGTGACGATCGCCCGCGATGGCACGGTCGTAGCCAAAAGATTACTAAGCGCTCCGGCGATGCGCGTTGTGGACGCCTCGGTCCAGCGCACGCTGGATAAGGTCACCAATATCGGGCGCCCCTTTCCTCAGGGCAGCAAAGATGAAGAGCGCACTTACATCATCCCTTTCAATATGAAAACCAAACGAGGCACGGCATGAACCGCACCCCCTGCAACTTCATTCTCCTCACCTTGTTCATCGGAGCGCGGCTCTCGCCCAGGTGGTGCTGCCGCCGATCCCAGGGCTTTCGAACCCGGCAGACGCCAAGCCCATTTGGGTTTCCATGAGCGGCCTTACCGGCGAGGCCGCCTCGACGCTCCAGTTTGACCTGTATGTCCAGGGCTTCGCGTTCACCAATGCCGAGGCGGCGCAATACCTGATCACCGGCAGCAACAACGGCAACCTGCAAGCCAAGGCCACCGATCCCCAGAACAAGAGCACGCTCGTCTCCAAGGCTTACTCCGGCGCCTCGCTGCGCCGCCAGGTCCATGCCTTCGCCGATGATTTCCTCCAGGCGCTCGGCCGCAAAGGCATCGCCCTAACCAAGTTCGCCTGCAAAGGCGAGAACAGCCCCAACAGCGAGATTTACATCGCCGATTTCGACGGCCACAACCCCCAGCCGGTGACCAAGGACAGCAGCCTCGTCGCCGCGCCGTGCTGGGTGCCGGGCCACATGGCGCTTTATTACGTCTCCTACAAGCTTAACCACGCCGACATCTTCTATCACGACCTCGCCACCGGCGCGCGCCGCGCCTTCGCCCGGTATGGCGGGTCGAACATGAGCCCAGCCGCATCATCGCCCGACGGCAGCCGAGTCGCCATGATCCTCAGCAAGGACGGCTGGACCGACTTGTACGTCTGCGATGCCGACGGCGGTAACCTGAAGCGGCTGACCAAGTCGCCGCAGGACGAGTCGTCGCCCTGCTGGTCGCCGGACGGAAAATGGATTTGTTTCGCGGCTAAGGAGAGAGAGCGCCGAACCCTGTGCAGAATATCCGCCACGGGCGGCGCGCTGCAAGTCATCGGCACCAGCGGCACGCCCAGTCCCACCGAGCCGGATTGGTCGCCGGACGGCAAGTGGATCGCCTTCACGGCGCAATACCGCTCCGGGTTCCAAATCTGCGTCGTGCCCGCCGAGGGTGGCGCGGTGGTGTCACTGGTCGAAGGCGAAGACCCGTCCTGGGCCCCCAATTCCCGGACCCTCGCCTTCGGTCGCCGGCGGGGCGGGCGTTATGTGCTCTCTCTGCTTGACGTACCGACGAAACAGTATAAAGATGTTTCCCGTATTTCGGGAATTAGCTCGCAGTCGCAACCCAGTTGGGCCAAATAAGCCCGTCCATGAAAGGTAAGAATATGAAACTGAACAAGTTCGTTAACCTGTTGGTCATCGGATTAGTCCTGACCGTCGCAGCCTCCGGCTGCAAAAAGAAACCCGTCGGCGTAACCGAGCTCCCGGGAGCTAAAACCGGGAAGCCGGCAGATGTGGGCCCCGGTGGGGCAATAAAGCCCGGTGAGACGACAGGAACAGAGCCATTCGGCGTGCCAACAGGTACTCCCCAGAATCCGGCCGAGGCGCATGCAGGCTGGATCGAGGACGCGCAAGCTCTCAAGACCGAAACGGTCTTTTTCGACTTCGACAGCTCGGTCATCAAGACCGGCGAGAAGCCCAAGGTGGCCGCGGTGGCGGACTACCTAAAGGCCAACTCGGCCAAGGCAGTGCGAGTCGAAGGCAACTGCGACGAGCGCGGCACCGAGGAATACAACCGCTCCCTCGGCGAGCGCCGCGCGCTGGCCGTGCGCGAGGAACTCATCCGCCTGGGCATTGACCCCACCCGCGTGGACACCACCAGCTACGGCAAAGACCGCCCCGTGGACCCGGGCCACGACGAATCCGCCTGGAAGAAGAACCGCCGCGACGACTTCATCGTCCTGAGCCCGCCGCCCAAGTAACCGGCAGTTCCTCCTCGGCCAGCACCAGCTCTTGCGGCCCGGGCTGGCCGGGCTCCGCCGCGACCGCAGTTCTCGGCACTCGCCGCCACTCGGGGCCGCCGACCGAGCCCTTCGAGGCTCCCCCAATGGCCGGGTTTGAATAGTCGCCAAGCCTGGAAAGTCTGTAAGAAGCGACCCAGCGCGAGGGGGCGCAAACGGGCGGGTCCCCCGGCGGGCAGGCGGCGACGAGACGAAGGAAACCCGTGTAGCAATAGAGGAACAATAGAGGAACAATAGAGGAGCAATAGAGAACACAGCGCCAACAATGAGGTTGGCCTCTGCTACCCTTCCCGTCGGTTCGGGGTGCTGGGTTGGAACGCGAGTCGCTTTGTTCTGGGCACGCCCCCAGGCCGCACCCCAGGCCCAGACCTGCCGTATCAACCCCTTTTCCGTTGAGTCGCCTTCCCGGCCTGACTAGCTTGGCGGCCATGAACGTCTTCGTCACCGGCGGCGCCGGCTACATCGGCTCGATTTGCTCCGAGGCCCTGCTTGAGGCCGGTCACCAGGTCACCGTTTATGACGACCTCAGCGAGGGTCATCGCTCGGCGGTGGACGCGCGGGCACGATTCATCCTGGGCCGGCCCGAGCAGGAGAACCACATCCTCAACGCCGTCCAGGAGTCGAAGCCCGACGCCATCATGCACTTTGCGGCCAACGCGCTGGTCGGGGAATCCATGACGAACCCGGGCAAATACTTCCGCAACAATGTCGCGAATGGCCTGAAGCTGCTCGACGCGGCGGTCGAATGCGGCGTGAAGAAGTTCGTCTTCAGCTCCACCTGCGCCACCTATGGCCCGCCCGACCGCCTGCCGATGACCGAGGACTTGCCGCAGCGCCCCATCAACCCGTATGGCGAATCGAAGCTGATGTTCGAGAAGATGCTCCAGTGGTATCAGCGCATTCACGGGCTGGAGTTCATCGCCTTCCGTTACTTCAACGCCGCCGGCGCCAGCGACAGGTTCGGCGAGCATCACCGGATCGAGAGCCATCTCATCCCGAACGTCCTGCAAGTGGCGCTCGGCCGGAAGCCCCATTGCGAGGTTTTCGGCACTGATTATCCCACCCCCGACGGGACCTGCATCCGCGATTACATTCACATCCTGGACCTGGCCCAGGCGCACATCCTCGGCCTGGCGCCAGGCCGGCAAGGCTTCTACAACCTCGGCAATGGCGACGGCTACTCGGTGCGCGAAGTGGTTCGCATGTGCGAGAAGGTCACTGGCAAGACCATCGCCACCATCGAGAAACCGCGCCGCCCCGGCGACCCTCCCCGCCTCGTCGCCTCAGCCGAAAAGGCCATGCGCGAGCTGGGCTGGAAACCCAAATACCCCAGCCTCGAAAGCATCGTCGCTACCGCCTGGGCCTGGCACAAACAACACCCCGACGGCTACCCGGACTGAAAAAATTCTCTTATTGCCAAGTGCCCCCCCCGGGTGTTGAATCGCCTCCAGCGCGCGTGGCGCGCCCCAGAACAATGGGCACCATGAAAGTCCATAGCGAACACAAGACCGTTGAGGCCTCCGGCTTCCGGCGCACCGGAAAGTGTGGCTTTACCCTGATCGAGTTGCTGGTTGTCATTGCCATCATCGCCATCCTGGCGGCGCTGCTCTTGCCGGCCCTCTCGCGCGCCAAGGAAAAGGCGCGCAACATCTCCTGCATTTCCAACCTCAAACAATGGTCCATGATCTGGTACCAGGTACACGGACGATTACAACGGCTCCTTCAGCGAGGGCGATGACGTCACCTGGGAGCGCGGCGAATGGCTGTTCACCCTGAACCGCTATTACAGCAGGAAGCCCTACCTGCTGCTCTGCCCCACCGCGGTGCGGCGGCGGGGGTCGGGAGCCCAGGAAACCAGCGTCCCCGTGACCGATCCCACTGCGGTCAACTATGGCGGCCCAACCACGGCCTGCGTGTTCCCCGTGCCGGACCCGGTGAGCACTACCCCCATCAACACGTTGGGCAGCTACGGAGTGAATTGTTGGGTTTACAACCCGCCGCCCGGCGTGGCCGCTCTCCAGGGGCGCGACACCAAGAGGAACTGGCGCAAGATCAACGCCCCGCCGCGGCCGACGGAGACGCCGCTAATGGCCGATTGCATGTGGCGCGGCGGCGGGCCCGACCTGACGGGCAACGACGGCGCGCGCCCCGCCTTCAACGGCGAATGGTCCGGCAGCGGCTACGAGTTCAAGCATTTTGCCATGCAACGTCATGGCAAGGGCATCCAGATTAGCTTCTTCGACGGCTCCGCCCGCTGGGTCCGCACCCGCCACTTGTGGCGGTTGCCCTGGCATAACGCTTTCGACATCAATTACGCCGACAACCAGGGGGCGAGCTTCTTCCCCGCCTGGATGCGCTAAGAGTTTTTCCCTTTCCCGCCCGCTTTTCTCACGGTAAGCTCTGCCTTGCGATGCCGGGCCAGCACGTTAACCAACTCCCAACGAAGCAGGTACTGCTCGTGGATGACGATCCGGTCGTCTTGCGATTGTACCAGGAAAAGCTGTCGCAGCAGGGCGTGCAGGTGGCTACCGCCGCCGACGGCCTGGCCGCCATCAACTCCCTCCGCGCCAGCAAGCCGGACGTGGTCGTGCTCGACCTTATGATGCCCAGGCTCAGCGGCGTGGACGTCCTGAAGTTCATTCGCTCGCAGGCCCCACTCCAAAGCCTGCCGGTGGTAGTGCTGTCCAACTCCTACATGAACCAGTTGGCCGCAGAAGCCGCCAAGCTTGGCGTGCAAAAGGCGCTCCTTAAGATTCGCTGCTCCCCGTCGCTCCTGCTCGCCACCATCCAGGACATCTTGGCTGGCAAGTCCAGCAGCGACGACACTGCGGAGTTACTCGCAGCACTGGCGCAAACCCCGCCAGCTCCGCAAACACCCCTGCCGCCCGGCCCGGCCGATACCGCCGCCCCTGCCTCGGCGGCGGAACCCGAGCCCGCGCCACCACCTGCCAGCGCCGACGCGGCCGAAGGCGAGGCCGAGGCTCACCGCACTTTTCTCGAGCGTGCTCCCGCGACGTGCGTTGAACTGCGCCGCCTCTGCCGGGCCTTTGTCACGGTCTCCAACGACCGGGAGCGTTATTTGGGCCTGGAGAACCTCTGTCGCCGCATCCATTTCATCGCCGCCATCGCCGGGCTGGCGGGATGCCACCGGCTGGCACAGATGACGAGCGCGTTCGAGGCGCTCCTGTTCGAACTCACCGGCGAGCCGGCGGCGATCACCCCCTCCGTCCTGCGCACCGTCGCGGCGACGGTTGATTTCCTCGTCCTGCTCTTTGATTGTGCTCGCCGCTCGGAGCGCGAGGTGCCGCTTTCAGCCCAGGTCCTGGTGGTGGATGATGATGCCTTGAACAACCGGCTCGTCGTGGCCGCCCTTCAGCGCGCCCAGCTCAGCGCGCGCAGCACGCCTGACCCCCTGGTGGCCCTGCAGTGGCTCCAGGAAAGCCATTTCGACCTTGTCCTCCTCGACATTGGAATGCCCGGTATGGACGGATTCGAGCTCTGCCGCAACCTCCGCCGCCTGCCCGGCTACGAGCAGGTCCCTGTGATCTATGTCACCAGCCACAGCGACTTCGAAAGCCGCGCCAACAGCGTGTTAAGCGGCGGCCACGACCTGATCGCTAAACCGGTCTTCCCGCTCGAACTGGCTGTCAAAGCGGTTACCCATTTGCTCAAGCGCCAACTCGCGGTGCCCTAATCGCTCCCGGGAAACACCGGCCTGGTCGCTAATACAGCTTCTTCAATTCCGCCCCGCGAAAGTAGTGTTTTACGATCGCCTCCGCCTGAAACCCTCTCGCGGCCATGATGGCGGCGCCGATCTGGCAAAAGCCCACCCCGTGACCCCATCCCGCTCCCTTGAGCGTGAACCTCACGGGAATGCCTTGTGTGCCGCCGTCAGTCTGCACCACGAACGCGCTGCTGTACAAATGCGAAGGGCTGAGCCAGCGGCGGATCTCCAGTTCCTTCCCCACCACCACGGCCCGCCGGGACCCGACGATTCGAAGCCGCGTGATCCGTCCCGACGGACCCCGCTGCAGCGGCTCGAGCCCGTGGATCGCGCCGTAGTCAATCCCGGACCGCTTGTGCAACAGCGCCGCCAGCTCCTCTTGCGTATAGCTCACCGTCCAGCGATAGAAATCCGTCGTCTCCTGGTCGAATGATGGCAGGACCTGTCGCAGTATGTTCCCGTCGGTCGTGTTGCAGTAGGCTTCCGGCGATGCGTGTACCCACCGCTCGGCATCTGCTTCGGAACTGATCAGCGGACGCTCGACCGCGGCGTCCGACACTGTCGCGAGATAAGGAACTGAAAGGTCCTCCCACGCGCTGGCGAACACCTCGCTCCGGCCGCCACAGGATTTTGAATACCGCGCATCGCAAATCTCGCCGCCGTGAACCAGGAACACCCCGCGCGTGTCCCGCACCGCTTGCTCCGCCGTCGCCGAAATGATCTTCGTGATCCCCTGATACCGCTGACAATGGTCGTCGGCGCAGACATCGTAATCCCGGTGGTCCTCCCGGTCGTACCACCGCACAATCTCCTCCGCGCTCTCCCGCCCGCGCCGGGCGGGGCCGCCGACGTTCCGGAACCGCTTCTGCCGTTCGAGCATCGCCACCAGCCAGCTCCGCGAGGTGATTGCATGGGCCCGCAACAGCTCGAGCGGCGCCTGCGCACTCATCTCCGATGAGATCACGCTCTTGAGATACTGCTCCACACCCGCATCATTGATCGCGGTCAGGGTGCCCCCGGCGCCCGCCAGCAACCGCAACCCGCCCTCGAAAGTCTGGTCCTCCTTGCGTTCCCAGTGGAAGTTGATCCCGATCGTCACGCCCCGAAGGGTGAACGTGGCCTTCCCTTCCGGCGCCAGCCGGATCTCGGCGGCGCGCGCCAGCTCCCGTCCATCGCTCCCGGTCAGCACCAGGGTCCCGTGATCCGGCCGGACCGAGAACTCGCCGCTCGACGCCGTCCCGTCAGGCAGCGCGAACCGCCCGTTCAGCGCTCCGCGAATCTCAGGCTCGCGCTCACAGATGCCAACGGCCAGGAGAGGTTCTTGAGTGATCATATGATTGAACGGCCGGGACTTTGCTCCTTTGTTCCCGGGACGCGCAAGAGCGAACTGCGCCCGCTCTCCTCACCGGGCCGGACACTTTGATTGGCAATGTCCGGGAAAAGAACTAGCTTCTGGCAGTCCTGCAAGCGCAGATGCAGAGACGCGATGAGAACAGCGTTGAGCCTGATAGCGGTCCTCCTGGCCTTCGCGGCGCAAGCCGCAGCCCTACAGCCGGAGGCAAGCGTTTTTGAGTGCTCGGGTGTCCCGGCGCCTGAGTCGCAGATTGACAAGCTCGTCCTGGCCCGGTTGTCGAAGCTGGGCATCCAGCCCGCGCTCTGCTCGGATCCGGTGTTTATCCGAAGGGCCTATCTGGATGTCATCGGCACCTTGCCCGCCATTCAGGAGGTCCGGGAGTTCCTGCAAGACCCGGACACGAAGACCAAACGCCGCCGCCTGGTTAACCGTTTGCTGGAGCGGGATGAATTCGCCGATTACTGGGCCATGAAATGGGGCGACCTGCTGCGGATCAAGGCGGAATTCCCCGTCAACCTCTGGCCCAATGCCGCCCAGGCCTATCATCGCTGGGTGCGGGCGTCCCTGGCGGAGGACAAACCCTATGACCAGTTCGTGCGCGAGATGCTCACGGCCAGCGGCAGCAACTTCCGCGTCGGCCCGGTCAACTTCTACCGCGCGATCCAGAACCGCACCCCTGATGGCATCGCCACGGCGGTCGCCCTGAGCTTCATGGGCACGCGAGCCGAGTCTTGGCCCAAAGACCGGCTGGCGGGCATGGCCGCGTTCTTCTCGCAGATTGGCTACAAGCCCACCCGCGAGTGGAAGGAGGAAGTCGTCTTCTGGGACCCCCTCACCGGCGGCGCCCAAGCCTCACCCGGCGCCTCCAACGCCCCGCCTGCCCCGCCAACCAACACTGCGCCGCAGACCGCCGTCCTCCCCGATGGCAAGCGGGTCAAGCTGTCTCCGGATCGCGACCCGCGGGAAGTCTTTGCCGATTGGTTGATCACCCCGAAGAACCCCTGGTTCACGCGCAATATTGCCAACCGCGCCTGGGCCTGGCTGCTGGGGCGCGGGATTATCCACGAGCCGGATGATATCCGCGCCGACAACCCGCCCGGCAACCCGGCGCTGCTGGCCTGCCTGGAGAAAGAACTGGTCGCCAGCCGCTACGACCAGAAACACCTCTACCGCCTGATTCTGAACTCCCGGACCTACCAGTTCTCCTCCCTGCCGCGGGCCGACGTCGCGCAGGCCGAGGCCAATTTCGGGAGCTATGCGCTGCGCCGGCTCGAGGCCGAGGTGTTGATTGACGCAATCAACCAGATCACCGGCGCCTCGGACCTTTATACCAGCGCCATCCCCGAACCGTTTACCTACATTCCCGCCGATCAGCACGCGATTGCGCTAGCCGACGGCAGCATCACCAGCCCGTTCCTAGCGCTCTTCGGCCGCTCGGCGCGGGCGACGGGCATGGAAAACGAGCGCGCCAGCCGGATGCTCTCCGCCCAGTGGCTGCACCTGCTGAACTCCAGCCATATCCAGCGAAAGCTGGAACAGGGCCCCCGGCTGAAGGCGATCTTCGAGTCCGGCCGCAAACCGCCTGAGATCGTCGAGGATCTCTACCTGACGATCCTGTCCCGTTACCCGACGCCGGACGAGGTAAAGATCGCGGAAGAATACGGCAAGTCCAGCCGGCCCCGCGCAGCGAAGCGGCGCGAGGACTGGGTGGACATTACGTGGGCATTGATCAACAGCCCCGAGTTTCTGTATCGCCATTAGCTGCAGTGAGCGACAGTAGAGCAAGATTATGAGCCAGATGAAGCCTTTCAGTTGCAGGCACCCGGAGACGGTTGTCCTGGGCATGACCCTCGGCCTGCCCCGGTCCCGGCGCGAAGTGCTGCGCGTCGGCTTGTTCAGCCTCGCCGGCCTGGCGCTCTACCCCGGCCGGATGTTCGGCGCTGACGCCGGCCAGCCCTCGCCGCCCGCCGCGCTGGCCGCGGCGGGACCCGGTCCCGTCAAGGCCAGGTCGGTCATCCAGATCTTCCTGTGGGGCGGCATGTCGCACATTGACACCTGGGATCCCAAACCGGATGCCGGCTATGATTACAACGGCTGGTTGAAGAACTTCCTGCCCACCAACGTGGACGGCATCACGCTCAGCGAGTGGTTTCCCAAACTGGCGAAGCAGGCCGACAAGTATTCCCTCATCCGCAGCATGACCCACCGCAACAACGGGCATGAGACGGCGGCCTACCTGATGCAGACCGCGCACACGCCCGGCGAGCGGCTGGCGTACCCGAGCGCTGGGGCGGTCTTCGCGTTCTTCAAGAGCAAGGAGTACAAGGGCCTCATTCCGCCCTACGTGGTGCTAACCCAGCCGCAGGGGCGGTTCTCGGAGGAGGGGTTCCTCGGACCGCGGTTCAAACCCTTCGCCACCGGCGGCGATCCCAATGCCAACCGGTTCGAGGTCGAAGGGGTCGTCGCCCGCGGCATCACCGACGACCGGCAGAAGAACCGGCGCGACCTGCTGCAGAAGCTCAACACGATGGGCGGCGCGATGGCCGCCAGCCCGCAACTGGCGGCTTCCGAGGAGGCCAGGCGGCAGGCCTATGATCTGATCCTGGGCGAGGGACGCGCCGTGTTCGATCTCTCGCGCGAGAAGCCGGAGTTGCGGGATCGCTATGGCCGACACACCTTCGGGCAGGATTGCCTCGCCGCGCGGCGGATGGTTGAGGCGGGCGTCCCCTATATTGTCATCAACTACCCGGGCGGCTGGGACACCCACAAAGACCACTTTCAGACCATGGGCCGCCAATGTCCGCAGCTCGACCAGGGGCTCGCCGCGCTGCTGGAGGACTTGAAGGATCGCGGTCTGCTGGACAGCACCCTGGTCTGGTGTTGCGGCGAATTCGGCCGAACCCCGAAAGTTGATTGGCAGCCGCCGTGGAATGGGGGACGCAACCACTATGGCAACGTTTTCACGGCGCTGGTTGCGGGCGGCGGTTTCCGGGGCGGCCAGGTGGTCGGGGCCTCCGATGCGAAAGCCGAGGAGGTCAAGGATCGTCCGGTGTATCCGGTGGATTTGCTGGGCAGCATTTACCAGTTGGGCGGCATTGACGTCGGCGCGAAGCTGCCGCACCCGATGGGCCAGGATGCCCAGGTCCTGCCGCCCATCGCCGAAGGTGTGAAGTCAGGCGGCCTGCTAACCGAGATCATGTAGGAATCGGCGTCTGCAAATCATGCGGCTAATCCAGACCAGACGGCGTGCTTCGGGGCGTAGCGCAGATTTGCAATCTGCCGTATCGCAGGTTTCCAACCTGCCGGGGCTGGGGCTCGTTTCGGCGCTTTGCGGATTACAAGTCCGCGATACAGATTGCAAATCCGCGCTACCAGGCTGGCACGCCCAGGATGCCGCCTCCGAGCTTCTGCTTCCGGTCTTGGGTCTGGCCTTCCTGCTGTCCATCTCGCTCCCTGCGTCAGCGCAGCCTCGACCGTATATTGGCTTTGTCTATCCCGCCGGCGGGCAGCAGGGCGCGACCTTCCCGGTCAAGCTGGGCGGTCAGACCTTGGATGGCGCCAGCGACGTGCTGGTGAGCGGCACAGGCGTTTCCGCCAGGATCGTCGAGTGTTACCGGCGGATAGGTAACCAGGAGATCACCCTGTTGAACGAGCAACTCAAGGCGCTGAAGCAGGCAAAGTCGGCAGCGGCAGCCGCGATGATGGGGACGGAGCCGCCGATGACGTCCTCAGAGATGACGATGATGTCCTCGGATGCAACCTCCGGAAAACCGGCGGCCGTGGCGGGGCAGGATGCGGCCACCCGGATGCTCGTCGCGCGGATCGAGAAGCGGGTCGCCGAATACTGCAACCGGCCGGCCAGCGTTGCCCTGGCCGGCCTGGTCTTCCTCGAGGTTTCGATTGCGCCCGATGCCGAGCCGGGCCAGCGGGAACTCAGGATCAGGACGCCGGTGGGCGTGTCCAACCCCATGGTCTTTCACGTCGGCCAACTGCCCGAGTTCAGCCGGAAACCGATGTTAACCAGCAGCTTCCAGGTGTTGGGCAAGGAAGAGCTTGCCCTCCGCAAGCGACCGGCCGACGAGGTTGAAGATCGAATCACCCTGCCGTGCATCCTGAACGGCCAGATCGCCTCCGGGGAAGTCAACCGCTATCGGTTCACCGCGCGCAAGGGGCAACGGCTGGTCATCACCACCCAGGCGCGGCAGTTGATTCCCTACATCGCCGACGCCGTGCCGGGCTGGTTCCAGCCCGTGCTGGTGCTGCGGGACGTGGACGGGAAGGAAGTGGCGTATGGCGACGACTACCGGTTCAAGCCCGATCCCACCATCCTGTGCGAGGTTCCCCGGGACGGCGAGTATGTGCTCGGCATCTACGACAGCATCTACCGGGGGCGCGAGGACTTCGTCTATCGGATTACCCTGGGCGAGCTGCCGTTTGTGACGAGCATCTTCCCCATCGGCGGCCAAGTGGGCGCTCCGCTGACAATCAAGATGAAAGGCTGGAACCTCGAGTCGGCCGAGATGACGCCGCCCGCGCCGGACGCCGCCCCGGGCATTCACCTGCTGGTCGCGCGCAGCCAGGGCGCGGTTGGCAATTCCCTGCCGTTTGCCCTCGACACGTTGCCGGACTGCCTGGAGCAGGAGCCCAATAGCACCCTGAAGCAGGCGCAACGGGTAACCCTGCCCGCCATCGTCAACGGGCGCATGGATCGGCCGAACGACTGGGACGTGTTCAAGTTTGCCGGCCGGGCTGGGGAGACGATCGTAGCGGAAGTCTTCGCGCGCCGGCTCGATTCGCCGCTGGATTCGGTGCTCAAGCTCACAGACGCGACCGGCAAGCTGCTGGCCTGGAATGATGATCGGGAAGACCTGGGTTCCGGCCTTAACACGCATCATGCGGATTCCTATCTGCTGGCCCGGCTGCCCGCCGACGGAACCTACTCCGTTCAGCTCGGCGACACGGCGCGCAATGCCGGCGACGAGTTCGCCTACCGGCTGCGCCTGGACGAGGCACAACCGGATTTCGCGTTGCGGGTCGTCCCTTCGAGCGTCAGCCTCCGCAGCAAGTCCTCCGCCCAGATCAGCGTCCACGCCATCCGAAAAGACGGGTTCACCGGCCCTATCAAGCTGAGCCTGAAGAACCCTCCGCCGGGCTTCTCGGCCTCGCCGGCCTCCATCTCCGGCACCCAGGAGGTCGTGCGGCTGACGCTGAAGACGACCTTGGTCGAAACCACTGAACCAGTTAACCTGACCATTGCAGGCAGCGCCAGGATCGGTGAGGACGAGGTTTCGCATGAAGCCGTGCCGGCCGAGGACCGGATGCAGGCCTTTCTCTGGCGGCATCTGGTCCCCGCTGCGGAACTGAAGGCGCTGGTATTCAACCCGTCCGCGCAACCGCCGCCCAAACGCGTCCCGCGCGCGCGCCCGCCTTCCCCGCCGGAAACGAACGCGACAGTTGCGGCCAGCAGTGCAGCCTCCCCCACGCCCAAGTTCACCAAACAACAGATTGCCGGACGCTTGCGGGAGCTGAAGCTCCTCTTCGAAGACGGGCTGCTCACCGACAACTTCTATGAGCAGAAGGTCGCGGAGTGCGAAGCCGCGCGCTGAACGGGTCCGGCCTTAAACCTTGGCCGGCACGACAAAGGGCTTCCGGTAGTCGCGCGTCAGCATCTTGTTGGCCTTGGAATTGCCGATGAACCGCTCGGTGGCCGGGTCCATCTTCAGCACGGTGCCCAGGGTGGCTGGCGTCTTCTTCAGATCAACGTTGTTGGCCGCCAGGTGCTCTTCCATGCGGCCCAGCGCCTCCGCCAGGTCCTTGTTGTCTTTGACGGCCTCGCGAATCTGCTCGGGCGACCGGGTCTTGCCGAGCTGATAGGAGATGTTACCGGTGTGGCAGAGCGCGCTGGAAAGGTGCCCTTCCAGAATGTCCGCGTTCAGGTCGGCGGGCTTGCGGCTGCGCACCGCGTCAATGAAGTTGGCGAAATGGCTCGAGCTGCCGGAGAACTTCTTAATCTCCGTGCCGTTCTTGTCCAGCATCGTCGCGCCGGTGTAACCCGGAATCAGCATCGAGCCACCTTCGCACTCCACCACAATGCCGACGCCCGACCCCGCGATACTGGTCCATCTTCTCGGAACCTGCCGCTGCGGGCAGCCCGCGCACCTCAAAGATCAGCGGCGCGGTCGGGTAATCATGGAATACAATAATGGTGTTGGGCGTAGTGCCGTCATCCACATAGCCGAGCCGGCCGCCGACGCTCAACACGCGCGGTGAAAGCGCCATCTCGCCCAACGCCCAGCGCGCCATGTCCATCTGGTGAATGCCCTGGTTGCCCAGGTCGCCGTTGCCGGTGGGCCACACCCAGTGCCAGTCGTAATGCAGCTTCTTGCGCATCAGCGGTTCCTTCGGCGCCGGCCCGCACCACAGGTCGTAATCAATCCCGGGCGGAATCGGCTGCGGGCCGTCCACCTTGCCGATGCTCGGGCGGCGCTTGTAGCAGAACCCGCGCGCGCGGAGGATCTTGCCGAGGTTGCCCGCGCGCACCCACTCGATGCCCTCGCGGATGCCGCTGCTGGAGCGCGACTGGGTGCCGGTCTGCACGATGCGGTTGTATTTGCGCGGCGCCACTCGACAATCTTGCGGCCTTCCCAGACGTTGTGGGAGACGGGCTTCTCGACATACACATCCTTGCCGGCCTGGATGGCCCAGATGGCTCCCAGGGCGTGCCAGTGGTTGGGCGTGGCGAAGCTGACCGCGTCAATGTCCTTGTTCTCCAGCAGCTTGCGGATGTCGGTGTAGCTCTGCGATCTGCTCGCCCAGGTCGCGGTATTTCTTCACCTCGCGGTCGAGGATGGTCTGGTCCACATCGCACAGCGCGACCATGCGGGTGCCCTTGACCTCGCGCAGGCCCTCGATATGGGCCATGCCGCGGCCGCCAAAACCGACCACGGCGAAGCGGATGTCGCTGTTCGCACCCGTAGCCCGCGAGGCGACGGGCGCCCGCTCCTTGCGCTTGGCGCCTTTCTCGGCGCCGAAGGCCGGGAACAGGCCCAACGAGGCGGTGGTGAGGAGGGAGGATTTCAGGAAACTGCGGCGATCGAGCTTATTCATATAACTGGGTGTCTGCTCATTGGACGCAGCGGAGCAGGCGCTGGGTTACAGGTTTGGCGCGATTCACTTCGCGTACTGCTGGTACTTCTGGGCGACCTTGGCTTGCTGCTCGTCGCCCTCGTGCAGGTAGAAGCGGTAACGGAAAGTCACGCTCTTGCCGGCGGGCACGGTCAGGTTGCCGGCGCTCTTGTCCGGCAGGCTCTCGAAATCATGCTGGCCAAAGGGATTGGCCGCGAACAGCCCGTAGTCCCGCACGTGCCACCACGTCGGATGCCGCGGGTTCTGCGGATGGTCGAAGATGGCGATGCCCACCGTCTTGCCCTCGACCGGCCCGTAGTAATCGCACCATTGGGCGCGTTTGCCCCACGTCTGGCCGTCGCGCACGCCGTTGCTGTTGACGATGTGGCCCTTGCCCACCTTCCCCTTGAGCCGCATCGTCTCGGCCAGCCGCACCGCCATTGTGCCTTCCTTGGTGTCGCCGAGTGTCAGGTCGCCGTTCGAGGCGAAGAGCGTGATGTCGAAGTCCACGACCCGCTCGCTGGCGCGGCCCGGGTTGTAGAAGCGCAGCGTGCGTTCGTCGGTGCAAACCACTTTGCCGTCCGCCGCCACCCACTTGTTCCGCGACTTGATCACGCCCGCGTCCCGGCCTGACTTCACTTCCAGGAAGTCCTCGTGCACGGTCTTGCCGAAGGCCTTTTGCTCCGACCAGAAGTCCTGTCCGTTCATCGCCCCGTGCGCGTACCAAAGCGAGCGGTGATGCGGATGGTCGTGGTCCTCGCCGGGCGTGTCTTTCATCGGCCAATCACGCGTCATGGCCAGGTTCCCGGGCCCGATGAGCGGGTAACAGTAGGGCCGGGGAGTGTTCTTGAAGAAGTATTCGGTGAAGAGCTGGCCGTTGATTTCCACGCGCAGCCGGTCCTCCAGGCGGGTGATTTGCACGCCCGCTTTCGGTGATAGGGAAGGGCTCACATCGGCCGACCGGACGGCGGTAGTAGTGATCAGAAGCGCAACGGCAATTCCGACTCTCGTAATGCGATGACAAAACATGAGGCGCCCATTCTGCGAAGGTGGGCGGGCTGGGTCAATCGAAAGTGATCTTACGGTCGGTTCATCTTCCTCCGCTTCCAACCCCGCGGCGACGCCGTGGAGGGCGATTTCCGCCGTGAACCGCCCAATTCGATGGGGCGGGACTCGCACCCGCATGCCGGCCAGCTTCGCTAGCACAGGCTTCGCTGTTTTACCCCGAAAATAAGCTCTCTGTGACCAGCAGCGAACTCACGGAACACAATTTTCATCCTCAGTGATAGTCCAAGGGATAAGGCTGATTCGGTGGAAACCCCTGTGCCTTTAAGGGACACCACTGAGGATGAAAAACGCGCTTCTCCCTCATAATCAATAACTTGCTCCCATTTTCGGGGTAATTGGGCCCAGCTCCGGCAGCCGATCCGTGCCGCCAGCCTTTCCTGCCGGGATTGACGCTGTGGGGGCTCAAAGCCCCCCGATTCTCCACCCGAACCTTCTCGTCAAAGTGCCCCCCAGTGCACCAATAGTACCTCCGTAGTCCCTCCGTTACACCTCCGTAGTACCTCAGTAGTCCCTCTGTTAATAATACGGAGGTAATACTAGGTACTACGGAAGTACCACGGAGGTGTAACGGAGGTACTACGGAGGTACTATGGGGAGCGCCTGGTGGAGGTCGTCCTGGCTGCTGGGCGGGGTGCTCTGGTGCCGAGTCAGCGGTAGGGATGGATGCCGCCGTAAAGAGGCCTGGAGAGCCGTGAGATACTTCTTACGCGGTTAACCAGCGATACCAACCGCAGCCTATTGAGGGTCCCTCCGGGTGGCGTCGGGTCCACAAGGTATTCCGCCGAGGTTAGCGAAGAACCCATTTCGGCAGCCGTGCTTTGGCGATGCTCGCGCTACTCTCCCGCCGTGAGCTGTTACCCTGAAAAGCTGCTACGAAAAGGCTGCACAATAATGGAAAAGGCTTGCCTTCCTCCGCGTGCTCTGGCATAAGTGTATCCGCGGTTTACAAGAGTCGCTAAACTGAAGCGCTGAGCGCCGTATGAAAGCCAAGAGAAACGTAATCCTTGCCCTGGCCACCTTCTGCCTTGCCGCCAGACCCGCATCGGCGGAGACGGTGAACGCCGTCTATAATTCCGCCACCGATGTGCCGATGACGGCCACCAATTACGCTGCCGCAGGCAACACGGTGAATTTCACGCTGAACTTCGCGCCGGTCACGGGGACGGATTTGATGGTGGTGAAAAACGTCGGATTGGACTTCATCGTCGGCGCCTTCGACAACCTGGCCCAGGGACAGGTGGTCGCATTGAGCTCCGGTGGCACCAATTACTCCTTCGTGGCCGACTATTATGGCGGCAGCGGTAACGACCTCGTGCTGGTCTGGGCCAACAACCGCGCCTTCGCCTGGGGTAATAACGGCAGCGGCCAGCTTGGCAATAACACCTCGACAAACCGCCTCACGCCCGGGCCCGTGACGGCCACGGGCGTCTTGGCAGGCAAGACGGTCCTGGCCATGGCCGCCGGCGGTGGCCACAGCCTGGCACTGTGTTCCGATGGCACCGTGGCGGCCTGGGGCCTGAACCTCGACGGCCAATTGGGCGACAATGGGGTCTCCGGACCCAGCAACCGGGTGCCGGTGGCGGTGAACACCGCGTCGGGCATCTCGGCGCTTTATGGTAAGCGGGTGGTGGCCATCGCGGCGGGTGGCGCCCACAATCTGGCGCTGTGCTCGGACGGCACCCTCGCCGCCTGGGGCAACAACCTTCACGGCCAGCTCGGTGATGACACCAGCCGGACCAATCGCCTCGCGCCGGTGGCAGTGAATACGGCTTCGGGTATTTCGGCGCTCTATGGCAAAAGGGTGGTGGCCATCGCGGCGGGCTCTTACCACAGCCTGGCGCTCTGCGCGGATGGCACCGTGGCGGCCTGGGGTTGGAACCTATCCGGCCAACTGGGCGACAATACCTACAGCGATCGCCCGGTGCCGGTGGCGGTGAACATGGAGGCCGGCGTCTCGGCGCTCTATGGCGAAACGGTGGTGGCGGTCGCGGCGGGCAGTGCCTACAGCCTGGTACTGTGCTCGAACGGCACCGCAGTCGCCTGGGGTGGGGGCGGCCTGCTCGGCGACAACACCGCGACGGACCGCCTCGTGCCAGTGGCGGTGAACACGGCGGCCGGCGTCTCAGCGCTCTATGGCAAGACCGTGGCGGTCGTCGCCGCGGGCTACAACCACAGTCTGGCGCGGTGCTCGGACGGCACCGTGGCCGCCTGGGGCGACAACTACCGCGGCCAGCTCGGTGACAACACCAGCCTGAACAATCGTCTCGCGCCGGTGGCCGTGAACACGGCGGCCGGCGTCTCGGCGCTCTACGGCAAGACGGTGGCGGCGATCGCCGCAGGTGATACCCACAGCCTGGCGCTGTGCTCTGACGGCACTCTCGCCGCGTGGGGTTTCAACAACTCCGGCGAACTCGGCGACAACACCACAACCCGGCGTAGCGCGCCGGTGGCGGTCAATACCAACCTGCTTGCGGCGGGTGAGCGCTTCACGCGGGTCGCAAACGGTCCGGGTGCCTACCACACTCTGGCCCTGGTGGCCGTGCCCCCTCCCCCAGCCGAGATCAGTATTACCGGCAACGGCTTGAGCATCACCAATCATGACTCCACCCCCAGCACGCTGGACGGCACCGACTTCGGCACGGCCATGGTGGGTGGTGGCACGGTGGTGCGCACCTTTACGATTCAGAACACGGGTGCGCTTCCCCTGAACCTGACCGGCACACCCAAGGTCGTCGTCAGCGGTCCACAAGCGGCGGATTTCACGGTGACGCTCCAACCCAGCTCGCCGGTCGCGGGCCTCACCGGCACCACGACCTTCCAGGTCACCTTCGCTCCCAGCGCCGGCGGCACCCGCGCCGCCATGCTTAGCATCGCCAGCGATGACGTGGACCGAAACCCCTACGACTTTGCCATCCAGGGCACGGGCAGCACCACCCTGTCGGCCACCTACACCACCGGCACCGAAGTGCCCTTGACCGCTAATGGGTTCACGGCCACGGGGAACAGCGTGATCTTCATTCTGAACTTCGCGCCCGCTACGGGGACGGACTTGATGGTGGTGCAGAACACGGGGCTGGATTTCATCGTCGGCACCTTCGACAACCTCACCAACGGGCAGCTGGTGGTGTTGACCTACGGCACGACCATTTACAACTTCGTCGGCCAACTACTACGGCGGCAGCGGCAATGACCTGGTGCTGGTTTGGGCCAACAAGCGCGGCTTCGCTTGGGGCTATAATTACTTTGGTCAGCTCGGCCGCGGCACCACCACCACTACTACGCCTTACGGCAGCGTTCTTCCGGGGGCAGTCACGGCGACGGGCGTGCTGATGAACAAGACAGTCTTGGCCCTCGCGGTGGGGGGGTACCATAGCCTGGCGCTATGCTCGGACGGCACCCTGGCCGCGTGGGGCCGCAATCCCTACGGCCAGCTCGGCGACAACAGCCTGACCGACCGTCTCACGCCAGTAGCGGTGAACATGGCTTCGGGTGTCTCGGCACTGTATGGCAAACGGGTGGTGGCGATCGTGGCGGGTGAGGACCACAGCCTGGCGCTGTGCTCGGACGGCACCCTGGCTGCCTGGGGCGCGAACGACTACGGCCAGCTCGGCGACAATACAACCACGGACCGCCGCGTGCCGGTGGCGGTGAACACGGTTTCGAATCTCTCGGCCCTCTACGGCAAGACGGTAGCGGCCATTGCGGCGGGGGAGGCGCACAGCCTGGCGCTGTGTTCGGACGGCACCGTGGCGGCCTGGGGAGACAACTACTACGGCCAGCTCGGGGACAACGGCGTGTCGGGGGATCGGAGCCTCGTGCCGGTGGCGGTGAACATGATTCCGAACCTCTCGGCACTCACTGGCAAGATGGTGGCGGCCATTGCGGCGGGTTATCGCCACAACCTGGCGTTGTGCTCGGATGGCACCGTGGCCGCCTGGGGGGACAACGACTACGGTCAGCTTGGCAACAACTCCACGACCAACCGGTTTCTTGTGCCGGTGGCGGTGAACACGAATTCGGGCGTCTCCGCGCTGTATGGCAAGACGGTCACGATTATCGCGGCGGGCGGTCTCCACAGCCTGGCGTTGTGCTCCAACGGCACCGTGGCCACCTGGGGCGGCAACTGGTACGGCCAGCTCGGCGACTACACCACGACGCAGCGCATTGCGCCTGTGGCGGTGAACACGAACTCGGGTATCTCCGCGCTGTATGGGCGGACCGTCACGGCCATTGCAGCGGGCTACTTCCACAGTGTCGCCCTGTGCGCGGACCGCACGGCGGCCGCCTGGGGCTGGAACTCGTTCGGCCAACTCGGCGACAACAGCACGGTGCAGCGCAACGCGCCCATGGCGGTGAACACCACCCCGCTCCCTACCGGGCAGCGCTTTGTCGGTGTCGCCGGCAGCTCGAGCGCCTACCACACCCTGGCGCTGGTGGCCGTGCCGCCGATCTCCCAAATCATGCTGACCGGCGCGATGACTCTCACCAATGGCTCCTTCCGGTTCAGCTTTACCAATACGCCGGGCGCGTCGTTCGTCGTCCTGGCGGCGACGAACGCTGCCCTGCCGCCGAGCAACTGGACGGTGCTGTCTGGCTTGGCGGAAGTTTCGGCCGGGCAGTTCCAATTCACCGACTCGCAAGCGACGAACAGCGCGCGGCGGTTTTACCGGGTCAGGTCGCCATAGGCGGGGAATGCATAAGGGCTTGGGGAAACGGCATCTCGGGGCCTGGTGGCAGCACCACGGCAATCTCCCCAACGTATTGGCTACCTGCGACGGTATTGCGACGGCTGCGCTACGGCTTTGCAACGGTAGTGGTCCCATGTGGCTCACGCAACCCTCTGCCATTTCTCCACTTATGAAGCCCCCCCTATCCTCAATTCCGCCTTCTGCCTTTTGCCTTCTGTCTTCCCCGTGTTTCGCCATGGGCGCAGGTAATCCGCATATGATACTGTTGCCCCGTCAGCGGCCCCGATTGCCCCAGCCGGGAGCGGCTTCGCACCTTGGCCCCCGCAGCGCGCAACTTCTCGCGGTCTTTCTCCGTCAGTTGCTGGCCGTCGCTATACGCATGCGACGCGGCCCCGAACCTCGCCCGCAAGGCCAGTTGCCTCGGCGTCCGCCGGTCCCTGGGCTCGACCCATAGCCGCCGGCACTGCTTACCGCCGAGCATGTAATAGACGTAGGTGCGCCACTTCCCATTCACCCGGACGCGGCGCTTCCCGCTCTTGGGAATTCCATCATCAGGAATTCTCACATGCTTATCTTTCTTGCGGCCTGTCGCTGAGTGGCCCAGCAACCTCCTGGCGCGAGCCAGCACCGCTTGGCAGGCTGATGGCAACCCAGCATAACCGAAATCTTCTCGCCAAGTTCCGCCGGCTGTCCGCGTTTCGCAACCGAAACCTTCGGCCAGATTTGGGACCCCGCTGCCCAGCCAAAGGACCGCCGGTCTTTCGAGCGGCGCCCACCGCAGGGAATTTGCTGCTTGTGTTCTGGAGTTAGGGGACTACTCTGAGGCGTCATTCCGGGAAGTTGGCGCCTTCATGACACGGCGAATCTTCGGGTGAGGGTTCTCATTGACGGCAGGGAACGTACCGGGCGCAGATTGTTGGCGGGCCACGCAACGGTCTCGACGGACGGGCGCTTACAACAAGAGGGTTATAGGCCGGGACTCGGCCGGGGATAGGGCGTCAGCAGCTTGAATTTGAACTATGACTGAAGTGAAACTGAAAAAGGGCGAACCGGTGGAGAAAGCCATCCGCCGGCTCAAGAAGAAGCTGGACCGCGAGCAGACGCTGCAGAAGTTCCGCCTGCGCCGGCGGTTTGAAAAGCCGAGCGCGATGAAGCGGCGGAAGGAGAAGGCGGCGCGCTTTGCGGCGATGCTGAAAGCGCGCCACGCTGACGACTGAGCGGCGAGCCATTCAGAAAGGAACAGGAGCACACAGGGGGAAAGGAGGTTTTGGAAGCTCCGAACAAGGTCCAGAAGGGCTAATCGGCCAGCACGGCTTTGTTCCCGCCCAGCCCGTCGCGGCCTCTGCGGCGCTGCCGCGTCCGCGGCAACAGCCGTGAATTGCCGAGGCGCAATGGCTGAATTGCGGCCTCAGTCGTGGGAACTTTGGCGGAGGCTGGTTTCGAGCTCCCGGCGCCGTTCTTCTCGTTTGGCTTCGTCAGCCTGGCGCGGGACGAGGATCGGCTCGTTGAGAATGAGGTCGCATCTGGAGAAGGGAAGCGGGATTTGAAAGCGGTCCCAGCTTTTAAGGCATATTTTCCGCCGGGTGTTGCAGGTAACGGGGATGATCGGCAACCCGGTGAGTTGTGCCAGGGCAATGACGCCCGCTTGCACGACATAGCGCGGGCCCTTCGGACCATCCGGCGTGACGGCCAGATCAAATCCCATCTGGGCGCGGCTGGTCAGCTCCAGCAAAGCCTGGGGACCGCGACGACTGCTGGAACCGCGGATCTGTTCGACTCCGAATTTGCCCAACACCGCCGCCAGGAGCGCGCCATCCTTGCTCGCGCTGACCAGGGCCGCCAGTTTGCGGCGATGCCGCCGAAATACCACCATCGAGATGGCCAGTCGGTTGTGCCACAAGCAGAAGATCACGGGTTGACCGCCGGGTGCGTCCGTGAGTCCGGAACGGTCGCGCCACCGGCAACGCAGGGAAGCGGTCACGAGCTTTTCCACCAGGAACACCATCCAGGCAACGACTCGTTGCGAGCGCTTGGGTCTATGGGGGACGACCATACCTTTGTGCCCTGAGGCCAAACCGGGTTTAACGCATGTGTTCATGAAGCTATGCCAGACATTCAGCAGCGAGGCCGGCAAACACGGGGGTCGCCTCGGCCGGGAGCAGCAGGAGGCGGAGGACATCGGCGGCGGAGTAGGAGTCGGCAGCCGGGCGGCAGGAATTGAGCGAGATGGACGAGGTCGTCGCCGGCGGTGACGAGGGGCAGCTCATTCAAGCTTGCGGGGCGGAGTTGGGCGATACCGACGGCGGCGGGGAGGCCGTTGCAGATGCACTTGCGGCCGACGGTTTGTTCGATGGTGCCGCCTTTGCGGAGGAAGTTCTCCAGGGGCTCGGCGGGACAGCGGTAGCCGATGGTCCCGTCGGCCTTGCGGTAGAGGTGGCGCAAATAGCCGAGGTCGCAGATGCGGGGCCGGGCGTGGTAGTTCACGGGGTCGGAAAGGGTTTGTTCGAGTTGGGCCACTTTGAAAGGAAAGCCGGCGGGCGAGGCCAGCGGGTCGGTGAAGACCCGAACCTCGGCCAGGCGGCTCAAGGTCAGGACTTGTCGTTTGATTTCGGGGTCAATGCCGGATTCTTCGCAGAAGGCAAAGGGCGTGCCGACCTGGATGCCGGTCGCTCCCAGTTGCATGGCCTCGGCCAGTTTGTCGGGATGACCGTAGCCGCCCGCGAGCCAGAAGGGCAGTCCGAGCGCGCGGATCTTGTCCAACTCGGGAACATCGCGCGGGCCGTAGAGGGGCTCGCCGTCGGGGGTGAGCTGAAGCGGGCCGCGGGGCGGGGCATTGTGGCCGCCGGCGGTGGGGCCCTCGACGACGAAGCCGTCCACCCGTCCGCTGGCTTTTCTGGCGAGGGTGATGGCCAGGGTGGCGGAGGCGACAATTCCCAGGAACAGGGGGCGCTTAAGCTGCCGGACCGCGCCGTCGCAGAAGTCGCGCGGGTCAAAGGTGGAGGTTTGTTTTTCGCCGGGGAGAGCGCCTTCCACGTCAATGGGCAGGGAGGCGGGCTGGCCCTGGGCGAGCAGGTCGAGGGCGCCGGGAATGGCCCGGGGGATGCCCGCGCCCATCAGGATGTAGTCTGCGCCCGCGAGCATGGCGCCGTAGATTGAGGGGAGGGTGGGGAGCTGGATCTTCTCGAGGTAGTTGACGCCGACCGGGCCCTGATGCCCTTCTTTGGCCAGGAAGACTTCGACGAAGTTGGCGAGGACGGTTAGCTCGACCAGCTCGCGGCGAGGCCGGAGCGTAGGCATGGGCGTGAGCTTGAACGGGGCGGTGGCGGACTTGCCGCCGGGGACGAAATAGTCCGCGAGGATGCGGGCGGCCATGCGCGGGAAGGGAAACCGGGCCAGGGCGTGGCGCAGCTCGCCGCCCGGGTCGCCGAGTTGCAGGCGCCGGGCCAGAACCACAGCCAGGGCCGTTCCGGAAACGACGCCGAGCTGGCCCAGGCGTGAGACGGCGCGGGCGAGCGGCCAACCGGAGACGGCAACGCCCATGCCGCCCTGAATAATGACGGGGTGTGACATAAATAACAGCAACAACCAACCTTCCTTTCTACGAGAGAGGAAGACGCGGCAGGAAAGCCTGGAGTCGCTCGCACGGCGCTGCTTGGCGCACCGGGGTCAGGAGCCCGTCGAAAACCGACGCGTGAGGCAAAGGTAGCACCTTTTCATGGCGGGAGGAAGTGGGATTCTCCAAATTCTTTCGCCGGAGGGGCAGGCCCCCGGCTGGGGCGGGAGGCAAACCGTGGGCGGCTGTGCGAAAGATTCTGTCGAAAGCAGCTTGCTATATCGCCGTGTTGGTGCAGGGTACAGGCGTCTGATAGATAGCTTGTCGCTTCCAGCACATGGTAAATCCTCAGGTGAACCTCGTTCAGTGATGATTTGAAACCCGAAGAACGGGAACAGTATGGAGAAAACAGGGTAGCACTAAGGACATTGAAACATCATATGAACACAAAATTATTCGTTGGAAACCTCTCGTTCGACTTAACTGAGAACGATTTGCAGGACGCCTTCGCGGCCCACGGCAACGTGGCGGAGGCGAACCTGATGATGGATCGCACCAGCGGGCGGCCGCGCGGGTTCGGCTTCGTCACCATGGGCTCGCCCGAAGAGGCGCAGAAGGCCATTGACGCGCTGAACGGGACGATGCTCGGCGACCGTAACATCACCGTGAACGAGGCGCGTCCCCGGGAAGAGCGCAGCGGGGGCGGCTTCCGCGGCGGACACGACCGCAAAGCGCACGCGGGCTATGGCCGGCGGTATTAAGCGGCGGGTTTAACGAACTGGCGCGGGGCCGATGGTCCCGCGCCTTTTTGTTGGCGGCACTGGGACGCGGGAGGATGGAAAAGAATTGTCTTCTCTCCGCTGCTTTGGTATAAGCGGATTCGCAGGTTAGAAGCGTCGCCAAACTGAAGCGCAGAGTGCCGTATGAAAGTCTGGAGAAACACGATCCTTGCCGTAGCAGTTTGCCTTGGGTCTGCCATCGCTTCGGCGGGCACAGTGGACGCCACCTGGAACGCAGCCAGCGACGTGCCGGTGACAGCCAGCGGGTACACGGCCACCGGCAATACGGTTAACTTCTCGCTCAATTTCGCCCCCGCCACCGGCACGGAGTTGATGGTGGTGAAGCAACACCGCGTTGGACTTCATCGTCGGCACGTTCGACAACCTGGCGCAGGGGCAGCCGGTGGCGTTGAGCTACGGCGGGGTGACTTACCGGTTCGTGGCCAACTACTACGGCGGCAGCGGCAATGACTTGGTGCTGGTCTGGGCCAGCAACCGCGCCTTTGCCTGGGGCTGCAACGCTTATGGCCAGCTCGGCGACAACACACGGACGGATCGGCACGTGCCGGTCCCGGTCACGGCGACAGGCGTGCTGGCGGGCAAGACGGTGGTGGCCCTCGCGGCGGGCGGATTCAGCCCCAGCGGCCATAGCGTTGCGCTATGCTCCGACGGGACGGTGGCCGCTTGGGGCTGCAACATCGGTGGCCAGCTTGGTACCGGCAGCTATCCGGGGGCAGTGAGCCGAGTGCCGGTGGCGGTGTCCACCGCCGCCAATTCAGCGCTGCATGGCAAGCGGGTGGTGGCCATTGTGGCGGGCTGGTCCCACAGCCTAGCGCTGTGCTCGGACGGCAGCGTCGCCGCCTGGGGCATCAACTCCAACGGCCAGCTTGGCGACAACAGCACGATTGGTCACGGTTTCCCTTGGGCGGTGAACACAGACTCGGGCGTCTCCGCACTCTACGGCAAGATGGTGGTGGCCATCGCGGCGGGCCGCGACCATAGCTTGGCGCTGTGCTCGGACGGCACGGTGGCGGCCTGGGGCAGTAATGAATACGGTCAACTCGGCAACGCCACGACGAACCGCCTCGTGCCGTTGGCCGTGAACACGAACGCAGGCGTCTCGGCCCTCTATGGCAAGACGGTGGTGGCCGTTGCAGCGGGTTGGTACCACAACCTGGCGCTCTGCTCGGACGGCACCGTCGTCGCTTGGGGCTGGAACGTTATAGGCCAACTCGGCGACAACAGCACAACGCAACCGCCTGGTGCCGGTGCCCGTGAATACGAACCCAGGCGTCTCGGCCCTGTATGGCAAGACGGTGGTTGCCATTGGGGCGGGCGGCGCCCACAGCCTGGCGCTATGTTCAGATGGCACCGTGGCTGCCTGGGGCGACAACCAATACGGTGAAGTCGGCGACAACACCCGGACGCAGCGCAATGTTCCGACGGCAGTGAACACCAATTCAGGTGTGTCAGCGCTGTATGGCAAGACGGTGGCGGCTATCGCGGCAGGCGGCACCCACAACCTGGCACTGTGCGTTGACAACACGTTGGCCGGCTGGGGATACAACGCTTTTGGCCAAATCGGCAATAACAGCAATGCGAATTGCGGCGCGCCGGTAGCGGTGAAGCGCACTGCCCTGGCAACCAGTCAGCGCTTCAGCCGGGTCACAAGCGGTTCGACGGCCGACCACACGCTGGCAGTGGTGGCCGGTGCCCCCGCTGCCGAGATTGTTCTAACCAGCCCCCAATCACTGAGCAACAGATCCTTCCGGTTCAGCTTCGCCAACACCCCGGGCGCATTCTTTGGCGTGGTGGCGGCCACGAACCCGGCGGTGCCGTTGAGCAACTGGACCTCGCTGACGGGCCTGACGGAAGTTACAGCCGGGCAGTTTCAATTCACCGACCCGCAAGCGGCGAACAACGCGCGGCGGTTTTATCGCGTGCGCTCACCGTAATTTCTTGCCCCGGGGCTGTCACAGGCTGAGCGCCGAGCCAACCGGCGCAGGCTGCCCTGCACCTTTGCTAGGCGACGAATCCCGCCGCATGAGGCGCTCCCGCTGAGTAACCGACCGGACAGGTTGACGTGAGGCTCATACTACCAGAAAGCGGGCAGATCAGCGCGTCCTGACCACGGCTTTTCGCCCAGTTTCAGCAGGGGCTTGGCGTTCCCACAATGCTTGGGGATCTCCGCATACTCTCGACAGGGCGGCTGAGGCATGTTAGAGTGAATGTTGTTACTCGGGAGATGGTCATTAGCGAAGCTGTGGTGCGACTGGCTGAAGTTGCCTCCCAGCTAACGAGCGGTTGGCTGACCATGAGAGACCGTGGCGAGCCGCACGAACTGAGGCCATGAAAACGATCAAACATCTTGTTCGCCTCTGCGCCCGCGCCGTGGCTGCACTCGCCGCATTTGGGCTGGCTGCCCACATCGCGGCGGCGGCGACGGTGGACGCCACCTACAACTCGGCCTCGGATGTGCCGGTCACGGCCAACGGTTACACGGCCACCGGCAACACCGTAAACTTCACCCTCAACTTCGCGCCCGACACCGGCACGGACTTGATCGTGGTGAAGAACACCGCGCTGGACTTCATCGTCGGCACGTTCGACAACCTCGCTCAGGGGCAGGCGGTGGCGTTGAGCTACGGCGGGGTGAGTTACCGGTTCGTGGCCAACTACTACGGCGGGAGCGGCAACGACCTGGTGTTGGTCTGGGCCAGCGCCCGCGCTTTTGCCTGGGGGCTGAATGATCAGGGCCAGCTTGGGGACGGTACAAACATTCTGTTTGCCCCAAACGGCAGGGGGCTGCCAGGGCCCGTGACGGCTACGGGGGTGTTAGCGGGCAGGACGGTGGTGGGCCTGGCTGCGGGCCAAGCCCACAGCTTGGCGGTGTGTTCCGACGGCACCGTGGCCGCCTGGGGGTACAACTTGACGGCCGACTTGGCGACAACACGACGACGAACCGCCTCGTGCCAGTGCTCGTGAACACCCAGCCGGGTGTGTCCGCTCTCTATGGCGAGACAGCGGTGGCTATCGCGGCGGGCTGGGACCACAGCCTGGCGCTGTGCTCGGACGGGACGGTGGTTGCCTGGGGCCGCAACGACCACGGCCAGCTCGGCGACAATACGACGACGAATCGCCTCGTGCCGGTGCCCGTGAACACCAACTCGGGAGTGTCCGCTCTCTATGGCAAGACGGTGGTAGCTATCGCGGCGGGCTGGGGGCACAGCCTGGCGCTGTGCTCGGATGGGAGGGTGGTTGCCTGGGGCCGCAACGACTACGGCCAACTCGGCGACAACAGCACGACAAGTCGCCTCGCGCCAGTGGCGGTGAATACGAATTCGGGCTCGGCGCTGTATGGGAAAACAGTAGTGGCCATCGCCGCGGGCGGATACGACGGCCTGGCATTGTGCTCGGACGGGACGGTTGCGGCCTGGGGCAATAATCAGTTCGGCTCGCTCGGCGACAACACTACGACTCAGCGCAGCATTCCGGTGGCGGTGAGCACAGACACAAACTCGGCGCTGTATGGCCAGGCGGTGGTGGCCATCGCCGCAGGTGTTTACCACAGCCTGGCGCTGTGCTCGAACAGCACCGTGGCCGCTTGGGGCAACAATCGTTTCGGCCAGCTCGGCGACAACACCACATCGAATCGCAGTGTGCCGGTGTCCGTGAACACTAATTCGGGCGTGTCCGCAATCTACGGAAGGATGGTTGCGGCCATCGCGACGGGCCAAGGCCACAGCCTGGCACTGTGCTCGGACAGCACCCTGGCCGCTTGGGGCGATGACTCCTGTGGCGAACTCGGGGACAATAGTTACTTCACGCAGCGCAACGCCCCGGTGACAGTGAATAGTACGCCTCTGGCTGCAAGTCAGCGCTTCACCCGCGTCTCGGGCGGTTCGGCTGCCTACGATACTCTGGCGCTAGTGGCTGCGCCGCCCGCCTCGGAAATCGTCCTGACCGGCAGCCGAACGCTGACCAGTGGGTGGTTCCAGTTCGGGTTCAGCAACACGCCGGGGGCGTTCTTCAGCGTGCTGGCCGCCACGAATCCGACGGTGCCGTTGATCAACTGGCCCTCGCTAACCGGCCTGACGGAAGTTTCAGCCGGGCAGTTCCAGTTCACCGATCCGCAGGCGGCGAACAACGCGCGGCGGTTCTATCGAGTAAGGTCGCCGTAGAGGGTGGTCATTGCTGATTGGCAATTGGTGGAGGGTGGTTGGCGGCGGCGTGGAAGCAGGCCGGATGGGAAGGGCGAGCGTCCTCGCGAGCCCTGATTTCCTCAGAGCGTGTTTTAAGATCGTGGCAACCGAGGTAACGAGGCTCTGATTCCCGCCGGAACGCTTGTATGACAAAGGAATTTGAGCCTCGTTACCTCGGCTGCTACCCCCAAACTGAATTATGCAAGCACGCTCTCAGAGTTAGAAAGACGGCTGGGCTCGCGAGGACGCTCGCCCTCCCAAACCACGCTAGTCGTGGCTGGTAACGGCCTGGTTTCCCACCCCCAACATGCCCGAGGCCAGGGCGGAAAAGGCGTTGCCTCGGCTGCTCACGTCTTGTCCGGTTTCGCTCTTCGGCGCCGATTCATTAGTAGATTGAAGATAGCAAACAGCCGAAAAGAACTATGAAACACTCCATTCGTACACGTATTCCTATCGCAGCGGCCCTCGCTGGGGCCTGCCTTGCCGCCTGGCCGGTGAGGGCGGACACGGTGGATGCCTTTTATAATTCCGCCACGAATGTGGCGGTGACATCCAACGGCTATACGGCCACGGGCAATATAGTGAATTTCACGCTGAACTTCGCGCCCGACACAGGCACAGAGTTGATGGTCGTGAAGAACACCGGGCTGGACTTCATCCTCGGCACGTTCGACAACCTGGCTCAGGGGCAGCCGGTGGAGTTGAGCTATGGCGGCGTGACCTACCAGTTCGTGGCCAACTACTACGGGGGAAGCGGCAATGACCTGGCGCTGGCCTGGGCCAATAGCCGGGCATTCGCTTGGGGTTATAACGCTTGTGCGCAACTTGGCGATTGCACCCTAAACAATCGGCTGCAACCGGTCCCGGTAATATACCCCCCGCACTGGCCACCAACGACTTTGGCGTGCTGGATGGCAGGACGGTAGTGGCCATGGCGGGGGGGCTGTATCACAGCCTGGCGCTGTGCGCGGACGGGACGCTGGCCGCCTGGGGCGACAATCGGTCGGGCCAGCTCGGCAGTGACTGGTGGAGCTTGTCTGGGCCGGTTGGGGTACCGCTGGCGGTGAACACGGCATCGAACGTATCGGTGCTCTATGGCAAGCGGGTGGTGGCCGTGGCAGCGGGTCAGGGGCACAGTCTGGCGTTATGCTCGGATGGCACCGTGGCAGCCTGGGGCGGCAATGCCCATGGCCAGCTTGGCGACAACACCACCACAACGCGCTACTACCCGGTGGCCGTAAATACTAACTCGGGCCTCTCAGCTCTTTATGGCAAGACGGTCGTCGGCATCGCCGCCGGCAGCTATCACAGCCTGGCGCTGTGTTCAGACGGTACGGTGGCCGAATGGGGCAGTGGCGACCCCTTCAGTACGCCCGTGCCACGGGCAGTCAGGACCGATGCGGGCCTCTCGGCGCTCTACGGCAAGACGGTGGTCGCCATCGCCGGGGGACTCTACTACAGCCTGGCGTTGTGCTCGGACGGGAGCGTGGTCGGGTGGGGCAGGAACACCAGCGGGCAGCTAGGCAACAATACCACGACCACGCCCATGTACCCGGTGGCGGTGAACACCAATGCGGGCGTTTCGGCGCTTTATGGCAAGACGGTGGTGAGTATCGCGGCAGGCAATGCCCACAGCCTGGCCCTATGCTCAGACGGCACCGTGGCAGCCTGGGGGAACAACGGCAATGGCCAACTCGGAGATAACACCGTCACGCGGCGCCTCGTGCCGGTGGCGGTCAACACGAATGGGGGAGTCTCGGCCCTGTATGGCAAGCAGGTGGTGGCCATCGCGGCCGGCGATTATCGCAGCCTCGCACTGTGCTCGGATGGCACCCTGACGTCCTGGGGCTTCAACAGCCTCGGCCAACTCGGGGACAATACCACAACAGACCGTCACGCACCGGTGGCGGTGGACATCAGCACGCTGCCGGCCAGTCAGCGCTTCGTCCGAGCCTTCAGCGGCTCGGATGCGGGGCACACGCTGGCGATGGTGGCGGCGCCACCAGCCTCCCCTGTGGCCCTGACCGTGGCCAGCAAGCTGACCAACGGCCAGTTCCAGTTCACCTTCCCCAACACCCCGGGCGCGTTCTTCCGGGTGCTGAGCGCCACGAATCCAGCCCTCCCGCCGAGCAACTGGCAGTCGGTGACGGGATTGACGGAGGTTTCACCTGGCCAGTTCCAGTTTAGTGGTCCGCAGACGACCGGCCGTTCGCGGTGGTTCTATCGCGTAAGCTCGCCGTAGGAGGGGAAGGTAGAATGTAGAAGGGAATTGCCGATTGCCGATTGCCGATTGCCAATTGCCAATTGGGGAACGGGCGTTGGCGGTGCGCGGGAACTGGAGCGTTTTCAGAAATTGCGTAGCCGCTAACGTCAGTTGGCTCAGTTATCCTTCGCGGCGGAGATGAGCGCCAACTGACGTTGGCGGCGACACTTTGTTATTCGAAGCTGGTGGCGGCGCCGATTTTGGAGGCGAGCCACTTGTCGTAGGCGGCCTGGCTTTCGACGACTAACATGCCGGAGGCCATGGCGGAATGGGCGTTGCCGCAGAGCTGGGCGCAGTTGATCTGGTAGCGGCCCTCTTTGACGGGCTTGAACCAGATCGGGATGCGCAGGCCGGGGATGGCGTCCTGGGTGACGCGCATGGCGATGATTTTCAAGGAGTGGATGACGTCTTTGGAGCTGACGTAGCAGATGACGGGCTTGTTGACGGGGACGTGCATTTCGCCCAGGCCGGCGACCTGGACGTTGTCCTTGCCGCGCGGGTCGGAGAGATCGAGGCCGAAGGTGTTGGTGGCGTTGACCAGAGCCATGTCCTGCCGGCCGAACTCGCCGTCCTGGCCGGCATAGAGGGCGTTCCAGTTGAATTGCTGGCCGACGACGTGGACCACGGTGGAGTCCTTCTTGTCGGGGAACTTGTCCACGGCCTTGGCCCAGAGGGGCACGGCGACGAAAATGAGCAAGACGCCCTCGACCGCCGCGACGGCGCATTCAATGTAACTCGAGGCGTGGTTTTTGACGCCGACGTAATCGGCGCGGGGATTGCGGGCGCGGCGGAAGCGGATGAGGGCGTAGGCGAAGTAAGTCAGCCAGCCGACGAACAGGGCGATCATCAGCCAGTGGAGGTAGATGATCAGTTGGTCCACGTGGTGGCCGTGTTCCGAGGCCACCGGCGGCAGGAACAAGAGCTTCTCCATCATGAGGCGGGGCGGGTTGATTCCAGGATCGGTTCGGTGCGGGTGGGGAGGGCGAGTGTCCTCGCGAGCCCAAGCTTGCCAGGGGAGCGGAGGAAATCAGGGCTCGCGGGGACGCTCGCCCTCCCGGGTTGGGGGTTGGCGGCGGTCGCCGCTTTTCGAGCCAGGTAAACGAAGAAGGCGACGAAGGCGGCGAGGACGGCGACGATCGTGGCCAAGAGGGTCAGGATGCCCCAGTTCATGCCCTGCGCCAGGGGCGAGTCGGATTGGCCGTAACAGGCGGCGCAGGCCAGGAGCGAGGGAGGGTGGAGGGCGAGCGTGAGGAGCAGGCCCAGGAACAGAGGCTTAAGGCGAAGTCCGAAGTCCGAAGTCCGAAGTCCGACCCGCTGCGACGGCGCGGCAGCGCGGCGAGAGGAAGGCCGAAGGCCGAAATCCGAAAGATGGGAAGGTTGACGGGGCCGGTTCACAGGTAGCTCACCTTCTTGAGCTTTTTCAGGAAGTAGCGCTCGTAGAGGACCAGGCCAACGCCGGCAGCGAGGGAGCCGAGACCGAAGACCAGGTCCCAGGGGCGGCCCCCCTCGGAGAAGAAGTCCTTCAGGCCCCAAACAGCGCAGCCGAACGCGAGCGCGCAGGCGGCGGTGATGAAGATCAGGTGGAACGCCTTGAGGGACATGGTCAGTGGGTGACCGTCGAGGACGGGAAATCGGCGAAGGCCCAGAGGGTGAGGCAGATGAGGCCCAGAAAGAAGAACGCCGTGAAGCCGAGGAGGCCGTGGATCAGCCGGCGCTCGGAAATGAGGTGCATGAAGAAGCCGGCCACCAGGAGGGCCTTGCTGCAGGCGATGACCAGCGCGACGGCGATGTTGACGGCGTGGTTGCCGAAGGGGATGTAGGAGGCGCCGACCGTGACGAGGGTGCCGAAGAGCAGCGCGTAGAAGACGTAGAGGTAGCGGCGGACGTGCTGCTTGAAACTCGCGTGGTCCTCGTTGGGCAGGCGGGACGCCTGCCCGACAATTTGCCGGGTGAAACGCTCGTGTTCCTGAGTGGTCATAGATCTTATAGCAAATATAAGACAGGAAAGAGAAAAATCCAGACCAAGTCCACGAAATGCCAGAAGAGGCCGGAGATTTCGATGCGGTTGGTGAAGCGCTCGGGGTCGGTGGCCCACAGGCGGCTGCCGGGTCCCCACAGGAAGCCGATGACCAGGGCGCCGCCGATGACGTGGAGGGCGTGCAGGCCGGTGAGGGTGAAATAGATCGCCAGGTAGGTGTTATGCCAGGGGCCGTAGTTCTCCATCTTCTGGATCTGGCCGCGGGGGATGCGGAGTTCCTCGTGGCGGTGCGAGGCCTTATGGGTGTGCAGGTCGAAGAGCTCTTTGCGGTCCTGCGACATAGCGGCCGGAGAGGAGGATGTGGTCCGCCTTGGGGTTGTTGGCAACCAGGTGGCCGTCGGCGATACGGCCATCTTTAAGGGTGACCTCGTAGTGGGTGAATTTGTCGTGGTATTCGTAGGACTTGATGCAGACGAACGTCAGGGCGAGCAGGAGGGTGGCGGCGTGGAAGACTTTGAAGCGGCCGAACTGGTTCATTTTGCAGGCGGCCCAGGCCATGACGGTGGTGATGCTGGAGGTGATGAGGACGAGGGTATTGAGCGTGCCGATGGGGACGTTGAGCCAGCCCTGCGGCCAGAAGCCTTCCGGGGCGCCCACGCGCAGGAGGATGTAAGAGGAGAACAGCGCGCCAAAGAGCATGACCTCGGAGGCCAGAAAGAGCCAGATGCCGATCTTGGCGTTGTAGAGGCCAGTGTCCTCGCGCGGTTGAACGGTGTAGGGAATGTCCATGTCTGGGATGGTTACAAAGCTACATTGTTAGATGGGTTAAATGAGTTGCATCGGCACGGCGCGGCGTAGCGCTTTGTAACCATGTAACCCATGTAACTCATGTAACTCATTTCGCGTGTCAGCGCCTTAGTCCGGCTGGTTCTGCGGCGTAAAGTCAGTGGCATGCCCGGGCACGCTGTATTCGTAGGGGCCGCGATGGACCTGGGGTTGTTTCAGGAAATTGCCGTGGGGGGGCGGGGTGGGCGTCTGCCATTCGAGGGTGGTGGCTTGCCAGGGATTATCGGAGGCGGCGGGCTTGCCGTGCTTGATGCTCCAGAAGAAATTGATGATGAAAGGAATCTGGGCCAGCCCCAAGGCAATCGGCGCCCACAGAATGTAGGTGTGCAGGTGCATGATGCCGGCGCTGAGCCCGCCGATGGCGCCGGGGACTTTGGCCTGCGAATAGCTGGCGCCGCCGTCGGCCATGCGGCGGAGCATGCCGGCCATGCCCTGGGCGAACATCGGCTGGAAGATGAGGTTCATGAAGATGAGCGAGAGCCAGAAATGCACCCGGCCCCAGAACTCATTCATCATGCGGCCGGTGACCTTCGGGAACCAGTAATAGATGCCGGCGAACAGGGCGAAGATGGTGCCCGGGGCGACGATGTAATGGAAATGGGCGATGACGTAATAGGTGTCGTGGAGGTGGATGTCGCTGTAGCTGAGCCCCAGCGGCAGACCGGTGAGGCCGCCGATGCCGAACATGGGCAGGAAGGCCATGACGAAGAGCATGGGGGTGTTGAAGCGAATCGAGCCGCCCCAGAGCGACATGAACATGCAGGTCAGGACGATGACCGAGGGGATGGAGATGATCATCGTGGTGGTCTGGAAGAAGGTGGCGATGCGCATGCCCATGCCGGTCAGGTACATGTGGTGGGCCCAGACGATGAAGGACAGGAAGCCGATGGCCAGGGCGGAATAGACGAGGGATTTGTAGCCCCAGATGGGCTTGCGGGTGTTGTTGGCGATGATCTCGGCGACGATCCCCATGGCGGGCAGAATCAGCACATAGACCTCGGGGTGGGCCAGGAACCAGAACAGGTGCTGCCAGAGCAGCGGGCTGCCGCCGCCGCTGACGTGGGCAAGGTTGCCGCCGATGGCCAGGCCGGTGGGAGGAAGAAGCTGGTGTGGGCGACCTTGTCCATGAACTGCATGACGGCGGCGGCTTCGAGCGGCGGAAACGCCAGCAGGAGCAGAAAGGCGGTGACGAACTGCGCCCAGACGAAGAACGGCAGGCGCATCCAGGTCATGCCCGGCGCGCGCAACTGGATAATGGTGGCGATGAAGTTGACGGAGCCCAGCAGCGAGGAGGTGATGAGGAACACCATGCCGATGATCCAGAAGGTCTGGCCATCGGTGGGGATCGAGGTGGCCAGCGGGGAGTAGGAGGTCCAGCCGGCCTGGGCGGCGCCGCCGGGGATGAAGAAGCTGACGAACATGATCAGCCCGCCGATGACGTAGGACTGGTAGCTGGCCATGTTGATGCGGGGGAAGGCCATGTCCGGCGCGCCGATTTGGAGCGGGACGAGGTAGTTGCCGAAGGCGGCGAAGGCCAGCGGCACGATGGCCAGGAAGACCATGATCGTGCCGTGCATGGCGCCGAAGGAGTTGTAGAGGTCCGGCGAAATGATGCCCTTGCCCGCCACGTCACCGAAGAGGGAAGCCAGCAGGGGGCCCAGAACCGGCACCGGTTCGCCGGGGTGGGCGATTTGCCAGCGCATGATCATCATGAGGAAGAACCCGAACAGCAGGAAACAAAGGGCGGTGATGCCGTATTGGATGCCGATGACCTTATGGTCGGTGGAAAAGACGTAGGTGCGCCAGAACCCGGCCTCCTCGTGGGGAGTTTCGTCGTGCGCAAGGCGCGGTATCGGCTCAGTCTTTGCCTGCATGTTATTTCACCTTGTCCAGCACCATTGCCGTGAGCAACAGCGGGAGGTACACGAGCGAGGCGTAGAACAGTTGCCGGGCGCGCGGGAGGGTCCGTTGCCGGCAGAATTGGAAAGCGAACCAGGCGAAACCCAGCCCGAGGATGAGCGCGCAAGCAAGGTAAATGGGGCCGGCCAGGTTGAACAGGAACGGGCACAGGCTCGCCGGCAGCAACGCGAGGGTATGGCTGAGGGCCTGGCGGCCGGTGCGGCGGCCCTGCGGATCAAGCACCGGCAGCATCTTGAAGCCTGCGCGGCCATACTCCTCCCTATACATCCAGGCAATGGCCATGAAATGCGGGAGTTGCCAGAACGCCTGGATGGCGAAGAGGCTTAGCCCTTCGCTACTCACTTCCCCGCGGGCTGCTGTCCAGCCGATCAGCGGGGGCAGCGCGCCGGGCACCGCGCCCGCCAGCGTGTTCAGCCAGGTCACCCGCTTCAGGGGCGTATAGACAAACAAATAGCAGACGAGCGAGAGCGCGGCGATGAGGCTGCTGGTCGGATTGACGGCGCGCGCGAGATAAACCAACCCGCCGAGCGCTGACGCGGCGCCGACGATCAGCACGGTCTGCGGCTGCAGGCGTCCGGAGGGCAAGGGGCGGTCCTGGGTCCGGCGCATCCGGGCGTCGTAATCGCGTTCGAGCCATTGGTTCAGAGCGGCGGCGCCGCCCGCGACGAGGGCGGTGCCCAGAAGCAGGTGACACACCAGCGCGTAATCCACTGGCCCGCGGCAACCGACGTAGAACCCGACCAGCGTGGTCAGCAACACCAGGGAAGTGAGCCGGGCCTTGAACAGGTCGGCATAAACGGCGAGCGAGGGCTTTTCCGCAGAGGCGGTATGGTTGATGGATTGGGCAGTGGCTTGCATAGCTACGGGAGAGCGGCAGCGCCGGCGGTTTGCGGTTGGAGGATGGAGATAGCCGGTGTGCCCGCGGCAGCCGGTGAATACGTGGCGCGGCAGGCGAAGACCTGCTCTCGATACGCGATGATGGTCATCATGGCGCCCAGAGCCAGGGCCAGCGCGCCGACGAGGACGTGGGCCGTGGCGATGTCCGCGGCCTTGTTTGACCAGATGGTTGCCGCGCCCAGGAACACCTGCGTCAGGATGAGCCCCAGCCAAACCAGCGCGAGGCGGCTCAGCAGATTGCCACCGCCGAGGGCGCGCCGGGCGGACCAGGCGGCGAAGGCGACCGCGCCGAGGATCGCCAGCGCGAGGAGCCGATGGGCCATTTGCAAGGCGATCTGAGAAGCGGTGATGGGATTGGCAGCCAGGACCTCGAGGCGCTGGGCGTTGTAGCGCGCGACCGAGGCCGCATCCATGGCCGGCCACAGCTTGCCGTAGGCGAGCGGAAAGTCCGGGATGGCCAAGCCGGCGTGCTGATGCCGCATCGCCGCGCCCAGGGTCAATTGGCCCAGAATCAGCAGGGTCGTGAGGGCAAAGAGAGTTGAGAGTTGAGAGTTGAGAGTTGAGGGAACACGGGCGGGCGGCGTCTGCCACCAGCGGCTGGTGAAGAGGGCGATGGCGCACACCAACACGAAGAACAATTGGGCGAGCGTGGCATGAACGATGCCGAGGGCGTCCTTGAGCAACACCACGCGCAACCCGCCGAGCACCCCTTGCAGGACAACGGCGGCGAGCGCGGCCAATCCGCACCGGCGCAGCCATTGCCGGCTCGGCTCGCAGCGCGGCCAGATCCAGCTCGCGCCGAAGGCGGCCAGCCCGGCCAGCCCGAGGACCCATCCATCGGCCCATCGGCGCGGCGCAGCCAGCGGCAGTCGCGGCCCCGAGCAGGAATAGGAGCAATCCCCCCCAGCGCATGACGGGGCGAGCGTTCCGGCCATAGAGCCACAGGACGAGAACAACCGTCAGCAGGCCGACCCCGGAAGCGGCGAGGCGATGGGTGTGCTCGTAAAAGATGCCGCCCACCCACTGCGATAACGGGAACAGAAACATATTATACCCGTAGGTATTGGGCCAGTCCGGCACGGCCAGGCCGGCGCCGTGACTGGTGACCAGGCCGCCCGCGCCCAGCAGCGCCAGCGTGGCGAGGGCGGTTAGCACGGCAAAACCATGCAAGTTTATCCTGGAAATCACTTTGGCTAACGGTTGCTGAGCGAAGTCTGCCCGAGGGTGAAGCGACCGCGGCGGTTGCTGATCCTACGCTGCCGGGAAGCCGAACCGCGCGGGCCTAGCCTTACTTGGCTTCCAGGGCGAAATCCGCTTTGGCGGGCTCGCCTTCCTTGACTTCGATCTCCTGGGTGACCGTGCCGGCCTTGCGGTGAGCGGCTTGAAGCTTGTATTTGCCGGGGGGGACATTGGCGATCTTGAAGGAGCCGTCCTTGCCGGAAACGGCGAAGTAGGGATGATCGAAGACGCTCACCCAGGCGAACATCCACTGGTGGACGTCGCATTTGAACTTGAGGAAGCTCTCGGCCTTGGAAAAGGAGAACGTCAGGTCAGCCGCGTTGGGCAGTTGGGCTTCGTTCCGTTGCTTGTTGCCTGAGCCGTCAGCCGGGACGGTATGGACATTGTGCATGACGGGGTCGGAGTTCTTGACGACGAGCTTCTGGTCGGTCTGGAGGGCCAGAATGGAGGGGATATACTCGCATCCCTTTTGGTCCAGCACCACCGGTGGCGCCGCGGCGCCGGTGGATTTGCCGCTGATGCCCTCCAGGGAAACCACGACGTCCGCCAGCTCGCCTTTGGCGCCTACGACATAAAAGCGGGTGGTGGGGACCTTTGTGTGGAGCTTGCTGCAATTGGCATCCTCCATCATGGGGGTGATGTCCTTCTCCTTGGGCGGTGTGCCCTTGAGCGTGACGGTGCCGGTAATGTCGGCGGCGGGGGCGACCTGGAGCGCCGTGGCCAGGCCGGCGATTGTGATTAGCGCAGGTAATTTCTTCATATGTGCTGTTTGTTGGTTCAGAAAAACAGCAGGAACCTAGCACAGAGTCATGGGGGTGCAAGTGACAGGATTTTTACAAACTCCTTACACCCGCCTGACAACGCGTCGGGCGGTTTGGGGTTTATTGGGGCGCAACAGTTCGGTCGCCGGCGGTTGGCCGGGCGATCATGAAACGAAGCAAACAATGAAATGAGAAAGAGACAATGAAGACCAAAGACATACTGACCATTACGACCGCGGCCCTCGGGACCGCGACCCTCACCGTGACGGCCTTCTGGGCCGGCCCCATGGATGCCGGCAATGACGCTGAGGCGCCGCCCGCCAAGATCGCCCAAGCCCGGTTCGCCGCCCACGGGATCGAGATGACTCTCGCCGCGGCCGGCGGACGGGCGTTTAAGGCGGGCGATGCGCCGGAGTTTGAACTGACGGCACTCAATACCACCAAGGAACCAGCCAGCGCCTCGGTCTGCGTAACCATGACTTCGTCGTCCCCGGCGGACGCGCTCTCACGGGTGATCCGCCTGCCGATGGTCCTGTGGCAGCAGGAGCAGGTCGTCAAGCTGGAGGCGAACGAGACTAAGGTGCTGGCGTTGTGCGCCAGCACGAATTTGCCGGCGAACAGCATGATTTCCGTCTCCCTGCGTGAAGCGGATCAGAAAGCGACGCCCTTCCAGCCGGGAATTGTCGCGCTGAGCTTCTCCACCGTTGTGCCCAAGGCGGCACCGACGGTTGCGTTGGCGCAGTAACGGCACCGCGCAACGATCGGATGATGGACAGATGTCAAAGGAAATCTGCGGACCATGTTACACTGGCAAAGAATGGTCGGGGCGGTGATCGGCCTCGTGGTGGGCGGCACGATCCTGGGCTTGACGGGAGGCCCGGCGCGGGGGCCGGCGGCCTCGGGGCCGATTCTGTCGGAGTGCGACGGCCACCTGCGCGAACTGGTGCTCCATTATGAACCGTCGGCCAAAGAGATCGTGGCTCCTGTTTATCGCGACTTCCTGGGCGGGCTGGACAGCGACGTGCGAGTTCACGTCGTCTGTCCCGACCGCGCGGCGTTCGAGGACTTTATCGCGATCGTGGGTCCGGCCCGGTGCCGGTTGTCGCCGATTGTGACCGGGCACCCCATCACCACCTGGTCGCGCGATCGCTGGGTGGCGCTGGGGCCGGCGGCGGGCGGCGGGGCGACGACGCTATGGAGTCCGCGAGGCGAGGCCGCGGACGAAATCTGGCCGGCGCGGGCCGGGGATGCGCGGGTCGGCCGGGACATCGCCCGGGCGCTGGCGCCGGCCGTCCTGGCACGGCGCAGCGGGCTGTATTTCGACGGGGGGGACTTCCTGGCCGACAGCGAGACGGCCTTTGTGGTGCCGCGAGTCTTGCAGCGCAACATCCAACAGACCGCGAAGAGCCGGGAGGAGTTACTCGGTGCCTTGTCCCGCGAACTAAAGCGACGCGTGATCTTGCTCGACGAGGCGCCCGACCATCATGCGGGGATGTTTATGGTCTCGGTGGGTGACAGAACGATGCTCGTGGGCGACCCCAGCCTGGCGCGGGGGTTATACCAGTTCTCAGAGACTACCGGTACAATCCCCTCTCCCGGCCTGCGGCCACCCTCTCCCCGCCTCGCGGGGAGAGGGCGGGGAGAGGGGCGGCCAGTGAGTGCTACCGAATCTCATTGCGATGCGGTATTAGTCGCCGCTGAAATGGGGCAGGTTGACGGCGCGGCGACCCATGCGTTTATGAGCCTGCCGGGCGGACCGGACTTCACGACACAGACGCAACACCTGTTTGATGCCGTCGCCCGGCAATGTGAGCGGGCGGGCTACAAGGTGATTCGCATCCCGGTGCTGCCGGCAAGCGATGGACGGACCTACCTGACATATGTCAACGTGCTGCTGGACCAGCAGGACAGCCGACGGGTGGTTTACCTGCCGTTCTATCGCGGCGTCGAGGGGCTAAATGCCGCCGCCCGTGGGGTTTGGGAACGCCTCGGCTACGAGATCCGTCCGGTGGATTGCACGAGCGCCTACCGGCATTTCGGCTGTCTGCATTGCCTGGTCAATGTGCTGCGCCGGACCTGACTTGGCGGCTGGACGGTTAGCATGGAGAATGCCAGGGGGGCTTTAACGTTAATGGGTGTCTGGAGTGGGTGAAATGTCGCGGTTCGGAAGGCAATTCCACGGGATTCTGGGGTTCCCGAGCTGAACATGGCGCCGTAGTCCTTTGCGGATGATCTCACAGAAGATAACGAAGGGAACGAAGAACTTCGTGGTCTTTGCGGCCTTCTGTTAAGAGGATCGGCAATATATTCTGTCACGCTGTATAGTGGCTTTTTCTGATTCTCCGGGGTGTTCCCCCCGGTTAAAGCTGGCCGGAGTAGAGCCGGTGAAGAGCCGGTGAAGAGTCGTACAAGAGCCGTGGAAGCGCCTTGGAAGAGCCTGGGTAGAAAGTGCTCTTGGCGTTTTTTTGGCCCCTTGCTACAGCCCATCCAGCGGGCTTCTGACTCCCAGGCCCGGCTTGCGCATCACGTGGGTATAGATCTGGGTTGTCGTCACGTCCTCGTGGCCCAGCAGTTCCTGCACCGTCCGGATGTCCGTGCCGCGCTCCAGCAGGTGCGTGGCAAACGAATGGCGCAGCACATGCGGCGTCACCTTCTTGTTCAGCTTGGCCTGCCGCGCCCCCAGCCGCACGAAATGCTGGAACGTCACGTCCAGCACATGATGCCGCCGGCGCAGGCCGGAGCGCGGATCATTCATCAGCTCCCGCGACGGCCAGAACCACTGCCACTCCCAGCTTTCCCCCGCCTTGGGCCATTTGCGCTCCAGCCCTTCGGGCAGCCACACCCCCGGCAAGCCCCGCTCGCGGTCCCGCGCGTGCAGCCGCCGCAGCCGCTCCCGGTGCGCTGCCAGCTTCTCCAACAATTGTTCGGGCAGCACGGTCACCCGGTCCTTGTCCCCCTTGCCGGCCCGCACCACGAGCTGCAGCCGGTCCAAGTCCAGGTCCTTGACCCGCAGCCGCAGCAGCTCGGTCAGACGCAGCCCGCTGCCATAGGCCAGCTCGGCCATCAGCTTGGGTACCCCCTCCATCGCCTCGAACAACCGTGCGCATTCCTCCCGGCTCAACACGACCGGCATGCGCACCCGCGGCCGCGCACGGGTAAACTCGCCGAAATCTCCCGGCTCCTTGCCCTCCACCTCGCGCAGCAGAAACACCAGCGCGTTGAGCGCCTGCTTCTGCGTCCCCGCCGCCACCCGCTCCGCCGTCGCCAGGTGGCTCAGAAACGCCCGCACGTCCTCGGCGGTCGCCCCTTCCACCGGCCGTTCGCCCAGGAACCGGGCCAGCCGCCACGCCCAGCCGCGGTAGGTCTGCTCCGTGCGCCACGACAAATGCCGCACCCGGATCGTTTGCACCAGGCGCCGTTCCCACGGTGTTCGCCCCAAGTCCGCCCGGCCCAGCGGCGGCACGTCCGTCAGCACCCCGCTCCGCTGGGCCCGGCGGCAGCGGAACAGCCAGTTCAGGGCGTCCTTCCACTCCTGCAATTGTGCCGGTCCCGGCGCGCGCTCCAACCGCTGCAGCTCCACATACTCCCGCGCCCGCCCCACTGACGGACGAGCCAAGGCCTCGGCTCCGGCCCTCGGCATCTGCATCCCCGCCCGCTTCCGGCAGAACTCTTCAAAGCCCGCCAGCGTCCGCCGATAACTCTCCCGTAACCCGGGGCTGAGCAACCCATCAGTTTCCAGCCACTGCCGCCAATCGGCCACCGGGCCAAGCTCAGTAACGTTGTCTGGGAGGGGGCTATGGTGCATAACAGCAAAGCTTAATCCAGTTAGTCTTTTTCCCTGTGCGCCGCAAGCCCAAAAAAGTCTCAAACAGCTCTTGTCCGGCCCACCTTGGGCCGGTAGAATCGCCCTATGAACAATCCAGTGGAGTTGGGTTTTAGCCTGTTGCTTGGGGTGAACTAATACTGTTGGGCTTTCCGCGCACAAATAGCGCGTAGCCATCCGATGTGATGCGTTCATGCCTCTTGCGTTGGAATCCTTGGCAGAGGTGCCGATACCCCGCGTCATTGCCCTTTGCCATGTCGTCTGCCGTGTCAACCCAGTCCAGCAGATCATATAGGAATCGAACGAGGCTTTGCAGTTCGTCCACGCTCGTAACCGTGTGCAGTGGCCGGACCAACAAAATCGGTGCAGGCAACGGCGGGCTCGCTGGCAGTTGTGTGTTCGTTTCAGTGTTCATACGTTTGGGTTCTCTCGCCGTGCCTGACCTGTTGCGTTGGGCCGTGTGGCGAGCGTCCACTGGTCCGCCATCGCCTCGGCAATACCGGAATACGTCCGGTGATCGTTCTTTCCACCGCTCGGGCCGGGCGCGGCATAATGCACCCTGTCGCGGAGTTTGGTCGGGAGTGTCATCATTTCAGCGTGGACGATCTTCGTCGGCGTTAGCTGGGGCAGGTTCTTTAGCCAAAGCCCCGTCATCTTGCGCTCAGTGTGGCCGTATTGCCACGGCTGCACGTACTGGTCTGCCGGTCGGACTTGAGTGCCTATTGCGCCTGGGGGATTCTCGATTGCGATATGCTTTATCGGGGCATCCATCAATTGTCTCACAAACCACAATGCCGCGTCACGTTCCTGCGCTCTGTCTTTCCACCAGCGTGCGCCGGCGCGACATAGGTAAGTGCATGGGGGATGCGCCACCATTATGTCCCATCCCCAGTCCAGGATTGGCAGCACGTCGCCCATGTGGTGCTGTCCGGCACCACACTCGGCAGTAGGTCGCACGACCATGCGTCCCATCCTCGCCGGGCAAAATCAGTTCTTTGGTGCGGTTGTGGTCGGAGCGGTCCTTCCAGCGAAACGTCACGGTCTGGTGGTCCACGCGAACCATGCGAGCATTGGTGATGGCGGTGCGGGTCACGTAAGCGCCCAGGTACTTGAGCGCGCTGGCTCCGGAACCGCAGGGTTGGATATGCACCCCCCAGTCCTTGCGCCAGACCCGGGGATCAACCGGCCAATGCTTCTCTTTGAGCCGGCGGTAGAGGTGCTGGCGGAAGGCGGCCTGGAGGTGCGGCAGGTGGAGGAGGAACTGTGGGTTTTTGACGCGCACGAATTGGTTTCGGGCGTTAAACCCCGCGCCCGGGATCAGGCAGTGGAGGTGGGGATGGAACTCGAGTTTTTGGGTCCAGGTATGCAGGACGGCCACGAAACCATTGACCTCTGCCCGGAGGGTTTTGTCGGCCGCGAGTTTTTCACTCAGCGCGGCGGCGGCGGCGGCGAAGAGCAGGTCGTAGGCCTCTTTGGCACGATGGCCGAAGAAACAGGGCCGCAGTTCTGCGGGCAGGGTGAAGGTGACCAGGAAGTACGGGGCATTAACCAGTTTGCCTACTTCGCGCTGGACCCAGCGGTGGGCGGCTTGGGCGCCGCATTGCGGGCAGGCCTTGTGATTGCAGGAGTGGTAGGCGAAGTGAACGTGGTCGCAGTGTGGGCAGGCAAAGGCACGGCCACCCAGTGCTGAGGTGCGGCAGCGGGTCATGGCCCGGACGGCGCGACGTTGCGGCGCCGAGAGTGCCGGAGCCGCTTGGAGCAGTTGGGGAATAAAACGGCGCAGCGCTCCCAGCACGGTGGCGGGAGTGCCCACGAGGCTTGCGAGAGCTTGGGGCTTTTAGCGCGGCAAGGCGCGGCAGAGCTGGTCGATCAGGCGCAAGGCGTCCTGGCTGGTCTGATGAGTCAGGTGCAGGTACACCATGGTGGAGGTGATCTGTTTATGGCCCAGGAGCTTTTGGATGGTGTGCAAGTGGGCGCCGGCTTCCAGGAGATGGGTGGCAAAGGAGTGCCGCAAGGAATGCACGGAGGCGGCAGGGAGGTTGAGCTGTTTGCGGGCGACGATGACCAGGCGCTGGAGGGAGGAGCAGGGCATGGGGCCGGTGGCGGTATGCATGCGCTGAGCCAGCGAGGTCAGGGAGTTGTTGTCGCCGCGGCCGGCGTTGGGGAAGAGCAGGAGTGGGTGACGGTGAAAGGCCCAGTAGCGGCGCAGTTCGTGGTACAGGGAGGTGGGCAGCGGCACGACCCGGTCCTGGTGGCCCTTGCTGTGGCGGATGAGCAGCTTGTTTTCTTTGCCCAGGATGTCGTGGATGGTGAGCCCGAGACATTCGCTCAGCCGCAGCCCGCAACAGTAGATGAGTTTGAGGGGAGTGCGGTAGCGGCGCAGGCGGATGTGGGCGAGCAGATCGTGGACTTGCTGGCGGGTGAGCACGGCGGGCAGCGTGTCGTGGTCCTTGGTGCGAATCTGGGAGAAGAGCGTCCAGTCCTCATGCCCGAGGAGCTTGACGAAGAACATGCTGGCGGCAGCCCGGGCCTGGCGGATGGACTTGGGGGTCCAATGCTTCTTGAGTTTTACGAACAGGAAGTAGTCGCGCAACTGGGACTCGGTGATCGTGGCCGGATCGCAGCCCAGGTGTTGGTGGATGAGCCGGAGCTGGCGGTAGTAGGAGTGGCGGGTGCGGTTGGCGTCATAGCTCAGTGCCAGGTGGTCGGCAAACCGGGCCATGGACGGGTACGGGTGCTGGTAGTCAACCGGGTTGGCGAAGTCCCGCGCGGTGGTCCGAATGCTGGCCAGCGACTGCGGGGGCCAGGGGTTTGGGTTGGGGGTGGAGTCGTTGGTGTTATGAATGTTAAGTGAATGATTGGTACTTTTCATGTACCGCAATCATAGTAGGCTTGGCACATGAAGCGGTGCTGCAATGGTGTCCACTCCCCATCCATAGCTGCAGGCTCGCCGCGTAGCGGCTTAGTTCAACCAGCCGGTGCAGGCAACGGCGGGATCTGCGTTTTCTCAGCGTTTCTCTGCGTCTCTGCGTTCATAGTTTTTCGCGCCGTGCCTGACCTCTATCGTTCGGCGCACATTGTTGCGCCAGTCAAAGTCAAAGCTGTTTAATGTGAAAACCATGATTCGTCCGTCACTCATTGCCGCCATAATCACTTCACTCATCGTTTCTGGCTGCACGCCTGGCCAGGGCGACGCACAGCAGGGTTACAAGGACACAACCATCCTGGGCACGTGGGCTTGGGACGTTGAATCGAATCGCCCGGCTGATCGTCAGGATGCTGACTTCTGGTGGGAGCAAGTTTCAGGCACTGAGAGGTACCTGGTTCCAGTAAACGGCGCGAAGGCAACAATTGTCCCGGGCCAAGCCTTCGAGAGGATTGACGCGGGTTACATACGAAAGCTCGCGCTGTCACAGGAAAAGCTCCGCGGGGATGCTCTCCAGCCTGGCGTTATCGTTGCTTTCCGTACGGCGGAGGGTGGGGTGGGGAAGCTTCAAGTGCTTGGCTACAAGCCGTTGCACGACTTCGACTTTCCCGAAGCGGCCTCCCTGACCGAAGCGTGGAAGCAGTTTGCTTTGAGCAAGCCGAACATACCCCTGTACCATTTACAGGTAAGATGGACGCTTTTCAAATAGGGCCGAACAACTGCGTGCAGGCGAGGCCGGATTACGCCTTGCTCTGTATCCTGGCCCAAGTGCCGGGCGCGCCTGACGCAGAGCGTTCGGCGTAACCGCCATGCGCACTGTCACGCGTAAACATGTGTCCGTTATTCGAGGGCTTGCGAAGTTTGCGCAAGTGACTGTGGGCCGAGTGGAGCATTTGGACGTCGAGCAGCCTTTGCCAGAGCTTCGACGCGCCAAGGGCTGGTCCGAGCGGCTGTCGTCAGCCGTGGGCGGCCTGGGGTACCATCTCTCAAGGCATCGGGAGCGGGCGGAGACGCGCGCAGACAAAGCCCGGGCGTGACCGGCATCGTTCGGTGGCACCCCGCTCCTGAGGAGGCACCCCGCAGAGGCGCATTCCAACTGTGCGTTGGTCCGGTGGTCGGCCCCTTTCACCCCAGCCGACCACCGGACCGGCTTTCAGCCCTGCCGGGTTGACTAAGTTTTCGGTAACTAAGCAGGGCCGGCGTTCGTCTTGAATCGGCAGAGCGCGTGGCAGGCGGGTGTCGAGAGCCGCTGCCCGGGCAGTGAGAATCCGGACTTTATGAAGATGGATAGACAGACATTGATCGCATTGGCCGCAGTCGTGAGCACCCTGAGCCTTCAACCACTGGCGCGCGGCGCGGAAAACAAAGAGGGGGCCCGACCGGCCGGTGGCGACCGCCTGGCGGCGTTGCGCGAGCGGATGCAGGAAAGCGCCCGGGAGCTGGACCTGACCCCGGAACAGAAGGAGAAGCTCCAGACGATCGTGCGCGAGCGGATGGGGAAGCTGCGGGGTTTGCGCGAAGACAACAGCCTGTCGCGAGAGGAGAAGATGGAGAAGTTCAAGGCGGCACGCGAGGAGATCACCGCGGAGGTCAAGAAGGTGCTGACGCCGGAGCAATTCGAGAAGTGGAAGGCCAAGCAAGGGCAGCCGGCCGGAGACGGAGTGCAGCGTCCGCTGGCAAAGCTGGAAGGGGCGATCAAGGAGCTGAACCTGACGGAGGAGCAGAAGGAGAAGCTGAAGCCGCTCTACCAGGAACAGATGGAGAAGCTGCGCGATTTGCGCCAGGACAACAGCCTCTCGATGGCCGAGAAACTGGAGAAGGTAAAGGCCCTCAACAAGGACATCGCGCCCCAGCTCAAGAAGGTGCTGGACGCGGAGCAGTTCGCGAAATGGCAGAAGCAGACCGATGAGTGGCTGGAACAGCTTCGGCAGCGGTTGCAGGAAGGGAAGCGGAATTAGCCTGGCGGGGGTGAACTCCGAAGTCCGAAGTCCTGGTGGGGCCGCGGCCTGGCGGGCCTGCCAAATTCAGCCATTGATGGGGCAAAAAAGGGTTGCTAATTGGCAATAGGGATGTAGCCGGTTTTGCTGTCATGGGGGAAGCTCGAATGGCTATATTTCGAGCACTGTTTATGCGCCTTTTGCCGCAAGAGCTGGAGAGCCGGCGCGAGTTTTTCCGCGCGGCGGCGCGCGGCGGTTTGCTGGCGCTGGTGAGCGCGGCAGCCGCCTGCCTGGCCGTGCGAGCGCAAAGACTCGAAGGGCAGCGCTGTGTAAACCAGGGTATTTGCAGTAGTTGCGGTGTGTTCGCCGGCTGCGGGCTTCCGCAAGCGTTGTCAGCCAAGGCCGCGCAGGAGAGAAGGCCCCGACATTCTGACGCATCCGTGGAACCCAGAGCAAACACGGACCCCTCTCCCTGGCCCTCTCCCCTTCGGAAGGGGAGAGGGGAAATCCTGGGCAACGGGCTGACAGGCGCATGGAAAGGTTGATATGAAAGACCGGAATCAAACCATCAGCCGACGCGACTTTCTCAAGGAAACTGCTGGAGGCGCGGGGATGCTTGCGGTGGGCAGCGGCTCCTTGGCGGCGTCGGTTGGACTGGCGCGTGGGGGCAGCACCGGCAAGGATGCCAACCCGTTCGCGTATGACGTGGAACGGCTGCGCAAGACCGACCCGAAGCTGATCCACTACGAGCAAGTCGGACGGTTCTCCTGCCCGCATCCGACCCCTCGACGCATTGCGATCGGAGAGGAAGACCGGGTGTATATCGCAGCGGACAACTACGTGAGCGTGCTGGACCGGGACGGGGCGCGGATTAGCGAGATTGGCCTTGGTGCCACGGTGCGGTGTGTGGCGGTCGGGGGCGATGGGACTGTGTATGCCGGGTTGCAGGATCACGTGGAGGTGTTCGACGGCAAGGGAAAGCGGCTTGCGACCTGGGATTCGCCCGGCAAGCGGACATGGCTGACCGGCCTGGCAGCGGGAGAGAACGACGTTTTCGCCGCGGATGCCGGCAACCGGGTGGTGCTGCGCTATGACAAGTCGGGCAAGCTGGCCGGCCGGGTTGGCGAGAAGAACAAGGAGCGGAACATTCCGGGCCTGGTGGTGCCGAGCCCGTACCTGGATGTGAAGCTGGCGCGCGACGGGCTGCTGCGCGTAAACAACACGGGGCGGCATCGCGTGGAAGCCTACACCGCGAACGGTGACCTGGAGTTCTGGTGGGGCAAACCCTCGGCGGGAATCGAAGGGTTCTGCGGCTGCTGCAACCCGATCAGCCTGGCGCTGATGCCTGACGGGCGCCACGTGACGTGCGAGAAGGGGTTGCCGCGGGTGAAGGTTTATTCGCCCGAGGGCATCTTCGAGTCGGTTGTGGCGGGGGCAGAGTCGTTCCCTGAGAATGCGACGGCGACTTTTGTGAAGGGGGCGGAGGACTGCCGGCTGGGCGGGCTGGATGCGGCGGTGGATTCGCAGCAGCGCGTTTACGTTCTCGACCTGGTGACCGGCGAGGTGCGGGTCATGAAGCGCAAGGCATGAGAGTGAAGTCCGAAGTCCGAAGTCCGAAGTCCGAAATCCGAAGGGGGCCGGGCGGAATTGGGGTTTTGGAAGACTATTCTAAGGCTCCACCGTTCGGGCCTCGGCCGACGCGGAGATTCAGCAACTGGCCCTCGGCGTTCAGAGTTCCTTTGGGCTTTGGATTTCATATCGGGAGCGTCACCACTCCATGAGTTCCGTACCCCAACAACAACCGCCCGTGACGCGGCGGCAGTTTCTGCGAAACGGCGCACGGGCGGCGGCGCTAGCCGGGCTGGGGGGATTGCTGGGGGTGACGGCGGGGCGGAGCACGGCCAAGGGCACGGTCTGGCAAATTGACCCGCAGAAATGTGTGCGCTGCGGCAATTGCGCGACGGCCTGTGTGCTCGAGCAGTCGGCGGTGAAGTGCGTGCATGCGTTCGCCATGTGCGGCTACTGCGAGCTGTGCACCGGGTATTTTGAACCCGAGCCGAACAGCCTGAACACAGGCGCGGAGAATTGCCTGTGCCCGACCGCCGCGATCAAGCGAACGTACGTGGAGGACCCGTACTACGAATACACGATTGACGAGCGGCTGTGCATCGGGTGCGCGAAATGCGTCGAGGGCTGCAACCGTTTCGGCAACGGCTCGCTTTTCCTGCAGGTGCGGCATGACCGTTGCGTGAACTGCAACGAATGCGCGATTTCGAAAGTCTGCGCCGGCGACGCCTTCCGCCGGGTGCCGGCGGACCAGCCGTACCTGCTGAAGATGACCAGCCATTAGGATGAAGGCGGAAGTGCGAAGTCCGAAGTCCGAATTGGGGTGGGGTGGGGTGTGGATATTGGGGGCCTTATTGCTGTTTGGACTGTGCGGGAGCGCGGGGTTGGCGGAGTCGCGGTTTCCGCCGCCGGATTTCGAGAGCGGGCATAAGCTGCCGGTTACGACGACACCGGCGGCGCGGGAAGTCTTGCTGCAATACCTGGATGTGGCAGTGCTCGCCGCCGCGCTGGGGCTGGCAAGCTGGCTGGTCTATCGGCAACGTTCGCGCAAGGGGTTGCTAGCGCTCTCGATCTTCTCGCTGCTCTACTTTGGGTTCTGGAAGAAGGGCTGCGTCTGCGCGATCGGCTCGGTGCAGAACGTTGCGCTGGGACTCTGCGACCGGGGGTATGCGGTGCCGCTGGCGGTATCTGCGTTCTTCGTGCTGCCGCTGGCGTTCGCGCTGTTCGGGGGGCGGACCTTTTGCGCGGCGGTCTGCCCGCACGGGGCGCTGCAGGATTTGGTGCTGTTGAAATCGGTGAAGGTGCCGCCCGGGCTGGAGCAGGCGTTGAGCGTGTTGCCTTACATCTACCTGGGCGCGGGGGTGCTGTTCGCCGCGACCGGCAGCGCATTCATCATCTGCCAATATGATCCGTTCGTGCCCATCTTCCGGATGAGCGGGCGGAGCCTGATGGTGCTGAGCGGCGCGGGGTTGCTACTGCTGGGGGTGTTCGTGGGCCGGCCTTACTGCCGGTTTCTCTGTCCTTACGGAGCGTTGCTGAAGCTGGGGGCCATCGTCGCGAAATGGCGGGTGCGGGTGACGCCCGACTACTGCACGCAATGCCGGTTGTGCGAGGCGTCGTGCCCGTTCGGCGCGATGCGCGAGCCGGAAGCCAGCCCAACCGGCGTGCCGACCTTGAACAAAGACCGGCGGCGACTGGCGTGGCTGCTGGCGCTGTTGCCGCTGCTCCTGGCGGGCGGCGCGTGGCTCGGCTGGCAGTTCAGCGCGCCCGCGTCGCGGCTCCATCCGACGGTCAGCCTGGCGGACCATTTGGTGCGGGCGCAAGGGACGGCTCCCAAGTTCGGCGTACTGTCACCGGATGAGCTGGCGCTGGAGCGCGCGCGGCAGGAGCCGCAGGAAATTCTGACCGCGGCGGCGGCTATCCGGCGGAAGTTCGCCAGGGGCGGCTGGATCTTTGGCGCGTGGGTCGGACTGGTGGTCGGGGTGAAGCTGATCAGCCTGTCGGTGCGGCGGCAGAGGACGGACTACGAGCCGGATCGCGGCGACTGCGTCGCATGCGCGCGTTGCTTCGAGTATTGCCCGAATGAACTGGTGCGGCGTGGGCTGATGCCGGCGGCGGCGCCCGTTTTGGGTGGAGTTTCAGAACCGGGCCTGCGTGATTCGTGAGCAGGCCTGTGTCAACCGCAACTCAAGCCAAGGCGGCGGCGCCCAGCCAGTCCGGTGCGACGGTGGCCCACCGCAACTGGCGGATGGCCGCCTGGGTGGCGGGGGTGTTCTCGGTGTTGATCGGCCTGACGATGATCCTTAGCCGGCTCAGCGTCCGGGCGGAGGATCCCCTGAAATCGCCACAACTCAAGGAATACAAGGAGAAGCTGCGGCTCAACCCTCCTGACGAGCAAATCAAACAGCGCATTCGCCAGCTCGATTTGCGGCTCCGCCAGCGTTACTTCTACCAGTTGTCCCGGATGGACTCGGGCATTTACCTGTTGCTGGGGGGGGTGGCGGTATTCGTCCTGGCGGTCAAGCAAGGGGCGCGCTACCGGAAGCAACTGCCGATGCCCCAGCCCAAAGCGGATGATCCGGACCAGGCCGCGCACTCAGCGGCCCGGGCACGTTGGTCGGTGGCGGCAAGCGGCGCCGCGATCGGCGGATTCCTCTTCGTTCTGAGTCTCGGCCTGAGCACAGCCCTGCCGAAACGGACAGCCGAGGTCGAAAAACTGCTGAGCGCCGGCGATGCGGCCAGTGCCGGGGAGTCGCGTCCCATGGGTCAGGCGCAGGCGAGTGATGCCGCGTCGGCGCAGGAACTCCAGCAGAATTGGCCTCGGTTCCGGGGAGCGGACGGGGGCGGGGTTGCAGCGCTGACGAATGCGCCTGCGGTGTGGGACGCAAAGACCGACGCGGGCATTTTGTGGAAAGTCCTGGCGCCAACCAGAGGGTTCAGCTCGCCGATCGTGTGGGGCGACCGGGTTTTCATCTCGGGCGGCGACGCGCGGCAATGCGAGGTCGTCTGCCTGGACGGTAAGACAGGCCAGACGCTTTGGCGGCAACCGGTGGCGAATGTGCCCGGCTCTCCCGCGCAGCCAGCGGAGGTGCCGGAGTCTACCGGGTTTGCCGCTGCGACCATGGCAACGGATGGACGGCGCGTCTATGCGATCTTCGCCAACGGCAACTGCGCGGCATTCACCTTGGAGGGACAGCCGGCTTGGTCCAAGAGCTTTGGCGCGCTCAAGAATCCCTATGGCCATGCCATTTCATTGGCCACGTGGCGGGACCGGTTGATCGTGCAGCTCGACCAGGGCGACAGCGAAGACAACCAGTCCAAGCTCTATGCGCTGGACGGGCGCACCGGCCAAGTCGCCTGGCAACGACCGCGCAAGGTGGGAGCTTCCTGGGCGACGCCCATCGTCATCGAAGCCGCCGGCAAGGGGCAGGTGATCGCGCTGGCCGTTCCGTGCGTCATGGCTTATGCGGCGGCGGATGGGGCGGAACTGTGGCGGGCGGAATGCCTCAACGGAGAGATCACGCCTTCGCCGGTGTTCGCCGGCGGGTTGCTGTTCGTGGCCAGCCCGTCGGAGAAGCTGCTGGCAATCCGGCCGGATGGGCAGGGTGATGTGACCAAGACGCACGTGGTGTGGATGAGCGAGGACAACGTGCCGGATGTCACCAGTCCGCTTAGCAACGGCGAACTGGTATTCATGATAACGACCTCAGGGATGTTGACGTGCCTGGACGCCAAGGACGGCAAGAAGCAATGGGATCATGATTTCGAGATGGAGTTTCATGCCTCGCCGAGCCTGGCCGGGGACCGGCTTTACCTGTTCAGCCAGAAGGGCTCCGCGCTGGTGATCGAGGCCGCGCGGCAGTTCAAGGAGTTGTTCCGCACGGAAATGGGCGATGCGTTTCATGCCAGCCCGGCATTTGCGCACGACCGGATTTTCCTGCGCGGGGTGACGAATGTGTGGTGCCTGGGAGAAGTCCGAAGTCCGAAGTCCGAAGTCCGAAGCGTAGCTCCCAAGTCATGAGCGTGGACCTGAAATACGTGGATGAAGCGGTGGAGCGGATCGGACGCGCGCCCGAGGCGGTCATCCCGATTCTGCAGGCGCTGCAGGACCATTACGGCTACCTGCCGGAGGAGGCGCTGCGGCGCGTTTGCGCGGCGACGCAGATCACGCCGGCGGCGCTCAGCGGCGTTTCGACTTTCTACGACATGTTCCGGCACGAACCGGGCGGCAAACACACGATCCAGGTGTGCCACGGCACGGCCTGCCACGTGGGCGGGGCCGAACGGATCGAGGAAGCGCTGCGCCGCCACCTGCGCATCCCCGAGGGTTCGGACACCGATGCCGACCGGCGTTTCACGGTCGAGCGGGTCGCCTGCCTGGGCTGCTGCACGCTCGCGCCGGTCGTGCGGATTGAGGAGGAGACCCTTGGCTATGCGACGGCGGAGAAGGTGCCGGGCGCCATTCGCGATTTCCTGGCGAGCCTGGAGCGCGCCGTTTCCGCCCAACCTGCCGCCGGCCCCCCGGTGCGCGGCAATGGCGGCGCGGAGATCAAGGTCTGCCTCGACTCGTGTTGCCTGGCGAAAGGGACGGATCGGGTCTTTCTATGCCTTGCAGCACAGCCTGGCGCGGAACGGCGTCAACGCCACGGTGAAGCGGGTCGGGTGCGTCGGGGCGTGCTACCGGACGCCGATGGTCGAAGTCGGCGTGCCGGGCAGGCCGAATGTGACTTACGCCGGGCTGGCACTGACCCAGGCCGACGAGCTGGTGCAGCGACACTTCCGCCCGGGCCGGTTTGTGCGCCGCATGTCGCGACTCTGGACGCGGGTGCTGGATGGTTTGCTGGTGGAAGACGCTCCGGCGGCGCCGGCCATCGAGCGCCTGACGGTGACCCAGGACGATGCGGGTGGAAAGGCGTTCTTCGACCGGCAGGTCCACATCGCCATGGAACATTATGGACGGCTCGACCCCCTGGACCTGGACGAATACCTGGCGCACGAGGGATTTGTGGCGCTGGCCAGGTGCCTGGGAGTGGAAAGTCCGAAGTCCGAACTCCGAAGTCCGAAGTGCGCTGCGCTTCCACCTGAAGAGATCGTTGCAACCATCGAGCAGTCCGGCTTGCGGGGGCGGGGTGGCGCGGGGTTTCCCACGGGGCAGAAATGGCGCATGGTCCGGCAGCAGCCCGGCGAAACCAAATACGTGATCTGCAACGGTGACGAAGGCGACCCGGGAGCATTCATGGACCGCATGATCCTCGAATCTTTCCCCTACCGGGTGATTGAAGGGCTGGCCATTGCCGCGGTGGCGGTCGGCGCGCACGAGGCCATCTTCTACATCCGCCACGAGTATCCGCAGGCGTTGCAGCGGGTGAGGGCCGCCCTGGCCGAGTGCGAGCGGCGCGGCTGGCTGGGCGATCGCCTGCTGGGCAGCGATTACCCGCTGCGCATCTCCATCAAGGAAGGCGCCGGCGCTTTCGTCTGCGGCGAGGAGACGGCCCTGATCGCCTCGGTGGAAGGCCGCCGGGGAATGCCGCGGCTGCGCCCGCCGTTCCCGGCGCAGTCCGGCTTGTGGGGCAAGCCCACCCTCATCAACAACGTCGAGACGCTGGCCATGGTGCCGTGGATCATCCGGCGCGGCGCGGAGGCGTTCGCCGGCATCGGCACCGCGACCAGCAAAGGCACGAAGGTGTTCTCGCTGGCGGGCAAAGTGCGCCGGGCCGGCCTGATCGAAATCCCCATGGGCACGACGCTCCGCCAGATCGTAGAGGAAATCGGCGGCGGGGTCGCGGCGGGGCGGAGGTTCAAGGCGGTGCAGATCGGCGGCCCCTCCGGCGGCTGCGTGCCGGCGCGCCTGGCCGACACGCCGGTGGACTACGAATCGCTGCGCGACATTGGCGCGATCATGGGCTCCGGCGGCCTGGTGGTGCTCGATGACACGGCGTGCATGGTGGATATCGCGCGGTATTTCCTGCAGTTCACCCAAAACCAGTCTTGCGGCAAATGCACCTTCTGCCGCATTGGCACGAAGCGGATGCTCGAACTGCTCGATCTGCTCTGCGCCGGCAAGGCCAGTCGCAAGCATCTTGCAGGAACTCGAGCAACTGGCCCCCCAGGTCACCCAGGGAAGTCTGTGCGGGCTCGGCAAAACGGCGCCCAACCCGGTGCTGACCACGCTGCGGTATTTCCGCGACGAGTACGAGGCGCACCTGCAAGGCCGGTGTCCGGCCGGCAAGTGCAAGGCGCTCATCAAGTATCGCGTGCTCGAAAACTGCACCGGCTGCACGATCTGCGCCCAGCATTGCCCGGCGGACGCCATCCCCATGACGCCCTATGCGCGGCACGTGATTGACCTGGACAAATGCACGCGCTGTGATTCGTGCCGGCAGGTGTGTCCGTATGAGGCGGTGGAGGTAGTATGACAGAGACAGCAGGACAAGATCCGAAGGCCGAAATCCGAAGGCCGAAAGAAGGCCGAAATCCGAAATCCGAACACAGTAGCGCCAGGGGGATTTCGGACGTAGCCTCGGACTTCTGGCGGTGGGGGGATGAACCGACCACGGAGCCATTGGTGCTGAAGGAGGAATCTGTGGTCCCGCGGCCGCCGGAGGACCTGCTGAACGCACGGCGCGGTTTGGCGAAACCATCATCCGCTTCGCAAAGAAGATTCCGCGCAATGCTGTGAATAACCGGCTCATCGATCAACTGGTCGGGGCAGGCACCAGCGTCGGGGCCAACTACTGCGAAGCCGATGACGCCGTGTCAGGCAAGGAATTCAAACAGAAGATCGGCACCTGCCGGAAGGAATCAAAGGAAACGCATGTTCTTCCTCCGCATGGTGGCCACAGCGGAAGAGAGTCTGGCCGCTGAGGCGCGCGTGCTCTGGCGCGAAGCCAAGGAACTGAACCTCATCTTCGGCGCGATCTGGAGGAAATGATCCATGCCAGTCGCGTGCTACTGCCTTCGGCCTTCGGCCTTCGGATTTCGGCCTTCTTTCGGATTTCGGCCTTCGGTCTTCGGATTTCGCGCTGCCATGACCACCGTGACGTTCACCATCGACGGCCGCACGGTCGAAGTCGCCGCCGGCCAGACGATTCTGCAGCGGCGCGCCAGCTGGGCCTGGCCATCCCGACCCTCTGCCACGTCGAGGGCTTCGAGCCGTCGGCTTCCTGTTTCCTGTGCGCGGTGAAGATCGAGGGGCGGCCCAATCTCTGGCCCTCCTGCGCGACGCCGGTGGCCGAAGGCATGGTCGTGATCACCGACTCGGACGAGGTGCGGGCCGCGCGCAAGACCTCGCTGGAACTGCTGCTCTCCGACCACGCGGGCGATTGCGTCGGCCCCTGCCGGACGGGCTGCCCCGCGCGGCTTGACATCCCCAACTTCATCGAGCGGATTGCGGCGGGCGACCACCGCCGAGGCCGCCGAGATTGTCACGGACGATCTCACGTTGCCGGCGTCGCTGGGACGCGTCTGCCCGCGGCTGTGCGAGGAGCGCTGCCGCCAATGCGAGGTGGAGGAGGCGCTCTCGATCCGCAACCTGCATCGCTTCGCCGCTGACGCAGGGCAGCGCGTCTCGCCTGTCCCCAAAGCTAATGAGGCCGCCGCACCTAAAGGCGCAGGCGGGACGCCTGCCCTGCTTTTAAAGCGCGTGGCCATCGTCGGCGCGGGGCCGGCGGGGTTGGCGGCGGCGCATCATCTGCTGCGGCGGGGTCATGGCGCGGTGCTGTTTGACGCGCACCCGCAACCGGGCGGGATGCTGCGCTATGGCATCCCGGCGTTTCGGCTGCCGCGGCAGGTGCTTGATGCGGAAATCCAAATGATCCGCGATCTGGGCGCCGAATTCCGCCTGGGCAAGCGGCTGGGCCGGGACTTCACGCTCGACGACCTGCGGCGGGACTTTGACGCCGTGTTCCTCGCGCTCGGCGCCCAGGGCTCGCGCGGTCTGGGCTGCCCCGGCGAGGAGCTGGCCACGCCTGCGCTGGAGTTTCTCGAAGAGCTTGCCGATGGCCCGCCGCCCGCCGTGGGCAGCGACGTCATCGTCGTAGGCGGCGGCAACACCGCCATGGACGCCAGCCGCTGCGCCGTGCGGTTGGGCGCGAAGTCCGTGCGCGTGCTTTACCGCCGCACCCGCCGCGAGATGCCCTGCCTCATGGAGGAAGTCGAAGCGGCGGAGGCCGAGGGCGTCCAGATTGAGTTCCTGGTCGCGCCGGTGCAGCTTGGAGCGCAAGGCGGGCAAGTTGATCCTCACTTGCCAGCGAATGGAATTGGGGCCGCCGGATGAAAGCGGGCGCGCCCGCCCGGTGCCGATCCCTGGCTCGGAATTCGAGGTGCAGGCGACGTGCGTCATCGCGGCCATCGGGCAGAGCGTGGATCTGAACTCCCTGAATGCGGCGCAGCTCACGCTGTCGAAATGGGGCATTGCCGTCGAGCCGAGGACACTGGCGACGAACTTGCCCGGCGTTTTCGCCGGCGGCGACGCCGTCACCGGGCCGGACCTCGCGGTGCGGGCGGTGGCTGCCGGCAAGCTCGCGGCGGCGTCCATTGACCAATACCTGAGCGGGAAGAAGGTCGTCGGCGCGCCCGAGGCGGTGAACGTCGTGCTGGGCAAGCTGGGCGAGGACGAGCTGGCCGTCTTCCTGCGAGGTATCGAGCAGGCGCCGCGCCCGTCCATGCCGCATCTGCCGATGGAGAAGCGGCGCACCACCTTCGAGGAAGTGGAGCTTGGGTTTTCGCTGGAGGCCGCGACGCGGGAATCCCGGCGCTGCCTGGGCTGCGGCTGCGGCAAGGCGATCCCCTGCCGGCTGCGCCAGTTTGCCACCGAGTATGGCGTGGACCCGCAGCGCTTTGTCGGCGAGCGGCGCCACTTCGCGCGGGACACCTCCCACCCGGAGATTATCTTCGAGCCGGGCAAGTGCATCATCTGCGGCGCCTGCGTGCAGGTGGCGGCCCAGGCGGGCGAGGAGTTGGGGCTGTCGTTCATCGGGCGCGGATTCCAGGTGGCGGTGGCTGGGCCGTTCAACCGGCCGATGGCCGAGGCGCTGCGGAAATCCGCCCGGCGCGCCGCCGAGGTCTGCCCCACCGGCGCGATCATGCTCAAAGGCACCGGCTGCGCCGGCTGCCGATTGGCGTGAGCCTTGGCGTTGCGAGGTTCAGGCGCCTATTGCCCGAAGGCGACTTCCAGTTCGTAGTGATCGCTGCCGTTGGGGTTGTCCGCAAACCAGACCCACAAAGCCTGTTCCTCCGCCCACAGGGTGGCCAGGTCGCGCCCTTTGCGGCTGATGATCCGCGCGGTGGAGAAGTCAATGCCTGAAGGCAGGAACAGGTTGGTGCCTGCATTCTGAAGCACGTTGGTTTGCTCAACGTACCAGGGCACGTCATTCAGCTCAACCTTGGCCGGCCATCCCCACTGCTTGTGCTCCCAGGTTGCCTCCGTTGAGGTAATCTTGAGGCAGTCGCTCCCGTCTATTTCGGCTGCGATCTTTAACCTCGCTCTGGTGGAGCCGCCAGTTTGGGCGGCTTTAGGCCGGCCCGGATGAAAGTGGATCTTGAACTCGTACTCGCCCGCGCCGTTCGGCGTGTCGTCCAGATAGACAATCAGGACGTTATTGGTCCGCTCCAGCGCCACCACGTCCCGCCCTTTGATCCGTTCCAGGTCAGCCGCCTCCAGCGAGTAGCATTCCGGCAAGAACTTCGCCGCCCCGGCTGTAGTCAGGAAATTCTTCTGGCGAGGATCCCATTGTGCTCGATTCACGGTCACCGCTCCCTGGGGCCAGTCCCAGTGGGCGTGTTCCCAGAGGGCGCCGTCGCGGGTAATCAGGATGCGGTCGGAGCCATCGACCATTCCTTTGAAGTGGAACACGGCTTGGGTTTCGGCCAAAACGCCGTTGCTGCCCGTCGGGCCTTCCGGGTCCGGCCCCAAAGGCGCAATAGCGACATAATTCAACTCAGGAGAGATTACCCCTGCGTTCGCCGCATCGGCGGCGGCTCGCAACCGGAAGAATTGCATGTCACCCGGCTTCGGAACCGTGAAGGCCAGTCGTCCGCCACCTAACGGAACGCCCAATGCCTCGGCCGCTTGCCACGGCGCATTGAGACTCGGGCGCATCTCCAAGGTCACGTGCCCCAGGTCGGCCGGAACCACCGACGTCAAAACCAGATTCGTCCCCTGGGCGGCAACGGAAGTGATGGCAAGTTGGTCATTCAACGCCAGGTCCTGACCGGTGGCGCCAAAAGGCATCAAACCGAGGAGCCAGAGCATACCATGCCGCTGCATGGCCATTCGCAGATTTGCTCGCACAGGCTGTTTGACGGCAAATATGCCCATGGGCTCTCAAAAACTGCACGCCTTTTCAGGTTTCGGTCTTCGGCCTTCGGATTTCAGGGCTACTAGCTCGCTGCTCTTTACACGCCATTACTCTCGCTCGGCAGCCCTGCCACTCCTCACTTGTCAGCCGCTGCCGGGAAGTGATAGTCTGAGCCAATGGCTCGCAAGGCATCAGCAAGTTCAGGATCCCCCCATGGGTTCCACGACATCATCGGCGTGGTGCTGATGTGCTTTGCCGCACTGTTGCTGGCGGCACTGCTCTCTTATCATCCGCGCGATGTATCGGCCAACGCCGTGCCCCAGAACCCCTCGGTCCACAATTGGATCGGCCCATTCGGAGCTTGGCTGGCCTACTACTGGTTCTTCTGGGTGGGCGCCACGGCGTATCTCTTTCCCGTGCTGTTCTTCGTGGTCGGCTTGGGCTGTTTCCTGGACGCCTTTGCTTACCTTCGACGCCGTTGGGCCTGGGCGTTAGTCCTGGTGCTGTGTTGCATGGGCCTGCTGGACCTATACCGGGATTACTTCGGGAAGCTGCATCGCAATCTCAACGCGGAAGTCGGCGGCATCATCGGCCGCAACCTGAACCAGCACTTCCTCGGAGAGTGTTTTGGCACGGCGGGCGCGACGATCATCTTCCTGATGCTCTACTTCATCAGCCTGCTGTTCCTGACGAATTTCCACCTGGGCGAATGGATTCGGACGCTCTGGGGCCGACGAGCCGCCGCCGGGGCAGACTTGTCACCGGATGGGGCTGCGCTCGAACGGCAGGCGCGTGACCTGCAACGACAGGAGAGAAGGTTGCCGCACGAAGTCGAACGCTCCGGCCTGGGCCCGGACCTCAAGCCGGTTCCCAGGCCGACCGTCCGTGACCTCAGCGTACCGCAGCCCGACAAATCCGGCCGGGCGAAAAAGCTTGCTCCCCCCGAGCCAGTTAAGGAGCCAGCGCCCGCAGATGAGGGCGAAGTTATCCCCGCCCGCGAACTCGCCGCGGCCAGCACGGCAGATGTTCTGGGCAAGAAGGCTGAGCCAGCGGAAAAACCCGCCGAGGCCAAGGGCGCCGAAGCCAAACCCGAGACCGAGGCCAAGCCGCCCGAACCCAAGCACGAACCCGAGGTGGTCATCAACGGCGTCTCCTCCACGGCTCCCAAGCCCAAGCCGCCCAGGAAACCCAAGCCGATTGCCGTTGCTTCCACGCCCATGATCGGCAACTACCAGATGCCGCCCATGGATTTCCTGCAGCATCCGGATCCGAACCTGAAGCCGACCGAGTCGAAAGAGGAATTGCTGGCTAACGCGCGGCTGATGCAGCAGACGCTGGCTCAGTTCGAGATTCCGGTCGAACTGGGCGACATCACCAAGGGCCCCACCATTACGCGCTACGAGCTGCACCCCGCGCCGGGCGTGAAGCTGGAGAAGATCACCGCGCTCAACAACAACCTCGCCGCCGCCCTGAAAGCCGAACGCATCCACATTCTCGCCCCCGTGCCCGGCAAGAGCTCTGTCGGGGTGGAGGTGCCCAATCCGGTCAAGACGACGGTCATTATCCGCGACCTGCTGGAGTCGGAGGAATGGCGGAACACCAAGGCCCGCATCCCTTTGGCGCTGGGCAAGGATGTCTATGGCCACCCGATTATCGCGGACCTCTCGGAAATGCCGCACCTGCTGATTGCCGGGAGCACCGGCGCGGGCAAATCGGTCTGCATCAACGCCATCATCACCTCGCTGCTCTATCGCTTCTCGCCCGACCAGCTCCGCTTCGTGATGATTGACCCCAAAGTGGTCGAGCTGCAGCAGTACAACACCCTGCCGCACCTGGTGGTGCCGGTGGTCACCGACCCCAAGAAGGTCATCCTCGCGCTGCGCTGGGTGGTGAACGAGATGGAGAAGCGCTACCAGATCTTCGCCCGGGTGGGCGTGCGCAACATCGGGAGCTTTAACCAGCGCCCGAAGAACAAACCGCTGCCGCCCCGCGAGCCCGAGCTGCTGCTCCTGGCCAAGAAGGAGAAGGTGGAGCCCGGCGCGGACGGCTTCGCTGTGGAAGTGGACGAGGAAATCGTCGTGCCGCGCGAGGAGGACATCATCATCCCCGAGAAGCTAAGCTACATCGTGGTGATCATTGATGAGCTCGCGGACCTCATGCTGGTTGCGCCTGCGGACGTGGAAATGGCCATCGCCCGCATCACGCAGATGGCGCGCGCGGCAGGCATCCATTGCATTGTGGCCACCCAGCGGCCGAGCGTGGACGTGATTACCGGCGTCATCAAGGCGAACATTCCGGCCCGTATCGCATTTCAGGTCGCGGCCAAAGTGGACTCACGCACCATCCTCGATGCCATGGGTGCCGACAAGCTGCTCGGCAAGGGCGACATGCTCTTCCTTCCGCCCGGGTCGGCCAAGCTGATTCGCGCCCAGGGCTCGCTCATTACCGACCAGGAGATTCAGAGCATTGTCGAGTTCATCGCCAAGCAGGCCAAGCCCAGCTACGAGCTGGAAATTCACCAACAGCTTTCCCGCGCCAGCGACACCTCCGAGGATGACAACGGCATTGACGAGGATGAGGAGATTATCCAGGACTGCATCGAGGTCATCCGCAGCGAGCAAAAGGCCAGCGTCTCGCTGCTCCAGCGGCGTTTGCGCCTCGGCTATGGCCGGGCCGCGCGCATCATGGATGAGCTGGAGAACCGGGGCATCGTCGGCCCCAGCAAAGGCGCCGAGCCGCGCGACATCCTGATTGACCTTGATGGCGGGGGGCGGATGGACGGCCACCGCCAGGCGAGCGCTGAGCGGGAAGGGGCGCGTCTCATCGCCCATCGCCGGAGCGCCGATTCAGCCGGCTTTGGCAGCGCAGTCGCCCCAGCCTGGTCGCTACCGACTGCAGTGCGCCCGCGGAAAGTCGCCTGCTTTCCGGGATTGCCAAGCGGTCACGTAAAGGCTAAAAAGGGTGGGTAATGTCCACCGTTGCCGAACAACTCCGCCAGGCCCGCGAAGCGAAAAACCTCACAGTGCAACAGGTTGTGGAGATTACAAAAATCCGGACCGACCATTTAGTCGCGTTGGAGCAAGGCAACTTCGACGTGTTCTCCGCGCCGGTGTATATCCGCGGCTTTGTGCGCACCTACTCGACCTTGCTCAAGCTGGACGTGCCGCAAGTCATGGCGGCGCTCGACGTGGAACTGGCCCGAAGCACGAAGTTGTGTGAGCCGCCGGCGCTGGCCAAACACCCCCGCGGGGTGCTCGACTTCCTCATGCTTCAGCTCTCGCGGGTGGATTGGCGAAAGGGACTGATCGGGTTGGGAGTTGTCGCCGCCCTGGCATTGGCCGTTTCAGCCTGGCTGGCCTGGCGGCGTCATGATCCGCTGAGGGGATTGAAACCCGGGCTGTACCAATCCACCCAAGAAGTCTCGGGTGATACGCTGCCGTTGCCGGCGCCCGCGCCGCGGCGTTGAACCGCAATGCAGGGCAGGCGCCTCGCCTGCCCCGGCCACGACTTCCCCAGCCCGAAATGGCAGGCGAGACGCCTGCCCTATCCAGGGGTTCAGAGCGCGAAGCTTCCGTTTCGGGAATTCGCTCCCGGCCGCTACTTCGCCAGCAACGCCCTTCCAGCACAGGCCAGCAGCACCACCAGATTCACGTAAACCGCCGCCAGCACATCGTCTATCGTAATCCCCCAACCTCCGGGCAGAGATTGGCTCTGCCGCACCGGCCAGGGCTTGGCGATGTCGAACACGCGGCAGGCCACAAAGACCCCGAGCGTCATTGGCCAGGTTTGCGCGGAAAAGAAACAGGTGAACGCGGGCAGCGAGCCCGTGTTGCAGACGAGCATTGCCACCCAGCCCAAGAAGCAAACCGGCACCGCCACAATCTCATCAAGCACAACCGAACCGGGGTCCTTTTGGCCGAGGCGCTGTTCGGCGATGCCGCAGAGCCAGACGGACAGCGCGATGCCCGCGACGGTGCCGCCGGTGAACAGCCAGAGGCTGCCGGTCATGAGCAACAGCCCGAACCACAGCATGCCCGCCAGCGACCCGAAGGTCCCCGGCGCCAGCGGGATTCGACCGATGCCGAAGCCTTGTGCGATCCAAAGCTTCACAGGTCCTGCAAATAGAGCGCGCGATTGCGCCAAAGATAGAGCCATCCGGAGATGAAGGTGAGCGCGACCGCCACCCATTTGGCGAGTTCGGCAAGCCAGCTCACCCAAGGGACACCGCCGACCAGGTGGAAGCCGAAGACCGCGCGCCCCACGGGGCCCCATTCGTTATAGCTGGCCAGGACGAGAATGGCGATGATGGCCACAATCTGTGAAACAGTCTTGTGTTTGCCGTAGCCCTCCGCCGCCAGCACGACATTCTTCGAGGCGGCCAGCAGACGCAACCCGGTGATCGCCAGTTCGCGAGCGACAATGATGACCACCATCCACGCCGGCATCCAGTTCAGTCCGACGAACGCAATGAATGCGGAGCAGACCATGATCTTGTCGGCGAGGGGGTCCATCAGGATACCGAAGTTCGTGATCAGCTTATGGCGCCGCGCGAGCATGCCGTCAAGGAAGTCGCTCACCCCGCCGGCAATGAACAGCGCCAGCGCGATCGTCTTGTGGTAGCCCACCTCCGAGTACATCACCGCCAGGAAGGCGATGGTGAGGATAAAGCGCGAGATGGTCAGCTTGTTCGGCAGGTTCATTCGGTCGGACGCGCGCTGCAGGTTGAAATATCGTCTCTCATTCCGTGTGCCCCACCTTTGTAGCCGGTCGCCCCCCACTTGCCAACCCGCAACTGGCTTCTTCGGCTCACGCCGGCTCATCTCGACAGTACCACCGGAGCGCCGACTTCAGTCGGCTTAGGGTGAACCGAAGCTAAAGGGGGGCCGTTTGGACCTGCGCGAAGTTTAAGCCGACTGAAGTCGGCGCTCCGGTCTGGCGCGGTCCGGCGATGGTGGTACTGATGAGAAGCGCCCGGCTCACGCGGGCTCAGCGATCAGGTCATAATCGGTATGGCCGACGACCTTCACCCGCGCAAACTCACCCGGCGGCAGTCCGCCGCGCACATACACCCGCCCGTCAATGTCCGGCGCGTCGGCCTCCCCGCGGGCAGCCAGGAAACGACCCTTTAGTGCGGCGCTGTGCTCGTCCTGCCCCCGCACCAGGCCATGTTCCCAGGAACTGACGCGGGCGCGCCTGAGCTCCTTGGAGTTGGCCGGCCGTTCCACCAGCACCTTGATGGTGCGGCCGACGAAGGACCCGGCGACTTGCACCGCGACTTCATGCTGCGCCGCCATGGCCAGGTCACGGCGCTTCCGCTTGATCTTGTCCGGAACCTGCCCCGCCATCTTCCCCGCGCGCGTTCCCTCTTCCTGCGAATAAGTGAAGACGCCGAGACGCTCGAACCGCGCCTCGCGAACAAACCCCACCAAGTCCTCGAAATACTCCTCCGTTTCGCCGGGGAAGCCGACGATGAACGTCGTCCGCAGCGCGATGCCGGGAATCCCCGCGCGGATACGGCGGACCAGGTCCACGATGTATTGACGGGAAGTCTCGCGCCGCATCCGTTCGAGCATGTTCGGGTGGATATGCTGCAAGGGGATATCCACATAGCGCGCCACCTTCGGGCATGCTGCGATGGTCTGAATCAGCTCGTCCGTCCAGTGCGCCGGATGCGTGTAGAGGAGCCGAATCCAGAACTCACCCGGTAGGGCATTGAGCTCGCGCAGCAAAGTGCAGATCGTGTCCGCCTGGGCGGGGAGCGACTTCACCGCCGCGCTGAACTTCTCCGGGGCAGAAACGGCGCGGCTGCGGTCCGGGCGCAAATCCAGGCCGTAGTAAGTCGAGTCCTGCGAGATCAGGTTCAGCTCCCTGACGCCGTCCGCGAGGAGTGCTTTGGCTTCGGCGACGAGGTCCGCTTGCGGCCGGCTGCGGTGCGTACCTCTGATGCGGGGAATGATGCAGAAACTGCAAGGATGGTTGCACCCCTCGGCGATCTTGATGTAGGCGAAGTGCCGCGGCGTGAGCCGGAACCGCGGCGTCGCGTAGTCGGGAATGTAGCGCGGGCGCGGGCTCACAGTCAGCAAAGGCGAGGCTGGCCGTGCGAAGGTGAACCTCGAACCTTGAACCCCGAACCCTGAACCTCGAACATCCGAACCCTTCGGACTTCGGACTTCGGACTTCGGACTTTGCGGCCTCCGCTGCCAGCACTTGCTTGACGATCTCCGTGACCTGCGTGACCTGATCCACTCCCATGAACGCGTCCACCTCCGGCAGCAGCGCCGGCAACTGCTCCCGGAACCGCTGGGGCAGACAGCCGGCGACAATCAAACCCTGCCCGCGGTGCTTCGCGTCGCGCAGCGCCGCCGATTCGAGAATCGTGTCCACGCTCTCCTCCTGCGCGGAATCAATGAACGAGCAGGTGTTCACGATGACCACGTCGGCCTGCGCGGTGTCACTGATCACTTCCACCCCGTCCCGCAGCAGCGTGCCGACCATCACCTCGGCATCCACGAGGTTCTTCGCGCAGCCCAGCGAGATCAACCCCACCCGCACCGGCCGTTCTTGGGCATCTTGTTTCATCAAAGACCGCCCACCTTACGTCAGGGACATAGTCAGGGCAACCACGCCCCCTTGGTTCGCCACAGCGAGGAGTATTCTGTGCCCGTTAGAGACGCTCTTTCCAGCGCCAGTCCTGCCGGGCACCGTGGATTACTGCGACGACCGTGATCAGGTCGCCAGCAACCCGATAGACAATTCGATAGGGGAAGTGCGCGGGAAAACACCAACGGGCGCCCAGACGCCGATGGCGCAAAGGATAGAGGAGGGGAGCGGGCACCAGGGCCTCAACGGCGGTAATGACTTCGCGGGTGAACCGCTCGCCCAGTCCCGACTGCCGATCCTCGTACCAGGCCGCGGCTTCAGTGATGTCCGCCATCGCTTCCGGCCGGATGTCCAGCCGGTAGCTCACCGCTTGAACGGCGTCAGGAGCCGAACCTTCGCCTCATCCCAGGGGATGGAGGCTTGTGTGCCGGCTTCCAGATCCCGGAAACGCTCTTCGATGAGAGCTTTGTCCGCGTCGGTCAGTGCCCCGTCATCCAGCCACTCTTCCCGGTCTAGTTCGGCGAGCCGCAAGCGGACCACTTGCCGCTCCTCAGGTGTGAGCTTGGGCAGCTCGCTGAGAATCTCACTCGTGCTCATGGCGGTAGTTTACAGCCTCCGCCAGCATGGAGCAAGAGACGGGCAGACGAGTTGGGGGGGCAGCCCCCTCAAGCCTACCACCGCGCTAAACCGACAGAAATGTCGGCGCTCCGCAGCAACAGGCCGTGCGTTTCGGGTGGCGCTCCGCGGGGAGCGGGGAGTGACTTTTTTCTGGTGCGGAAGCGGGAGCCAGCTTTCAATAGCGTCATGCGCAACGGCTTTGTATCAGTGACCCGTTCGGTCGAGCGCCGCTCACGGCGCGAGTTCTTCCGGCAGGTGAGTTCGGCGGTGGCGGCTGGGGGCGGTCATGTCGCCGCTCGCCGGCGCTTCGCGGGGGAGAGGCGTGGGGCTGGCGCGGAGAAAACGCTGGTCGGCTCGAACATTTACGGCTGGGGCCAATACGCCCAGCGCGACAAGAAGCCGCTCGACGCGCAGGAAGTCATGTCCGCGCTCCGGGACGCCGGTTATGATTACCTGGAAAGCTTCATGGACGTGAAGCAGCCGGAGGCGAACGCGAAGTTCGCGGAGCAGCTCAAAGCCAAGGGGCTGCAACCGGTGAGCATGTACGTGGGCGCGCGCCTGCACGAGGCGGACCAGGCCGGAGCAGCGGTGTCCACCATTCTGGCCGCAGCCAAGGTCTGCCAGCAGGCCGGTTTCCAGGTCATCAGTTGCAACCCGACCCCGATCGGGCGCGAGAAGACCGACGAGGAGCTGAAGACGCAGGCGGCCGCGCTAAGTGAATTGGGTGAGGGCTTGAATGCACTGGGCCTCAAGCTGGGGATACATCATCACATGCCGGAGATGGCCAACCACGCGCGCGAGTTTCACTACAACTTCAAACACACCAAGCCCCGCGTCGTGGGCTTCTGCTACGATGTCCACTGGGTCTGGAAAGGCGGCGTCATGCCGCTGGATGCGCTCAAGCAATACGGCGACCGGGTCGTCACCTGGCACCTGCGCCAGAGCCGTGGCGGCGTTTGGTGGGAGGACCTGGACAGCGGGGATGTTGATTACGAGGCCGTGGCGAAGTACGCCCGGAAGCACAAGCTCCCGCGGCGGTTCACCGTCGAGCTGGCCCTCGAACCCGGCACCAAGATCACCCGCTCGGTGGTGGAGAATCACCGCCGGAGCCGGGAGTTTGTCAGGAAGGTCTTCGAGGCCGGATAATGGAGCTGAGCAGGGAGGGCAAGCGTCCCCGCGAGCCCATATGTGCGGGTGAAGGGAAAGCCGAATCCTCTCGCCCGAAGAGGGGGCTTGCATTAGCTCCGGTAGTGAGCGAACAATGGTGCATGACCTGCACGGTTACAGTCAAAGACGGCGCCATCCGGCTGCCACCCGGCGTGGATTTGCCGGACGGCGCCGAGGTGCGGCTGACCATTCCGGATTCGGTTGGGGAGCCGTCGTTTGCGGAGCGTTACGCCGCCTACGTCGGTGTGGCGGCGGACCTGCCGCCGGACTTGGCCGCAAACCTGGACCATTACCTGCACGGGCGCCGCAAGAAATGAACCGGGTCTTCGCGGACGCCTTTTACTTCGTGGCGCTGCTGAACCGCGCCGACCAATACCACGCCCGAGCAACCACCGCCGCCAGCGAATCGCGCGGAGAAGTTGTCACGACCGAGTGGGTGTTGGCGGAGGTCGCGGACGCCCTGGCTGATTCCGCCAGCCGACGCTCGGTGGCCCCGTTCATTCGCGACCTGGCCCAGGACCCGAAGGTGAGAATTGTGCGTGCCGGGGGTGATTGGTTTGAGCGGGGCTTGCAGCTCTACGAGCAGCGCGCGGACAAAAACTGGCCCCTGACGGACTGCATTTCCTTCGCCGTGATGACGGAGGAGAAGCTCACGGACGCGCTGACCGGCGATCACCACTTCAGGCAAGCGGGTTTCAAGGCGCTGCTGGAGTAGCACCGCCGGGCGGGGGAAAGCTCCGTCACGGCGCCCAGACAGCGCGGTAGAATTTCCGGGGCGTGGCCCGGGCGCTCGGGTCGGTGACGGTGACCGGCCCAGTGTAAGTGAAGCCCAGCCAGTTAACCCAACTGCCCGCCGCCAGCGATGGGGAGGTCTGGATGAAGTAATATTGCCCGAGGATGCCGTCGCTGAAGGTGAAGCCGAAGCCTCGGGTCGGCGAACAGGCCAGACTGCTGAACCGGCCCAGGTCAGGGCCGATGATCGCCTCGGCCACGTATGCGGACACTTTCCCGCCCGCCGTCGTGAAACGGCCCCCCGCATACAGGTTCGTGCCCGACACCGCCAGCGCATACACCGCGTCGTTCATCCCTGAGCCCAGGGCCGACCAACTGGTCCCGTCCCATTTGGCAATGTAGTTCGGCCGGCTGCCTCCCGCCGCGTGAACCAGCCGCCCGCATACAGGCCGCTGCCCGACACCGCCAGCGCAATCACAGGGTTGGTATTATCGCCGATCCCCGACCCCAGGGCCGACCAATTGCTCCCGTTCCATTTGGCTATGCAGTTGGCCGGGCTGCCCCCCGCCGTCGTGAAAGCCCCGCCCGCGTAGACGTCGCTGCCCGACACCGCCAGCGCAAACACACCAGGGTAGACGCCACCTATCCCCGACCCCAGGGCCGACCAACTGCTGCCATTCCATCTGGCGATGTTGGTGGCTGCTACGCCACCCGCCGTCGTGAAAGTGCCCCCCGCATACAGGTCGCTGCCCGACACCGCCAGCGCATACACAGCCGGACCGTAGATACCGCCGCCCAGCCCCGACTCCAAGGCAGACCAACCGCTCCCATTCCATTTGGCAATGTAGTTGGCATTGCTGCCCCCCGCCGTCGAGAACCAGCCGCCCGCATACACTCGCTGCCCGACGCCGCCAGCGCATCTCACATCGCTGTTCATCCCCGAACCCAGGGCCGACCAACTACTCCCATTCCATCTGGCGATGTTGGTGGCTGCTACGCCCCCCGCCGTCGTGAAAGCGCCGCCCGCATACACATCGCTGCCCGACACCGCCAGCGCCGACACATACGTGTAGCCGCCGCCCATCCCCGACCCCAGGGCCGACCAACTGCTCCCGTTCCATTTGGCAACGCAGTTGGCCGCGCTGCCCCCCGCCGATCGTGAACTGGCCGCCCGCATACACTCGCTGCCCGACACCGCCAGCGCAAACACACCAGGGTAGACGCCACCTATCCCCGACCCCAAGGCCGACCAACTGCTCCCGTTCCATTTGGCAATGTAGTTGGCCGCGTTGCTCCCCGCCGTCGTGAAATAGCCGCCCACATACACGTCGCTGCCCAACACCGCCAGCGCAGAAACCACGTCGTTCATCCCGGACCCCAGGGCCGACCAACTGCTCCCGTCCCATTTGGCAATGGAGTTGGCCGCGCTGCCCCCCGCCGTCGTGAATTGGCCGCCCGCATACACATCGCTGCCCGACACCGCCAGCGCATACACATACGTGGAGTAGGTACCACCGCCCATCCCCGACCCCAGGGCCGACCAACTGCTCCCGTTCCATTTGGCAATGTTGTTGGCCGGCTGCCCCCCGCCGTCGTGAACCCGCCGCCCGCATACAGGTCGCTGCCCGACACCGCCAGCGCCGACACATACGGGTAGTCACCTCCCATCCCCGACCCCAGCGCCGACCAACTGCTCCCGTTCCATTTGGCAATGTTGGTGGCCGCGCTGCCGCCCGCCGTCGTGAAATAGCCGCCCGCATACAAGTCGCTGCCCGACACCGCCAGCGCAGACACAGCAGGGCTATAACCATCGGTCCTCCCCATCCCCGACCCCAGGGCTGACCAACTGCTCCCGTTCCATTTGGCAATGTTGGTTGGCTGCGACGCCCCCCGCCGTCGTGAAATCGCCCGCCGCATACACGTTGCTGCCCGATACCGCCAGCGCAGACACAGCAACAGGGGCATAAGCGTCGGCCCTTCCCATGCCCCACCCCAGGGCCGACCAACTGCTCCCGTTCCATTTGGCAACGTAGTTGGCAATGATGTCGCCGACGACGGTGAAGTCGCCTCCGATGTAGAGGTTGCCCGCCGCGTCCACCACGGCGGCACGCACCTCGCCGTCCGTGCCGGGTATGCTGGGATTGAGGCTGATCCAGTTCTCGTCGCTGAACGTCGGGTCAATCCGCACCGGATACTCCGCCCCCGCATCGTCCACCAGCACAGCCAGGCAGGTAGCGGCAGGCATCCCTGCCTGCCGTAGAGCCGTGGCTTCCAGCCCGGTGGCCTCGGTCGTCTCCTGCAAAAGGCCCGCCGACAACCCCACACCCTCAATTCGGGCGGCAGGATGCCCGCCCTCTACGTCAGGCAGGATGCCTGACGCCACCACCATCCGCGCCGCCAATTCCTTACCGCGCGCATCGGTCGCCCGCAGCCGGCTGTAGGCGATCTTGCGGCCCGAACCCGCCAGCACCAGCCGCGCGCCGTTGGCCAGCGGCTCCACTCGCGCCCCGGTCACTTCCAGTTCCACTCGGAGTTGGTTGAGGGTTGACCCGTCGGCACTTCGTTCTGACGCGGCAAGGAGTTGAGAGTTGAGAGGCGGACGTTCGACGAGGAAATCCTGCCGCACCCCATCCATGCTCACGCTGTATTCCTCGATCAGCCCCGGGCGAATGAACCGGGCCACCTGGCCGGCCACTTCCACGTGGCCCGCTGCAGGGAGGGCGAGCGTCCTCGTGAGCCCTGACTCGCGCATGTTGCCAGAAGAAGTTAGGGCTCGCGAGGACGCTCGCCCTCCCTCCTGCCGTCCAACCGCCCTGGCCACCACCCGGAACCGCTCGCCCCTGGCGGCGTCGCTGGTGGAGGTCAGCCACAGGCCCTCCGGGGTGGCCTCGCCTTCGAGCTTCTGGAAGACGCAGCGCAGCCGCGCACCCTCGGGCGTGGCGGCCACCGACAACCCATCGCCCTGGTATTGCTTGCCGGCCACCGCGCCAAGCTGGTCCATCGGAATCGGCGCGACTTGGCGGGCATGTCCGCGCTCCTGCCGTGGTGGCGGGGTGAGTTTCAGCCGACAAGAATGCCGGCGCTCCTGCTGGAGAGTGGGCGCGGTCGCGCTGCCAATATTCTCATTCGTGTTCCAATGCATGATGGTCCTTTGCATCTTGATGGTTGTTCGCCGAGCGCACTATGGCGCCGAGACGGCGCGGTAGAATTTTCTCGGTGTGGCCGGGGTGCTCGGGTCGGTGAAGGTGACCGGCCCGGTGTAGGTGAAGCCCAGCCAGTTAACCCAACTGCCCGCCGCCAGCGAGGGGGAGGTCTGGGTGAAGTAATATTGCCCGAGGGTGCCGTCGCTGAAGGTGAAGCCGAATCCCCTCGCCGGCGAATAGGTCAGACTGCGGAACCGGCCCACGTCGGGGCCGATGATCGCCTCGGCTACGTATGCGGACACTTTCCCGCCCGCCGTCGTGAAAGTGCCGCCCGCATACACGTTGCTGCCCGACACCGCCAGCGCCACACAGACGGAGCGTAGTTGCCGCTGCCGCCCATCCCGGAGCCCAGGGCCGACCAACTGCTCCCGTCCCATCTGGCAATGTAATTGGCCGGGCTGGCCCCGCCGTCGTGAACCCGCCGCCCGCATAGAGATCGCTGCCTGATACCGCCAGCGCATGCACTAAGCCGTTCATCCCCGACCCCAGGGCCGACCAAGTGCTCCCATTCCATTTGGCAATGTTGGTGGCCGGGCTGCCCCCCGCCGTCGTGAAATCGCCGCCCGCATACACGTCGCTGCCCGACACCGCCAGCGCATACACAACGCCGTTCATCCCCAACCCCAGGGCCGACCAACTACTCCCGTTCCATTTGGCAATGTAGTTGGCCGCGTTGGCCCCCGCCGTCGTGAAATAGCCCGCCCGCATACACGGTGCTGCCCGACACCGCCAGCGCACGCACAGTGTTGGTAGGATCGCCGAGCCCCGACCCCAGGGCCGACCAACTGCTCCCGTTCCATTTGGCAATGTTGGTGGCCGCGCTGCCCCCCGCCGTCGTGAACCCGCCGCCCGCATACAGGTCGCTGCCCGACACCGCCAGCGCAGACACATGCGGGTCGCTGCCACCTCCCATCCCCGCCCCCAAGGCCGACCAACTGCTCCCGTTCCATTTGGCAATGTAGTTGGCCGCGTTGGTCCCCGCCGTGGTGAACCGGCCGCCCGCATACACGTCGCTGCCCGACACCGCCAGCGCCAACACCCAATGCCGTTCATGCCCGACCCTAGGGCCGACCAACTGCTCCCGTTCCATTTGGCAATGGAGTTGGCCGCGCTGCCCCCTGCCGTCGTGAAACTGCCCCCCGCATACACGTCACTGCCCGACACCGCCAGCGCACCGCACCGTGCTGTTCATCCCCGACCCCAGGGCCGACCAACTGCTCCCGTTCCATTTGGCAATGTTGGTGGCCGCGCTGCCCCCCGCCGTCGTGAAATAGCCCCCCGCATACACGTCGCTGCCCGACACCGCCAGCACACCACACCGTGCTGTTCATCCCCGACCCCAGGGCCGACCAACTGGTCCCGTTCCATTTGGCAATGTTGGTGGCCGCGCTACCCCCCGCCGTCGTGAAATAGCCGCCCGCATACACGTCGCTACCCGACACCGCCAGCGCAGACACATACGTTAATAGTAGCTGGCGCCGCCCATCCCCGACCCCAGGGCCGACCAAGTGCTCCCGTTCCATTTGGCAATGTTGGTGGCGGCGCTGCCCCCCGCCGTCGTGAAATAGCCGCCCGCATACACGTCGCTGCCCGACTGATCTTCCTCCATTTGGGCATGAGAGGTCGGACGGGATTTGTTTGCGCAAATCCTTCTACCCGCGTCCCTTGCGTGGATTAGTAAGCCGTCGAGCGTTGGCTTTTGCTAGAGACAACATTGGCGGTTTCAATTTGGGCAGCGCCTCCAGCACTTCCGTCTGCGCCGCCGGATAGCTGGTGGGCAATCGCCACAGGTTCAGTTCACTATCGCCTAGCCGTACCAACCGGACCCCCTTGAGCCGCTCCAGTCCATCCTGGACCGTTAAGCCCAGCGGTGCCAACCGCCGGTCCAACTCCCGTGCCAGCTTGAGCGCCAGCAAACACACCAAGGCGTGCCCGCGCGTGCGCCCCTCCTTGCGCAGAAAAATCGGCCGCAGTTCCAATAGCCCCGTCTTGAGCGTGCGAAAGTCCCGCTCCACTTGCGTCAGATCCAGATAGCGGTCATGTACCTGCTGAGTGCTGGCCACTTCCTTGGGCAAATCGCTTTCGATCACATAGCACCCATCCAGTTCGGCCTGCTGCTGACGCGCCGCATGATCTTCGGTCCACACCACTTTGCGTCCAGCTAATTGCACCTTTACCCATCCGTGGAGCCGATATTGGGCGAGCAACGCTTGGGCTTGCTTCAACGAAGTGTCGGGCTCACAGCGGGGCTTTTGCTCCACCTCCAGGTTGCGTGCCGTGATCTTGGCTTGCACGCGCGCCCACTGGTCAGCGCGGCGGGCTCGTTCCCGGGCCTGGGTCTGGGGATTGCACCGCAGCACGTAGCGCTTGCCCGCCAACTCCACCTCCGCCGGTTTATCCTCAAAGAGTTCCAGTTGCAGCCGCTTCTTGGCCAGCAGCGCTCGAATTTGCGGATCGGTCAGAGCCGTCACATAACAGAACTTGGATTCACCCAGCGCCGCCTTACCCGCACGCTTGATCATGCCCCGGTCTCCCACTAAAGCCACTTGTTCGGCTCCAAAGCGCACCTTGAGCTTCTGCACCGCGTCCAAAAAGGTCGGCGGATCGCCGGTGTTGCCGCGGTAGAGTTGAATCGAAATCGGTTCCCCCTTCCCGTCGGTCAACAGCCCGGCCACTAACTGTTTCTTGCCCTTCTTGCCGTCCCGATTATATCCAAAGTCGGCCAGCTCGTTTTCCAGGCCCTCGAAATACACACTGGTCACATCATACAGATAGATGGCTCGCGCTTGGGGTGCTGCCGCCTTGGGGGCCAGGGCCGTTTCGATACTGGCCTGCCGTAAGGCCAGGTCCTCCAGCGCGGTGTAGAGATCGTCCTCGTCGAAACGGCCCACCTGAAGGATTCCCTTGACCGCGTGGTCTTCACTCCAGCGAGCCGAGGACAAACGGCTGCCTTGGTGGGCCAACCGAGCGTAGATCAGGAACAGGGCCAGGCGCTGGGAGCGGCTTTGCTCTCCCACGGCTTGGACCAGCCCCATCTCCCGAGCCAGACCATCCAGAGCGGCCAGCACGCCGTAGCAGGGCCCTAAGTGGATGGCCGTCGAAGCCTCCAAGCCACTGACCGGCGGGCAGGCGCTCTCCAGAGGTGGTGGCTGATGCTGGCAGTGCCGCTCGATGAGCTCGATCAGATCGGGCGAAAGTTTGGAAAGGTTGGCCAGCGTTTCATGGACCACCACCGACTTGGGAGCGGGCGCTCCCGCCGCCGGACGCCCGGGCGGGCGCTTGGCCGGGACGCGTTTACCCTGCACCAGGAGGATGGACTGGTAGTCTTTGCCGGCCAGGACGGTGTGATTGCGTTTGATGAACACGATGTTTGGAGCATAGGAGCGGAAAGCGAAGGGTGCAACATGATTATCCAACTATTAGAGACAACATATCACACGCACAATAACCCCGCTGGCATGGGGCTTTCATTCATAAACCCTGTTCCGATGGGGGAAGATCAGCCCGACACCGCCAGCGCTTCGACTCCACCTGGGACCCCCGACCCCAGGGCCGACCAACTGCTCCCGTTCCATTTGGCAATGTTCGTGGCCGCGCTGCCCCCGGCCGTCGTGAACTGGCCCCCTGCATACACGTCGCCACCTGACACCGCGAGCGCAGACACATACGGTTCGCTGCCACCTCCCATCCCCGCCCCCAAGGCCGACCAACTGCTCCCGTTCCACTTGGCAATGGTGGTGGCAAAGATATTCCCCACGATGCTAAAGTCCCCGCCGATGTAGAGGTTGCCCGCCCCGTCCACCACGGCGGCATATACCTCGCCGTCCGTGCCGGGTATGCTGGGATTGAGGCTGATCCAGTTCTCGTCGCTAAACGTCGGGTCAATCCGCACCGGATACTCCGCCCCCGCATCGTCCACCAGCACGGCCAGGCAGGTAGCGGCAGGCATCCCTGCCTGCCGTAGAGCCGGGGCTTCCAGCCCGGCGGCCTCGGTCGTCTCCTGCAAAAGGCCCGCCGACAACCTCACACCCTCAATTCGGGCGGCAGGATGCCCGCCCTCTACGTCAGGCAGGAAGCCTGACGCTACCACCATCCGCGCTGGCAGTTCCTTGCCTCGCGCATCGGTCGCCCGCAGGCGGCTGTAGGCGATCTTGCGGCCCGAACCCGCCAGCACCAGCCGCGCGCCGTTGGCCAGCGGCTCCACTCGCGCCCCGCTCACCTCAAGTTCCACCCGCAGTTGCCCCGCGCCGGCAGGCCGCTCCGCCACGATGAAATCCTGCCGCACCCCGTCCATGCTCACGGTGTATTCCTCAGATCAGCCCTGGCCGAATGAACCGGACCAGTTGGTCCGCCACCTCGACCGTGCCCCTGCGCGGCAATCCCTTCGTCTCGCCGGGGACGTCTCGGAGCGCGGACATTCTTGTCCGCATGGAGAGCGAGGGGACGAGGGGCGGACAAGAATGTCCGCGCTCCATGTCGCTCCGTCCTACGGCGCTAGCCACGACGTGAAACCGCTCCCCTTTGGAGGCGCCGGTGGTCGAGTTGAGCCACAGGCCCTCACGAGTGACCTGGCCTTCGAGTTTCTGGAAGACGCAGTGCAGGCGCGCGCCCTCGGGCGTGGCGGCCACGGACAGGCCGTCGCCCTTGGTATTGTTTGCCGGCGACGGCGCCAATCTGGTCCATCGGAATCGGCGCGGCCTTGGCGGGCGCGGCGACGTGGGCTGCAGTGGCGGACTGCGTTTCCGCGTGGGCGGCGCCCGCAAGGGCGAACGCCAGTGCTGGCAGAAACGCCATCCGTCTCAGCCCGACGCCGCGACAGAGTGATATAAAGATGCTGTGACTGTCTGAGGTTAGGGTTGATTTCATAAGCTGGAGGGAACACGGATTGTGGTGCGGAACGAAGTGGGGTGGAAAGTTCGAGTCAGGCCCCTATGGTGGCCACTCCCACTGGCTGGCCGGGAGAGAGCAAGGCCAAGGCCTCGCGTGAAACCCGCCCACCGAACCACAGTTGCCCAATTCCCGCCCACACGCGCAGACTGATCCAGTTTCCTGAGAATGTCAAGCGCGGAGTAGCGGGCACATCTCAGTGTCTTGCCGCAGCGCCGAGCCAGCGATCCCTCTGCTGCCAGCAGCCCCACACCCATCACTGCGTCAGGTTGTCCACTTTTGAGACACACTTCCGGGCATACCCACCCTCACAAGCATGGCCCGAGACACCCAAACATCGTGTACAAGGGGTGTACAAGGGATGCTCACCGGATGCACAAGGAAAAACCCCATGTGCATCCGGTGTACATCCGGTGAGCACCCCTTGTACACGATGTGGAATGCCGGAGAAATACCTTGGCTCAGGGCGCAAGACGCCAATCGGCTGAGCGATAAAAAGGCAGCTTTTTGTTGTCATTATATATACATGGGTATATACTATGGGCATGAACACTCATCCGACACCCCATTCACTGCTCCAACAAATCGCCCAAATCAAACGCATGGAACCGGGCAAGCTCTGTGTCATGCGCCAAGGGCCTGATGGACCTTACTACAGCCTCCAGTGCCGCGAAGGGGGCAAACCCGTCGCCCGCTACGTGCCGCGCGAAGAGGCCGAGTTGGTGGCCAGCCACACCGCTAATTATGAGCGTTTCCAGACCTTGGTCGGGCAGTATGTCGCGCTCGTGGCGGCGCAGACGCGATCGGAGAGACAGGCGGGGTCAAAAAAAAAGACCCCGCGCCCGAGCTCCTCCTGGCTCAAGATCAGGAAATCGAGCAATTGATGGCACGTTTCGAAGCGGCCGAGCCCAACGGGGTGGCGGTTCAGCAAGTGGAGGTGCTGGTGCGCACGGCGATTTACAAACCGGCCAATGCCCTGGTGGGATTCCTGCTGCAGGGAGCCGCCGACCGCATCGACGTGGCCTACCAACCCAAGCCGGGCCAGCACTACAAGGGGCGGGCCAGCCTCCAAGTCGATGGCATCTTTGGCTCCTTCAAACTGGAGCGCGACTACTATTACCATGAAGGTAAAAAGCAGGGACATTATCCGGCCGATGCGGCGCTGGGGCTGGAGATGGGCTGCACCCCAGCGCTGGCGCGCTTGAGTTGTCTGGAGGGAGCCGACGAGTCCAGTTACCAGAAGGCCGAAAACCATCTGCTGGAAACCGGCGGCATCCGGGTCGGCGCACGGCAAATTCAGCGTCTGGTCCAATGGGTGGGAAAGGCGGCCCAAGCTTGGCAAGAACGGGAAGCTCAGCCCGGCGGCAGCACCGTGCCCATTATGTATGTCAGCGCGGACGGGACCGGGGTACCCATGCGGAAGGAGGAACTGGCGGGGCGCGCGGGCAAACAAGCCGATGGCAGTGCCAAGACGCGCTTGGCCTATCTGGGCTGCGTCTTTACCCAGCACAAGACCGATGAAGAGGGCCACCCAGTAAGGGACTATGAGTCAACCACCTACGTCTCCAGCTTTGGCTCGATCGAGGAATTTGGTCCCGCTCTGCGACAGGACGCCATTCGCCGCGGCTTGGCCTTGGCGTTACTACTGGTGCTGCTCGTCGACGGAGCCGAGGGCCTGGCCAACATGGGGCGGCTTTGCTTTCCAGGAGCCATCCAGATCGTGGACTTCTATCATGCGCTCGAACACGCGGGCAAAGTATTGGTGGCGTTGCTGGGTAGTCGAGAGCACCCCGATTACAAAAAGCGACTCGGACGCTGGGCCAGGAGACTGCTCAACGACAAGGTGGAGCAACTGATCGCTCAAGCCCGGCAGGAGTGCGCCGGCAAAGCCCAAGCCCAAGCCGTAGAAAAGGAGTTGGGGTACTTCGTCAACAATGTCCAGCGTATGCAGTATGGCACCTTCCGCCGCCAAGGCTTCTTTATTGGCTCCGGGGTTATTGAAGCCGGTTGCAAGACGGTGATCGGCTCCCGGTGCAAGCAGTCGGGCATGTTCTGGGGCGAACCGGGCGCAGAGAACGTTCTGGCGCTGCGCTGCATTCAGAGCAGTCGCCGGCTTGGCGAGTTCTGGAGAGAGCGGCTTAACACCCATGCCGCCCGCAACGACAGCCTTGCGCTGGCGGCTTAGCCAATAATCGAAGAATCCAGTCGTGCGCCCCTTGGCTCAAGGCGATGAAGCTTGGGCTTGATGTCCGTTCGATGCGGGCTATGATGCCAAGAATGGCTTTGGCTGACCCGGCAAGCGGAACCTCATGGCTGATGCGAATCGGCCTGGGGTGTTGGCTGCTGGCCTTCGCGGTCGCCGGCCACGCGGCGCAGAAGCCGGCGCCGCAGGTTGGGGTCTACTACTTCCCCGGCTGGTATCGGGGCAAGGGGGACCCGACCAACCAATGGAGCGAGTGGCGGCGGTGCATTATGAAGACGCCCAAGCCCAGAGCGCTGTGCGGGTTCTACGATGACTCGGACCCCCGGCTCTGGGGCTACTACGTGGATTGGATGGCGAGGGCACGGGGTGGACTTCGTCGCCTTCGATTGGTACTACAACGACGGGGAGGAGGCGCTGAATGATTCGCTGGCCAAAGGCTTCCTCGGCTGCGAGTCGCGGGACAAGGTCAAGTTCGCCCTGCACTGGTGCAACCATCCGCTGGGCATCTGGCACAACCGGCTCGATCAGTCGCGGGACAAGCTGCTTGCGATGACCGACATGGCCTGCGCCCGCTACTTCAAGCAGTCGAACTACCTGCGCATTAAGGGCCAGCCGGTGTTCATGATCTATGACGTGGACCAACTGCTGGCGTTCGGCGGGTTTGAGGCGGTCAAGTCGAGCCTGAAAGCAATGCGAGGCCGCGCGCAACGCGCGGGGTTGGGCGGTCTGCACCTGGTCGCTGTTTACAGCCGCGCGAGCGCGGGCTACGTCCAGCTCTGCCGCGACCTGGGGTTTGACTCGTTTTGCGCCTACACCTACGCCGGCACGCGGCATCCACCGGTGCGATGGGATTCGCAGAACATCCCCTACGATTCCTGCGTCGCGAGCTGCGTCGAGAACGTCTATCCGTTCCTGTCGCGGATTGGCCGGGAGAAGGGCATTGTCTATTGGCCGACGGCGTTCTCCGGCTGGGATGACCGCCCGCGCGCGGGTGTCGAGAAGGCCTTCGTGACCGAGGGCAACACGCCTGAGCGCTTCGGCGAGATGTTCCGCGGGGCACTGAAGAATGCGACCCCGCGTTGCCCATCGTGATGGTTGAGGCGTGGAACGAGTGGGGCGAGGGCGCCTGCATCGAACCGGACCAGCAATATGGCTTCGGCTACCTGGAGCAGATGGCGAGGGCCCTGGGCCGGCAGCCGGGCAAACCGCGCGTGCCGTCACAGGAGGAAATCACTTCATGGAGCGTGCTCAGCCCCGAAGAGGTCGCGGCCGCCAAGGCCATCGAGGGGCAGCCCTGGGAGCCTAAGAAACCGATTTACCTCAAGCTCGGCCAGAACCGGTCGGTGCCGCGGGTGAAGCTGCCGCTGACACTCGATCTGAGCCAGGGTGGGGCTGAGGTGCGGATCGGCGGTGGGAAGATCGAACGGCGTGACGCCGAGGGCCTGTTGTTCGTCTCGGAGTCGAAGGACCCCCAACTGTATGTGAGCGTGCCCGAGATACCGATCAACCAGATTAAACGCATTACTCTCTACGCTGAAGCCGGCAAAGACTCCGCCGGCCCCGTGCCCATCGAGCTGTTCTTCCTTACGGCGCTCTATCCCGACAGCTCGTCATTCTGTTGGGTGCAACTGGGGCCGCTGCGGCCCGGAAAGATGTCCGTCGCCACCTCGGACATCATGGGCTGGAGCAACTTCGGCACGCCCCTCACCGCGATTCGGATTGACCTGGGGGAAGGGCCCGGCGCCAGGGCACTGCTGAAGCGGTTGGTGGTCGAGTAAGTGACCGGCGGAATCGCGTTGCCCTACACCGACCGGATTTCCTGCCGCAGGAAGATCAGGTAGGACAAGGCAAAGCAGACGAGGGTGAGGCCCGCCAAGAGCGCCAGATAGGGGCCCACCACCAGGATGGACTGGTCCAGCGGCAGCGGGTTCTGGAAGCGCTCGAGCGAGAGGCGCTCCATCGGCTCCAGGAGAATCATGCTGCTGCGGCTGCGGCGATACGGATCAAGGATGGTGGAGGTGGCCTGGGAGTACAAGACCACCGGGGAGGCGAGGCTGGCAGCGTCGGAGACGCGTCGGTTGGCAACCACCTGCTCGGGGTCGCGCGGGTCGTTGACACGCGCAGCGGCATCCGCGACAAGGTCAGCCGCGAAACCGATGAAGAAGGAGCAGAACAGCCACAAAGCGACTGCCGCCAGCGCCGAGGTCGCCAGCGAGCGGAACAGGATTGAGAACAGTATGGCCAAGCCCAGCCAGAAGGAGACGTAGGCAATGCTGATGAGGAGATAAACCACCAGCCGCCCCACCTCTTCCCAGCCGGGCACCACCCCGACCGTGAAAAGGCCCATGCCCGAGACCAACAACAGCAGGCTGGCGAGCATAATGGAGATGGTGATGACGCCCGCCAGGAACTTGCCGTTGATGACCGCGTCGCGAAAGATCGGCTGGGACACGAGCTTGGTCAGCGTGCGGTGGTTGCGCTCGCGGTTGATCGCGTCAAAGCCGGTGATGATTCCGATCAACGGCCCGAAGAAAGCAATGAACTGCACCAGCGAGAAGGACTTGCCCGGCACGTTGCCCGGCACCGTAAAGAGCAGGAGAAACACCTGCGAGGGCTTGGTCATCCCTTCCAGCGTCTCGCGCAGGTTGGTGGCCGCCATGAAGGTCGTGACCAGCGCCACCATGACAATCAGGCAAAAGAGGATGAGGAAGCGGATCGAGCCGAAGTGATCGGCCAGTTCCTTGCGGCAAATCGTCAGCATGGCTTGTCCTCCTGGAAATACCGCATGTAGATTTGTTCGAGGCCTGCGGCGCCGGGCTGGCTGCGCGCCAGCTCGGCGATGGTGCCGAGCGCGGCCAGCTTGCCCTTGCTCATGATGCCGACGCGCCCGCAGATGCGCTCGACGTGGTTGAGCATGTGGGTGCACATCAGCACCGTGATCCCCCGCTCGCGGTTGAGCGACACGATCAGGTCGAGCATCTTGTTCATCCCATCCGGGTCCAGCCCCAGCGCCGGTTCGTCGAGGATCACCAGCTTGGGCTCCTTGATCAGCAGCTCGGCGATGCCCAGGCGCTGGCGCATGCCCCGTGAGTATTGTCCCACCAGCTTGTCGCCTTCGCCCGAGAGGCCCACGGTCTTCAGCGCGCTCTCCAGCGCTGCGTCCGCCTTGGCCTCGGGGATTTGGTTTAGGCGCGCCACGTAGCGGAGATTCTCATGCGCAGTCAGCTCATCATAAAAGCCGACGTTCTCGGGCAAATACCCCACCTGGCGCTTGATTTCCAGCGGGTGCCGCACCGGGTCGCAGCCGAGCACTTCCGCGTGACCGGCGGTCGGCTCGGTCAGGCCTAGCAGCATGAGGATGGTGGTGGTCTTGCCGGCGCCGTTCGGCCCCAGAAAGCCAAACACCTCGCCGGCGTTCACCTCGAACGACAGCGCGTCCACGGCCGTTTGCCGGCCATAACGGCGGGTCAAGCCCTCGGTTTTGATAACGGCGGCCATCGGCTTCCCTGGCGCACTATCTTCGGCCCAGAACCCGGAACATCACCGTCAGGCCCAGCACCACCAGCACGATGATGCCCACGCCGATCCAGCCCCACTTCGAGGCGGCACGGATGGTGACCCGAAATTCCACGTTGTCATTGGCTTTCTCGCCTTCGACCTGGACGCTTACGGAGTAATCGCCGATCAGCGCCTGCTGCGCCGGGGTCATGGTCATTTCCACCTGCTTGAGGGCGCCGGGCTCCAGGTTCTCGATCTTCTCCGGCTTGAACTCCACCTTCCAGTTCTCCGGCTTAAGGGCGGAGAACTTGACCTCGCGCTGGGCTGCGGAGCCTTTGTTTTGGACCAGCAGCGTGACGCTGGCCTTCTGGCCGCGCTCGGTAACGACCGAAAGGAGGCCGTTGGGCGTGCCCGACTTGATGGAGTAGGTACCGGTCAACACCACCTTGAGGTCTTTGTCCGCCTTGGCCTTGGGGGACTGGGCCTCAACTTTGAAGTCATATTCGCCCGCCTGCACGTTGTAGGGCGGGGTCACTTCCATTTCGATGGTCTTGTTCTGGTTGGCGGGAATCTGGAGCGAGCTGATCTGCTTCTGCTCGTAGGCGGGCTTGAAGGAGGTTTCCCAGCCCGAGGGCGCGGTGGCGCGGAAATTGAATACGGCGTCCTGGTCGGTGTCGTTGCGCACGTCGAGCGAGAACTGGAACTTGTCGCCGGAGGGCCCGCGCAACGTCGGGTAGGTCGTGTCTATGGTCACGCGCTGGGTGGCCTTTTGTTCCCCGGCCACGTTGACCGTGATGGCTGAGGTTTGTTCGAGCAACCCGTCGGCCGACTTAGCCTTGATGGCAAAACGGTAGCTGCCGGGGGGCAGTTTCTTGAGGTCTTTATCCTTGGGCTTGGCCGTCAGGTTCAGGGTCTGATCTTCCTTCGAGGCGACGAAGACCCCGCTGACGATGGTGCTGAACCGCTTGATCTGCACATCCCAGTCCTTGGGCTTCTCGGTCACCTCGACCAGCACCGTCTCGTCGCTGCGCCCGCGGTTCTTGATCAACAGGTCCACGCTGATGCTGTCCTCCGGGGCGATGGTGATGCCGGGGTATTGAAACGCGACAATGACGCGCCGCGCCGGGAGGTCGTTGGTGGCATCCGCCGCCCACAGGGCAAAGGAGCCGGCGGCCAACGCCGTAATCAAACTCAGCCAAGTCTTGTGTCGTAGCATAAGCATAAGTCCAACCAGGTTTTCCAGATCATGCCTCGCGGGGAGCGCCCGTCCAGATGCAAAATTCGCCGCTACGGCCCTGTCGGTGGAACTGACAATTCTCGCAGGAGAATGTTCAAATATCCGCGCCGACGCCAGCAGAACCGTAAAGGCGGCTACTGCGCCACACCGCGCGCTGTCAGGCGGTGGACGTTAGGAGGGGACTCGCTCGAATCAATACCGTTCGCAGTTGGCCTCTGGTCACGGCCCGGCGGATTTCCGCAGCCGGTAGTACTTGGCAGTAGCCTGCGCCGAGACCGTTACGCAGTAGTTCGTGCCGCAAATGGACCAGGCAGCCGAATTCGTGGACCACTGCGGAATCGGGCGCAGGCTCACGGTTTCCTCCAGGACAAAGCGACTGCAGGTCTGCGGCCACGAGATGAGCACGTTTGGGGTTTGGCGTGCGATAGCCAGAATGGCCGGGATCGGGTCGAGAACCTTGACCGTGAAACTGCACGAGTTGCTGTTGCCGCTGGCGTCCGTGGCGGTGCAGACGACCGTTGTTGTCCCTTCCGGGAAGAAGGAGCCGGACGGTGGTTGGCAATTAACGGTTGGGCTGAGATCGCAATTGTCGCTGACCACGGGTGCGAACGAGACCTGTGCGCCATTAGTGCTGGTGCACGTGGTCGTGATGTTGGATGAGCACGTGATGGTGGGGGGCGTGACGTCAACGACCGTGAGGGTAACGGAGCGGTTGGTGACGTTGCCGGCTTGGTCATAGACGCTCACGGTGACCACAGTCGGACCAAGACCGACCCACGTGCCGGCCTCCGGCACCTGCCAGAAGGTCACCGCGCCACAGTTGTCGCTGGCGGTGACCAGCGAGGTCAGATCGGGCACCTGTGCTTGGCAAGCCGCATTGGCGGCGTTGGTCTGATTCGACGGCCAAGTCAGCAGGGTCGGCGGGTTGGTGTCCGAAATGGATAGCCACGCCAGGTAACTGGTAACGCTGCCACAGGTATTCGTGACTACCACCTGGTAGGGGCCAGTGACCGAATAGTCCACATTGGCAACTGTCAGCGAGTTGGTCGTCTTGCCGGCCAGCAGCGTCGCGCCGAAATACCATTGGTAGCTCGGATTGCCAGCGGCCGACACGTAGAAGTTGGCGGTGCCGCCGCAAATGGCCGCTTGGTTGGTAGGCTGCCGGGTAATGCCGGGAGGTGGGAAGAGGCAGTTGCCGCACCCACTGCCGGAGCCGTATAAGTGACGGATCAGCACAGCCCGGCCCACTCCTACAATGAAATCGTATGGGGTCCACACCAACTCAATGTCGTCGAAAACGAACTGATTCCAGCCTCCGGCAAAGATCCACACCTCATCGCCTGGCTCGGGCGGCAGTCCCACGATGTCATCGTAAGTGGCGGGGTGAGGGGTCTGACGACTCACGATATAAAGGCAATTCGCCCCCGGCAGGTTAAGCGGAAGCAGCGGGTGGCGCACTCGGCCGGTAAACGTCAGCGAGCATGGTTCTGGTATCTGCAGGAACGCGCCTTCGCCGGGACTGAGCGTGAGCCAGGGCTGATCCCACTCACCGAAATCAAAAACGGCAGTCTGATCCAGCGGCATATGGCCGGTGCTGGATTTCTGGAGTACGGTGCCTTCGGGAACAGTGGGCATGATTTCGGCGAGGGTGTTGCCGCCGTTGTCGAGTTGGTTGGCAATCAGATTCAGGCCCGGTTGGAGATTAAGGACGTAATTTGTGACAATGCCGTAGATGATCAAAGTCGCAACGCGGCTGGTCACGCTGCCCCACACATTGGTGACAATCACACGATAGCCGCCAGCATTGGTCGCCTGCACGTCGGTCAGCGGGAGACTCGACAGGGTCCTGTCTGCCAGTTCCGTTCCGTTGAACTGCCACTGGTAGTGCAACGGTTCCTCGCCTAGCGCGGTCACCGTGAAAGTGGCGTCGCCGCCTAACTCCGCCCACACGGTGGCTTGGGGTTGTTCAGTAATGAAAGGCGCTTTGCCAGCTTCGAGCCTGATGTTGTCAATACTGGCTTCGTCCATCATCCCGCTGGTGACCTCGACATACAGTGAAATCCTCAAGACGTTGGCCAGGCTGGACGCGAATGAACTGCTGCCGTTCAGCCGAGTCCAGTTGGCTTCGTCGAAGGGAGCCCAGCGCTGGTTCCAGACGCCATAGCCGCCCACCGGTTGGCTGTTGTTCTGCCACGTGGTATAGTCGGTGCTTTCCAGGAACAGGGTCGTGTTGCCGCCGGGCTCTTGCGGAGGCAGATACTCATCCCAGGCCACGCCCGCCCACCCTGATAAATTACCCGCAAACGCCGGTGGCCCACGAAAATAGAGTCCGGCCCCGCCCGGCGTCGTGTCGTCCGTCGCGAGACGGTTTCCCGGATTGCCACCGGACGCCAGACTGGCGATGCCGTTGAAGATGAAATACGCGACCAGCCCTGAAACGAATTGTCGTCGAAGTCATAGACGCCACTGGTGGGTGGCGGCGAGGCGAGGGCCAGGCTGTGGTATTCGCCCGCTGCCGCCGCCACGACGTTCGACAAGCCCGGCGGCACAATGCACTGCCGCGCGAGTTGTCGCCCCATGCCACGACTCGGCCGTCACTCTTGACCGCGAGGTTGTGGAAAGCGCCAGCCGCAATCGCCACCACCTTGGAAAGCCCGCCTGGCACGTTGGTCTGGCCGCGCGAGTTATCACCCCAGGCGATCACTTTACCATCATACTGAAGCACCAGGCTATGAAAGGCGCCGCACGCAATGGCAGCGATGTCGGATATTCCAGCCGCACGAGGCTTTGGCCATAGTGCGTGACACGCCGGTGTTAGTCTTGCCAGCTCCCCAGGCGATGAGCTGGCCGTCTCCTCTGCGCGCCAAACTATGATAACGGCCTGCCGCAATGGCCAATGCTTCCGAGCCGTAGGTGGCAACCGAAGGCGGCGCTGGGATTGGCCGTAATGGGGATGCACCCCGGTGTTCTGTGTGCCCGCACCCCAAGCGACGACTCTTCTGTCCGTCGTCAGCCCAACGCAGTGGTAGCCCCCGGCGGCAATCGCCACCGTGCTGCTGGAGGCCCCGAAAGGTATATTGGTCTGGCCGTAATCATTCCGGCCCCAGGCGACCGTTGGCGCAGCGAGCCGCCCCGTAATCCAAGGCAGTGGAAGCCCCCGACGGCGACCTTGCCGACGTCGCTGAGCCCTGGCGGCGGAGTGGCCTGGCCTAGTCATTCGCTCCCCAGGCAACGACTGAGTTGTCAGATAAGCGACCAGGCAATTCGAGCCACCGGCGGCGATGGCCAGCACGTTGGTCAGGCCGAGTGGGACATTGGTTTGGCCCGCGGTGTTGTCCCCCCAGGCACAAGACGGATACCGCCTGCGCGGCTTGCGGGGCAAGCCCCAGGCAGAGGGCCGCGACCAGCAGAATGCGGGTGCGGAATTGACCGGCGGAGATCGGCTCAGTGGTTTTCATGGGCGTAGTTCAAAGGTCTGACTCATTGTTTCGTGCTGAGCCTAATCCTTTCGGCGGAAGATGGGTATCGGGAGTACGGCTGATTCTGAATCGGGAGTGACGGCTGATGCCAGATCAGCAAAAGGCTGAGAGGCGGTAAGGCTTTTCCCTACGAAAGCCGGACGGACACGCGGTAGCAGGCGGGCGAGTCGGTGGCGAGGACCGCATCGGGGCAGGTGTGCTGTGGCGGAGTTGGGATGAGATCAATCGCCAGCGGCGTCCAGGGACCAGGAGCATTGGTGGACTATGTGACGGTATAGCGGCGGTTGGTAATGCGGGACATCGCAGCGCCGCCGTGACCTGTCGCGCAGGGAGGTCGCCGGTGGCGTCCGCCGCCTACAGGGCAAAGGAGCCGGCGGCCCAAAGCCGTAATAAACTCAGCCAAGTCTTGTGTCGTAGCATAAGCATAAGTCCAACCAGGTTTTCCAGATCATGCCTCAGGAGCGGCGCCTGTCCAGATGCAACAAGCGCTCCTAAGGACCAGTTGGTGGAACTGACAATTACTCACTAGAGAATGTTCAAATGTCCGCGGTTGCCTCAGCCAATTCAGCGCGGGCAAACTCTGCTTTGCGAATGAGACGCAAAACCGTCCCGACATCGTCTGCGCGCAGCACCTGGCGCTGGCTTGCGGGTGTCGGCGCGCTGTTGTGGATGCTCGTGTCGGCAGCGACGGCTGCGCCTCCGGACCGAATCGGTGGCCGTCGTGACGGGGCCGGCAGCGCCGGAACTGGACCGGTTCGCAGCCAACGAGCTTTGCGCCTATCTGGAGAAGCTCTTCGGGCTGCACGTCAAGCCCACGACCTCAATTCCGGCGGCAGCGAGGGACATCTTCCTCATCGGCAGTCCAGCCACGAATCCGCTCATCCAGACGAACTCATTCCCGAAGGTCTCGGACCAGGGGGTTGTGCTTAAGCTCGCGAGGTCCGGCACACGTTCGATGTTGATTGTCGGAGGCGGAAGCCCGACGGCCACCCTGTGGGCGGTGTATGATCTGGTCGAGCGATGGGGTGTCCGATATCTGCTGCACGGAGATGTGCTTCCCGCCCGTACGGAATTCAAGATGCCGGCTCACGACCTCAAGCAGGAGCCGATCCTGCGGGTGCGGCAATGGCGCGTGGTGAATGAGCACGCCATGGGACCGGTTTCGTGGGGCATGGCGGACTACCGACCGGTGCTCGACCAACTGGCGAAGCTCAAATTCAACCGGCTGCTGGTTTATATCTGGCCGGAGCAACCTTTCCTGCCATTCGAATACCGGGGACTGAAACACACCGGCGGCACCCTGTTCTTTGGCGGTCGTTTCCCGATCACCGACGATATGATCGGCCGCTCGCTGTATGGCGCGGAGAAGGAATTCTGGAATCCCGATCTACCGCTGCCCGGCGGCGACCCCGGCCAGCTTAACCAGGCGGCGATCCGGCACATCCGCAACCTCATGGAGCACGCGCGGCAGCGCGGGATGAAGTGCGTGATGCCAGTCACCCTCACCGAATTCCCCCTGGTATTCAAACCACTGATCCAGCACACCCGCCAGGGGCACATGGGAGGAGAGCACACGTTCGGCCTTGGCGCGGAGGCGGACGTGGATGATCCCGTCCTTGTTGGGCTGGCGCGGGCGGTGGTGGAGGCGACGCTCAAGACCTATCCGGAGGTGGATTACCTCGAGCTGGGTGTGGCGGAGCAGCGGGAATGGGCGCACCAATACGACCGAGCGTGGAACGCACTGGACGCCAGCCATGGCATCAGCAAGGTCTGCTCGCTCGACCGCGTCTTGGACGCCGCGCAGCAGCGTAAGGATTACCCTGGCGGTGCCGAACGCGCCGTCAGCGAAGTCAAGGCCGACATCCTGGCGCTCTATTTCTTCGACAGGATCATCGCCGATGCTCAAATCCAGCGGCTGGTGCAGGCGGCGGGAAAGAAGTTCGTCGTGAGCGTGGCGGAGGAATTGTATCCGGTGCTCGGGCGCATCTTCCCGGCGGGTTGTGAAACGCTTAACTTCGTGGACTACACGCCATCGCGCATCGTGAAACGCCGGGAAGTGCTCAAGGGCGTTCCCGCACGCAAGGTTCCATCGGTGCTAATCTACACCCTGCACGACGACAACGTCGGCGTGCTGCCGCAACTGGCCACCCATTCACTGCATGAATTGACCAAGGACCTTCGGGACCTGGGCTGGGCGGGATTCTCCACGCGCTACTGGCTGACCGGCGACCACGATCCGTGCGTGGCTTATCTTTCGCGCGCGGCGTGGGACGCCCGGGCCACCCCGGAGGGAATCTACCGCGACCAGATCACACGCGTTTGCGGCGAGGCAGCCGTGCCGGACATGTTGCGGGTGTTCAGCGAGGTTGAGGCTGCCACGATGACGCTGGAATGGCATGGGCTCGGGCTGACATTCCCGGTTCCGCAGATGATGCTGCAACAGTGGAAGCCACGCCCGCTGTCGGCGGAACTGAGGTCCGTGATCCTGGAGTATCAAGCGGCTTTGGATGCCGCGCGGCGGGCGTTGAGCAAGACGCAGCCTGCCGGCACAAGCTACGTCAACTACTGGATCGGCCGATTAGAATTCGGCCTCGCGTACCTGCAGGGGATTGAAGCGGTGCGGGCTGCGGCCACCGCCGACGCGGCGAAGGACCCCGCCGGCGCCATCCGCGAGGCCACGCGGGCGCTGGAGCTGATCAAGCGCGGCTTGATTGCCTACGCTGGCATAGTGCGTGACCGATCCGATAAGGGCGCCATCGCCGTCATGAACGAATACGTCGTCCGGGCATTGCAGGCGAAGATTGAAGACTTGGAGAAAAAGGCGCTGCCGCGCCGCCACGGTTGAGCACCGGCTCGAACGGCAAGGCGCCGGGAAACCACGGCTTGCAAACCAGCCTGTGGCGCGATAATTTTCAGCCATGACAACGACCCTTGATGCCATCTATGAACACGGCAAGCTCGTCTTGCCGCGTCCGTTGTCGCTCCCGGAAAAATCCCATGTGCGTGTGACCATCGAATCCGATCCGGAGCGCGAGGCCTGGCTGAAACTCTCCGAGGAATCGTTGACGAAAGTTTGGGACAACGACGCGGACGACGTCTTCAATGAACTGCTTAAGAAATGAGGTCGTTCTCCTCCCGCTTCCGTTCACGAATCTGAAAAGCCGCAAGGTTCGCCCCGCCATCGTCATTGGCCGCAACGGCGCGGACCTTTTTCTGGTGCCGATTTCTTCGGTGCTTTCCAACACGGACTTTCCCGTCAAGGAATGGCGGGCGGCGGGACTGAACGTCCCATCCGGCGTCAAAGCTCAAGTCTCAACGGTGGAAGAGAGGTTGGTGGTCAAGACCGTCGGCACGCTCGCCGCCGCTGACCGTCAGACCCTCGACGAACGCTTGCGAAACTGGCTGCAGCTCTGACGCCGAGCACTGGTGGCGCGCACCGGCGCGAACGGCAAGGCAAAGCTTGACCTGGCAGCGGACAACGGCGTCACAAACATCCGCCCCGGCGGCGTGCGGTTACTGTAACTCTATCCAGTATGACGATTGATCCACCTAGCGCGGCTTTGGCAAGACCGGATGTTAAGTCTTTTCGCATCGGATGAGTTGTCCAACCAGAGACGTTCGCTTCGCGAATTGCGGGCGCGAATCGCGGCGTCAGGCCAAATCCGGACGCCCCCCGTGCGATGCTAACTGTGTCGGCTGTTGCCTCGGTCAGAGCAAGCCGGCAAGCTCCGCTTTGCGTATGAGATTCCGAACCGAGCCACCACTCCATTCTTTCATCTCTTCTCCGTTGCGGGCGTGGGCCTGCACGCTATTGCTGGCGCTTGCATCGGTCGCAACTGCGGCGACGGAGAATGCGCAGGCGAAGATTGAAGGGCTGAAGCAGAAAGCCGCAGCCGCCACGCCGGCGGTGCGCGCGGCTGATTTTCAATCCCGAAGAATCTACCAGTCCAAGCAGCACCCCAGTTACACCTCCTGGGTCTCCTTCTTTCCCGGCGAACGCGGCCAATGGTATGTGACTTGCGAGGAGGTCACCCGTCCCGAGCCTCGGCTGCCGGGCAGTTCGCCGCAGCACCTTTACGAGATGGGCCTGCCCCGGGGCTACGACAAATCGAAGCATCAGATGGAAGTGGTGATGTTGGAATCGGATGACGGCCTGCAAACCTGGAAGGAAATCTCCCGCCAGCCCGTGCGCTTCCAACATTCGGCCGGCTCGTTCGGCCAGGCGCGCACCCGCGACGGTCGGTTCCTGCGTTTTGCCTGGAGTTGCTATTCGTTGGATCCCTCGGTGGCACCCAACGAGGTTTTCTTCGAGTCCGCCGACAACGGCCAGACGTGGAAGAAAATGCCCCCGTTCCATAACGACAAGTTTGTCAGTTGGCCGCATCGCCTCCGCACGCTGCGTGACGGCACGTTGGTTCTGTGCGTGCCGCTGCGCCCCAAGTGGGGAAAAGAAACGGATTACCCGACGCGCACCGCGCGCCGCCTCGACGTGGTGGCGGACATGCAAATGAACCTGTTCGTCTCGCACGACCAGGGCCGCACATGGTCCGGGCCGTTGCCCATTCTGCCGGGCCAGAACGTTTCCGAAACTGACTTCGTGGAACTGCCCGAGGGGAACCTGCTCTTCATCAACAACAGCATCTTTGCAAACCCGGGCCGGCAGTATGTCTATCGGGATGGCAACCGTTTCACCCCCGGACCGCTGGAGCGCGTTCACTCGGGAACGGTGCCCGAAACGGTCTGTCTGACCGAAGACGGCCTTCTGGTCGGATGCATGAGAGCGGGAAGCTACTACTGGTCGGATGACCTGGGCCAGAATTGGCAGCGGCTGGACGGTGCGCGGGGCAACGGCGAAGTCTATCAACCCTGGATCCAGTACTTGGGCGGGGGTAAGGTGGCCTGCGCCGGGCACTACGGATTGGACGACCCGATTGGCAAACGCGACCAATACATCAGCCTTCAGACCTTCGGAATCCAGGTCCTGCGCAAGACCGTCAGCACGAAACTGTGGATCGAGCGCGACTACGACGACGCCGCGAGAAACTTCCTGAACTCCTACACTCTCGCGCTGACTGCCGATGGAGCGCCGCTGGCGGACAAAGACATCCAGGTCTGGCACGTCTTTCGCGATGCGCCTGGCTATGACGGGTGGAACAAGTATCCCCTCGCGGAACGAATGAAGCTGGGCGGCAAAGTCGTCACGGTGCGAACCGACACAACCGGCAAGGTGAAGTTGAACCTGCCCGAATACAACGGCATCACGAATATCCACTCCAGTTACCAGGTGGTGGTCCGGTTCAATTCCGATGGTCAGTATCCGGGATACAAACCCTGCCAGCTTCCGCAGCTCGAGTTCTACGCCAACAACGGCCTCGATCCATAGTCGGAGGAGGGATCGTCTTGAAGCTCGAACCAGGGAGGGCGAGCGTCCGCGCGCGCCCTGACTTTCGCACGTTTCCCGAGCAGTTTGGGCTCGCGCGGACGCTCGCCCTCCCAAGGCAGTGCTAGGGAAGCCGGACGGACACGCGGTAGTAGGCCGGCGAGTCGGCGGCGTGGACCGCATCGGTGTAGATGTTCTGCGGCGGGGTCGGCGCGAGATCAATCGCCAGCGGCATCCAGAGACCAGAAGCATTGGTGGTCCACGTGACGGTATAGAGGCGGTTGGTGATGCTCGGCCAAGTCACCACCTTCGCATTCCGGCCGGCCAAGGCGCTGATGCGCCACGCGGAAACGGAATTCGTGGGAACAGTGCCGGCATAGTACTCCTGCCAGGTCGCCATGCCATCGCTGTCCTGATCGCCCAGGGCCGCTGCGTCGTAATCGCCGGTGAAGCGGTAATACTGGAGCCAGGAAACGGGGACGCCGTTGGTCGCATAGGCCTCCTCCTGCAAGGTGGTCGGTCCGGTGACGAAGTAAGCGGCGCTGCCATCGGCCCAGTATTGGACCTGGACGGTCTTGGGGCCGTTGCCCGGCGACAAGGTCCAGGCGGTGGCGGGCGCAAAGGTTTGCCACGCGCTCCAGGCGCTGGTCTCGTTACGAGCGCGGTATTTCTGGGCGCCGACGGCTTTGTGATACAGCGTCACGTTGGTGCCGGTGACGACGGACGCGCCGTTGTTGACCAGCGCCAGGTCGTTGGTGGCGGCGCGGTTGACCAGAATATTGGAGTCGCTCCCCACCAGAAATCGCGAGCGGAACTTGCCGAACAGGTTCAGACCGGCCGCACTCAGGGCGTTGGTGGTAACCTCAATGACGTGGATGCCGTCGGTGATGGAGTTGGAGAACGTCAGCTCACCGGTCGAGGGAATCCAGTTCAACGCCGCGGGGGCGACGGGCAGGCCGTCGTAGCGGAAGGCGCTCTTAACCGCAGTCTCGTCCATGGGCAGGCTGAACTGGACGCGGAGGACTGCATTGCTGCCGATGAGGCGCGAATCGTGCGCCGGCACGACATTCGTGACGACCGGGTTGAGGGCCTGCAAGTTGCTCTGGAGCACGAAGACCTTGACCCCATACCCTTCCACGTTGAGTGAAGAGAGCTTCCCATAGGTGGTCAAGGTGTAGGTCTCGGCGGGGTTGAGCGCATTGACGATGACATTGCCCTCGCTCCAACCGGTGTAAAGGTCGCCGAGCCCACCGCCGGCGGAGAGTAGCCCGCTCCAGGTGTTGAAGGCCACCATAGCCCAATTGTTGAGGGCGCCGTAGGCCCGGGAATAGATGTAGATTCCATTGCTGGACATGGTTTGGCGCCAGCGCTCGTAGAGGGTGTCGGTCGCCTGGAGCGCGGGATACTTCTCGCGCACGTTCATACACTTCTGGACCCAGAGGTAGTGGGGATTGGTCATGTCAAAGTTGTCCTTCTGGGCCGGGTTGGGCGTGACGAGCGCTGCGACATTGTCCCACGCCAGGCTCGTCATGAAGTCCTCGCGCGACCAGCCGTCGAGCGCGGTGCCATAGGAGCAGAAGCCCTGTTCGTCGCCGTAATAGAAGAGCGGCAGGCCGGGCCAGAAGGCGATGATGCCGCTGGCTAGGTCGGTTTTGAGGAAGCCCTCGGCGGCGCCGGCGGGGTTATGCACCATCCGCCACTGGTCATGGTTGTTGTAGAAGTTGAGGTGCGTGTAGCGGAAGCCGCTCACCGCCGGGTCATAGAAGTCAAACGCAGCCAGGTCGGAATCGAGGCCGGACTTGAGATTGCCGAGGTTGCCGTTGACCTGGTCTTTAACGGCGCTCTGGAAGAAGTCGAAGTAGGCGCGGTAGTTGATGCCGCCGGCCATGGTGAAATCGCCGTCAATGAACGCGTAGGGATCGCCATATTGGTTGGGGCTCTTGCCCCGGCCAACCATGGTCGCCGCGCGCTCGCGCGAGCAGTAGAACTCGCCGAAGATGAAGAAGTCATTCTTGCCGAGGGCGGCGGCGTGCGCCTTGACGGCCGGGCACCAGCGCTGGAAGAAATAGCGCGGCACTTGCATGGGGGTGTCCATGCGAATGCCGTCGATGTCGCAGGTGCTGATGAGGGCCTTGGTCATGGCGATGATCTTGTCCTGCACCCGGGGATGCGTGGTGCGGAGGTCGTCCAGGCTGCCGTAAATCTTGCCGAGATGATTCTGCCAGGGGTCGCCGTAGTTGTTCAGATCGCCGTTGTGATGCAAGTCACTGAACCAAAACGAACCGCTCCCGCTGTCCACCCGGTTGGTACCGTCGTCCCCGAAAACGTTGCAGTACGTGCCCGCCGAGTAAAACGTGTTGTCCACCGGGAAGTCCACATACGTCTCGCCCGGGTTGCGCGGGAACAGGCGGTACTCGCCGTCGTGCAGGTGGAACGGCGCACCATCGGACGGGTGCCCTTCAAAGTAATACAGATTCTCCAAGTGGTTGACGACGATGTCCACGATCACATACAAGCCCAGGGAGTGCGCCTTGGATACCATCGCGCGGAAGTCCTCCACCGTGCCGAAGCGCTCGTCGAGCAGCGTGAAATCAATGGCGCCATAGCCGTGGTAGGAATTGGTGCGGTTCTGGAACACCGGGGAGATCCAGATGGCCTTGTAGCCGAGCGAGCGAATGTATTCCAGCCGGTCGCGCACGCCGAGGAAATCGCCGCCGTGCCGCGCGCCGACGTTGCGCAAGTCGTAGCCCGGGTAAGCCAGCTCGTTGTTGGCGGGCTCCCCGTCGCAGAACCGGTCGGTGATGAACTGATAGACCGGGACCTTGCGCCAATCATCCGGGGACGGGAAGTAGACGTGGTTGCTCCAGGCACCGTAGTAAGTGGTCGGATTCGAGTCCGGGCTGAGGTTGACGTTCCAGGCGCTGTTTTGCAGGGTCCAGGGCGAGGCGGTGGCAAGCCAGATGGAGGCCATCAGGAGTGGTGCGGCCAGGCTCACGCGGACAATGCTAGGTTGGGTTGACATCGGTTAACCTATACCACAGTCCCGGGCCAAAAAGAAGGCTTCGGACTCGCATGTTCATGCGGTGAGCGATGGTTCAACGAACAACAGTTTGAATGGCAGCCAAGCTTGGGCCGTCGAAAACAACCGAACGCGGCAGCCGAGCAGGGTCCCAACGGGGCGCTGAAGCAATAGAGGAACAATAGAGGGATAACAGATAAGAGGCAGGGTGGGGATGCGTGGCGGCACGCCCCTGGCCAGCGATTGGTTAAGATGGCTTGAAACGGCAGCGCCGACATGAGAGAACGGGTGGATGAAACTTCGCCGATCCAGTCGTCGGGCGTTTATGCGGGACTCCCTTGCGGTGGCCGCCACGGCGGCGCTGCTTGAGCCGGGCGCCGTGCTGTTCGGCCAGCCGGCAGCCCAACGCAAGCTGCAGCCAATCCGGCTCGGGGGGCCTTCCTTTGCCAAGACCGAGGACCCGGAGGCGCTGGCGCTGGCGCATCGCAAGCTTGGCTATCGCGCGGCGTATTGCCCGGGAGTGGCGCTCAAGGACACAGACCGGATACGCGCCTTGAGCGAAGCATTCGCGAAGCAGGATGTGGTGATCGCCGAGGTCGGGCGTTGGTGCAACCTACTGGATGCCGATCCGGAAAAGCGGCGGCAGAACCTGGAGACAGTAACCGAGGGGCTGGCCCTGGCGGAAGCGATCGGCGCGCGGTGCTGCGTGGACATTGCGGGCTCGTTCAGCCAGACCTCGTGGTTCGGCCCGCACCCGGACAACCTGTCGCCGCGGGCCTTTGATGCGGTCGTCGAGAACGCGCGCAAGATCATTGACGCGGTGAAGCCCAAACGCGCCAGGTTCTGCTACGAGATGATGGGCTGGGCGTTGCCGGACAGCCCGGACAGTTGCGTGAAGCTGGTCAAGGCGGTGGACCGGCCGGCGTTCGGTGTGCACCTGGACCCGTGCAACCTGGTGAACTCGCCGGAGCGGTTTTACCACAACACGGCGCTGCTGAACGAGTGCTTCGATAAGCTGGGCCGGTGGATTGTGAGCTGCCACGCCAAAGACCTGACTTGGGATGTGGAGATGAACATTCATTTCCGCGAGGTGGCGCCCGGCAAGGGGTCTCTGGATTACGCGACTTACCTGAAACGGCTGGCGGAGCTGCCGCAGAGCCCGCCGCTGATGATCGAGCATCTGAGCACCGCTGAGCAATACGCGGGTGCGCGGGACCACATTCTGGAGGTCGGGGGCAAAGCCGGGTTGAGCTTTGGCTGAACCGCCGGCCAAGGAGCTTTGCCCACGATCGCCACACCGCGCTTATGACTACCGCCGCCGCCACGCATGAGAAGAACAGCGCGGCGCTCAACTCGGTCGTCGCCGCTTTCCTGCTGACCGGCCTCAAAGTGGTGGTCGGCTTGCTGAGCGGCAGCATGGGGATTCTCGCGGAGGCGGCCCACTCGGGGCTGGACCTTGCGGCGGCCATTGTGACCTGCATCGCGGTGCGCGCGGCCAGCAAGCCCCCCGATCGGGACCACGCCTACGGCCACGGGAAAGTGGAGAATCTCTCGGCATTGGTCGAAACGTTCCTGCTGTTGGCCACGTGCGCCTGGATCATCCACGAATCATTTCAGCGGCTGACTGCACGGCACGTCCAGGTGGATGCCTCCATCTGGGCCTTTGCGGTTATGGGCATCTCGATCGCCGTGGATGTCTCGCGCTCCCGGATGCTGTACCGCGTGGCAGCCAAGCACCGTAGCCAGGCCCTCGAAGCCGACGCGCTGCATTTCAGCACGGACATCTGGAGCTCCGCGGTGGTGATCCTCGGCTTGCTGGGAGTCAAGCTCGCCGGGTGGTATCCGGGCCTGGGTTTCCTGCTGCAGGCGGACGCGGTGGCGGCGCTCATCGTGGCGGGCATCGTGGTGGTGGTCAGCGGCCGACTGGGCGTGCGGACCATTCAGGCGCTGCTGGATTCATCGCCCCCGGGATTGGACGAGAGAATCAGGGCGGCCGTTGCGGCCATGGAGGGGGTGTTCGATTGCCACGCGGTTCGGGTTCGCCACTCGGGGCCATACTACTTCGTTGATTTGCACATCACCGTGGATGGCGAGCAATCGCTGCGGGCCGCGCACGAGTTGACCGAGCGGGTCGAGCAGGCGGTGGCGGCAATCCTGCCCGGAGCCGATGTGACCGTTCATCCTGAGCCGGCGCCGGCCCCCGCCAAGCCTCCGCCAGCTCCGGGCGGTGCGGTCTCGGACTGATCGTTGCTCAGCCGGGGACCTTCTCGCGCGCGAGCCAGACGTCGGCGATTTGATCAATCAGCACCTGCAGTTCCTCGAACCTGGCCGGTTTGACCGCATAGGAGTTCGCGCCCAGTTCGAGCGCGCGGCGGACATCGGCGCGGAAGGATGACCCGGCGAGGACGACGACGGGCAGGGATTTGGTCAGGGGGTTGGACCGGATCCATTGGAGCACTTCGAAGCCGTCGAGGTTCGGCAGCTTCAGATCCAGCAACACCAAGTCCGGGAACGGATACTCTTCGGGGTCGGCGTAAGCACCGGTGCCGCTGAGGTAGGCGATGGCCTGCTCGCCATCGGCGGCGTGGCGCAAGGAAAACGGGGTGCCACATTTCCGGCTGGCAAACTTGAGCAAGATGTAGTCGTCCACATTGTCCTCAACGTAGAGGACTGTCTGCGGCCCGTGGTGGCGGCTGTCCATAGTCATCCGTTGCGCGGTTACGGCGCGAGGCGGCCCGCCTTCATGCACCGCGAGCATCGCTAGCGCCTGTACCCACCTCTTCTTACTCCCGACCAGGGGGCGGGGCTATGGGGTGAAAACCCCATTACCGATCCGCAGCAACTCGACGCCCAGGATGTCGGGGTTGCCGGCCCGGATCGCGTTGAGCAGGGCCGCACCTGGCTCGGCATCAAGCTGGATGCGGCAACTAGCGGCGGTGGCGCCCTCGAAGATGAGGTTTTGGACTTCCTCGATGTTGATGCCGGCGCGGCGGATCTGGTCCATGACGAAGGCCAGGACGCCGACGCGGTCGTAATGGCGAACAACGAGCTGCCACTTGGCCGGCGTGCGCGCCGCCAGGTTGACGCAATTCAGCAACACGCCGGTCTGGATGAAGGTCCGGATGATGCGGATGGCTTCCTCGGCGATGGCTTCCTGGGCCTGCTCGGTCGAGGCGCCGATGTGGTGCGTGCCGTAGAGATTGGGCAGCTCGAGGATGGGCTCATTGAAGTCATCTGTGGCCTCCGCCGGCTCGGGGTCGAAGACATCGAGGCCGGCGCGGAGCTTGCCGCCCTGGAGCGCGGCCCGCAGCGCGGGCTGGTCAACGACCTCGCCGCGAGCGGTGTTGATGAGGATGGCGTTGGGTTTGAGGAGGGCGAGGCGAGCGGCGTTGACGAGGTGGCGCGTGTCGGGTTTGAGCGCCAGGTGCAGCGTGACGATGTCGGCCTGGTGGAAGACGTCGTCCACGCTGGCGCAGCGTTCGACACCAAGCTGCTGCGCCTTCTCCGGCGTGAGCGAGCGCGACCAGGCGATGGTGCGCAGCCCAAAGGCGCGGGCGCGGGTGATGACTTCGCGCCCGATCTGGCCCGTGCCAATCACGCCGAGCGTCTTGCCGTAGAGCCCGTCGGCCTTGGAGAATTCCTTCTTGTTCCATTTATGAGCGCGCAAGGCGGCGACGTTTTCCGGGATGCGGCGGTCCAGGGCAAGCAGGAGGGCGAATACCAGCTCGGCGACGGCGATGGAGTTTTTGCCGGGGCAGTTGCTGACGAAGATACCGCGGGCGCTGGCGGTCTTGACGTCAATGGTGTTGACGCCGGCGCCGGCGCGCAGGACGAGGGCCAGTTGGCCGGCAGCCTTGAGGGTGTCGGCGGTGACCTGTTTGCCGCGCACGACCAGAATCTTGTACGGGGCGATCAGCCCGGGCAGGTCCTCGGCTTTGGCGGAGGGCTGGCAGGTGACGTCGCAGCCGAGCCGGGTCAGACGCTCGATGTGAGATTCGGAGAACTTGTCGGCGATAAGAGTTTTCATTCGTGCTCACCTTTCGCGCGGACAGTGGGCCGGAGCGGCTGACAAGGCAAGCCGGAAGGAAGATTTGCGACAATTTGTGCTTGCCTTTGGGGGGAGGGGGTTATTGAATAGGCTTGGTAGTACCGTCCTGGGTTTGCGAGGGGAGGGACGGAAGGGTTAGCGCTTAATTGTATTATCTATTTCGACGGCGTTGGCCAAATAAAAGAAGGAACATCAACCTTGAGTACACGAGTTTTGTCCCGGTCACTTCTTGTTGCAGTCGTGCTGGCAGGCACCGCCCGGGGTTGGGCATTCCTGCCGCCGGCGCAACCGCGATTGGCCAATATTGATCTGCGGAGCCAGGCGCGAGTGGGGGAAGGGGCGGTGAGCGCCGAGCAGAAGGCCGCGGCGGCGGAGTTTCGGGGGCGGTTGCCCGGGGCGCGGGTGGATTCTGATGAGGTGACGGGCGCGCCAGCAATGGTGTCGGCGGGGGACGGACTGCTGACCGGGGCGCAAGGGCAGGGCTGGACGTTTTCTGCGGCGGCGCTGGCGGGGGTGGCGGCGGATGATCCGCATCGGGTGACCAAGGCGTTTTTGGCCGAGCACAGCCGGCTGTTCGGGTTTGGGCCCGAGGCGCTCGACCAGGCGCGGATCAAGCGGGACTTCGTTGGGGCCCACAATGGCCTGAGGACCGTGGTGTGGGAGCAGCAGGTGGAGGGAATTCCAGTGTTCGAGGGGCTGCTGATCTCGCACACAACGAAGAACGGTGAACTGGTGAACCTGAGCAGCAAGTTCATGCGTGATGCGGGTCAGGCTGTCCGCCGCGCTGCGCCTAACCAGCCAGCGGCGGCAACTCCCGCGATTCCGGCGGCGCGAGCCACCGTGCTGGCGGCAAGGAATGTGGGGGAGGACGTGCAAGCGGAAGCCGTGACGGCTGCCGGCGAGGCCGCGGTAGGTCCGGAGAAGGCGCAGAAGTTCAAAGCGCCGTTCCTGCTGGGCGACAGCGAGGCAAAGCTGACCTGGCTGCCGGTGGACAAGGAGACGCTGCGGCTGTGCTGGGAGGTCATCCTGACGAGCCGCATGCGGGGGGAGATGTTCCGAGTGCTGGTGGATGCGCAGAGCGGCGAGGTGCTGATCCGGCATTGCCTGACGCAATACCTGAGCGACGCGAGCTACAACGTGTTCACCAGCGACAGCCCGTCGCCGTTTTCGCCCGGGCATGCGACGCCGCAATCCACGCAGCCGTCGCTGGTGAGCCGTACGGTAGTGACGTTGTCGGCGCTGAGTACCAATGCTTCACCGCTGGGCTGGATCAACGACGGCGGGAACGAGACGGTGGGCAACAACGTGGATGCCCACACCGACCGGAACAACGATAACGCGCCGGACCTGCCGCGGCCCCAGGGATTGCCGTTCCGGGTGTTTGATTTCCCGCTGGACCTGGCAACGCAAGACCCGACCCTCTACAGCCAAGCGACGGTGGTGCAGTTGTTCTACCTGAACAACTGGATGCATGACAAGCTATACGAGCTGGGCTTCACCGAGGCGGCGGGCAATTTCCAGAGCAACAACTTCAGCCGGGGCGGCCTCGGCAACGACGCGGTGCAGGCCGATGCGCAGGATGGCGGTGGGACGGACAACGCCAATTTCTCGACGCCGCCGGACGGGTCGGCGGGCCGGATGCAGATGTACATCTTCACCGGGCCGAGCCCGCGGCGGGATGGCGACCTGGACGCGGAGGTGGTGCTGCACGAGTACACGCACGGGCTGAGCAACCGGCGGGTGGGCGGCGGGGTCGGCATGACGGCGCTGCAAAGCGAAGGGATGGGGGAAGGGTGGTCGGATTTCTACGCGATGGCGCTGCTGAGCGAGCTGGGGGACAACGTGAACGGATGCTATGCGAGCGGCGCGTACGTTTCGTATCTCATCTCGAGCGGGTTCACAACGAACTATTACTTCGGCATCCGGCGGTATCCCTATACCACGGACATGAGCAAGAACCCATTGACATTCAAAGACATTGATCCCGCCCAAGCCAGCACGCATCCCGGCATCCCGCGCAGCGCGGCCGTCGGCACCACGGCGAACGAGGTACACAACATGGGCGAGGTGTGGTGTGTGACGTTGTGGGAAGCGCGCGCCAACCTGATCAACAAACACGGCTACACGGCGGGCAACCAGCTCATGCTGCAACTGGTAACCGACGGGATGAACCTGTCGCCGGCCAACCCGACCTACCTGCAAGCGCGGGACGCGATCCTGCAGGCCGACGTGGTGAACAATGGGGGGGCCAACCGCACCGAGCTGTGGGCGGCGTTCGCCAAGCGCGGCATGGGGACGAGCGCGACCTCGCCTGCCAGCTCCACGACCAGCGGTTTGGTCGAGGCCTATGATGTGCCGGACGCGCTGTTGATCACCCCGCTAGCCGGCCTGTCGTGCAGCGGCCCCGTGGGCGGGCCGTTCACGCCGACCCCGGTTTACTTCACGCTGACCAACACCGGCAGCAGCGCGTTGAACTGGAGCCTGATCAACACGACGGCCTGGCTGACAGTGTCGCCCAGCAGCGGCACGCTGACGCCGGGCGGGGCGGCGGCGACGGTGTCGGTAACAGTGAGTGCGGCGGCTGATGGTTTTGGACTAGGCAGTTTTCCGGCCGTGATCGGGTTCACGAACCAGTCGAGCGGGCTTGGCCAGCCACGCTCGTTCACGCTGAACGTGGTGGGCCGCAGCATGTTTGACGATTTCGATCCGGGAATTGATCTGGCGCAATGGTCGAGTTTCGGGGGTGTGGTCGGCAGCACGGTGCTGGCGAACAACTATGGCGGGAGCGTCTCGGCGCCGAACTCGCTATGGTTCGGCGACAGCGGGAGCCGGTTTGCTACCACCGTAGCGGTCAACACCAGCGGCGGGGGCACAGTCGCCTTTTGCATCCGGCTGGCCGATGGCAGCGCCTGGCCATGGGAGAGGGTGGATGCGTTGCCGAGCGAGGGAGTGGTGCTGGAATATTCAACCGATGGTGGCTCAGCCTGGACGGTGATGGGCAATTTCGACACGAGCGCCTATTACGTTTGGACGCCCGTGACCGTGGCGATCCCAGCGGGGGCGCGGGCCCCGGGCACCCAATTCCGCTGGCGTCAGACGGGTCACAGCGGCAGCAGTTATGACCACTGGGCACTCGACAACGTGACGATCGACGCAGGGCCGACCCCGCCGACGATCATGACGCAGCCGGCCAACCGGACGGTGATCGTGGGCAATAACGCGACCTTCACTGTGCAGGCAATGGGCTCGCCGCCCCTGAGCTACCAGTGGCGGTTCAACGGTACCAACCTTGCGGGAGCCACCGATGCCTCGCTGGTCCTGGCGAATGTCCAATTCACTCAGGCGGGCACTTACACGGTGCAGGTCACCAACTCGTATGGTTCGACCAACAGCGCCAATGCGCTCCTGACCGTCAACGAGGTGCCGCCCTGCACGCCGCCGCCACTGGGGCTGGTCAGTTGGTATCGAGCCGAGTCGAATGCGCTGGACTGGACCGGCCTGTACAACGGGACGCCGATCGGAGGGTTGGGCTATGCGCCAGGCAGGGTCGGGCAAGCCTTCAGTTTTAACGGCACCGATGCTGAAGTGCGCCTGGGCACGACCGCGGGCAATTTCGGCACCAACGATTTCTCGATCGAATTCTGGATCCAGACGACCAGCACCCGCGCGCTCGAAAGCGTCCTGGGCAAACGGCCCGCCTGCAACGGCGACAGCACCGGGTTCTGGGATATGCGGATCGGCAACGGCAGGCTGGAGATGGCCTTGATGGCACCCGGCGTGACCGACTACCTGCAACTCAATGGGACCCATCAGGTCAACGACGGGGCTTTTCACCATATCGCTTTCGTTCGTCAAGGCAGGACCGGCACACTCTATATTGATGGTGCATTGGAAGTCACCGGTTCGACGCCCGGGGCTACTTATCTAAACACTTCGGGGAACTTCGTGATTGGCAGGTCAGCCTGTGTGGGCGTTGATGGCACTCAGTATTTCACCGGCCTATTGGACGAAATCACGGTTTATCAGCAAGCGCTTTCGCTGGCAGAGATTCAGGCCATTTACAACGCCGAGCGCTCCGGCAAATGCACTGCCCCGACCCCACCCACGATCCTGTTGCAGCCTGCCAACCAGGTCGCCATTGCCGGCGACGATGTCAGTCTCACCGTCATTGCGGCTGGCACGGAGCCGCTGAGCTACCAATGGCGGCTCAACGGCACCAACCTGGCTGCCGCAACGACCAGCAGCCTGAGGTTGCCGAATGTCCAGGTTTCCGACTCGGGCACTTACTCCGTGTTTCTCTCGAACAGCGTGGGCACGCTGCTCAGCTCCAACGCCATTCTGACCGTGAACCCGCCTCCGCCCTGCGCAGCGCCGCCTGCCGGGCTGGTAAGTTGGTGGCGCGCAGAGAGCGACGCGCTGGACTTTGCCGGCGGCAACAACGGTCAACTGGTCAACGGGGTCACCTTCACGCCAGGCAGAGTTGGACAGGCCTTTAGCTTCGATGGCAGCTCCGGTTACATCAGGATTCCCGCTTCCGCCGGACTCGATCTCGGCACCGGCGGGGGAATGTCCATTGAGTGCTGGGTCAACCCGAGGAGTGTCGCTGGTCAACAGGCGCTGGCAGAGTGGAACAGCGGAGCAGGACCCGCTGCGCACTTTTGGATCTCGGTGCCCCCTGCGCCCGGAGCGGGGCCTGGATGCATTTACATCAATCTCGTTGACACGACTGGCAACTACCACACGCTGAGTTCAGCCGCGGGCATCGTTCAGACGAATAGTTACCAGCATGTGGCCATGACCTACGACAAGGCCAGCGGTGTAGCTTCCCTGTATTACAACGGCGGCCTGGTGGCTTCACAGGTGTTGGGCAGCTTCGTGCCGCAGACCTCTTATGACTTCTATCTCGGCGAACGCATCGGCCCTTCCCCGATAGGCCTTTTGGGCGGCGCGATGGACGAGATGACATTGTACAACCGCGCCCTTGGTACTGCTGAAATTCAGGCGATTTACAACGCCGAGCGTTCCGGCAAGTGCGTGGTCCCGACTCCACCCACCATCCTCGTACAGCCGACCAACCAGATCGCTACTGCCGGCGACGACATTAGTTTCCGCGTCATGGCTGCCGGCACGCAGCCGCTGGGTTACCAATGGCGGTTCAATGGCACAAACCTCAGTGCCGCCACGGGGAGCAGCCTGTTGTTAACGAACGTGCAGCTTGCCGACGCGGGTTCTTACTCCGTGTTCCTCTCGAACAGTGTGGGTACGCTCCTCAGCTCCAACGCCATTCTGACAGTGAACCCGCCACCACCGTGCGCGGCGCCGCCGGCTGGTTTGGTCAGTTGGTGGCGGGCGGAGGGGAACGCGCTGGATCAGGCGGGAACCAATCAAGGGACGCTCGTGGGCGGGGTGAGCTTTGCCCAGGGCCGAGTGGGCCAGGCGTTCAGTCTCGACGGTTCGAGCGGCTATGTGAGCATCCCCTCCTCCGCCAGCGTCAACTTCAGCGGCCGCATGCCGATGACCGTTGAGACGTGGGTTAATCGCACGGGGAGCGCAACCACCATGCACGTCTTGGGCAAGCGCGTGGGTTGTTATTTAGGGGAGATCCAGTATCAACTGGCGTTTGATCCTGCGAACGGGCTGACGTTCGTCGGCGACATCAGTGCGCCTTGGGTGATCACCCACCAGAATCTGCCGATGAACACGTGGACACATCTGGCGGTGACTTACGACGGGGCGAACTTTGTATTCTACATTGACGGGAAAGCTGTGGCCAACGCGACCAGTTGGCTGGGGCCAGCCAACACGGAACCGCTGAAGATTGGCAATTCGGGCAATTGTGAACTTTTCGCAGGGCTGATTGACGAGGTGTCTCTTTACAGCCGGTCGCTATCTGCGGTTGAGGTCCAAGCGATCTACGACGCCGAGCGCTCCGGCAAATGCACCGCTCCGACGCCGCCCACGATCCTGTTGCAGCCCACCAACCAGGTTGCTCTTGCCGGGGACAACCTCAGTCTCAGCGTCATCGCCACCGGCACTCAACCGCTGAGCTACCAGTGGCGGCTCAACGGGACCAACCTTGCTGCGGCGACGACCAGCAGCCTGGTATTTGCCAATGTCCAGGTTTCGGACTCGGGCACTTACTCTGTATTCCTCTCCAACAGTGTGGGGACGCTGGTCAGCTCCAACGCCATTCTCACGGTGAACCCACCGCCGCCCTGCGCGCCGCCGCCTGCGGGTCTGATCGGTTGGTGGAAGGGCGATGGTAACGGCACCGACAGTACCGGCACCAACAATGCCTATGGCTTGCCCAACATATATTTCACCAACGGAATCGTTGAGCGGGCCTTCGCTTGCGACCCGGAGAATTATCCCTATGGAACCTATACCGGAGTCCAGATTGCGGACCAACCGGCTTATGTGCTGACCAACTCGTTGTCCGTTGAAGCCTGGATCCGGCCACGCGGTGACGGATACTATGTTTTCTTCCGGGGCGACAACCGCTCTGGCCTTGACCCTTACGTGTTGAGCATGCAAGCCAATAACACCCTCGCTTTCTATATTACGGACGCAAATGGCAACTCGGCGTCGGTTGCGGCCCCTCTGGTTTACAACCAATGGTGGTATGTGGCGGCAACCCTGGATGGCGCTTCCGGCAAACTGAGTCTCTATACCAACGGAATCCTGGCCGCCCAGATGACCACCACGATCAGGCCATTTGGCGACCTGATTCCTGCGGATTCTCCCGGCATTGGGATTGGGAATGTCAACGATGGGGGTAACAATTTCCCGTTCTGGGGCGATATAGATGAGGTTTCGCTCTACAACCGCGCCCTGACGGGAGTAGAAGTTCAGGCTATTTACGCCGCCGAGCGTTCGGGCAAGTGCGTGGTCCCGACCCCGCCCACGATTCTGCTGCAACCCACCAACCAGGTGGTGGTTGTCAAAAGCAACGCCCTATTCAATGTGGTTGCCACCGGGACATCGCCACTGGCTTACCAGTGGCGGTTCAACAGCGCGGAGCTCCTCGGCGAGACCAATATGACGCTGGCGCTGGCGGCGGTGCGCACCGACCAGGCCGGCAGCTACGACGTGGTGATTACCAACGCGGTCGGCGGTGCCACCAGCGCGGTGGCCGTCCTGACGGTGTATGTGCCGCCGCCGCCGGTCTTTACGGTGCAACCCCAGGGCCAGACGGTGTCGGCGGGCACGAATGTGACGTTCACCGCGTTGGCCACGGACATCTGGCCGGTTGCCTATCAATGGTATCTCGGGAGCGCCGCGCTGGCCGGGGCCACCAGCACCAGCTTGAACCTGGCAAATGTCCAGGCTGCCAATGCCGGAGACTACACGGTGGTGGCCGCCAATGCGTGGAATGCAGCTACGAGCACCGTGGCGACGCTGACAGTGGTGCCGACTGCACCAAACCTGACGCTCCAGCCGCAGTCAGCGGCGGTGTTTCCCGGGTTCCCGGCGCAATTGAATGTGGCGGCGACCGGCACCGAGCCGTTTACCTATCAATGGCAGTGTTATGGGACGAACGTCCCGGGGGCCACGAACGCCTCGTATGTGGTGAAGAACATGCTGCCGGCAGATACCGGATCGTACCGGGTGATCGTCACTAACTCGGTGGGCGGCACCGCCAGTGCTGAGGCGGCTTTGGCGGCTTCACCGGTCGCGTCCTGGGGTGCGACCGCCATTGGCCTTATGGCTTTGCCGATCGAGCTGACGAACGCCGTGGCCGTTTCCGCGGGGGCGCAGCACAACCTGGTGTTGCGGCGCGACGGCACCGTCGTCGCGTGGGGCGCGGCGGACCAGACGAACATTCCGGCCGGTCTGGCCAGTGTCTTAGCGGTCTCGGCCGGGAGTGACCACAGCTTAGCTTTGAAGGCGGATGGCACCGTAGTGGCCTGGGGCGGGGCCAACACCGTTGGCCAAACCAATGTCCCGGCCAATCTGAGCAACGTGGTGGCCGTGGCGGCGGGGGCCAGCCACAGCCTGGCGCTGCGGGGTGATGGGATGGTCGTGGCGTGGGGATTGAACAGCAGCGGGCAGAGCACAGTGCCCGGCACTTTGACGAACGTGGTGGCGGTTTCGGCGGGGAGCAACCACAGCATCGCCTTGCGCGCGGATGGCAAGGTGTTCGCTTGGGGCAACAATGCTTACGGCCAGACGACTGTCCCGACGAACCTGGTGGATGTGGTGGCGATTGCGGCGGGAGCGACGCACAACCTGGCGTTGCGCCGCGACGGCACGGTGGTCGCGTGGGGGGCTTCGACGTATGGCCGGACAAACGTGCCGGCCGGGCTGTCGAATGTGATTGCCATTGCGGCCGGTGGGTTCCACTCGCTGGCAGTGAGGAGCGATGGAACACTGGTGGCTTGGGGCGCCGGCACGAACAGTGTTCCTTCGACCTACCCGCAAGTCGGGCAGTCGTTCATTCCGCCAACGGTGACCAATCTGACCGCCGTGGCCGGCGGGGACGCACATACGCTGGCGTTGGCGGGGGACGGCGCGCCGTTCATCACGGTCCCGCCGGTGAGCCGGGTGAGCTACAGCGGCCGGCGGGTGATCTTCCGGGCGGCAGCGACGGGCGCGCGGCCGCTGAATTACCAGTGGCAGTTCCGCGGCGGCAACATTGCGGGAGCCACCGATCAGTTGCTGGTGGTTGAGAATGCTTTCGAGGCGGGCAATTACCGGGTGGTGGTGACCAACACGCTGGGGGCCGTGACGAGTGCTGTCGCCACGCTTACCCTGGTGGACAGCGCGCCGTTGATTGTCAGCCAGCCGCTGGGCCAGCCGGTCTATCTGGGCGCGCAAGCCTTGTTGCAGGTGACGGCGGACGGATCCGGGCCGTTCTTCTACCAGTGGCGTCTGAACGGCACGAACGTTGCGGGGGCCACCGGCTCGAGTTTGCTGCTGGACCATCTGCTGGTGAACCAGGCAGGCACCTACTCGGTGGTGGTGAGCAATGGCTTTGGGGTGGTCAGCAGCGCGAAGGCGACCGTGCCCGTAATTCAAATGGTCGCGTGGGGAGCAGGCACCAATTACTCCAGCTCTCCGAATTACGGGCAATCGGTCATACCGGCCGGATTGAATAATGCGGTTGCCGCCGCCGGGGGCGTGTACCATACGCTGACGGTGACGGCGGATCGGAAAGTGCTGGCCTGGGGTTTGGGCACCAACTACAGCGCGGCGCCGAGCTTGGGCCAGTGCATGGTGCCGGCGAATCTCCCGGCGGCGGTTGGCGTTGCGGGCGGGTACATGCACAGCCTGGCGTTGCGAGCCGACGGCCTGGTGGCGGCCTGGGGGGCGGGGACCAGCAACTATTCCGCGCCGCACTACGGCCAATCCATGGTGCCCGCTGGGCTGAGCAACGTGGTGGCGGTCGCGGCGGGCGACTATCACAGTGTCGCGCTGAAGAGCGACGGCCGAGTCGCCGCCTGGGGCTACAACTCCTACGGTCAGACCAACATTCCGACCACAGCCACCAATGTGGTGGCGATTGCTTCGCGCGTGAACCACGTTCTGGCGCTGCGGTCAGATGGATCGGTGGTCCACTGGGGCAACCTGACCACGCTGCCGCCCACGCCCTACAATTACGTGGCCATAGCGGCCGGGATGAATCATTGTCTGGCGCTGCGGAACGACGGGACGGTAGTATCGTGGGGCGGCCAATACCCCGTGCCGACGGGGCTATCCAATGTCGTGGAAATTGCTGCCGGGCTCGACCACAGCCTGGCGCTCCGGAATGACGGAACCGTGGTGACCTGGGGCGCGACCAATACCTACGGACGCAACCTCATTCCGGCGGGTCTGACCAACGTCATGGGGATCGCGTGCGGCGCTTATCACAGCCTGGCGGTGCTGGGCGACGGATCGCCGCTCGTGAAGATCCCGCCGGCGAACCGGGCGGCCTATCTTGGCAGTTCAACCAATTTCTCGGTGATGGCGGTGGGCGCGCAGCCGCTGCGTTACCAGTGGCAATGCAATGGAACGAACATGCTGAGCGAGACCAACGCCACGCTTACCCTGCGCAGTCTGCAGGCCTCGGACGCCGGTAACTACCGGGTGGTGGTGAGCAACGTGTACAGCTCGGTGACCAGCGCCGTGGCGACGCTGACCGTGCTGGTCCCGCTGGGGCAGGCGGTGGACGCGCCGAACCTTGTCTGGAGCACCAGCGGGAACGCCGCCTGGGCGGGCGAGTCGGCGGTGACCCATGATGGGGTGGACGCCGCGCAGAGCGGCTTCCTCACCGACAACCAGTCGTCCACGGTACAGACGACAGTGACCGGACCCGGCATCTTGAGTTTCTGGTGGAAGGTTTCTTCCGAAGAGTGGTTCGACTATCTGACCTTCTATATTGACGGGGCGAAACAGGCGGCCATCGCGGGCGAAGTGGATTGGCAACTGCAGACCATCGCCCTGGGCGGCGGCAGCCACACGCTGCGATGGACCTATGCCAAGGACCTGAGTGTGAGCGTGGGCGCAGATGCCGGCTGGCTGGACCAGGTGACTTTTGTCACCAATCCGCCGGTCATCACGGTGCAACCGCTCAGCCAGCACGGGACGATGGGAGCGACCATGGTATTGAGTGTGGCGGCCTCAGGCGTGCCACCACTCACCTACCAATGGTCGAAGGACGGGACCAACCTGAGCGGGGCGACGGCAACGACTTTTGTTATCCCGACGGCCACCCGGCGCGATTCAGGGGTGTATCAGGCGGTGGTGACCAACCCGGGCGGCGGCACGCCCAGCAGCAACGCCACGCTGGTGGTGCGATCGCCGCAACAGATGGGGCCGCCGATGACGTTGCCGGGTGGCGGGTTTGCGCTCAGCTCGGGCGATGCCGACGGCGGCCCGCTGGTAGCGAGCGATCTGGCCAATTTCCAGGCCCAGGCGACCACGAACTTTGTGGACTGGGTTGCACTGCTCAACGGCTTGACCGTAACCAATGGGAGGCTGCTGCTGGTGGATCTGGACAGCACAAGTTATCCGCGCCGGTTTTACCGGATTATCGAGCTTGATGATGCAACCTTTGTGACCAATCCGCCGGTGGTCACCCTGCATCCGCTCAGTCAGGTGGTTTCCATGGGGGCCAGCGTGGTCCTGGACGTGGCCGGGTTAGGTGCGCCGCCGCTCAAGTATCAGTGGTTCAAAGACGGCACCAATCTGGCGGGAGTGACGAGCGCTAGCTTGACCATGGTGAACGCCACTCGACATCACTCCGGGGTGTACGTGGCGGTGGTCAGCAACCCGGTCGGCGGCACGCCCAGCAGCAACGCAACCGTGGTGGTTCGCGTACCGCAGAAGCTGGGAACGCCGATGCAGTTGGCCGACGGGACGTCTGCGGTGCTCTCTGGCGATGCGGACGGGGGCCGGCTGTTGCCGGGCGATCTGCCCGGTTTTCAGGCGCAGGCCAGCACCAATCTGGTGAACTGGGAGACCTTGAGCAACAGCCTGACTTTGACCAACGGGATGTTGTTGCTGTGGGACGCCGGCAGCACGAACTGGCCATCCCGGTTCTACCGGATCCTCGAGCCCTGACCCATCAGCGTGGAGCTCACGCCAAGGCGCAGAGGCGCAAAGCGAATTACGCCCGCTTCGCCCAGGCCGAGACGACCTGCTCCATCAGTGCCTCCAGGTCCGGCCGAAGGTTCTGCTGCTCGGGATGGGCTCGCGCAGCCAGCTCACCGACTCGCGCACGCCGACGCGGAAGGGCGTGCGGCAGTGGAACTCCGGGACGAAGCGCTTGATCTTCGCGTTGTCGAACACGCCCGGATGGGCCTTGTCGCCTTTGAGATTCCCGGCCAACGTCGGCGCCGCCTGGCAGATGAACTCGGTCGGCACTTTTACGATCTGCGGGGATTTCACTCCCAAGGCCGCCGCGATTTCGGCATAGATCTCGTTCCAGGTCAGCACCTCGTCGCTCGTGATATGGAATGCCTCACCGACGGCCTCCGGCTTGCCCAGCAAGCCTGCCAACCCGACCGCGAAGTCAGTGGCCGCCGTCATGGTCCAGGGGCTTTCACCGTTGTCGTGAATAAACACCGGTTTGCCCTGCTCGAGTCGCGCCGCAAACGTGTAGCTCCCGCTGGAGACCGGATTGGGAACCCAGCGTTTGGAGTAGGTGTGCGACGGGCGGACAATCGTCACCGGGAAGCCGGCTTCCTGATGGCATTGCCGCAGCCATTGCTCGCAGGCCAGCTTCTTCTGCGCGTAATCCCACCACCGATTGCCGAGCGGGGCGTCCTCGGTCAAAGGCAGCCGCGGCGGCGGCTTGGCATAGACGACGGTTGAGCTGATGAAGACGTATTGCCGCACTGCGCCGTTGAACAAGTCGTAGTCCGCCTGCACGTCGGGCAGGTCGTAGCCGAGGAAATTGATCACCACCTCGGGCTGCACGCCCTTGAGGGCCGCGCGCATCGCTGCCGGGTCTTTGCGGTCGGCTTGGATGGCGCGGTAGCCGGGCGGCACGCCCGTCCGGCCGCGGCTCAGGACAAGGATTTCGTGTCCGCGTTCGTGGAGCAGCGCGGCGCACTCGGCCGAGATGTTGCCGGTGCCGCCGATGAAAAGGATCTTCATGTCTGCAATGACGAGCGGGAAAGTACGTTGACCGCCATTCAGGCGCAACTGCGGATGCGATTCCCAATTTCAGGGCGCATTGCCAATTTCGTGCATGTGCCGTCAAACAAGCGGCTTCACCGCCACGGCTTTGAAGAACGTATAGCAGAAGGTGCCGTTGGGACCCGCGCTGGCTTTGAGATCGGCGATGCCCTTGTCCCAGGCCGGACGGTCAATCAGCCCCGCCGCCAGCGCCTGCTCGCGCACGCCCTCCACCATCGCAATGTAGGTGTTGCGCGTGAAGCCCTCCACCCACGTCGGCCGGGTCGCATCCACATAGACGAAGCGCGGTGACACGGCGACCTCCTGGAACCCGGCGCCGAGCAGCAGGGGGTACAACTCACGGCCGATCAGCGCGTTGCCGCCCATCGCCGCCTGCACGTCAATGAGGCATTGGATGGTCCGCCACGCCGCATCGCTGCGCGGGTGGAAGAACGTCGAGCCGTGGTCCCCTTCGATGACCGTCAGGGTGCCGCCCGGCTTGAGCACGGCCCGCAACCGCCGCAACGCTTCGCCCGGCTGCCGCAAGTGCTCCAGCACGAAGCACACGAAGACGTGATCGAAGCTCGCCTCCGGGAAGGGCAACTTGAAGATGTCCGCCGCCTGGAAAGACACATTGTTGAGATCCGCCCGCGCGACGGCAGCCCGGGCGGCTTCAATGGACGCCGGCGAAGCGTCAATCGAGGTGAAGCGGGTTTGTGGGTTGTTTTTCGCGAGGATGACGGTCTGGGCGCCGACACCGCAGCCGGCCTCCAGCACCTGGCTGCCGGCGGGGTAGATCGTGTCGTGATGCAGCAGTTCGGCCAGCGTCTGGGATTGGTCGTGCAGCCGCTGGCGCTCGCGCTCGGAATAACCGTGGACGTAGTCGTTGCTGGTCATCGTTCGCTTTCGAGGATCAGATTCGCTCCGTCCCCAGCCGGGCGGTCAATCAGCCACGCGGCCAGCGTCTGCCCGCGCACGCCCTCCACCATCGCGAAGCAAGGCATGCGCGTGAAAACTTTCACCCACGCCGGCCCGCGGCGCAGCTCGCTCGCTTTCCAGGGGTGAGTCGTCCTTTTGGATCCGCTGGATCAGCACAAACCCAAGCCAAACCCCGCCAAGAATCTCGCCGACCCCTAGCCAGAGCGAGCGTAACAGCAGCGTGCCGACGCCGAAATTGACCAGGAACAGCAGCGCGGTGCCGAGAAGGAAATTAACAAACGCCCGGGTGAGGTAGGGCGTGCGCGCGATGCCGTATTTCTCCGCTACCCGGCGCCACCCCCAATGGCCCGGCTGGACCTTGTTGTAGAAGTCCCGCAGGGTCTCGTCATTCACCGGCGGGGTCAGGTAGGTCACCAGCAGGCACACCGGCGTCGTCACGGCGACAATGATCAGCAGGGCGTTCTCAAACGGAATTTCCTTGTGGCACTGCTTGAGATAAGTGGCCACCACCGCGCTGCAGATCATGGAGGAGAATTCCGACCAGGCGTTGATCCGCCACCAGAACCAGCGCATGATCCAGACCAGGCCCGCCCCGCTGGCGAACGATAAGACGAATTGCCACATGTCGGCGATGGACTCGATGTAGAGGCTCAGGATCATGCCGGTCAGCGCGATCAGGCCGGTGGCGAAGCGGGACACCAGCACGTAGTGCTTTTCCGAGGCGTGCTTGACGAAGAACGCCTTGTAGATGTCGTTCACCAGGTAGGAGGGGCCGAGATTGAACAGAGTGGAGACGGTGGACATGAAGGCGCTCAGCAGGCCGACCAGGCAGAGCCCGAGAACACCGTTGGGCAGGATCGCCGTCATCAGGCGAGGATACCCAAGCTCCGGATCCGGAAGCTTGCCGAACACGATGAGGGCACACAGCGCGGTAAGGATGATCGGCCAGGTGGAAAGCACGTAGAGGATCGAGTACATGAAGGTGCCGATCACCGAGTGGCTCTCATTCCGGGCTGCGCTCATGCGCTGGATGTGCTTGCCGCCGCCGTCGGAGTACTTGTTCGCCCACCACTGGACGAAGAAATACACGAAGAACGCCGACCACGGCATCACCTGCCCGCCGCTCAGGCCCGGACTGAAGTCCAGGTAATGTTTGCCGGCATAAAGTGTGTCAATCTTGGCCACCATCTGACCGAGGCCGCCCACGTGCGCCACGGCATAGCTGGCGAACACAATCGCGCTGATCGTGATCATCACGTATTGCACGCAATCGGTCATGATGACGGCGGCGAGCCCGCCCGTCATGGTATAGACCATAGTCACGACCACGAAGAAGGTGAGGATGTGCCATTGGTTCCACGGGGTCACTGCGGTCATGACCTTCATGAGCGCGCGGAAAATCCAGCCCAGTACGAAGCAGTTGATGATCACGCCGAAATAGACGCCTTTGAAGATCCGCAGGGAATTGCCAATCTTCCCGCTATACCGGTACTTGATCAACTCGGCATCCGTCACCACGCGGGCCCGACGCCACAACCGCGAGAAGAAGAACGTCGTGGCAATGCCCGCGATGGCCAGCGACCACACGTACCAGGTGCCCATGATCCCATTCTTGGCCACCAGCTTGGTGATCGCCAGGGGGTAATCAATCGCGTAGTTGGTCGCCACCATGGAAAGCCCGATCAGCCACCACGAAGTTCGCCTGCCCGACAGGAAATACTCGTCCAGCGAAGCTCCCGCCCGCCTCATGTAGTAGTTCCCAATGGCAAAGGAGGCAACGATGTAAACCGTGATGATGAGGTAGTCAATGAAGATGAGCTGCTTCACGCCGGCCCTCCTGAACACAGCCTGCATCCATCTGGCAGGGGGGCAGCTCGGGTGGCGGATCGAATTGGAAAGGCTGTATCAGTCTGGCAATCCGTCATAATCGGGGCCGAAGTAACGCAAACACCCTGGGCAAAAGCCAGCCTTAAGTGGGGAGAACTGCCGGTGGGCACAGCCTACCGGTTTGTCCTTCGCGCCATGGCTCAGGAAGAGGTCGTATGGGGAATCGTCGGGCATAGGCATTCTCTCCTGCGAGAAGACGCGTGGTCGGTAATTGAAATGCTGGCCGCGCTTTAAGATTCCAAATTGGAACCTTAAGCACTCGGCGCTCCGGGTGGAGGTGCAACCGCTTTCAGGGTTGACGACCTTCCAACCCCGCACCCCAGGGTAGGACCACCGCCCCCTTGCCCCCGGCGGTCCAACCCTGGGCTGGATTATTCAATCCCGTTGGGATTGGCGGTGGTAACGCGATCGAGTGCAGGAGGGGTGCGGAAAGCGTCAGACTTACAGGCGCGCGACAGAAGGGAATTCTGCGCTACGGCCGTGGGGGATAGGCAATGAGTTTATTAGGCGACGCCCTTAGCCGCGGGCGAGGCGGTCCGGGTTGGCGCGGAAGACGCGGGCGGCCCAGGCGAAGCCGCCGAGGATCAGGAGGCTGAGGGCGAGGATCAGGATGCGCACGCCCCAGGAGGCGGTCTTGGCAGCCGTAGCCGCCAGACGAATCTTCAAGTCCGCCCAGGTGTCAACCACGACGGCGCGTTTGAAGGTCAGCATGCGGCCTTGCTCGGGGATGCTCGCGCGGATGGCGGCGGGGCTGCTCACGGCGGCGTCCTGCTGCTGGATGATCCGCTCGGCCAAACGCAGGTAGGCAGCGTTGTCGTCGGCGGTGTTGCGGTCAATGATGTCCTTGGCGTCTTGCTGAGTATAGGTGACTTCTTTGCGGCCACGGAGGTCACGGAATTTGCCGCCCAGGCCGGCAGTGTCGCCGGCGACAGCGGCCTGGCGCACGTTCAGACCGACGAGCGCCTGCTGGAGCTTGATGTTGTGCAGTTGCACGCGGGCGTCCTCGTTGAAGGCGGTGTCGTGGGTGGAGAGACCGTAGGCGGCCTGGAAGGCGCGGCGGGCGGCCTGGGGATCGCCCAACTGCAAGGCGCTGTTGGCGGCGGCCATGAATTCCTCGGCTTCCTTGGTCCGCTCGCGTTGCTGGCGGCCCTCGCCCTCAAGGTAGGTTTGCAGGTTCACGGCAGTGGCGCGCGGCACAAGTTCGTCCTGCTGCAACTGGAGGGAGCCGGTCCAGTCCTTGAGGCGCCACTTGTCGCTGAGGGCGACGCGCCAGGTGAGGTTCTCCAGCGGCAGGTCGAACTTCGGCGCGACTAGCTCGAGGTCGAGGGCGCGTTGACCCAGCGAGCCGATGCGCGAGCTGTAAAACACTTCCACGGGAATGGCTTTGCCGCCGCGCGACTGCTGTTCGAGCGGGATCAGGATGCGGTCCTGCTCGCGCCACGGCCAGACGCCGCTTTGGTTGACGAAGGCGAACCAGAAGCGCGCGTCCTTGGGCAGGGTGAGGTGGAGGAGGCGTTTGTCGCCGGGGACCATTTCGAGGCGCACCTGGGTGAGCATTTCGCCGTCGTCGGAGATGACGGAGGTGAGGGTGATGTTGTTGACGCGGGCGGGGAGCAGTTTGGCGGCCTCGTGGCGCTCGAGCTGCAAGGGGAGGGCAAAGGCGGGTTCGACCAGGCGATAGGCGAAGTTGGCCGCCGCGGCCGGCAGGTTCTGCTGGAGCGTTCGCGGGATGCTCTGCCATTCGGTGGCTTGCAGGGCCGCGGGAGTGGCGTCAATGCGCACTTGCAGGCGGCCGCCGGCCTGGACGGTGACGAAACCGCGCTGGAGGTTCACGTCGGCGGCTTGCAGGCCGCGCAGGACGGTTTCGGGAGTCTTATCGGGCATGGGGGTTTGATAGGTAGCCTGCAGGAGATAGGCGCCGATGACGCGCCGGTGCAGTTTCACTTCCCACTCCTGCATACCGTTGGTGATGCTGCCGGCCACCGGCAGGAAGTCGGCGACCTGTTCCCCCTGGAACCGGAGGCTCTCGGCGTTAGTGGGAACAAAGACGCGGAACGTCTTCAGGCCGGTGTTCTCAATCTGGTATTGGAGGTTGGCGGCGACCTTCACCAGGGCTTCGCTAATCGTGGCATGCTGGAGGCTGGTGACTTGGACCCACGGGTCCACCTGCTCGATGCGCAACGCCAGGCTCCAAGGCGTCTGGATCACGCGGAAGGCCAGCACGCCTTTCTGCCGGATGCCTGATTTCTGCGGGTCGAGCGGCGTAACGCCCTCGCGGGTGACGACCTGGAGGCGCATGCCCTGCTCCGGCACGAGCAGGAGCGTGCCCTGCTGTTTGCCGGCCTCGCGCAGGACCAGTTGCGGCACCGTCCAGGCGTTGGTGGCCCTGGCACCCGGCCCGGCCAGGCTGATGGCGAACTGCTGCTTGCCTTCGGTCTTGCCATTCAGGTGCAGCGTGATGACGCGCCCGGCGTCGCTCTTCAGCTCGGTCCAATGACTAAGCGCGGAACCGCTGATGGACTCGACGTCGAAGCCGGCGGGCATGACGAAACTCAGGCGGAAGATGCCCGCGCGCGTGATGTTGACGGTGGCATTGGCGGCGAGGACGGTGCGGTCTTCGCTGAGCGAGAGGGTGTCCTGGGTCTCGACGCGCACGTCGGGCTCGACGGCCGAGGCCTTCAGGGAGGCGGAGGCTTTTGCGTCGGCATAACGGAAGGCGCGACGCAGGGTCAGCCCCGCGATCTGCGGCTGGAGCACCGCGGTGACATTCGCCGGGAAGTCCTCCGGGTTGATGGCCGAGAAGGCTTGGGCGCTGACGGTATCGAGCTGGACTTCGTTGCCGGTGGCGATGCCGAGCAGGCCGATCTGGGCGGCGGCGTTCTCGACAGACACCAGCCCGACCGAGTGCTCGAAGGGGAGCGGCCCCGTGGCTACCTGGGAGCGGACCAGCAGCGCAAAAGGCCGCGACTGCGAGGGGTTGAGCGTGACGCGGAGTTTGCGGGTGTCGGGATCGAAGCGCCACAACGAAACGAGGGAAGCGGCGGCGCGGGCTGGGTCAATCACGTCGGTGATGGTGGTTCCGCCCGGCACGTCCAGGATCAGCTCGCCCAGCTCCCCTTGCGCGGGCCGGACGGAGACAAAATGGGCGCCTTCGATGACCCCGGCGGCGGGCACGTAGAGCTGGGAAATCTCGGCGTAGAACACCGCCTTTTCGCGCCGGACGTCGCGGCTGCGGGGTTTCCACGCGATGCGGGCGTCATTGACGGGCGAGAGGACCAGCGCGGCGACGGTGTTGCTGCCGGCGGTGTCGCGCTGGATGGAGACGGCCTGCGGCGAGAGCACATCCACGTCGAGATTGGCGACGGTAAGGTTGAGGCGGTTGATGAGGCCGCAGGGCACCGGGAGGGCGACGCTGCTTTCGGCGTCCTTCCTGGCCACCGGCATTTGGTATTGCAGCTTGATGTCGAAGGCCCCCTTCTTCCGGGCGAGCAACTGTTGCGCAGCGCGGGAACCTGCCGGGGCCGGCCCAAGTTCCAGCGAGTTGGTCGGGTAGTCGAGGCGGGTCAGGACGGTCGGCTCGAAGAGCAGCGGCAGCACGTCGCCCTTCTCGGCCTGCCAGCGGATGTTCGCGGTGCCGAGCGCGAACTTGTCTTCGATGCGAAGCTCCTGGGTCACAGACTCGGCCAGGGGCGGGTCTTTGGCCGGTAGCGCAGATTTGGAATCTGCTGTATCGCCGACTTTCAGTCGGCCAGAGCTGGTACGACCTGAGGTGGAAGCTTGGGCGAACAGCAGCGGAGGGAGGGGAGAATTGTCGGTCTGCAGATTGGAAATCTGCGATACGGCAGATCGGAAATCTGCGCTACGAGCCAAGGTCACCGTCCCAAAACTCAGCCACACCAACCCTCCCACCAACAACGCGGTCACGGCAGGGGCAGCGCCGCCCGAGGTCACCGGAGGCGTGGCCGGCAGTGGTCGGCGTGGCAGTTGCGAGAGCCGGCGCAACGCAGGGATCACAACCTGGAACAGCAGAAAAGCAGTGAGCACGGCCAGGAAGATGGTGGCGCCGTTCGGGCACCGTAACGCTGCCCAGGCGAGCAGCATCCAGCCGACGACCCACCCCACGGTCCTTGACCCCTGCCGGTCTGTGATCCAGCCGATAGCCCATATCGCGAGGCCGAGCAGGGCGGGCCAGGCGTAACGGAGAAACCCGAGCACCGTGGGTTTGTCGGGGAGGTTGGCGACTTCGACCGTCAAGGCGCTGCCGGCCTGTTGCACCGGCGCCAGCAAAGTCACGTCGCGCGGCACGCTGCGCTTCTGGTCCTGCGCCAGGTCGCCCAGGCTCAGGAGCGCGGCGATCGCCAGGCCAAAGGCAAGAAGGCCGACCAGCAGGCCTGCGTGGTGGCGGGCGCTGAACCGATAGGTCCCGGCTTGGGCCCCCCAGCGCCACGCCGGCAGTGCCAGCGCCATCAACGCCAAGGCTGCGAGGAACAAGAGCTGCGCGCGGTCGCGCTGGGGGCCGGTAAACAAGCGCGCCAGCTCGGCAAAGCCTGAGATATCCAGCATCCCATCCACGGGCGTCAGCGAGCCCCGGCGATAGACCAGGCGCTGGCCGGTGTCGGGTTCCAAGCGCCATTCCGCGAGCATCACCGGCACGCTGAGAACGGGCGCGGCGACCTTGACCAACTCCGGGTTGTTGGTGCTGGCCAGCTTCAGGTCGAGCGTCAAGGCGGCGTTCGGGTCGGCGTGCTGGGGCAGCGGGATGAGGTTGGCCTGCGCGTCGGTCACCGGCACCACCGAGGCGCCGTTGACGGCGGCCGTCCACAACTGCGTGCCGGGGGGCAGTGTCAGGCGGAAGTGCGGGTTGCCGCGGTTCTTGACGAAGTAGCGCGCGTCGGTGAGCACCTGGCCCTCCTTCGAGATGCGCGTGGTGAGCGACGCGCGGTCCACGACCTGGTTGAGGGAATCGCCTTGCGCGAGCGGGGTCAGCGCCAGCTTGAGGTCGAACGGGCGCGAAGTGTAACGATAGGCCGAGAGGATGGGCGCATCAAAGAACAGGCGGTAATCCGGCGGCACCTCGCCGGTTTCGAGCGGCAGCAGTCCGGGCGACACGGCGTCGGGCTTCACCTGGAACTGGTAGGCGCTGATGATCAGCGTGTAGCCCTGCTCGGATTGCGCGTCGAGCGGGCGCGCGCCAGTGAACGTCAGCGTCTCGCCCTGCGCCTTGAACGGCCGCTCGTAGGTCGCCAGCAACGTGAACGCGCCCGAGATCGGCGTCTGCAACTGCACCAGGTAACCCCCCTCCGTCTTCTGCCAGTTCCGGATGTCTTTGCCGGTGAACTCGACGTTGAAATACTCGTCGGACAGCTCGACCTTGAAGGCCGACACCGGCGCGCCCGAGACGAGGTAATTGATCACGCTGCTGCCGTAGGCGATGCCTTCGCCGATCGAGAAGAGATGGAACCCGTCGGCTTGGACGGTTTGCGGCAACCGCTCGACGCGGAGCGTCGCCTGCCAGGCCGGGTCGCTGAGCCGGAAGGCCGCCTGGATGCCGGGCACTTTGCGCGGAAAGAACGCGGTGGCGATCTCGGTCAGCCCCTGCGTGCGCTCGGCCGTCAGGCGAAAGCCGGCGTCGGCTGCCACGGCGACGTGGCCGCGCACCGACTTGGCCTTGGCGGTCTCGACGCGCGGCAGGGCCCAGGCGGCTTCGCCCAGCGGCTGGTTGCGTTCGAGCCGGAGCTGGATCAACTGCCGGCCCGAGACCGGCTGGCCATACACCAGGCGCACTGGCCGCAAGAGGCTGTCGGGCTGGTCGTCGCTATCGAGCGGGAAGTAGTCGGTCAGGCCCGACCCGGTGAGCCGCGCGATGGCGTAGCCTTTGGGCACGCGCAGCAGCAGCTCGCGCAGGGGTGCCTCGCGAATCTCCAGCTCGATCTCGCAGTCAATCGCCAGCTCGCTCTCGCCCAGGTGATAGGCCAGCACCTGGGACACGCTCAGCTCCGGCAGGACCTGGTCGGCCTGGATGCGCAGCCCGAAGTCCGCGCCGGAAAAGCGGTAGGCAAACCGCTGGTTGCCGGTCACACGCAACGCCGCGCGGGTGGCGTCGCTCTCCGGGAATTGCTCGGGCGAAATCTGCGACAGCCCGCTGGCCTGGAGGACTTCGAGCCGCACCGCGCCTTCGTTGACGATGCGGAAGTAACCGGCAAAGCGCGTCGCGCCCTCGGGCCGCAACTGAACCGCTTCGACGGCCTGTGGGAACGCGCCCAGCGGGGTCTGCATCTGCACCAGGAGCGCAAACTGGTCCTTCTGCGGCTGATTGAACTGGAGGACGAGCCGCCGGTCGGTCGAGTCGGGAACCGGCTCGACATTCCACGCCAGCACCTGGTCGCCCTGCACCCGCGTGACCTCGCCCGCGCCCCGGAGCCGCAAAGTCAGGCGGCTCAGCTCCCCTTGCATGACCTTGAAGTCGAGCAGCGCCACCTGCCGCATCAGACCCGGGCTGACGCTGATCTGCGAGAGCATCTCGGCCGCGTAGAAGAGCTTGCCTTCGGTCTCGGTCCGCGCCTCTTTCCACGACAGCTTCACCGTGCCGTCCGACGGCAGGAAACTGGTGAAGTCCTCGCCTTTGCGCTCGGGCCGGGCCGCGCCCGCAAACTCGAACTGCGTGTCGGCACCCAGCCCTTGCAGGACGATCGGTTGCAGCACGCTCGGGGCGACGCGGAAATCCACCGCCTTCCAGGGATCGTTCCGGCGCACGGCGGCGTTGAACTTGATCTTGATGGGGAACCGGCCGCGGTGGTCGAACACGGCGACGTATCGGTTCTCCTGCACCTGGATGCGCCATTGCGGGTGCGTGGGGGCGTCGGTGAGCGCGACCGCGCCGGAGAGCAGGTCGAGCGAGCCACCCTTGGAACCCTCTACCCGCGCGGTGGCGGTCAGGGTAAAGGTGGCTTGGTCGCCGTTGAGCTCGCCGACCAACTTGAAGTTGTCGAGTGTTACGGTTGCCGCGGGCGGATTCGTCGCCGCGGGAGCGGTCACGATGAGGAGCGCGAGGCAGAGGATGGCAAGGAGGTGTTTCAGGTTATTCATAGACGACTTTCACTTGTGTAGGCCCGCCAGGAGCGACGGTGACGATTTGTTCGGGGGCGTATTGCCGGTTCGAGTGGGAAGGATTGGGCCGGCTCTTGATGCGGTATTGGCCGGACGGCATGTTCTTGAATTCAACCGTGCCGTCGTCCTTGACGGTCGCGCTGCCGCCCCAGGAACCAGACCTTGTTGCCCTCCTTGGGCTCGACTTCAACCATCAAGGGATTGCCTTCGAAGCGCGACAACCGTTGGCCGGCCTTGTCAGTCACGGTGACCTGCAAGCCGCCCGCGCGGGTCAGACGGAGCACGACGTTGGTGGCCGGAACATCGTGAATAGTGAACAGGTCGCTGAAGTGGTAGCCTTCCGCCCAGACGCCGACTTGAACATAGCCGACCGGCAGACCTGAAAGCTCGAAGCGGCCGCCCGCATCGGTCTTAACGGCCTGTTGACCCGGGCTGATGTAGCCGTGGCCGTCTATGGCCATGACGGTGGAGGGGTACACCTTGATCTCCCGGATCGGCTCGCCGTCCATGTCGGTGACCCGGCCACTGAAGACCACCGCCTTGGCCAGTTCGACGGTGAGGCGCTTTAAGCTGCGTTCGGCGTAACGCTCCTCGCTGAGTACTCGCGTCGCATAACCATCGGCCCCGACTTTCAGGCCGTAGGTGCCTGCGGGAATGTTGGTGATTTCGACATGGCCGGCTGCGTCGCTAACCGCCTTGGCGACATCCACATAAGTGATAAATGCGCCCGCGCGCCAGGTACGGACGACGGCCACCTGCGCATCATGCACCGGCTTGCCGGTGGCCATGTCGTAGATGTCGGCGTGCACGATGGCTCCGCCGCCTGGCCGGACGGGAGCCGCCGCCGCGCGTTCATCGCGCACCCTTAGTCCGGCGGGCACTTTGACCTTTGCCCAGTCCACGCCGCCACCGCCGCCGACATAGACGTCCAGCCGGGGCGGGTCCACGGGCTGGCGGAAATGCGGGTCGCCGGCCTCGTGCACACTCTTGGGGTTGTTGAATAGGCGATGCCAGTTCGCCGGCACCCAGACCGTGAAAGCCCAATCCACTCTCTCCTTGAGCAGGCTGTCTTCGTACGGACCGTCGTGGAGGACGAGATCGAGGGCCGGCGCGCGGATGGCCGCGAAGACGGCGAGCGCGTCTTGGAAACCTTCCGTGTTGCCGCAGAAAAGGAAGTGCCACTCGCCGCCGCCGAATGGCGGACCTTCCCACCAGCCGATGCGGGATTCAAAGTTGGCCAACGCCAACGCCCCCTCGGGCCAGCCGGCATCGCGGACCTCCTGGTTGCCGCGCCCGCTCATGATGAGCGCGGAGGCTGGAAGAGACGTAAGCCAAACCAAGGCTAAGATGGCTAGTCTGGCAATCCCAAAGGGATTGCATCGCTCAGCCCAGGGTTGCGAGGCACGAGCCACCCTGGGTTGAAGCATCGGAAGAACCGCCAACCCTGAAAGGGTTGGATCGGCAGTCCTCGTCATGGTGGTCAGACCTATAACCTGGCGGCGAGAAGGGACCGGTCGATGCGGGGATGCAACCCTTACAGGGTTGGCTCGCCAACCCATCGCATACCCAGGGTAGCTCGCGGCTCGCAACCCTGGGCTCAATGATCTCATCCCTTCAGGATGACGACACAAGAGATGCAGGGATAGGCTCACACATCCTGATCCGTGGAAATGAGGTGAGTCTGCGGATGACCCCTCACCCGTCCCGCGAGGCGGGAACACCCTCTCCCCCTCCGAGGGGGAGAGGGACGGGGTGAGGGGGCTCACGTCAATTCCTCGGCTCATACCCCCATCTCACTTCCCCGCAATGGACTTCGCCTGCCGGATCATCCATTCCAGCTTCTTCGGCCGCCCGTCCACTCCATAAACCTCCGGCACGCCGGCCAGGTAACCCAGCAGCCGATCGGGGCTGACTTCGCCGGCATACGGGCTGGACACCAGCCATTCGGAGAACGCGCTCGCCGTGGCGGCCAGGCGCAGCGCCGGGCTGGCCTGCTCCAGGGCCGCGGCGTTGCCGGTGTAAGGCACGGGCCACTCATGCTCACGATAGTCGCTGGTGCCGGGGACCTTGAAGCGCACGCGCACAACGGCGAGCGGACCGTTGCCGCGCGGGTTCACTTCCACCACATACAGCGCGTTGCCGGATTCGGCGGCGCCGATCTCGGCGGCGTCCACGGTGTTGTCGCGGAACTGCTCCTTGGTGAGCTGATGCTTGGCGTAGCCGATCTGGCGGTAGGCCGTCACGCGGGCCGGGTTGAACTCGACCTGCACCTTCACGTCGGAGGCCGCCACTTGCAGCGCACCGGCGAGCTGGCCGGCAAACTCCGTCGCCGCTTCCTCGGGCGTGTTGACGAAGCCGTACCGGCCGTCGCCGTTGCGGGAGAGGACCTCCAGCAAATCATCGTTGTAGCCTTCCCAGCCGATGCCAAAGCAATCGAGCGCGATGCCCTGTTTGCGGTTGGCCTCGACCTTCGATTTGAGCGCCTCGGGGTCCACGTTGCCGAGGTTGGCGGCGCCGTCGGTCAGGAGCACGACGCGGTTGACGCCGTTGGCCAGGTAATGCCGCAGCGCCGTCTGGTAGGCGAGGTTCATCGCCTCCTCGAGGTTGGTGCCGCCTTGCGGGGTGAGGCCGCTGACTTCCTCCGCCACCTTCGCGGCCTGGTTGCCGGGCACGCCGTCCACCCACAAATGGGCCGTGCGCGAGAACGTCACCACGCTGAACTTGTCCTGCGGCTGGAGCTGGCCGGCCAGCACGCGCAGCGCCTCGCGGATGATCTGCACGCGGTCGGCGCGCTCCATCGAGCCGGAGTTGTCGAGCAGCAGCACCAGGTTCAGCGGCCGGCCCGGCTTGCCGGCCCTGCGCGGCCGTCTTGATCGAGAAACGCAGCAGGTCGCGGTTCTGCGCGAACGGATAGCGCGCCCGCTCCCAGGCAAACGCCACCGGCACACCCGGCGGCGGCTCCGGGTCGCGGTAATCAAACGCATTGATGAACTCCTCGCTGCGCACGGTCGCGGGCTCGGGCATAACCCCCTTCTCCAGGCTCGCCCCGGCCAGCTTGCACGAGACATCGCTCACGTTGAGCGAGAAGGTGGAGAAGGGATTGTCGCTGGTCTGGACTTCGGGCTGGGGCACCGGGGCGGGGGCTGCGGGCTTCGGTGGGGCTGCGTCACGAGCCCCGGCGGTGTTGCCTTGGGCCTCTGGCAGCGCCTTCACCGATTTGTCCCCCACATTGACCATCGCGATCCCGTTTTGTGCCAGCACGGCGTCGAGGGCTTGCAGGGCCTCCTGCTTCGTAAGCGGCGTCGTTGTCTTAAAGGTTATACTGGCTGTGGGCAAAGAAGCGGGGCGCAGGATCTCACGATTCGCCAGTTTGCCGTACAGGTCGAGAGCTTGGTCCAGGTTGGCCTGCTGCAAGTCGAGTGCGCCGGCGGGAAGCTCTCCGTCGGCGCTCTGACCTTCGGGCAGGCCCAGGGCATTGGCTGGCACCGGCTTTTTTGCCGAGGCGTCTGTGCCTCGCGCAATCTGAATTTGGCTCCGCAGTTTCTCAACCCCGCTTGACACGGTGTCCAACTTATTAGCTAACTCCACGCTCTTGACCCCCTCCTGCGCCTTGCCACTCAGCGTGGCTTGGCGCTCGAGAAGTTCTCGCTGGGCGTCCAGCAGTTCATCCTGCACCCTGGCGACCTGTTTTTGGCCGGAAGGAGCGGCCAATTCGCCCTTGCCCGAAGCGCCGCGATGATCCGGCGACGGCGTGACCGCAGGGGAATAGAAGGCTAACAATTCCTCCTTGGCAGCCGAAGCAGGTGTGGTGGGCGTCCCGGCTTGGGCTCCAGCCCGTCCCCCCACCTCGTCTCCCTTCATGCGATAATACCGCTCCACCTCAGGCACATCGCCCAGTTGCGGAACCTTGTCACCTTCCGAATCCCCCGTCTTGGGCTGTAGAGTGGCTTCATAGAACAATTGATCCTTCCGGCCATCAGCCGCCGTGGCTGGCAGACCGTACTTGAATGTCCCGGCGCTGTTGGCAGCCAGTTGGCCCGCCGCTCCGGCCTGATCCGGCCTCGGCGCGCGGCGCGCGAACTGCGATTGCGACGCAGGCTGGCCCGCTGTGGTTAATCCGCCGATGGAAGGTTTCTCTCGCCATTCCACACCCGCTTTAACATCAGTCCCGAGCTTCAGGCTGTCTCCGGCGGCGGGGGCATAAGCAGCCTGCTTACCGGTGTCCGCCCAGCCGAAATCCGATCGCTGAAACAGGTCAGCGTTCTTCAGCGCCTCGGTCGGCTGCGGGCCAGCGACACGTTCCTGGCTGCCGGCCAAGGCATTGCCGTCCGGTCCAGTCATGGCGTGTGCTTGCGGCGGCACTTCTGTCACCTTGCCACTCCGGCCAGTATCAGCCTTCCCGTAGGTCTCGCCCAAGGGTCTGATGGCGCTGGCCACTTGACTGACCTCGTCCCCTACCGGCGCACCCGCAGGAGGTCCCGAAGGCGGCGCCGGGGCGGCAGGTCGGGGGGCAGGGGTGACTGCGTATCCCAAGCTAGGGGTAGCAGTGGCGGCAGCCAATCCTAACTGGGAAGGCGCATTGAAGCTCCAGGAATTGTCGAGAGCATTGACCGGCTTCTCGGCTTGCACACCCGCCCTCGCTGCCGGCTCGCCGGAGGTATTATCCCATGCGACAACTTCTGCTCGTCGGTCCTCCGCGGCCGGAGCACCGCTCGGCGCACTCCCTTTGTAACCGCCGAAGCCGCCTCCACCCCCACTGCTCCCCGCCGGGGTAAAGAAATCATCATGAATGCCCCTGACGGCATCGAGTGGCTTGCTCTGAGCCTGCACACCTTCTGCGACTGGGCCCGAGACTGTCAGGGCGGCCACTTCCGTGGCTTTAGGCAGGACGATGGCTGGGCTTGCGGCTTTGGCGGGTGGTGGAGCTTCCTGCGGGGATGGGGCGGCCGGTGGGGTGAGAGGTATGGCTTTGTTGAGGTCTTGGCCTTTCAACTCATACTGCTTTATGTAGCGGTTTCGGCCGAGGTCGCCGAAGTACTCCGACCGCCCGCGGCTCGATGCCGACGAGAGCCGGTGCGACCGTTCGTACTCCTCCTCGGCAGCGGCCAGCTCTGCTCTTCTTGACGGGGACCAGGCATCCAGTGAAAAAAGCTGTCCTCCCCCTTTCGACCTCGACAGGGCCGGCAGGAATAGAGATCCCAGAAGTGCCGCAAATGCCGCAGCGATACTCAGTGGGATGAACCATCGCGTGGCGCGCCGGCGTGGCGGGGCGAATTCCTTGGGGACGACGGTCTTGAAATGCTGGAGCAGCTTTCGGCGGCGGTGCTCTTCGAATCTGAGGGGAAGCAATGGCTCGGTCGCTTGTGCCGCCGGAGTGGCGAGGGTTTCCCGCACCAGGCTGATGGTGTGCTTCAGCCGCTCGTAGAGTTTGGCCAGCTCGGCGTCTTGCGCCAGCTTCTGGTGCAACGCCGCGGCTTGGTCGTGCGGCAACTCGCCCAGCAGCAGCGCGGTCAGGCTGGCCTCCAACTCATCGTGCGGCTTTTGAGGCATCTCAGGATTCATTAACGGACCTTTCCTGCCATTCTCTGGCCGAGGCTTTCGGCTTTCGGATTTCGGGCTTCCTTCGGATTTCAGCCTTCGGATTTCGGATTTCCACCCACGGCTTCATGGCACAACTCCATTTCGAGTCAACTCATCGGCGACGGCTTTCAGTGCATGGTGAAGCAGATAGCCGACGTGGCCGATGTTCAGGCCGGTGCGCGCGCTGATTTCTTTGTATGACAAATCCTCGTTGAACTTGAGCCGGATCAATTCGCGGCTGCGGTCGTCGAGGGTTTCCAGGCTGAGCCGCACCAGGCCAATGCCCTCCCAGCGGGCGATTTGCTCATCAGGCAGCGGCTGGGGATCGGCGGTGTCGTCGGCGGTCAGGCTGCCGTCGGCGCCAGGCGGGTTGAGCGGGACGACCTTGCCCGCCTGCCGCCGATGGTTCAGCGCCAGGTTATGCACGGTCCGATAGAGCCACCGTCGCGGCTCCCGGACCTCGTCGAACTGTGCATGCAATCTCATGAACGCTTCCTGGACGATATCCTCCGCCGCGCCGGCATCACCGGCCAGGCGCAAGGCGTAGCTCAGGAGAGGCGATTCGAGGGCGGCGAACAGCTCTTCGATCGTTTCCCACCCCGGCGGCTCCGCGCTGGCTTCGTGTGGTGGCATCAGGGCCATGCTCGGCGATTGGTCTCGCTTTGGCTCAGCTCATACAACCGACCCGGCGCTCTGTTGGCAAGAGAACATCGTGTCTCACTGGGTATGACACCGGGCGGCATGCTTTCTTAGACGAAAGATGCCGGTGAAATTGCTCCGGCGGGGAGGGCGCGGGGATGGCGGCATTGCCGGGATGGCATGGCTGGCCCTGGGCAGGACGAAGAGGGAATCGGCGCTGGACCAGCGTTGTAACCAGGTGTCGGCGTGGTTGACGCATCAAAGACGGTACCGCAGTACAAGGACAGACTTCCCGGACGAACCCGGCGAAGGGGGCTCGCGGGGAACGCTCGCCCTCCCGATCCCAGGGCGGCCATCCGTACTAGTCGGGAGGGTGCGTCCGTGTTTGTTCGTGTTGTGTTCCATTGCCACCGGCAGAGATTAAGAGGATGAAAAGCTGTGTCGCTCGGTCGAGTTTAGCGGCCTGCTACCTGCGTAGCGCTGCCTGCTTATTAGTCCAGAGACGGCCGGCGCCGAATCTGGATTGAACAGGAACCACAGGCACAAATTAACGCCGTTGGCGCGGGCCGCGCTCCTCGTCGGGGCACTCTGGCTGGCGGAGGGTGTTCGGGCCCAGGACATGGGGGGAACCGAGCTATGGCAGCCCGTCGAGCAAGGCCCGGAGCAGGGCGCAGCGGCAGAGGCATGGGTACGGCCACAGGCTTTTCGGCGTTTCCACCTTCAGCACGCGCGGCTGCGCGCATTGCTGGGCCGGGCGCCAAAGGAGTCGGCGCAAGCCGTGGCGTCCTCGGGGGCGGTAATTACGCTGCCGCTGGCGGATGGGACGCAGGGCCGGTTCCGGTTTGTGGAGTCGCCGGTGATGCCGGCGGAGCTGGCGGCGCGCTTCCCGGAGATCAAGACCTACCTCGGGAGCGGGATAGACGACCCGGAGGCAACAGTTCGCTTTGACATTACGCCCGTGGGCTTTCATGCGCAGATTCTGTCGCCGCGAGGGGCGGTGTACGTGGAGCCGCATCTGCGCGGCAACACGAACCTGCACGTCGTGTATGCCCGCCGCGATTACAACCCGGCATCGGCAGACTTCCAATGTCTGGCGTCGGGCGATCTCGCTTCGTCGCCGGAGGGGGCCAGGGCGCCGGAGGCGGTTTCCGGGGGCAGTTTGCGGACGTATCGGCTGGCCTGTGCGGCGACGGCGGAGTACACGGGGTATTTTGGCGGGACGGTATCGGCGGGTTTGGGGGCGATTGTGACGGCGATCAACCGCGTGACGGGGATTTATGAAACGGAGCTGGGCATCCGGCTGGTGCTGGTGGCCAATAACGACAGGATCGTCTATACGAATCGGAGCACGCAACCATACAATAACGGCAACCCGACGGCGCTGCTGATGCAGAACCAGGCGAACCTGGACGCGGTCGATTGGGAGCACGAATTACGACGTTGGGCACGTGTTGAGCACGGCGGGCGGGGGGCTAGCGGGGATCGGCGTGGTTTGCGTGGCCGGTCTCAAAGCCCAGGGGGAGACGGGCACCTACCCGCCGGTGGGGGATGCGTTTTATGTGGACTACGTCGCGCACGAGATGGGGCATCAGTTTGGGGCGTCGCACTCGTTCAACAGCAGCGCCAACGCGTGCGGCTATGGGAACCGGTGCGCCCAGACGGCTTACGAAGCGGGCAGCGGCTCAACGATCATGTCCTATGCGGGCATTTGCAGCACAGACAACCTGCAAGCGCACAGCGGGGCCTACTTCCACTCGGCCAGCCTGGAACAAATCCTCGGCTATACGACCGCCGGCGCGGGCAGCACTGCCGCGGCGGAGAGCGTGACGGGCAACGGGGTGCCGACGGTGGCGGCCGGACCCAATTACACCATTCCAATGGGGACGCCCTTCACGCTGACGGCGACGGGCAGCGATCCGGATGGCGACGCGCTGACTTATTGCTGGGAAGAGCGCGACCTGGGCCCCTCGATCACGCTGAGCACCCCGGACAACGGCAGCAGCCCGCTGTTCCGGTCGTTCAATCCCACTACCAGCCCGGCGCGGACGTTTCCGCAGTTGTCGGATATCCTGAACCACACCGCGACGCCGGGAGAAAGGTTGCCGACCACCAGCCGGACGCTGAATTTCCGCATCACGGTCCGGGACAATTCAGCCAACGGCGGCGCGACGGCCACGGCGGACATGCAGGTGACCGTGACCAGCAATGCGGGGCCGTTCGTGGTAACTGCCCCGGCGGGAGGCGTAACGTGGTCGGGGGCGCAAATGGTCACCTGGAACGTGGCCGGGACCGCCGGGGCGCCGGTCAATGCGGCAGGCGTCGTGATCCTGCTTTCGACCAACGGAGGGCTCTCGTTCCCGATCGTGCTGGCCAGCAACGTGCCGAACAACGGCGCCTGCACGGTGCTGCTTCCGCCGCTCGCCTCTTCAGCGGCGCGGATCAAGGTGCAGGCAGTTGATAACGTCTTCTTCGCGGTTTCCCCGGGCAATTTCACCATCGTGGCACCAGCGCCGGCGCCAGTGCTTGAGCCGCTGCGATTCGCGAATGGCGTGGCCCAGCTCGCCTGGAGCGCGGTTGCCGGTCAACGCTATCGCGTGCAATACAAGTCGAGCCTGGCAACGGGCGTTTGGACTGATCTGGGGCCTGACATCACTGCTGACGGGCCGACCGTCTCAGCGACCGATGCGGTGGGCTCGGCACCGCAGCGGTATTACCGGGTAGTGGTGCTGCCGTAGCGCAACTATCCAGTAGCGAGAGAGGACGGCGACCGCCAGGCGGCCCGCGCCGCTGCCGCCGCTGGCGCACAAGGTGTTGTGGAGAACGCGGACATCCGAAAGCCCCTATCCTCCGCCGAAGCAGGTCAGTCTTCATGCCACCTGACAGCGCACACCATAAATAGTTCCCATTGGGGATCACTTTTCTAGTTTTGATCGCACACGGGTTTCTAGTGTCGTTCGCACCACGCCGAGGAAGAACCTACCCACCCCACCCCCGGTTCACTTGTCCCGGATGTATTCGTAGATGTTCAGGTAATGCCCGCCGGGGTGGTTCCAGGAGTAATCGTAGCGCATGCCGTTGAGCATGAGTTCGCGGAAGTATTGGGGGTAGGAGTACCACATGCCGATGGCGCGGTGCAGAGCGGACTCAATGCCCGGGGCATTGAAATGGTCGAAGACATAGCCGTTGCGCTCGTGATAAGGCCGGTCCGCATGGTTGGCGTCGAACACGGTGTCCGCCAGGCCGCCGGTGGCGCGCACGATGGGCACGGCGCCGTACTTGAGAGCGATCATCTGGGTCAGGCCGCACGGCTCGAACAGGCTGGGGACAACCATCATCTCCGCGCCGGCATAAACCAGGTGGGAGAGTTCTTCGTTGAAGCTCAGCTCCAGGTGACAGTCCGGGTTGTCGTTATAATGCTGCTTGAGGTGCCCGAAATGATGCCCGATGCGGCCGTCCGCGCTGGTTCCCAGGAGCACGAATTGGCAGCCGTGCTGCAGGCAATAATGGATGGCGTGGGTGATCAGGGGCACGCCTTTCTGGTGATCCAGCCGCCCGACGTAGCAGACGATGGGCTTCAAAACATCCTGCAGCCAGAACCGCTGTCGCAGCGCCTTCTTGTTCTCGTATTTGTCGTCGAGCGTGTTAATGCCGTATTGGCGCGGGATGTGCCGATCAATTTCAGGGTTCCAGACCTCGTAATCAATGCCATTGAGGATGCCGCCGACTTTGTTGCGATGAACGTGCAGGGTATGGCCCAAACCGAAATTCTGGGCCGTGTTCAGGATTTCCCGGGCGTAGTGGGGCGAGACCGTCGTGACGAAATTGGAATAGACAATGCCCCCTTTCATCAGGTTGATGGCGGCGTGGTTAAAATTATCCTGGAGGCGGTCCTGGTGAAAGAAGTAGCTGTGCCGGTTGAGCCCAGTCGCGCGCAGGATGTGCTCCCTGGTGATGCCTTGATGCTGGAGGTTATGCAGCGTGTAGCAGACCCGCGGATGAGCCATCCCCGCGTGCTTGTAAATCTCGTAGAGCAACACGGGCACCAGGCCGGTCTGCCAGTCGTGGCAGTGAATGATGTCCGGGTGTTTGTTGCTCTTGAGCATGAACTCGAGGGCGGCCTTGCAGAAGAACGCGAACCGCTGATCGTCGTCCACCTGCCCGTAGAACGCGCGGCGGTGGAAAAAGTTGTGGTCGGAATGCGGCTCGATGAAGAAGCACTTGCGGCCGTGCACGAAGCCGAAATAGACGCTGCAGTGCACGGCGTGGCCATGCCAGGGCACCCAGAGGTCTTTGAAGGAGAGGCGCAGGTCAAAGATCTGGTCGTAGCGGAGGCAGTCGTACTTGGGCAGGATGATTTCCACCGAGTGCCCTCGAATCTCCAGTTCCCGGCTTAGCCCGAAGACGACGTCGCCCAGGCCACCGACTTTGGCCACCGGCGCGCACTCCGACGCAATCATCACGATATACATGGTTCGGTTACAATGTTAAGTCGTCGCATGAGTTACATGAGTGACCCGTGCCACCGGCCTTTGTAACCATGCAACTCATGTAACTTATTCAACCTTTCAGGACGCTACACCTTGTGTAGTTGGTTCATGGCCGTATCCAGCAGGTAATAGGCTTGCTCGAGGGCATCAAATGAGCGGTGCACCCAGCGGCTGCCCCAATAGAAGTTGCAACTGGTTTCGGCCACCAGGAGGTGATCGAACGCGCGGATGATCAGATGGCGGATCTCCTCCGGGTTGGCGAGCTCCGCCTGGCGCTGGTCGAAACCCCGTTTCACCTGCCAGTAATACTCACTGGCGCGCCGGACTTCGTCCCAGCCTTTCTTCTGCAGGAGGGAGCCGGTCCACTGGGTGAAATCACCGCCCCAGTGGTGCTCGGTGTTCCACGCGCCGGGATAAACCTCCACCTCTTCGGTGGGCGGATACTTCTCCAGGTATTGGCTGATGTGAATGGGGGAGAAACCAAGAGTTCCCGCGCGGAACCGGTCGAGGATGGGCCGGTAAAAGAATCCCCAGAAGCCGCTCTCGACCTTCGTAGTGCGGAACCAGCCGCCATTCTCGCCGTCCGTCCAGGTGGTGACCAGCGCCGGGAAGTCGCAGTGCTTGGTCCGCTCATACACTTCGTGTTGGAACCAGCCAGGGTCGAGACCCGAGAGCTGGGCGTTGGACAGCTCGCGATCGCGCGGGACCACAATGATTTCCGCGCCGTCGTAGCGCGCCCGGTAGGGCCGGTAGCGCAGTTCCTCCCAGCGCATGTCGCGCTTCGGCTTGATGTAAATGGAATCCACCAGGACGTATTTGTAGCCGTGGCGTTTGAGCAACGGGATCATCTCCAGGCAGAAGCCCATCTCCGGCGGCCAGAATCCCTGGAAGGCGTCCCGTCCCAGCAGGTGCCGCCCCAGCCCGAGCCACCACTCCGTCTGGGCGTCCCAATCGGCCTGAGGGATCAACGGATAGACCGGGTGATAGAGGCCGCTGCCCAGGAACTCGATATTCGCGCGGCGATAGCGGTTGAGGAAATCCTCGATGTTGACCACATCACCGAAGGTCTGGCGCACGCCGGGGTCTTCGAGCTGTTTGAGAAGCGTGCCGGAGAAACTCAGGTGCAGCCGGGCGACGTCCTCGTAGCCTTCCAACATGCGCGTGGGGCGGTCGTAGCACCAGAGGATCTGCCGGGCTTCCCAGCTTTCGCCCGAGTTGTGCAGGGCGACCAGATTGCCCAGCGGTTGGTGCAGGTGCAGTCCTAACGCATGGTAAACCTCCGCCATAATCAGCTCTGGACTTCTGGCGCTTGGGGCATCGGCTGCAAATCACCGTTGGAGGCAGGAGCACTCTCCACCGTTTCTTCCCCCTCACCCCGACCCTCTCCCTTGGGGAGAGGTAGATTCGATGGCCACTGGTCGACGGGCCGGGCGACATCCGTCGCGCGAGCGCCCGCCTCAGCATGAACCTCGGCGTGACAGACGGCCCCCTCTCCCTTTCCCTCTCCCCCTCGGAGGGGGAGAGAGTGCCCTCCGGGCCGGTGAGGGGGTTCCGGGGTCAAAAGCGCGCACGACGAGCTCGGGGAATTCGCACCCTGGCTCTCTTCTGCGGCAGAAGGGAGATTCGTTGGCCGCTGGTCGCCTAACCGGGCGGCATCGGTTTGTGGAGGGCTGGATTGCGCTGTCTCCTCTCCCCCGGGGAGAGGGTTAGGGTGAGGGGAAAGGGACGCCCGCGTACCCGCGACGTTCGGAGCCTGCTTTGCGTCCTTGAGCACCGCTGACGCTTTTTCCGGTGCAGCCTCGGAGCCCGTGACCGCCTTGTCAGCGGCGCGTTCAGGTCGGAAGACCAGGATGCTGAGCGGTGGCAGGATGAAGTCGGCCGAAGCGGGCTGGTTGTGCCAGGGCCTGTCTGCGGCGGTGACACCACCGCAGTTGCCCATGTTGCCGCCGCCATAGACCACGGCGTCGCTGTTGAGGAGCTCGCGCCATTTGCCGGGGCGCGGCAGGCCGACGCGGTACTGGAGGCGCGGCACAGGCGTCAGGTTGGCGATGACGACCAGTTCATGAGAATGCTCGGGAACCTGGCGGAGGAAGGAGAGCACGCTGTTGAGGTGATCGGAGCAGTCAATCCAATGGAAGCCGTCGGTGTCGTAATCGGATTTCCAGAGCGCCGGCTCCGCCAGGTAGAGTTTGTTGAGGTCTTCGACAAACTGCTGGAGTCCGCGATGGAAGGGACCGGCTTGCAGCAGCCGCCAGGGCAGTTCGCTGTTGGCATTCCATTCGGTGGACTGGCCGAATTCACCGCCCATGAACAGGAGTTTCTTGCCCGGAAACAGCCATTGATACCCCAGCAGGGTCCGCAGGTTCGCGAATCTCCGCCAATCATCACCCGGCATCCGGCCCAGCAGGGAGCGCTTGCCGTGCACCACCTCGTCGTGGGACAGCGGCAGGATGAAATTCTCGTGATGGTGATAGAGCATCGCGAAGGTGAGATCGTTCTGATGGTACTTGCGATGCACCGGGTCGTGGCTGAAGTAGCTGAGCGTGTCGTGCATCCAGCCCATGTTCCACTTGAACGAGAAGCCCAAGCCGCCCAGGTACGGCGGGCGCGTCACTTGCGGCCAGGCGGTGGATTCTTCCGCGATGGTCATGACGCCCGGGAACTCGGTATGGACGAGGTGGTTGAACTTGCGAATGAAATCAATGGCCTCGAGGTTCTCGCGCCCGCCGTGCTGGTTGGGGACCCATTCGCCCGGGCGCCTCGAATAGTCGAGGTAAAGCATCGAAGCCACGGCATCCACGCGCAGGCCGTCTACGTGAAAGCGGTCGCACCAGAAGAGGGCATTGGCTAGGAGGAAGTTGACGACCTCATGGCGCCCGTAATTGAAGATCAGCGTGCCCCAATCCTGATGAGCGCCTTTGCGCGGGTCTTCGTGCTCGTAGAGGGCAGTGCCGTCGAAGCGGGCCAGCGCCCAGTCATCGCGCGGGAAGTGCGCCGGCACCCAGTCAATAATCACACCGATACCGGCCTGGTGGAGCGCATTGACCAAATACTGGAGGTCCTCGGGCGTGCCGTAGCGGCTGGTCGGTGCGTAGAAGCCCGTTACCTGGTAGCCCCAGGAGGGGTAATAGGCATGCTCGGCAACGGGCATGAACTCGACATGCGTGAAGCCCATCTGCTTGACGTATTGGATCAGCGGTTCGGCCAGTTCCCGGTAGCCCGGGGATTCGGCTGCCGACTTCTTGCGCCAGGAACCGAGGTGGACTTCGTAGATGCTCAGCGGCGCGCGCAGGGGATCACGCTGCCGGCGCTGCTTCAGCCAGGCGTCGTCCGTCCACTTGAACTTGCGGTTGTTCCACACGATGGCCGCGTTCTTCGGCGCCGTCTCGAAGAAGAAGCCGTAAGGGTCGGTCTTCAGGCTGACTTTGCCCTGCGCGTTGCGCAGCTCGAATTTATAATGCGCGCCCTCGCCCACGCCGGGAACGAAGATTTCCCACACCCCCGATAATCCCAGGGGGCGCATCTGGTGGCAGCGCGCGTCCCAGTTATTGAAATCGCCCACCACGCTGACCCGCTGGGCGTTGGGCGCCCACACGGCGAAGCTGGCGCCGTGCACACCGTCAACCGTGCGTAACTGCGCGCCGAGCTTCTCGTGAATCCGGCGCTCATCGCCCTTGCCGAAAAGGAACAGCTCGGCATCCCCCAACGTCGGCAGAAACGAATAGGGGTCGCGCGCGCGGCGGACGCGGCCCTGTTGATCAGTGATGATCAATGCGTAGGCATAGACGCGATGCGCCTCCGTCGTCACCCCTTCGAACAGGCCGGCCTGGTGCAACCGGGTGAGTTCGAACGCCGGCTTGTCCTTTTCATGAACGGGCCGGACCTCGACCTTGCCGGCGTCGGGCAGGAGCGCCCGCACGACGAGGCCGGTGCCGTCGGCGAGCGGGTGCATCCCCAACAACTGGTGGGGCGTGCGCTGTTTGACCTCGATCAAGCTCTCGAGTTCGGCCTGGGTCAGGAGCATGGTGCGGACAATCTAGCAGAGGGCGGAGGAATTGCACCGGGAAAAGTAACGTTAACGAGAGAGAGAAAGAGCCCGGGCGCCGCCAGACCACAGGGAGGCAAGGGCGTATCGGTTGAGCACCAACCAAGGGAGAGGGCTGGGGTGGGGAAACAAACCATTCGTCCACCCTAGCCGCAACGAATCAGACCGGGTGACACCCCGCAAGTTGCACCCTCCGCAATACGCCGTTCCAGCCCATGCTTGAGCGGGTTCAAGTAACGGAATACTTGGAGGCCCCGACCTGTGACGTTACTCGTTGATGCCCCAGCACCGGTGGGGTTCGACCCGCCGGAGCATGTCTTCGAGCACGGAGGAGGAACGGTGCGCCCGCTGATCAATTTCCTGCATGGCCACATCCAGTTCGCTGGCCGGCGCTTCGGAGAAGCCGTAGAAGAGGTCAGCGTCGGCGGCAGCGGCCACCTGCCGCACGCACGCGAGCAAAGGATTCTCGGCGTCTTGACTGACTCCCGCGGAGTCCAGCAAGAGGGCCAGCGCGCAGGGCCGCGGCTCCTTGCGGGCCAGCCAGCGATTAAGCCACGCGCGGACCTGAGCGGGCAACTCGCCGCGGCCATGGAAGGACAGGATGATGACATCGGCGGCGGCGGCTTCGAGGGCGGCCTGCTCGCTGAGCAACGGCTCGGAGAGCAATTCGAGCCGCCACAAGCTGGTGCGCCGCCGGGTATTCGCGAAGGTTTGTTCGGGCAGCAAATCAAGCGAATGCTTGGCCCGCAGCCCGGTGGTCCAATCCTCATACAGGATGAAAACGTCCAGCAGCGGCAACAAGGGAACGTCGGCGCCGCGGGTCAGAGAGGTCTGCAGTCCGGCTCGCATACCAGCAGAGGATAACCTGACCGCCCGAAAGCGGCTATCGGGAGTGCGGCTGATTTTATCTCAGCCTAACCCTTATACCGACTAGGGGTAAGACGGGCGCCGGGCGGCTCGCCGGGGGACGGAAGGCCCGCGGTGGAGCGGGTTGGTCCGAACCCTTGCGGTGGCCCTCGCCGCGAAACCGGCGTGGAGAAGGCGGAGAGCATCCCCAGGGGAAAACTCGAGGGCTTGGGCTGGCCTGAGGATGAGCCCCGGGTGCGGCGTGAAGGAGGCTGGGGCCAGGCACTTGCTCGCACCCGCCGCCCAATGCCTCCTGAGAATATGACCATCTCATCTCTGCCGCGGTGGCTGCGCTCCGGGCAGGTTTTGGGTCTGGACTCCAAGCGATATTCTTGCATTGTCAGCTCATGCACGCAGCGACTAGACGCCAGTTTCTCCAGGCCACGGCCGTCAGTGCCGTGGCGCTGAGCCAGTTTCCCGCCATTCTGCGGGCCGCTGATCCTGACCGCAAACTCAAGCTCGGCCTGATCGGCTGCGGCTGGTATGGCATGGTGGATGTCAAAGCGGCATTCGAGGTGGGCGGCGTGGAGGTGATCGCGTTATGCGACGTGGACAGCGGACACCTCGCGCAGAGCACCGCGGAGGTCGAGAAACGGCAGGGCCAACGTCCCCGGACCTTCAAACTCTACCAGGACTTGCTCCAGGTGCCCGGCCTGGAGGCGGTGATCATCGCCACGCCGCCGCATTGGCATGCCCTCCAGCTCATCGCGGCGCTCGAGCGGGGCTTGGACGCCTATTGCGAGAAGCCGCTCAGCTACGATCTCCGCGAAGGCCGGGCGATGGTCAACGCCGTGCGCAAGAGCGGCCGCGTCGTGCAAATCGGGTTCCAGCGGCGGCAGAGCCCCGCGTTCCGGGCCGTGCGCCAGCATATCCAGGGCGGCCAGGCCGGCCGGATTGTTTGCGCCGAGGCGAACATTCACTACACCGCCGGCACGCTGGACGCGACCCCGCAGGCGCCCCCCGCTTCACTCGATTGGGACCTGTGGTGCGGCCCCGCGCCCCTGATTCCTTACAGCCCGCAGGTCGGCCACAAGAATTGGCGTTTGGAGAAGACGACCGGGCACGGTCACTTGGTGGATTGGGGCATCCATCTGATTGATGCCGCGCGAGTCATCCTGGGCGAAGGCACGCCGAAGACGGTCTCGGCTGCGGGCGGCCTCTATTACCTGAAAGACAAGATCACGACTCCGGATGTGCTGGTGGCCCATTTTGATTTTGCAAGCTGCCCGTTGACCTGGCGGCATCGGATCTGGGGCGCGGAGGAATACGCGCCCGAGGTCGCCAACGGCATCTTCTTCTACGGCGAGAAGGAGACGATCTTCGTCACGGACGACCGCTGGGAGGTGCTGCCGAAGGGAAAGGATAAAACGAAGCAGGTGAACCCGGTGAAAGCGAATGCCGGCAAGCTGCACATGGCCGAATTCCTCAAGGCCGTGCGCACCCGGCAGCCTCCCGGGTGTCTGATCGAAGACGCTTATCAATCCACCGCCGCGGTGAAGCTGGCCATGATCGCCTATGAAACCGGCTGCCGGATCGCCTGGGACGCTCAGCAGGAGCAGATTCCCGACCAGCCGGCGGCGGCCAAGCTCTTGCAGCGCCCCTACCGCCAGCCCTGGAAACATCCCTTCGTCGCCTGACCGGGCGGCGAGAGAGTTCTACAAGGGCTCAGCTAATGAGCTTGGGAGAGAGAATATGGCATTCTCATTAATGGGTGACCCCTGTTATGTTAGGCGGCGGACTCATGCGACATGACATCCACGTCTCCTCCACCCAAGCACGCGCGCTGGAAGAAACAGCAACGCACGAACCAGCGCGAACACCGCATCAAGCGTAATGCCGATAAGTCGCAACGGCAAAGATAAAAGCCAGACAACGGGAAAGAGAATCAGGGCAAGCAGTGCCACCGGCCAGCACAGCACGAACAGAATGCACCATCCAACAAAAAGAATCAGAGCTTTCATACATATAGAACACGCGACTGTTCCGAAAAGTTTCATGGTTGCGCTTAACGACCAGGATGAGCCATGACGGGGGGCGCGCCAAGGGCGACCGAATTCGGAACAAGCGTGACCGCGCTCCTCGTCATTGGCTCAATCCTTTTTGTTCGGCAGTTATTGGCTTCCGTTTAATGTCGTACATGTCAAAACCTGGGTGCTTCCAGAACCGCTCCAATCCGATCCTTTCGTATATGCCCAACTCGCTACGATAGATCGGATAGAACTGTGAGAAGTGAATCTTGTAGTCGTTTGTCCGTACCGCCTGCACTTCGGGATCAAGGATGCTCTGCGCGAATATCAGAAAACCATCCATTGCCGTGTCCGAGTTCAATGGTACGTCGGTCATGAACACATCACCGTATGAAAACCGCCTCTTGCCTCGGAAGTCAGCGGCAAATGTTGCAGCGGCACAAGGCCAGCCAATGTCGAGAGAATTGACCGACACGATCATCTCGGGGCGTGCTGCCTTCCAGTCAGGATAGGGATACAGGCTGAGCCCGTAGGTGACTCCCGTAATCATCCCGGTTTCTGGAATGTTCTTGTAGACGAAAACCGAGACAGGCGTACGACCATCGGCGGGTTGGGCTTGATGGATTGCGGAAGCCTCCCCGAAGATCGTCTCGAGGTGGCTCAGGAATATTTCGTGACTTGCCGGCATATTGCTGTGTCGGCCGAACAGTACAATTGTGACAAAGTCATTGGTGTAAGGACAAAGCCAACAGAAGCCGCTTCTTCAGACAAGTCGGGCGGTCCCGGCTCGGCTTGGGGTCGCGCAAACACAAAGTTCCACCTCGGCTCCCACTTCGCTCCGCAGCCCCGCATCGCCATCACCGCGGTGCTGGAGACAACCCTTCCTGCCTCACAGGCAATGCCGCTCATAAGCCGAGTGTTAGCGGAGCCCTGGAGGGTCGTCAAGGCCAAGACGTCCCGGAGCGCGTCTCGGATTTTGCACACGCGCAAGCCAACTCTCATGATCACCCTCAGACGCCGCCCAGTTGAATCGTGGTTTCCAGGAGCTTTCTGGCACCACCTCCGGGGTGCGTCCCCTCTCGACCCCGCTCCGGTGGTCGTTCGCCCACTTTGCCCTCGAACGACTCACCGGCTACCTTCTGCCAACCCTGCCGGGTTGGGAAAGGGTTCCTTTTGGGTTCCTCACCCAGGGCGGCGCTCGTTCCTCGCTTGCCCTGGGCTACTATCATTTCGTCCCTACGGGACTTTAGAGTGGCGCGCCCAGTCAACCAGCCTTGGCAGCGGTATCAGGAGACGCCCCGGTGCTCGCCGCTCGGTGTCACGGGCTCAGACTGACGCGGTAGAAGCTGGCCGCCGCACTTGGGCCGGGAACAGGCCACTGGAGGACGGTGTTGGAGGCGACGAGCGAGGTCACGGTCTGGAACGAGCGGGCGGGGTTGGTCGCGGCCAGGACATCATACCGCAGGCCCGGAATCGTCGCCCAGGAGAGTTTGAGCGGCGTGCCCGAGAGGGTGAGGTTGAAGGAGGGGATGAGGCGAATGGAGCGGGTCTCGGTCTGGTAACGGTTGCCGCTGGTGTCGGTCACCAGGGCGTAGAAGGGGTGCAAGCCCAGTCCCAGGAATGCCGAGGGGGCGGTGAAGAGGGCTGACGACTGGTTGGAGACGACGCCGACGGAGCCGCCGGTGCTGAACAGCTCGATGCGCGCAGATGTTGGGGGCATTGGCGGTGACAGCGAACTGCAGCGGCATATCGAGCGTGGCATTGGTGCCGGCCAGCAGCGGGGTGAAGGTGGCCGTGAGGGAGGTGTTCTGGACCCGCACGGTCCGCGAAATGCGGGTTTGGGTGCGGACGCTGGTGCCTTCGTAGGCGACGGCGGTCAACTGGTGGAAGCCGTCGGGGAAGCGGAGTGGTGTCGAGGACGAAGCTGGCGGGCAGCGAAGCAGCGCCCGAGCTGACATAGAAGTGATTGCGCGGCCGCAGGTCGGTGAGGTTGTCCTGGAGGCGGTTGGTGCCGGACGGCAGGGCCAGCAGATTGGTCGAGGCGGTGAAAGCGACCTGGATTTGAGACGCGGGCCAGCCGGGGGAGCGGGCGTAGAGAGTCAACTGCGCGGCCACGATGCCGCACCAGGTGTCGTTGGAGAACTCGGCGGCCAGGACACCATCGGCGGACTGCAAGGCAGGGTTGGCATTGACCAGGTTGAAGAGGTTCTGGAGGAGCGTGGCGATGGTGGTGCCCGGGGCGGTGTTGGTGATGCTGACGGTCACTGGCTCGCCGTTCGTCTTGGTGAAGGCAAGCTGGAGCCAGTCGCCGACGACGGGGGTGTTGCTGGCGAGCACGCTGAGGTAGCCGGTGGCCGTGGAGTCGAGGAAGGTCGGCCGGGCGGGCGTCAGCAGGGTGGTCAGCCGGGCCGCGGAGCCGATGTCGGCGCTGGCGCTCAGGGTGACGTTGCTGCCGGGAACCGTCACGTCGAGCGATTGCAGTTCGAGGCGGTCGCCGGTGGCGAAGGCCTGGACGCGGGTGGAGTTGGTCTGGGCGTTCAAGGCGGCGGCCAGGCCGACAGTGACGGAAGCGACGGTGGCGTTGGCGGGCACGGTGTAGTTGACGGTGAAGCCGTTGAGTGTGACGGAGAGCAGATTGCTTTGGGCTGGCGGAAGGTTGGTCACGGTTTGGAGGAAAGTGCCGTCGAGGAAGAGGTCCACCTGGGCGAGTGGCAGATTGGTGGCGGCGGCGGAGAAGGTCAGGTTGAGGGCGGCCTGGCCGCTGAGCACGGTGCCGTTGGTCAGCGAGCTCCAGTCGGCCGCGCCCGGGCGGGCAAACGGCGCCGAGAGCGGTTCGCCGACCAGGAGGCCCTGGTAGGGGTTTTGGACGCTCTGATAGTAGGATTCGGCGAGGCAAAAGCCGCGGTGCTGGTAGAAGTAATTCAGCGGGTTGGGGAACTTCTGCAGGTAATTGCAGGGCTCGGTGATGGTGCCATAGCTGCCGGCCGCGCCGGCGTGCAGGAAGGCGAGCAGGGTGGTCTGCCCGGCGCTGTCGCCGGGGGCAATGCCGCCAGCGAAGGAGGTGAGGCTGTCGCCCATGGCGCCGGGGACAAAGGCGTTAACCGGCAAGGAAAGCCCCGCCAGGCCGGTCATCAAGCCGAGCAGGTTGGTGAAGGTGGTGGTGCTGGTGTTGGTCCAGACGAGGGAATTATCCCCCCGGATACGCGTGTCGAGAATGGCGTTGTCGAACTCGACGAAGCGCACGTTCCGGGCGGTGTCAGTGGTCTTGGCGAGATAGACCGTCTGGGTGGGGAAGGTGCTGTCGCTGGCGACGCCGCGGGAGAGGATGGATCCCGCTCCGGCGAGCGTGTCGTCGGTGAGCATCATGGCGAGGAACGAGTTGGTGGGCGCGGTGTTGGGCGGCGCGTCGCGGAAGGGCAGTTCGCTGAAGGCGTAGCTGTTAGAGGAGGCGTCCGGCAGCGAGCAACTGGCGGGCAAACAGACCAGGGGCGGCGCGGTGTTGGTCTTGAAGCCATAGAAGAGGGCTGCGGTGGTGCTGTTGTCGCTGGCGCCGTCCAACACCCGGTAGGGGATGTCCATGGACAGGAGCACATACTCAACCTGGTTGGTCAAGCCGCGGCTGGCGAGCATGGCCAGCAAGGGATTGCGGAGGCGGGTCTCGAAGTCGCTCCGGCTCCAGTCTCTAGCGCCGCCGGTCCAGTTGGTCATGCGCAAGACGTTCTGGGGCGGGACGCCCCGCTGCTCACAATAGGCGTTGCCGAGCTGGACGGAGTTGGTGCTGTTCTGGTTGACGACGACGATGACGTTGAGCCCGCTGCCGCCGGCCCGGAGCGTCCAAACGGGGAGCGCAGAGATCAGCATGATCAGCAGCCCGGTGAGCACACGCATGGCGGGAAGATTCCCCAAGTCCCGCGTCGAGTAAAGACTATCAAATCCCGCTTTACATAGGGCCGGTTTGGATTTATGAGCCAGCGTGTAACGGCTGGCGGGTGGCTAGCGTGGGTGGCGCCAATTGCGCCCCGAATGATGGACAGAGATGAACAGCCCTGATCAGAAACCAGAACCGGTGACCGCAGCACCGGAGACCGCTGACGCGCCCGGGCAAACTGAGACTGGGTGGCGTCCGGAAGACCTGAAGCTGCTGGGAACCATGCCCGACCGGGAGGTGGCGCGCCTGCTGAACCGGGCGGTGAGCGCGGTTCGGCACCAGCGCTACCGGCGGCGCATCCCGGCTTATCAGTGGTCATTCCACCCCTGGACGCCCGAGGAGGACCGGCTGTTGGGCACCCTGCGTGATGAGGAAGTTGCGGCCCGCACCGGTCATCCGCTGACCGGAGTCATCCAGCGCCGGCTGAAACTGGGGATGCGCCTGCCGCGGCCCGGCCACCGGCCCTGGACGACCGCGGAGGACAAGTTGCTGGGCACGATGAAGGATCGCGACCTGGCCAAACGTCTGGGCCGGCCGCAACAAGTAGTGAGGGGACGCCGACGCGCCCTGGGCATTGCGCCTTTCTACCCCGGCTTCCGGCGGTCCTGGACCCGAGAGGAGGAGGAGTTGCTCGGCACCATGCCGGATCGGAAACTGGCGCGGCGGCTAATCCGGAGCGTGGAAGCCGTGAAGGCGCGGCGGACGGCCAAAGGCATCCCGCTATTCGATCCAAGGTTACATCGCTGGACGGCCGCGGACGAGAAGTTGCTGGGGTTGCGCCCCGATGCGCAAGTGGCGATGCTGCTAGGCATTAGCTTGGGCGCCGTGAAGCACCGCCGCCATCACCTCCGCATCTCGCTGCCCGGCCAGGAAAGAAAGGTCACGCCGGCCAAGCCCTGGCGGGCGGAGGACGACGCGCTGTTGGGCACCCTTCGCGATGGGGAGGTCGCCCGACGGCTGGGGCGGTCGGTGGCGAGCGTCAAGGCGAGGCGAACTCGCCTGGGCATTGCGTCAACCCGCCACCGGTGGCGGCCGGCCGAGGATGTGCTGCTGGGCAAGTTCCCGGACGCAAAGCTCGCCCAGCGCCTGGGTTGCACAATTGGAGCCGTCCGGGGCAGGCGGGAGCGGCTGAAGATACCGGTGGCCAAGCCGTGACGATGCAGTGGGGAGTGGGGAGCGCATGCGTCCCGCCGTTGGCCTCGGCCTTCCACTTATCTCTCACCGTTTGCTGGTTCAGTTGGCTGGGCAGGTGTTTGCGGCGAGACGCCGCAAACCACACGCCGGAGGCGCGTGCTCCCCGTTTTCAACTGAACGGATACGGCTAAGGAGGAATGAATTGAGGACGGACCACCGGCGGCGTTGATCACCGGCGACTGATGAAACGTCCTATGCGGGTCATGGCTTCCTTGATGTTGTCCATGCTGGTGGCGTAGGCGCAGCGGACGAAACCCTCGCCGCAGGCCCCAAAGGCAGTGCCGGGCACCACCGCCACCTTTTCCTCGCGCAGCAATTGCAGGGAAAACTCCTTTGCCGGCAGCCCGAACTTCGCCACGCTCGGGAACGCGTAGAACGCCCCCAGCGGGCGGTGGCATTCGAGGCCCATCTCGGCGAAGGCGGCGACGATGAAGTTCCGGCGGCGGCGGTATTCATTCACCATCTCGGCGATGTCGGTCTCGGGCCGGGCGAGGGCTTCGAGGGCGGCCTTCTGGCTCAGGGACGAGGCGCACAGCATGGTGTACTGGTGGATCTTCATCATGGCCTCGATCAGTTCGGCGGGGCCGCAGGCGTAGCCGAGCCGGAAGCCGGTCATGGCCCAGGCCTTCGAGAAGCCGTGCAGGAAGATCGTGCGGTCGCGCAGGCCGGGCAGGCTGACGATGCTGGTGTGGGGGGTGTCGTAGGTCAGCTCGCCGTAGATTTCGTCCGTGATGACGATCAGGTCGCGCTCGCGGGCGAAGGCGGCGATGTCTTCCAGGTCCGCCCGGCTCATGACGGCGCCGGTCGGGTTGTTGGGGAAGTTGAGCATCAAGACCTTGGTGCGCGGGGTGGCCTTGGCCTCGAGCATGGCGCGGGTGAGGCGGAAGCCGTTTTCGGCGCGCGTCTCGACCTCGACCGGCACGCCGTGCGCGAAGAGGATCGTCGCGCGGTAGGAGACGTAGCACGGCTCATGGTAGAGGACTTCGTCGCCCGGGTTGAGCAGCGCGCGCAGCGCCAGGTCCAGCGCCTCGCTGACGCCGACCGTGATGAGCACCTCGTTCTCGGGGTTGTAGTCGGCGCCGAAGATCTTGCTGACATAGCGGGCCAGGGCGCGGCGCAAATCGAGGTAGCCGAAGTTGCTGGTGTAATGCGTGGCGCCGCGTTCGAGCGCGAAGACGGTGGATTCGCGGACGTGCCAGGGCGTGTCGAAGTCGGGCTCGCCGATGCCCAGGCTGATCACGTCCTTCATGGTCGTGACCAGGTCGAAGAAGTCGCGGATGCCGGAGCGCGGGATGTCGCGCACGGTCGCGTTGAGGCGATTACGGAGTGACGGTGAGGCGTTCATCGGAGTCGGGCTGGTGCATCAGCACGCCGAAGCGCTTGTAGGTCTTCAGCATGAAATGGGTGGAGGTGGAGAGGACGCCTTCGAGGGGCGAGAGCCGCTCGCTGACGAAGGCGGCGACTTCGCGCAGGGTGCGGCCTTCGACGAACAGCAGCAGGTCGTAGGTGCCGCTCATGAGGTAGGCGGAATGCACTTCGGGGAAGCGGCCAATCCGCTCGGCAATGGTGTCGAAGCCGCCCTCGCGTTGCGGGGTGACCTTGACCTCGATGACGGCGGTGACCTTGTCCAGGTCGAGCTGGTCCTCGTTGAGGATGGCCTGGTAGCCGCGGATGACGCCGCGCTTCTCGTAATCGGCGATGCGCTGGGCGACTTCGGCCGCCGGCAGGCCCAACATGCGGGCGATGTTCTCGTGCGACTCCAGCGCGTTGGTCTGCAGGATTCTTAATAGTTCGTCCATAATTCAGCTCGGGTGATATGCGCGGCCAAGGTAGCGGCTGGGCGGGGGTCAGTCGAGCAGAATGACGTGCAAAATGGCGTTGACGGGGCCTCATTAAACTTGCTAAACATCAGCTGCCTATGAAATCCGCCTTCCCGCTGAGAATGCCGCAGCGTTGGAGCGTGGCTCTGCTCCTGCTGACACTCGTCCCACACCTCGCGCTGGTTGCCTCGGCCCAGCCTGCCCAGTTCCGGCCGGCGCAACTGCTTTACGCGGGGCTGCCGCCCCTGGCACCCGGGAGTTACGCCATCCCATGCGTCGCGGATTGGAACGGCGATGGGCGGAAGGACCTGATCGTCGGCTACCGGTATGCGGACAAAGTCGCCTTGTATCTGAATGCCGGCTCGGATGCGAGCCCGGTCTTCACGAACTATGTCAACCTGCAGGCTGGCGGGGCGGATATCTATATCCCGGGATCGGGTTGCGGCGCGCCGGCACCGTTTGTCTGCGACTACGATGGTGACGGGAGACGCGACCTGCTGGTGGGCGACGGGGCATCCGGGTATGTCTATTTCTACCGTAACACCAACACGGATGCCGCTCCGATCCTGGCGCCGGGTGTGGCGCTCATGGTGGGGGTCAACCCGCTGTCGGTTACGCTATCGGGCGACTCCCTGCGTTTACGATTGGGATGGAGACGGGCTGAAGGACCTGCTCTGCGGCAATGGCGACGGCTACGTTTCCTTCTTCAAGAACATCGGGACCGCACAAGCGCCGGCCTATGCTGCCGGCACCCGCATCCAAGCGGCAGGCGCGGACCTGTACCTGGGGATTCGCTCAGTGGTCCGCGTCTTCGACTGGGATGGGGATGGCGTAAAGGACCTTGTGGGCAGCTCGGACAGTGGCGTGTACTGGTGCCGGAACATCGGCAACGATTCGTCGCCAGCCTGCAAGCTCCGGTGGCGCTGTGTGCTCCGACTTCCGGCAGCGGCCTGGTTCCCATCAACATTGGTCCCCGCATGCGCCTGGATTTGGTGGACTGGAACAACGACGGCACGATTGACCTGCTGATTGGCAACGCCAGCGGCACGGTAAGCTATTACGAAGGCTATCGGTTTGGCTTCACCCGAATCGCCGGGCTGCCGCCCGGTCAGCATGTCTGCGAGTGGAATAGCGCATCGTATCTGACCTACCAGGTGCTGGCCGGGAGCCTCGGTCAGTTCGATCACAAACCCGGTGGTGACGAACCTGGCGTCCGGCGGGACGACGACGCGGTGGACGAACTCGACCACGGGCGGTCCGCAGTTCTACCGGCTCCAAATCGCCCAATAAGGGAGCTGGTCGCCGGTTCGGGTGTCCGGGGTGAGAGCCTTAAGGCAGCACTTCCACGCGGTAGAAGCGGCCAGTCGGGGGACTTTGGATCGGTGTAGTTCAATATTGACTTCGATGAGGTTGTTCTGGTATTTACAAAGCAAATACGAATGAAACCGAGCTTGAATATGAACTCCACCAGAAAAACCTTCGCACTATTGTCCACGTCTGCTCTTGCCGCGGGCGCGGCGCAGGGCGCAGTCCTCTACACGCCGGTCAATATTACGATCCCCGGAAACGGGACCTTGACCTTGGATCTCAACCAGGACAGCACGCCTGACTTTAAGATCGTTGGAGGCTCTACCAAGCCCTTTATTGACAATTCGCCTAACGCGGCAGCGTTCGTCCTCTCCGAGAGTGACGACCAGGGTTTGCCGCTCACGACGGTGGGCACGTTGATCAATGGCAGCTATCAAAGCGCTCAATCGGTGGGATATTTTAATCAAAAGACTGTCGGCAATGTTGGAGTGACAGTGGGCGGTTGGACCGCCGCTGGAGACAATGAAGGTTATGTCGGGCTGGAGCTAACAGACGGCGCAGGCACGCATTACGGCTGGGCGCATTTCATCTATAATGCGACAAACAAGATTCCCAATGGCAACGCTACCGGCACGCTCAGACTGATTGATGCCGCGATGGAAACCACGCCTAATGTCGGCATTCCGGCCGGCCGGACGGCTGATGCGGGCGTGCCGGTGGTGGCAGTGCCGCCTTCACCTACGACTGGGTATCTCGGCGGGACTGCCCAACTGAGCGTGATCGCCAAGGGCTTCCCGGCGCCGAGTTTCCAATGGCGGGCGGGTGCCGTTGGCAGCGGTATTTACACCAACCTTTCGAATGGCGCAGGCGACAGCCATGGCGCACTCAATACCCTGACGCTGGGGAACCTGACGCTGGCGAATATGGCGGACTATGTCGTGGTGGCGTCCAACTCATCCGGCTCCGTAACCAGCTCGGTGCCAGCCACGTTGACCGTGCTGCCAACGAGCGACTTCCCGGCCACACTCGTCCACCGCTATAGTTTCCAGGACACGGCGGGGAGCACGACGTTTGCCGACTCGGTCGGCGGCCCCGCCTGGGATGGCACTCTTCAGGGAACCGCAGCCCTTGATGGCTCCAGCCTTCAGTTGGACGGCTCGGACGGGTGCTTCGCATCTTTGCCTTCCTATATCATGAGCAATTATACCCAAATGACGGTGGAATTCTGGGTCGATGTTGGGCCAAGCAACCCGATCTGGACCTATGTCTTTTCCTTCGGCGAACAATTGGGCGGCATAAAAGCCTCAGGAGTTGATTACTGTCCCTACGCTGGCGGCAACTTCCAAAATTCCGACTTGAGGGACGGCAGCGGCTATGTTTACGCCAACAAGAATGCCGGCCTTCTTGGTATGAGTGGCAACCACGTTACCCTCATCGCAGACCCTGCAAACAACGTCTTGTGTTTTTATAACGGCCCCTCCTTCGTCTCCACCCTTTAGCTTAGTTGGGGTGGTACCGCTAGCGCGGTTCCTTCCCTGGCCGGCATCAATGACGTGGATAATTGGATTGGAAGGTCGCTCCATAACCTCGTTGATCCCTATTTTGCGGGGACGATCCACGAATTCCGCGTTTATAAGGGTGTGCTGCCGGTCCAAGCCATCGCCCTTAATGATGCGGTGGGTCCTGACCAGTACATACAGTTGTCGGCCAACCCCACGCTCAGCGCCTCCCTCAGCGGGGGGAACATCGTCCTCTCCTGGCCGGCGTCCAACTATGGTTTCTCCGTCCAGTCAAGACCGGACTTGTCCACTGGCAGTTGGACCACCCTGCCCGACGTGCCGGTCCTGGTGGGAACCAACTGGCAGGTGAGCTTTCCAGCCACCGGAACACCCCAATTCTACCAACTGGTGCATTAGCTCTCCCCGGTGGCTGAGGGCGGGGGTTGCTGCCCCATTCGTTTAGCATAGGCTGCGGCAGCCCGGTTATTGGGCTGGAGCCGCAACAGGGTTCGCATGGTGTCCCGCGCCGGCTGCCACTTGCCTTGGGCGATGAGCGCCCGCGCCAGGATGAAATGAGCCTGCGACAGATAGTAGTTTAACCCAATGGCCCGCAGCGCGGCTGACTCCGCCTCGGCCGCGAGTCGCTTCCGCAGTTGCGCCTCAGCCAATCCCAGCCAGGCCAGGGCGTCGTTGTCGTCCAGCTTGAGTGCCTGTTTGGCCAGGTCTGCCAGCGCGTTCCAGTCCCGGAGCCGCAGCAAGAGCAGGCCGAGCCTGCGCAACGCATCCGGATGAGTGGGGTGGATCTCCCACGCTTCAGTCACCAGGGAGCGCGCCTCCCGGAAATCTCTCTTGGCAATGCTGAGTTCGGCCCGAGGCAAGAGCGACCAAATCCCAGCGGGAAGCCCTTCGAGCATCACCTCGAGCGTCTCCGCCGCCTCCGGGAGTCGGCTGAGCGTCAACTGGCACTGGAACAGCGCGTGCCCCAGTTCCAGCCGCTCCGGGAAGCCGCGAAACAGCCCTTCCAACACCGGCAGCGCTTCTTCACAGCGCGCGGCATCCAGATAGGACTGCGCGAGATTCCAATCCGACTCCTGCCGGAGAATGGCGGCCGCCTTGGGATTGTCCGGGGGGCCGGGGTCGTCAGCCACCGTTGTGGATTTAAGCACCTCGCGAGCAACCGGCCTCCTCTGCCCAGGCCCCGCCTCCGATCGAGGAAAGGGAGAAGACCCTGGGGCAACACCGGCCGAGGCAACGATTAGCGCCGGTTCCCAGGTTGCCACACGCGTGACATGGGGCTCCTTCGCGAAGCCCTCGACCAATACACGCCCCTCCATGTCGTCGCCGATCGGCAGCCCGAACCACGTGAGAACCGTCGGTGCCACATCGAGGACTGTCGCGCCAACCACCAGCGCATCACTCGGCCCATCCAGGGCCGCAGGCGGCAAAGATGCCGTGGGGCGACTTCCAGGCTTCGTTGTCGTCGGCGCCAATCCTGGCGGGAGGGGAGGCGTGGCGGGCGACGCCGTGGGCGGAGACCACCAGGACGGAAGCGTTGTTGCCGGCCGCTTGGACCAGTTGGCGCAGCATCTGATCCAGCAGGCGGCAGGCGCCGCGAATCACGTTCTGATACAGCCCGAACTCCACCTCGGGAATCCAGTCCGGACGCGGCAAACAGTAGGGGAGAAAAATCTGACTAATCGCTCCCAGGGCCGGAAATCGAACGGCGGCAAAGTCCCACTGGCCATGGGAGAGAAGGGTCATCATCGCCGCCATGTGCGAAAAATCCGTCGCCAGGAAGACCCGCAACTGTCCGAGGCGGCGGTCGCGTTTCTGGTTGATCTTCTTCCACTCCGGGACGCAGAGCGATATGAGGTCCGCCTTGACATCCTCGGGACTCATTCGCCAGGCATCCAGACGAACGCCGATTTCCTCCGGCCAGTAAGTCCCCGGCGCGGCCGGCGGCCACGGTTTGATGCCTGGTCCGGCGGTTGGTTCGGCATACCGGTCCGACACGACCACGGTGTTCTCGGGTCGTCCGCCATGCGTTGCGGGCCAGCCCACGACCAGGCTGCGCTTTCCCGCCTGAGCCAGCATCTCCCAGAGTGCCAGCGAGCGCCGTCGAGCGGCGGTCACTGGAACCGCCTGGTTTGCGCCGGTGATCGTTTCTATCGGGTGGCACACCCGATGTTGCCAGGGGCGTTTTCCGGCGGCGATGGTGGCCCACTGCGCCACCGGCACCAGTGGCTGGGTGCCGAGCAGTTGGCCTGACGCGCCCGCCTCCACGATGCGGCGCAGTGCCGGCAATTCTCCGGCATCAATCAGCGGATGCAGGATTCTCCAATCCGCCGCATCCCAGCCCACCAGCAACAATCGGTTGGCCATGGCGTCAATCAGAATGGTTTCACAGCACTCTCGCCATCAGGTGGCACCGCGCCAATTCCCGCCCACCCATTCGGAGGGCGAGGTTGGCGGTTTGGCGATGCTCGGCTTGGCCGCTGCGAAACCAAATCCAGCGAATGGGACCGTCCGCAGGGACGCGCTGAGCGTCGTGATACAGCATAAATAAATCGCCCAATGAGCGCAGGCGCGGATTCGTTTCCCGAACGACCTGCACGTCGATGCAGAGTCCCTCTCCCATTCGACGCGTCAGGAATGCCCCAAAAGGCCGCTCGCCGTCGAACAGAATGCAAGACAGGTCGAGGTCAAAGCCGAATTGAGAGCTGGCCTGCCAATAGTGGCGGACCTCGGCGGGCGGCATGAGCCGATGCGGCGCAATCAGATCGAGCGCTGCTTCCGGAGGATGATCTCGAATCGACTCCGTTCGCCAGCCGGCCGGAATCTGCGCCAGGTGCTTCTGGTGGAGTTGCATCACCCGCTTCCATGCGTTCGGATAAGACACCTCGAAAGAACGTTCGGAGTGTAAGCACTCAAAGCCGTGGCTTCGCAGGATCCCAAACCATTCGTTATCGTCGGTGAGCAGATTCGCGCATTGGATGGTTCGCATTCCCGCTCGGCGCGCGCATTCCGCCAGCCGGTCGATCAACAATCCGGTCACCACGGATCGAGTGACCCCCGGCTGGCAGGCGAGCTGAAAGCGTCCAACCGTTCCTTCGGGCCACCAGGCGACAGCGGCGATGAAGCGTTCTACCGGGCGGCTTCGCACCGCCGCCAACAGCCGGGCCTCCGGGGGCCGTGGCACGTTGCGGAACAGATGCAGAACACGTTCGACCTCCTCGGGAGTCGGCTCGCGTATCGCCAGGTCGGGTGTCCCAGCGTTGCTCAGTTTGGAAGCAGTCATGTCAGCCTATCGTTTCTCGGAATTGGCAGGCCGGTCAAGGTCCGAGTCCGCGAAAGCGCCGCCCGCGAGAGAATTCTGTTCAAACGGCAGGGGCTGGAATAGATTCTGAATGAGCATGGGATTCGACGCTGAAGCTGATTTGCTTGCACGCTGCCGCCGGGGTGAAGCGGGGGCCTGGGACGAGTTGTTCGACCGGCATTACGCGGCGGCGGGGCGGTTTGTCTTTCAGCTCGGGCACGATTTCTCGCGCGAGGACGTGGAGGAGATATGCCAGGAAGTCTTCCTGTCGGTGATCCGGAACCTCGGTGCTTTTCACGGTGGCAGCCAGTTTCAGACATGGCTGTTCCGCATCGCCGCCAACAAGGCGCGGGACTACCGCCAGCGGCAGCACGCGGCCAAACGCGGGGGCGGCCAGACGCCGGTTTCGCTCCAGGCCGAAGACCCGGAGAGCGGGCTGACGCTCGACCCGCCCGGGACCACGCCGCCGCCGGACGTCACCCTCATGAACGCCGAACAAGCCGGGCTCGTCCACCAGGCCCTGGATCAGCTCGAGGAGCCCTGCCGCGAGATCATCCAGTTGCGGTATTTCGGCGACTTGAGCTACGAGGAGATCAGCCGGACGCTTGAGCTGAACCCGAAGACGGTCAGCTCGCGGCTGAGCAAATGCCTGGATCGGCTGGAGGGGATTGCGCGGAAGCTATTTGCGCGGGGAAAACCGGCGGGGTTTCCGTCTAACTGACAGCGAATATGGCCAACGAACCGGAACGACCGATTGAGAAGCTGCTCCGCGCGGCGGCGCAGCAGCGCCGCGACGAGGCGGGCGCGCCCTTCGAGCTGCACCCGGCCGACCGGCGGCTCTTGCAGGGCGAAGTGGCGCGGCAATTTGCCAGCCCACAGCGCGAGGCCGGGTCGTGGGGCGAGATCGTGGCTCGACTGTGGCCGCGGTTCGCGTGGGCGGTTGGCATTCTGGCGGTGCTGGGGGTGTCGGTGTGGGTGTTGTTACCCCTGCCGCGAGGCGGCAAACCGGAAGGCATGCTGGCCCAGAACCGGGCCGCGTTCGAGGCCGCGCCGGCCAAGGAGCCCGCGTCACACGCAACTCCGGCGCCGGCCACAATGGCTCCTCCGGCTGTCTCGGAGGCGAAGATGAAGTCTGCGGACGTTGCCCACACATACGCGGCGGCGCCCACCCGGGGCATGGCAGCCCGCGAGCTGAGACCCGAGCAGCAACCGCTTGGGGTGGAAAGTCCCGCCGCATTGGCCAAGAGCTACGACGGAGGGAACTTCGCACTGGCCGCCGGCCCGCAACTGGCCGACCTGCAAAAAGCCGCCGAGATGCAATTGACGTCCTCCAGCGCAAAGCCGGCGGAAGTTCCTGTCGGGCGGGCCAATGACGCTCTGGGCGTGCGTTATGGGTTGGCGGCCAAACCCGGCTCAGCCGCCGGTGTGCCGGCGATGCCCGCGGCGGCGCCACCAGTTGCCACGAGGTCCGAGGCGGCCAGCGTGGCGGCGCTGGACGGATCAGCGATGAGACCGGCGGACGAAGCCGGACAGGCCAGCTCGAGCTACAAGTTCGCGGCCAAGGTCGCTTCCGCCGACCGGCCCAGCTCCGCCCCGGTCGCGACGGACGGGCTCTACCAAGCCGCACCCGCCGCGCTGAAGGAGACCAAGGGGGTTGCAGTCGCCCACAGGTTCGTTCAAGTGGGGCCGGGATCTCAGATGAAAGCCACGCTTGGCGACAAAGCGACGCCCGCGCATCCGGTGCTGGCGTCGTTTCAAGTGGAACAGGCCGGCGAAAAGCTGCGGATTGTTGATGGCGACGGCTCGGTTTACAGCGGCTTCGTGCAGATCGTCACCGCCGCCCGGCGGGCTCGCCCGGCCAAGGCCGAAGCGCCGGTGGCCGCTCAGGCCGCCCGAGCACCGGCCGGGGTGTTTGAGGAGAAAGCCGCCCCTGGCCTCGATTCGGACCAGCTCGCAGCGCAAACCTATTCCTTCCGCGTCGCCGGCACCAACCGGAGCCTGAATAAGAAGGTGGTCTTCACCGGCAACCTCCTGGCTGCTACCAATTTGACCTTATCCCTGCCGGCTCAGACCGACACGGGGGTTGCGGGCAGCCTGGGTGGACGTCCCGACGCCCCCGGCCAGCCGGTGCTCCTGCCGCTGGTCCACTCGCGAATCTCGGGCAAACTGGTGATTGGGAGCAGCAAGGCCGTCGAGATCAACGCCCTGCCGGCGAGGCCGTGACCGGGCGTTCGGACCGGTGGAGGGCGGGCCCAAGACGCCCTAAATGGAGTCGGTCTCGCCAGGGGAAGCTTCACCCGGCAAGGGAGCCCTGATTAGCTCGTAAGGAGTACCTCACGGCTCTCCAGGCCTTAACGGCTGCATCCCTCCCTGCCTCTGACTCGGCAACCAGAGCACCACGACAGCTGCCCGGTCAGGAAAAGAATCTCTCCCTAACCGTCCGCCGCTCTTCTTCCGGGATGAAGGAAGCCTCGGCGGCATAACGATTGCACACGGCAATATCCTCCAGGCTCAGACCCAGGATCTCGTGGGCGATGCGGTATTCATTGTTCAGGTTGGTGTCCAGCACCTCCGGGTCGTCGGAGTTGATGGTGACCCTCACTCCCTGGTCGAACAAGCGCTTGAGCGGATGATCTTCAATGCGGCTGACGGAACTCGTCAGGTAGTTGCTCCACGGACTCATCTCCAGCGTCACTCCGCGCTCTTTGACGAGAGCGACCGCCGCCGGGTCGTCAACGATGTGCGTGCCGTGCCCAATCCGGTCCGGGTTGACGGCGCGGATGGTGTCCACCACGGCGGAAGCTGGAGTGTCCTCACCGGAATGCACGGTCACTTTGAGCCCGGCGTCCTTCGCCCGCAAGATCGGCCCAACGAATTCCTTGATCGGGTGCTCGGCTTCGCCATCGGCCAGGTCAACCCCGTGAAGGTGGTCTTTCCACCGGATGGCCCAATCCACTGTCTTCTCGCACGAGCCGACCCCCAGGCTGCGGGACGTGATGGCGATCAGGCCGATCGCCATGCCGAACTGCCCCGCCGCGTGTCGTTTGGCTCGCAGAATCCCTTCCAGCGCCTCGTCCCAGTCGAGCCGGTGGCTGCTGAAAGCCCAGTCGGGCGAGAAGCGGACCTCGAGCAGCTTGATGTTCTGCGCGTTGGCATCCTCGAACAGTTCGCGCGCAATGCGTTCCACCACCGCCGGCGAGGCCAGGCTCCGCTGCGCGATGCCGAACGCTTCCAGGACAGCCGCCAGGTCCTTGAGTTGGTCATAGACTTTGACATGCGGATCGAGTGCGGCCGCGTCATACGCCGGCAGCTCTAGGCCGCATTCGCGGGCGATGTCAACGATCGTCGCTGTGCGGATGGCCCCTTCGAGGTGGCAGTGGAGCTCGGCCTTAGGAAGGAGGTTGTACTTTGCGTCAAAACACTTCATGGTAGGCTGGTCCGCGAATGAAGGAGGCGCCCGGACAAAAAAGCAACCGCAAACTCAACCCGCAAACTCAACCCGCCCTGTGCCTGGCAGGGCTGCCTCAAGCTCGGATTAGTGCATGCCGGCGCGGGTTTGCGTGAGGTCTTCCCATTGATTTCTGCTGACCAAGCCTCCTGCACCCAGAAGGCACAGATTTTTAGGGGGGAGATAATTTGACGGATTCGCACCCCGCAAGTTGGCCTCGACTTTTTGCTTCCAGCCGTTCGTAAAACGAAATGTGGCGGAAGTGGGTTTTGTTGGACCTGGCGGCGGCTCGCCATTACGCATAAATACTCAATTATTGTCCATCATTGCCCCTCGCTCATCCTCCGCTTCAGGGCCATGAACCGCCATATTCTATTTGACGTAGGTGCCTGGACCTCCTACCCTCCGGCCATGAATATTTCTCTCTCGAAAACACACATCCGTTTCACCGGCCCTGGCGGCTCGCTCCGGGTCCCCAATGACGATGAGGTTTGCCGCCGCTTGGCCATGCTCATCGAGGGCGAGTGCGAAGGCCTCGGCCCTTCCAAAGCCGCTCAAAAATACGATTTCACCCGCCAACGTTATTACCAAATCCTGGCGGACTTCCTGGACCAGGGCGCCGAGGGGTTGCTCCTCCAAACCCCGGGACCCAAAACCGATTACCGCCGCACCGACCAAGTCGTGCGGTTGGTCATCCGCTGTCGCTTCCTCGATCCGGATTCTTCCCCCGCAGTCATCGCTCAAAAAATCCGCCAGCAGAGCCACCCAATCAGCCAGCGCAGCGTCGAACGGATCATCGCCGATTACGGCCTGCAAAAAAAAACTCTACTCCCTTAATCCCGCCAACCCGCCGCAATTTGTCCAGACCCAGCGCACTCGCAAAAAACAGCGCTCGGTTCCGGCCGATCCCAAAAGCCTGGAGCGACAGGTCCGCCAGGCTCTGGCCGACAAAATCTCAGGCAATCAGGTCGGCATTTGGCTGCTGCTGCCCGAGCACCTGCGTCTGGGCACTTGGGATCTGCTGCGCTCCTGGTCCGGCCTGCCCGCCGAGCGCGTCGAGCCGCGTTTGGCTTTGCACCTGGTCAATGAAGCCGCCATGTGTCTGTGCTCCTACCGCCAGCGGCGTACGCTCTCCCAAAAAGGTTTTGAGTTGGCCAACGGCCTGCCCTTCGTTCCCACCGACCTGGCCATCCACGACCTGTTGGACGGTCACACGGTCCAACAGGCCCAACAACTGCAAATCGCCTTGGGTAAATTACGCCGCGCGGGAGGCCATTTCGTCGGCACGCTCCTGGCCCTGGACCCGCACCGCATGACCAGCTACAGCAAACGCCAAATGCGCCGGCACCGCTTTAGCTCCGAAGAAAAACCCGCCAAAATGGCCCAGACCTTCTTCCTGCTGGATTGTCACACCGGCCAGCCCGTCTGCTTTAGCCTCAGTTCTCCGGCTCAATCCGTCGTGCAGGCCAGCCCCGACCTCCTGCACCTGGCCGCCGAAATCCTGGGGACTTCGCCGACGGCGGCCGGCAAGCCCCTGATCCTCGCCGACAAGGAACACTATTGCCAGGAACTCTTCGCCACCGTGCGCACAGAGCAACTCTTCGACCTGCTCTGCGCGGTGCCCGCTTACGCCAATTCGCTCCAACGCTGGAGCAAAGTGGTCGTCAGCGATTTTACCGAGCACTGGCCCGGCTACGCCACGGCCATTGAGCCTTACTATTTCAAGGTCGATCCCCAAGCCCTTTACCACGAATACGTTCAGCGCAGCGGCGCCCGCCAGCAAGATTACCATTACCAGGGTTTCTTAGGCACGGCCCAGCTCTCGCAGGTGCCTGCTTTGACCAAGGACTATCCGCAACGCTGGCACGTCGAGGAGTTCTTCAAATTCAATCAGGCCCTGGGTTGGCACCGCGCCGGAACGCTCAACCTAAATATTCGCTATGGTCAGCTGACCATGGTGCTGATAGCCCAGGCGGCCATTCACCAGTTGCGACAGCGGTTGGGGGCGCCCTGCGTACAGTGGGATGCCACCCATCTGGCCCGCAATCTCTTTGAGGGCCTGGAAGGTGATGTCCGGGTGGAGCAGCAAACGATCGTGGTAACCCTCTACCACCCACCCAACGCCTCCCTGCTGCAACACCATTATGAACACCTGCCCGACAAGTTGGCGCGGGAGGGAGTCAGTCCTGAAATCCCCTGGCTCTATAATTTTAAACTCGATTTCCGGTTTAAATGACCGGCAAGGCGGCCCAACTCCCAAATGCGTCAAATTATCTCACCCTTAAAAATCTCTGCAGAAGGGGTGCCAGAGCTGTTGCCAGCCTGTTTTCGACCCTACCCGGACAGGGGCTGGTTTTTCAAGCGAACGCGTGGTTCTAGCATCCCTTCAGGATGCAAGAATCGCTAGCCGACGTGTCCGGGGGTCGTTTCCCCTGCGGCCCCGAAACGACCCCCGTACCGGCTGCCAACCCTGCCGGGTTGGACTGGTCAGCAGAAATCAATGGGAAGACCTCACGCAAACCCGCGCCGGCATGCACTAATGGGAGCTTGATGCAGCCCTGTCGCCCTCTCGGGTTTTGGAATGCAAGCTTGATCCGCGGCGGCGGACGTGCATACTGGCCCAATGATCCGGGGAAGGAGGAGGGCCGGCCCCCTTTTTCCTTATCTGCGTAGCGCAGGAATGGACGCTGTCCTTGAATGAGTAGTCAGTTTCAATTGCCTCCGGACGGCAGTGCACCAGAGACCCCTTGTCGGTCTCGCGTCTGCCGCATAGCCCTATCGTTGCTGATCGCCCTAAGCGCTGCCCTGCCAGCGGCTCTGGCGGGTTCGCCGCAGATCGTGGGGTGGGGACATAACTACTACGGCCAGGCAACTCCTCCCTCCCAGGCCACCAACCTGGTGGCCGTAAGCGCGGGTTGGCAGCACTCCCTGGCGCTGCGGGCGGAGGGGACGCTGGTGGCCTGGGGCTGGACCAACTTCGGCATTGTAGAGATTCCTGCCGCCGCGACCAACGTCGTGGCCATGACGGCTGGAGCTTACCACAATCTGGCGCTGCGCGCGGACGGAACGCTGTTGGCTTGGGGCGACAACGAGGGCGGGCAGTTGAACGTCCCCGCCAACGCCACCAACGTGGTGGCGCTGGCCGGAGGCTATGCGCACAGTGTGGCCCTGCGCGCTGACGGCACTGTCGTCGCCTGGGGTGCCAACGACCTCCACCAACTGAATATTCCTGCGGCGGCGACCAATGTCGTCGCCATCGCGGCGGGCTTGGACTACACCCTGGCCCTGAAAGCCGACGGTTCGCTGGCGGCCTGGGGCTACCTTGTGTCGGCGGACATTGAGGTGCCGGCCAGCGCGACAAATGTGGCGGCAATCGCAGCCGGTGGATTGGACTGTCTGGTGCTCAGGTCCGATGGCACCCTCGTGGCCTGGGGCAGGAACTTCTTCGGAGAGAGCGATATCCCGACCAATGCGGTCAACGTGACCGCCGTCGCAGCCGGCTACTTGTTTAGCCTGGCAGCGCTGCCGGACGGCACGGTGATTGGGTGGGGCGACAACTATTACGGCCAGTCCACGCCGCCGGCGGTCGTCACAAATCCGCTCGCGATCTATGCTGGGGACGAGTTCGGCCTGGCCTGGCTGCGCGACCCCTCCCTGGGCGTCGCTCCCCGCTTTTGGCGGCAGCCTTCGGACCAAATCGTTGTGGGCGGCAACACCCTCTTCTTCCACCCGGGCATCAATGGCACGCTGCCGCTGCGTTTCCAGTGGTACTTTAACAGTGCGCCGATGCCAGGGCAGACGAATCGCTGGCTCGCGTTGCCGAACGCCAACCCCACCCAGAGCGGGGGCTATCGGGTCGTCGTGACGAACGACTTCGGCGCGGTGACCAGTGCGGTGGCGACTGTCACTGTGCCGGCCATCGTATTCACGAGCCAGCCCACCAACGTCACGGCGATGATGAACACCAATGTCACCCTCGCGGCGACGGTCGCCGGCACGGCCCCGCTCTCCTTCCGGTGGCAGAAGAACGGGCAGGACGTGAGCGACACTAGCCGCGTGTCCGGCTCGGCCAGCCCGACCCTCGCGATCACGAGCCTGCAGCCCGGCGACACGGGGAGCTATCGGCTGGTGGTCACCAACGCCTATACCGCGGTCACCAGCGACGTGGCGGTGGTGAGCGTGCGGTTCCCCACGCCGCTGTTGAACCTGGACTTCGGCGGCGGCACGCAATCGGCCAAGACTGGCCTGGCGGCGATGGGGCAGCGGGACACCGACTATTGGAATTACTACACCGCGGGCAGTCCCGGCGTGACGAATCTCCTGTTGGCCGACGGCTCCCTAACGGGCGTGGGCGTGGTAGTCAGCAATGCTCCCTACGCCAACGTTAACCCCTGGACCGATCCGATGATCCATGACTTCATTTACCAGGGCGTGCTGGGCGGCTCCTTTACTGTGAGCTTCTTCGGCGTTCCTGCGGGCACCTACGACTTCTACCTCTATCCCACCAGCATCGCCTACTGGCCGTGGGCGGGGGCGGACTTCGAACTGCTCGTTGGTGGAGCGAGCCAGGGACGCATCTCGATCCACGGTTATGAACCCGACGCTCCGCCTTGGCAGGAAGGCATCCACTACGGGACCTTCCGCAACATTCAGGTGAACACGCCGGGGCAGAGCGTTGTGCTGATTGTGCGTGGCAACTTCGGCCAGGAGCCCAACATCGCCGGCCTGCAGATCGGGCAGTTCCCCACAAACGCCACGATGCCCGTGTTCTGGTCCCAGCCTGCCAGCCAATACGTGCCCATCGGCTCGAACTTCGTCCTCAACGCCACCGCCAGCGGCTACCCCACGCCCGCGCAGCAATGGTTCTTCAATGGCGCGCCGCTGACCAATGGCGGACGCATCGCCGGGGCCGACAGCAACACGCTGGCTGTTGCCGGCGCGCAGTTCGCTGATACGGGAGATTACTTCGCCGTCATTACCAACGTCTCCGGCGCGGTGACGAGCACCGTAGCACACGTGGTCATCGGCATCCCGCCCCGGCTGACAGTCCAGCCGACCAGCCAGACATGGGTCGTCGGTTCCTCGGGTTTGCTGTCAGCCCAAGCCACCGGCACCGACCCGCTCGCATATCAATGGTATTTCGGCAGCACGCCGCTGACCAATAGCGCACACCTGAGCGGGACTGCCAGCAACAGCCTCAGCATTTCCAACGTGCTGACGTCCGACGCGGGCACCTACATTCTGGTGGTCACCAATCTGTTTGGCTCGATCACCTGCACCGCCGCGGTGGCTGTCGTGGTGCCCCCGGCCATCACCTTGCAACCGGCAGGTTATTCCGTGCCGGTGGGGATGCCGGTGACGTTGAGCGCGACCCTCTCCGGCACGGCACCGTTCAATTACCAATGGCGTCTCAACGGCACGGACATTCCCGGAGCTACGAGCAATGTCCTGAGCTATGCCGCACTGAATCCCGCGAACTATGGCGACTATCAGTTGGTCGCCTCGAACTTCGGCGGGGCGGTTACCAGCACAGTCGCCCAACTCACAGTAGGGCCGGTCGCAGTGTGGGGGAACGGCAATCCGCGGAACTACAACCTCCCGCCCTGGCCCGGACCAGGGCTCAGCAACGTCGTCGCCGTCGCCGCCGCCGCCGGCTCGGGTTTCAACCTTGCTCTGCGCGCAGACGGGACGGTCTATGCTTGGAGCACCGGCACTGGCGTGAGCGGTCCGCCGGGGCCTCCTGCGGGTTTGAACGGGGTTGTGGGGATAGGCGCCGGCGCCAGTCATGGGCTGGCCATCCGCTCTGACGGCACGGTCGTCGCTTGGGGTTCCAACACGTACGGCCAGACCAACGTGCCCGCCGGACTGAGCAATGTCGTGGCGGTCGCCGGCGGCAACTACCACAGCGTCGCGCTCCGCGCCGACGGAACGATCGTGGTCTGGGGCGGCACCTCAAGCGGGGGAGAGGGCAATGTCCCGCCCGGCCTGGCCAAGGTGGCGGCCATTGATGCCAACGGCCAGCAGACACTTGCGTTGCGTGAAAACGGCACCGTGGTCGGCTGGGGTGGCGGGACGTCGCCGACACCCGTGCCGCCTTACCTGCACGGAGTGACAGGTATCTCCGTCGGCTTTGCGTCCAGCGCCTACAGTCTGGCGCTGCTGAGCAATGGCACGCCTGCAGCCTGGACCGCGTTGGGCCTAACAAATAGCCCCTTCGGGCCTGACCAACCTGGTGGCGGTGGAGACGGCAGGCGCGCGTGGACAGGATCAATTTCCGTTGGGGGTTTGCCTGGGCCTCAGGTCGGATGGCACCGTGGCAGCCTGGGGTGCCGCTACACCTGCGATCGTCATTGTGCCCCCTGGCCTGTCAAACGCAGTGGCGCTCTCTGGTGCCCCGTCCTACGCGCTGGCCCTGGTTAACGATGGCCGGCCGCTCATTGTGCGGCCGCCCATCGGCGGGACTTTCTACAGCGGCGCCGACGTCACGCTCAAAGCCCAGGCCGTTGGCAAGGCGCCCCTGGCCGCTCAGTGGTTCAAGGATGGCAACCCAGTGCCCGGCGCGACCAACCAGACCCTCGTCGTGTCCTCCGCGCAGCTCACCGATGCGGGCAGCTACCAGCTCGTGGTGAGCAATGCGCTGGGGGTCGCCCAATCCCTGCCGGTGCCGGTGACGTTGGTGGACAGTGCGCCGGTCGTGATATCACAGCCCGCGAAACGCTTTGCCTATTACGGCAGTCCGTTCTCGGTGGGCGCCTCGGTGATCGGCTCGGGCCCGATGCAATTGACTTGGCTGCAAGACGGCCTGCCCATCGCCAGCGACACGAATGAACTGGCCTTCGACCGCGCGCTGCCGCAACACGGCGGCGCTTACCAGCTCATCGCCAGCAACCCATTCGGTTCGGTCACGAGCAGCGTGGCGCAGATCACCTTTAGCCGCGTGGCCTCCTGGGGCACGGGGCCGAGCCTGACCAATGCCCCGTTTGACCTGGGCAGCGTGCTGGGCGTGGCGTCGGGTTACTTCCATGCGCTGGCCATTCAATCCAACCGCACGGTCGCGGCGTGGGGCACCGTGGCCAACAGCGCGACCAACGTGCCAGCCGGGCTCGGCGATGTCGTGGCAGTCGCCGGCGGCAATAACTTCAGCGTCGCCCTCAAGAGCGATGGCACGGTGGTGACCTGGGGGCCCGGCATTCCCGCGGCGACGAACTTTCTGGCCGGGTTGAGCAATGTGGTGTCGATCTCCGCCGGCAGCGTGCATGCCCTGGCCTTGCGCGCGGACGGGACCGTCGCCGCCTGGGGCCAGACCGGCTCCGGCCAGACGAATGTCCCGGCCGGGTTGAGCAATGTCGTCGCGATCTCCGCGGGGCTGGTGCAGAGCCTGGCGCTGCAGAACGACGGCACGGTGGTCGGGTGGGGCTCGTATGGCAAGATCCCGAGCTATGCCAACGCGGTCGCCATCTCCGCCGGCTACGGTCAAAGCGCCCTGCTGCAGGCGGACGGCACCGTGCTGGCATGGGCCATCAGCGGCAAGGATCCCGGGCCGCCCGCGGGGCTGACGAACGTGGTGGCCATCAGCGCCGGCGGCGGCTGGCAGGGTTACTCGCACGGCGTCGCCCAGCGCGCGGACGGAACGCTCGTCGCGTGGGGCAACAACAGCGGTGGGCAGTTGCTCATCCCGCCCGACCTCGTCAGCGCCACGGCCATCTCCGCCGGGGGCGGCAGCACGCTGGCCTACCTTAACGACCGCTCGCCCGCTATCACCGTGCAACCATGGGACCGCCGTGTCGCCTCCGGCACCGACGTCACCTTCCGCGTCCTTGCCGTCGGCCAGCCGCCCATGCGCTACCAATGGTATGCCAACGGTCAGGCGCTCCCCGGCGCGACCACCAACACGCTCACCTTCACCAACACCCACCCCGCGCACAGCGGCGCCTATCAACTCGTCGCGATGAACGACCTCGGCGCCGTCACCAGCGCCGTCGCCATGCTAAGCGTCACCGTGCCCGCCGTGAGGCTCACGCCGCTGGGCCTGGCCGCGAATGGCTTCCAGTTCTCGTTCACCGGCCTGCCCGCCGTGCTTTACATCGTGGAATACCAGAACACCCTCGCACCCGGCACGTGGACGGAACTCGAACGGCGATTCGGTATTGGCGGCCTGGAGATCGTCACCGACACCACGGCGAGCGGCGCCGCACGCTTCTATCGCGTGCGCGCCCTCTATGCGCCGTCGCCAAGCATGGGTTCAGCGTCCTGGAATGGCGGCACGATGAATTTCTCCTTCCCCACCGTGTCCGGCGCGATCTATGTGGTGCAGTACAAAGAGCGCCTGGATGACCCCGTCTGGCTGGAGTTGTCGCGGCAAACCGGCACCGGCGCACCCGCCGTCGTCAGCGACCCCAATCCGGCCGGCCCCAGCCGCTTCTATCGTGTCCGCGTGGAGTGAGTTCCGTGAAGAACCACTAAAATGCCTTGAGGGAGCCTGTCTTGCGACAGGCTCCCTCGCGTGGCACTGCTATTCCACCGTCCACCCGGATCTGACCGGGCCTAAACATCGCGTGCGTTTCGTGCCAGGGCCAGGGCTAAGGCTTGACCAGTCGGAAGAAGGTGGCCCCGGCGGTGGTCGGGTAATTAGTTGAGTAGATGCCGCTGGCCGAACCGTAAGCGGCCGTTTCGTAATGGGTCAGCCAGGTGGGGACGCCGCTGAGAGTCGAGGCGGTTTGCAGGAAGACGCCGGGCTGTCCAAGCCAGGAAACCGGGACATGCCCGCCGGATGCGGCGCCAACCGTCAGGTTGCCGAACCCAGGATCAGGTTCATTGTTCGCGATGCTGCCGAAGGTATCAACCGGCATCACATAGCTGCCGGTCGGCGGATGTAACGAACATGATTCGTACCGCTGCCTCCCTCATTGGCATTGCTGTCAATGCCGTACATATATTCCACCCGCACAGGCCTGCCCTTGGGTACCAAATACTGGAACGTGCAGATATTGTCGCCGGCAAGAGCGTCGCCGTGCGTGCCATCATCATACAACAGCGTCTCAGGCCAAAAACCACCCCAGGTAGCGTACCAACCGTTGGTCAGACAATTACCATTGAAATAGACCGTGTTATTATCGGGGTCCCAAGGCGTGCCGCTTGGGTACTGCACCGCACCGGCCATATTGACCTGGAACGTCACGAGCGTATCGGCCGGCATGTAGTCATTCGGGTCAACGATGACGTCGCTGAAGTAAACCGCCGGCAGGATTTGAGCAGTGCCCGGACGATGCTGACGGGCCGGTTATTAGCCATTGTCTCCCAGCCACTGTTGTTAGGCACTGAAGCCCAGAACTTGTAGTACTCCAGAGCGCCGACGCCGTCGGAAAGGCGCACCACGGCCTTATAGAGGTTGGTATTGGGGGCGGCGGGGTCATTGGTGCAGACGATTTGCGGCGTGCCCCAGTTGTTGAAACCGCCCCTCAGTTCGACCGTGCCGGTAGCCGGGTCGAAGTTCCCCAGCACTACCTGGTAGGTCATGTCCACCTGGAAGGTCACGTCGTTCGTGGCCAGCGGGCGCATAAGGCGCATCGCTGAAGAAGACGATCGGGAGCGTCTGCGGCGGCCCGTCGGAGAGGTTGAAGAACCGGTTGTTGTGGTCGGCTGGGATCGCCGGTGCCGGGGGCCGGGCTCTCATACCGAGCGCCGGTATCAATGTAGAACTTGTAGTCCATGGTCTCGCCCGGAGAACGGGTGACGCTGTAGGTATAGACATACACGTTGGAGGTGACCAAGCCGAATTGGTTAGTCCTGAGAATCGCCGGGTCATTGGTCATGGCCGTGGCGACGCCCCAGCCGTTCCAGGTGCCCTTGGGGTAGACGACTGAGGTGTTGGTGTCGAAAGTCCCCAGCTTGATTTGCTGGGCCATGTCCACCTGGAACTTCACATCCACCGTGACGGGCGTCGGGGTGCTATCTCCCCATATAGACCGTCGTCAACACCAGGCTGGCGCCGCTGGTCGTGGGCAGGGTCACCAGCCGGTTCGCGCCTTTGGGAATGTTCTCCCAGCCACCCGAACTCAGGTTCAAGTCAGTGTCCAACATACTTGTATTCCATCACGATTCCATTGGCAGCGACATTGGCGGTCCCGCTATAGAGGTAAGGATTGGCACCGCTGGGGTTGTTCGTCAAGTTGAAGGCACCCCAACCGTTGAAGGAGCCGCGGGCCGACTGACGATCTGCGTGTTCGGGTCAATGCCGGCTTGCTCATGTCCACCTGGAAGGTGACGATGGTGTTGGCGGAGGCGACGACCGCCGAGCAAAGCAAGAGCCCTGCCCAGACTGCATACTGTTTGGTATTGATTCTCATGTCTTGGTGTTTCTTTAAGTTTAGGTTGTTTGCGAAGGTCGTTTTATACGCAGGTTGAAACTTGCGCCGTTTGATCTAGCGGTGTTCGGTTTTTAACTAACTGATTGAGGCTACCTTATCCCCGGCCCAACACTCAACCGCATGTTTGTGCGGTAGGCCCATGGGGAGGGGCACCGACGGACCAGGAATTGCCTCACCCACGCAAATACTTCACCACCGCTTCGGTCCGGGAGTGGACATGCAGCTTCTCATAAACCGTCCGCACGTAGCTGCGGACGGTATCAATGCTGATGCTCATGCGGTCGGCGATCTCCTTGTAGGCGTAGCCTTTGGCAAGCTCCTCCAGGAATCCCTTCTCGCCCGGCGTCAGCCGCGAAACCGGCGATTGCCTCCCCCGGCGGCCGGGAGAAATACTGGACGACGCGACGGGCCAGTTGCGGCGTCATGGGCGCGCCCCCGCCATGCACGTCCCGGATCGCGTCGAGGAGCCGCGCCGAGGCGGTGCGCTTGAGCAGGTAACCGCTGGCGCCGGCCTTCAAGGAGTTGAACAGCGAGTCACTGTCCTCATACACCGTCAGCATCAGGAACTGGACCGCGGGCAGGTTGCCTTTCAATTGGCGGACGCATTCCACTCCGTTCACCCCTGGCAGGTTAATGTCCATTAGCACCACGTCCGGCGCGCGCTGCGGAATCTCTTTCAGGGCGGTTTCCGCGTCGGGATAGTCGCCGACCAGCCGGAGCGCCGGCGCGCGGCGGATCAGCGTCGCGAGGCTGGTCCGGATGCCATCATCATCATCCACAATCGCAACTTTGATCGGCATATCATCTGCAAGTCTGGCGCTCACAGGCCTACTCTGGCACGGCCTGCCAGCGCGGCACAACCGCATGAATGTGCGGCCAGCGCCCGCCCTGCTCAAGCGGGAAAACTCACCGTCAGCCTGACGGTCGTCCCGCTTCCGGGTGCGCTTGTCACCTCCAGCGTTCCCCCCATGTCTTCGGCGCGTCGGCGCATGTTTCCCAAGCCGTGGCGCTTGCCCGGGGTCGGCGCCAACGCTTGCGCATCGAACCCCCGCCCGTCGTCCTGGACCACAATGGTCAAGGTCCCCGCGGAGGCTTTTGCCTGGACCCGAACTTCGCGGGCATAGGCATGTTTGAGCGCGTTGGTGAGCGCTTCCTTGACCACGAGAAAAATGTTGTGGCGCACCTCGGGAGGCAGCGACCGCGCAGGCAAGTCCTGCGGCAGATCCAACCGGCACCGGGCGCTGTCTCCTTCAAACAACTCGTTCGCAACATGCGCGATGTACTCCACCAGGCTCTGCAAGGAGTCGCTGCCCGGCCGCAGCGCCCACACGATTTCCTCCAGCGCCCGCACGCTCTGGCCGGCGGTTTGCGAAATCTTCTGCGCGTGGGCCTCGACCTGGCTCGGATTATCCTTCTCCGAGCGTGCCAGGTCGCCCAGCAGCGAGATGCGGGTGAGCGAGGAGCCCAGGTCGTCGTGCAGGTCCTGCGCGATGCGCGCGCGCTCGTGCTCCAGGGCACGTTCCTGCTCCAGCAGCTTGAGCCGGCGCTGGTGTTTCCGCTTCTCCACGATCCGGACCGCGCCGCCCACCGAGGCCAGCAGACCGAGCGACGCCAGTCCGAGGAACCACCAAGTCTGCCAGAAGTGCGGCAGCACGATCAGCAGCAGGCTCGCGCCGTCTTCGTTCCAGGTTCCGCCGCTGTTGCCGGCGATGACGCGAAACTGGTATTGTCCCGGCGGCACGTAGTTGTAAAACGCCGTGCGCCGACCGCCCGCCTCCACCCACCCCGCATCCAGCGGTTCCAGCCGGTAACGAAACCGCACCTGCTCCGGTGAACTGAAGTTCATGGCCGTGAACCGGAACTCCAGGCGGTGTTTGCCCCGCGCAATCCGGATTTCCGGCCTCCCCGCCGCGGCGCCCGGCTTCGCCAGCTCCCTCTCCCGGCCGGCCGCCAGCGAACGGCTCACCTCCGCCACCGCCCCATCAATCATGGTCTCCTCCAGTACGGCTGCCGGAGGGGGCGGCTCGGCGGCTTGCGACCGCGGGTCTGCCACCACCACCCCTTTCAGCGTGGAAAAGCACAGTCGGCCCGACTTGCTTCGCAGCCCCGCCGGATAATAGCCGCCGGTGCATTCTTCCGAGGGTACCCCTTCCGCCCGGGTATAGACTTGCGGCGACACCGCGGCGATCCTGCCTGCCGCCACCTCGTCCACTTCCCCCTTGCTCACGCAGGCAATCCCCCGGTTGCTCCCCAGCCACAACCGCCCCGCTTCGTCCTCCAGGATTTGCGAGATGGTATTGTCCGGCAATCCTTCGCGGGTGGTCAGGGTGATCACCTGTCCATTACGCCACCGGCTCAACCCCCCGCCCACGGTCCCGATCCAGACCGTGCCAGTGGCATCCACGTGCAAGGTGCGAATCCAATTGCTGAGCAGCCCGCCGGCCTTCTTCAAGACCGCGTGCGACTCATTCTGGTAGCGGTGCAGTCCATCCCCCTCCGTGCCAATCCACATCGTTCCATCGGCGCCCTGCCAGATGGCCGTGATGGCAGCCGATTGCCAGTAATTCGTTTGCCCGAACCAGCTCCCCCCGCCGCAGCCGCCAAAGCTGGCCCTCCCGCGTCCCGGCCCACACCCCCCCGTCTTGCTCCTCCGCCAGCGCCGTCACGTTCAGCCCGGGTAGCGTCTGCATCTCCACCTCGCCCGGCGCATACTTCGGATCCTTGAACCGCCAGACCCCGCCCGCCCCGCTCATCCAGCAGTTGCCGTCGCGTGTCATCAGCAACGACAGCACCTCGGGATAGCGGCGCCCGGACAAACCCGCCACCGCCACACGGCTGAAGTTCCTCCCTTCCCACCGATACAAACCGTCATTGGGTTTCCCGGCCCAAATCACCCCCGGCGCCACTTCCGCCAATCCCTGCACCGGCCCGTAACCCAGCCCTTCGCTCTGCCCCAATACCAGCAAATTGCTTCGCCGCAGCCGATTCAAGCCGGCCCCGGTGCCGACCCACAAATTGCCTTCCCGATCAACCAGCAGGGACTCCACCGCATTGTCCAGCAACCCGTTGCTAGCGTTGACGGCCCCCAGCTTGCCTTCTTTGAATTGAAACAACCCCTCGCTGACCGATCCCGCCCACACCGTGCCGTCCGGCTCCTCCGCCAATGCGCTCACATACGGCCGAGCCAAGTGCCGTGGAATCCGATGCCGCCGCCATTGTTCGCCCTCCCGGCACAAGACATAGTCGTCTCCCGCCCCAACCCAGATTCGACCCGCCTTGTCATGCAGCAAACAGTGCGGGTTCTGCAGCAAGCCCGCCATCGCCGCATCCGTCAGTGCCTCGAACTTGCCCGCCACCCATTGGAACACCCCCCCGTTGATCACCCCCACCCACAGCAGGCCCTGCCGGTCCCGGGTAACGAAGCTGATGCGTTTGCCTCGAAACATCTCTGCCGCACCTGGAACTGCAAACTTCCCGTTCTGCCACCAGGCCAGCCCCCCTTCGGTGCCAACCCACACCCGGCCTTCCTGGTCTTCGCCCAATGCGGTAATCGAATCCGCCGGCAGCCCGTCCTGTTTCGTGAACGTCGTGAACCGGCCCCCCTGGCGTCGCGTCAAACCACTGCCATCGGTCCCGATCCAAAGCGCTCCTTCCCGGTCCTCGAACAGCACCCGGACCGGGCCGCTGCCCATTCCTTCATGCAGGCCAAAGGAAACGAAGCGCGCGCCGTCAAAGCGCGCCACCCCCTCATCGTTCCCGACCCAAAGGTAGCCATCGCGCGTCTGCGCGAGCGCCCGCACCGAGTTCTGCGGCAGCCCCTGCTCCTTCTGCCAGGAACGGAAAGTCAGCGTCAGCCCGCCCCCGCCCGGGCCCGACGTGCCGCCTCCGGGCTCTCGCGTGCCTGGCGACACGAAATCGGCGAAAGCACTCGCAACTTCCATGTCGCTGAACGTCCAGCCCCCCCCGCCGCCGCCATGGCGCAGGCGGATTTCGTTGAACGCCGCATTGGCGCTGAAGGTCGTCGTCAAACCCTCCGGCTGCCCGGCTTCCGTCGCCCCCGGCGCCAGGTCCGGATTCAGCCACACCGTTACCGCGTCGTTCCCGCCGGGAACAAATTGCACCTTGAACACGATCGTGCGCCCGATGCCGCGGCGGGGCAGTTCGTAGGGCAGAAAGACGCCGGGGCTCGAAGATTCCGGCTGGGACGAGCGCAAGTCCATGTCCCCGAACACCTTGTTGAACTCGCCGTTGGTGGCGGTATTGAAAGCGCTGTAACCCCACGCCTTGAGCGCGTTCCCCATGCCCAGCCGTTCCGCCTCCCCTTCATAAAGCTGGAAGGCCGCAAAGTACTCCTCCGTGCCGGCGTCCGACAACGGCTCCACGCGAAACTTGAAGTAGAGGCTGTCGCTGGCCGAATCGTCCCGCTTCAGCGCGCCGCTCAGGATGTCCGTGCCGACCCCCGTTTCGTGCGCCAGCGTCGCCCCCAGGTCGCTCCACAGAATCACCCCGCTCGCCGGCGGCACCCAGCCCAGTGCCACCGCAGCCAGCAGCAGAGTTATCTTACGGCCTCGTCCCAGGTTTGCCTGCCGTTCACTCACTTATTGGGCAATCTCATCCACCTCCACCGTCTGCGCCACGCCAGGCATCGACATCCAAACCGACAGGGCAGCGGCCAACCATCGGCCGGCGGCAGCTCGCCTCGAGTTCAGCAACGCCTTCATGGCGAGCATTGTAAGCCGCGCCCCCAAGCCTCGCAAATCCAAAAACTCGATAGATGGGGCGCGCGCGGTATATCACTCGCAGCAGCCGTCCTCTGGCCGGACAATTTTCCGGGTGAGCCCAGACTCCTCGACGCTGCGACGCTTCAGACGGGATGCGCCGCCCCAGCGTGACGCAGCGCGGCGACGACCTGGCCCAAGGCGATGCCGCCATCGTTGGGAGGAATGCGCTGGTGCCAATAGGGGCGAAAACCCTCCTCCCGCAAGCGCCGCACCGAGCGCTCGGTCAGATACCGGTTCTGAAAGCAGCCGCCGGAAAGCACCACCCGCGGCTGGCCCATCTGCCGCGCCACCCCGATGATTCCCTCCACCAGCCCATGGTGGAACCGGGCCGAGATTCGGCCCACCGACACGCCGGCTTTCAGGTCGGCCAAGATGGCTTCGAGCATGGGGTGCCAATCGAGGATCAGTGATGCGTGTTGGGTGTTGCGTGGTGCGTGGTCGGAGCGAGTGGGAAACTCGTAGGCCGCAGCGCGTCTCGATGCCTTCCAGCGCGAACTCAAGCTCCATAGCGGCCTGGCCTTCGAAGCGGATCTGCTGGCGCAGGCCTACGAGCGAAGCCACCGCATCGAACAGGCGACCGACACTCGAGGTCAACGGTGAGTTGACGCCGCGCGCCAGCATCGTTTTGAGCCGCCCCAGGTCGCCGGCGGCGAACGCCTGCACCGGCGCCAGACCGGTCATCGCAAACACCGCCTCGCCGAACAGTTCATAGAGCAGACCCAAGGCCGTCCGGCGCGGCTCTTTCACCGCCGCGTCACCGCCGGGCAGGCGGAATGGACGAAGATGGGCCACGCGCTCGCCGGACGCTTCGGTCACCAGGAAGAATTCGCCGCCCCAGACCGTGCCGTCCAGGCCGTAGCCGGTGCCGTCCCAGGACACGCCGAGGACGGGAGGCTCCAGCTCGTTCTCCGCCATGCAGGACAACACATGCGCTATGTGATGTTGGACGCTGACAAATTCGGGGTTGAGGGTTGGGGGTTGAACGTCTGAAGTGGAGGGCACGCTGTCCCCAGCGCGCCGTCGTTTGGCAGGGCGGGCTCGCCGAGAACGCCCGCAGGTCCGCTCGGCGAGCGGCCCCTACCAGGCGGCGCGCTGGGCACAGCGCGCCCTACCTGCGACACGAGGTCGCGGGCGAACCTGGTGGACAGGTAATCGGGGTGCGCATCGGCAGCAACCATGCCGGGACGAGAATCGTACAGCCTCTGGAAGTCGGCAATGACCCGACGGAAGGCCTCGAAGGACTGGTCGGTTTCCAGGTCGCCAATATGCTGGCTAAGGAAAACCTGGGGCCCCACCGAGAGCGCAACGGCGTTCTTCAGATGTGCGCCGACGGCAAGCACACCATTGCCCATTGCCGATTGCCAATGGCCAATTGAGGAGCGGAGCTGGATGGGGAGGGGGGCGTAGCCGCGGGCACGGCGCAGGACCAGCTCGCGGCCCATCATCACGCGCGCGATGGAGTCGTCCACGTGCCGGACAATGGGCCGGTTATGGACGAGAAACAAATCGGCTATGCCGCCCAGGCGTTCGAGCGCATCGTGCTCGTCGGTGCAGATCGGCTCGTCGCTCAGGTTGCCGCTCGTGGCCACCACCGGAAACCCGAGCGCCGACATCAGCAGGTGATGCAGCGGCGTGTAGGGGAGCATGACCCCGAGGTTGGGATTGCCGGGCGCGACGGCCATGGCCAAGTGCCGATTGCCAATTGCAGATTGGCGCTGTCGGAGAAGGACGATCGGCGCTTCGGGCGAGCGCAAGCAGGCGCTCTTCCAGCGGCGAGACTTCACAGACCGCCTTGATGGCCAGGAGGGACGGGAACATCAGGGCGAAGGGCTTCTCCTCGCGGTGTTTTAACTCGCGCAAACGCCGAACCGCCTCGTCATTGTGCGCCGCCACCATGAGATGGAAGCCCCCAAGCCCTTTCACGGCGACGATCTGGCCCTGGAGAATGGCGTCTGCGGCAGCAGACAGGATCTCGCGGCTGCCTTCGGGCGATCGGCGCTGGCCGGGCAGCGGTTGTCCTCGCCGGTCCCACAGTTCAACCTGTGGCCCGCACACGGGGCAGGCGTTGGGCTGGGCGTGGAAGCGGCGGTCAAGTGGGTCGTCATACTCCGCCTGGCACTGCGCGCACATGGTGAAGCACTTCATCGAGGTGTTTGCGCGGTCGTAGGGGAGGGATTCGATGATGCTGAAGCGCGGGCCGCAATTCGTGCAGTTCGTGAACGGGTAACCGTGACGGCGATTGCGCGGATCGAGAATCTCGCCCAGGCAGTCCGGGCAGGTCGCGATGTCCGGGAGCACCAACGCAGTCCTGACGCCGCCGGCTTCGCTAGGGCGGATTTCGAAGCCCGCATAGCCGACCGGATCGAGCCAGGAGGCTTCGAGGCTCTGGATGGAGCTGCGAGGAGGGCGGTCTGCTTCGAGGCGCAGCAAAAACGTCTCCAATGCAACCGTGGGGCCTTCGACTTCAATGAAGACGCCTTGAGCGGAGTTGTTGACCCAGCCGTTGAGCCCAGCCCCCGTGGCTAACCGGTAAACGAAGGGGCGAAAGCCCACCCCCTGGACTGCTCCCCGGACGGTGATTCTTAGCCGAGCCAGTCCTTCAACCTTTGTCGCAACCTTCATCGTAACCTTTGTCGGTTGCTTCGGCCGTAACAGTTGGGCTAAGCGCTTACGGCGCCGGATGGACCGCTGCCGAGCGATAGAACCGCTGCGAGGTATCGTTGGTCACCGTAACCGACCAAACACCATTCGGAGCGGGCGCGGTGTTGGTGCTGCTCGGCAAGACCGCCCAACCGGACATGAGCGTGGTCGGATCACTGCTGGTGACCACGTAATACTGTGCCTGTGGCGTGCCGACGAAGCTCAACGTGAACGTCCCATCCCCATTGTTCACCATGGCGGCGATGGCGTTGGTCTGGCTGTAAACCAACGCGCTCTGCACCACCTGCTGCACGCTGTCGCTGCTGCCCAGGTAATTGCCGTCGCCGGCATACTGCGCCGCCACCGTGTTCGTGCCCACCGGGAGCGACGCCGTGCTCGCGCTGGCGATGCCGCTGACCAGGGCATTCGTGCTGAAGGGCACGCTGTTGGCCAGGAATACCACATCTCCGCTCGGCGTGCCGGTCGCCGGCGGCACTGCGCTCACCGTCGCCGTAAAGGTCACGTTCGACGTTTCCAGCGAGGGATTCTGCGAGGACACCAGTGCCGTGGCCGAGGCCGGCGCCCCGGTGGCGGTTACCGAGTAATCGAAAGCTGCCATTGCCAACATTCGCGCCGTTATAGCCCTTGATGTGCAGATACCACGTCCCGGCCGAAGCCGGCACGGTCGCCACGGTGCCGCTCGACCACTGCGTCTCGGTATCCGTCCAGGTGTACGTCGGCGAGGTGTCCCAGGCATACCGGTAATACTGGACTTTGCCCGGCCCAAAGCCGTTGACCGCAGTCCACGTAACATTGCTGCCCACCGGCGGGGTGGCCTGATCCGGCGTGACGCTGCCTACCCCGGGCGGGACAGACAAGGTCCAGATCGTGCTGAATCCCTGCTGGCTGGTCAGGTTGTGCCACGCGCCGCGCGTTTCGGTGTTATTGTCGCGGGCCACCAGCGTGTAGGTGTAGGCGGTGTTGGGATCCAGACCCGCGTCGCTGGCCGCGGTGCTGGCGCTCCAGCCGGAGACGATTTCGCCGTCGCGGTAAACCTCCACGCCGACGTCGCCCACGCGGTAGTAATTGCCCGAGCTATTGCTGGTTTCGTCCGCAGCCTCGGCGGCCCCAGGGCCGATGCCCACGCCCTCGTCCAGCGGAATGGTCCAGGCCAGGTCAACCTGGCTGGGGCTGACCGCGGCAGCGCTGGAGAAAGCCGGGGCTCTGCGGCGGCACGTTGTCCACATAGACATCCATGTAGGTCCCGCCGCCGCCACCGCCCCAGTTAGCCCCGCCCGTCTGCCCGTTGTTCTGGAACGAGGTGCGGCCTGACCGGCTGACGGCGAAGAAATGGAAGCGGCGGTGTCCTGTAACGCCGGTTTGGGTGTGCGCCCAACTGTTGCTGCCGGCACTGACGGCTGGCGTAGTCGGTGTCACCGCTCAAGCCGTAGCCCCATTCATAGTGCATCACCTGCCACAACGGCACCGGGCCGCTGGCGACGGCCGTGCCGCTGGCCGTCACAGTCGTGGTGTTAGCATAAAAGTCGGTGCTGGGCGCCGGGCTGCCGCTCCCACAGAAGTCGGTAACATAGACGAGCGGATACCAGGCGTCCTGCTCGTAACCAACGCCATAGCTGTAGTAGCCTCCCAGGTCGAAGACGTTGACCGAGGGCTCGTTCAAACTGGCGTTGCTGCCGTTGCGGAGACTGACGGTGCCCTGGAAGGTGCCGGTGAAGTTGTGAACCTTGAACAGCACCCGGCTCCAGCCCACCGGCAGGCTCGTCGAACCCGTAGTGTCCTGATCCCGCGTCAGGCCCCGCGAGGCGTTGGTGTCGTTGATCAGGCTGCCGTTGACCCAGAGACGGTTGCCGTCATCGGAACCCATCGTGAACTTGGGCCCAGCGCCCGCCGGCGCGAAGACCCACGCAAAGCCGTAGGCGTCCATGTTATCGCCGTTGCCATAGGCGCTGGCATTACCCTTGAAATTCAAGGTGTTGGCATTGTTGCAATCGCCGGTGGTAACACGGCCCGGTGTCTTGCCGCTTAGGCCCAGGCCCGCGGCGATCGTGTTGCCGTGGCTGGTGTCCAGGGCCGGATACAGGTAAAGACCAGACTCAGCCCCAGGCGAACGACCGGCCGGAGGTATCGGCGACACTGGTGGAGGCATAGCCCCCCAGGCAGGTCCAGTCATTGACGTAATGCCACCGGGCGGCCTGGATGTTCATCTGGCTGTAGGCAACGGGGAAGGTCCCGCAAGCGATCGGACAGCAGCCGCAGGTGCCGTTAGCGGGCGGGCTGTCATTCTGGGTGTTACTGCGCCAGCCGCCGAAGCTGCTCACGTTCACGCTGGCGTTATAGAAGGTAACCCAGCCACAGCTAAAGACGCACTCATTGACCGAGCCGCTGATGGGGCCGGCGAGGTCGGTGCCGCTCGCATCCACGGCGTAAAATTTGGCAGTGGCCACGGCGTGGGCATCGGGGATGACCGCGCTGGCGGTCAGGTACCCGCGCCCCGTGAAGCCGTAGGTGGGCAGGTTCGGCATCCACCGGATGTCCCGATCAAAGACGGTGCAGTTGGAGCCGGACTCGGGGATGCCGTATGAATACCAGGCGGGAAGGCTGCAAGCGGTAAAAGCGACGTAACTGCCATTCCGGGACGTCGAGTCCATGTTGCCGGTGTTGATGGTGTAGGAGCCAATGGTAGTCCCCGGAATGCCAACCGTCAGCACTGCGTCAGCGCTCAAAGTGGAGCCGTTCGTGTTGCTGACCAGTACCGTGTAAGTGCCGGCGTTGGTTTGTTGAACATTACTGAGGGTCAGGGCGGTCGTGGTGACTCCGGAAATGTTGCCGCCGTTGCTGAGGTCCGCGGCATTCTTGCGCCACTGGTAGGTCAGCGGCGCGCTGCCGGTGGCGACCACGGTGAAATTGACATTGCCGCCGGGACTGACCGTCTGGCTTAAAGGCTGGGTGGTGATGCTCGGCGCACCCGCGACGCCGCTGACATTGACGTTGACCGTCAGGGTCGAACCGAACCACGCCACACCGTCCCGCACCATCCGCCAATCGGTGGTGTAGGTGCCCGGCGTGCCCGGGGCGGTAAGCGTCAGGGTAAAGGTCTTGGTGGCGCCGGGCCCAACCTCGCTGCCCACGTTGAAGCGCGTCGTCGCCGTGAACGGATCGGAGTCCCCGACCGCGCCGAGCTTAAAACTGCGGGCGTCGTTCCAGAGCACGCCGCGATTGCGGAAGGTGATATGCACGGCGACCGTCTGCCCGGGAGTCATGTTGCTGGGGATGTCGTGGCTGACGAACTCGTCCGAATAGTAGTCCCACGTCGGCGTCACGCCGAAGTAATCGCAGATGCCCTTGTAAGTGGCCCACATGGTAGTCGAACGGAAGAAATTGTCCCGCAGATACAGCCCGTCGCGATCACAGCTATCGTGGAAAGCAAGCTCGATCAAAACCGCCGCGCGGCTGGGAATACGCGTCTCCGCAAAGTTTTGGTTGATCACTCCGCGATCCCTCCAGGTCGTATCCCCATACTGATTGCGAATTGCAGTCACGATCGAACTATTGATGTCGGTGGCGAGCGTCTGGCTGATGGCCCCCCAGGCTGCGTGCTCCGCGGTGCTGGCGTCGTAATAAGTACCGGTTCCGTTCGGACAGGAGGAGCCGTAGCAATCCCCACTGAGGCCGTTGCTGTGCAACGAAACGTAAATATCCGTGTCATCGTAGTTCGAGGCCAGCCCCCGCGAGCGCAGTGAATCGTCCGATTCACTTGCTCCTGATCCCAAAGTGCAGCCCGTAAGGCTGCCATACACCGAGCAGGGATAACCATTCAACTGGAGCCAATAGCCGGCGGAGATGCGCCACCACGGCTCCCCGCTGGGCGTGTGCGTGCCGTAATTCTTGTCGAGACACCGATAGACCTTCGTCACCGCGCCGTCCTGCCTCAAGTATTGGTCCAGGTAAACCATGCCCTCCAGGTTGTGATCGTCTTCGCGGTTCAGCGGCGAGCAATAGACCGGCCGTTCAAATGCGTAACTGGAGCCCGTCCAAACTTTCCCATGCCCTGGTGACAGACTGATCGATCTGCCTGCCAAAGCGCTGCCATCGGCCGCGGCTGGTCCGGCTTTTTCCGGCAGCGTCTGCCGCGGGGCTATCTCGGGAGTCGGGGGCAGGTAATCACCCAACGCCCGCCCGCCGCTTTGCATGAGCACGGCCCCCTCAATCCCGAACTGCATCAGCGTCGCCCGCACCTGCTCGAAAATCATCTCGAACCGTGTGTCACCCATTCCGAGGCTGACTATCGCTTTAGAGAATGCGACCGTTGCGCCGGCCTCGCCCAGGCTGAGTCCCTCAACCACCGTGCTGGCCGGCACGGCGGAAACCAATCCTGACGGCGGCGTCGCCAGCGCATTCAACGCGGATACCGGATCGTTCACCTCGGGCCGGTTGAACCCCACCAGGCTCCCCTGCTCGTTGACATAGACCACTACCGCGGCGGAGCACACCAGACTCTGCGCCAGCATCAGGGTACAGAAGGTTGCTAGCAGTCTTAACATCGGCATGACGGGAATCGAACTCTGCGAAGATTTGCTCATACGTCTTAATCAATTGGGGGTGAGACAGGATGGGGCGTGGTTTACCGCAGGCTCGCCATCGAGGCGGCCGGTCTGAAGCGGGCAACGAAAACTTCCCAGACGGCGGCCCCAGGATCGGGAGGTACTCATAGCGGCAAAACTGGACTTTAGCGCATCCTGCCGAATTACCCCGTACAAGTCAAGCCTTTGCTCAGGTTATGTTTGGAAAAAGCGGCAGCCGACCTGTCCTCCGTAGTTCTGCCGAGGGCGGACGTCACGAGGCTCTGGTATCGCCTGCCCGCTGGCCCTGCACCGTGGGCTCGAAAGGCCCAACAGACCGCTCGCACCCTAAAGCACAAGGACGTCATCCTTGAGCCTCATATTGCCGCTGTCCTGAGCCCGCTCGATCCGTTGCTTCCCTTCGACCTGGCGCTTATGGACTAGTATATCGTTTCATTGAACCAGGAACGTATTATGGGGATGTTTCCAATGCCTGGAACTTCCGCCATCGATACACCACGGGTGCGGCATTGATCTCTGCAATGCCCTTGAGTATGCGCTCTCGCAACTCCTCCCAGGAAGCTACCCGCATCTCGCGCAAGAACGTGCGTGCCATCTTCCCAAACAGGGTTTCCACCAGATTCAACCACGACCCATGAGTGGGCGTATGCACATAGCAAAAGCGATTCGGCCGGGTGGCCAAGTAGGCGCGGGTCTCTTTGGAGATATGGGCCGAATGGTTGTCCAGGATCAACCGAATCTGCGCCTCAGCCGGGTAGTGCGTGTCCAAATCCTTGAGCAAGGCGATAAACTCGCGGCTCCGGTGGCGCCGCTCCACTCGTCCAGTTACATGGCCGTCCTGCAAGTCCAGCCCCGCCAGAATGGACGCCGTCCCCAGCCGCCTATACTCATAGTCCCGCCCCACTGCCGGATGCTCACCCGGTACCGGCGGCAAGTCTACCGCCGTATTGGCGAGGGCCTGCACCCCAGGCTTCTCATCCACCGAGACGGTGAACACCGGTCGGCCATCGGTGGTCCGTACCCCTTCAGCCCGTGCCAGGCTCAACTCCCGATAAACCAACAGCACCTGGCACATCTTGGCCTCAAAGTCTGGGTCCCGCCGCTCGAGGTAGTAGCGGATTTTGTGCGGCTTAAGCTCCTCTTGGTCCAAGATCCGTTGCACCGTAGCCTTACCGGCACTGGCCAGTCCCGGATGGCCACTGGCGCTGGCCACCTTGCGGAGGTAGTCCGCCAGCGTCCGCCGGGTCCACAATTCCGCCGCGTAACCCAGCTCCTTGGGCTTGGTACAGGCCAAATGCACGACCCACGCCTTGTCTTCCGGCGTAATCGTATGCTCCTGCTTGCCGTGGGGCAGATCCCGCAAGGCGCTTCCAGTTCCCATCGCCAAGGCCCGGTCAACGCATTCATAGACCAGTCGGCGGGTCGTATGCGCCAGCGCCGCAATCTCGGTGAACGTGTGGCCTTCCTGGTAAAAACAAAGAATCCGTGCCCGCTGCACTTCCCGGTGAGGCGAGGTGCGCGAACGGGCCACTTCGGCCAGTTTCTGAGATTGTTCCGGCGTCAACACGAGCTTGGCACGTTGCGAGATTCTAGACACGGACAACACTCTACGGCTGTCCGCGCTGCATCGTCAACAATTATGTTCCTGCTTCAATGAAACGATATACTAGTAGTCCCAGGGTACTTCAGCCGGTAGAACCCGGGATTCGAAGGATTGTTATCCGTCCAGCTATACACTCCTGCCGACGGGGCAGTGAAGGTGTGAACGTTTGTATAAATTCCGTTGAGCGCGCCCGAGTGCAGGATATCATAAGACACGGACGGAATCGCGGCAAAGGTCACTGTCACTCCGCCCGCATTATAAGCGATTTCTGTCGCACTGCCCACCTGGTCAGTCACCGTCACCGTGATGGTGGCCGTCTTCGAGCAACCGTAGCTGTTGGCTGCTGTAGTATATGTGAAGCTGTCGCCGTTGTCCCAGCTCGCGTCAGGCACGTAGTAAATATATGTGTCGTCCTTGCTGGCTGTGCCGTGCGGGGGGTCGCTCAGACTCGTGATGGACTCGCTGGCCCCAACATCGGCAATTTTGATCTTGGTGGTCCCGCCGCCCGGGAATCGGATGATGCCCTTGCCCGGCGCTGTGGGCAAGGCGTTGGCCGTGACTGAATAGTCATAGGTGCCGTTGGCCACAGCCGGAGTGGCCCCGTTATAGCCTTTGACGTGCAGATACCAGGCGCCCGCCGCCGTCGGCGTGGTCTGGATCGTTCCACTGGACCAGTCGGTCTCAGACTCGGTCCAGGTGTGCGTCGCGTTTTGATCCCAGACATACTTGTATTTCTGGATCGTGCCCGCGCCGAAGCCGCCCACCGCCGCCCAAGTCACCGGGTTATCCACACACACTGGCGTACCCGGCGTCACGCTGCCGGCGACAGGCGCAACCGACAAAGTCCACTGGCTCGCGGTGCTCGAATATGCGGTCGCCGCGCCGTCACCGTTCACGCCCTTTGCCTTGAAGGTGTAGGACGTGTTGGGCGACAATCCTGTCACATCATCGTAAAGCGCTGTGACCTTCGTCCGGTCGGCGGTGCCGTTGTGGAAGATCACGCCCGAGCTGCCCGATGTGAGGTTTGCCGGCCCGGTGGTGTTCACGCGGAAACTCGTCGTGGCCACGCTGGTGAAAGTCGGAGCCGCAGGGGTGGCTTGCAGCGTGTAGACGCCCGCGGAACTGCTCGACTCGGCCGTTGCCGTGGCATCGGCGTTCACGCCCCGGGCCGTATAGGTATGCACCGTGTTGACTCCCAAACCGGTGTCACTGCCGCTCAGGGCTTGCACCTTTGTCAGGTCCGTGCTGCCGTCCCGCTTAAAGATCACGCCCGAACTGCCGGAGGTCAAATTGACCGGGCCGGTCGTGGTCAGGTTCAACTGGCTCGTACTGACCGCGGTCACGCCCGGCGTCGTGGCCGCGTTCTGCAGGGTGGTACTTGTTCGCCGTCACGCCTGCCGAATAGTAGCTGAAATTCTCCGCGTAGAACTTGTAGTAGTATATTGTGTTGGCGGAAAGCCCGGCGTCGCCAGTAGAAGTTCCGTTGCTTTTGTAAATCACGGTGGCACCGTTAATGGTATTACCCACGCTGTAGCCGGTGCCTTGTGTTGGGTCGGTGAAAGTGGAACTGGCACTTCGCAAAATGAGCGTGTCCTTAGCGCTCCCGCCTGTCGTGCCTTTTGTCCAGGCTAGGTTAATCTGGGCGGATGAAACCGCTGTTGCCGATTGCCCCGACGGCTCGACCAGGGCGAGGATCGTGAATGTGTAAGGACCAGCAAGCATATCTGAACAACCGGACTTGAACCAGCGGTAACGCCTTGCGTGAGTCCCTGATTGCGTCATCTGAACATACGCATTCCATTTGTTATTGTTTCCAGAGGTACCCACCCAGGGAAGATTGGGATAGATATCATAGCCGCCGTTATTTCCATAATCGACTTCCAGCTGGACCGTTTCGCCTGACGATTGTGGCCATGTTTGAATTTCAAACAAAGGGGAATCGCCAATAGCAGTGTTGGCGCTCAAGCTGGTATATTCATTTCCAATGTAACTTACACACTGCCCGTAACCCGTGGCAGTGAACATGAATGCAACAAACGTAATAGCAGCCAGGGTAAGAAAGGAACGAATCCCGACGCGTGGCCGCTGGCACCTTGTGGCTGGAGCCAGAGCCCGGGGCGCGATGGTCTTGGAAATGAAGGCTGCAGTGTTCATGGGCTTGGTTGTTCTCATCAGAATCAAGATTGTTGGTTCAGGTGCCTATGGGCGGACCATGGCCCTCGTGCATCCCGCAAGGAACACTACGTTACGGGAGGTGCGCAGACCCGGACAAACACAGTTTGCTGTGGCACCCATCAATTGTAGATTGCCAGAAACTCATACGCCATGCCGGGCTGGTTTTCCACCGCATATTTGTGCGGTTGGCCCTCTCCCGGCCCTCTGCTAAACCAGCGGCTAACCGGCAAGAGCACCAGGCTATCCATGCAGCCGCGACCCAGGCTTGGCGACCGCGCGAGGGTGGCGTTCGAGAATCTGAAGCCTAGCTGCCGCGGCGGAGGCGGAACTGCTCGTCCGCGCCGCCGCGGTCCGCCCGAAGATAAAGTGATGCTTGACAGCGCGCTTGTCTAATCAAGGATAGCGCTCATGAATTCTGCGAAGATCGTCGGAAAGCTGGCTGGGGGTTGCGCGGGGATGGCTCTGTTGGCGGCGGGGTTGAGCGGGCCGGCGCGGGCGGCGGAGGCGCTGACGAAGCCGGCGAAGATCACGTTCAACGACGCCGGGGCGCTGGTGGTGGATGGTCAAGAGAGGTTCCCGATCAACCTGACCGTTGTGCCCGGGCCCGACGCCAAGGCGCCCAACGGTCGGCCGGCCTACGCGGAGTTCGCGGACTGCGGTGTGATGTTCATGCGGTCCGGCGGCCCGGCCTGGAACGACGAGACGATTGCGAAGGAGAAGGCCATGCAGTCGGCGGCGGCGGCGGGCGGGATGCGCTGCTGCCCATGGCTGGGGTGGGATCTGTCTAACTTCGATCCGAGCAACAAGAAGAACGAGGCGAAGCTGCGGAGAGTGATCGCCACCTTCAAGGACTCAGCGGGGATGGGCCTGTGGAAGGGCGCCGATGAGCCCGATTGGGGGAACTCGCATAACGCCAAGAACTCGACGCCGCAGCAGGTGGCGTATGTGGCGAAAGTCCTCCACGAACTCGACCCCAACCACCCGATCTGGCTGGTGCAGGCGCCGCGCGGAACCGTGGCGTCGCTGAAGCGGTACGACGCGGGGTGGGACGTGGGCGGAATTGACATCTATCCGGTGAGCTATCCGCCCGGCGTGCATTCGGAGGAGAAGAACAAGGAACTGAGCATGGTGGGGGACTTCACCCGCATGATGAAGCAGGTAGCGGGTGAAAAGCCGTTCTGGATGACGCTCCAGATCGCGTTCTCCGGCGTGGTCAAGCCCGGGCGCACGCTGCGCTTCCCGACGTTTCCGGAGCAGCGCTTCATGGCCTATGAGGCGATCATCAACGGCGCCCGCGGGCTGACTTATTTCGGGGGCGGCTTGCCGCAGACGCTCAATGAGCGGGACAAGCCGCTGGGGTTCAACTGGACGTATTTCGACCGGGTGATGCGGCCGCTGTTTGAGGAGATCGGGCCGAAGTCGCCGATCCTCCCGGCGCTGCTCGCGGCCAACTCCAGCATCAAGCTCAAGGTCGTGGCGGAAGCGCCGCCGAAGCGCGCCGTGGCAAGCAAGGAGGAGGAACAGAACAGGCAAGCCACGAACCCGAGACAGTTCGTGCAGGATGAGGTTGCGGCTGAGGTGAGCGCCCTCGAGTTCCTGGTGCGCGAGGCGGGGGATGACCTCTACGTGCTGGCCTGCAAGAAGGAGGGACCAACGATCCGCGTGCGCTTCACCGGGCTGCCCCAGGAGATCCATGGAGCGGGCGCGGGGACGGTGGTCTTTGAGGAACCGCGGAAGGTGGATGCGGAGCACGGAAGCTTCGCGGATTGGTTCGGCCCGTTCGAGGTGCACTTGTACCAGTTCAGGAAGAAGTGATGGGCCAAAAAGCAGGGGTCACCTAATGAGATTCTCATAGCGGTTTCACCTGCTTCGAGCACTCGGCGCTCTGACCACTCCGAGCGGCGCTCATTATATCATTTTCATCGGCTGACCTCTTTACGATGTTCTGGTGCAGGAGGAAGACGAGGGGGCCTTCTTTTTCCTTCATGCCGTAGGCGGAGCGGAAGGCGCCGTCGAGCGCGGCGTGGGCGTCGCGGAGGCGGTTGGCGCCGAGGGGTTCGAGGGTGCGAGACACAGATTTCACGAATTGGCACGGAGGGAACAGACACTGGCCGGGATGATCTGGCGGTGGGCGCCCGGAGCGAACATGCGGCTTGGGCGAAGTCGCGCAGGGCCTTTTCGAGCGAGGTCAAGGCTGAGTTGGTGGATGACCGATAGGGTTAGTGTATATCATCAGCCGGACGGATTGCGGCGCGAAAGGTTCGAGGCGGAGGGTGTTGGGGCCGGGCTTCAGGTGCCGGCTGATTTCGAGGCGGGCAGGGTGACCGATGAAACCGCCGGCATCATGGCCGTTGACGGTCACACGGGCGGCGATTTCCGGGGCCAGGGGGCCAAGTTCCAAATAAACCCGCGTGTTTTTCAGGTCGGCTTGGGCGAGGTCGCAGTGGCCGAGGAAGGGATCGGCCTTGGCCGGGCTGAGGGTGAGCTGGCCGGCGAGCATTCCCCACGGGGCGCCGCCGAAAGGAAGGAGTTCGCGCGCGGACGGCCAGGCGCTGTCATCAAACGCGGTGTCGGCCCAATGGTCGGCCTTCTGGTTTGAGGTTTTCCAGTCTCTGCCCACGCGTTCGGTCAGGGCCGCGCCCGATTGCAGCTCGACGGTGAGGCGGCCAATGAGGCCGGCGGGGTTGGGCTGGTCGCCGGCATTGACGGCGGCGATGGCGAGCTGGTTGACGCCGGGAGAGACGAGAGCGGTCACGTCCAGTTCCACCGGGTTGCGCCAGCCTTCGGCGCTGTTGTCACTGTGGCCGGCGTCTTTGCCGTTAACGAAGAGGGTGAAACTGTTGTCGGCGGTGCCGGTGAAGGTGGCTTTCCTGACCTTGGCCCCGGCTGGGATGGTGATCTGTTTCCGGAAGTAGCGCGTGCCCGGCGGCGCGGCCTGCGCGGGGTCAGCCTCGGGATGCCACGTCCACGAGGCCCCCTTGAGCGCGAGCGCCGGGCCACTGCCGAGCGGCGGCTCGGGTTCCGGTTGGGCGGGGGTGGGGTCCCGCGTGACAGGAATGGTCCTGCGGACGGTACTGCTGCCGAGTTCGTGGCGCGGCGGCAGCGCCCGTTTCTTTGGCTGGAAGACGAGCAGAACGCTTTCGTTGGGCTCCAGCGTCAGGCCCAGCTCGACCTGGCGGCCGTTGCGGGAGAACGGCACGGTGGTGATCTCATTGCGCATGGCATCCCAGCACTCGGGCACGCCCTCGGCGGTGATGCGGAAACGGAAGGTGCGCGGTGCGCCCTGGTGGTTCTGGTTGGCAATGAAGAACACGTCCCGGCCCGCCTTCACCCGGTGCAGCACGTGCAGCCAGTGATCGGTCGCGCCCGCGAGCACTTCCAAGGTCGGACGAATACGCGCGTCGCCCGCCAACACTTGCTGGAGTTGCTTGGGGGTGGGCTGGGTCGGCAGCAGGTAGGAGCGCCCGCCGCCGGGACTGGTCCTGCAAACACTGAGGCCGGGCGCCGGCTTGCCCCAGATGGCTTCGCACAGTTGGGCGATGTCCTGCGAAGTCCTGCCGAGCGTCGCCGATTTGCCCGGCAGAAATCCGTAGGCGAGCACCACGCCGCCGCGGTCAAAGAATTGCTTCGCCCTGGCCAGCGTCGCGTAAGGGATGACTTCCACCGGTGGGACGACGAGCACCCGGTAGGATTCGTCGCGCAGCTTGAGTTCGACGCGGTCCACCGTGATGTCCTTCTCGAACACTTCGAACGGCACCCAGTCGCAGTCGTAGAGGGCGTCCTGGAGGCTCTCGCTGATTTGATCGGGCAGGATGTGTTTGCCGCAATGGGCGCTCTGGCCGAGGTACAGCAGCGCCACCGGGCAGACATGCCGCCCGCCGGTGAGCATGAGGCTCAGGCGGCTGGTATAGTCGGCAAAGACCCGATACAGCGGCCAGCGCGGCTCGTAACCGCCGTTGTAGAAATAGGGCGGGCAATCGGTATCCTTGGGCGCGCGCGGATTGAACGAGTGCGGAATCAGGAAGTTGATCCCCGAGACCTGCATGTGGTCAGTCCACCACTTCATCTCTGGATAAGTCAGGTCCTGGCCGCGCGCGCCGAAGATTTCCACCATGGCCACATCATCCGCCTTGCCGTAGGCGTGGCTGATGGAGCTGCCCAGCTTGGGCGTCTGCCAGCAAGGAGCATCTTGCGCCGCGCGCTTGCCCATCACGAACTGAGTGAAGACCGCATCAATTCCACCCATGTCGCCATGGCCCTGGAGCCGCATCACGTCACCGGCGCTGAATTCCCGGTGCTGGTAGAGGTTGCCGTGCTCCATGAAATGCCCGGTGGACTGGACGCCGTGCTGCCGGCACCAGGCCGCGATGCCGCCATACATCGTGCTCCCCCAGGCCTCGGCCAGGGCGTCCAAGTACTGGTAGCGCGCCGCGGTCTGCTCCTCGCCGGCCAGCTCGGACTTGTAGGCGACGTAGGCTTTCTTCCAGTCCACGTTCCACTCGGCGAGCACGCGGTTGAGTTCGGTGCCCCAATCGCCGGGCGTCTCGGGCTCATCATAAAAGAAGCCGCGAATGGTCTTGCCGAACTCGGCCCCGAAATGCTCGAAGTGCGGCTGATAAACCGTCTGCAGATACCAGTCCACGCAATCCTGGCTCGCGCCATCCACGCTCAGTTGCGAGCCGCCGACCTGGATCAGCCCGGGCGCCTGCTTATGCGTGAACTTGAAGATGCGCCATTTGCCGGCGGGGGCCTGCCAGCGCAGCTTGCCGGCGCTGATTTGAGGCGCCAGGTTAATCAGCGTGCTGCCTTCAATCTTGCCGCTGGCGTTCACCTGCCCTGCCACCGTGGCGATATACCGCTCCCCCTCGTGGCCGCCGGCTTCAAATGCGCGCGGTCCTTCCACCTCGACGGTCGCCGCCTCCAACCGTTTCGCGGCGTAGCGCGGCGGCACCTTCCCGGCCACTGCCTGGCTCGGCCACCATTTCTCGTCGAAGATCCAGAGCTGGAGATTGTGCTGCTTTGCGGCGTTCAGACAGATGCTCAAGTCACGCCACCAACCTTGGCCAAGCCAATCGTTGTGGGGACGGGATTCCGTGGTGAAGCAGCCATTGCCGCCCTCGGCCACTTTGCCGACATACATCTCCAGCCGTTGCCTGCTTTCGTCGCCATGCAGCCAGAACAACGGGCCGGTGAGGCGGCGGGCTTCGGGTCGCAGCTCGCGGAACTGTTGCTCAAGGGCTGCGATGTCTGATTTGCCGGACCGGGCTTCGACTAAGGCCGCAGGCCCCCATTGGCCCGCGCTGAACAAACCCAGGGCGGCGGCGCAGGACTTCGCAGCAACGGCAGTCGTGGACGCTTTCATCATTTGACTTAAGGCGCTCCATGACTCCACACAACCCACCTGCAATCAATGCCAATCTGCAGGCCTTTGCCGGTTTGCTCACGGGCCTTTCCCCTTCGGAAGGGGAGAGGGACAAGCATCGTCAGGCTAGAGTTGCGGGGCGCGTTACGGGCTCCCCTGTAGGCATAAGGCAGGCAGAGCTGGCTTCGAGTGGGGGATCCGCCGCTGGCTGGCCTGGGCCGGCGTGCTGGAGCCAGGCCACGGCCGCTTCCCGCTCGGCCAAGAGCTTGACGTTGTAGCCCGCGTTCTTGCAGACCAGTTCAAAGAATTGGTAGGACTCCATCCGGTATTGCGTGCGGGGCATCACCACCGCCACCCGGATGTTCCAAAGCCCGCCGCATCGGGTAAAATAGTCCGGCAGCCCATAGAGGCTGGGCAGCGTCACTTCGCTCAGCGCCTCGCCGTAATCAGCCAAGACGAGGTTTGTCTGGTGCAGCTTCAACAAGTGGAGCACTTCCTGAGCTTGTGCCGCTGCATCCTCGTTGGATATTTCGCCAACCGCGGTAATGGCCACTACATCCGTTGGTGGCAGATATTCGACCGTCCATGACATACGCGCCTCCGTCCCATTTTCTGCTTTTCTCGCGGGCGCAACCCTCGAAGGCTGCGCCCGCCCCGGTCCAAAGAAAGAAGGGCGGCACTCGTTCCCCCGCCACCGCCCTTCACATTCCCCATGCCTCACCAGCGTGTGCTCCTTCGCTTCAGTCCACGCCACAGCAATTATGATTCAACACCCGCGGCGCCCAGGTTGCCTAGTCAGGAAAAGGGAGGATAATCGTGTAGGGTTTTGGATGACACGGCCCCAGGCCGTCGCCATCCAAGGGTACAAAAGAAAGGGGCGCAGTCAGCGGAGACTGCGCCCAACGGACGACGGCGCCGGAGTAGCGCATTCGCGGCTACCGCCTTCCCATTCCCTTCCAAGGAACGGTGCAGTTTTCCTCATTGGGTACCCAGGTGCAATTCCGGTGAATACGTACAAGCTGTAAGTAATTCAGCGGATGGGCATGCCGGCGCATGAAACCGCGGGGGCCAACGTCCCGCCGGTTCGGCGTGGCACGGGGAATCTCTGAGTTGGGTTGAATCGGGCTGGCTGGGGCCGGGAGTGGCGGAGAGTCGCCGAGGGTCCAACCCCGAGCCGAAGGACACAAGGTTTCGGGATTGTCGCGGGGCTGCGGCGGGAGAGGGGGAGGCATTAATAATTCCCATAATTCTGCAGGCCGCGGCAAGTGGTGTTAGTGTTTCTAATAATAGAGATGCCATGTATTTTATTGACCCTAAGCTCTTCTATGCCGAGATTAGGCACGATGACGATGACGTGTCTGGTGCCCAACACCGCCCCCTGAGTATGGACGACGTGCTCAGTGGCGATTTGATTTACGTGTTCGCCTTTTGCCTGGGCGGCCTGGCGTTTGCCCTGGGGCCGTTCGTCGTCGTCCATCTGCTGGCCGCCCGCAAGACGCGCCAATACGCCAACAAGACCGAGCAGTTCATCGAGTGCGGCATGGACCCCATCGGCGACGCGTGGATTCGCTACAGCGCGGTGTATTACCTCTACGCCCTGGTGTTCGTGGCGTTCGCCGTGGACGTGCTGTTCCTGATCCCGGTGGCGCTGGTCTATAACCGGGTCCAGGAGTTCGTCGTCCGGGACTTCGTCGAGCTGGTCATCTTTGTGGGGATTCTGTCGCTCGTCATCGTTTATGCCTGGAAGAAAGGAGTTTTTGAATGGAAGCGCAGGAAGATAGTGCCCAACTCCTGAAGGACTGCTCGCCCTACGTTAAGTTCGCGAAGCTGGACGAGTTGCTGGCCCTGGGCCGCGCCAACTCGCTCTGGCCGCTGACCTTCGGCCTGGCCTGCTGCGCCATCGAGATGATGGCGGCGGGCGCGTCGCGCTTCGACCTCGCCCGCTTCGGCGCCGAGGTGTTCCGCCCCTCGCCCCGCCAGGCGGACGTGATGATCGTGGCCGGCACGGTCAACAAGAAGATGGCGGCCGCCGTCAAGACGCTCTACGACCAGATGCCGGAGCCCAAGTGGGTCATCGCCATGGGCAACTGCGCCATTTCCGGCGGGCCGTTCGTGTTTCCCGGCCAATACGCCGTGGTCGAAGGCGTGGACAAGCTGTTCCCGGTGGATGTGTACATCCCCGGCTGCCCGCCGCGGCCCGAGGCGCTGATCGAAGGGCTTCTGAAGCTCGAAGAGAAGCTCACCGGCAAACGCCGCTGGCCCGTAGTGAAGCCGGAATGAGGCGGGACGGATTGATGAATTGATGAGCACGCCTGTCCCGCAGCCTAAGCCTGACAGCCCACAGCCGGCTGGCCCGCCCGTGGCCTCTGCGCCGGCAGCAGCCGTCCCGCCCAAGCCGTCCGCGGCGGCGAGCCCCCAGGCGCCCGCACCCAGTCAACCGCCGCCGGCGCCAGTCCCCGCGCTGCCCAACCCGCTGGCCCACCTCCCGATTCCCTTTCGAGGCGTGGATTACGCGCTCAAGGGGTATCACTGCGAAGCTACCGTGCGCCGGACCAGGTCGTTGCCGCCGCCGAGCTGCTCGACAAGGAGGGGTTGGCGTTGGACACGATCACCGGCGTGGACTGGATGGCCGAGGGCCAGATGGAGGTGGTGTACGATTACTTCCACCCAGCCAAGGCCCTGCGCGTGGTTGTTCGCGCCCGCATCCCGCGCGACAATCCGGAGATCCCCACCATTCTCAAGGTGTTCCCCGGCGCCAACTGGCACGAGCGCGAGACCCATGACTTCTTCGGCATCCGTTTCCTCGGGCATCCGGACCTGACGCCGTTCCTGCTGCCGGAGGACGCCGACTATCACCCGCTGAGGAAGGATTTCGCCGCGTGATCGTCAAAGATCAGCTCCAGACGGAGTGTCCGCTAACGGCGCGCCCAGCGAGACGTTCGTGCTGAACCTGGGCCCGCAGCATCCGGCCACGCACGGCGTGCTGCGGGTCAAGCTGACCATGGACGGCGAATACATCGTCCGCGCCGAGCCGGTCTGCGGCTACATCCACCGGATGCAGGAGAAGATGGGCGAGAACCGCACCTACGCCCAGTTCCTGCCCGAACACCAGCCGCATTGATTACCTCTCGGCGATGACCTACACCCACGCCTTCGTCGGCGCGGTGGAACGCGCGGCGAAGCTGCAGGTGCCGCCGCGGGCCGAGTACATCCGCGTCATCACCTCCGAGCTGAACCGCATCTCCAGCCACCTGGTCTGGTGGGGCGCCTTCCTGCTCGACCTGGGCGGGTTCACGCCGCTGCTCTATGCCTTTGACGACCGGGAGAAGATCCTCGATCTGCTCGAAGGCATCACCGGCTCGCGGCTGACCTACTGCTATTACCGCTTCGGCGGGCTCTACAACGACGTGGATGACGACTTCCTCAAGGGCACGCGCGAGTTCGTCACCCACATGCGGCCGCGGCTGAAGATGTATCGCAGCCTGGTCACCGACAACATCATCCTGCGCAAGCGCCTCGATCGAGCATCGGCCCCATCAGCGAGGAGATGTGCCGCAAATACGGCGCCACCGGCCCGGTCATCCGCGGTTCGGGCGTCCCCTACGACGTGCGCAAGGTCGAGCCGTATTCGGTCTATCCGGAGTTCGACTTCGACATCCCGACGTTTCCAGGAAGGCGACTCGCATGGCCCGCTACCTGGTGCGCATGGAGGAGATGGCGCAGAGCCTGCGCATCATCGAGCAGGCGCTGGACAAGCTGCCCGCCGGCCCGGTCATGGCGGAGAAAGTGCCGCGCGTGCTGAAACTGCCCGCCGGCGATTACTGTTACGCGGTCGAAGCCGCCCGCGGCCGGTTTGCCGTGCGGATCGTCAGCGACAACAAGGAGATCCCTTACCGGGTCAAGCTGCGCACGCCGTCGCTCTCCAATCTGAGCCTGTTCGAGGAAGCCAGCCAGGGCATGCTGCTGCCCGACGCCCTGGCGCTGATGGGCAGCCTGGACCTGGTGATTCCCGACATTGACCGCTGAGCAAGAATGACGCAGTCGCTCCAGAATCTCATTTCGCCGCTCTGGCCCGAGCCGCTCCGGCTGGTGCTGTTCCTGGTGGGCATGCTGGCGTTTGTCGGCCTGAACGCCGCCTACCTGGTCTGGGTGGAGCGCAAGGGCGCCGGCCGCTTCCAGCGCCGGCCCGGCCCGACGGAAGTCGGTTCGGCGGGCTTGCTGCAGCCCATCGCCGACGCCACCAAGCTCTGTCCAAGCAGCTCATCGTGCCGCCGGCGTGGACAGCGACCTTGTTCCGCGTCGCCCCGCTGCTGATGATGTCCCCGGCCCTGATGAGCCTGGCGGTCATCCCTTGGAGCGAAAGCCTGGCCGCGCGGAACATCAACGTCGGCCTGCTGATGATCTTCGCCTTCGGCTCGATCAACGTCATGGCCATCATGCTCGGCGGCTGGGCGTCCCGGAACAAATACGCGATCATCTCCGCCGCCCGGGTCGTCTCGCAGAACGTGGCCTACGAAATCCCGATGCTGCTGGTCGTCATCACGATGATCATGGTCACCGGCACGATGAACCTGAACGAGATTGTCGTGCAGCAGGCCGGCGGGTTCTGGAACTGGAACCTCTTCAAGGTCTGGATCAACCCCCTGATGCCGGTGACGTTCCTGATCTTCTTCATCTGCATGCTGGCCGAGACCAACCGCGCCCCGTTCGACATGGCCGAAGCCGAGAGCGAGCTGGTCGCCGGCGCTTACACCGAATATGCCGGCATGGGCTTTGGCGTCTTCTTCATGGCCGAGTACGCCAACATCCTGCTGGGCTGCACCCTGGCCACCGTCCTGTTCCTGGGCGGCTGGCAGAGCCCCATCGGCGTCCTGCCCGGCGTGTTCTGGTTCCTGGTGAAGATGTATTTCCTGATCTTCTCCGTGGTCTGGATCCGCTGGACCTTCCCGCGCACCCAGTTCTACGGGCTGCTCAACCTCTCCTGGAAGATCCTGATCCCGATCTCGCTTTTCACGCTGGTCCTGTCCAGCGCCATGATGAAGCTGTTCCACGCATGAAAAACTCGCTCAAAGAATTTGCCACCGGCTTCAACAGCCTGATCACGGGCATGCGCATCACCCTCGGCCAGTTCTTCAAGCCGACGGTCACCGTGCACTATCCGCACGAATCGCTGAAGATGCCGCCGCGCTTCCGCGGGCACATCGAGCTGGTGCGCGACCCGGACACGGGCAAAGCCGCCTGTTTCGCCTGCAAGCTGTGCGAACGCGCCTGCCCCAGCGACTGCATCACGGTGGAAGGCGCGAAGCTGGAGGGCGCCAAGAAGAAGTCCGTCACCGAGTTCATGCTCGACTTCACCAAGTGCAGCCTGTGCGGCTCCTGCGTCGAAGCCTGCCGCGACGGCGCCATCCGGTTCTCCCATGAGTACAACCTGGCCAGCACGAACAAGGAGGACTACATCATGGACCTCTTCAAGCGCCTGGAGAACGAATCACTCGAGGCCGAGCGCACCGAGGTCTGTGTAGCGCAGGCGTCCCCGCGTGCGGGTTCACCGGTCGTCCCGCCTGGTGCCAGCCCCGCCCGCAACACGCCGCCTGAACCCCTCCCCCCGGCAGCCCCCAGGCTGGAGCAGCCGAGGCCGGAACCCCTCAAGCTGGAGGTGAAATGACCTCCTTTCCCGCTTCGCCGATGATCGTCGGCGCGATCTTCCTCCTCTGCGTTGCGACCACTGTCGCCGGCGCGCTCCTTGCCGCCCTGACGGCGCGGATCATCCGCAGCGTGTGCGGCCTGGCGATCTGCTGCATCGGCCTGGCCGGGCTTTACTATTTCCTGCACAGCCCGTTTCTGGCCCTGATGGAAATCCTCATCTACGTTGGCGCCGTCTGCGTCACTATCGTCTTCGCGGTGATGCTGGCCGAGCCGGACGAGCCCGTCCGGGACGAGAATTCTGCGATCAACCGTCCTGTGGGGCGGCTTGGCGCTGCTGGTCAGTGCCGCGATCTTCTGGGGCCTTTGGCGCCTGGGTGTGGGCCACGACTGGACTGCGCCGGTGAGCCGCGTCAACGACGGCTCGATCAGCGCCATCGGGAAATCGCTGCTCACGACTTACAGCATGGCCTTCGAGCTGATCTCGCTCGCGCTGCTGGTCGCCATCATCGGCGCGCTGGCCATCGCCCGGACCGGACGAACCAAACCATGACCCACTCACTTTTGCCTGACCGACCGGACATCTACTTCACGGTCGCCGCTTTGCTGCTGGCGATCGGCGTCTTCGGCCTGCTGCGGCGCCGCACGCTCATCGGCATGCTGATCGCCGGCGAGCTGATCTTCTCCGCCGCCTCGCTTAACCTGATGGCGTTCAATCGCTTCAAGGCGCCCGACCCGGCCGTCGGCCAGATTTTCGTGCTGTTTATCATGGGACTGGCGGCGGCGGAAATCGCCATCGCCCTGAGCATCATCATCGCGGTCTATCGCAACTACCGCTCCGTTAAGACCCGGGAGCTTTCCGAACTGAACGGCTAGGGCAATGGAACCCGTTCACGATATCAGGCTCCTCCTGGCGATCCTGGCCCCGCTGCTTGGCGCGGGCCTCGTCATGGCCACCGGCAAGCGGCCCAACGTGCGCGAAACCTGCTCGTTCCTCGCCGCCGCCACGCTCTTCGTCCTCACCGCTTCGATGATCTCGGACGTCCTCGCCGGCAAGCGGCTTTATTTCTGCGTCTTTCGCTTGCTGCCGGGGGCGAGCATCGCCCTGCGGGCCGACGCGCTGTCCATGGTCTTCGCGCTCTCGGCCTCGTTCCTGTGGGTGCGTCACCGTGTTTTACTCGGCGGGCTATATGCGCGGCCTCAACGAGCATGAGCAAACGCGCTTCAACACCTGCTTCGCCCTGGCCCTGTTCGGCGCCATCGGCTGCGCCTTCTCCGACAACCTGCTCACCCTGTATCTCTTTTACGAGATCGTCAGCGTCAGCACCTATCCCCTGGTCGCGCATCATCAAGACGAGGAAAGCTACGAGAGCGGCACGAAATACCTCACCTACCTGACCGGCACCGCCAAGGGCCTCATCCTGCCGGCCATGGTCGTGATCTACGTCCTGAACGGGAACCTCGACTTCGCCAACAACATCAACACCGGCATCCTGCCGCCGGACGTCAACCGCTGGGTGACGACCGCTCTCTACGCCTGCTGCATTCTCGGCTTCGCCAAGAACGGCGTGATGCCCTTCCACAACTGGCTGCCCAGCGCCATGGTCGCGCCCACGCCCGTCAGCGCGCTGCTGCACGCCGTCGCCGTCGTCAAGGTCGGCGTGTTCTCCACCGTCCGCGTCATGCTTTACGTCTTCGGCGTGGATACGATGCAGGCGCTCAACCTCGGCCTCCCGACCGCCTACTTCGTTTCCATCACCATCGTTGTCGCCTCCATCGTCGCGCTGAGCAAGGACAACCTGAAAGCGCGGCTGGCCTACTCCACCGTCAGCCAGCTCTCCTACATCATTCTCGGCGTGGCCCTGCTGACCCGGCCGGGCATCGAGGGCGGCCTGGTCCACATCGCCAACCACGCCTTCTCCAAGATCACCCTCTTCTTCTGCGCGGGCGCGATCTATGTCGCCACCCACAAGAAGAACATCTCCGAGATGAACGGCCTGGCGCGTGCCATGCCCTTCACCTTCGGCGCCTTCGCCATCGCCTCGCTGAGCATGATCGGCGCGCCGCCTGTGGCCGGCTTTGTCAGCAAATGGTATCTCCTGAACGGTGCCTTTGACGCCGGGTCGGTCGGCATCATTGTCGTGCTCCTGGTCAGCACGCTGCTCAATGCCGCCTACTTCGCTCCAGTCGTCTATACTGGCTACTTCGGCCAGCCCTCGCGCGAGGACGCCGCGCATAAGCTCGGCGAAGCCCACCCGGCGCTGGTGGTTCCCCTCTGCATCACCGCCGCCATTTCCGTCATCATCGGCCTTTGGCCCGGCTTCTTCATGCGCTTCGTCCACGCGGTCCTGTAATGAAACTCGCCAAGCTCATCGAATTCCTGCGCGACCGGCTCAAGACGGTGGTCTGGATTTCCTGCGCCCTCCTCGCGCTGATCGCAATCGCGGACGCCATTCCCGCCATCGTTGACAAGGAGCACGCGCACACCGCGGCGGAGCATTGGCCCGCGTTCTGGGCCGCGCTTCGGTTTGCTCGGCTGCGGGGCGCTCGTGCTGTTCTCCAAGCTTTTCGGCCACTACTTCGTCTCCCGCAGCGAGGACTACTACGATGAGTAATCTCTGGATTCATCCCTCGCTGGTTTTGATCGCCGGCGCGTTGCTGCTGCCGCTGGTGCCGCGCCGGTTCAAGAAACCGTTCCTGATGGCCGTGCCGCTGACGGTCTTTGGCCTCGTGGTGTGGATGTCCTTCGCGCCGAAAGGCAGCTTCGGCGAAATCCTGTTCCTCGACTGGACGCTCGTCTTCGGCCGCGTGGACTCGCTGAGCCTGGTGTTCGCGCACATCATGAGCCTGATGTGCTGCATCGGCACGCTCTACGGCCTGCACGTCGAGGAGGACGTCCAGCACATCGCCGCGTGGACTTACGTGGCCGGCTCGCTCGGCGCGATTTTTGCCGGCGACCTGCTCACCCTCTTCCTGTTCTGGGAAGTGATGGCCTTCTCGTCGGTGTTCCTCATCTGGTTCCGCCGCGAACCGGCCTCGGTCGCTGCGGGTTACCGCTATCTGCTGGTCCACGTCGCGGGCGGCGTCTCGTTGCTGGCGGGCATCGTGCTGCACGCCAACGCAACCGGCAGTTTCGCTTTCAACGCCTTTGACGTCCAGCACACCACCGCCGCGGGCTACCTCATCCTGATCGGCTTCATCCTCAACGCCGCCGTGCCGCCGCTCCACGCGTGGCTGCCCGACGCTTATCCGGCGGGCACCTTCAACGGTTCGGTCTTCCTCAGCGCCTTCACGACCAAGACCGCCGTCTATGCGCTCGCACGCGGCTTCCCCGGCATGGAACTGCTCGTCGTGCTCGGCGTCATCATGTCGCTCTACGGCGTCGTCTATGCCATCATCGAGAACGACGCGCGCCGGCTGTTCGCCTACCACATCGTCAGCCAGGTCGGCTACATGGTCGCCGGTGTCGGCCTCGGCGATCCGCGCACGCCGGTCGGCCAGCTCGCCCTCAACGGCGCCTGCGCGCACGCGTTCGCCCACATCCTTTACAAGGGCCAGCTTTTCATGGGCTCCGGCGCGGTGCTGCACATGACCGGCGAGACGCGCATGAGCCGGCTCGGCGGCCTCTACCAGAAGATGCCGTGGACCTTCCTCTTCACCCTCATCGGCGGCCTTTCGATCTCGGCGTTCCCGTTGTTCAGCGGCTTCGTGAGCAAGTCCATGATCGTGCAGGCCGGCTTCGAATCCCATGTCTATTGGGCGGCGTTCCTGCTCAACCTCGCCGCCATCGGCACCTTCTATTGCAACGGACTGAAGATTCCCTACTTCATCTGGTTCGGCAAAAACAACTGCCAGCCGCGGACCTGGGAGCGCGCCAGCGATCCGCCTTGGAACATGATGGCCGCGATGGGCGTCACGGCATTCCTGTGCATCTTCATCGGCTGCTACACGCCCTATCTCTACTTCCAACTCCCGTTCCAGGGCCACGAAGTCGCCTACCATCCTTACAACGCCTATCACATCTTCGAGAGCCTGCAGATTCTTCTGTTCACCGCCCTCGGCTTCTTCGTGCTGGTGAAACTGAAGCTGATTTCGCCGCACGAGCAGACCAACCTCGACCTTGACTGGTTCTACCGCAAAGGCTGGCGCGTCTTCCTCTGGGTCGCCCGCAAGCCGGTTCAGCTCGTGGACACCTTCATCGGCGAAGTCTATCGCCTGGCCGGGCTCGTCCCGCTCATGTTGAGCGCCCGCGTGGCCGGGCCTGTTTGATAATGAGGTCATTGACGGTGTGGTGGACGGTTTCGCCGAAAGCATCCGGGGCATCGGGCGCCGGCTCCGCTTCGCCCAGCGCGGTCAGATGCAGCAAAGCCTGGCCTTCGCCTTTGCCGTCGCCGCTCTCCTCATCATCGCCTTCCTCTGGTATTCCAATTTCCACGCCGTGGCCAAATGAGCACCCCTAGACCCATTTCACAGCCCGCGGCAGTGAGTGATCTGCCATCTGCCATTGGCTATTGGCTATTGGCTATTCTCTCGCTATCTCCGGCTGCGGCCGTGCCGCGCTCTTAATTATGCAGGCTAGCCCAACCGAAAGCTCCACCTTGCTGAGCGCGTTGATCTTCAGCCCGCTGCTCGCCGCTGCGGTCGCGGCCTTCCTCCGCAGCGAGCGCCTCCTGCGCTGGTGGACGCTCCTGTCCACCTCGGCCATCGCCCTCTTCTCACTGCAACTCTGGTGGCGCTTCGACTCGAGCACGGCGAAGTTCCAGTTCGCCGAGTTCGCCAGTTGGATTCCGTGGCTGGGCATCAACTACGCCCTCGGCATTGATGGCATCAGCTTGTTGCTCATCCTGCTGACGACCCTCATCATGCCGCTGTGCGTCCTGGCTCCTGGCGCTACATCCAAACGCGCCTCAGGGAGTTCATGATCTGCCTGCTGATCATGGAAACCGCCATGGTCGGCGTGTTCTGCGCCCTCGACTTCGTCCTCTTCTTCGTCTTCTGGGAAGCCATGCTCATCCCCATGGCCTTGCTCATCGGCGTTTGGGGCGGCCCCCGCAAAATTTACGCCGCCCTCAAGTTCTTCATCTACACCATGGCAGGCTCGGTCCTGCTGCTCGTCGCCATGATCGCCCTCCGGCTCCAGGTCGGCAGCTTCAGCATCCCCGACATGATGGGACGCAACTATCCGCACAGTTTCCAAATCTGGATTTTCCTCGCCTTCTTCATCTCGTTCGCCATCAAGGTGCCCATGTTCCCCTTCCACACCTGGTTGCCCGCCGCCCACGTGGAAGCCCCCACCGCCGGCAGCGTCATCCTCGCCAGCATCCTGCTGAAGATGGGCACCTACGGTTTCCTGCGTTTCTCCCTGCCGATCACTCCTTACGCCACCCAGGTCTTCACGCCTTACATCCTCTGGCTCTCCGTCGTCGCCATCCTCTACGGCGGCCTGACTTCCCTGGCGCAAACCGACCTCAAGAAGCTCGTCGCCTATTCCAGCGTTGCCCACATGGGCTTCGCCACCCTGGGCATTTTCGCCCTCAACGAGTTGGGCATTCAGGGCGCGGTGCTGGTGATGGTCAACCACGGCGTCACCACCGGCGCCCTGTTCATTGTCGTCGGCATCATCTATGAGCGGCTGCACACCCGGGACCTGATGCAGACCGCCGGCATGGGCAAGACCATGCCCATCTTTGCCATGTTCGCCGGCGTGTTCGCTCTCTCGTCCCTGGCCTTCCCGGGCACCAACAGCTTCATCGGCGAATTCATGGTTATGGCCGGCGGCTTCCTCCTCGCCAAGACCAACTCCGCCGCTATCACAATGATGATCTGCGTCGTCCCCGGCGTCGTGCTCGCTGCCGCCTATATGCTCCGCATGTTGCAGAAAGTCGCCTACGGCGGCACCCGCAATCCCGACCATTCCCGGCTCCAGGACCTCGGCCTGCGCGAGATCCTGACCCTCACGCCGCTGCTGGTCTTTGTCTTCTGGATTGGCCTCCATCCCGAACCCTTTACCCGCGTCCTCGACGCCAGCGTGAAGCACCTTCTTGAACAAGCGCACCAGGCTCCTCCTGCCACCACCTATGCCATTGTGCCCTGAAATCCGAAGTCCGAAGTCCGAAGTCCGAAGTCCGAAGGTCGGCACCGCCCTGACCCTCGCCATTCGGTTTTCGGACTTCGGACTTCGGACTTCGGATTTTGCACAGCCGACGCGTCGTATCTTTCCATGACGTCTTCCCCCTTCACGGCCTTCCTCCCCGAACTGGTCTTGCTAGCTGGTGCGCTGGTTCTCTTTGTCGTCACGCTGGGCGAATCGCGCGCGCGCCAGGCCCGAACGGCCGCGCTGGTCACCGCCCTGGCCACCATCATCGCCTGCATCTTCTGCCTGGGCCAGGAAGCCACCCTCTTCAGCGGCGCCTACCGCGTGGACCTGTTCTCCCAGGTCCTCAAACTGGTCTTTGCCGGCGGCTTCGCCCTCATCCTCCTCCTCAGCGGCAACCTGGAGGACATCCGCGAGGACGTTAAGCCCGAGTATTACCTCTTCCTGACGCTCAGCGTGTCCGGGCTCGTGATGCTCGTGAGCTGCGTAGATATCATCACCCTCGTCGTCGCCCTGGAAGTCTCCGCCTTCCCCCTCTACTTCATGGTCGCCATGCGCCGCGAACGCGAAGGCCAGAAGACCCAGATGGAATCGGCGATCAAATACATCATGTTCGGCGTGGCCGCCAACGGCGTCATGTTCTTCGGCATGAGCTACCTCTTCGGCCTCACCGGAACGACTTCCCTCACCGATTTGCTTCCCCGTCTCCAGCCGCTCATCCATTCGCCCCTGGCGATTGCCGGCCTCGCCCTGACCTTCTGCGGCCTCTACTATAAGCTGGCCATCTTCCCCTTCCACTTCTGGACGCCCGACGTCTATCAGGGCGCCTCCAACGAAACCGCCGGCCTTGTCGCCTCCCTGCCCAAGATCGGCGCCGTCGCCGTCCTGGTCCGTTTCGTGTCCCTGGCCACGCCGGACAATCACACCGTTGCCATCATGCTCGCCATCCTCGCAACCGGCTCCATGTTCTACGGCAACCTCATTGCCCTGGTCCAGAAGGACTTCAAACGCCTGCTCGGTTTCTCCGGCATCGCCCACGCCGGCTACGCCCTGATCGGCTTCGTCGCCCTCGATCAGTTCGGTTACACCGCCGCCCTCTACTACATCATCGGCTACCTGCTCATGGTGCTGGCCTGCTTTGTGGTCATCTGCAAAGTCTCCCCCGACGGCACCAATGTCTCCCTCGAAGACCTCGCCGGCCTCCACCGCCGCGCCCCTTTGCTCGCCTTGACCCTCATCGTCGGCGTCTTCGCGCTGGCGGGCATCCCGCCCTTCGTCGGGTTCATGGGCAAGCTCGCCCTGCTCAAGGCTGCCTTGGAAAAGGGCTACGTTTTCCTCGTCATCATCGCCGTCATCAACGCCGCCATTGCTGTCTATTACTACCTCTGCGTTGTCCGCGAAGCCTGCTTCCGCGACCCCGGCGACCGGCCCCTCATCCGCCTCGATTGGCCCACTCGCGCCCTCTGCGTTCTCCTCATTGGGGGCATCCTCGCCCTCGGCATCGCCCCCGCCCGCATCCTCGACACCCTCGCCACCTCCGTCGCCGCCGTAACCGCCGCCCCGCCGCAAGCCGCCTCCGCGCTCGTAAACGCCACCCGCTGACCTCACCTCAGC
>CAWGGD010000026.1:0-107095 GCA_963822005.1 uncultured Verrucomicrobiae bacterium | reverse complement strand
AATCCAACTGATAGCATCATTGTCTACACTCCGGACCCAGAAGCCAACATAGTGTGGAATCCGCACCAGATTAGTCTTCATTGCAGTCCAAATGGCGAATTCAGCATACTTCGCTTTACGCCTCCGGAAGGCGGCCGCTTTCAACTCCAAGGCCAGTTTAACAGCGTCGATCAGTATTACGGCGCCCAGACCGACGTGCACATCCTCAACAATGGAGCCTCCATCTTCGAGGGATACATCGCTGGCCGTACCTCCACTGCCCCTTTCAATGACAGCCTGCAGCTCGAGTGGGAGATCAGCTGGATTTCGTGGTCGGAATAGGCTTATACAGCTTTGGTTGGGACAATACCGGACTTGACCTGGTGGTAACCCTGGTGCCAGAACCTCCCGCTCTAGGCCTGCTCTCCCTTGGCTTGCTGCTACTGCTTCGCTTCCACGCGAAGCCATAGAGGAGCCGCAACCAACTCCCATTACCATTCAACATTCGCCCCGGCTGGCAAGCGTTGGCGTCTGCTCTCCTGTCGCTTTTGACTTCGTCCGCTAAGTCGTGGCAAGCCCCCACGAACTCGCGACCCTTGGCCGGCCCCCAAGGCAAACAACGCCTGACTCGCCGGCTTTTCACTGCGCTCCACTTCGTGAAAACCGGCGAGACAGGCGAGGAAGAGTGCGGCTCGCACCCCGGCCAAGTTCAGCTCGCTGGCGCTCATGCCCGCCGACGCCCAACCGTCCAAGAACGTGGGTCATCTCTCCCTGCGAGCTGCGGCGGACAACCTCCTCTCCCCTGCCCCCTCCCCTCCGTTACGGAGGAGAGGCGGATGGTTTTTTGGGGCGGCGTGACCCAGGGTCGGAACGCGGCCCCCCAGGCCCACCGCGTTCCGACCCTGGGCAACATTCGTTAAACCCCTGGCGGGGTTTTCACATGGCGCGCACTGCGTGCGCGGGGACGGTGATCTGGTTGCGTGGAGTGCCGTGGCCGTTGCCGGCGCAGTTCTGGCGGGCGGCCGGCTGTCCTTCTCTGAGGTTCGTGGGGACCTTGAACCCTTCCATTCCGAGCGGTTCCCCTCTCTTCTTGAGTCATTACAGCTCAGGCGGCCGCGCGGCCGGGCTTGCGGCGGATGAGCGGCTTGGTTTGGCCGGTCACCACGGGCTGGGTGATGTGGATGTGGAGGATGTCGTCGCTGCTGGGCACGTCGTACATGATGTCGAGCATCAGCCGCTCGAGCAGGCTGCGCAGCGCGCGCGCGCCGGTGCCCTTCTTGATGGCCTGGGCCGCCAGCTCGTGCAGGGCGTCCGGCGAGAACTCCAGCTCCACGCCTTCCATGGCCATGAGCTTGGCGTATTGCTTGGTCAGGGCGTTCCTGGTGTCGGTCAGAATGGAGACCAACTGGGCCTCGGTCAGTTCCGCCAGCACGGTCACCATCGGCAGGCGGCCGATGAACTCCGGGATGAAGCCGAAGCCAAGCAGATCCTCCGGCTCGACGTGCTGGAGGATCTCCTGCCGGTTGATGGCGTGCGGCCTTCAGGCCGTCCTCCGCGGCGCGGAAGCCCATGACGTGCTTGCCCAGGCGGCGCTGGATGATGCGCTCCAGGCCGACAAACGCGCCGCCGCAGATGAACAGGATGTCGGACGTGTCCACGCGGATGTATTCCTGCTGCGGATGCTTGCGGCCGCCCTGCGGCGGGACGCTGCAGACCGTCCCTTCCAGGATCTTCAGCAGCGCCTGCTGCACGCCTTCGCCCGAAACGTCGCGCGTGATCGAGACGTTCTCGGTCTTGCGGGCGATCTTGTCGATCTCGTCAATGTAAACGATGCCGCGCTGGGCGCGCTTCACGTCGTAATCGGCGTTCTGCAGCAGGCGCAGGATGATGTTCTCGACGTCCTCGCCCACGTAGCCGGCCTCGGTCAGCGTGGTGGCGTCGGCGATGGCGAAGGGCACGTCCAGGATCTGCGCCAGCGTGCGGGCGAGCAGCGTCTTGCCCGAGCCGGTCGGCCCGATCATGAGAATGTTGCTCTTCTCGATCTCGACCTCCGCGTGCGGGTCGGCGGGCGCGGTCTCTTCCTCTTCCGCCGGCGCCGCCGGGGGTTCCTGGAGGATGCGCTTGTAATGGTTGTGCACCGCGACGGCCAGCGTCTTCTTGGCGTGCTCCTGGCCGACGCAGGCGAGGTCGAGCTGGCGCTTGATCTCGGCGGGCTTGGGGATGTTGACGCGCGGCTTGTGCCGCTTGGGCTGCGCGGCCAGTTCCTTGTCGAGGACCTGCTTGCAGAGGATGACGCAGTTGTCGCAGATGTAAACGCCCGGCCCGGCGATGAGCTTCTTGACTTCGGCGTGGGACTTGCCGCAGAAGCTGCAGAGCGTGAGGTTGGTCGGGCGGGCCATGGCGGCTATTCCTTCTTGTCGGCCAGGCTGGTGGCGCGCTCGGCCAGGCCGGGAATCTCCTTGCGGGACTGCACGACTTCGTCCACCAGGCCGTAGGCCTTGGCTTCTTCGGGGCGTCATGAAATTGTCGCGGTCGGTGTCCTTCTCGACCTGTTCGATCGAGCGGCCGCAGTGCTTGGCGATGATGCTGTTGAGGCGCTGCTTGAGCTTGAGCATGTAGCGCACGCGGATTTCCACGTCGCTGGCCGGGCCCTCCGCGCCGCCCAGCAACTGGTGGATCATGATGTTCGAGTTGGGCAGGGCGTAGCGTTTGCCCTTGGTGCCGCCGCACAGCAGCACCGCCCCCATGCTGGCCGCCTGCCCGATGCAGTAGGTGTTCACGTCGCAGGTCAGGAACTGCATGGTGTCATAAATCGCCAGCCCGGCGGTGACGCTGCCGCCCGGGGAATTGATGTAGAGATGGATGTCCTTCTTGGGATCGCTCATCTGCAGGAACAGCAGCTGCGCGATGATGAGGTTCGCCACCATGTCGTCCACGGGCGTGCCCAGGAACACGATCCGGTCCACCAGCAGGCGCGAGTAGATGTCGTAACCGCGCTCGCCGCGTCCGGTTTGCTCCACCACCATCGGCACCAGGAAATTATCCATAACAGCAAAATGCGTTGATGCCGCAACCTAACGGAGGGCCGGGCACGGGTCAAGCGTTGCCAGCCAGCGCTCCCACAAAGGAGGCGTGTCAACTTTGTCTTTTCTGGAGCGAAGTGGCCGGGCGGCGGCCGAGACGAGCGTTACTCTTTCGGGCCCTCAATCGCCTGCCCAAGTAATTGTTTCTTTTGCTCGTTCACGTCGAACGTTCCGTAAAACAGCGCGTTCGCATCTATCCACGTGTTCAGCCGCTCCTGGTCCTCCGGGGTTAGCGCCACCTTCCCGTGGCCCTGGTCCAGCATTCTCGCCAGCGGACTGGCGATCGCGCCGAAGCGCAACGGCTCGGTCATCGGCTCAAAGTTCTGTTCGGGACGGTTCCAGGCCGTAAAAGAAACGCGGCTTACCAGGGCATTATAGGATTTCGTGAAATCCCCTTCCGGTTCGCTAGTCAACACCGGTCGCCCGGGCTCCTTGCCATCATGGCACCGGACGCAATGCCGATCGAGAACCGGCTGAACCAGGCGCGGATAGCTGAAGGGGCGCGCGCCGTCCGGTCCGGGTTTGATCTTGGAGGGCGCGCGCCCAAGGGCCTGCGCGGGCACGCCAGCGGAGGCTGTCTTCGTTCGCTGTTCGTGGCACCCGATACAGCTCCGATGCTCGCCGGGCTGCAGATATACGAGACTGCGCATCGTCTGCACCGCACGTCCCTGGGCATTGAGCGCCTGGAACAGGACCGGTGTCCGGGCTGGCACCTCGAACCAAGCCGACCCGTCAGCCGCCACCGGCACCGTCCCCAGCACCTGCTTTCCCGGCGCGGCAAACGCGGCACCGACTCTTGGAGAGTCGGCATTGGGCGTGGTCTTCAGCAACACCTGGACGATTCGCAGATGCGTGACGGGCATGTCGCCGGGCAGACGGGGCCAGCTCTGCTTGACATCGCTCAAGAAGAACGTCCCGCTCTCCCCAGCCAGATGGTTGAGAGTGGAAGGTTGAGGGTTGAGAGCCGGCACCTCGGGTGGCGGAGTGCGCCTGGCCAGCGGCCGGGCCCAAAGACTGGAGATCGCAGGATCGCGGTAAACCAACTCCTTATTGCCGAATACATCGGCAAAATAGAGGCCGAACATGTTCGGAGTATTCGCTCCCCGTTCGCCCACCAGTTGGTCGAAACTGTAGGACACCATGAAGAACTTCTCGGAGAGTGGCCAGGGTGATTTGTAGCAATGACCCGGCCAGCGTATTTCCTCCTCCGGCACGCTTTGCTCTCTCCAGGCTTCCACCAGCGTAGTCGCCCAGTGCCCCTTGATCGGCGTGTCAAACTCATAGGCTGTTGGGCTGGGCCCGACAGCCAGCGGAAATTCGGATTCGGGAAATCGCACGTCCGGGGTCAGGCGAGTCAGCGGCTCTTTTCCGTCGATACCCCGCGTCGTGTCCAACAGGACGACCGAACCGGCGCTCATGCCATGGTGCGGGGCCGCTGTCGCCATGATCCGCGAACTGCCGGGGACGGCGCGCGCCTCCCAGATCCCGGTTGGGTTCCAAGTGTTGTTTCCGTAGTAGATTTGGGCGTTGCTGCCATCGGGAAACGCCGACCAGAGCTGCTGGTAATGCACCGCATTGCGGTCCACATAATCCCAACGAGTGTAAACGACCCGGCCATCGTTCAACAGGGAAGGGTCCCATTCATGCGTTTCGTGAAAAGAAATACTCCGCGCGTTCCGGCCGTCCGCTCCCATTCGCGCGAGGGTGTAAACAAAACACGGACCCCGCCCGCACCGGTGGTAGCCCCCGCGCCGGGTCGAAAGAAAAAGCACTTCACCGGAAGGCAAAACCACGGGCGAAAAATTGTCGGTGTCACCCCGGGTCAGCGCCCGGACTTTTCCGGAGTCCAGCGAAAGTTCGTGGATGTGATACCGCAAGTGCCTGGTCTGGTCATTGAAATCCCAGGAAGCGGGCGCTTCCTTCACCGGACAATAGGCGAAGAGAACTCTCCCTGCATCGCAGGAAAGCTCCGGGGTCATAAAATTGCCCGGCGGGAGGGCGGCCGGTGTGATGTCACGCGTGCGCATGCTGGCCCCGGGTTCCGTCAGGACAAACAAGCCTCCGCCCGGACGGGCACAGTACCCATAGACCTGGGTAAGCTGGTGACTCATGACAGAAGGGACATGTTTCACAAACAGGAGTGATGACAGCTTGAAGAGCGAGTTAGCCAGAATGAGTTGTCGGCGCAGGCGATGAAACTCGAGCCAGCGAGTCTCCCCGGCGGAAGCATCGTCAGCCGGGGGCAAACCGGCCGAGCACAGGGATTTCCACGCGGACGCCATAGCCGGGCTAAGAGTCTTGGTCGCCGACCGCTCAGCGACGAGGGCGTCGGTCTGACGCACCAATTTCTCAATTGCCTGGCGGTAACTCCTCGACTCACGGGGAGTCTGAATCCCGTCCTGCATCCGCCAGTCCCACTCCACCAGGGCTTCAGCGATGGCCGGGTGCGGGTCCGGGGAGGCCATCACCGGGCCACGGGAGAAAGGTCGGCGCTCGGGTGCGAAGCTTGCCGGGCCGTCCTGAAACGCGAACTGTGTGAGGCACACCGCCCCCGGGCCGGAGACGGCTTTGATGACCAGCGCGTTGGTCTCTGCCCGGCAACGCAAAACCGCAGGAGATAACGGCTCGGCTCGAAAGCTAACTCGCCCTGCTCCATTAGGGACAATGGACAACCGCACCTCATCGCCCGTGTTCAGAGCCGCAGTCATCCGCCAGGATCCCGGCACGGCGGCGTGGCCGGTGAGGAGGACTTGGGCTCCCTTCTCTCCGTCCGCATAAGACCAAACGCCCGCGGTCGAACCCGGCGCCGGTGGGATGGTCTGGCCGTTGATCGCAACGGCAACGCGGACAGCCTTCGAGGCCAGCGCCCGGATCACGAAGTCATACGCCGAGAACGCCGCTTCGTACTCCGTTTCATGACCTCGAGTCTCCTGAAGGTCCAGGTGAACAGCCGGGTTGTGCTCTTGAATCGCCCGGCCCAACCGCATGACGCTATCCGGCGGTACCGTGACGTCCTTTACTCCGGCCGTGATGGCAATCGGCATCGTGAACCTCTCCGGAAAGAACTCCGCGCTGCGCTTTCTGTATTCCTCCGGAATCGTTTCTTTTGTTCCTCCGAAGGCGATCTGAATCGCCTCCTGGAAATTCGTAAATTCAAGATGGTTGGCATGCCCATTGAGCGCTACCACGCCGTTCACCAGGTCGGGATGAAGAGCGGTGAAGGTCAGGGAACTGGTCGCCCCCATTGAGCCGCCCGAAACCACGACTCTGCGGACGGCGTACTGCTTTTTCAGCTCGGCGATAATTTGCACGAGGTCTGCCTCCGCGGCGGCTCCCATCCATGACGTTTTGGCCCGGTAATCGGGTGAGACGAGAATCATGCGGTAACGCGCGGCAATGTCACGGGCCGCGCGGGCCTCCGCGCGCTCTGCGCGCACAAACTGCCAGCGGTCAGACCCATGACCGTGGAGGCAGACCAGCACGTCATGCGGTTGAGTGGAATCATACGCCTCCGGCAGCACCAACACATACCGTTGCTCACTCCGGTCTTGAGCCGCGACGAACGAAAGGTCCCGAGGTTCGCCCGCGCCAAGAGCTGAAACGAAGCTCAGCGCCAATACGCAAGCCAGCATGCTCCTGAGACGCGCCGTCGTCATGGGGAGGGCGAGCGTCCTCGCGAGCCCAAACATCTCAGGAACCCTGAGGGAATCACGGCTCGCGAGGACGCTCGCCCTCCCATCACGCCCGTCAGGAGGCTGGCTCATGTCGGCTGGTACAATTCAACACGCTCTATGCCTTAACCGGTTCACCGAGCGCGGTCACATCCTTGCGGATACGCATCAGGTCGGCGGGCTGAAGCTCCAGCTCGCCTGCTTTTGCATTCTCACTCAGTTGGGTGTGGTTCCGCGCGCCAGCCAGCACGTGGGTGACTCCGGGTTGCGCGGCCGTCCACGCGATAACCAGTTGGGAGAGAGTGCAATGATACTTGTTGGTCAGGTCCCGCCAGGAGGCCAGCAGGTTGAGCACGCGTTGGCGGTTGGCCGGGATGAACCAATCATTCCATGCCGAATTGCTGCGGAATTCCCCGGGCGCGAACTGGCGGTCCATGCCGACCTTGCCTGTAAGCAGTCCCTGTTCAAGGGACATGTAGGTCAGCGTCCCGATATTGTTTTGCGCGCAATACGGCAAAATGTCCTGCTCAGCTTCGCGATGCAGCATGGAGTAGCGGAACTGGTCGCTCGCGATGGCGCCACACCGGACGTTCTCCTTCAGTTCGTCCAGGGAAACGTTGGAGACTCCGATGGCGCGAATCTTGCCCTGTTCTTTGAGTTTCAGCATTACAGCTATCGTATCGGCAATGGGTGTGAAGTCGGGAGGCGCGCTCGGCCAATGGGTCTGGTAAAGGTCAATACAGTCGATGTCGAGACGCCGAAGGCTGTGTTCGACCTCGATCTGAATGGTGTCGGGACGCAGGCTGCGGTTGACTTTTCTGCCATCCAAATCAGCAAAGTAGCTGCCGCGGGAGTCCTCCCACCAAATGCCGCATTTCGTGGCGACTACCGCTTTATCCCGCCGGCCCTTCAGCGCTCGCCCCACTACCTGCTCGCTGCGTCCCCACCCGTAGCCGGGAGCGGTATCGATGAGATTGAGGCCCAGGTCCAGCGCCGCCTGGATGGTGCGCACTGACTCCGCATCATCGGTGTCCTTTCCCCAAAGTTGTCCACCGCCAAGCACCCAGGCCCCAAGGCCTACGATTGAAGCTGTCAAACCCGAACTGCCTAGAGATTTCTTTTTCATAACACAGATGCAAAAACAGATCCTTGCTCGAACTGCCGAGCCTCCTGCGTCTCGACCGCGCAGAAATCCCAACCCGCGTGTTTGTCGTGTCCGATCATCGTACGGTCCTGGCTGCAATTGAACCAGACCCGCGCGAACCTTGGCAAGTGTTTGAAAGGGTGTGGCTCCGGGGGCGATGTGAGGGGCTAACGCTGCCAGCCGATGAGACGCAGCCACGCGAAAACGAACTGCTGCCGCTACGGGAGGACGAAACGCAGGAGAACAACCTAACGCCCGCCAGAACTGGACCGACAACGAAACACGCTGGAAATAGAAGGCAGCCACCCGGCCCTGGAAACGCTGCCAACCCCGTCGCGCGGGGCCGACCAGGGACTGCCAATGCCTAGCGGCGCAGGCGATAGAATTTCCGCGGCGTGTCCATGGCATTCGTGACCACGTTGTTGGTGCCGATGACCACCGGCGCCGGCAGGATGTTGGACCAGGTGGTAGCGCCCAAATTTGTGCTGGCTTCGAGACTGAATCCGGCCGGGTTCGTCGGCCAGAGGAGGCGTACATTCCCGGTCGAGGCTGGCGCAATGGTTAACTGCTTGCCGTAGGCGGACAATACGTTGCCGGTCAGAATGGCAGCAGCTAGTTGTTCGCGATAGCTCTCCAGCGCCGCTGTATTCCGCGTGTACGAGGTCACGGAGGCGATGAGGGTTGCCGGCACCGCCAGCAGTTGTTGAGCCGAACTGATCCACGCGAGCTGTTGCGGTGTCGGCTGGCTGACCGCCGACATGGTCCTGACCAAGTCTCCCAGCAACTTCAGATACTCATAGTCCTCCAGCCCGTCGCGGATGTTTTCCGACCGGATGGTGGGGAGTGGCCCATCGGCCCCGGCGCAGAACAGACTGCCGTCGCCATTGTTGTGGTCCCCGCTCCTTGGATCCCAGTTTGTGTACGGCCCGGACGTGATCGGGCCGTGCCAACTCGCAAACAGCCATTTGGCGATGCTGTAGTAGAGGAACCCGCCCGTTTGGCACTTGTAGGCCATCAACCCCATCAGCAGCCGCGGCTCGATCGCCGGGTACTCGACGAAGAAGTTGATATAGGGGCGCCAAGGCCCGCTGCAGATGTACCACCACATGTCCTTGCCCTCGGCGCGTAACTGGTTGGCCGCCGCCTGGCTGTAAACATCCGTTTGCGGCACCCAGATGTCCACCACTGATCGCAGACCCGTTGACAGGCCGAAGGTGGAATCCTTGGCCGTCGTCATTGTCCGCAGGCCGGGGTAGCTAACGTGAACCTGGTTGAACATGTCGTGGATCGCGGTGAAGTAGCTTGAGCCGCACTCGTCGTAGCCGTAGACACAGGACATGCCCAGGAGGCCGGCGCCGCGCACCTGGTTAACGAGATCCCTCAATGCGGAGTCCGTCACTTTCGAGAGATTCGCGGGATTACTCTTACCCAGGTTCTTGAGGTTCACAGCGCTCGCACCCCGCGCCGCCCAGTCAACGATGCTGGCGAAGGATTCCACCGAAGCGTCATCGGGCATTCCGTACAGATGCGTCACCCCCATCCGGCGAGCCAATAGCAAATCGTAGAACTTCTGCGCGATCCCCTTGGCGACCCAATCCGAGCCGTACAGATTCTTGGGCCCGCCGGCGTCACCGGTCAGCGTCTCATTTAACGAAAACACCGTGGGCAGCGACGTCTTCAACGGCAACTCGAAATCCCAAACATGGATGTTGAGCTGGACGTTGGTGCTCGGGCTGTTGTGGGCGGTGACGGTGATCGTGGCCACGTAGTCGCCGGCGGTTGCTGCCCGTAGCGTGGACACGTCGATCCAGAACGCCACCCGATCGCCGGGGTTGATGCTACTACAGGTATTCGTGAACGTCAGCAGCGGGTCGGGGTACCAGCCGTGGTAATCGACCAGGTACAACGGGAAATCGATCCCGTACCAGATACTGTCGAACACGTCCACATGGCCAACCAGCCATGCGTTCGCCTCACCGTTGAGCGGCCCTGCGCCATGAGCCTCCTGCGGCACGGAGACGGCGACGCTGGCGTTCGTCAATGCGTCGGCAGCAATGACGACCACCTGCATTGCCTCATGCTCGCCGCGGGCGAGGTACAGATCGTAGTGATTGGCAATCGTACCCTCGAATGGCCAGCCCTGGGCCGCTCCCTGGATCATCACCTTGACCGTGGGCGGAGCGACGCCGACTTGATACGAGCCGGCTTGCAGGCTGGCAGTCAGCATCAAGGGCGTAATGAACCTTGTAACGGCAAACACCTGCCGAAAGTAGCCTTTCCCCATGTCTGTCTCCTTAGTTGTCAGAGAAGATTATGCTCGCGCTCATTCTGCAGCATCCTGGCGAATCTTAGCAGCGCACAGCCTTGGCAATCAAGCCTAAATGTAAAGAAAGAGCGTGCCTCAGGCGCGTGGATCAGCTAAGCATGGCGCGTGAACTTCCGTGTGGAACATCTGGGCCTGCCGGCGCGCGACCCCGCCGCCCTGAAAGATTGGTATGCGCGCATGCTTGGGGCCAAGGTCGTTTTCAGCAACAACCACACGCCGCCGGCGTTCCTGCTGGCCCTGCCGGGCCAGATCATGCTCGAGATCTATGGCGGCGACCTCTCGCTGCCGCAGACCAGCAACAACAAGCTGAACGGCTGGCGGCATGTGGCGTTGCGCGTGGACTCGATCGCCGCCGCCAAGGCCGAACTCGAGCAGCGTGGCCTCAAGTTCACGGATGACATCAAACCCGCCGGCGGCGGCGGCAGGGTCCTGTTCTTCCAGGACCCCGAGGGCAACCTGCTCCACCTGGTGGAACGACCGGCGGATTCCAGCATCCGCTGCCCGATGGAGTCGGCGCGCGCCCGGCGGTTGCGCTGCGAGATCAGCGCGCTCGCCGCGGACCCTCTTCCAGATCACCAATAGCGCGCCCGCAAAATCCTGCGGCCGTTCCGCCATCCAGCGCGTCACCTCTTCCGGCGCAAACCATCCGCCGCGCTCGATTTCATCCGGGTCCAGCCGGAACGGCCCCTCCGCCTGGCAGCGATAGACCCAGACATGTTCCTGGTCCGTTTCGGCGCAGGCGGCCAGCTTGAACAGCCGCTGCCGGGGCCGCGCTCAACTGCAGGCCGATCTCCTCGCGCAGCTCGCGCACGGCGCAGGCGTCATAATCCTCGCCGCTGTCCACGTGGCCCGAGGCCGACGAATCCCACACGCCGGGCTGCCGATCCTTCTTCATGCGAGCGCTTTTGCAGAAACACCTGCCCCGCCGCGTTGAACACCAGCACATGCACCGCCCGGTGCATCAGCCCCAGCCGATGCACCTCGCTGCGCGGCTGCCGGCCGATGACCTCGTCGCGCTCGTTGACGACATCAAAGATTTCTTCCTTCACGTCAGGGGTTCCGGAACAGCGCTTGTGCCATTTGCGCGAATTGCTCCAGCGAGACCTCCTCGGCGCGGACTTGCGGCGACAACTTCAACCGCTCGAACTCCGCGGCCAGGCGCGGCTCGGGCCAATCCTCCTTCAGCAGCTTGAGCATCATCTTGCGCCGCTGCGAAAAACTCCGCTTCACGATCCGAACAAACGTGTCCCGCTGTTCGGGCGCCAGCAGCGGCTGCTCGCGGCGCACCAGGCAGACGCAGGCCGAATCCACGTCCGGCTCCGGGAAGAAGCAACTGGCCGGTATCTTGAACCAGCCCTGCGGCTCGTAGTCGAGCTGAACCAGCAGCGTCAGCAGGCCGTAATCGGGAGCGCCGGCCTTGGCCAGCAGCCGCTTCGCCACCTCGATCTGCAGCGTGACGACCATCCGCTGCGGGCCGCGCCCCAGTTGTTCGGGAGGGCGAGCGTCCTCGCGAGCCCAAACATCCTCTGGAGATGGGGCTCGCGAGGACGCTCGCCCTCCCAAGCCAGCTCCACCAGGATCGGCGAAGCGACCGAGTAAGGCAGGTTGGCGACCAGCTTCCACTCGCTCCAATCGCGCGCTTCGCGGCTCAGGTAATCCGAGCGCATCGTCATGCAGCAAGCGGAGCGCCGAGCATTGCTCGGCACGCTCAAATCGCTGGCGCAGGAACTCGACCAACCGCGCGTCCTTCTCAATCGCCAGCACCTCGCCCGCCTGCGCGATCAGCAGCTCCGTCAGCGGCCCGAGCCCCGGCCCGATCTCCAGCACCCGGTCGGCCTTCGTCAGCTCGGCAGCCGCCACGATCCGCCGCAACTGGTTGGCGTCGTGCAGGAAGTTCTGCCCCAGCGACTTGGTCAGCCGGATGCCGCTTGCCGCCAGAAGCTGCCGCATTTCGGTGAGTCTCATCCCCTAAGCCTCATGTAACTCATGTATCCCTGTAACGATGCAACTCCTCCCCCAGGACCCTTACCGCTTCTCGTAGCTGCTGTTCTCCAATGGTCAGCGGCGGCGTGAAGCTAATCACGTTCGCATGCTCCCCTTCCGGCAGAAAAATGAACCCGCGCCGGAGCAGCGCCTTCACGATCCCAAGCACGGCTCCCGTCGCCGGTGAACCATCCGCCAAACAAACCTCCACGCCGGCCAGCAACCCAAGGCCGCGGCCGGTAAGTCCAAGGTGCGCGGTGCGAGGTGCAAGGTGCGAGAGGCTCGAGAGCAGAAACTCCCCAAGGTGCGCACTGCGCTGAACCAGCTTCAGCGCTTTGATCTCCTGAATCTGCGCCAGCGCCATCGCGCAGCCGACCGGATGGCCCAGGAACGTGCTCGTGTGGATCGCCTCCCCGCTCGAGGGTGGCCACGCTGCGTCCATTAGGTCCGCCCGTCCCACGCAGGCCGACAGCGGGAAACCGCCCGTCAACGCTTTGCCGAGGCAAATCACGTCCGGCAGCGTGCCCGAGTATTCGCAGGCAAACCATTTTCCCGTGCGGCCGAAGCCGGTGTAAATTTCATCCAGGATCAGCAGCGCTTCGTGCTCGTCGCAAAGCTGGCGCAACATCGGCAGGAAGCCCGGCGGCGGTATGTTGATCCCGCCGCGCACTTGAATCGGCTCGACCAGGATTGCGCCGATTCGCTGCCGACGGAACAGGCGCCGGATTCGGGACTCGGCGACACGGAGTGCTGGGAGTTCTGGAGGATTGGGGGCCAGGCGGGACGCCTGGCCTACTTTGGGGAACGGCACAAAGTGCCCGAACTCGCGAAGCTGCGTGCGAAACGGCGACCGGAAATGCGCCCGCTGGGTGACATTGAGCGCCCCGTAGCCCAGACCGTGATAAGCGCCCTTCAAACGCAATCACCCCCGGCTTACCCGTCGCCAGCATCGCCGTCTTCAGCGCCGCCTCCACCGCCTCGAACCCCGAGTTACAGAAGATCGTCTTGCCCGCGCCCCCCGCCCCCTGGCCAACGACTTTAGACTTTAGACTTTGGACTTTAGACTTCGCTTGCCACCTCTCGAACGTGATTCGGCTCAACTCCCGCGCCAACCGGGCCTTCAGCGCGTGCGGATGCACATCGCCCATCGCATGGAGCAGCCGGGCCATCTGCTTCTGTCCGGCCCTGACCACCCGCGGATTCGCGTGCCCGGCCGCCGCCACACCGAACGCGGCGGTCAAATCCAAATACTTCCTTCCCGCGGCATCCCAGACGTGCACCCCCCTGGCGCGTTCCCAGACGATGGGCCACGAACCATCCTCCTTGATGAACGTCACATTGCGCGATTCATAGCCGCGCAACAGAGCCAGCGTTTGGTGCGTGGTCATAGCGTTGTAACCACAGATGAACACAGATGGACACAGATAAGAACAACAAGTCTCGTCTCCAGCCTAAATGTCTCCCCCCGCCCACGATTGGCCGACAGATTGTAGTCGGCGGCCGCCGAAGTGTGGAGTCCCTCCCCCACGCCTGCCCATCTGTGTCCATCTGTGTTCATCCGTGGTTAGACTCCGCGCTTCTCCCCCGGCCAAATCACCTTGTGCAACTGAACCTGAAACCGCACCGGCAGCGCATCCGCGATGATCTTCTCCGCCAATTCCTGCCGCGAAATCGGCGTCTGGCCCGGCGGCACCGGCTTGAGCAACTTGTCCTGCTGCCCGGCCGCCAGCGGATGGGCCCACGAGAACAGCAGCGGACAAATCGCGGCCAGCCTGTGTTCGGCGATGCATTCGCGCGCCCACTCGTAATCCTCCCGCGTGGCAATGACGAACTTGATCTCATCCGTGCCCTTGAGGTGGCGCAGGTTCTCCCAGCGATTGCGCGCCACCTCGCCGCTGCCGGGGCATTTCAAGTCCATGATCCGCCGCACCCGCGGGTCCACCGCCGCAATGTCGTGCGCGCCGCTGGTTTCGAGGAGCACCGTGAATCCCTCGTCGCACAGCGCCCGCATCAGCGGCAGGGAATTCCTCTGCAGCAACGGCTCCCCCCCCGTCAACTCCACCAACGGCAGCCTGTAGCCTCGGACCTCCTGTCCTCCGTAGCAGAACTGCGGAGGGTGGACGGACTTCGGCCCTCGGCCTTCCGACTTCCGACTTCCGACTTCCGACCACGGACTCCGCACTCCGCACTCCGCACTCCGCACTCGGTCAAACGGTTTCGCCAACCGCCCGACCTCGGCCCTGATCTCCGCCAGCGACTTCCTGTCCCCTTCAGCAAAAGCATACGCCGTGTCGCAATACGAACAACGCAAGTCACACGCCGTCAGCCGGAGGAAAATGCACGGCAACCCGGCAAAGGTGCTCTCCCCCTGCAAGCTCAGATAGATTTCATTGACGACCAGCGTGTCGGACATCGGCGGCAATGTAGCCAGTGTTGCACGATTAGTGAATAGTGAACGGTGACGGGTAATTATGACCGCGCCCCGAGGATCATGCCCGGGCACCTATCACCGCCTACCTGCCAGCAGCCACAATTCACTGTCCGGCAGGCACACTTTTGCCTTATCCTCGGCCCATGGAAATTTACGACCATCCGACTTTCCGCATGGCCTGCCAGCAGTTTGACCTGGTCGCCGACCATCTGCAGATGCCCGAATCGGACCGCGACCGCGTCAAATACCCCAAACGCGCCGTGACCGTCGCGCTGCCCATTCATCGCGACGACGGCTCCACCCAGGTCTTCGCCGGCTACCGCGTTCAGCACCACCTCACCCTCGGCCCCACCAAAGGCGGCTTGCGCTTTCATCCCGACGTCACCCTCGGCGAAGTCGCCGCCCTTGCCATGTGGATGAGCTGGAAATGCGGCCTCACCGGCCTGCCCTACGGCGGCGCCAAAGGCGGCGTCGCCTGCGACCCCGCCAAACTCTCCAAAGCCGAACTCGAGCGTGTCACCCGCCGTTACACGCAGGAAATGATGCCCTTCATCGGCCCCCAGATTGATATCATGGCCCCCGACCTCGGCACCAACGAGCAGGTCATGGCTTGGATGATGGACACTTACTCCGTCCACGTCGGCACCACCGTCCCCAGCATCGTCACCGGCAAACCGGTCAGCCTCGGCGGCTCGCTCGGCCGCCGCGAAGCCACCGGCCGCGGCGTCGGCTACCTCGTCAACCGCGCCACTGACACCATCGGGTTGGACATCAGCAAGGCGACCGCCGCCATCCAGGGCTTCGGCAACGTCGGCTCCGTCGCGGCGCTCTCCCTCGCCCGCTATGGCGTCAAAATCCTCGCCGTCACCGATGCCCTGGGGGGTGTTTACAACTCCAATGGATTGGACCTGTGGGGACTCGGCAAACACGTCGCCGCCGCCAAGACCGTCGCCGGTTTCCCCGAAGCCGAGCCCATCACCAATGACCAGCTCCTGGCGCTGCCTTGTGACATCCTCGTTCCCGCCGCCCTCGAACGCCAGATCACCGCCGCCAACGCCGCCAAAATCCAGTGCCGCATCATCGCCGAGGCCGCCAACGGCCCCACCACTCCCGAGGCCGACACCATCCTCAACCAGCGCCACGAGATTTTCGTTATTCCCGACATCCTCTGCAACGCCGGCGGCGTCATCGTTTCCTACTTTGAATGGGTCCAGGACCTCCAAAGCTTCTTCTGGGGTGAAACCGAGGTCGTGGACAAGCTCTTCCGCATCCTCGAAACCGCCTACACCCAGGTCGTCGCCGCCAGTCGCAAACAGAAAATCTCCATGCGCCTCGCCGCCCTCAGCCTCGGCATCAAACGCGTCCAGGAAGCCAAGCGCATCCGCGGCCTGTTCCCCTGAAGCATCAGACTTCCGATTGCCCGAGCTCCACTGTCAACCGTGATTTGCAACCCCAGCTCTGTCCTTCACCCGCTTTGGGAGTCTTCGGTGTATTTCGTGGTTACATCCCCTTGCCCCAAGCCCGCCCGCGCACGCCATCCCACAGCAGATACCAAAGAAACAAGCTGTTATAGCGCAGGTAACGTGAGGCAAGCCGGCGGGGTTCCGAGGCGAAGCGGTACACCCAGGTCAAGCCGAGCCGCTGCATCCAGAGCGGCGCGTCAGGCTTCATGCCTGCGTTCACGTCAAAGGCAAAGCCCACAGTCAGGATGACCCCGCGCCGCAACCGGGCTTTGTAGCGCTTTAACCAGGCCTGCTGTTTGGGGGTGCCGAAACCGACCCAGATGAAGTCGGGCGCCAGCCGGTTGATTTCCTCAATGACTTCGTCATCGGCAGCCCCCTCCATCCGTCCATCGGCTTCGCATTTGCCGTGGAAAGCGCCGACAAACCGGATGCTGGGGTTCCGTTTGCCGAAGATTGCTCGCAGTTGCGCGCCGCAAGCCTCCGCTCCCCCGAGCAGGTAATGGGTGAATTCGGCCGGCACGCCCGCAAGGAACTGGCGCATGAATGTTGGCCCATAGACCCGGTCCGGCAGGCGCGCCCCCGCCAGCCGCAGGCACCAGATCAGCGGCATGCCATCCGGCGCGAAGCCGTCGTAGGCGCTGGTCTGCTCGCGAAACCACGGCTCGTGCCGCCGCATCGTCACAATCTGCGTGTTGGCGAAGTCCAGCGCCACGCAATTGCCGCCGCGCGCCCATCGCCGGCACTGCTCGTCCAGGCCGCGGTAGTCGGTCAACAGCAGCGGCGTGCCCAATACTTCGAGCGCGGTCATCGGGCGCGAGGGTTCAAAGCCCCGTCCGGGCATTCAAGAAAAAACTTCACCGGAACGGCTTTCCCGACTATACTTAACCGTTAACTTGTTGAGACACATATTCTCCGGGCGCCCGCCCCGAGTCGCATGAAACTGTTGGTCTTCGCCCACACACCGCCGCCGCACCATGGCCAGAGCTACATGGTCCAGCTCATGTTGGCCGGCTTTGGCGGAGACCGCCGTCATAGCCGACGGCCCGCGCCTGGTCGCGGCCTCGGCCGGGATTTCGGCATCGAGTGCTATCACGTCAACACGCGGCTGTCGAAGAAACTGGAGGATATCGGCGACCTGCGCCTGAGCAAGTTCCTCCTGCTGCTCGGCTATTGCCTGCAGGCCATCTGGTGCCGGTTCCGTTACGGCGTGGAGAACTTCTATTACATACCGGCCCCGGGCAAGCGCTCGGCCCTCTATCGGGACTGGGTCGTCATGCTGATCTGCCGGCCGTTCTTCCGCCGCATCATTCTCCATTGGCACGCCGCTGGATTGGCCAAGTGGCTCGAAATGGTCGTCACCATGCGCTCCCGTTCGCTCACCTACCAGCTCATGCAACAGGTTGACCTCAGCATCGTGCTTTCCAAATACAACCGCGCGGATGCCGAGAAACTCTTCTCGCGGCAGGTCCGCGTTGTCAGCAACGGCATCCCCGATCCCTGCCCCCGGTTCGCCGCAGAGGTGCTGCCGCGGCGCATGGCCCGTTTTGCCGCGCGCCGCAAGCTCCTGTCCGGCGCGGCCCTCGATGCCGCCGAACTGCAGGACACCGGCGCTGAACCGCAACAAATCCGAGTCCTCTACCTCGCGCACTGCACCCGCGAGAAAGGCTTGTTCGACACGCTCGATGGCGTGGCCCTCGCCAACCAGCGGCTGCGCGAGCGCCGGACGGCGGTCTCCCTTCGCTTGCAGGTGACCGGCGGTTTTGTGAAGGCGGCGGAGAAGGCTGAGTTCGAGCAGAAGATCGCCGAGCCGAGGCTGGCCGATATTGTCCAGTACCTCGGCTTCGTCTCCGGCGACCAGAAGAACCAGTTGCTGCGCGAGGCCGACCTGTTCTGTTTCCCGACCTACTATGAGAATGAGAACCAGCCGGTGAACCTGATCGAAGCCATGGCTTTCGGCCTGCCCATCCTCACCACGCGCTGGCGTTCGCTCCCGGAACTTTTCCCGGCAAATTATCCCGGTCTGGTCAATGTTCGCTCCCCGGAGCAAATCGCCGAGGGTTTGCTGGCCTTGATAAACGGCGAAACCGGGGAAAACTTCCGGGATATCTTCCTCCGTAGCTTCACCCTGGAACGGCACCTGGCCGGCTTGGCTGAAGCCTTCAGCCAGCTCGAGCTTGCCCTGCCAGCCGCCGTTGCCACTGCCACCGTGGGCATAGTCCCGAAATAAGCGCCGCAGTCCCATTTGACCTTGGTCCAGCGACATGGGAGTGTGCCCGGTGTTGAAAGCTTCCCTTCCGTCGTTAGGACGGAGCGAGGACCTTTTCCACTATGAAACGCAGAAGATCTAATTGGATTCTCAGCGACATTGTCCGCAAGGCCCTGCGGCATTACATCGAATGGTCCGCCCGGCTCAGGGGCCAGCGGTTTTATTGCCGGGCCCTCGGAGGCGAATCCGAATATAACCTCACCATTAACTGCGACCTGACCGTCTCCTGCAGTTGCCAGGACTACGACGGCTCCGGCCATTTGGGCGATCTGAACAAACATTCCTTCCCCGAGGTCTTTTTCGGCCCCGTCGCCCAGCGCTTCCGCGAAGATCTGGCCAAGGGCAAGCTGCCCATCAAGACCTGCACCCGCTGCGGCGACTTGGTCCGGGTGCCGAAATCCCAATCCCGTGCCGTCACCGGCCTGCCCGCAAACGAGGCGAAGCAGGAAACCACCCCCGGCACGCAGTCCCCGCCCGGCACCGCCGAGCGCGACCTCGACCGCCAAATCTGGGCCGGCCCCAAGCCCCGCCTTCCCTATCGCGGCATGCTGCTCGAGAACACCGTGCGCTGCAACATTGACTGCATCGGCTGCGACCGCCAGTCCGCCGCCCGCATCCGCACCGTGCTCCAGATGGACCTGCAGAAGCTCTCCCGCATGGCCGACCTCGTCCGCGACCTCGGGCTCCAGCAACTGTTCTACCTGAACCTCGGCGAGCCGTTCCTCTCCCCGAATATCGGCCCGGAGCTGGCGCTCCTGCGTCAGAAGAACCCGGATTGCCGCATCGTCATCTCCACCAACGGCATTGTCCTCAACACCGACGCCAAGCGCGAAGCGGCTCTATCCGCCAGCGAGATCCTGTTCTCCATCGCTGGCGTGGACGATCCGATGCTCAAGAAATACGAGCACCACGGCAGCTTCCAGAAGGCCTATGACAACATGAAAGCGCTGGTGGCCTATCGCAACGCCCGGGGCCTCGCCCGCCCGCTGCTCGAATGGAAATACCTTCTGTTTAATTGGAACGACCGCCCGGAGACCATCGCGCAGGCCATCGAAATGGCCAAGGCCGCGGGCGTGGACATCATCTCCTTCTGGCCCACCTGCAACCCCTTCTTCGGAATCTCCTACCGCTACCGGCTCGGCCGTCTCAACCACGTCGGCGTCAAATGCTGGAAAGGCCGCGAGGTGGATTTGCGCCCCGCGGCAAAGGCGGTTGCAGCGTAGCCGCCCCTCAGAGCTTCCAGGGCGTCAGGACCTTCGTGCCGGGAGCGAACTTCACCGACCGATACTGCGGCCAGGGACAGCAGATCACCGCCAGCTTGACATCTACGCGCTGCTGCAAGACTGCCGGATCGTCAAGGTAATCGAACTCATGCAGGCTGGGCGCATTGGCCGGCTTGGCGCCGTAATCGTGCACCACCACCCGATAGCCCTGCCGCTTAAGCTGTTGCGCCAGGTACAGCCCCGCCGCCTCCTCGGTGATATACGTGTCCGGCTTGTAGGTCAGTCCCAGCACCGCCACGAGGTCGCTCTTGCCTGCCAGCTTCTGAACCTTCTCAAACAACTCCAGGTTCGTCCGCTGGTTCACCCGGTCGGACGCTTCCGCCAGCGGCGCCTCCAGGCCCAGTTGCCGGGCGGTGTAGGCCAGCAGCCGGTTGTCGCGCGGAAAACACGGCCCGCCGTAGCTCAAACCCGCCCGCAGATACTTCTGGCCGACGCGGCTGTCGCTGCCGATCGCCCCGAGAATGTCGTGGATGTTCGCCTTGGGGAACTGCTCGGCGATCATCCGCAACTGGTTGGTGAAACTGATCTTCATGGTGACGTAGCTGTTCACCGAAATCTTCGTCAGCTCGGCGCTGATAATGGACATGCGGGCAATGTTGGGCGTGTTCTGGTTGTACTGCTTGTACATCTCCTCCAGCGCCGCCCCGCTCGCCGGGTCCGATTCCCCGATCAGCACCATGTCCGGCTCGAGCAATCCCTTCACCACGTTGCCCAGCGCGATGAACTCGGGATTGTAGCATACCCCGAAGTCGCGCCCGCAGACCCCGCCGGTTTCCCGCTCGAGCATCGGAATCAACACCGTATCCACAGCCCCGGGCGTCGTGGTCGAGCTGCACACAAACAAATGTCCCTTCTTGCCCTTCTCCCGCACCGCCGCCGCCACCGGCTGCATTGCGCGCAACAGGAACTCGTTCGAGAAACTCCCGTCCGGCAGGCTCGGCGAGGGCGGGATGAAGAACGTGACGTCGGTTGCCACCGCTTCCCGGTAGTCCTGCGTGGCGCGCAGGCGCGACCGGCCCGCCGTGATGGTCTCCGCCAGCAGCGGCTCGTCCACCGGCGGCTGGCCCGCGTTGATCCTGCTCACTTTCTCCGGGTCAATGTCAATGCCCACCGTCGTAAACCCGCGCTGGGCGAGCGTGGCGGCGATGCACGCCCCGAGCTTGCCCAGCCCGCATACGGATGCTGTCTGAATCGGTTTCATCAAATTGTGCCCTCACCGTATGGGATGGCTTCCCGGGCGGCAAGCGGGGAGATGTTCCCTCGGGGAGTCACCGCGCGCCGGACAAGACCCAGACAAAAGCCTTTCCTTAGGGGGCGCGCTTCGTTATTGCTTGCGGCAAAACCTATCTCGCCCGCCGGCCCACCCGGGCAGTCTCCCAGCCGGTCCGGGTGTGGGGGCGCGGCGCATCTCTGCTTAATGTCCGAGCAACAAGAAATCAGCCAACTGGTCACAGCCGTCTTTCGCGCCTGGCAAGAGGCCGGGATTAACTGCCTTGTCTTGCGCAATCACGAAAACCTGGCCCATTCCGCCACCAACGATATGGACGTGCAGGTGGACCCCGCCCAGTTGCGCCCGGCCGAACAGACTTTGCTCCAAGCCGCCTCGCGGGCCGGCTTTCGCTGCCATAACCGGGTCGAATCCGCCACCCTGGCCCTTTACTTGTCCAGTCGGCACAGCAATGCCCAGGCTCATTTTGACCTCGTGACCGCTCTCAAACGGCGCGGCTTCAGATCCCTGCTGCTGGATGCCAAACGGCTGGCCAGGCGCTTCCTTCAGCCGCCGGGTGTCACCGTGGTGCTGTGCGGGGCTGACGGCAGCGGAAAATCCACCGCTGCCCAGGCGGTCATGGATGGCCTGAGCGGCACGTTTCCTCCGGCCAAGGTGCATCATTACCACTGGAAGCCCCCCATGTTCTCCGCCGGGCGGCGGGCAGCCCGCGGCCCCGCAACCGATCCCCACGGCCAGCCTGCCCGCAATCCGATCCTCTCGCTCTGCTACTTCGCGTTCCATTGGCTGGAATTCTTCCTCGGCTCACACCTGCGCCTTCGGCCCATCACCTTCCGCGGCGGCCTGGTCCTGATTGACCGCTTTTACTACGACTTCTTTGTGGACCAGCGGCGCTACCGCCTGTCCGTGCCACGCTTCCTCATCCGCCTCGGACATTTCTTCCTCAAGAAGCCCGACCTGGTCGTGCTGCTCGATGCGCCGGCGAACGTGCTGCAAAGCCGGAAGCAGGAAGTGGCGCTGGCGGAAACCGAACGCCAGCGCGCCGCCTACCTGGAACTCGTTCGGGGCCTCAGTAATGGCCGGGTGCTTGATGCCGCCCAGCCGCCCGAAAAGGTCGGCGCCGACTTTATCCGCGCCATCCTGGACTTCATGGCGGAGAGAACCACTAAACGCTGGGGTGCTTCGTGCCCATGATGCAGCCTCCACCGAACTTCTGGGAAGCCTTGTTTCCCGCGCCCGCAGACCCAGAACAGTGTGTCCGGATTGAAATGCGGCTGCTGCGCAAGAGCGGCCGGCCCTTGCTGTTGCTGCCCGTGCAGCCCCGGCCAGCCGCCGCCACCCTCGCGCTTTACCCAGCGCAGACCCGCCGCGCCCGCGCCGCCAGGACGCTCTTGCGCTGGCTCCTCCGCGCATCGCTGCCACTTGGGACCGAGCGGGTTTCTATCGCCGTCTCACCGACGGACCCCTTCGTCCCTTTCCTCTCGTCACTGGCAGCGGCACCGGTGCCGCAACTGCCGGCCCTGGGAATCCTGGCCGGCAATCCCGGAAGCGAGGGACAGCGTTTGCTGTTGCTGGTCTTCGACGCCCGGCAACAGCCGGTTGCGGTGGTCAAGGCGGGCTTGCGCCCCCAGGCGCGAGCCTTGATCGAGAAGGAAGCCTCTTTTCTGGCGGCGGTCCCGGCCAGCACAAGGGCTGTTCCCAAGCTCCGCGCCAGCTTCGAGTCTCCGCGCCTGCGTGCCCTGGCGCTGGATTTCTTTCCGGGTGATTCGCCGCGCCCGCAAGATGAGGCTGCCCTTCCCAAACTGCTTGAGTCTTGGGTTGACCCGAGCCGAAAAGTCGCCGTGTCTGACACCCCCGATTGGGCACGGCTGGAACGGGCCTGCCCGGACAACCGTCTCTTTTCGGTTCTCGCCGGGCAACTCCGCGGGCGCGTCGTCCAGTCGGCCCTCTGCCAGGGAGACCTTGCGCCGTGGAACATCCGGGTCTCCCCGACAGGCGATTGGACCGTGCTCGATTGGGAACGCGGCGAGCTGCCCGGCATCCCCGGCTGGGACTGGTTTCATTATGTCATCCAAAGCGCCATCCTGGTGGGACGCCTGCCGACCTCAGCCCTGGTTCAGCGGGTGGAGAGCTTGCTGAATTCAGCCGCGTTCAGGCCATACGCGGCATGCGCGGGCATCGTTGACTGCGCGCGCGAGTTGGTCCTGGCCTATCTGCTCCACATGGTTGAAGTCATCAAACCCTCGGAAGGCCTGTCGCCATCGCGCGAATTGCTGCACGCCCTCTCGATCCGCTGGCTAAAGGCCTGAGTAGCTAGCCAGAAGCAGACCGGCAGAGTACTGCTATCTATGAGCGTCTGCGCCGACTGCGCAAATTTCCTGTGCGGGCGCCCCCTCATTTAACCCATTGAACCTATTCAACTCACTTACCCTCTTGGTTGCGACACCTGTGACTGCCGCCTCCGTTCACCCGCCGTGCAGAGTTCGCGCCACAAACGCTGCCACCAACTCCCACACTTCCTCCTCGGTCGAATTGGCCATGCAATAGGGGACCGGGAAGCGGCAGTAGTCCGAACAAGGCTTGTACGGACAAGCCTTGCCTTCGAGCCACTGCGACGCCGGATGCAGCGGCGCAAACCACTCGGGCAGTTGCGGACCGAATAGCGTGAAAGTGGGCACACCGCAAAACGCGGCGAGGTGCCCGGGACCGGAATCGTTGCCAACGAACGCCCCCGCGCGATCCGTCAGCGCAAGCAACTCGGCCACCGTGTGCGGCGCAGCCACCTTTTCTTCCCCAGCCGCCAGCCACCAATCCTGCTGGTCCGGGTCGCAGACCACTTGCACGCGATAACCTTTCTGGCGCAACCTTTCCACCAGCCGGCGATACCGCTCCAGCGGCCAGACACGCACCGGCTGCCCCGCGCCGGTGTGCACCAGGATTTCGCCGGCTGGGCGCTTCGGCGGCAGCGTCAGCGCTGCGTGCTCCGGCACGTCGAAACCAAGGGTCTGGGCCATCACCCGCCAGTTCTCATACCGGTGCGCTGCTGGCTCCAGCCGCGCCAGGGGCTTCTTCAGCATAATCCCGCTGCCCAGGCGCGGGAAACCCAACCGCGTCTTCGCCCCCGCCAGCAGCAGCAGCAGGTGGTCGCGCGGGTCCCACCGCGCCGATAGCCCGAAGTCGAAGTGCTTGGCCTCCAGTGCACTGAGCAGGCGGAACATCTCCCACCACGGCCACGCATACAGCCGGTACTTGCCCTTGAACGCTGTCCACGGCGCGACGAACGGCACCACCCTCACCGCCGGCCAGAACCGCTGCTGCAGGTCCCTTGCATACGGCTTCGCTACCAGCGTCAGCTCATACCGCTGGCTCGCCGCCTGCAGAAACGGAGTAGCGATGATCAAGTCCCCCAGACCCCAGAGCTCAACGACCAGCAGTTTCGCTTTCACACAGGGCGCCGGGCGATCAACTCGTGGTCCGCTTGCCTCACTTTCCGGCGATAATCAGGTCCAGCCGCTTGCTGTGCTCTTCGGCAGACAGATCCCCGCCCTCAATCGTCATCCAGCCGCTGTAGCCGATCTTTTCCAGCGCGGCGCGGACCACCGGCCAGCGCACGCTGCCGTCGCGGATGTTCACAAATTTGCCTGCGCCGGGATCGGCCTCGCTGAGCTTGAAATCCTTCACGTGGCATTTCGCGATCAGGCTGCCGAGCGTGAGAATCCATTCCTCCGGCGGCGCATACTTCACGTGGTTGCCGATGTCGAAGTAAACCTTCACCCAGGGGCTGTTGAAGGACGCGGCGAAGTTCTGGAACAGCGGCGGCTGTACCCAAAGGTTGTTCCACACGTTCTCCAGCGCGATGACCACTCCGCACATCTCGGCGACCGGAATGAGCCGCTTGACCGCCTCGCGCGACGTGTCAATCGCGTGATTGTGCGCTTTGAGGTAATCAGCGTAGGGCGCGTTATCGCCGGCGACGACGCGCGTGAGGTGGTTGGTCTTGGGGTCGAACTGGATGTCAAACTGTCGTGGCGCGGGCATCTTCATCCCGCTGATCCGGCACGGCACCAGCAGCACGGCGTCCGCGCCATACCCCTGCGCCGCGCGCAGGGCATCCTCGGTCACCGCGAACGTCTTTTCCACCTTGCCCGGGTCGTCGCTGTTAAACTCCGCCCACCCGCGCAGCACGGAGTGGATGCGCAGGCCGCACTTCTCCGCGACCTTGCGGCACGCCTCCGCTTCCTGGGGCGGCAGAATGCCCGCCTCGACGCCATCAAACCCCGCGTCCTTGAGCCGTTTCAGCTCGTCTTCGGTCGGCTTGTTGACAATCAGGGCCTTGCGGAGCTTCGTCTTGAACACCGGGGCCGCGTCCCGGCGTGGCTGGGAACAGCCCCCAGGCCGAAGCCGACCCCGGCGGCCAAAGCGGTTGAAGCGGCAAGAAAATCACGGCGGCTGAACTCACGTTTCATAAGCGGGGTAATCTTGGACTAATTTCGCCGCCGCGCAACCACCCAAACGCGCGGGGCTGGCTGATCCGCCCCTCCCCTGCGCCTTACGTCAAATCCACCGGGTCGATGTCCACGGCTAGCGAGACATCCTCCGGCAGCGTGAGCGACCGCACAAGCAACGCCAGGCGCTGGCTGAGCGCCGCCATGCGTTGCGCGCGCAGCATGATCTGGTAGCGGTAGTACGTCTCAGCCCGCAGCAAGGGCGCGGGCGCTGGTCCGGCTATCACCAGGTCTTTGATGTCGCCTACCGCCTTTTCCAGCTCGTGCTTCAGGTAGTCGGCAGAGAACCTCACCTTCTCCTCGTTGCGGCCCTTGAGCATCAGCAAGGCAATGCGGCCGATGGGCGGGTATTTCAGTTGCTCGCGGAATTCGATCTCCTGCTGGTAGAAGCCTTCGAAGTCGTGCCGGCGGGCGAATTGAATCGCCGGATGAAAGGGCGTGAAGGCCTGGACGAACACCTCGCCTTCGATGTCGCCGCGGCCCGCGCGCCCGGCCACCTGCGTCAACAACTGAAAGGTCCGTTCGCCGGCGCGGAAATCCGGCTGATGCAGCGCGAGGTCGGCGTAAATGATGCCAACCAGCGTCACGTTGGGGAAATGCAGGCCCTTGGCAATCATCTGCGTGCCGACCAGGATGTCAATCTTGCCGACGCGGAAGTCGCCCAGGATGCGGCGATAATCCTCCTTCCGCTTCAGGACATCGGAGTCCATGCGCACGGTTCGCGCCTGCGGGAAGAGTTTGGCCAGGGTGGCCTCGACCTTCTGCGTCCCCAGGCCAGCGTAACGAATCGCCGGGTTGCGGCACTTGTCGTTCGGACAGACCGGCGGCACGGGCTCGACGTGGGCGCAGATGTGGCAGCACAGTTTCTGCTCGTGGCGATGGTAAGTCAGCGAGACGCTGCAATTCGGGCATTCGGCTACGAAGCCGCAGAGCGGGCATTGCAGCGAGGTGGAATAGCCCCGCCGGTTCAGGAATAGAATCACCTGCTCCTTCTGCTCCACCCGCCGGGCAATCGCCTCCTTAAGCTGCGGCGAGAAGATGGGAACGCCTTTGCCTGGGCGCGCGGTCTGGCGCATATCCACGATGCGCACGACGGGCATCTTCTTGTCATCCGCCCGCTCGGGCAACTGGAGCAGCGTGTATTTGCCCTTGCCGCAATTGTAGTAGCTTTCCAGCGAAGGAGTGGCCGAGCCGAGCACCACCACAGCCCCTTCCATCTGGCCGCGCACAATCGCGACGTCGCGCGCATGGTAGCGGGGCGCCTCCTCCTGCTTATAGGTATGCTCATGTTCCTCGTCCACGATGATCAGCCCGAGGGGCTCGACCGGCGCAAAAATGGCCGAGCGCGCGCCGATGGCGATCCGCGCGCGGCCCTGCCGAATCTTGTGCCATTCGTCATGTCGCTCACCCGCGGACAAATGACTGTGCAATACCGCCACCAGCGTCTGCAGCCGACCGGCACTGAACCGCGCCTTGAACCGCTCAACGGTCTGCGGCGTAAGCGAGATTTCCGGGACCAGCACAATCGCCCCTTTGCCCTGCTCCAAAGCGTGGGCGATGGCCTGCAAGTAAACCTCCGTCTTGCCGCTCCCGGTCACGCCGTACAGCAGAAATGTCGCGGGGCGAGAGGCGAGAGGCGAGGATGGAGGATGGAGGATGGAGGATAGCTGCTCCACTTCGGACTTCGGACTTCCCTCCATCACCGCCTTGATTGCCGCCAGCGCCCCAGCCTGTGCCCCATTCAGCGCCAGCGGCTGCGTCGGCAGGATGTGCTCGCGCGCGTAAGGGTCGCGCTCGGAAATCTCCGGAGCAATCGTCACCAACCCCCGGTCCTCCAGCCGGCGAACGGTCGCCGCCGTGGTCTTCGTCAGCACCAGTAATTCGCTCAGCGGCAGCTCACGCCGTTCTTCGAGGATGCGCCACACTTCCGCCTGCCGTTTGGGCAGCTTCGGCAGTTCGCCGGCAGGCGCCAAGGCCCGGACATGCAGCCGTTCGCGCCAGTTAGCTTGTTCGTGGCGGACGGCTTCGGGTAGGACGCTTTTCAACGCCGTCTCCGGCGCGCAGCAGTAGTAATCCCCAATCCACCGCGCCAGCTTCAGAATCTTGGGCGTGACCAGCGTCTGCGCACCGATGACCTTCAGGATGGGCTTGAGGCTGGCGTGCGCCGACTCCTCGGCCAGCCCGGTCACGCACCCCAGTACCTTCCGCGACCCGAGCGGGACCTGGACACGGCTCCCAACCTCAACCTGCTCCGCCAGCTCGGGCGGAATGAAGTAGTCGAACTCCTTGCGGAGGGCGATTTCCAGCGTAACGCGGGCAATCATCTAAGTAGATTCAGGACTCTCATAAATCTGCCTTCCGTAGCCAAGTGCCAAAGTACCCCTACCACTTTTGGACGCAGCGTCCAAGCATCAAGCCAAAATCAGCTTTGACCGGCAAGAGCGCTGAACCTACGCTGCCCGCGTGGAAACAGGAAATACCAGCGCGGTCAGCCTCCCCCAGGCGCGTCTGTTGCTGCGCCTGCCGCTGCCGCGGTCCCTGACCGGTTACCTGGGCCGGGGGCTGTTCCGCTTCCTGCTCACGATGCAGGGGCTGGGCGCCTTTGCGCTGATTACGCTGGGCGTGATGATTACCCGGTTCGGCGCCGCGCGGCAGGTGATCCGGCCGCTCATCCGCCGCGAGGTCTATCGCGCCGGGCTCGGCCTGCTGCCCATGTTTCTGTTTCTGTCCGCGGCGCTGGGGCTGGTCGTCATCGGCCAGACCGTTTCCTGGCTGACGCGCGTCGGCGCGATCAACTTCCTGGGCACGGTCATGGTCGTCGTGGTGGTGCGCGAGTTGGGCCCGCTGACCGCGGCGCTGCTGGTCCTGGCGCGCATCGGCACCGCCAACGTCATCGAGCTGGGCACCGCGCGGGCCCTGGGCGAAGTCGAGGCGCTGGAAGCCCTCGGCATTGACCCGGTGCACTACCTTATCGTGCCGCGCGTCATTGGCATGGCGCTAGGCGTCTTTGCGCTCACGGTGTATTTGATTCTCGGGGCCCTGCTCAGCGGTTACCTTTGGGCGTTTATCCAGGATGTCCCCCTGCGCCCCGGCGATTATCTCCACCAACTGGCCGGCGCCCTAAGCGGGCTCGACTTTGCCTTGCTGGCAATCAAAACCCTCTGCTTCGGCTTCATCATCGCCCTGGTCACCTGCTACCACGGCCTGGCCCAGCCGCTGCGCCTTGAGGAAGTCTCCCGCGCCACCGTCGCCGCCGTCGCCCAGAGCGTCATCGCCTGTGTGTTAATTGACGCCCTCTTCATCCTCGTTTACCTCGCAACGTGACTGACCACCCGCCAACCCCAGCCGGCCTGCCGGCCCTCGAGATGACCGGGGTGACCCTCGGCGCAATGCGCGACCCGGACACACTCGTGGCCGAGGAGATCAACTGGATCGTCAACCCTGGCGATTTCTGGGTCGTGGCCGGGCTGCATGGCTCGGGCAAGAGCGACTTTCTCCTGCTGACCGGCGGCCTCATGCCGCCCCGCCGGGGCCAATACCGGTTTTTCGGCGAAGAAATGCCCATCTTCGAGGACGCGCGCTTGAAGCAGCGGCTGCGCTTGGGCCTCGTGTTCGAGGGTGGCCAATTGCTCAATCACCTCACCGTAGCGGAAAACGTCGCGCTCCCATTGCGCTACCACCGCAACCTGAGCCTAACCGAGGCCGCTGCCAGGGTGGACGAGCTGCTGAAGTGCACGGAACTCGCGCCGTGGGCCGCGCGCACGCCGGGCAACCTGGGGCGGAGTTGGCAGAAGCGCGCCGGCCTGGCGCGCGCGCTGGCCCTCGAACCGGAAGTCATGCTGGTGGATAATCCGTTGGCGGGCCTGGACCCGCGCCATGTGCATTGGTGGCTGGACTTTCTGGATCAACTGTCGCAAGGCCACAGCCTGCTGCAGGGTCGGCCGGTGACGCTGGTCGTCACCGCCGCCGATTTCTGCCCCTGGAAAGGCCACGCCCGGCAATTCGCCGTCCTCAGGAACCGCGGCTTCGTGGTGCTCGGCGCCTGGAGCCAACTCGAAGCCGCCAGCGAGGAACTGGTGCGGGAGTTGTTGACGGGACGAACGCAGACCGAGTAATCAGAAGCCGGAAATGGCCCTGCAAGATCTAACACCGCAGTTGCGCACACGCCTCAGCCGCATGGAACGGGCGGTCGGCTGGTTTGTGGCCCTGGCGGTGGCGCTGCTGGCCTTTGGCTTCGTCTATTACGTCTATCACACCGCCCAGAGCAAAGGCTGGTTCCTTACCCGGGCCCCCTACTACACCTACACCGACCGGGCAACCGGCCTCAAGGTCGGCGATCCGGTCATGTTGATGGGACTATCCGTAGGGCAGATTACCCGGATGGAACCCATGGCGCCCGAGGAGTTCCAGCGCAACATCTACGTCGAGTTTGAGATCAAGGACCCTTACTACGGCTATCTTTGGACCCAGGGCTCGCGGGCCAAGATCACCACCGCCGATCTGCTGGGCAAACGCGTGATCGAGGTGACCAAAGGCACCGGCGGCTACCCGACCTACATCTTCAACCCGTTGCGTGAGGTGGCTGTTGCGGAACTGGGCGTCTGGCCCGACTTGTCCAAGTGGTTGCTGGCGCAAGAGGTCTGGGACACCACCGGCACCAACCTGGTGGCCAAAGCCAAGACCCCGCTCACCAACTTGACCGCCATCACCGCCGCCGGCTGCACCAACCTGCTCGTCATGTATGCCGCCGAACAGCGGAAGACAATGACCGGCGTCTGGAATGACCAGGAGGCCCGCTACGACGTCTGCACCCGAAAAAGCAAATACGAACTGGTCGCCGACGAATCCGCCGCTGTCACCGAGCGGCTTGAGAAGCTCGTAGCCGAAGTCGAGCAGTCGCTGCCGAACATCCTACGCCTCACCAACCAGATCGCGACCGTCCTCTCCAATACCGCCAACCTGAGCTCGAACTGGAACATGGTGGCCCTCGACACGCGGCCGGCCATCAGCAACCTGACCACGCTCACGGCGCAGTTGAACCAGCCGGGCGCGCTCGGCGAGTGGCTGCTGCCGACCAACGTCAACCGCCGGCTGGAAAGCGCGCTGGGCAGCGCCGACACCGCCCTGGCCAGCGCCAACACCAACCTGACCGAGCTGGCGGAAAACCTCGGCCGCTCCCTCGACAACCTCGCCAACCTCACGAGCAACCTGAACAGCCAGGTGCAGGCCAATACCAACATGCTCGGGGAAATCTCCCGTGCCATCGTCAACGCCGACTCCTTCGTCCAGGGCCTCAAACGTCACTGGCTCCTGCGCTCCGCCTTCCGCGCCAAAGACACCAATGCCCTGCCGGCAGTCCCGGCTGGGCAACTCCGCTCCCCAAAAGACCAGGGCGAAAGGTAACGTCAGCTTAGGACCAGCAGGCAAACCAGCCCGCCGGCGCACAGCAGCAGGAAGCTGACGATCACCCCATCCAGCACGCCAAAACGCGCCTCTTCCGAGTGGTTCGACGGAACGACGGCCGTTTTGATGTAATCGCCACTCTTCCCGTTCACTCTGTAAACGATCGCACTCATGCCCCCCTGGCAGCACACCTCGGGCCATATCCTCCCCTGGCACGGTCGCTGCCACAAGGCGTAACAACCGACGCAAGGAGGCTTCCCCCCGGTGCTGGCTATGTGCAACGGCTCTCCAACGGCTCTCCAACGGCTTCATAAGGGGGTAGGAGGGGACGTGTTGGCGGGGGGGATTTCCGGATCCAGCGCTCAGCCGGATGCGGATCGCGGGATTGCGTTAACGTTAGCGGCTCCGCGACGAGCTCAGCGTCCAAGGAATTGACAGGCGGGATCGGAAAGGGGGCACCCGCAGAGCCCTTGGATCAGCCAGCAGCCGGTGCCCCCGGGTGTTTCCAGGCATGACGATGCATTCGGCACGGACATAATTCCACTTGCTTCTAAGGCGGAGCGGGGCGATAAGTAAGTTGTATAAGGTAAAGCGCCTCCACGAGCCGCTGACTCGCTTCTGTTTCAGCCAACGACCCGCGTGCGGAAAACTGTTCCGTAAACCGGAATGAACTGCCAGTTTCCAGTCCGGCGTGAGCAGGGTGAAGGGTTCGGAATATTCACCCGACTGACTTCCAGCATCTGCTTCCGGCGGTTTCCTGGCGGTGAGCTGCAACCTTTTAGAATAGGAGAACTATGAACAATTCAATCCGTCTGACAGTTATCATCCTTCTGCTCGGCGTTTCCAACGTCTTTGCTACTACCCGCTACGTCTGGCAGGACAGCCCCAGCCAAGGCCCACCCTACACTAATTGGACCACTGCAGCTCACGTCATCCAGGACGCCGTGAACGCGGCGGCGGCAGGTGACCGAATCGTGGTCACCAATGGGCTGTACGCCACGGGGGGAACGGCTGCGGGGACAGGGTACCCGGCGTGCCGGGTCAACGTGAATAAAGCGGTCGCGGTGGTCAGTGTGAACGGCCCGCAGGTTACGATTATCCGCGGCGACCAGGTTTGCATGCCTGGCCCGCCTCCGCTCGGGGAACTTCAGATTATCGGGCCGGCATGCGTGTGGTTGACCAGCGGGGCGAGCCTGACCGGGTTTACCTTGACTAATGGAATGGCTTATAGTGGCGGGGGTGTGGAGTGCCCAATCGGCACAAACGCCGTGGTCACCAACTGCGTGATCGTGGGCAACTCGGCGCCCGGCTGGACGGTCGATGGTTTTGGCGGCGGGGCGTACGGGGGCGCGCTCTATAGTTGCGTACTGAAGGGCAACACGGCCGCGTTTGGGGGTGGCGGCGCAGCCCACAGCATGCTATACAATTGCCGCTGCCAGCAACTGGCCTGCGGTGTCTACCTCCTTCTCAGGGCAAGCGGGGCTTTTCGAGCACGCTCTATAACTGCATCGTGGCCGACAACTGGCTTTCCACACCGGGGGGAACGATTCTGGGGGTCTCGCAAAGCACCCTCTACAACTCCATCCGTATCGTAATGATTGGGACACCGCCAGCACCTGAACTACTGCTGCGCGCCGCCGCCGCCCGGCGATGGGGGCAACATCGGCGCCGACCCGCTGTTTGTGGATTACGCCAGCGGCAATCTGCGGATGCAATCCAACTCCCCGTGCATTGATGCCGGGACCAACCGGCACGCCGCCCGCCCCACCGACTTGGACGGCCGCCCGCGCCTCTACGGCCGGGTGGATATGGGCGCTTACGAGTACCAACCGTTCGTCAGCGGGGTATTCATCGGCTGGTTGCAGCATTGCGGCCTGCCTACGGACGGCTCGGCGGACTCGACGGACGCGGATGCGGAGGGGATGAACAACTGGCAGGAGTGGGTTTGCGGCACTTGCCCCACCGACCGGCTCTCAGCGTTATGCCTGCTTTCGGCGGTGCCCACTGGCAGCAACGTGACCGTGCTTTGGCAGAGCGTGGCGGGGACGAACTATTTCCTGAAGCGGAGCGCGGATGTGGCCTCGCCGTTCACGGTCGTGGCCACGAATATTGTCGGGCAGGCGGGCACGACCAGCTACGGAGACACCAACGCCACGGGCACTGGGCCGTTCTTCTACCGCGTGGGCGTTAATCCTCCGTGAGGGACAGCTAGCACAGCGCGGCAAAGCCGCAACCGATGTTAACCACGGATTGCAGGATGACACGGATATGAAGAATCTGTGTCATCCTGTAATCCGCGGTCACAATTCTTCGCAGTTTGCGCGCAAGTTGGGCTATGGGGGGCAAGGTTCAGCGCCAAGAAGGGTTAATATGAAGGTCCCACCTCATCTGATGCCACTTCGCGCCGGTGGTGGCCGCCAGCGTGGTGGTGTGCAGGAATTGTCGGCGATTTATGCGTGCATTGGGCGTCATCCGGCCAATGGGCACAAGCTCTCCTGAAAAAGCAAAGAGCGAGGCATCGCTAAAGAGATCGGCGCTCCCGCAAGCGGGATAACTGCCGTAGGCAAGTCCTGACGCCCCGGACAACGATCTCAAACCCGGTACTTGGACTCGAGCGTATGCCTCGCCGAGTGTTTTTTCGCTTATCCCGCGGCTGGTTTCAAGCGGAAGTTATTCACCGCTATTCACAATGCCGAGCGAGGCCGCGGTTTGGCACGCCAAGCGCTCCGAGAAGGAACCACCTGCCGAGCCCTTCACTGCCAGGCGCAGGGAGGGGTTCTCGCGGGCACGGCCGCCATGCCGGGAACCGGCAGGTAGGGTGTACAGAGTCGAGACACTCTGTCCCGTTTAGACAAAGCAAAAACAATGGCCGGAATGCGTTTATGGTTTGGTGGAACACGTTACGACTGAAATCGAACAGCCCCGAAGTGCGCCGGAAAGCCTTCGAAAGCCTGGGCGCCAGCGGGGGTTCGCATGGGCTCGAAATGCTGATTGCCGGCCTGGGTGACGAGGATGCCCAGGTGCGGTGCGCGGCGGTCAGGGGACTCGAACAGATCAAGGACGACCAATCCGTGGCCGCGCTGGTCAACGCCCTCCAGGATCCGAGCGGAGAGGTTCGCGAGGCGGCGGCGGCGGGTTTGGGGCGGTTGGGGGATGCCAGCGCCTCCGCACATCTTGCAAGCGTGCTGAGAGATGAGGCTTCCGGCGTCCGGACGACCGCGGCAGCGGCGCTGCGGCAGCTTGGCTGGAAAGCCTCCACCCGCGAGGAGGAGGCCGTGTTCCAGGTCGCCCTCGGGCATACTCGCGCTGCGGCTTTCGCGGGCCAGGCCGGGGTGAAAGCCCTCGTCACCGAACTCAAAAACGACACCGGCTTCCAGCGCCGGGCGGCGGCCGAGGCCTTGGAGAATGTGGCTGACCCCCGGGCGACCCAGCCCCTGCTGGCGGCGCTGAACGACGAGGACCCAACGGTGAGGGTATCGGCGATTCATGCCCTGAGCAAAGACACCAGCGCGGAGGTGGAGGCCAGACTGGTGGCGCTTTTCCGCGACCGCGAGCCGTGCGTGAGACTCGCGGCGGCCGAGGTGCTGGCCAGGCGCGCTGATCCGGCGCTCGTCCTCGAGTTTCTGCGGCTGCTGAACGACCAGAATTTCGAGGTGCGGCTAAGTGCCGTGCAGTTCCTCGGCCGGATGCGTGATCCCCAGACCGCCGAAGCGCTGCTGCCGCTGCTGGCCGACTCTGACAGCGACGTGCGCCGGGCGGTGGTCCAGACCCTGGGCGCGATCGGTGAGCCAGCCGCCATTGAAGCGCTCGTCCTGGTCTTGACGGACGATGAACGCGCTGTCCGGCAGGCTGCCGAGCTGGCCCTCGCCCGAATTGACGTGAATTGGATGTATTCCGAGGCGGCCAAGCGCGCCATTTCCCAGCTCGAAGCGTCCCTGAATGACCCTCGGGGCTGGGTTCGCTCCGCGGCGGGGCAGGTCCTCGCGAAGTTGCACGCCCCCAACACGGGTGTTCAGACAGCCGGCTTGCAGCTCGCTTGAATTCCGGCGCCGCTTTCCGGAGCACGGCAGCCGCGGGCGCCGTCTAAACAGTTGCCGCTGCCGTGACCCTGCGGCAAACTGATACCGGATGTCTATTGCAGGAACACCCAGATGGTCCTTGCGCCTGGAACAGGCCGAAGTTTCGCGCCTGGCCTGGGCCTTTGCCCTTTCGCTGGCCCTGCACGCGCTGGTTTATGGCGGCTACCACACCGGCAACAAGTATCACCTATGGCAAAATCTGCATTGGCCCGAGTGGCTGCGGCCGCCTAAGTTCCTCACCCAGCTCATCGTCCCGAAGAAGCCGGCCCCACCGCCGCCCCAACCTCAGGACTACCCGTTGATGTTCGTCAACGTCAACCCGGCCCAGGCCGTCGCCGAGCCGCCCAAGGACGCCAAGTACTACTCGGACAAGAACGCGCGCGCGGCCAATCCCGACGCGGACAAGATCACCGAGATACCCAAGATTGACGGCAAGCAGAAGGAAGTCGTGAAGACTGAGGACGTGCCGCGCGAGAAGTTCACGCCGCTGCAACCCTCGCGCCCTCCTCCCCAACCGCCCCAGGAAGCGCAGCCGGAGGTCAAGCCCAAGCCGGCCTACACGCCCGGCGACCTGACCATGGCCAAACCGTCGCCGACGCCACGCACGGCCGACGGCGACGCCAACGAGGCTAAACCCGCACGACCGCGCACCGTCAGGGAAGCGCTGGCGCAGTTGCAGAACAACCGTCCGCCGGGGGAGAAGATCAAACAGGAAGGCGGAGTCACCCGCCGCAACGAAATTGCCTCGCTGGATACCAAGGCCACCCCGTTTGGTGCGTATGATGCCGCGCTGGTGGATGCGATCTCCCACCGCTGGTGGACGTTGCTCGACGAGCGCACTTACGCCTCCGACAGCCGCGGCAAGGTGGTGCTGCAATTCCGCTTGCACTACGATGGGCGGGTCACCGATATGAACGTGGCCGACAACACGGCGGGCGAAGTGCTGGGGTTGATCTGCCAGAAGGCGGTGCTCGACCCGGCGCCGTTTGCGGCGTGGCCGAGCGACATGCGCCGCACGCTGGGCGACACCCGGAATATCCAGTTCACGTTTTACTATAATTGAGGACCTATGGAACCTGTTGTCTATGTCATGCTGTTTGTGACCTCGGTGGTGGGCCTGACCTTCATCGTCGAGCGCGGCCTCGCGCTGCGCTGGCGGCGGGTGGTGCCATCGGAAATCGAGGCGGCGGTCGAATCGTGCCAATCGCCGGAGGACGTTCCGATGCTCCGGCGCGTCTGCCAGCAGCACAATTCCCCGATCAGCCGGCTGCTGTTGCTCGCCGCCGAACACCTGGACTGGCCCAAGGCGGAAGCCGTGGATGCCCTCCAAACCCGCGCCCGCCAGGAAATCACCCGCCTGGACCGCGGCCTGGTCGTGCTCGAGATCATCGTCGGCATCGCCCCGCTGCTCGGGCTGGTCGGCACGATTCTCGGCATGATGACCGCCTTCGGCAACGTCGGCGCGGCCGGCCAGATTGACCCGGCCGAGCTGGCCAAGGGCATCTCGCTGATCCTCCGCGCGACGCTGCTCGGGCTGCTCATCGCCATCCCCTCGCTCGTCTTCTGGAGTTACTACACCAAGAAGGTCGAGATCCGTGGCGGTCGAGATGGAGTCGCTGTGCGATGAGTTCCTCAGCCGCCAATATCGCGGTCAGGGAGTCCAGAGTCCAAAGGCCAAAGGCTAAAGTCTGGAGTCTAAAGTCACGCCTCACGTTTCACGCTTCACGCCTCACACGCCATGCAGTTCTACCCTCGCAAACGGCGGCAGCCTCCGGCGGTGATCATCGTCGCGCTGATTGACATCCTCATCGTGCTGCTGATCTTCCTGATGGTGACCACCACCTTCAAGCAGCAGCCCGCCCTCAAGCTCGCCCTGCCCGAATCGTCCCAGGCCCAGAAGACCGGCGCGCAGGAAGCCCCGCCCCTGGTCGTCAGCATTGATCCCAAAGGCATCCTCCGCCTCGGCGCTGACGCCAGGCCGGTGACCATCGAACGCTTCAAAGAGGAACTCCTGGCCGCCATCCCCAGGACCCCGGACCTCAAACTCGCCATCAGCGCCGACAAAATGGCCCCCTTCGGCCAAATCGTCAAAGTGATGGACGCCGCCAAAGAGGCGAAGATCAAGAGCGTCAACGCCTTTACCAAGGAGCCCGGCAAACCCTGAGCCGGGCAACTACTTCATCAGCTCTTCGGCAATCTGGACGGCGTTGAGGGCGGCGCCCTTGAGGAGCTGGTCGCCGCTGACCCAGAAACAGAGCCCGTTGTCCAGCGCGCAATCCTGGCGGAGGCGGCCGACGGCGCAGTTGTACTTGTCCGACTGGTAGAGCGGCAGCGGATATTCGCACTTGGCGGGATTATCAATCACGTCCAGGCCCGGCGCCTGCTTGAGCACCGCCAACGCGGCTTCGACAGTCACCGGCTTCTCGAACTCGGCGCTGACCGCGACCGAATGCGCCCGATACACCGGCACGCGCACGCAGGTCACGCTCGCCCGGAAGGTCGGGTGATGCATGATCTTGCGGCCTTCGTTCTCCATCTTCATCTCTTCCTTGGTGTAGCCGCTGGGCAGGAAGGAGTCCACGTGCGGCAGCACGTTGAAGGCAATCTGGTGCGGATAGACCTCGCGGGTCACGGGCTGCTTTTTGACGATCTGGTCCACCTGCCGTTCCAGTTCGGCGATGGCTTTGGCGCCGGTGCCGGAGACCGCCTGGTAGCTGGAGGCGAAGATGCGCTTGCAGTTGAACGCCGCGTGCAGCGGGTAGAGCGCCATGAGGGCGATGGCGGTGGTGCAATTCGGATTGGCGATGATGCCCTTGTGCCACTTCACGTCGGCGGCATTGATCTCGGGAATCACCAGCGGGACCTTGTCGTCCATGCGGAAGGCGCTGGAGTTGTCAACGACCACGCAGCCGGCCTGGGCGGCGATGGGCGCGTATTCCTTCGAAATGCTGCCCCCGGCGCTGAACAGCGCAATGTCAATGCCGCCGAAGGAATCCTTCTTCAGCTCCTGCACCGTGATCTCCGCGCCGCGATACTTGAGCTTCTTGCCCACCGAGCGGGCCGAAGCCAGCAACGTCAGTTTCCCCACCGGGAAATTGCGTTTCTCCAGCGTCTTGATCATCTCGATGCCGACGGCGCCCGTCGCACCGACCACAGCCACATGCGGATTGCGATTCATATAAAGGGCCCAGAATATACCGACCGCCCCGCCGCCGTGTCAACGCGCGGGTTTGCATCTTGAAGGAACCATTTGACCACGGATCACGGATTTCACGGATGGGAAAGCGAAGATTCCTTTATCCGTGTCATCTGCGAAATCCGTGGTTCGCTGCTTCGCGTGGGCAGCGCGGATGGGGAGCACGCGCCTCCGGCGGGTAGTTTACGGCGTCCCGCCGCAAACACCCGCCCAGCCAACTGAATCACCAAATGGTCCGAGCTGAGTGGAAAGCCAAGGCCAACGGCGGGACGCCGTTGGCAGCACGCGGGACGCATGCGCTCCCCACTCCCATCGGCATAGTTAGGGCTGAAAGCTGCGCTCCGATACTCTCGGGCAGACCCTGTGGCTTGTGGTGGTGCATTTTTCCCTGCGCCCATTTTGCCTTGCAATGCGCGGGGCGCCTGCTATAAGATCACCCGATATGCCAGTGCTGTACCATGAGGCCCGCGGGTCGCAAAGGCAGCGTTGGCAAAGCCGCACAGCCGCCTTGGCTGTGCCAGAACAACGGAAAGACCGATCAAGCCCACAACGGAAAGTGAACCCAAGATGCACTCCCTGAAATCTCACCCCCGAACCCGCCCCAGCTTGAGCCTGCGACTCCGGCAACTGGCACTCCCGATCGCGGTGGCCGCGATCACGGCGGCAACGACGAATGCACTGGCCTCAACCCTTCAGCTTATACCACTGTGTGTGGGGGGGGCAGTATGGGGAATGGCAGAACGAAGGTCGCGCCATTACGCCGGACGGGGCGTTTGTGGCCGTTGTCGAATATGAAACGCAATACCGTCTATGATGCTTGGATGGACGGGGTTTTTTATAACGTCACCAACAACAGCGTCATTGTGCCGAATGGAGGTGGCGCGGTGCCCAGCATTCTGACGGGCGTCGGTTATCGCAGTGTTAGCGGTGCCAAGCAAGTCGTACTGGACGGGATATCCAGCGGGTATCAGGCAAATTGGATGACGACTGACGGCGGGGCGACTTGGGGAGCCAAACGCCGGAATACTTCCTTCACCGACGGCAAGAATCTGCCCGCTGCCAATTCGCTTGGCTCGGCGGTCGGCTCAGACAAGTTTTATGCAGTCATTGGGAATTCAGCGGACCTTGGCAACCAGAGACACCTCTATACCGGCCTGGGAAGCGGTACGTGGAGCAGCTCTATGTCCTTTACAGAAAATGCTTTCGTCATTGAAAATCCCGACGGGGGAAACATGTGCGGCGTCGCCGCGGCCACGGGGCGAGCAGTCGGTTGGTATCAGGACAACTGGACTTATAGGCCAACAAATCAAATCAGGTGCAATTACATTGTTGAGTACCCGCCCCTGGGGGCCATCGGCTAGCCCGCGAGTTATGCGCAACACCTGGGCCTTTAATGGCCTGAATGGCAGCACCAACGGCGAGGCATGGGCCGTCAGTGCTGACGGCACGAAGATCTTTGGCAGGTCGCCAACTTCCTTCGACACCAATTGGCATGGCTACAAGGCGATCGTGGGCACCGCCATGAATTCCTGGCTGAGAACCGACCGGTTGCCCGATTTCCCCAACACGGGAGGAGGCCAATACCTGGCTTGCCCTTACGGCTGCAGTGCGGACGGACGGTATGCCGTGGGAATGAATTACCGGGGCGTAGAACGGGCGGTGATATGGGATACGGGCGACGCAAACCCCGCCAACTGGACGGTGGTGGACCTGACGGACGTTGCGTCAGCCGAGGGGCTTTTGGGCGTTGCCCCGAACCCTCGTTGGCTCAGGCTGACCCGTGCTTATAGCGTGGGGACCAATGCGGTCGGGGATCCGGTGGTTACTGGATATGGCTTGTATTATGACGGGACGAGCTAATTACAACCGCGCTTTTGTAATGACGGTCTCCCGGTGCAGCTTCGTCGCCAATGCCGCCGCCATTGCCACTCCCGTCTATGATACCGCAACCACTGTGACTGTGACCAACTGCAACCCGGCTGCCACCACAGTCAAAATCTATCATAACGGCAGCCTAATTGGCAGCGCTGCCGGTGGCGCCGCAACGGTCGTGGTGACGGTCGCCCCTCCTGCGCTGGTCGCAGGCTGGGTTCTAAAGGCTACCCAGACCGTAAACGGCCAGGAGAGCTGCCTCAACACCGCCCCGAGCGCCACCGTCACCACCGGCGCCAACCCGCCGCCGGTTGTTGTGTTGACCGCGCCGACGAATAACGCCAGCTATGTGGCGCCGGCGACTATCGGGCTGGCGGCCACTGTCACCAGCAACTTCAACACCATCAACTACGTCGGCTTCTACACATTGGGGCACGAACCTGATCGCTAGCATCACGACCCCCCCCTATGCCTATTCGTGGGCCAGCGTGCCCGCCGGGACATACAGCCTCAGCGCCCGCGTGGGCTATAACTCAGGCTCGAGCGCGGATTCCGCTGCTTCCGTCGTAACCGTCAGCAGCCCCCCGCCGGGCTCAACTCTCATCGTTATACCACTGGCACCGTGGACGTCCGGGGAATATCAGAACCAGGGTCGCGCCATTTCGCCGGACGGGAAGTATGTGGTCGGCCCCTGCTATACCAGCACGGCGGGCGATGGTGACGGGTTCCTCTATGACGTCGCCAATGGCATCGTCATCCAGCCTTCTGCCAGCTCGCATCCCGACCAGCCTTACCCGCCCAGCATGCTGACGGGCATTGGTTATCGCACCGATCCCATTTACGGCAAGCAACTCATTCTCGACGGCATGTCCGGCGGATACCAGGCGAATTGGAGCACCACGGACGGGGGTGTGACCTGGGGCGCCATGCGCGCCGACACCAGCCTCACCGCCGGCTTCGCCCTGCCGGTGGCGAATTCGCTGGGAGCCGTGATCGGGTCGGACAAGTTCTATACGGTCATCGGAAACTACGCGGTGGACATCAACAACCAGAGACTCCTCTACACCTGCCAGGGGAGCAATACGTGGAGCAGCGCGACGCCTTGCCCATTCAGGTATACCTCCTTCAACATTGACAACCCGGACGCGGGAAACATGTGCGGGGTCGCTGGTTCCACGGGCCGAGCGGTCGGCTGGTACCGGGACCAGTGGGCTGATGCCGGAAGAAGGCACAACTACGTGGTGGATTACCCTCCCAAGGGGCCCATCGGTTGGCCCGCGAGTTATGTTGGCACCTGGGCGTTCAATGGCCTGGATGGCACCGTGGTGGGCGAGGCGTGGTCCGTCAGTTCCGACGGGAACAAGATCTTCGGTCGTTCGCCGACGCCCAGCGACGCCAACTGGCACGGTTACAAGGCGGTGGTGACCTCGGCCACCAATTCCTTGCAGAGCATCCGGCAGTTGCCCGATTTCGGCGACACGGGAGGATCCACCAGGCTGGCCACCCCTTACGGCTGCAGTGCGGACGGGCGGTATGCCGTCGGGATGAACTACCGCGGCGCCGAAAAGGCGGTCCTCTGGGATACGGGCGATGCGAACCCCGCCAACTGGACGGTGCTGGACCTGACCGAACGCGCGGCCGCCGAGGGCATTCTGGGCAATTTCACCGTGCTCTACCGTGCCTTTAGCATAGGCACGAATTCAGCCGGTCACCCGGTGATCACGGGGGTGGGCACGTACAATGACGGGACAGGCCCTACCAACCGCGCTTTCGTGATGGTGGTCGGCACACCTCGGCCGCGGATCACTTCCATCATCGGCGCAGGCACAAGCACTGTGACGGTCAACTACGCCAACACGGTCGCGGGCAAGACCTACACGCTGCAGTACAACACGAACCTCAGCACGACCAATTGGTATGCCGTCAGGCACCAAGCACAGCCGCGGGCACAACTGATTTCCAGACCCAAAGTTCTGTCACCTCCGGCCCACGTTACTATCGGCTGTACTATACGCCGTGAGGCGCGGCGTTCGTCGGCGCCCGGTGAATCAGCTTTGGTCCTGATCTGACCTCCACTCGGCTGACCTTCCCGGCGAGGCAAGACTGTCGCGTTGAAGAAATGACCAAGAAAATTGTTGCCAAAGCCTGGCAGTTTGCAGTAAAAACAGCATCCGTAGGTTAAGTTGTAAGGTTTTAGCAGCGGTTGACGGCACAATACAAATCTCGGTTCCTCACCAGTTAGTTGTGCTCCGACAGCAGTAGTGCTTTGTACCTTGTGGTTTTTCCACTCGGGAAACAGGGCGGTTCGGGTTGTTTTCAGAGAAATCATGTGTGAGAACTTAACTGCGCCGGCGCGGCTTGGTCTGCTTCCTACTATTGCAGATCTGGGGATGTTTTGTCCCTTTAGAAGCAAATATTGGCCGAAGCAAGCGCCTCCAGGTGCGGGCAGCCGCACCTGAGAGCACGCTGACTTCTTGGTTGCAGGACAGTTCCGGTTCGTGGCTTAGCGCAGTGTTTGCGGGCAACGTAGAAATCCAACAAGCATACTATGAAAAAGCAACTGTGGGCGACGCTCATGAGCGTTGCCATTGTTCTGGCCGGCGCCGGCAGCGCGCTGGCTGCGGCGAGTGTCACGACGGATAAAGCGGATTATCCGCCCGGCGCCACGGTCCAAATCACGGGGACCGGTTTTCAGCCTGGGGAAATTGTCGAGTTGCAGGTACTGAACCTCACCGACCCCACTGACATCGGCCCGGAACACGACCCGTGGGAGGTAACCGCGGACAGCGCCGGCGACTTCCAAACGACCTGGGAGGTCACAGCGGATGAGTTGGGCGCGACACTGCAACTGACAGCCCGAGGCCAATCGTCTGCCCGGACAGCGCAAACCGTCTTCACGGATGCCACCGTCACTGCGGCGACCGGGGGCAGCGCGATTTCGGCGGACACAGCGGGAGGAAGTTGGACGAGTTTGACGGGGCCGACCATTACCGAAACGGCAGTCGCGGATCTTCCTGCGTCGGGCACAATCGTGCTGTGGGTTCCCGCCGGCTTCGTGTTTGATACGAACACGCCGGTGCCGAATATCAAACTGACAAGCGGTGATACTGGCAGCCCCAACAAGAACATCAACAATACGGCGGTTAACGGCACAATGGCCGTTACCACCACGCCGACGAATATTACCTTCACCCTTACCGCAAAAAGCAGTGGGAATACGCTTTGCACACTGCTCTATCAGAACATTCGAGTTCGGCCCACTGCCGGGACACCGTTGGCCAGCGGCAACATCACGAATTCGGGAACCGCGGTCCCTAATGTCGGCTCCCTAATTGGCAACTACGGCACGTTGACCGAAGCGCCTGGCACTGCGACCAAGCTGGCGTTTGGGGTGGGACCGAGCACGACTTCGGCTGGCTCGGCCATCAGCCCGGCGGTGACGGGGCTCGTGCAAGATCAGTTCGGCAACACGGTAACCGGCAATAGCAGCACCGTGACCATCAGCAGCGGGAACACCGCTTTTGCGGGCGACAGCACCCTCTCGGTGGCGGCGGTGAACGGCGTGGCGACCTTTAGTAACCTCAAACCGACGACGGCGGGCAGCGGCAAGACGCTGACGGCCAGCGACGGCTCGCTGACCGGTGCGACCTCGAGTGCCTTTACCGTAAACCCGGTGACGGCCAACGCCTATAAGATCACAGCAAATACCCAAACCCCGCCGCGGGCGCGGGCGATCAATTGACCATCACTTTGGTGGATCAGTACGGCAACCTCGTGCCGAGCTTCAACGGGGACAAGACCCTGACCTTCACCGGGCTTGCAACCGCGGACGACGGCACGCATCCGACGGTAACGGATAAGAACGGGTCGGCGGTGAACTTGGGAACCTCGGAAGCGATCACGTTTGCCAGTGGTGTCAGTTCGCCCGCCAGTGGCGCGGCGGTGCTGAAGGCCTACAAGGCGGAGGGGCCGGTCACGCTGAATGTCTCAGACGGCACCTTGTCCAGCACTTCGACCGGCGGGGCGGGCGCGAGTTTGACCATTAACAACGTCGGCCCGGCGGCCATTGCCCACACCGTCGTGCGGGGCACGAATGTGAGTTTGAAGATCTTGAAGACCGACCTGCTGTCGGGCGCGACCGACGCCAACCACGACAGCCCTCTCACCATTTCGGGTGTGCAGAGTCCAAGTACTGGAGGCGCCACGGTGACGGCGCCCGCCGGGTCGTGGGTGTTCTATTTGCCCAATGGCGCCGGCAACGGCGACACTTTCAACTACACCGTGAGTGATGGACACGGAGGCACGGACACCAAAATAGTGACTGTGAATGTGGTGCGGCTGGGTGGGGCGGCCCAGAACATCAGCTTTAATGCGGGCGGGGTGACGATCAGCTTTGCCGGGATTCCGGGTTGCAACTATGACGTGCAACGCTCCGCCGACGCCGGCTTCACTAGTCCGACCGTGCTGACGACAACTCAGGCGCCGAGCGCCGGCGTGTTCACCTATACAGACTCCGGCCCGCTCAATCCGTCGGGCTACTACCGGCTGATCCAGCACTGAATCATCTGAGATGGAAGGGCAACTTATGAAATCTCAAACCTGGGCAGCAATCCTGGTTCTGGGGACGGGCTTGGCGGCCCGTGGGGCGCTCTACACCGAGGGCCCCTATACCAGCGGTTTCGCCAACGGCGGCAACATCCCCGATGGCAGCACCGCCGGCTGGAGCGACACGCGGAGTGTGAGTGATATCCCGGCCAATCTGACGATCGCCGGGGTCAGCGTGACCTTCACCATCTCCGGCGGTTACAACGGGGACTTGTACGGCTACTTGAGCCATGGCGGCGTGCTGGTGCCGTTGCTGAACCGAGTGGGCATGGGCACCGGCTCGGAGCCGACTTTTTCGTTTGGGTACGGGGATGCGGGATTCAACGGAGTCACACTGGCGGATGGCGGTGCCAATGGCAGCATCCACAGCTATGGGGGAGGCTTTGTGCCAAGCGGAACCTACTCACCGGATTCGGGCAGCCTGACGTTCTCCGGGACGTTTGGCGGACTTAATCCGAATGGGAACTGGACGCTGTTTTTCGCGGACCTCTCTAGCGGCGGCGGCCAAAGCAAGCTGGAGGGCTGGAGCCTCAACATCAATGCCGTGGTGCCCGAGCCGGTTAATGTCGCTTTGGGGATATTCGCGGGGGTCTTCTTGATCGGCAGTGGCTGCTGGACCGTGTGGGCGCGACGCTTGTTTGGCCGCCGCGCCGATTCCAGTTTCCGCTGATTCGTAGTCGTCGAAGTCTTTCGGCGCTTTTCCGGCTTTCCTACCATCCCAAGTCCCGACTAACCTCGGGCAATGCGCATTCTATCCGGCATACAGCCTTCCGGCTCGTTGCACCTGGGCAATTACTTCGGGATGATGAAGCCCGCCCTCGAGCTGCAGGAGAAGGGTCAGGCGTTCTATTTCATCGCCAACTACCATTCGATGACCTCGCTGGTGGATCCCGCCGAGCGCCGCCAGAACACCCTGGACGTCGCTCTCGGTTTCCTGGCTTGCGGTCTTGACCCGAAGCGAACGGTGTTCTTCCGGCAATCAGACCTGCCGGAAGTCGCCGAGTTGACCTGGATCCTGGGGACGGTGACGCCCATGGGCCTGCTGGAGCGCTGCCACTCCTACAAGGACAAGATCGCCAAAGGCATCTCCTTCAACTTCGGCCTGTTCGCCTATCCGGTGCTGATGGCCGCGGACATCCTGATTTACGACTCGAACGTCGTGCCGGTCGGCCTGGACCAGAAGCAGCACGTCGAGGTCACGCGCGACATCGCCATCAAGTTCAACGAGCAGTACGGCGAGACCTTCGTCCTTCCTGAGCCGCAAATCCGCGCCGAGACCGCCAAGGTGCCCGGGCTGGACGGCGAGAAGATGAGCAAGAGCTACGGGAACACCATCGAGATTTTCGGGGACGAGAAGACGCTCCGCAAGAAGGTGATGAGCATCAAGATGGACAGCCGCTCGCCCCAGGAGCCCAAGCCTGATGCCGATCAGAACCTGGCCATCCAAATCCTGAAGCTCGTCGCCCCGCCCGAGGTGGGAAAGGATTATGAGGATCGTTTGCGGACCGGCGGGCTGGGCTATGGCGATCTGAAAAAGGCTCTGTTCGAGCACTACTGGAATTGCTTTGCCGCCGCCCGCGCGAAACGCGCTGAACTGGCTGCGAACCTGGATTATGTCCAGCAGGTGCTGGCCGACGGGGCCACCCGGGCGCGCAGCGTCGCGCAGAAGGTGTTGCAGCGGGCGCGGGTTGCGAGCGGGCTGGAGTAGGCCTCACGCAAAGGCGCAAAGGCGCAAAGGAATCAAGGCTCAAAAGCCGTTCACGACGCGGGAAATGCCATCCTTGATCAACTCCTCGCCGAAGTTAATCAGCAAGCCGAGCTTCTCCCCTTTGCGCCTTTGCGTGAGACTTTCGGCTACGGGTTGCGCTGGTGGCCGAGGAGCCACTCGTAGAGCTCCGGGTTGTTGTAAGTCTCCGTCCACGAATCGTGCTGGGCTTCCGGATAGACGGTGAGTTTCACGTCCGGCATCCCCTCCTTCTTCAAAGCGTCCACCATCCGCTGCGATTCCTCGAGCGGACACCACCGGGTCTTTGCCGCCATGGAACGCCCACACCCCGAGCGTCTTCAACGCCGGCCCCTTGTCGCGGCGGGACAGCAGCAGGGAAATCTTCTGGCCGCCGCCGCAGATCGGCACGATGGCGGCAAACTTCTCCGGGTAGGCCAACCCGAGGTCCCACGTGCCGTAGCCGCCCATGCTCAGCCCGGTCAGGTAAATCCGGCTCGTATCCACCGCGTGGTTCGCTGTGATCTCCTCGAGCAGCTTGAGCAGCACCTCCTTGGACCAAATCTGGCCCTCGGGACATTGCGGCGAGACGATGATGAACGGAAAATCAGTGCTGTGCGGCGGCATACTTGCCCGGCCCGTGGATGGCCACTTTCCACACGTCGGTGCCGCGCTCGCCCGCGCCGTGCAGAAACAGTATCAGCGGCCAGCGTTTCTCGCCCTTCGCTTCGTAACCCTTGGGCAGGAACAGGAGGTAGTTGACGGTGAGAGATTCCGTCCGGGTGAATTGGAACTGTTTAGCCATTTGCTTGGTCGGCGGGGCCGAAGCGGCGGCGGGTTGGGCGGAGGCGCCGCCGGCCAGTGCCAGCAGGGCTGCCGCGGTCAGGAGTCGAGTCGCGTTTCGCATAGGAATCATGCTTCTTTCTGTTCAGAGGCAGTGTAGTGCTTTGGCCGGGATACAGCCCGGCCTACATTAACTTGAGCTTCGGCAAATCCTGGGAATCCACCAGGCCAACGGGTTCGTGCTTCGCGTTCACCACGATCAAATCGTCAATGTTCCGCTCGTTGAACACCTTCAAAGCTTCCACGGCCAGCGCATCGTCACGGATGCAGATCGGTTTGCGTGTCATGACCTTCTTCAGCGGCTGCGCGAGTAGGTTTTCGTCCGTCGCCATGTGCCGACGGAAATCGCCATCGGTGAACACCCCCACGAGTTTGCCGCGCCCGTTGACGACGCTCAGGCTGCCGGACTTCGCCTGGGTCATGACTAACAGCGCCTCTTTGACCGTGAGGTGGTCTCCCGCCACGGCATTGCGGGGGCCGCTGCGCATGATGTCGGCCACGCGCGACAGCATCACGCGGCCGATGGCGCCCGAAGGGTGATATTTCGCGAAGTCCTGCCGCTTGAAGCCGCGGGCCTGCAGGACCGCCATTGCCAGCGCGTCGCCCAGCACCAGCATCGCCGTCGTGCTGGCCGTCGGGGCGAGATTGAACGGGCACGCCTCTTTCGGCACGCGCACGTTCAGCACCAGGTCGCTGTGGCGGGCCAATGCCGACTTCGGCGCGCCGGTAATCGCGATGATCTTCACCGAAAACCGCTTCAGCGAGGGCAGCAGGTTCACCAACTCCTCCGACTCGCCCGAGTAGCTTAGCGCCAGGATCGTGTCCCCGTCGCTGACAAGGCCCAGATCGCCGTGCAGCGCATCCACGCTATTCAAGACCACGCTGGTGGAGCCGGTGCTGGTGAGGGTGGCGGAAATCTTATGCCCGACGTGCCCCGACTTGCCGACGCCGACCACGATGATCTTGCCTTGCCGGCGCAAGGTTTCGACGATCAACTCGACCGCCCGGGCAAAGGCGCCGTCGAGTTGGGCGCGCACCGCTTTGAGCGCAGCCAGTTCGATGTCGAACACTTTCCGGGCCTGGGCCAGGTGATTCACGCGCGCAGGATGCCCGGGGGCGTGGGAGGTTTCAACCAGTAATGGGGTCAGGAGTGGCAGTGCACACCCAGCAGCGCAATCGCTTTGGCCAGCCGGCGGTCTGCCCTGCGGCCCTCGCGATCCGCAAAGAAGAAATACTCCCGGGCCTTATGCTTGCTGAGCCGGCGTTCAATCCTGGGCAGGTTGGCGCGATAGCTTCAGAAACTCGGCGTGGCGGCGCCGGGGCGGAGTGCGATGGCTTCTTGGTCTGCCCTCTTATGTTGGCCGGCGGTCACCGCCAACTTATCTCTGCCTGTTGGGTGGTGAGATCGGCCCACACCGAGGCGTGGGTGAAATCGCGCGTGGCGGTGAGACCACTCCACGTGGCGTCAGCTTTAGGGGGGCCGAGCGGACGTTCGAATTCCGGGTATGACTCGAGCGATCCCATGCGGTCCGTGTAGCCCCAGGAATAAGAGAAATAGGAGCCGGGGCGCGCGCCAATCAGGAAACACGCCAGCGGAAAGGTGATGCGCTTGCGGGCAAGACCCAGGAGTTCGTCATTGGGCCGCTTCATTAGGTCTTGGTCGAGCCAGTTGAAGCCAGGCCAGCCTTTGACGATTACGCCTTTACCCTTGGACGCAGCCAGCGCGATCGAGTTGAGGTCGGCCTTGATGTCGGCAGGCGCATCCGTAGCGAAACCGCCGAAGTGCTCGATCATGACGAAGTCAATGCCTTCCCAATCGAGAATCTCGCGGAAACTGGTCGTTCGCAGCCCATTAGCGACAATGCAGCGCCCCGGACCGAGCTTGTGCCGCGTGAGCGCGATCATTTCGCGGAGGCCTTGGGCGATAGCCTTTGCCTTGGCGTCGCCGACCTGACGGGCGAGTCCCGGGGAGATCGCCTGGGGCAAGGCATCCACGAACACACCATCCAGCGGCGCGGCACGGTGCGCTGCGGTCACGACCTCGGACCACCACGCGCGAAACTCCACGTTGGACGGATCGGGGCGCGGCGTGCCGGAGGGGTGTGTCACTACCTGACCGTCCAGGGCGCGCAACGTCCACTCCGGGTGGTAGCTCTTGAAAGCGTCATAGCCCGGCCAGTTGATGAACGCGTTGAGGTAGAACAACACTCTCACATCAGGATTGTGCTGCTTGAGCCGGCGGGCGGTGTCGGCGATGCCCTTCTCTGTGCTGCCATGAACGGCAACACCATGGCTCTTCTCTAGGGTGATGAAGCGGCTGTGGTTCGCGAGGAAAGCGATCTGGGCGTCAGTCAGATCCCCGCTGCGCTGCCCGAAATGAATATAGAGAGGGACACGGTCCCAGTTGAAGCCCGGGAAGGCGGAGGTGGCGGCCGCCGGTCGAGAGGGTTCCGCACCTGGGGACTTGGTTTCCTGAAAGTCTGAACTGGCTGTGAGTTCGCCACTGCGCACGTTCACAAACCAGGCCGTAGTCCCCGGGGGCAGCGGGGCCGTGACCCGCCATTCTCTCCCCAACTTCTCCAGCTTGGCAGCCGATTCGGCCCATTTGCGATTACCGGTGAAGCCCGTGTCAGTCGTCGCGATGAGAAAGGCGCGATCGAGCGGTCTTGTGGCGGCAAAGGTGATTTTCGCCAGACTATCCGCGACGTGCGCGCTCGTCTGCACGCACCAGGGTTTGCCGTCGCGCACCACACTTTCCGCAAAGGCATAGCTGTCCGGCGGGTCCCAGCCTGCCCCGTGGCTGTGCTGCATTCCAGGAATGAGCGAAACCATGCGGGTGCCGGCTGCCGCTCGATAGGTGGTTGCCTGACAGTCGAGCGGGAAATGAGTCTCCTCGGGCCAAGAGAGCCACAGCACCGGCATTCGGGCGCGATCCATCCGCAGCATTGGGTCCCACACCTCGCGGTAAAGGGGGTTGCCGCCGAGGGCGCGGCCATATTGATTGCCGGCATCAAACAGATGCCCGCAGCCGTAGGTGGGAATGGCAAAGGCGAAGCGCGCGTCAATGCCAATGACGGTGCTGGCGATGACGCCGCCCCACGAGATGCCCATGACGCCGACTGTGTTCGGGTTTACCTCCGGCAATGAACGGAGCAACGAATTGGCCAGCACCGTGTCGGCAACGGCGTGGTAGATCCATTGCTCGGTCAGCGGTTCGGCGGAGTCTTCATAGATGCCGGCTCGCGCCGGGCCAGGCCAGGCGTGCCGCTTCCAGGCGCGCCGGCCCGCGGGGCCCGTGGTGTCGGGTTGGTCGGTTTGGCCTTCGACGGCGATGCTGATGGCCGCGAAGCCATGCTCGTTCCACTTCTTCACCCATTCCTTGAACGCGGTGCCGCCTCCGCCATGGACCAGCACGATCCCGGGCACCCTGCCTTTGGGCTCGGCCGGAAATCCAAGCCAGGCGAACACGCGCGTGGGCTTGCCTTGCCACGGCAGAGCCTCGAAGTAAATCGCCTTCCGGCCGCCCTCGCTGGGGAAACCCTCGGCGGGTTGCATGGCTGGCGGCGTGGCGAGTTTACCCAGAGCCAGGACTTGCTCCTGCAGCACGGATGAATCACCAGCGGCGCAAAGCGCGGTCTTGGACGTCAACAGCAGCGCGGCTATTGCGAGGAGGGCTTTCATTGGAATGATCTTGCTCCTGAGACGCCCGCTCGGGTGTGCCTGGTGAACGGTTGCGGGCACCAGGCGGAAACCGATGGGCCGCCTCTCAGGATAGGCCATTCGCTTACTCGGAATCCGGATATGATCCCAGCACCTTGACGTAGCTGCAGTGCACGCCCAGCAGCGCAATTGCCTTGGCCAGCCGGCGGTCTTCCATGTGACCCTCGCAATCCACGAAGAAAAAATACTCCCACGCCTTGCGCTTGCTGGGCCGGGATTCGATCTTGGTCATGTTGATGCGGCAGCGGCGGAACGGCGCCAGCGCATGATACAACGCCCCCGCTCGGTCCACGGTGCTGAACATCAGGCTGGTGCGGTCGTTGCCGGTCGGCGGACTGCACTGCCGGCCCAACACCAGGAAGCGGGTAATATTGACGACGCTGTCCTGGATGTCGTAATCCAGCACCGGTCACGTCGTATCGCTCGGCGGCCAGCAGGCCGGCGATGGCGGCGGCCCCCTTCTCCTTGGCCGCCAGCTCGGCCGAGCGGGCATTGGAGGAGGTCTCGATGATTTCGACGCGCGGCAGGTTGGCTTGCACCCAGGCCCGGCATTGCCCCAGCGCCTGCGGATGGGCATACAGCTTGCGGATCTGCGCCGCGCGGGCAGTCCGCCAGCAGGCAATGCTGCACCGGCAGCACGATCTGCGCGACAATCTGCAGGTCGCTGTCCACGAACATGTCCAGCGTGTGCGTGACCACGCCCTCGGTGGAGTTCTCCACCGGCACCACGCCGTAATCCGCGCGGTTCTTGCTCACCTCGCTGAAGACATCGGTGATGGTCTTCATCGGCGAGTAGTGCAGGCTGGCCCCGAAACGGCGAATGGCGGCCTGGTGGGTGAAGGTCGCCTCCGGCCCCAGATACGCCACCGTCAAGGACTTCTGGAGCACCAGGGCGCTGGACATGATCTCCCGGTAAATCGCCCGCAGCGACTCATTGGTGAGCGGCCCCAGGTTTCTCCGGCTGATCCGTTGCAGCACCGCTCGTTCGCGATGGGGCGCGTAAATCTCCTCGTCGGCCTTGCGCTTCATCTCGCCGATGGCCAGCACGTGTTTGGTCCGCTCGTTCAGCAGCTTGACGATCTGCGTGTCGAACTTGTCAATGGCCTTGCGATGTTCGGGGATATTCATAGCCAAAATGCTTGTGGGACGGGTTTAGCTTTCCTGGCCTTCGGGCTGCGGCTCTGGTTGGGCGCCTGACTCGACGGCTGGTGGCGGTTGGCTGTCGGGTTGTTGTTCCTCAGTCGGCAAGGCCAGTTGCTCCGGCGGCACGGTCGCCAGACCGGGATCGGCTGTAACCAGCCCTGCGGGCTTCTGGACCACGATCCGGCGCAACTCATCCCCGGCGGGCAAATCCTCCAGACTCCGCAACCCGAAGTACTCGAGGAACAAACCCGTTGTCCCATACGTCATTGGCCGCCCCACGACTTCCGCCCGCCCCACTTGCTCCACCAACCCCCGCTCCAGCAGCGTCTGCATCACCCCATCCACGTTCACCCCGCGCACCTGCTCGATCTCCGCCCGCGTGATCGGCTGGCGATAGGCAACGATGGCCAGCGTCTCGAGCGCCGGCTGCGACAGGCGCGGCGGCCGGAGCCGGTGGCCGACCAGCGCCTTGAGCCAGGGCGCGTATTCCGGCTGGGTGACGAACTGCCACGCCCCCGCCACGCAGGCCAGCCGGTAGCTCCGCTGCGCCTGCTCGTGCTCCCGGGCTAGCTCTTCGAGCGCAAGAGTCAGTTCGCTCTCCTTCACCTTCTTGAGCGCCCGGACGGTTTCGTCGTCTCCGGCGTGTTCCACGGCCGCGGCGAACACGTCGCGCAGCTCTTTGAGGCTCAGCGGCTTTTGCGCCGAGAACAGCAGCGCTTCCAAAATCAGTTTCAGTTCCATGCAAATCTAGGGCGAAGCGGTTTCGGCCGGTTGTGGACTCGGGTCGGCCCCGGCAACTGGCGCGGGCGGGTCCGGAGCTGGTGCGACGCGGCAGATCTCAATCTCGCCAAACGGCTCCCGCTGGATGGCGGTAATCTGCCGCAGCCGGATCAGCTCCAGCAGCGCCAGGAAGGTCACCACGACCTCCGAGCGGCTGGTGACGCCCTCGAACAACTCCGAGAACCTCACGCTCGCCCGCTCCCTCAGCACGCGCATCAGGTGCTCGATCTTCTCGCTGACCGTCCATTTGTCCTCAAAAATATCCCGCAGGTCCTCCCGCTGGCCGAACCGCTTCAGAACGGCATTCACCGCGTTGACCAGGTCGAAAATCGAGGCCTCCGGGCGCGCAGGCGCCTCCGCCTCGAATTCCAGCTTGCTGGGCGTGCGCGGGAACACATCCTCCTGCCGGGCCTCCAGCACCTGCAGTTGCGCCGCGGCATCCTTGAATTTCTTGTACTCGACCAGTTGCCGGATCAATTCCCACCGCGGGTCCTCGCCCTCTTCCTCGCCTTCGACCAGTGCCTGCTGGTCCACCGGCAGCAGCTCGCGGCTCTTGATGTACATCAGCGTCGCCGCCATCACCAGAAACTCGCCCGCGACCTCCAGGTCCAGCATCCGCATCGTCTCGATATACTCGATGAACTGCGTCGCCAACCGGGTGAGGTTGACCTCGTAAATGTCCACCTCCTCCTTCTTTATCAAATAAAGAAGCAAGTCGAGCGGGCCTTCGAAGACCTCGAATTTGACCTTATATTCGGGCATTTTGACCTGCGGTGCTGTCTGGCGCCGGGACCCCCAAGCTTAGGCGCGGGTGGGGGGCTTTGCAACGCCAGAACCGACACGCAGAAAGGACAGGTCGCGCCGCCTCCGCCCCCCGCCCCCTGGAAGCGGCTGCTATTGAGGCGGGGCGGCTCCCTCGCAGTTTTTGAAGAATTTTGAAGAATTCTCTATTGACAGGGTTGGGGTCGCCGGCCTAGATTTAAGCTGTTCGGGTGGCAGTACGTTTCTTCAGCGGGGTTCCCCACCCCCACCTCCTTGGCGTCTGCTGCCCGAACATTTCGTTTCGTTCCGCTTGACGCAGATCGAGTCATTTCTTACGTTCTCCTGCCCCTAGCGGGGGCGTAGCTCAATTGGTTAGAGCGCTGCCCTGTCACGGCAGAGGTTACGGGTTCGAGCCCCGCCGCTCCCGCCACTTTTTCATGGCCAAAAGTGCGAATTTTGTTGACTGCATGACTGGTGCATGACAAAATCGGGGGTATGAAAAAACCAGCGTTTCCGAAGGTCATCAAGGAGGGCCATACCAAGGCCATCATCTACAGGTACGCTAACCGCGATTCCATTTCCTACACCGTCGCGTGGTACGAGGGCGAGGTCCGGAAGCGAAAGGTGTTCGCAGACCTGGAGGAGGCCAAGCTGCACGCTCAGGCCCGCGTGGGGCAGTTGTCCAAGGGGACAGCAGAAATTCTTCGCCTAGAGGGGGCGGAGCTCCTGGCCTATGTCCGGGCACGGGAAGCCGTGGCGGAGTTTGGGCTGGCGCTGGACACCATCGCCTTCGAGTACCGCGACGCAAAGCGGCTGATTCGCGGCGGGTCGCTGGTCGAAGCGTGCCGCTATTACGCCCGCCAGCGGCTGTTGGATATTCCCAAGAAGACGGTGGATGAGGTCTATACGGAGATGATCGCGGCGAAGAAGGCCGAGGGGTGCAGCGAGCGTTACATCGAGGATTTGGAGTCGCGGGTCACCAAGTTTGTGCAGGCGTTTCCGGCCAGGATGATTTCAGGGGTGACCGGCGCGGAGATCAAGGATTGGCTCCAGGGTTTGCAGCACGCGACTTCGAGGACAGACCCGAGGGCGCCAAAGCGTGCCGGTGACCAACCGGACGCGGAACAACTTCCGACTGTGCATCCAGACGCTGTTTTCGTTCGCCAAGTCGCAGCGGTATTTGCCGGCGGACTGGAACGAGATGGAGTCGGTCCCGCTCTGGAAGATGAAGGATGGGGAGATCGAGATCTTCACGCCGGATGAAATGACGCTGCTGCTCGCACTGGCGCCGGCCAACCTGGTGCCGTTCCTGAGCATCGGCGCGTTCGCGGGACTGCGGAGCGCGGAGATCGAGCGGCTGGATTGGGCCAAGGTGGATTTGGAGGGCGGCTACATCACGGTGGACGCCAGCATTGCCAAGACCAACTCGCGGCGGCTGGTGCCGATTGCGCCGAACCTCAAGGCTTGGCTGGGGGACCACAAGAAGCACCACGGGAAGGTGCTGGAGCTGGCGAACGTGGTCAACGCGCTCAAGCGGCTGGTGACGGCGACGCGACCGGCGGCAGCGCCGGATGCGGTGAAGCTGCCGCCCCCCGCGGTGGAGTGGAGGCACAACGCACTGCGGCATTCGTTCTGCAGCTACCGGCTCGCCGAGGTGAAGAGCGCGGCGCAGGTATCCCTGGAGGCCGGGAATAGTCCGCAGATGGTGTTCCGCCATTATCGCGAGCTGGTCACGGAGAAGCAGGCGCAAGCCTGGTTTGCCATCACGCCGGAGACGGCCAAGGCGATGAGGGAGAAGCTGGAGAAGGAGCGGGCCGCGAAGATTGTGGCGTTCCCCGCGACGGTGGCAGCGTAGGCCGTGGGAGAGGCGTCTATGGCCACGAGATTGTTTTACCACTACGGGCTGGATGGGCTCGCTAGGCCCAGCGAGGAGGCTTGCGCGCGGCTAATCAAGGAAGCCAAGGGGGTGGTCCTGGCAAGTTTCGCCCCAGGGAAGAGGAGGAAGAAGGAGGAGGTGTCTGAGGTCCTGCAGTGTGTTTTTGAGTTCTTCTCTTTGCGGCTGGATTCGCTGCTGCGGAAGCTGGCATCCCGAGAGTTCATGGAGTTCGTGCTCTATCAATACGACTTGGCTGCTAAAGGGTGGAGGCAGACACCTGACGAGGTGACGATTGAGGCTTGTCGCGAGAACTCGGAGTTTAGCACGGTGCGCCGGGGTTTGAAGTTTCTCGCGGAGCGGACGGCTATGCGGTCTGCCGCGCCCGAGTTTGCCCCCGCTGGTCCTCCGGGGCTATTCCGGTATGTGGAGGAGTCACTTTTTGCTGCCCGGATGTTAGCGGATCTCTACATGATGAGTGATAGGGCCTACTACATCATGCCAGGCGAGATGGAGCTTGAGGTCTGTGGGGCCGGCCAGAAGGCAGAAGATGAGGGCTGGCCGTTGGGTTTCCGGCTGACGCATGACAAGTCCTGTATGGAGGTTGATCTGAATTTCAGCAGGCGGATCGTCAAGGATAGGAGCAACCGGGAGAAGTATTTCCCTGACCACTCGCTCAATTTTGATTTCAAGCGGCAAGCTATCGTGCTCGACCCGGCCTTTGAGAAGAGTTTCGGTTGTCCGTATTCGAGGTTTTTGCACGTGCTGGCGATGATCAATGAGCAGGCGCGCCCGGCGCCTGGGGGTTAGCCATTGACTGCGAGAGGCTTTGCCGGGTGAGCGGGGCGAGCGGCGGCGGCGGGCTTTGAGGGGGAGCTCGCGACGGCGCCGGTCGCTGCGCGTAACGGACTCGCCACGCCGACGTCAGCATTGGTGAGGCGTGGCAGAGGCGGGAGACGGCGCGGGTTAAGTGGCAGACTGTGATATGTTTGAAGTGAGGGAGGCGGGCTAGTATAACGGGCGCGGCGGCGCGGTGAAAGCCGACAGCCGTTTCCAGGTGGCAAAGACGCCGGCAGAGGAAAATGAAAGCAAATAACGCAGAGATGTGGCGATGGGCGAGAACGGGGCTGAAATGGCTCGTGGTGGCGCTGGTTGTCGGGTTCGCCGTCTATCGGATGAAGTTCGCGCCGATGGCGGTGGTGACGCACAAGCTGGCCACCGGGCCGGTGGTGGCGGAAGTGATGGGGACGGGAACGCTGGAGGCACGGGTCAAGACAACGATCAGCCCGCGGATTCAGGAGCGATTGGCGGAGGTGCTGGTGGACCAGAACGACGTGGTGAAAACCGGGCAGTTGCTGGCGCGGTTGGACGACGGCGAATTGAAGATGCAGGTCGAGGTCGCGGAAGCGACGCGGGTGGCGGCGCGGGCCAGCCTGGAGAGAGTGAAGACCGACGAGGCGCGGGCGGTGGCGGTGGGACAGCAGGCGCGGCTGGACTACAAGCGGATTTCGGATTTGCTGACGAACCGAATCAGTTCGCAGGCGGACTTCGATAAGGCAGTCGAGCAGGTGCATGTGGCGGAGGCGGATGTGAAGCGGTCGCAAGCGGCGATTGGGGAAGCCGAGAGCCAGGTGGTGACGGCGGAGAAGAACCTCGCTTACCAGAAGGAACGACTCACCTACACCCAGATTCTCAGTCCTTACGACGGGCTGGTGGTGCGGCGCGACCGCGACCCCGGCGGCGTGGTAGTCCCGGGCGGCTCCCTGCTGCAACTCATTTCCACCAACGAAATCTGGGTCTCAGCGTGGGTGGATGAGACCGCGATGGGCGACCTTGCCACCGGCCAACCCGCACGGGTTGTCTTTCGCTCCGAACCGGGAATAAACTATCCGGGCGAGGTAGCGCGCCTGGGCCGCGAGACTGACCGCGAAACGCGCGAGTTCCTTGTGGATGTGAGGGTAAAGGAGCTGCCGAAAAACTGGACGGTGGGCCAGCGCGCCGAGGTGTTCATCGAAACCGGACGCAAGTCCGGGGCCTTGGTGATGCCGCAAGGGTTCGTCCAGTGGCGCGGGGGCAAGCCGGGCGTCTTCGTTAACGAGCACGGCAAGGCCAGGTGGCGCGCGGTCACGCTTGGGTTGCGCGGTGGGGAAGCAGTCGAAATTGCGCAAGGCGTGTCAGTGGGTGAGCAAGTCGTGAAGCCGGGCGAGCCCAAGCAGGAACTGAGCGACGGACAGCGCGTCAGCGCGCCGGAAGCCGGCGGGGGCAAGGCGGGAGGGGCGAAGTGAATTCCGCATTTCAGGGATGAACCTCGCCACCAAAGACATTCGCCACAATTTCGGACGGTTTGCGCTCACGACCGTCGGCATTGGCCTGCTGCTGATGATTGTCATGGGCATGGGCGGCATCTATCGCGGGCTGATTCGGGAAGCCACGCTGCTGGTGGACAAGATCGGCGCGGACCTCTGGCTGGTGCAAGGCAGCACGCGCGGACCGTTCGCGGAAATCTCCCGTGTGCCAGCCAACCTTGAAGACCGCGCCCGCGCCGTCCCCGGCGTGGCCGGTGCGCGACGGTTCGTCTCGCACACCATTCAGCGGGAACATCGCGGGCGGCCCTTGCGGATGGTGGTGCAGGGATTGTCGTGGCCCGAGGACCGGGGCGCGTGGATTCCACTGGTGGCCGGACGTCCGCTGCGCCAGGCGCACTTCGAGATGATTGCCGACCGTTCGCTCGGCTTGCCGCTCGGCGAAAAGCTCAAGCTGGGCAAGGACGTTTATGAAGTGGTGGGCCTGACCAAGGGCATGGTGGGGACGGGCGGCGACGGCTTGTGTTTTTTCACGGTGAGCGACGCGGCGAGCCATCCAGTTCGATGTGCCCGGGGAAGGGGTGCGTTTGGAGCGGCAAGCGCGGCGTGCGCGGGCCGAAGGGCAGGACATTGGCCAGATGCAACCGCTGCTGCTGGAGCGGGCGGCTGGTCCCGCCAGCGGCATTCCCGCCCTGGCCCCGGCCCAGGTGAGCGCGGTTATGGTCACGCTCGCAACCCGGAGCGGACGCGGCGCGGGTGGCGGCGACGTTTGCCACCTGGCCCGACATCACGGTCTATTCCACGCAGCAACAAATCGACCTGCTGCTCGCCGGCATGGTGGACAAGGCCAGGCGGCAACTGGGCCTCTTCCGCGCGCTGCTCATTATCATTTCCACCATCATCATGGCGCTCATCATCTACACGCTGACGCTGGATAAAATCCACGACATTGCCATGCTCAAGCTCATGGGCGCGCGCAACGGCGTCATGGTGGGCCTGATTCTTCAGCAGGCGCTTGCTCATCGGCGCGCTGGGCTACGGCCTGGCGTATTGGCTGGGCACGTTCGCCTTTCCGAAGTTCCCGCGCCTGGTGGTGATTGAGACGCCCGACCTGCTGTCGCTCGCGGCCATCGTGCTGGGCATCTCCGTGCTGTCGAGTCTCCTCGGGATCTGGAAGGCGATGAGCGTGGAGCCGAACAAGGTGTTGTCATGACAAGCGCCGCCGACGACACGACGCCTGCCATCGAAGCCTTCAACCTGACGAAGGTGTATGGTTCCGGCAACACCGAGGTCGTGGCGATGAAGGACGTGTCGCTGACGGTGGCGCGGGGGGAAGTGGTGGCGCTGGTCGGCCCCAGCGGCGCGGGTAAATCCACTCTATTGACGGCCATCGGCCTCATCAACCCGCCCACCGCCGGCCGCATCGTGATCGGTGGGCAACCGGTGATGGAGGCCGACCGCGCGCTGGTGGATCTGCGCGCGTTCCGGCGGCAGCATCTGGGTTTCATCTTCCAAAAATCAAACCTGATTCCGTTCCTTAGCGCCGCGGAAAACGTCCAGGTGGCGCTGGAAATCAACGACGTGCTGCCTCGGCCCGCCCGCGAGCGCACGATGGAACTACTCGACTACCTGGGCGTCGCGGATCGCGCTAACAATCTCCCCGACGCCCTTTCCGGAGGCCAGCAACAACGCGTGGCCGTGGCCCGCGCTCTCGCCAACCAGCCCAGCCTCATTTTGGCCGACGAGCCGACGGCGGCGCTGGACGGCGGGCGGGGCCGACAGGTGATGGAGCTTTTCCGGAAGGTGGCGCACGAGCGCGGGGCAGGCGTCATCGTGGTGACGCACGACCACCGGGCGCTGGACGTATTCGACCGGGTGATTGAGATGGAGGATGGGCGGGTGCGGCCCGGTCAGAAGCCCTCTCTCGCGGTACCTGGCGCTGGGCGTGGCTGAACGCATACAATATATCGAAGAATGAGCGCAAAAATGTTCGGGCTGGTGTGGTTGTTCGGGCTGGTGGTTGCCGCCGGCTGCAAGACGGAGTCTAAGCCTGCCGCCGGAGCGGGCCACGACCACAACATGCCGGGCATAGATTGTCCGCTGCGCAAGGCGGGGGTGGATCCGAGCGGTCTGCGTCCTTTTGCGGAGGTGGAAAAATACATCGCGTTTCTGGACCGGCCGGACCGGGCCGCGTGGCAAAAGCCGGATGAGGTGGTGACGGCGCTGGCGCTGCGGGGAAATGAGACGGTGTTCGATCTTGGGGCGGGGTCGGGATATTTCAGCTTCAGATTGGCCCAGGCGGTGCCGCGAGGAAAGGTGGTGGCTGCGGACCTGGAGCCGGAGATGATCAGGCATATTCACCACAAGGCGATGGTGGAAGGAGTCACGAATTTGACGCCTGTGATCATTAAGGCGGACGATCCGCAGGTTCCCGGCGACGCCGATTATGTTTTTGTGTGCGACGTGCTGCATCATGTGCAGGATCGGGCGGGCTGGCTGAAGAAGGCGGCGTCAGAAATGAAACCTGGCGCCCGGTTCGTGCTGGTTGAGTTTAAGGAAGGCAAGTTGCCGGAAGGCCCCCCTGAAGCGGTCAAGATTCCACGGAAGCAGTTGATCGAATTGGTGAGCCAGGCCGGGCTGCGGTTGGAATCCGAGAAGGCCGACTTGCTGCCGTATCAGGTGTTTCTGGTGTTTCGGAAGGGGAGCTGAGGGCTGCTGGTGCGAAGATTGATGTCAGGGAGGAGTTGACAACCGGGTCCGAGTTATGAACCATGGTGCATAACGAACAGGCCTATGGCGCGTCCGGTAAATAGACGGGTGATTGAGAAGCCCCCCATCATGGAGGGGTTCAAGCCGTTTGGCATTCCGATGCATGACCTGGAGCCAGTGGTGCTGCTATTCGACGAGTTTGAAGCCCTCCGCCTGACCGATTACCTGGGACTTTCCCACAAAGAGGGGGCCCGGCGAATGAAGGTATCGCGCCCGACCTTCACCCGGATCTGCGACAAGGCGCGGCGAACGCTTGCCACGGCCCTGGTGGAAGGCAAAGCGTTATTCATCGAGGGCGGCACCTACCAGACCGAGGATTACTGGTATCGCTGCGAGGGGTGCTGGAAGCTTGTCATCAGCGCTGACGAAACGTCAGCCTGCCCATATTGCCGCGCGGGCACCGTGCGGCGCCTCAACCCCGAGCCCCCCATGTGCCAGACCAAGGGACACTGCATCTGCACCCACTGCGACACCCGGATTCCCCACGTCAAGGGCAAGCCCTGCCGCGACAGCCGCTGTCCCAGTTGCGGGCGGGCCATGCTCCGCGAAGGCGAGTATCACCACCAGCTTTACCTAAAGAAGAAAAAAGAAAAATGAACATCATAATTGCCGTACCCACCCGCACCAACCGCACCGTCGATGACCACTTTGGCCATTGCGCCCAGTTCACGCTTTTCAGCGTGAGCGACGAAAAGGCCGTTCAAGAGGCCGGGATTGTGTTCTCGCCGCCAGGCTGTGGATGCAAGTCGAATATTGTGTCTATTCTGCGACAAAAAGGGGTTTCAATTCTGCTGGCGGGCAGCATGGGAGAGGGCGCGGTGAGTGTGCTCCAACGCCACGGCATTGAAGTCCACCGCGGCTGCTCCGGCGACGCCGGCAAAGCGGTCGAAGCTTTTGTGGCGGGCGAGTGGAAAGACTCCGGCGTTGGGTGCAGCGCCCACCATTCGGAGGCGGGGCACCAATGCCCGTCGCACCAGTGACAGGCCCGCGATGAGGAACGAGCAAACAGCCCGATCGCCGGCTTCCGGCCGCCTGCGCGCCACCCGCCGTCGCGCTCACCCGCATTGCGCCGTTTGCAGTTGCGCCAGCCCAACCGGACTGGGCCAGGAGTTTGTGCTGCAGCCCGACGGCAGCGTGGAAGGTGTGTTCGCCGCCAGCGCCCCGTTGGAGGGTTACTCGGGCCTCCTGCACGGTGGCATCGCCGCCGCGTTCCTGGACGGGGCCATGACGAATTGCCTGTTTGCCCATGGCGTCCAAGCACTCACGGCTGAGCTGACGGTGCGCTACCGGGAACCGGTCGCTGTCCCTGGCAAGATAACCACGCACGCGACGCTGACGGAATCGCATGGCCGCCTGTATCTCCTGCGGGCTGAACTCCGCCAGGGGGGGCGTCTTAAAGCCACCGCCGTCGGAAAGTTTATCCGCCAGACGCGTCTGAAAAAGGCAAGGTGTTCGCCAACATGAGCCATTTCCCCTTATCCGCTGCTGGCCTGCTGGCCATCTACTGCGCGCTGGTGCTGCTGGCCTCGCTGGCGGGTGGCTGGTTGTTGCTGGCGCTGAGGCTCACTCATGCGCGGCTGCAAACAGGAGTGAGCTTTGTTTCGGGGCTGATGCTCGGGATGGCGATGCTGCATTTCATTCCGCACGCATTTCATCAGAATCATTCGGTGGACCAGACGATGAGTTTGGCCTTGGGTGGCTTCCTGGTGATGTTCTTCCTCCAGCGGTTTTTCCCCCACCACCACCACGATGTATCGGAAGGAGCGCCCGAGCACGGGCACGCCGGCGAAGAGTGCGCGCACCGCCACGAGGTGGGCACTGAACATGGCCTGGCCACCCACACTTTGGCTGAACAAGCCGCCGGCCAGCTTTCGTGGGCGGCGACCACGATTGGGATGGCATTTCATTCGTTGCTCGGGGGCGTGGCGCTGGCCGCCGCAGTAGCCGCCGAGGCCGGGGGACACAGCGGCTTGGTGGGCTTGGGCACCGCGCTGGTCATCATTCTGCACAAACCATTTGACGCGATGACGGTTTCGACGCTGATGGCCGCCAGCGGCTGCTCGCGCTTCTCCCGCCATGTGCTCAACGGGTTGTTTGCACTGGCGACTCCTTTGGGGGCGATCTTGTTCTATGCCGGGGCGAGCGAGCTTGTCGGGTCCAATCCGGTGTTCCTGGGCGGTGCGCTAGCCTTTTGTGCCGGCACGTTCCTGTGCATTGCCTGCGCCGATCTGTTGCCGGAGCTGCAATTCCATTCGCATGACCGGTTGAAGTTGTCGGTGGCGTTGGCAGCCGGCCTGGCGGTGGCGGTTCTTATCGGCTTGTGTGAAACGTCCGGGCACGATCACGATCACGAAGTGCCTCCGGGCGCCTCGCAATCGGGAGGGTGATGCTTAAGCGATGCGGCGTGCAAGGTTGGTGAAAACCTGCCCCGAACTCGGAGCCGATCCGAGATTGCTGTAACTTTTGGGAGCCTTGGGGCTCAATAATAAGAACGAAGGTCCGTCGGTCGTGTCATGGAGAAGACTCAGTCCGTAATCACGACAAGCGGACCGGCTTTGGTGAACGCTGGATCAAAAATCAAAACAATATCGAACCACAAGATGCAAATGAATAAAACCGCAACGGAACCATCCGAACAGGAACCGGCCGAAACCTTCGTTTCACAACGTGTGCGAATGCCGCTCATCGGCGATGAAGCGCCAGCTTTCCGGGCGCACACCACACAAGGGCCTATCAACTTCCCGAAGGATTACGCGGGGAAGTGGGTCATCCTCTTCAGCCATCCCGCAGACTTCACGCCTGTATGCACGACGGAGTTCATGACGTTCAGAAAGCTGCCCAAGGAGAAGCTCAAATTGCCAGCGACGGCGGAAGCTTAACACCCTTTCTTCCACTGTGGCGGTCTCGGCGCTATGCTCCGCGGCGAAACGGGTAACTGACTATGCAAGCTGGATCCGTCATTGCTTACTTCTCGATGGAGATTGCGCTGGAAGAGGGCATGCCTACGTACAGCGGCGGCCTCGGCGTCCTTGCCGGCGACACGATTCGTTCCGCGGCCGACCTGAAGGTGCCGCTGGTGGGCGTCAGCCTGCTGCACCGCAAGGGCTATTTCCACCAGCGCCTGGATGCGAGCGGCTGGCAGCGTGAAGCGCCGGTCGAGTGGCCGGTGAACGATTTGTCATTGAAATGCCGGCGCGCGTCACCGTCACGGTGGACAACCGCGCCGTCCAGTTGCGTGCTTGGAGATACGATGTCAAAGGGGTCACCGGTTCGGTCGTGCCGGTGTTTTTGCTCGACGCCGACCTGCCAGAAAACGCCGAGTGGGACCGCACGCTCACGCATTACCTCTACGGCGGCGACCAATACTACCGGCTCTGCCAGGAGATCCTCCTGGGCATGGGCGGCGTGCGGATGCTCCGCGCCCTGGGCTACGAACAGGTGGACCGCTTCCACATGAACGAGGGTCATTCGGCGCTGCTGACGCTGGAGTTGCTCCGCGAGTCCGCCAAGGCCGCCGGTCGCTCGGCCATTGCCACGGAGGATATCGAGCGCGTCCGCCGCCAGTGCGTCTTCACCACGCACACGCCGGTGGCGGCGGGACACGACAAGTTTCCGCTGGAGCTGGTGCATCGCGTGGTGGGCTGTTGCGACGAGATGACCGCGCACAAGGAGGTGCTGTGTTGCGACAACCAACTTAACCTGACCTACCTGGCGCTCAGTCTCAGCCACTTCGTCAACGGCGTGGCCAAGAAGCACGCCGAAGTGTCGCGCCTCATGTTCGCGCAATATCAGATTGATGCGATTACCAACGGCGTCCACGCCGCCACCTGGACCAGCCCCCCGTTCCAGGCGCTTTTCGACCGGCACATCCCCGGCTGGCGCGAGGACAACTTTAGTTTGCGCTACGCGCTGAGCATCCCGTCGCCGGAAATCCTGGACGCGCACCGCGCCGCCAAGCGCGAGTTGCTGCTCCACGTTAATCGCGAGGCGAACGCAGGCATGGACCCGGACGTGCTGACGCTAGGGTTCGCCCGCCGCGTCGCCACCTACAAGCGCGCCGAGATCGTGTTTCGCGACCTGGACCGCCTGCGGGCCATCGCCGCCAAGGCAGGCCGGCTGCAAATCATTTTTGCCGGCAAGGCGCACCCGCAAGACGAGCAAGGCAAAGAGTTGATCAAGCGAATCTTCCAGGCGAAGGAGGCGCTTAAGCCGAACATCCACGTGACCTACCTTGAGAATTACGACATGGCGCTCGCCCAGCGGCTTATTCCCGGCGTGGACGTCTGGCTGAACACGCCCGAGCCGCCGATGGAGGCCAGCGGCACCAGCGGCATGAAAGCCGCGCTCAACGGCGTGCCCAGCCTGAGCATCCTCGACGGCTGGTGGATCGAAGGCTGCATCGAGGGCGTCACCGGGTGGGCCATGGGTGAGCGGTGCGATTTGACGCCGAGGGCTGGCGACCGCGCCGACTGCGACGCCGCCTCACTTTACGACAAGCTGGAGCACGTCGTCCTGCCGTTGTTCTACCAGCAGCGCGAGCGGTTCGTGGACATGATGCGCCACGCCATCGCGCTGAACGGCTCGTTTTTCAACACGCAGCGGATGGTGCTGCAGTACGTGCTAAAGGCGTATTTCGAGTGAAAGGAGAACCGGAATGAAATGGTCATGGCGAATCGGGCGGGTAGCGGGCATCGACCTTTACCTGCACGCGACCTTTCTGATCCTGCTCGGCTGGGTCGGAATCAGCCACTACCTGCCGAGGCACAGTTGGGAGGATGCTTGGGCGGGGATCATCTTTATCGTCGCTTTGTTCGCCATTGTGGTGCTGCACGAGTTAGGCCACGCGCTGGCCGCGCGACGTTACGGCATTCGGACCCGTGACATCACCTTGCTGCCCATCGGCGGGGTGGCGCGTCTGGAACGGATGCCGGAGGACCCCAAACAAGAGCTGCTCGTGGCGCTGGCGGGGCCGGCAGTCAACGTGGCGCTGGCGATGATTCTTTTGGCCATCCTGGTCCCAGCAGCGGCCTGGCCGGCGCTGGGCAGCGTGCAATTGGTGGGTGGACACTTTCTCGCAAAGTTGCTCTGGGTGAACGTGGCCCTGGCGGTGTTCAACCTCATCCCCGCGTTTCCGATGGACGGCGGGCGGGTCTTGCGGGCGCTGCTGGCCATGCGCATGGACTATGTGCGCGCCACGCACATTGCGGCCAGCGTCGGCCAAGGACTGGCGCTGGTCTTCGGGTTCATTGGCTTGTTCTGGAATCCGTTTCTGGTGTTCATCGCGCTGTTCGTGTGGATGGGCGCGGCTGGCGAGGCCAGCATGGTCCAGATGAAATCGGCCCTGGGGGGGATTCCGATCAGCCGCGCCCTGATCACCGATTTTCGGACGCTGTCTCCCGGCGATTCGTTGCAGGCGGCGGTCGAGCACGTGCTCGCCGGGTTCCAGCAGGACTTCCCGGTGGTTCAAGACGGCCGCCTGGTGGGGGTGCTGACCCGGGCCGCGTTGCTTGCGGCGCTGACGCAGAAGGGACAGGGATCGCTGGTGGGCGAGGCGATGGAAGAGAAGTTCGAGACCGCCGACCCCGCTGAGATGCTGGAGAGTGTGTTTGGCCGGCTTCAAACCTGCGGGTGCCATTCGCTGCCCGTGGTCAAAGGCGGCAACCTGGTCGGGATTCTGACGATGGAGAACATCGGCGAGTTCATGATGATTCAGTCCGCCCTGCACGGGGCGGGGTTGCCAAAATCGTCGCCATGATGCCCCACAAGGCGACTTGTCGGATGAGAATGTGACTCCGGCCCTCACCGCTAACAACCGCCGGGGCCTGACCAGCGCCGAGGCGCAGGCGCGGCTGAAGCAATTTGGGCCTAACGCGGTCGTCGAGGACAAAACCCATCCGCTGCGGCAGTTACTCAAGCGGTTTTGGGCGCCCATTCCATGGCTGCTGGAAGCCACGATCATCATCCAACTTTTTCTGGGTGAGAACGCGGAGGCGGCGGTGATCGGCGGACTGCTCGTGTTGAACGCGGTCTTGAGTCTGCTGCAGGAAGGCCGCGCGCAAAAGGCGCTGGCGCTCCTGCGCCAGCAATTGCACGTGCAGGCGCGGGTGCGGCGTGAGGGTGCCTGGGTTACGCTGCCGGCCGAGGAACTGGTGCCCGGCGACGTGATCCATTTGCGGCAAGGCACCATTGTGCCGGCGGATGTACGTATGGACGAAGGGTCGCTGCTGGTGGACCAGTCGGCGCTCACCGGCGAATCGGCCGCCGTGTCGGTCGAGGCGGGCAAGACCGCCTACGCCGGCGCAATGGTGCGCGGCGGCGAAGCCACCGGTGAAATCACCGCCACGGGCGCGCATACCTTCTTCGGCAAGACGGCCGAACTCGTCCGCACGGCTGGATCGGCCAACCGGCAGGAACACGAGATTGTGGGCGTGGTGAAGAATCTGTTTGTGGTCAATGCGGCGATGGTGGTGATCGTAACGGGCTACGCGCACCATGCGGGGATATCGCTCGGACATACTCTGCCCCTGCTGCTGACCATTCTGCTCGCCTCCATTCCAGTGGCTTTGCCCGCCACCTTCACGCTCGCGGCCGCGCTGGGATCGCTGGAGTTGTCCAAGCGCGGGGTGCTGATCACGCGCCTCAGCGCCTTGCACGACATCGCCTCGATGACCGTGTTGTGCAGCGACAAAACGGGGACACTGACGCGCAACGAGGCCACCGTGAGCGCGCTTTGGGCAGCCCCGGGTTCTTCCGAAAGCGATCTGGTGCGTGCTGCGGCGCTAGCCAGCGATCCAGCCGGGCAAGACCCAGTGGATGGCGCGATCATCAAGGCCGCCACTGATCGTGGCTGGCACGATGGCGAGATCGAGCGAACTGACTTCAAGCCTTTCGACCCGACGACGAAACGGGCCGAGGCGGTGTATCGCGATGAACACGGCTCGCGGCGCTATGTGAAGGGCGCGCCCGCCGTAGTCGCGAAGTTGGCGGGAGCGGTGGAATCGGTCTGGCAACCGCAGGCCGAGGCGATGGTCGCGCGAGGGCAGCGGGTGCTCGCCGTGGCGGCCGGGGATGAGAAGGCGTTGCGGCTCGTGGGTCTGCTCGGCCTCGCAGACGCCGTGCGGGACGATTCGAAGGCCGTCGTGGGCGCTATCCGCGAGGCCGGCGTGCGCACGGTGATGGTAACGGGCGACAACGCGCTCACGGCGCGGGCGGTGGCCGAGCAGGTGGGCATTTCAGGGAGCGTGTGTTCGTCCGAGAAGCTGCACGGAGACCTCCGCGGCGACGCGCTCGACTGCGGCGTGTTTGCCGGGGTGTTCCCGGAAGACAAGATCAGGCTGGTGCGCGCGTTTCAGAAGCGCGGCGCGGTGGTCGGCATGAGCGGCGACGGTGTCAACGACGCCCCCGCGTTGCGCCAGGCGGAGGCGGGCGTGGCGGTCGCCAACGCGACGGACGTGGCGAAGGCCGCCGCGGCCCTGGTGCTGACCCTGCCGGGCCTGGGCGGCGTGGTGCCCGCGATCGAGACGAGCCGGCGCGTTTTCCAGCGCATCATCACCTACACGCTCGCCATGCTGGTGAAGAAGATCGAGATGATGGCGCTGCTGGTCATTGGTTTCCTGGTGACAAGGGACACGCCGCTAACGCCGCTGCTGATGGTGCTGATCCTGTTTCTCAACGATTTTCTCACCATGTCCATTTCGACCGACCGGATGGGATTCTCGCGTCAGCCAAACCGCTGGAATACGCGCGGCATTTTGCTGGCCGCCGCGGTGCTCGCCGCGTGCAAACTGATGTTTTCGCTCGGCGTTTTCCTCTACGGCCATTATGCCCTCCGGCTGGACCCGCGGTCTTTGCAGACGCTGACCTTTGCCACGCTGATCCTGAGTTCGCAGGCCGGGGTCTATCTGTTGCGCGAGCGCGGGCATTTCTGGAAGTCGCGGCCGGGACGCTACCTCGTGGGCAGTTCGGTGTTGGGCTTGGGCGTGACCGCGGTGCTTGCGCTGGGCGGCATTTTCATGCCAGCGCTGAGTGCTTCGATCCTGCTCGGCGTCGTGGCCGTGGGCGCGGCGTATTTTTTCTGCCTCGACTGGGTGAAGGTTCGGCTGTTCGCTCGGCTGAATCTGCGGTGATCCACCCTGGCGGCTTCACCAAGGTCTCCCTGGCCCTTCCCCTGGCAAAGCCTCAAGCCGAACTTGGCGGGCCGCTTGCTCGTCGTCGCTCTGAAAGAAAGCTTCGGCCGCGCGGATGGCTGCCTCCTCATCTTCGCCCGTCGCTTGCACCTCCAGTTGGGTGTTAAAGGTCGCCGACAACAGGAGAATGCTCAGGAAGCTGCCCGCATGGGCGACGCGATTCCCTAACCGGAAAATTACCCGGGCTCGGAACCTCTTGAACATCCGTGCAAGACTAGCAGCGGGCCGGGCATGCAGCCCGTGGGGGAACCGGACCGTGACACGCGTAGTTCTCATTACTCCATTCGACGCCTCAAGGGACCGCTGTGTTTGAAGATTTCGCAGGTTTCTAATGAACGGCATAGATGTGCGGCTGTCGAATGAGTAGAGTTAGTAGAAGTTGTGGGTCTACTGGTTTCTGTGGCGGCCCCGGTGTGGGGTCGCCTTTTGTTATTCCCTGGCACTGGCGGGAACACTCCCCCAGGTGTTCGGCAGTTTGAGCTTCCCTCCACGGTTTCCGGAGGACGAATGATCCACACTGGCCCAAAGCGGGTCATCTCGGCTGGCTTTTAGCAGCAGCAGTCTCCTGCCTCGATGCGCCACGCAGACATTCCTTACAGAAATGTAATCCTCCCGACAGGCTCCGGTCACAGTTGTGCCAGTCCAATCAAATGGCAAAACAAATAGACACGAAAGGATTAAGTATGAAAAAGATGTTTAGTCAAATTAGCAGTAGGACGCTGCTTCTGATTTTGGGTGGAGCGGCGGTGGCGGCGGGTTCAGGTCTGGCTGCCAATCATATCTCCGCGATGGAATCGAAAAAGGCCGCTGCGCCAGTAAGCGTAGCCATAGACGAAACGCCGATTCCGCGTTTGGCCGGTGCTTACAGCAGCTTTGCGCCCGTCGTGAAAAAGGTGGCACCGGCTGTGGTTAAGATCGTCACGACTGGCACGATTAAGAATGCTTCGATGCAGCAATGGCCCGGCTTCAACGACCCGTTCTGGCAGCAGTTCTTCGGAAACCAATTCGGGCAGATGTGGCCCCCGCACCAGCCTGGCCCGCAGCGGGAACACGGTTTGGGGTCTGGCGTGGTTGTTACCAAGGACGGGTACATCCTTACGAACAATCACGTTGTGGACAGCGCGGATACGGTGAAAGTCACGCTGCCGGACGGCCGCGAATTCACCGCGAAAGTTGTCGGCCGCGATCCAAAGTCAGACATCGCCGTTGTCAAAATTGATGCGAGCAACCTGCCGGTCGTCCCGCTGGCGGACAGCGACAAGGTGCGGGTGGGTGACATTGTATTGGCCATCGGCAACCCTTTTGGCGTCGGCCAGACCGTCACCACGGGCATCGTTAGCGCGACCGGCCGGGGCAACATGGGCATCGAGGATTATGAAGACTTCATCCAGACTGACGCCGCCATCAATCCAGGCAACTCCGGTGGCGCACTGGTGGACGTTGAGGGCCGGCTCATCGGGATTAACACCGCGATTCTCAGCCATTCCGGCGGCAACCAGGGGATCGGGTTTGCCGTCCCCTCGGACCTCGCCCGCAACGTGATGGATAGCCTGGTTCAATACGGTCATGTGACCCGAGGCTACCTTGGGGTGATGATTCAGGACGTCACGCCCGCGTTGGCGAAGGAGTTCAAACTCAAGCAATCAAACGGCGCACTGGTGGGCGACGTGGTGCCGAAAGGCCCGGCGGACAAGGCCGGTATCAAAGACGGCGACGTGGTGCTGCAATTTAACGGGAAGAACGTTACCGACAGCCGCCGCCTGAAGCTCATGGTGGCCGAGACCAAACCCAACTCAAGCGTGCCGGTGAAGATCCTGCGGGATGGTGCCAACAAGACTATCGAGGTCACGGTGAAGCAACTGCCCGACACAGAGCAACTCGCCAAAGCCGAGGCGCCTAACGGTCGTGAGTCGGGCACGCTTAACGGCGTTGGCGTCGAAAGTCTGAATGGGCAGATCCGTCAGCAATTCCACCTGCCGGCCAACGTCAAGGGCGCCGTTGTTACGGAGGTGCGGCCCGGTTCAGCCGCGGCTGAAGCCGGCCTCAAGCCGGGCGACGTTATCGAGGAAATCAATCGTCATCCGGTGAGCAGCGCTGACGACGCCGTGCGACTTACCCAGAATGCCAAGGACAAGCACACACTTGTTCGCGTTTGGGAAAACGGTGGCAGCCGTTACGTCGTGGTGGACGAAAGCAACCAGACCGGCTGATTCTCACACTACACCAAGCCCCCGCGCGCAGATGTCGGCCTGCGCACGGGGGGCCATTCCTTTTCGCTTTGGGAGCAAATAATCATATGAAACATCGCAATCATTTGTCTGTTGCGAAGTTCGCCAGGGCGGGCGCGGCTCGAACCGCGCTAAAAACGTCGCATCGGCTGTATGGCTGCAGCCCCCGGCAGACCCTGAGCAGACGTGTCACCATGTCCAGGGTGCCGGGCAGAGCAGGTTTTCGAGCAGCGAGCGCCAGCATTACCTCTTCGAGGGGTGAGCCTGCTCGGGCAAAACTTGCGGCCAGTCCGGGTCGGCCAGTCAAGCTCATGGAGACCAAATCCGGTCTGGATATCACGCAAAAGGTGATCGAGCTGTTGTGGCTGGCCTCCGAGCGGGGCTATCTCACGTTTGAAGTGGTTCACCAAGCCTTTTCCAGCAGTGGCCTGAGCCCCGACGACATGGCGGCAGTCTACGGAACGCTGGGGCAGGCGGGTGTGGAGCTTATTGACGCGTTGGCCGTCGAGTCGGTTCAGCCCGCAGCTCACACGGCGGCGGACGAATCGGTTTACCTCGATGCCCAAAGCGCCTCTGCTCAGAACGCCGTCCAGCAGACGGACGAGGTCCAACCGCTCGCGCGCGATGCGGAGACTGCCCTCTGGGGACGAATGGAGGACGCGGACCACGAGATGCGACAAATCTTCTATGGCTTTGGCTTTGCCGCCCACGAGCACATAGCCCGGGCAGAGCAGTTCCTCGCGCATTCATCGGAGGAAAGCTTTGAACGGCTGGTCGCGGATCCAGAAATCGGGGGCCGCCTCCAATATCTCCAAGCCCTGCCCGACCTGATCAAGCAGGCGCGGGCGTTGGATCAGAGGGCCGCCGCCGCGTACAGGAAGTGGCGCCAGGCGCTTGGCCAGCCCAAGGCTGAGGAGCACCGACGGCAATTCAGAAGGCTCGACCGCAGGCTGCAGCAAACCTTCCCCAGGTTCCGTTACCAAGCCAAGGTCGTGCAGGAGATGATCGCGCCCGCGCAAAGCATCGCTGGTACGTTCCAGGCCAGCCAGCGTGGCCTTCTGCAAGCCCGGAGGTGCCGCGACCCGGTTTGCCAAATGCCACTGCTCGATGTCGAGCGGCAAACCATCGAAAGAATGGAAGAATTTGTCCGCCTGCCCTGCGAGATGTTCCTGCGCAATTGCACCCAGTTAAAAGCGGCGGAAGCGAGATTTCGGCGGGCCAGATCCCAGCTCATTCAGGGTCACCTATACCTGGTGGCGTCCGTGGCCAGGGCATACTCGAATCGAGGACTCACGTTGCCGCAGTTGATTCGGGAGGGCATCGAAGGGCTAATCCGGGCCGTGGAGAAGTTCGGATACCGACGCGAATGGAAATTCACCAGCTGCGTCGCGCGCTGGATTCGACAAAGCATCCATGCCGCGCTGACAAACCGGCTGCGACATGCATCCAAGCCCGCGCCTCCAGCGACTGGCGATCCAGGGGTCAGCGCCATAGAGCCAGAAAACCGTCGCCCACAAACGCGGCAGGATGAACCCCGATCGCACCCGCGAAATCCTAAAGCCAATGGGTCGAGGGTGGTAGCGAAAGAACTGAAATCACCGGAGGCAACATGAAGGAGGTTCCCTCTGATATCCATCATGAACACCACGTATGACCATCCGGTCAGCGACCGCTATTCGGCCTGGAACAACACCAAGCCGACCAATTTCTACTGCGATGCACCGGGGGCGAAGGCCGTTTACCTAGTTGGTGATTTCAATCATTGGAACCCCACGACCCATCCCATGGAGCGACGGGTGGACGGTTGCTGGTTCCTCCAAGTGCTACTGACCCACGGTCACCACCAGTACCGGTTCCTGGTAGATGGCAAGCCGATCCTTGATCCGCACGCCGCGGGCGTTGCCCACAATGAGGTCAACGAGGAAGTTTCCCTCGTCGCCGTAAGCTGAATCATGTGCCGCCCCCCATCAGCGCGGCACAACCAGAACGGGGGCGGGAGCGTGCCGCAGCACGAATTCGGTCGTATCGCCCCAAAGCCAGGTCCGGAACAGTCTGCGCGGCTGCGCACCCAGGACCACCAGGTCCGCTCTTACCTCACTGCTTAGCGATACGATCTCCGAAGCAGCCGACTGCCCACGGCGGGCCACAATCCGCACCTTGCACTCCGCGGGCCCATCTTCCCCTAGCCATGAGGCCAGTTGTTTCCGGACCTCGGGAACTCCGTGCGCATTGCCCCGCTCGACTACGCACGCGGTAACCAGCCGCGCGCCGAACTGCTGAGCGAGCGACACAGCATGCTCCAGGCCAGCTCGGGCGGCCTCGGTGAAATTCACCGGACACAGAATCGTCGCCAGCTTAGGTATGGCACGCGCATCCGCGCCGTCAATGAACTCGTGCTGCTTCTGGCGCGCGACGAATACTGGCACACCCGCCTGCCGCATGACGCTCTCGGCCACCGAGCCAAGCCAGAGCCTTTTCGAGCCCCCACGCCCGTGGGTCCCCATTACGATCAGATCGGCCCGGTGGCCCTTGACGGCCCTAAGCACCGCATCAACCGGATGCGCATCCACCACCTCAAACTTGATGGGCAGATCCATGGCTTGACCGCCTAGCACTTTGCGCACGTGCAGCCGCAGGAACTCCCTCGCCCTCTTTAGTTCAGCCCGATGCTGCCGCGTTAACTCCGCCACTTGGCCACCGGTAAAATAGGCTGGCAGCTCGAATCGCTGCGCATGGAACACCACCAGGGTCGAGCCAAACGCCCGCGCGCCGGCTGCCGCGTACTTCAAGGCGAGGCGGGACAGATCGCTGAAGTCCACCGGACAAAGAATTCGCGAAGGGCGGAAAAGCGCAGAGGTGTTCATAATCTTACGGTTTACTTCCGACAAGTCATTTGGCAAATGCATTCAAGCGCGCCTTCAGCGCGTCCTCAGGCAGTAAGCCCGTAACACGGTCCTCCACCTTCCCATTCTTCACAAACAGCAGCGTGGGAATACCCTCAACCCGGAACCGTCCAGCCAGCTCTTGGGCTTCGTCCACGTTCACTTTCACGAACTTGATCTTGCCGGAGAACTCCCCGGCCAGCTTGTCCAACCTGGGAGAAAGCACCTTGCACGGTCCACACCAGGTTGCGTAGAAATCAACCACCACCGGCAATGTCGCCTTCTCCACTTCCCCCGCGAACTGGGCCTCCGCTATGCGCGTGACGCTCCGGGTCGATTCATTCATCGCCCCCGAGCCGTTCTGGGCCGAGGTCGAGTAAACAACAGCCCCTAGAAGTGCGCCGAACATTGCACCGCGCCACCAGGTTGCCGTGAGCGCACAGCCACCCGAGCTGCACTTACCGAAATGACCAAGTGCCGCGCCGATCCCGGCGCCAATGGCAATTGTCACAAGCAGATTCATATACTCTTACTGAGCCCCGATGCCGCAGAAAGTTACACCGGGAGGTCCGACTAAAGCGGACACGGCCTCCTCTCCATGCACGACGAAGATAAACATTTTGTAACCTCGGGGCGGGTCGGATGTTCATGTTCCCGTGGTCTAATGCTGGTGGAACGGCGCGGTGGATGACGCCAGCGCAAAGTAGAAACAATAGCCACCAGCGCCCTGGACGGTAGCACCGGCTCAGGCCTGGCGAGAATAGTTAAACAAAGCAAAACGTATGAAACAGACCATTACACTCCTTATCGGGCTGGCCCTCGCAGGGTCGGCATTAACAGTTAGCGCTCAACAGGGTCAGGGCCGTGGTGCCGGCGCCGGCGGACCACATCGCTACGGCGCCCAGAAGTTTCCGCCGCCCATCGCAGCCGTTCTCGATACCGACTCGAACGGCGTCCTGTCGGCGGCGGAAATAGCACAGGCCCCGAGTCAGTTGCTGAAGCTCGACCAGAATCACGACAACCAGCTCAGCGCCGAGGAGCTGTGTCCCGGCGGCATGGGCCGTGGCGGTCAGGACTGCCCGTGGGGCGGGCAGGGCCAGGGACGCCGGGCCTGCGCCAACGGGCAGAAATCCGTGCTGCTCGCAATCTTCGACACCGACAAGGACGGCAGCCTGACGTCGGCTGAAATCAACGGGGCACCCGCGGCGCTGAAGGTCCTGGACAAGAACAGCGACGGCCAGATCACCGCCGAAGAAATCCGGCCGCTGCCGGGCTGTGGTCGGGGCTGTCCCTGGGCACAGAACGAAGCCAAGTAAACGAGTCATCGGCAGGTGTGGGTGCCTGGCGGGCGTGCTAATCCCGCCGGGCTCCCGCGCTTTGAATCCACAGCCAGCCAGTTCTTCATTCCGCTTTGTGCTATGAGCAACCCAAGACCGCGGTTCATGTGGCGAGCGATGACCTCGATTCTGATCGCCGCTTCGTTTCTGTTGCTGTTGATCAGCGGCGCAGTGCTGTTCGTCTCCCCGCCGGGCCGGGTGGCCAACTGGGGCAATTGGCGCATGATCGGGCTGACCAAGCATGAGTGGACTGGGGTCCACACCTGGTTTGCCGCCGTCTTCGTGTTCCTGGCCGTCTTCCACCTCGTGTTCAACCTCCGGCCGTTGATGAATTACTTTCGCGACCGCCTCAGCCGCCGTTTCGGCTGGCGCTGGGAGTGGGTGGTGGCCCTGGTGCTTTGCGTTGGCGTGTTCGTCGGCGCGCAATCCCGCATCCCTCCGTTCTCAACCCTGCTCAATTTCGGTGAGCGGGTGAAGAAGAGTTGGGAAGGCGTCCGGACCGCCGCTCCCCTGCCGCACGCGGAACTCCTGAGCTTCAAGGAACTTGCCAGCCAGGCCAAGGTGCCCTACGAGACCGCTGTCGAGCGCCTGGAGGCGCGCGGCTTCAAAGGCATCCGCCCAGAAGCCATCGTCCAAGACGTGGCGCAGACCAACCAGGTGTCGGCCCAGCGGCTGTATGAGATCATCCAGGGCCAGCGCGGCGGCGGCCAGGGTGCCGGAGGTCACGGCTTCGGCAAGCCGGGTGAATCTGTCGGGCAGGCCGAAACGGGCGCCGGACATGGGCCGGCTGGCGGTCGGGGCGTTTTCGGCAAGGGCGGGGGCGGAGGGGGCGGAGCCGGCTGGCAGACTCTGGCTCAATACTGTTCCGCCAGGGGCATCGCCCTGACCAATGCCACCGCGCGGTTCCAGGCCAAGGGCATCAAGTTCACCGCTGACCAAACGCTGCGTGAGATTGCCCTCAGCAACGGCTACGCCCGGCCCTATGAAATCATTGGCATCCTGGAAGTCACGAAGCCATAGACATTGTGCGCGAGGAGAAAGGACTGGATATGAGCAATGACACGGAGAATTCCCTGGCGGGTTTGAGCGTGCTGGTGGTGGATGACGAGGCGATGTTGCGACGGCGCCTGAGCGCCCACCTGGAGGCGCTGGGCGCCGATGTGACCGGGGCCGACACGCTGAGCAGCGCGCAGCGGCTGCTGGCGGACATGGAGTTTGACTTCGTCTTGCTGGACATCCATTTGCCTGACGGCCTGGGCACAGACCTGCTGCGCGCGGGCCTCGCACAAAAGGGACCCGGGGTGGTGGTCATGACAGCCGAGGGAGAACTCAAGGGCGCGGTGGAGGCCATGCGGCTCGGCGCCCTGGATTACCTGGTGAAGCCGTTTGACCCAGCGCTGCTTCCGCTGGTGATGCGGCGGGCGCGGCGGGCCCGACAATCGTCCCGCGTGGCCGAGCATGTGCTGAAAACCGAGACCGAGGCCGGGTTCTTTTTTGGAGCATCACTGGGTCCGTTGCGCGAAGTATTGGAGAAAATCCTGGCCGCGGACCGGCGCTTGCAAACGCGACTGCCGCCCGTGTTGATCATCGGGGAAACCGGCACCGGCAAGTCCAGCCTGGCGCGGTGGCTTCACTGCCAGGGACCGCGCGCGACCCAGCCGCTCATCGAAGTGAACTGCTCGGCTTTGCCCGAGTCGCTGGCAGAATCCGAACTGTTTGGCCATGAGCGGGGCGCGTTCACCGACGCGCGGGCGATGCGTCAAGGGCTGTTCGAGGCGGCGCATGGCGGCGAGCAGCTCGCCACCTGCGCGGCTGAGAGCCGGGGCTACTTCTGGCTTTGCGCTGAATTGTTCAGCGGACAGGTGCCATTGGCGCTGCGTGGGCCGGTTCCATCGCGCAACCCATGCCGCCAGCCCTGGCCGGCGCCGTTGCCTTGTCCCATGCCGCGCCTTGGGCAATCTGACCGCGGGCCGCCATTGGGGCAGACGCCGCCATTGGTTTGGAGGCACGAGGCCTGGCGGGCAGCGCGTTCTTCCTGGGACTGGGGCGGGCCGCCATAGCCACGACCCTTGGGGCCGGGGGCGTTTTGACCGAACAACGCCGTGCCGGCGGCGCTCAGGAACAGAGCTGCGGTGACGCAGCCGACGATAGCTTTGATTCTCATAACTGATCTTTCGTTTGTTAATTGTTTTTCGTTTATCGGATGGGCGTCGATTGTGGCGCCGCTCTGCCAGTAATAGACCTCAGCAACATGAACATTCGGTCCTGATGCGGATTACAAAATGTTTAGGTTCCGGATGGTGGGGTGCTGGGGCGGAAGCGGCTTTCAACTGGGCTGTGTTTGTGCCATGAACCGGGCATGGCGAAGACTAAAAAGAATGTGGCGGCGGTCGCGCTGGGAAGGCTGGGCGGGCTGAAGGGCGGGACGGCCTGTTTAGTGCAGTTGCTTCTCGTACATCATGAGAAACAGGCCGACATTCGAGCAATCGTTAGGAGAAACGATGAATAGCCCAATAAACGAAACAGGCAGAGGAGTGCTGGACGCGCAACGCGAGCATTGGCGGGAGACTTTTTCGGCAAGCCCGGAGATGTTTGGGGGCGAGCCCAGCGCCGCCGCGCGCCAGGCCGCAGAGCTGTTCAAGCAGGAGGGCAAGCGAAAGATCTTAGAACTGGGGAGCGGCCAGGGGCGCGACACGGTGTTCTTCGCGCAGGAGGGTTTTGATGTCTGGGTGGTGGATTACTCCGAGTCCGGGCTGGCAGCCATTCGACGGAGGGCCGCGTCGCTGGGTCTGGAGTCTTCCCTGCGAACCGTCTGCCACGATGTGCGGCAGCCTCTGCCGTTCGAGGCGGATAGCTTCGAGGCGTGCTTTTCGCACATGCTATTTTGCATGGCGTTCACGACGGCGGAATTGCAATTCCTGTCCAGTGAGGTCCGGCGCGTCCTGAAAGCCGGGGGGTTGGCCATTTACACCGCGCGGAACATGATGGACCCGCAATACCGGAGCGGAACCCATCGGGGCGAGGATTTGTATGAGATTGATGGGGGGTTCATTGTGCATTTCTTCAGCCGGCAGAAGGTGGAGCATCTGGCCAGCGGTTTTGATTTGGTGAGCCTGGCGGAGTTTGAGGGGGGGCTGCCGAAGAAATTGTTTCGCGTCTGCCTGCGGAAGCGGTAGAAACAAGGGAGCGCGCAAGCAACATTCAACCAGGAAAGGAATCAATCATGGAACCGAGCGCAGTTACGACTCTGAGCGAGTTCAAGAGTGACAAACCGAAGCTGAACCAGGCGATGCCCGAGGTGATGAAGCATATGGACGGGCTGTTCGGGGCTTCGCTGGCCGAGGGCGCCCTATCACTGAAGGAGAAGGAACTGATTGTCGTGGGGATCTCGGTGGCGATGCGCTGCGACACGTGCATCGTGGTGCACCTGGAGAAGGCGCTGGCTGCGGGGGCAACCCAGGCGGAGATTATGGAGGCCTGCGGTTTGGCCATCGCGATGGGCGGCGGTCCGGTGATGGCCTGCGTTCCGGTGGTGCAGAAGTTCCTGGAGGAACCCCGGCGATAAGCGGGGCGGCGGGGCGAGGCGTGTGCAGCCCGAGGGCGGAGGGCGGGGTGCCGGGCACCCTAAAAGGTTGTGACCTCTACCGGCGCGGATTACCATTTTAAGACAAACGAGCTTTACGTGCGGAAGGGAAACAGGAACGCTAGGCAGCACGCATTGAGGATGAAAGGACTCCCGAGTTCCGTTCCGGTTTGGGCAGTACATGACGATCAAACCCAGGGCAGGCTCATCTGCCCAGCCGGGATGACGCGCAAAGGGGCATTGTACCCATCTCATTTTCCCGACCGTCCAATGAACACGGCATTGGCTGGGGGGAGGCCACTCTCATCGCGGTCCAGTCAGAACCATACCCTCCCTGCCGTATACTACCCGCCCGGGTATGCATTCAACGGCGACAGGTGACGGAGCACAATCCCTTCCTACCACTTTCCTACCAGATTTTGGTCCAAACGGGCAAATATATGCGTTTTCGGCGATTTTGCCTTTTCCGTCGATCTGCCTAAATGCCAGTGGGTTAGTAACTTGCGACGATCTTGCACACTGGGGCTCGAACCCGCCGCTCCCGCCAGTCTTCGTTCGCAGCGCAGCGGAGGACGAAGACTGCCGCGCCGAAGCCCGTCCTCGGGCGAAGGCGGGCTTCATCGCGAACCAACCAGCGCTGCGAACTACGACTCGGCGAGCCATTGAATCGGTAGTGGAATTCTCCTACGTCTATAATCTTCAAAGCGAACAACGGCCTGAGCACTACTATGTGGGAATGACCGAGGACCTGCGCGCCCGGCTCAAACGCCACAACGCCGGCGAGGTGCCGCACACCGCGAAGTTTCGTCCCTGGCACATCAAGACCGCGATTGCCTTCACCCACCGCGAACGAGCCGTCCAATTTGAGCGCTATCTCAAGACCGCCTCGGGGAGAGCCTTTGCCAAGAAACGGCTGTGAGTCTTCGTTCGCAGCGCAGCGGAGAACGAAGACTGGCAACCAGGCCTTTCAAATCAGTGGCGGCCGGCAGTGGCCAGGGAACCGGTGTGAGGCAACCCCACGCTAAATTCAACGCGCTCGCCTGCGGTTCCCGTGTAGCCGCCCCAACCGACGCGCACCTCGCTGACGCGCCGCAAGTCCAGTTCCCCATCGTTGTCTTGCGACCAGCTCGCGAGTTGCAGCCGGCTGATCGGCACAAACAGGCGGTGGTAGCCGGGAGCGCCCAACGAGCAGCCAGTGTCGGCGAGGAAATCGCCGCCGTTCTTCTCTTGCACGACGACCAGAATCCGAGTTCCCGTTTGTTGTTTCTCTGGCACCCAGGCATCCAGGATCAGGCATTCCGTTCCGGCCAGATCCGAGGGTTCCAGATAGAGAAACCGGACGAACGTGAAGGTGTCCACCTGGCTTTTCGTCACCCGCGCCGAAGCGCGCCACGCCGGGCGGCCCGGCTGCGAGTGAATCACGTCCGGCACCACCTCGGCGCGGACGAATTCGCCCTGGACCATGGCTGGCTTCACGTCGGGAATGGAGCGCTGCACCAGATTCGGCAGCGCACCCCTCCCGGGCGTGCGCTTTTGCGGGAGGCGGGGCACCGGGTACCGGAGCAAGGCGGCGCCGTAAGGCCCCAGGTCCAGGCTGACGCGCTCGCCCAGGTTGGTCCGCAGAACGGTGGCGGTGGCCGGCTCCCAGAGCTCACCCGGGCCGCCCGCGCTCAGGCTCACCTCGCCCTGCCATGCCTTGCCACTGTCGTTGATCAGGAAATAGACCTCACGCCCGCCGATGCGGCGGTGCGTGGCCCGCACCGGCGACCGCGGCGCGTGAACCGTGACGTTGCGCTCCAGCAGGCCGTCCAGGACCACGGGCAGCAACCCCTCCGAGCCTGCCGGCAGGAAGATACCGGCGCCTCCCTTGGCGTGCGTTGTCACAAAAGGCTCGGCCGGTGCCTCGCCAAACATCTCCCGGCCAAGGGCCTGGATTCTCGGTGCGGGGAATTCCGTCTCACTGTTCGTCGGCAACGCTCCCAGCGCGATCACCGAGCCTCCGCTCCCGACAAACCGGGCCAGGTTCTCCCAGACCGCCCGGGGCAGCGTGTCGGTTTGCGGCAGAACCACGACGCGCCAGCGGAGTGTGCCGTGCACGAGCGTGCCGGCGTCCACTTTCGCTTCGGCCAGCGCCCGGCTATCAACGACCGTAAAGTCCCATTGCGCCGCGAAGAGGCTGTCCGCCGCCGCGCGCCACGCATTTTCGATCGCGGTCGCGCCCGGCGCATCGTTGGCCCAATGCCGGGCCGGTCGGAATCGAGGCCAAAGGCTTTCGACCGGGTAGAGGAGGGCGACATCGGCAACCTGGTGCCCGCCCGTGAGCGACGCGCAGCAGCGGCCGACCCAATCGTTCAAGCGCCGCAGGGAGTCGTCCGCCAGGTCCTTGAAGCGGTAGTAGCTCGTGATGGCGTTGACACCCGAGACGATCAGCCGATTACAGGTGCCGCGAATCTCCGCCTCGCTCACCACGCGTTTGGGCCGCTGGTCTCCGGGCGGGCGCCACACCTGCGCATGGTCGGAGGTCTCGCTCATCACGATGCGCCGGCCCTCCAACTCGGCGGCGCTGGCGAGCAGCCGCCCGACAAACCACGGCACCTCGGCCGGCACGCTGGTCAGACAATCCATGCTTGGTGCGTCCAGGCGGCGAGCGCAGCGGAAGAAGTCCCCGTACAGCGGCACCTGCGCGACCATCCCTTCCTCCATCAACAAATGCCCGCCCGAAGGAATGTTCCAACTGTGGCATCGTTCCTGGATTTGGCCGAAGTAATTGCTGGAAACCAGTTCCGCGACCGTCAACCAGAAATCGTAGCGGATCCGGGCGCCGCGCGCCCCGGCATCCCCGATCAGCGCCGGCGCGACTGAATCGTCGAGCGCGTATCCCCGGCGCTGCCGGAACTGAGCCGCCAGGTTCGGCGCCCACGGCAAGGGCCGCCACGGCATGGGCTTCAAGTACCAACTCATCAAAGAAGGTTCGTCGGTGAACGTGGCGACGAAGTGACGCCCCAGGTCGTTGCCGAGCTGCTCGGCATAGCGCTGGTGGGTCAACGTCAGAAAGCGTTCCGTCGGCTCCGGCAGCAGCAGGTTTATGTAGGGCATTTTCTGGTGGAGATTACCTTCGGCGTGGGTGCCTTCGTAGAGCCGGCTTTCCGTGATGACCATCACGTGCCAGTCGCCCGCCGGTGCTGACCAGCGCAACCGGCCTTCGCGCACCTGCGCGGCCAGGTTTACTTTTTCCGCCAGGTTCATCTGCCCGTCGCGCAGCGTGAACGCTCCGGCCAGAAAGAGGTCGCCGGGCGGCACGGTCAACTCCACCGGCCCGGCGCCGCATTTCGTGTCGGCCACGAGCCATCCCCGCGCTTCCCATTCCGGATGGTCCCGCAGCACCAGACCGCCGGCGTTCCCCGAGGGATAACCCCGCTCGTCGTAGAGCCACAACGCCATGCCGGCTTGCCTGGCCTCGCGCACGCCGCGCGTGAAAGCCTCCCACTTCGCTTTGCTTTCCAGATACTCATCGAAGGAGACGTTGCACACCACACCGCCAAAGCCCTGTCGTTGTAGCCGCCGGATCAGCTCATCCTGCGCCATCGGATCGTCCGGCCAGCCGTGGATAATCTTGATGATACGCGCCTCGGCAGGCGGGTTCGCGAACCGCGCGGCGAAGTCCGAGGGAGCGGCTTCCGCCGATTCGGCCCGGCCGGCAAACGCGGCCACGCCCAACACCAGCAGGAGGCTCCCGCCGCAAAATGTTCCGCACAAACGACCGAAGAACTTCATGATGACAGTCAACTGAACTCCGCCGCTCGTGGCGACCGAAAACCGAAGCCCCTGTCGCGCTACGCCTGAGCCGGGCACCTGGGCAGACGCGTCAGCCCGAACGCACTGGGCAGCGAGACGGAATCAACCAACACCCTCGGCGCGACTGTGATTGGCAGGAAAGCTGCATTAGGGAAGGGAATGTGTCCGTAATGGCAGGAAAGGCCCTGGGCGGCGTGCGCAGGGGCCTGGACCGCAGCAGCGCCAGCGAGCCGAAGAACAGGCGTGCAACCAGGTCGGCCATGATGTCCGGCGGTTGGCGCGTCCGAGGCCGATTTGGCGCCCGCCTCGCGCCGACTGGCCCATTACGAGACACAGCCGCATAATATGGCGCAGATTCGCCGATGGATTCAGCAGCTCTGGCAGAACCGGACGTGCCGCATGGTGACTGCGGCCGCCCTGGCCGTTGTGCTGGGCGCAGGCGCCGGCCGGACGTTTCTTGGGTCGGTGTACGTCGTCGAGGGCACCAGCATGGACCCCACCTACCCGCCGGGGACACACCTCTACGGAACGACCATTTCGACGCCGCTCGATCGCGGGGATGTTGTCCTGCTCAACGACGGCAACGAGGATTACGCGGTCAAGCGCCTCATCGGGTTGCCGGGGGAAGCGGTCCAGCTTTGGCGCGGGCAGGTGTTTATTAACCGGCAGATGCTGGTTGAGCCCTACCTTCCCAAACACACCTACACTTATCCCACCCCACGGGCGCACCGGGGCGCGACTTTCATCCTGGGAGAGGGAGAATACTTCGTGTTGGGAGACAACCGGCTCTACAGCTCGGACAGCCGCGCCTACGGTGCCGTGCGCCGCAAGCAGATCAAGCAGCGGGTGCCTTTGCCGGAGGATTTTGTCTGCGCGTACTTCGCCCCTTACACCCTGCCCGACTACGGAAGAACGCTAATCCGGCCGACCGGGACCGCGGCCGGAGTCAAAGTTGCCCTCCCAAGCAATAGAGGAGCAATAGAGGAACAATAGAGGAACAATAGAGGCTGGCGCGCCTGCAGTCAGGATGGCCGGCGCCGCACGGCCCATACAGGCGGGGTGGTGGGATCGAAGGCGAACTCCAACCTCGCGGGCAGGCCGGCAGGCGGCATTCCCGGCCCAAACATCCCGGATAGACCTCAACCCCGGGGGGAATTCGGGGTTATTGGGTCGGGACCTTTTCCGGCGGAGCGTTGGTGGCGGCTGGGGGCGCGCTCACCTCGGGCGGCTCCCCCAGTTTGGCGCGCAAGGCCGCCCGCACCTCGGACGCCTCGCCCTGCTGCGCGTCAAGCATCCGCCGCCGCACTTCCTGATCAATCTCCTCGAAGGGGCGCAAGCCAATCGCCGAGAGTCGTTCCTTGGGGATCGTGCTCTGATAGCTCACCCAGAGCTGCCGCGCCAGCAGCTTGAATCCGGCGGCGGCCGCATCCTCGCCCAGGACCATGTTCCGGTAAGAGTTGACCAGCAGCCCTTCGATGATGGCCTGCGTGCGGTCGTGCCCACCGCTGTCACTCACATCCCCCTGCACCCGCGCCACGGCATACTTGTCGAACGTCAGGTTCGCCGGCACCGAATTGGTGTTGTTTTCGAGCAGCGGTTTGTCCGGATACTTGGTGGCCAGGTATCGGTACCACTGCGCCGAGTCGGCCAGCCGGTTGTGCACGTACAGGAAGTAGATTGCGTCGCGCACAAAATTCCGGTGCGCCCGCAATATATGGTCGCGGTTCTGCTTGTCCTGCTCGGCGGCTTGTTCGTAGGCCAGGTTTACCTTGGGAATGATCTCCAGGTTGGGGCCGAACTCGAACGCGTTCGCAAACGGGTTCGTGACCAGCCGCCCGCGGTGGAAGCTCAACTGCATGGACTGATAAATCACCCGGCGCAGCGTGATGAGATCGTCTTCCTTGATTTTCGTGGGGTTCTCCGCCGCCTTCTTCAGTCCCATCGCCGCCCAGTAGATTGCGTGCGCCTCCGGCAAGCGCCACTCCAGCGGTCCATACCGCTCGTCCACTTCTTTCATGAACTCCGGATCCATCTTGTAGGTTTCGCGCAGCAGCCGGGCGCGTTCTCGCTGATCCTCGGTTTGGGGATGGATCAGTTCCTCGAGGTTGGGCTGCTTCTTGGCGAAGACCTTCGCCATCGCGTCGGACCACTGCTTCTTGTAGTACATGCTGGCGTCGTCGAGGTTCTGGCCCATCTTGTGTTGGAAGAACCACGCCAGCTCGCGGTAGAGGAGCGTCTCGTTCGGGTTGTAGCGCAGGCCGTCGTCGCGCAGTAGTTCGATGCCGGCCTTCACCCAGCGCCAGCGGTCCGGAAACTGGCCGGGCGCCGATTCCTTGAACTTGACGGAGATGTTGTAGGCCATGTTCCAGGCCTGCACCAGCCACACATGGACAAAGTGCGGCTCGAGCTTCGTAATCCAATCCGCCAGTTGGGCCATCTCAAAGAACTTATCCTCGTCCTGCAGGTCGGTGGCCCGCATCCACAGCGCGTTGGAAATCAGCCCCCGAAACCCCCCGAGCGCCATGGTGGTGAACGCCAGCACCGGCGGCGCGTTTTCGAGCGACTGAACGCGCGTCAGGCCCAGCCGGTCACGGTCGCGGTTGAGCGACTGTTGCACGGAACCGGCGCCGACCAGCAGCACGGCCGCCAGTGCGAGCAGGAGGATCGTTTTTAGTCTGCTGCTCATTGCGCCTGCGCGGTCGCTAGCTCACGGCGGCTGAAGACAATGATCCCGAACAGCCCAATGCTGCCGCCCAGCAGCAATACGATCTGGCCGAACGCCCGGCCCAACTCCAGCCAGGTGACGCTCCGGCCGGTGCTGAGCGAGTCAATGGGCGAAAAGTCCTTGGCCAGGTTGATCAAGCCGAGCACGCCGCGAAACAACGGAATGGCAACTCTATCTGCTGCCGAGTGCCCCGTCTGGCCGGTCTCCGAATTGAAGCCCATCAACGTCCCCTCCGACACCGCGTTGGAGATGGTCCCGCTGGACAGCGCCAGGGTCAGCACGCCCAGAGATAGGAACGCGGCCACCGGGAAGGAAAGAAAACTGGCCGAGGCCAGCCCGAGGCTGGCCAGCAACGCCATCCAGCAGAAAATGATTCCCAGGCCCCGCGCGAAATTGAGGCCAAAGCCCCCCTGGGGGTACAGCACCTCCAGGCCGTCTTCGAGCGGGAACAGCAATGCGGTATTGTTAGCGTTCAGGAAGGATACGGTCAGCACGCCCCGGTCATCGTAATTGGCGGGGACTTCAAACTCGTGAAATGTGTCCGGCGCCAGACTCATGCCTTCGCTTTGCCACAAGGGCGTCTTGCGCGGCACACCCACCAGCCACCGTCCCTGGAACGTGCCGGAAGTGCTCTTGTCCGCGGCATTGAACTTGATGCGCAGATAGAGCGGTTGGCCGCGTGCCAAGCGTTTGGCCGATCCCAAATCAACTTCCCATTCATGCACATATCCCGGGGGCACGATTTGGAACTCCGCCTTGACGAGTTCCAGGACCTGCTTCCGGGCCTCGTCCAGATCGGCCTTAAGGTCCGGGTTCTTCTTCAGGCGTTCCCGGAGCAGCCGGTCCGTCTCCGTCTGGATTTCCTGGTCGAGGTTGGCCGGCTTCGCTGAGCCGCGCGCCACCAGCACCTCCTTGCGCAGGATCGTCTGCTGGTCAGCCGGCAACCGGGTCGCGCGCCACTGCAGCAAGGTGTAAATACTGGCGCCAGACAACGCCAGCAAGGCGGCGTTGAGCGACATGATCCCCAGCCATTTGCCCAGCCAGATCTGCCACCGGGCGATCGGTTTGATCGCGACCACCTGCAGAGTACAGTCCTCGATGTCGCGTGCCAACGTCCCGCACGCCAGCCAGAGCGTGGAAAGGCCGAGCAGGGCGGTAATCGTGCCCAGCGTGTAGGTCAGCAGGATTTGGGTAAACCCGCGTGCCGTCCCGTCATCCTTAATTAACAGCGGCAGACCCACCACGGCCCCAAGCAGCAGCACCGCCACGACCAGGAACAGCCGGAAGCGAAAGGCGGCCTTCCAGGTCAACCGGGCGATGGCCAGCAAGGGTTGCATGAATCAACCGCGCTCATCCGGCTTCTTCACCAGCGACGCCAGTTTCTCGTCGGCTTGGCGCAACTCTTCTGCGCTGGCCGGTTTCGCCGCCGCCGGGACAGCCGGCTCGGCCGGCTTCGTCAGAGCTTCGAGTTTCTGCTGGTTCAGGGTATTGGCCGACACCGGTGCGGGAGCGGGTGCGGGCGCGGCGGCTTGCGGCGCGGCCAACCGCTCCAGAATCCTGTCCGACGCCGGTTTGGTTTCCGCCTCGCCGCGCAGGTAGGCGGCGACGCGGGCGCCGGACATGGCGCCGGAGGTTTCCGCTGCGGCCTGCCGGGCGCTCAGCACGACGTCGAGGAAGTAGCGCTCCAGGTTCTGCGTGGGCGTGTCAATCTTGACTTTAGCCTCCGCCACGTCCCTGCGAATGACGGCCAGCACCCGCTCCATGGTCTCACGGGGCAGCGCCGGCGTGGTGATCTGAATCGCGTCGGGGGTCGCCAGTAATTCCTTCAACGTGCCCATCGCCTGGACCTTGCCGCCGTAGTAAATAACCACGCGGTCGCAAACGTCTTCCACATCCGCCAGCAGATGGCTGCTCAGGATGACCGTCTTGCCACGCCGCGCCAGGGCCAGGATCACATCCTTCACCTCGCGGCAGCCAATGGGATCGAGGCCCGAAGTCGGCTCGTCAAGGATGACCAGGTCGGGATCGTTGATCAGCGCCTGCGCCAAGCCAATGCGGCGCTGCATGCCCTTCGAGAACTCGCCCACCGCCCGCATCCGGGTCTGACTCAAGCCGACCATCTCCAGCAACTGCTCCGCCCGGTCCTGGCGATCATTCCGGGGCAGGCGAAAGAGGTTGCCGAAGAAATCCAGCGTCTCGCGCGAATTCAGGTAGCGGTAGAGATAGGACTCCTCGGGCAGGTAGCCGATGCGCGACTTGGTCGCCACGTGCCGAGGCGAATGGCCGAAGACTTCGATGTGCCCTTTCGTCGGGTACAGCAACCCCAGGATCAGCTTCACGGTGGTGGACTTGCCCGAACCGTTCGGCCCCAGCAGGCCGAAGACCTCCCCGGGCCGCACTTCGAAATCAACGTTATCCACTGCGCGCGCCTTGGGCCGGCCCCAGAAATCCTTGAAGACCTTGGTCAGGCCGCGCACGGAAACCACCGCTTCCCCGTCGGGGCGTGGAGCATTATCACTGAAGGTCGTGCTCATTTAGCTTGCTTCGGCTTCCGAGAATGCCGGGTTCCCAGACCAGCCCATGGTGTCTTCAGACTTCGGATTTCTCCACTCACGCCACCTTCGGTGCCAGCTCCGCCTTCGGCGTAGGCGGGGCCGGCTGTGCCGGCCTGGGGGGCGCCGGCTCGGGCTGGTAATGCTCGAGTTCCTCGCCCTTGCGCACCAGGCGCGCGCTATTGAAGACTACGATCAGCGAGCCGCCGGTGTGCATCACCGCAGCCAGCACCGGCGGCACGTAACTCAGCGCCGACAGCGTCATGCCGCCGATGATGAAGGCCACGCCAAACAGGAAATTCTGGTTGATGACTGTCCGGGTGCTGCGCGAGAGCTTCACCAGGAACGGCAGCCGCCGGAGATCGTTGTTCATCAGCGCGATGGTGGCGCTGTGAATCGCCACCTCGCTGCCCGCCGCGCCCATCGCGATGCCGATGTCGCCGGCGGCCAGCGCGGGCGCGTCGTTCACGCCGTCGCCCACCACGGCGACCGTGTAACCTTTGGCTTTGACGCTGCGCACGAACTCGACCTTGTTCTGGGGCAGGCATTCGCCTTTGGCTTCCTCGCACCCGATCTCCCGCGCCACCCGCAGGGCCACCGGCTGCCGGTCGCCGGAAATCATCGCAATGCGCCGCACGCCGCTGGCCTTCAGTTCGACCAGCGACTCGCGCGCATCCGCGCGGGTCTGGTCCTGCAAGCCCACCCAGCCGATGCATCGGCCGTCGCGCGCGACAAAAATCAGGCTCCAGCCCTCCGTTTCGTTCAGGTCCACCGACTGCAGAAAATCCTCCTGCAAACCGTGGTCGCGCAGCCACTGGGCCCGGCCCACCAGCACTTTGGCGCCGCCCACCTCGGCCTTCACGCCGCGGCCCGCGGTCTCGGTGAAATCCTTCGGCTCCGCCAGGGGCACTTTGGCTTCAGCGGCCAATTGGGCCAACGCCTTGGCTGTGGGATGATTGCTGTATTTCTCGGCGGAGGCCGCGAGGCGCAGCAGTTCGGCCGGCGTAACGCCGCTGAGCGGCGCCAGGCGGCTCACAGCCAGCTCCCCCGTCGTCAGGGTGCCTGTCTTGTCGAAGATGAACGCGTTGATCTTGGCCGCCAGCTCGATGTCGGCGACGTTCTTGATCAGGATCCCCAGCCGCGCGGCCGCCGACAACGCGGCCACCATCGCCGTCGGCGTGGCGAGAATGAAAGCGCACGGACAACTGAAGATGATCACCGAGATGACGTTGTCCAGCCTCCGGGTGAAGGCCCAGACCAGTGCGGCGATGACCAGCACCAGCGGGGTGTAAAAGCCCATGTACTGGTCCACAATCTTCATGATCGGGAGCTTGGTTTTCTCCGCTGCCAGGATCAGCTCGCGCACGCGGCCCAGCGTGGTGTCGGTGCCCGCCCGGCTCACCTTGATCTCCAGCACGCCGGTTAGGTTCTGGGTGCCGGCGAATACTTCGTCGCCCGGCTTCTTGTCCACCGGCAGCGATTCGCCGGTGATGGTGGCCTGGTTGAACGAACCCTGGCCGCTGACAATGACGCCGTCCGCCGCCACGTTGTCGCCGGGGCGGATGCGGATGACGTCGCCAATCGCCAAGTCTTTCGCGGCGACCTCTTCCTCGCCTTGCGGCGTGATCCGGCGGGCTTTGGTGGGCGTAAGCTTGATGAGGTGTTCGATGGAGGCGCGCGCGCCTTCGGCGGTGCGCGTTTCAATGATTTCACCCATCAGCATGAAGAAGGCGACCACCCCGGCGGTCTTGTAGTCGCCGGTGGCAAACGCGGCCAGCACGGCGATGGCAACCAGTTCGTTGATGCTCAGGACCCCGGCGCGGATGTCCTTGATGGCGGTCCAGACAATCGGATAGCCAAGGATGACGGCGCCGACCAGGCCACTGGCGCTGGCCACCGTGTGGCCCTGCTCGAACAGCCAATCCACGAGAAATGCGTTGAGGACGAACACCACCCCCACCAGCGTTTGCCAAAGGCGCACGGGCGCGTGCTCGTGTTCGTGGCCGCACGTCGCGCACGCTTCTCCGTGCTCGTGCTCGTGCCGGCTCAAAAGAGAGGTGACTTGCATGGATTCAAATGTTCCTGTCTCGGCTTCCCGTGCCTATCAGGGCTTCGGCCCTTCCGTCTTCGGTTTTGGGACTTCACGGTTTAACAATAAGCGCAGTTCCTTCGCCTTGCCATCGCCGCTATCGGCCAGGAAGATCTTATCCTGCACATTGGTCAGGACTCGGCCCAGGGTTTCCGTCAGACGCTGCTGGACAAAGAGGTCGGGGTGATCGCGGCACTGGGGCAGAATCTCCTGGAACCGCTCCGCCTGTGCCGCGATGTCACTCACTAGCCGGGCGCGGTCGGATTGGGCAAGATTGATGAGCGACTCGGCATCGGCGCTGGCCTTGTTGGTAACTTGATTTTCGGAGCTGCGCGCCCCGTTGAGCATGGTCTGACGCTTCTGTTCCGCATCGGTCACCAACTTGAAGGCCTCTTTCAACTGCCGCGGCGGGACGCTCTGGACTCCGCATTGCTCGACGAAGATGCCCAGGTTCTGCTGTTCCGCCGACTGCGTCGCGCGCCGGCGCACCGCCTCCTGGAAGCCGGCGATGTCGCGGGTGAGAATGTCGTCCACCTTGAAGCGCGAGGCGGCGAGCAGGAGCGCGTTGTCCAGGGTGTTCTGCACGGCGTTGGAGGCGTTGACGAAGCTGAAGACGTAGCGGACCGGGTCCTTGATGCGGTAGGTCAGGGTGGCGCGCGTATGGATGATGTTGGCATCGGCGGTCAGGGCGTAGCCATCCGCGATGGGGTTCAGGGTGCCGCTCGCCGGCGGTTCGATGCCGGCCAGCATCTGCTCGGGGGTCACCGCGTACCAGCCGACGGCCGAACTAATTTGCTGCAGTCCCGAGATCGAAACCTTGATGCTCTCGTCAATCGGATAGGGGAGGGACCAATGCAGCCCCGGCAGGAGCAGGGCGGCTTCGCCTTCGCCCACCGGTTTGCCGAACCGCAACAGAATCGCCCGCTCCTGCGGCCCCACTGTGAAGAAGCCGGACGCGAGGAAAAGCAGGACGAGCAGCACCATCAGAACTTTGATGATGGCAAAGCTGCTGCGCAGCGCTTCGGCCAGCGCCTGCGAGCCGGCATCCACCGGCGTCTCCGGCGGCAGGACCGGCTCGGGCGGCCCGTCGTGTGAATGCGGGTGGTCGTTCATGGCCGGGTCACTTGTTCAGCAGGTTGGTCGAAGCGCCCCGAAACAGGTCAAACGGCGGCGTGTGCTGGTCGAAGATCAGGATTGAGCGCTCTTTGAGGGAGCCTTCCAGGGCGTTCAAGCGGAAGATGAAGCTGGCCAGCCCGGGGTTCTGCTGGAAGACGGCCAGCGACTTGGCCGCCTCGGCCTCGCCCTTGCCCTTGATCTGGGTCGCCTGGGCTTCGGCGTTGGCCAGCAATTCCGCCGCCTTGCGCTCGGCATCCGAACGGATGCGCTGCGCCTCGGCCTCGCCTTCGTATTGGAAACGGTCGGCCAGCACTTTGCGCTCGGAAGTCATGCGGTCGAACACGGACTGGCTGACGCTTTCGGGAAGCTGCAAGCGTTTGAGGCCAAGGAATTCGACCTGTAACCCCAGGTTGTTAGTGCGGATTTGGGATTGGATGGCCTCCAGGATTTCGGTCTCGATCGCCAGAAAGGCAGCCCCATTGTCGCTCGTCGAGACGAAGTCGGAGAGCGGATGCCGGCCCACGACGGCGGTCTTGGCATTGCCCAGCCATTGGTCCAGCAGGGTTTCCGCCGCGGCAATCGGATTGGCACTGCCGGCGAAGCGGGGGAAGAAGGCCGTCGGGTCGGACACCTTCCAACCGACATAGACCGAGGTCAGCAGGTTGAAGCTGTCGCGCGTCAGCCCTTCGGTGAGCCGGTCCTCGAAATTCTGCACCCGCCGGTCGAAGGTCCAGACCTTCTGAATCGGCCACGGCCATTTGAAGTACAGGTTCGGCTCGGTGATCGGGCGCGTCGGGTTGCCGAACGTGGTGACGACGGCGACTTCCGTGGTGCGGACCTGGAAGGTGAACAGGAGGAAGCCGAAGATCAGGATCAGCAGCAGGCCGATAATGAGTGTCAATGGATTGCGTTTCATGGTAGCTAAGGGGTCTTGGGCGCGGGCACGCTCAGGTTGAGGAGGTTTTCGTAAGCCTCGTGCTTCAGATCGAACTGGAGGACGTCCTGTGTATTAGTGGTGAGTAAAACGTATTTGCGGGCGTTGGCGGTGGCCCGGGCGAAGGTCTGCAGATAGGCCCGCTCCACATAAACCGACGGCGCCGCCTCGAACGCGGGAATCTGGTTTTTAAACAGGGCGGCCTGGGCGAGCGCGCCCACCTCGCGCGCCAGGCGCTCGGCGCTGGCCCGGTTAGTGAGGCTGACCGCCTGCGCCTCGGCCAGAGCGTTGGTCCGGATGTCGTCCGCGCGCGCGGCCAGGATCTTCGCCTGTTTGGTCTGGATGGCGGAAACGACCTTCTCGTACTCCGGCGCGACTTTCGTCGGCGGGTGCAGATCGCCCAGGCCGACCGAGATGATTTGAGCGCCCAGCCGGTGCTGGTCGGCTGCGGTCTGGATGCGGGCTCCGAGCGCTTGCGCCGCCTCGTCCCGGCCCTGGGACATAATCTCGGCCATGTCCGCCCCGACGAGGTAGCGCACCACTTCGCGCGTACCCAGGTCCTCCAGCAGCGCTGGCGCGTCGTCGTTGTTGTAGGCCCACTCCACCAGGTTCGTGATCTGAAATTGCACGGGCACGCTCACGGTCAGGAGGCTCACCGGCGGGGTGCGCTTGCCGGCAACCCGGTTGGTAACTTCCTGCGAAAGTTGCTCGCGGTTCGCCACCAGGAAATTCGTCTCGTTGCGGTGGCCCTGGCTCCACAGCACATACCGCTCCCGCTCCTTGCCGGCCTCTTCGGCGAAGCCGACCACGAAGGTCTGAATCTGCTCGGTGCGGAAGCGATAGACCTGGTCAATCGGCCACGGCCACTTGACGTGCGCGCCGGGGCCGAGGGGCGAACGGGTCTCGACGCGCCGGCCCAGGCGCTCGAGCAAGCCCTGCTCGCCCGCTTCGATGAACACCACGCAGGTCGAGAGCAGCAGCGCGCCCAGTTGCAGCAGAATGAGCCACCCGAGCGCCTGCTCGAAAAACCGATAGAACCACGTCTCGGAAACCTTGAAGCCGAACTGGTAATCTAGCGCCTGCGCCGCGGTGGTGACCAAGCCCTCCGGCTGGCCGAGCAGACCCACCAGCCGGCTCTCGTACAATGGCCGCTCGACCTTGCCCTTGACCCGCGGGCGGTAGATCTCCAGCACGAGCTGGATCAGCGTTTCGAGCGCGACCAGCCCCAGCAGGACGCACAGAACCCGCGCGACGTAGTAGTCCGTCTTCGGGAAGCCGGCCCAGACACCCACCATGCCCAACGCCACCACCAGGCAGAGAAAGGCGTTGAAAAGCAGGTAGCTGGCCGCGGGCCGCAACAACCGGTGATGTTCCAGCCGGGCGATGGTGGCCGAGAACCGGCCGAGCAGGAACAGCAGCAGCGCGAACAGGCCGAACAACGCCAAACCCGTGATGGGCTGCTTGACTTCGGCAACCGTCGTGCCCCGCGACAGCCAGCGCCAGAGCAGATACCCTCCGCCGACCTGCAGCAGGAACAGGATTACCGTGAACGCGGGCACGAAGAAGCGCTCGAACTGCTCGCGTGAACGTTGTGCCGGGAACACCTCGGCGTCCCGCGCCTCGAACATGGCGGTGCCGCTGTGCGCCTTGGCGAGCTCGTCGAGCTCGAGCTTCTCGACCCGCTCCCGGTCCTCGAGGCGCATCTGGAACCAGCTCACCGCCGCCACCAGCACGCCGATGCCCAGGAACAGGATGTTCACCTGGCCCGCCAGCGAGTTGGCGTAGCGCGCCACCGCCAGGCCCGCCACGCCCACCGCCAGCAAGGCGAGCAGGTTGACCAGCCCGTTCTTCTGTATGCTTCGTTCCATGCGCAATTTAACTCAGTTCGCGGTCCTGAAACAACACGACGGCCACCGCCAGCGCCGCGCCCACATACGCCGCCATATAGGCAAACGCCTTCAGCACGTAGCTCCAGTGAAAGACACTTCGGCCGGCGTCCAGCGCGTCGGCGACCCAGAAAAGCTGCCAGTTTGGCATCACGGTGTAAAGCGCCGACGCCCACCACGCCCCGCCCATGCCGGCCTGCCGCAACCGCGCCTGGTCCTCTGCGCTGATCCTATCCCGCTCGGCGGGCTCCAGCTTGCCGTTCTTGTCCTGGTCGTACTTGCCGGCCACCTCCTTCAGCAATACCCGTTGGCCCTCCGTCCAGCGGGTGCTGTTGACTTCCTCGGTCAGATCGTGCCGCCAGACCGGCTCGGCCCGCCGGCCAAACAGGTAGTCGGACATGATGCCCACGAGGAATAGCGCCGAGCAGATCGCCAGGGTGGGAATCATGTCAAAGCGCGTCGAGCACGCCAAAGCCAGCGCCGCCAGAATCCACAGCGCGAACAGAATCAGCAGCGCCGCCGGCACCAGCCGCCAATCCACCGCGCCCGGTTCGTTCGACGACCGCTGCTGGGTCGTGAACTCAATAATCACGTACGCCGCCAGCGTGACCGTGACCAGCAACGCCAACACGGCGTCGCTGATGAAGGGCCGGCGGAGAAAGAAATTGCTGAATCCGCCCACCGCGTAGGCGACTACGACCCCGGCGGCGAAGATGCCGATGGCACCCAGGTCCGTGCTGCCATACGCGTCGAACGCCATCCGGCTGGCGATCAACGCGGCGACCAGGTTCACATACGTCAGCAGCGCCAGCGCCATCACCAGGCCGGCGAACTTCGCCAGCAGGAACTGCGCGCGGCCCACCGGCTTCGAGAGCACCGCCAGGGCGGTCCCGGTGCGGATTTCGCGCGCCAGCGACGCCGAGGCGCTCAACACCGCCCCGAACAGGCCCGCCAGCAGCATCACCGCCAGCGTGCTGTTCTTGACCAGCTTCGGCTCATCCCCGAACGCAAAGTAATAGGGCGTCGCCAGGAAAATCTCGAATGCGGCGGAGCTGGTCATCAGCAGCAGGAAGACCGGCTGCCGGACCAGTTCCATGAACGCGTTCGTGGCAATGGTGACGAATTGTCGCATCTACTCGGTTTGGCCTGCTAATCTAAAAGACGGTCGCATGAAAGCAAATCGTTATTCTGTTCGCGGCGCCAGCACGCCTATTCTGTCACTGCCCATAACTCCAGGCCTGCGCCGGGCCGGCAGCCCCCCGCTTACCCCAACCCCACCCGGCCACCCCTCACCTGCCCCCACTCGCGTGTCCCCGCCGTATCAGCCTGTTGCAAGCGTGTTGTGACGGCTATATTACCTATGGGTTACCTATGGCTTACCTATGGGCTACCTATGGGTCTAGATACCGATTCCATCGCTCCCTCCCCGCCGGCCTCCCTTCGTCCCCGCCTTCACCTTCCCCGCTCCACATCCTATAGACGCTCGGCTGGTCTGTTGGTTCAGATCTTTTCATCATTCTCTGGGCATATTTTGTCACTGCCGCCAGGTCCGCGCCTGCGGCCTTCCCGCGGCACTGCCTGGATCCGCCGCAACCTGCCGCACTTCCCGCCGGCTGGGAACTGTGCGTCTGCACGCACACCACGGACCTGGAGGCCGTTGCGGATCGGGCGTGTTGCCCAACCAGGCTCACTAGTAGGGCGGGCACTCCGCTGCGCGCCGCGGCTCGCAGGGGAACTGCGAGCCCTACCTTTCGCCCTTGCTCGATTCAGTTCAGCCCCGTTACGCTGCACGCATGGATTTGCCCGTGCGCAAGAAACTGCCACATACCGTGCCGCAATGGGTCCCCGAAGGAAGTTGGTTTTTCATCACCATCAGATGTGTGCCGCCCGGCAGGAATCAACTGGCCCGGGCTGGCACCGGCGACGCCGTGCTGGCGGCCATGCGCTACAATCACGAGCAACGGCTGTGGCATTGCCGACTGTGCCTGCTCATGCCCGATCACTTGCATGCGATCCTGGCCTTTCCGCCGTCGCCGGGCATGCAAACCACGATCAGGAACTGGAAGAAGTATGTAGCGGGCGCAGTGGGCGTGAAATGGCAGCGTGATTTCTTTGATCACCGCCTGCGCGATCATCACGAGCTGCATGAGAAGACGGGTTATATCCTCGTGAATCCGGTGCGGAAGGCCCTTTGCGAGCGGGCCGAGGATTGGGTGTGGGTTTATCGGCCCGGTGACCGCCCCCCGCCCCTGCTCGGGTAGGGCGCGCACTCCGCTGCGCGCCGTCGTGTGTCTCTCCCGATTCGCGGCGGGCAGAGGACTGCCCGCCCTACCTTCACCCACCAGCCCGCGCGAGATTGCGGGAAAATTCTTCGGCTGAGGCGTAGAATTCTATTGACTAATGCAGCGAGAGTGATCATCCTCCGGCCGTGAGTAAGACTTGGGATATGTGGTTGCTTGCTCGAAGTTGCGGCCACCCGCGAGCGGGATTTGCCTGCAAACGCGTGAGGACCGCGCAGACCGCGCAGACCTCACGCATAGCAGCGAGCGACCCTGAGCGAAGCAGGCAGGTTTGTTAGGAAAAACCCTGCTGGCATTAGCAATGCTCCAACTCCGTTAATGGAAACACTGTGCAAATGATACAGCGCAGTTCGAATTGGGCGAGGCTGGCGCTCGGCGTCGGCCTGCTGTTAAGTGCCTTGCCGGTCGGCGCCGCCCCGCCGCATCTGACACCTCTCCTCCGGGGCGAATGGCCGGGGTACAGACGCGGCCCGGCCTACGATGTCAAGGTGCTGGGGAACCGGGCGTACTTGGCGTTGGGGCCTGGCGGCCTGCTGATCGCGGACGTGAGCGATCCCGCCAAGTCGGTGTGGTTGGGCGGCTATGACACCAGCGGGGTTGCGCGGGGCGTAGCCGTGTCGGGCGCCCTGGCCTACGTGGCGGACGACTCGGCGGGGCTGCAAATCATTGACGTGAGCAATCCGGCCAGCCCGGTGCGGCTGGGGGGCTACAACACAAGCGGGTATGCGTATGGCGTGGCCGTGTCGGGCACCCTAGCTTATGTGGCGGATGACTATGCCGGGTTCCAAATCATTGACGTGAGCAATCCGGCCAGCCCGGTCCGGTTGGGCGGTTATGAAACCGGCGGACACGCGTGGGGGGTGGCGGTGTCGGGCACGATCGCTTACGTGGCAGCTGGAGAGGCGGGGTTGGAGATCATTAACGTCGGCAATCCAGCCAATCCGGTGCGATTAGGCGGCTATGACACCAGCGAGTGGGCCAACAGCGTGGCGTTGTCGGGCAGCATCGCTTATGTGGCGGACGACTCTGGCGGGCTGCAAATCATTGACGTAAGCAATCCGGCCAATCCGGTGCGGTTAGGAGGCTATGTCACCAGTGGGTATGCGATGGGTGTGGCAGTGTCGGGCAGCATCGCGTACGTGGCGGATTGGGGGGCCGGGCTGCAAATCATGGACGTGAGCAATTCGGCCAACCCGGTGCCGTTGGGCGGCTACGACAGCAGCGGGTATGCTTGGGGCGTGGTGGTCTCGGGTAGCATCGCCTACGTGGCGGATCACAATGCCGGGTTGCAGATCATTGACGTGAGCAATCCGGCCAACCCGGTGCGGTTGGGCAGCTACGACACCTGCGGGTATGCCGAGGGCGTGGCAGTATCGGGTAGCATCGCATACGTGGCGGACGGATCTGCCGGGCTGCAAATCCTTGACGCGAGTAATCCGGCCAGCCCCGTGCGGCTTGGCAGCTATGACTATGACACCAGCGGGTATGGGTATGCGCGGGGCGTGGCGGTGTCGGGCAGCCTCGCCTACGTGGCGGATGACTATGCCGGACTGCAAATCCTTGACGTGAGCAGTCCAGCCAGCCCGAGGCTGTTAAGCGCGTATCGACACCAGCGGGCACGCGTCGGGTGTGGCGGTATCGGGCAGCCTCGCCTATGTAGCCGGCTACGAAGCCGGACTGGAAATCATTGACGTGAGCTATCCGGGCAGCCCGACCCGGTTGGGTGGCTATGACACCAGCGGGTTTGCTTCTGGGGTTGCGGTGTCGGGCACGGTAGCGTACGTGGCGGATGGAGGTGCCGGGCTGCAAATCATTAGCGTGAGCGATCCTGCGAGCCCGGTGCGGCTAGGCGGCTATGACACCAGTGGGTCTGCTTCTGGGGTTGCGGTGTCAGGCACGGTAGCCTATGTAGCGGATGGAGGTGCCGGGCTGCAAATCATTGATGTGAGCAATCCGGCCAGCCCGGTGCGGTTGGGCGGCTATGGCACCAGTAGGCGGGCGGGTAGTGTGGCAGTGTTGGGCAGCATCGCCTATGTGGCTGATGGGGATGCCGGACTGCAAATCATTGACGTGAGCAATCCTGCCAACCCCGTAAGGTTGGGCGGCTGTGACACCAGCGGGTCTGCGCGGGGTGTGGCGGTAGCCGCTAACCGAATCTACGTGGCGGACTACGAGAAGGGCTTGAAGGTTTATTGCACGCTGCCGAACGTGCAGCAGATGATGCGGGTGGAGGACGGCACATTGGGCACGCCGTACACTATTGAGGCCGCCACCAACCTCAACGGCCCGATCCAGTGGATGCCCATCTTCACCACCAACCCAGCGGCGCTGCCGTTCGAGTTCACGGACTTCGATGTGCGCACCGCGGCGTATCCGCAGAAGTTCTACCGGGTGAGGCAGCCGTGAACGGATAAGGCTAAAGGCTGAAGGCTAAAGTCCAAAGTCCAAGGTCCAAGGTCCAAGGTCTAAAGCCTGAAAGCACCGAAGCGGAGCGCTTCCGGTGACCTGAACCTCCGGTTCCTGATTGTGAGGAAGAGACCTTGGCGGACGCCGCATCCCAACACAGGCGCTGGAGATCGGGTGCTTGCCCAGGATCGCCGGCATCCTCGCCGGTGTCCGGTATCATCGCGGGCACGCCGGCAAGGATGCCGGCGCTCCCGGTGGGGGCAGTTGCGGGATGCGGCCTTTGCCGCAGGAGCTACTGCTTGCCCAGAATCTTGGCCTTCTGCGTCTGATACTCTGCGTCGGTGATTGCTCCACTATCTTTGGCGTGCTGGAGGTCAGTCAACTGTTGGCCGACGGTGGGGGAGGGTTGGGGCTTGCTCGTCGAGCCGCCTCCAAGCTGGATGGCCAAACATCCAGTCAGCAGCGTCACGGCCGAAAGACCAATCAATGCGGGAATGAATAGTTTCTTCATACGATCTTGTATTGCGTGTTGAGGCAGAAGCAGTCGGTTGAGGGGCGCTTCTGTTCTCATCCGCCCGGAGATTATGCCGGGGGATGACGGTCGTCAATCGGAGGCTCGTCGCGGGGAGGAAGAAGGAAGAAGTGAGAATGCAGAATGAAGAATGAAGAAGGTCCGACAGGAAGGTGCGCGCTTTTTGCTAACGGCTTGGGGATACATCCGGTGACGTATTCTGATGCGGTCGGGGGTATCGCGGCCCCCCCAGTGCATTCTTCCTTCTTCACGCTCGGTCGGTATTGCCCAGGGCTGCGGACAAAGCCGGAGCGCCGATTTCAATCGGCTTAGCGTGAGCGGATTTCAAGCATGTCCGACAGCGGGCGAGCATTAAGCCGATTGAAATCGGCGCTCCGGCCATACCAAGCCGACTTTGGCAAGAGGCACACCGCCTTGCGGGGGGCGGGGCGATAGGTTACAAGGCGGGCAAGATGAAACTGTTCCTGTCCATCGTCCTGGCGATCTGGAGCGTCATGCATCTTTACGTGTTCTGCCGACTGGCTTCGGTCCCCTGGGTGGCGGCACACCTCTCTCGCCAGGCTCTGGTGGCTATCGCTCTTGCGCTTTGGGCCAGCTACCCTATTGCCCGGATTCTGGATTCCTTGGAGGTCGAGGCGGTCGCGCGGCCACTGGAGTTTGTGGGGGCGACGTGGATTGGCGTGCTCTTTCTGCTGTTTGCCGCGCTGTTCGTGGCTGACGTCACTATGCTGGGTGGCTGGCTCCTGCCCGGTCTGGCGCCGCGGATACGCGGGTGGGCGGTCATGGCTGCGGGGGCGCTGGCAACCGTTGGGCTGGTCCAGGGGCTGCGGCCACCGGTGCTGCGTGACTATGAGGTGCCGCTGGCCGGGCTGCCGCCGGAACGCGATGGGCTGGTGCTGGTGGCGATTTCGGATCTGCACCTGGGCACGCTGATCAACCGGGACTGGATGACCCGGCTGATCCAGCGGATCAACGACCTGCGGCCAGACCTGGTGGTGGTCGTAGGCGACGTCGTGGACGGCAACATCCGGCGAGTGGAAGCGCTGCGGCCGGTCCTCGCGGCGCTCCGCGCCCCGCTTGGGGTCTGGGCGGTGACTGGCAATCATGAGTATTACGCCGGGGTGGAGCAATGTGTCCGCCTTTTCCGGGACGCCGGCTACACCGTATTGCGAGATAGTTGGGCCGAGGTGGTCCCGGGCCTGGCGCTGGCTGGCGTGGACGACCTGACGGCGCGGCGGCAGTTCGGGCGCGAAGGCCAACCCGTGGAGCAGGTCCTGGCAGGCCGGCCAGCTAACGCCACCATTCTGTTGTCGCATTCGCCCTGGCAAGCGGACGTCGCTGCCAGGTTGGGCGCCGGCCTGATGCTTTCGGGGCACACCCACAACGGCCAACTCTGGCCTTTCAGCTACCTGGTCCAGCTCAGGTACCCGCTGCTCGGCGGCCGCTACGAGATTGGCGGGATGCCGGTCATCGTTTGCCGCGGCACCGGCACCTGGGGTCCGCGCATGCGCTTGTGGCAGCCGGGCGAAATCCTGCGGATCAAGCTCAGGTCGGCTGTATCCTGAGCGTCAGAAGTCTCTTGCATGCGCTCGCGCAGGGGCTGGGGCGGAGTAGCGCAGATTCTCAATCTGTCTGTATCGCAGATTTGTAATCGGCTGCGCGTTACACACTTACTGCTGCGTCCGGTATACGCACGCTCCGCAGAATCCAATTCCGCGATACAGCAGATTGAAAATCTGCGCTACCTTACTACCGACCACGGTGGAAGGACTCGACGACGGTCCGGGCGACGGCGGGGATGATGTCGCGGTCGTTGGCGTGGTCCAGGGTGAAGGTGACGAGGACGAACTTCGCGCCGTTGGGCAGCTCGACGTAGGCGGCGTCGTGGCGGGTTTCGCTGGTCCAGCCGGCTTTAGACCAGAGCTTCGCGCCGGGCGGCAAGGCGAGGGCGGTGTAGGCGTGGGCTTGATCGTTCTTGTTGCCGGCCTCGGGCGCGGGGTCGCGGTGGAGCAGCTCCATCATTTCGGCGCAGCGTTTGGCGGAGACGGCTTTGCCAGTCGCGATCTCGGTCAACAACCGGGCAGTGGCGTCGGTGGTGAGCCAGTTGCGGTGGTTGGGCTTGGTCATCTTCACCGACTGGATTTCACGACCATAGGGGCCTTCGCACCAGGGTTTGCGGTTGACGTTGATGTTGGTGTAGCCGAGCGAGGCGAAGTAGCGGTTGACGGCGTTGCGCTTGAAATACCACTCCTCCATCTCGTTCGGGCCAAGCTCGGGGCCGCTGGTGGTGCCGGTGAGACAATCCACGAGGTAGCCGGTGGCCTCGTTGAGGGAATCCACGATCATGTCGCGCAGGGCGCGGCGAAGCTCCTCGGTATCCTTCAGCTTGCCGTCCTCCAGCCAGCGATGGACGGCCGCCAGGTAAAAGAGCTTGATGACGCTGGCCGGGTAAACCTGTTCCCCGCCGCGATAGCTGGCCTGCACTGGTTTCTGCGGGTCGCGCAAGTCCACGACCGTCACAGCGATTTGATTGGTGGCGAGCTTCTGGTCCGCGAATTTCTCCAGCGCGCCGCGCACTGCCTGGTCCACGACCGTCTGCAAAGCGTGGGAGTGGCGGATGGGGGCGGTTGAGTTGGTTTGGGCGGAGTGGGTCTGCACGGCGACCAGCGATAGCAGAACCATTGCCGCGAGAGGAGCGCGGAATCTGCCCGCCAAATACGGGTATGTGGTTTGTCAACGGGAAGGTTGCGAAAAAGCTCTTTTTCTGGGTAGAGTGAACGCGCGGCTGGGAGGATAGGGCTCTGCAGGAGTGCAACCCGAGCGCCCAGTCGTCCGTGGATTGCGGAAGCATCCGCGCCTGGCGCTGCCGTCAGGCAGCGCCAGGAGATGACCTCAGCGGGATGCTTGAGCAAGCCACGGTCTAAAGCGATAAACTCATCATTAAGCATATTGCTGAGCTGGGCTGGCAGCGGGCTGCGAGCCGAACTTTTTGTTCGGGTCCAAGACATATTCACGGCCCGTCTTGAGCCGCTGGCAAATCTCCTCGCGATAAGTCTTGCGGGTTTTGCCCAGCGATTGAAGCCCCTGTTGGCCTACCGACCCGATCATCTTGGTGACCTTGCGGAGCAGGCGCGCATCGATTTCCGCCAGCGCGGTCCAACGGCCCATCATCAGATACCAGACGGCTACGGTGAGCTTGCGGGCGATGGCGGCTACCGCCAGGTTGACGCTGCCCTTGGAGGCCAGCAGCTTCTTACCCCAGCGAGCCAGGGGACTTTTGCCGCAGCGCAAGATGGCCTGGGCGCCCTCGATGAGCAGACTGCGCAGGAGCTTATGGCCGTGCCCGCCGATGCCGCCGCTCCACTCCGACTGGCCGCGGTCATCAAAGGCCGGGTTGAGACCGACGTACTTGACGAGCTTCTTGGGGTTGGCGAAGCGCTTGATGTCGCCGACAAAAGCGCCCAGGGCGAAGGCGACGACTTCCCGGACGCCGCACAGGCGCACGATGGAAAGCAGCTCCGGCTCGGCCAGCACCTCTTGAGCGATAAGGCTGCGCCAGTGCTGGCGATGCTGGTCGGCGTGGTGCAGTTCCGCCAAGAGGATTTCGATCACTTGCCACTGACGCGGGGACCACTCCCGCGCCTGGCGAATCTGCGGTTGGACCTCCCCGGCTTGGGTCAGGCGAGTGCCCGGTTTGAGCCGCACGCCATTGTCACTGAGGTAAGAGCGCAGCCGCGCCTGCATCTGCGTGGTGCGTTTGGTGGCCTTGCTGTAGGCGTGGAACCAATCACGCCATTCCTGCGTTTTGGGGTCGGGCACCCAGACCTCTTTGGCCGTGCCGGCCAGGTAGGCTTTGCCGATGCGCACCGCGCTGATCTTGTCATTGTTAGCGTGTGCCTCCTTCAGCTTGCCCATCTGGCAGCTCTCCAGCACCTTGGCCTTGCGCCCGGCGGCCGCCAGCGTGCGCACCACTTGGAAGCTGTTGCCCGAGGCTTCCAGCACGATCAGATCCCGGGCCGTGGTGTGCTTCTCGGCCCAGCTCTGGAGCTGAGCTATCGGCACTTTGTTGATAGACCTTTTCCACGACGGCCGCTGCGGGCGTAGGGCCGCGCAGGATCGCGGCCGTGAAGCTGTCCGGGTGAGCGTCCAAGCCGATCACCCGCTCGACAACTTTTGATTCTTCGTTCATCTTGTTCCTTACGGTTATGCAGACGGACGGAAACGGGTCAGGCGCTGACATGCACTCAGGTATGCGGGGCGGTCCCCATGTAGGTGCTTTGCGCCGGTGCTCATTCACGAAAACGGAGAGTGACTCCTAGCGTATTTCTCGAGCATCTCCCGAAAGCCCACCTGCGGGTTAGCTGACCAACAGGTCCTTAAGGTGCCCCCGCTTCCGTCCGTTCTGCAACTGCTGCGTCCTGAGTGTTCCAGGGCGCCCCGCTGACAAAACTCATACCCTCGCTAAACATGCGAAAAACCAGTCAAACAAGCCCTCTCCGCAACTCGTCCCGCCGCCAGCGGTAAGTGGCCATAGCCGGGACCTGGAATGCGAAACCCGAATTCTGCCTTCTTTTCGCGTAACTCGCGTCATTAGCGGGTTCATTGGCTTGTTACAGTTGCTCGCTCTTCCGCCGGCTGAGGCGCGCGACGATGATCCAGAGAACGACGAAGCCGAGGAGGCTCAGGCCGATGCGGGTGGTCCAGCTTGGGACCTTGGTGTTCTCGGCCAACAGGCGGATGGTCATCGGCTTGCGCAGTTCGGTCTGCAGGACCTGGGAGAAGCTGTAGCGGACGCCCCGGGTGGGGAGGTTGACGTGGAGCGGCGCGACCTTGGCCACCGCCACCTGTTGGGCCTTCTCGAGCTTGTCCCATTGGAGGCTGGCGACGTTCTCATCGTAGTTCAGGTAGAGGTTCCGGCCGGCGGCGGTCTGGGGCATGGCTTGCTGCGGTTGGGCCGGCGCGTTGGCGATGACCTGCGCCTCCTGGACCTGGAGCGCCTGCTGATCGCCGATTCGCCCGGCGTTTTGCAGGAAGTAGTTGTTCTGCGCGCTAATCAGGTTGCTGCTCTGCGCCCGGCGAACGTCCTGTTCCAGTTCCTTGAGTTCGCGGCCTTCTGCTGGTTCGGCCTGCCCTTTGGCGCTCTTGAACTTGGCGCGGCCATAGCTGCTGATCGCCTGCCGCAGGTTGCCGCCCTGCAGGTCTTTCCGCGCCGACTCCAGCCCGAAACGCCACTCCGATTTGCTCTGCTCCTCCTGGGCCCGCTGTTGCACGTTGTATTCGGAGAGGGAATAGACCTGCTCCAAGGGCAGCGCCGCGTCGCTGGTGCGGGCCATCGAGCCTTCGAAGCGGCTGTAGTCGTAATCGGGCGGCAGGTAAAGGTCCCAGCGCGCGTTTTTCATCGGCAGGTCGAATTTCGGCGAAACCAGCGACACGGTGCCGCTGCGCTTCGGGAACTTGTCCTGGCCGACGAAGGTCAGCTCGACGGTAACGGGGGCGTCGGAGGCGGTGTCGCGTTCCAGCGGCAGCAGCAGCTTGCCCTCGCGCACGCTGGGGCGGACCGGCTCGCCGGCGACGAACGCTGACCAGACGGTGGTCTTGTCGGGCAGCTCGATTTCGAGGTGCTGGCGGCCGTTGTTGCGGATGCTGAGCGAGAGTTCGGTCATCACCTGGCCGTCATCGGCGACGACGGTGGCCAGGCGAGCGTTGTCAATCAGGGCCTGGAGCACTTCGGCCTCGTCGAAGCGCCGGGCGTCCAGGGCGAGCTTGTAGCCGGGGCGCACGTAGCGGTAGGCCAGCACCGTCGCGGCGTCGGAGCGGCCCGCCCACGGCGGCAGCTCGCGCACGTCAATCCGGCTGAGCAACCCGCCGCCGGACTGGTCGGTGACCTGCAGCGGGGGCCGGGCGATGATGGCGATGCAGCCCGCCTCGCGCTCGACGCCCTGCGCCTGGATGCCCGCCAGCTCGACGAGGTTCGATGGCCCGGTCCGCGGCAGCTCCCAGGTCACGGTCAGCAGGTAATCGCCGCGCACCTTGCTTTGCAGCTCGATGCGCCACTCGCCGTTGGTCTCGTCCCGGCGGCGAATCTGCGCGCCGGCGACCTCGACGTTCCTGAACGCCGTCGGGACCCGCAGCCGGAACTCCTTCACCGGCGCATTGGCGATGTCGTATTTCACCAGCGTCCGGCCACTGACGAGGGTTTCGGTCAGGGTGATGGTGTTCATGATTTCGGCGCGGAGCCAGGGCTCGACGGCTTCGGTGGTGACGCTGAGCTTCCAGGACGGCGCAGCGGCAGGCGCCGCGGCGATGAACTTGTAAGCCAGGGCGCTGCCGCCGCTCGCAGCCCGCTCGCCCGGGACGCTGGCGAAGGGGATTTCGGTGAGGCCCTCGAAGGCGCCGGTCTTGGCGGCGATGCCATGATCGGTGGCGACGGTGATGTAGCCGCTGAGCTTCTGCGTGCCGAGCGGGTGCACCCCGGCGATGGGCAGCGTCAGGGGGGGCTGCCGGTAGTTCTGGACCAGCACCAGCTTGAGGGTGTAGGCGCCGAGCGTGCGCTCTTTGAGGGTGACCTCGACCAGCGGGGCGCCGTCTTCGGTGCGTTCCACCCACTGGGACAGCTTGTCGCCGGTGACGCTTTCGAGCCGGTAGGCCGGGGGCAACGCCAGCCGCAGCGCGAACACGCCCGCGCGCTTGATGGTGTAGTCCACCTGCGCGGCGACCTGGACCGACTCGGCGCCGATGCGCACGCTGTTGCGCGCGACGGCCTCGATTTGCGGCTGCACGGTTTCCGCGCGCACGCTCAGGCCGAAGTCGGTCTTGAGGAAGCGAAACGCGCTCAGGATGCCGTCCTTCTTGTCCGGCGCGGCGCGGTCGAACTCCTCGGCGTCCACGCGCTGGAGTTCCTGCGCGTTCTCGACGGTGAGAGAGGCCTCCTCGCTGGCGCGCAGGGCCAGCAGGCCGGTCTCGCGTTTGACGTCCAGCGCGTGCGGGAGCTCGACCTTGATGGTGGCGGGCAGTTTCTCGAGCACCTTCTCGGTCTCGACGGTGAGCTGCCAGGCCGGGGAGACGCCTTTGACCAGGTCCACCACCAGCGTGTCGTCCTTAATCTCCCAACTGCGGATCGCCTCACCGCCCACGCGCAGCAGCCGCTGGCCGGCGGGAACCTGCACGCGCACCTGCTTCAGCTCGCCCTGGCTGATCTGGTAGTCGAGGGTGTCGCGGGTGTTGACGACCCCGCCGCCGATGGTGACCAGCGCGGTATTCTGCACAAAGACGGTCGCCACGATCTCCGCGGCCCGCTTGACCCGCGGCGTCCAGTTCAGCTCGAGGCGTTCGGCCGGACCAATGAGGGCCTCGACGCGCGTTTGCTGGTTGGCGCTGGTGCGCTCGAAGGAAACGGCGGTCGGGAACTCGACGTCGGCCTCGGCTTCGTCAATGACGACGCTGACGCGGCTGGAGAGGGCGGGCGGAATACCGAAGGCAAGCTGGCGGCGGGTGACGTCGCCGCCGAGCTTGGCGACGAGCTTGAGTTGCAAGGTGACGCTCCCGCGCCCCGGCAACAGCACGCCCACGGTGCGGCCTTCGCGCACCAGCCTGGCGTCGCCTTTCGCGGTGAAGGACTCGAGGGCGACGTCGTCGCCAAACAGGGGCACGATCTGATTGGTGGCGGTGGTTGCGATGTGGATGGCGGCGTCGAACTGCGCGACCTTGTCGCGCACCGTGCCGGTGTAGGTGGCGGAGAGGATGGAGACCGTGTTGGAGATACCGCTTGGAGCGGGATCATCGGCGAGCGCGGGGAAAGTCGAAGCGCCGAGGGCAAGGAACACGAGCAGGGCGGCGCCTGAGGATGCGGCGGGAGCGGCCCCGCCGGGCGGATGATGGACGGAGGCGCAGACATGTGGGGCGACTGTCCTGCTGCTCTGCGGTGCCGGTATTTCCAGACGGCCCAAGCAACGAGCAGGAACAGCAAGAGCGGCACGCCGGCGATAAGGTACACGTGCAACACGCGCCACATCGTGAAGAGCCGAGCCACCGACCCGAGGATGAGCACGAGCGCGACGGTAGCCCAGAGGCTACTGCGCTCGCGCCGCAGCGACTGCCACCAGAGCATGAGC
>CAWGGD010000025.1:0-288314 GCA_963822005.1 uncultured Verrucomicrobiae bacterium | reverse complement strand
GGCCGGCGATGGCAGCGTGAGTGGGTGGCAGCATGGCGTTCTGTAGGCAACACACTCCTCCCCATATCTACTGCGCCCGCTCGATACCCTTTTCCGTCCTCTTAACTCTTATCGATTCACCGTTGGTTGGCGTGAGGGTGCCGATTCCGGCCAACTGCGAATCCTTCCAGTCTCCTGTAAGCTTATCTCCATTCGGCCATATCATCACCCCAGCTCCGTCGAAACGGCCCTGCTTGAAGCGACCGTTGTACCTGACGCCCCCCTTCATCACCTCTTCGCCTTGGCCGTTCTTCACACCGTCTATGTGTTCTCCTCGGTACCAGCCTTCGCCTGAGTTGCGGACAGTAACGATCTTGGAAATGAGACGGCCATCCTTGAACTCGCCCTCTACGCTGAAAAGATCGTAATAGAATGATGTGCCGTGACCGTCTTGACGGCCCGCTTTCATTTCCCCTACGTAGCGGGAAGTGGGTATGCCATTGGTAAACCACTGAACAACGCCTGTGCCATGCGCCTTGCCGTCAACGACAGCTCCAGACCAAGTCACTGTCTCGCCCACCCTTGGGAAAGAACTCCAAATGAGACAATTTGCGTTGGAAGCCGTAACCCACTTGCCGGACGCCGAGTAAAACATGCTGGTGCCAGTTTGGTCGTGGACGGAGTTCGTCTGCGACTGCAGGCTCATCCAAGGGCTGCAACACAGAAACAACACCCAACACGTCTTGGCAATTCTCGCGATATTTTCTGCGCGCATAGGCAACTGGCTTCCGGCCCAACGCTCCGGCTCAGGCACGCGGGCGTGGTGACATCCGCCAACCAGCGACTTCTCGACAAACTGAAGGCGCCATCCCGCGTTGCCTGGAGCCGGTTTGTTGGGCCTTTTATAATATGTCTGCATCACTTGGTCTCCGTCCTGCGCTTCGCTTCCCACTCTCTGCGCGCGGCCATCGTGCCAAAGACAAAAACGAGAAGCCCGGCGACAGCCATCAGCATACCCATGCCTGGAATCCACTCTGGAGCACTTGTGAAAATGTATCGGGTGCCAACAATCAGCGCCGCCCCAACGAGAATCAAAGAACCCCAAAGTCGTGAATACTTCGGCTTGCAGACACGAAACTCTGTACTGTTACCAGAATTCATAATGTCATGCGGACGGTTCCGCCCAACGCTCGCGGTGAGTGGCGCCGGGCCGATGACGTCCGACATGCAAACAGAGCGCGCCACCGGCGTCCACTCCACTGCGCTCGTTATGCGGTGCGAGGTTTCTCATGGAGGCGGGACCAATAGGACGAAGTCGGCGCAACGGCACTTCCTTGGTGCCGGTGAAAGATACGGGTCCTTCCGGACTTTCTTGCCACAAGCTTTCGTGTCCACGCGTGCAGCATCAACTCCTTCTCGCAGAAGCTCCTCGCGCAGCGCCTGGGCTCGCCCGCTTGCAAGCTTCAAATTCTGCGCTTCCGTGCCTTCGCCGTCACCATGCCCCTCAATCCTGACCGCTACCCCGGTATTCGTCTTCATGTAATGCGCCACCGCTGCAGCGTTGGTTCTGGCTTCGGCGTTCAGCGTCGAGCTTGCAGGGTCGAAAAGAGTCGTTTGCTTCGCCAGGGCCTGGCGGTCCTCTGACCAAACTCCAGACGCGGTGGCGTGCGGAGCACTGCAACCCATAAGAGCCGATAAACTGAGGATGAGCAGATACTCACGCATAACGCTGCGGATGAGCCGTGGCGAGCGGCGCGCCACTGACGCCCGATTGAAACACCGGCATGACCGCGCTGCTCGTCATCGGCTCAATCCGTTTGTTAGCCTTTGTGCTCAAAACTGGATCTGGTCCGAATAATTCTCTTTCGCCGCCTCCTTGCGGAGCAAGGTCGTGGCCTGCGACTGAAATGAGCGCGGGACTGAAACGCCATAGAAACCAGCCGGACGTGTCCCGGCAGTTCCCGCGCTCTTGTCAATCATCCCCGGGATACCCGCGTCCGTGAAGACCTTAGCGACGCGCTCAGCAATCTCCGGCTTGATAACGGCTACGCGAACGAACTTGCTCACATCATACGAGCCGGATGAGTTCGTCGGCTTGGCGGGTTGTGAACATGCACAGAGGGCCAGTAGTGCCGATGTGGTGATGCAAAGCGTGAAAACAAGGGGAATGAACTTCTTCATACGTTTAGTGTGTTGTGGGCTAACGTGAAGCTCAGCGGCGGGAGCCAGCCGCCCCTGGCGTTCGATTTGTATCTGAGCGAGTCGGCTGGCTCCCGTCCGCTGGAGCGCTCTTGATACTCCCATCCAAGCCCTTTGGGTTTTTATTTGGCATTTTGGGCAATTGGGCGGGGAGTGTTACGAGCACTCCCCGCAGTACTAAAACAATAACCGTGTCCGCGAGGACACAATTACTGAATCAACGTATGAAGTATTATACTTCCACCACCGAATACAACTGCGGAATCGACCTGCACGCCCACCAGATGTACGTCTGCGTCATGGACCGCCAGGGCAAGAAACTGGTCCACTGCAACGTCAAGGACAACGACTTCGACTACTTCCTCAAGCTCATCAAACCCTACCGCCACGACCTCACCGTCTGCGCCGAATGCATGTTCGGCTGGTACTGGCTGGCCGACGCCTGCCAGGCCGACGGCCTGCCCTTCGTCCTGGCCCACGCGCTCTACCTCCACCTCATCCACGGCGGCAAAAACAAGAACGACCGCATCGACTCCGAGAAGCTCGCCCACCTGCTCCGCTCCAATCTCATCCCGCCCTCCTACGTCTATCCCGCCGCCAAACGCCCCCTGCGCGCCCTCCTGCGCCAGCGCATCTTCTACGTCTGGCGCCGCTCCGAACTGCTCCACCGCATCCACTCCCACCAACTGGCCCACAACCGCACCCCGGCCAAACAGACCCGGCGCTCCCGCGACTTCTGGGAAGAACAACTGCTCAAAGCCGAAAACCATCCCCTGCGCCAGTCGCCCTCAAGAACGACCTGGCCATGATCCGCCACTTCGACCAGCAGATCTTCCAGCTCGAAGAGGAACTCAACCGCCAGACCAAACGCGTCGCCTGCCGCGAATACACCCTGCTCAAAACCATCCCCGGCATCGGCGAATCCCTCGGCCTGACCATCCTCTACGAGATCGGCGACATCGACCGCTTCCCCTCCGTCAAAGACTTCCTCTCCTACTGCCGCCTGGTCAAAGGCACCGTCGCCAGCGCCGGCAAGATCAAGGGCCTGCGCGGCGCCAAGCTCGGCAACCCCTACCTGCGCTGGGCCTTCGGCGAAGCCGCCGTCATCGCCAAACGCGACCACTACCAGCTCAAGCCCCTGGCCCAACGCCTGGAAGCCAAAATGAACGGCAACAAGTTCAAGGCCAACACCGTCATCGCCATCAAACTGGCCCGCGCCGCTTACTTTATGCTCAAGAACAAAACCGTCTTCGACCCGGACCGGCTCACCGCCGCCCTGGCCAAGAATTAAACTTTGGCCCTGACCGCGGCCAACCCGGACAGCCTAACTGGATGCGCTCAAAGGCTATGCCCCGACTAGTCGCAGACCCTTATCCTTGGCACTTCAGTGCCGCCACGTCTGCGTTGGGCAAGCCAGCAACCCAGGCGCTTTGAATGGGAGCTGCGGTCAGGTGCCTCTCGCTCATTGACTCCGCCACGCCGCGGCACTATCTCTGCCTTACCCAAGAGACGGACGAGGGAGACCGGACCGGCCACCGTGCCCCCGGTTTCCTTCGTTCGCAAATCCAGCCAGCCCACCGGAGTCTCTGCACCGCCAACATAACCTCGGAACGACCTTATATTTTGGAGCATCCGCCCCAGCGACAAGTCCGCCTTAAAACTGGAGCCCCGACCCGGTTCGGGGCAGCCGTCCTTCCCTTTGAATGGATAGTCCCTGGGTTTACTGCCGTGTGTTTCTGGACCGCGCTACGGCGTCTGATCGCAGCGCTGGAAGGCCCCGTGCGGTTCAGGCTTCGGCCCGGACGGCTCACTGGCCCGATTGAGTCCGAATAGGTGTTTAGCCGGATGCCCCGTGGTCCGAGCTGCTTAACTGAAAACTAAGCCGGAGTTCCCGCTCCGAGGATCGCTAAACGGAAGGCTTTAAGCCTTCCGTAAAAAAATGCTTTTGCCTATTGACGGCGCGGGCTTGATAGGTGTTGGCCCCGAGGGTGTCTTTTGCGCTTGCTCCCCCGCGCACGCTGCTCCAACCGCGCTCTCAGTGCCTCACGGAGCGAATCCTCTGCTTTCTTGAGCCCGGTCTGCCACATGACGCGCCCGAGCGGCTCCGTCACCTCGATGATGGCCGGGCACCGGGGACACCGAAGGCTCAGTTCGCCCCGAATGACCGCGATGGCTTTGTCCTCCGACATCTCGGGCGTGAGTCCCGAGGCCTCGCACTCTGGGCACCTGAACTGAAGCTGTATGCGGTCAGCGCTCATACGGGCCAACATTGCTGCTCAGGCACGGCGCGACAACGGCGCCAAGTATGGAACAGGACCGTAATCGCGCCGTTGCCTGAAGCAGCCTGGTTCGCTGGTTCAACTCTCATCTTATCCTCATCGCCTCCTGCTCCTAATCCACAATCGGCTAAACACGCAAGCCGCTCCGAGGAGAACTAGCGCGCCCGGCATTGGCTCCGGGACACCGCTGATCACAACGTTGTCCAGAGAAAAGCGACCGTAGTAACTGCTAGCGTAAATATCAACGCGGGACAAATGTGTAAAACTTGAATCCAAAGTGAACGTCTGCCAAGTGGACACCTGGGTCTGAAAAAAGTTCGTGACCGTCCCGAACATCCCTTTGTAACCCACAACCATATAGTTCGTAGAGCCAGCGTCCCAGTATTGTGCCGCGTCGAACGAGACCAAATTGAACGTGGAGAACGTGGGGGAGGTAACTGTCGGGCTGAATGCCAACCCGCCGTGCAGGCTACCGTTCTCAGGGAGCACTAGGTGACCCGTCCCGTTGTCTGGATATGGAGTGACGCCGCCACCGGAAAGCAAAAGGTTCCCGAATGGAACAGCCCAAAACTGCAGTCCCGGCCCTCCGTATCCTGTGTAGTTTAGCGTTCCTGGCGCTTGTCCTTCAAACGTGAATGTCATCGTGCCTTGGCCCCAAGACTGTGCGAGGCCGCAAAACGCAATCAGTGCCAAGGCAAGCCCCCTGATGCGTTGGGGGATGATTAGTGGCAGACTTCGATCGGGGCGTGATTTCATCTTAGCGAACGTAAAGTGCAGCCGCGCCGGGCCGATGGCGACCGCAAAACACTGACACCGCCCTCCGGCGTCGGCTGCCACGGCTCGTTATGCTTTCTTCCGTGAACCATGTGTTGCCTTTGCTAAGAGCCAAGTCGCAAGAGCGGCCAGCGCCAACTGCATGGCCAATCGCGCAACGTGGACCTGCGTAAGTGACCACTTATCCGCATGACGGTGCAAGTCGAGCCACCCAGTAAGCCCGCACGACACGTCTTGGTTCGGCCCAGTTGAAACGCTGACCGAGAATAGGGACATGCCAACGAATATCAGTGCCGCCACCAGGGTGAACGAAGCCCAATTTGGCAAGGACAGTTTCATACTACCGCATAACTCGTTGCTCAGGGGCGCGCCGCGGCAGACGCAGAAATGCTAACAGAGACGTAATCGGCGCGTCCACTGAAGCAGCCGGGTTCGGCACCCCGTTAATAAGGTCCATGGCTGACACCATACTCTCTCCGAAGCCGCTTCTCCTCCGCTGTCACCCTGTCACGGGCGTTACGCAGGACTGAAATGGCATAATCGAGATCACGCGCTTGAGCCTTTGTCGGATAACCGCCCTTGCTGGCCAACTCGCGCTGCAAGTGGTCCAGACTCCTGCTGGCTACACCAAGTTCCTCGCGAAGAACCTCGATCTGCTGCCTCTTGTTTAGAGATCGCCAGCCGCGACTGTGGAGTGAGTTGCGCACCCGCTCGCAGTCAACAGCGCTATGAACAAGAGGGCGGCGAATTGCATAAATGCCGAACAATGATTATACAACGGACCGTCCGTATATTGAACGACGCTGATTTCACGTGCATGCCCTTGCATGGGAGAGGGTTACCTGATTTTGCGACACACAGTCAACCCCTAGAAAAAGGGCGCCCCCCTCGGGTCGTCCGCTTCAGATCGCTTGGAAGGGCCAGCCGTTTGTATATCACGTCATGCAAATTCAACATGCAACGCGTGCCGTGCGAGAGGTTTGTGCTCTGCGCCACCTCTCAATCAATACCGAAAAAACCTACATCCACTGGCTGGGCCGCTACGGGTCCTTTCTTAAGGACCCAAAACTCAAAACCCTCACCTCCGAGAAGAAGATCGAAGCCTTCCTGACCCGTTTGGCCCTTTCGGGGGTGGCGGCTTCGACTCAGAACCAGGCCTTCAACGCGGTGCTGTTTTTCTACCGCGAGGTCCTCAGACAAGAGTTGGGGCCGGTGGATTCCCTCCGCGCCAAACGGCCGGCTGCCATCCGCCAATGCCCCACCCCAAACGAAGTCAGCCAACTGCTGGCGACGGTGTCGGACATTTACCACTACCCCACGCGACTGATCGTTCATCTGCTCTACGGATGCGGACTGCGGGTCAGCGAACCCTTGAACCTGCGAATCAAAGACGTGGATTTACGAGAGGGTCGGCTTTACGTGTATCAATCCAAGGGTAACAAGGGTCGGGTGGTGCTCTTTCCCAAGTGCCTGGCCGAGCCGATCGAGCGGCAACTGGTGTTGGCCAAGGCTTTGGCGGCACAAGACCACGCCCGGGGGATTCCGGTGGCGCTTCCTGGGCTGCTGGCAAAGAAATACCCATCGGCGGCTCGATCTGAACGGTGGGCTTGGCTGTTCCCGTCGCGAACGACTTGCCGCCACCCGCGCACCGGAATACAGGTGCGTTGGCGTTGCCATGAGAACAATGTTCAGCGGGCGGTCAAAGAGGCTGCGCGGCGATGCCACCTGGAGGGGCTCACGCCTCATTATCTGAGACATGCGTTCGCTACCCACGCCCTGCACGGCGGCGCCTTTGTGAGGGATTTGCAGGTCGTTTTGGGGCACAACCATCTCGAAACCACGATGCTCTACCTCCACACGGAAGCTGGCAGGGTAGCCAGCCCGTTGAGCGATTACGTGTCAACTCCAAGTGCGGAACCTGTGGCGGTCTGAAACTCGTCAAGGGGTTTGTGAAAAATATTTGTTCCCAATGGTTCCCAATGAAAACGAGAAAGCAGAAAGTTGAAAGTAGAAAGCATGCGTCGCTCCCTGGGTGGATCAGGGCGCGCGACCTGTTGGCGGGTGAGGATGCCGTGAAGGCGGCGAGCGCGAAATATCTCCCCCGGTTGGATGGCCAGACCGCACTGTCCACTGTTGAGACACTTACACCTCGGGACGCGCGGCACTCTTCAGACAGGCGCGCAAGGCACTCTTTCTGCTGCCAGAATGGCGTGTACTTGGATTACTATGGCCTGACGGAGCCGCCGTTCGACATCACCCCGAACCCGCGGTTCCTGTTCTATGGCGCCAAGCACCGGGAAGCCTTCAACCACCTGCTCTACGGTATTCGCGAGCGCAAGGGCTTTGTCCAGATGACCGGCGAAGTCGGCGCGGGCAAGACGACGCTTTGCCGCGCGATGCTCGAGCAGCTCGACCGGCATTACGCCACCGCCCTGATCCTCAACCCGGTCATGAGCGCCGACGAGTTGGTGAAGGCGATCGCGCTGGAGTTCGGCCTGCCCGTGCAGGGGCTGGATCGGCTCGACATTCTGGGCGTGATCAACAACTTCCTGCTTCACCAGGTCGAGGACGGCAAGGAAACCGTGCTCATCATTGACGAAGCGCAGGATCTGACGGATGAGCTGCTTGAGCAAGTGCGGCTGCTTTCGAACTTCGAGACGGACAATCGCAAGCTGCTGCAGATTATTCTCTTCGGCCAGCCGGAATTGCGGGAGCGGCTCAACCAACACCGTCTCCGCCAACTGCGCCAGCGCATCACGGTCCGCTATCACCTGTCGCCGCTCAACCGTGAGGAGGTCATGGAGTACGTGCGTCACCGGCTCCACGTCTCCGGCGGCAACGGGACGCCCTGCTTCACACGCCCGGCGCTGTGGCGGGTCTATCGCTACAGCAAGGGAATCCCGCGGCTTGTGAACGCCGTCTGCGACCGGTCCCTCCTCGCGGGCTTCGTTCAGCAACAGAAACGGATTGACTACCGGATGGTCGGCGAGGCCGTCCGCGAATTGGAAGGACACATCAACGCATGAGCATGATTAACGATGCCTTGCGGCGCGCGCAAGCCGCCCAGCCGCAACCCCCACCGCCGCCGTTGTGCCCCGTCCCGCCTCGGCCGGTCGAACCCACGCAGCACGCCCGCCACAACCTCGCCCTCCTGGTCCCCGTCGGACTGGCCGTAATCGCCCTGCTGGCGCTCTTGTTCGTTTGGCAGTGGGCCCAGCGGGAACGCAACACGAAGGAACCGCGGCAGGCGCGGGCGCTCACCGCGCCGGCTGCGCGTGCGACCGTCGCTCCTCGACCCGCTTCACCCAGGCTGACCGATGCCCCTCCGGCAGCACCGTTAATTTCGCTTCCGCAACCACAGCCCCGCCCCGCCCCCGTAGGCGACGGCGCGAACGCTCTGGCCGCGGCTGCGCCAGCCTCACCGCCCAGCGCCGCGCCCACGCAAAGCCCGGAAGGCGCACGCACGAACGTGGCGGCTGTTGCTCCCCCGGCACCCAAAGCAGCACCGCTTAGGCTCCAGGCTATTATCTTCCATCCCACTCGGCCCTCGGCCCTCATCAACGGCAAGATCCTCTTCGTCGGCGATAGACTTGGCGATGCGCGGGTGGTGGCCATTGATCGGGAGGTCGCCATCCTTATCTCTCCCACCAGGACGAATGTCCTGGTTCTACCCGAGTAACTCTCTGGCCGCGCAGGAAGAGGCACTCTCTCCTCAGCCGCTGCTCGACGTTGGTTTGAATCACTCTGAAGCTGCTTTCGTCTAATCCCCAGACGGAACAGCTACACGATGGAGCGCTGTCACGGACTCGGATTGGGCCCGGAGATCGTTGAATCACTGGCAAGCCGACCGGCTGCGGTCTGAAGACGCCAAGAGCGGTTAGCTTCCGTAACCAACTGGAATATCGGTGGTTGCGGGCGGGTAACGGAAAGTTGTGCTGCGTCCTGCGGCCGGGGGGCCACTCCGCAAGTTGCCAAACCTCAGTGTGTTACAGGATCCACATCGGAGCACATCCGAAGCACATCCGGAGTACATAGGGAGTGGCACGGGCGAAGGGGCTTCGCGGGGCCAGGGATGTCAGAACCAACAGCGTGAGACAGTTTGGGCCGGGGATTCTCGTGGCGGCCAGGCGGCATTTGTGAGACAAGGAGTTGCGACAGCACGACTCCAACACGATGAAAGCCATCCGATTGATACAGCCCGGACACCCGCTGGAATTGCGGGAAGTGGCCGTGCCCGCGGTCGGTCCGCGAGACGTCCTGGTGCGGGTGAAGGCGGCAGGGATCTGCCATTCAGACGCCCATTACCGGGCCGGCCGATCCCTGGTGCGCCCCCTGCCGCTGACACTGGGCCACGAAGTCGCCGGCATCGTGGAGAAGGCAGGCGCGGAGGCAGCGCAGTTCAAGGCGGGCGACCGTGTCTGTCTGCACTACCTCGCGACTTGCGGCGAATGCGCCTATTGCCAGCGGGGCACCGAGCAGTTCTGCGTCGCGGGTGCGATGATCGGGAAGTTCCGCGATGGCGGTTACGCGGAGTTCATTGTCATGCCGGCGCGCAGCGTGGTCCGCTTGCCTGACGAAATCCCCTTCGAGCAGGGGGCCATCCTGATGTGCTCGTCGGCCACGTCGCTGCATGCGCTGCACAAAGCGCGCCTGCGCGCCGGCGAGTCAGTGGCGGTCTTCGGCGTGGGGGGACTCGGGCTGTCGGCGATCCAATTGGCGAAGGTGTTCGGCGCGCGGGAGGTGCTGGCCGTGGACATACAGCCCCGCAAACTGGCGCTGGCGGAGCAGTTCGGCGCGATCCCGGTCAATGCCGCAGAATGTGAGCCGGTGGCGGAGATCGGGCGGTTGACCGGCGGACGGGGCGTGGATGTGGCTTTGGAGCTGATTGGGCTGCCGTTGACGATGCGGCAGGCGGTCCAGTCGCTGGCCATCCAAGGGCGCGCCGCCTTGGCGGGCATTACGGAAAGCACATTCGAGGTCGCGCCGTATGCGGAGGTGCTGAACAAAGAGGCGGAGATTATTGGCGTCTCGGATCACCTGGCGCAGGAGCTGCCGCCGTTGCTGGAGTGGGCGCGGCGCGGGGCGCTGGATTTGTCCAGCGTTATCACCCGCGCGCTGCCGCTCGACGCGAGGGCGGTCAACGATGCCCTCGACCATCTAGAACATTTCGGTGAGGAGGGCCGGATGGTCATCAAGCCTGAGCTATGACCGAAGGCAGGTTGGCTTACGAAGCTTACGTTTCCCACCCCAGCGTCGGGGAGGTCAGGGGTAGAGTAGTCTTCGTGGGCTGGCGGCTGCGCTTCGAGTCGGAAGCGGTCGTGCGCGAAGTCCTACTCGTCAAGCTGCAGATTGACCGGGACCCCTCAATGCAAGGCGGAATTACCTTCTGCGACCCGGACCACCCGGAATGGGTCATTCACACGGCCGATGAGGAAATCCTGGGACATGGGTCGCTCCAGCAGCAGCCCCACACGCGCAACCAGATTCAGGCCCTGCACGGCGGCCGCGAGCTGAAGCGGGCGCTCAAGATCACCGGCATTTTCCTCGGCGGCTTCGCCCTGGCGGCGCTGGTGGTGTCGCTGTTGATGGGCTGGATGGTGCGCTCGCTGGTGGCGCGCATTCCAGTGGAGTGGGAACAGCAGGTCGGCGACGATCTCATGGCCGAGCTGAAACAAGACGAGACGTTCATCGAAGACGCCCGGATGCAAACCAACCTGCTCCGGGCGGTCGCCCCGCTGCTGCGCGCCGTGCCCACCAACGGCATCGAATACAAATTCTACCTCGAGCAGAGCCCCAAACCCAATGCTTTCGCCTTGCCCGGGGGCCATGTGATCGTGACCACCAGTCTGCTCGAACTGGCGGATCGCCCGGAGGAAATCGCGGGGGCCGTGGCGCATGAGGTGGCGCACGTTACCCTCAAACACGGCTTCCGGAAGACCATTTCCTCCGCCGGCCCTTACCTGCTTTGCCGATTGTTCCTGCGCAGCAGCAGCGGCCTGCTCGGGGTCCTGGCCGGCGGCTCCCAGTTGCTGGTGCACCAAAGCTTTTCGCAGGAATACGAGCTCGAGGCCGATGAGACCGCCTGGCAGTATCTCGTCGCCGCAGGGATTGACCCCCGCGGCCTGCCCGACATGCTCCGCAAACTCGAAGCCGACCAACAGCGAAGGAAGCTCACGCTGCTGGCGCCCCAGGCGTTCAGCAGTCACCCGGCCACCGACAAGCGCCTCCGGCGCCTCGAAGCAAAGTGGCGCAAACTCAAAGATAAGTCGCACTTCCTAGCTTATGACTGGAAACCTTAGAACCCCGCTTATGAACAAGTCTCGGCAGATTACGATCGGCTTCTTGCTCAGCTGCGCGCTCGCTCAAGCGAACGCGCAGGCACAGCCCACCAACCAGGCTGCTGATCTCCAGTGGATTGACGCCCGCACCCTGACCGTCGAGGGCAAAGGCTGGCAGGACACGAAGCATTTCTACGACCGTTGGCCGGCCCGGGCCGAAGCATCCCTGCGCGCGGCCGTCTGGGGCCTGGGCCAGGATTCGGCGGGGCTGGCCGTTCGCTTCGTGACCGACGCCACGATCATTTCAGCGCGCTGGACCTTGCGCCGCGAACGGCTGGCCATGCCGCACATGCCCGCCAGCGGTGTCAGCGGCTTCGATCTCTACGTCCGGGACAAGGGCAGATGGCAATGGCTCGGCGGCGGTCGCCCCGACAAATCGCCCACCGACCAAAAGGACCTGGTCAGGAACCTGACGCCCGCCCGGCGGGAATACCTGCTCTACTTGCCGCTCTACAACGGCGTCGAGGAATTGAAGATCGGCGTTCCGCCCGGCGCCAATGTGGCGCCCGCGCCACACCGTCCCCCGGGCCTCAAGCCCTTGGTGTTCTACGGCACCTCCATCGTGCAGGGCGGCTGCGCCTCGCGCCCCGGCATGGCCTATCCGGCAATCCTCGGCCGGCGCCTGGATCGCGAGCACATTAACCTCGGCTTTTCCGGCAATGCCTGGAGCGAGCCCGAAGTCGCCCAACTGCTCGCCGAACTCGACCCCGCGGCCTATGTCCTCGACCCGCTCCCGAACATGAAGGAAGAATGGGTCGTTCCCCGCATGGAACGGCTCGTTCAGATTCTGCGCGCAGCCCATTCCACTACCCCAATCGTCCTAGTCGAGAACATCGCCTACACCGACGGAGATTTCGTCGGGCTGCGGCGCGACCGTTACACCAGGGCCAACACCCACCTGCACGAAACCTATGGCCGCCTTCGCCGCGGCGGGGACAAGAACCTGCTCTACGTCTCGGCGGAAGGTTTGCTTGGCGCCGATACCGAGGGAACAGTTGATGGAACGCACCCGACCGATCTTGGCTTCCTCCGCATGGCCGACGCCATTGAACCGGCACTTCGGCGCGCCCTCAAGTCACAGCGCTGAAATCCCCATGCCCCTTAGCAGCCCGTTCAGCAGGTAGCAGCCGACGTAAGGAGGCTTTGATTATTTGTCGTTCTCCGAGGCTTCTGAGCTTCCTGACGTCGGCTGCTACTCAGAAACAAGTTTCTTGCCGGGCTACGGCTCAGGGCGGGCGGCTGGGACTGGCTTGTGCCTCCCCCGCCACAGACCCTTGCGAACGTCGGTGCCGTCGCCGAGCGCGATGCCGCCGGTGGACACGACGAACCCTGACGGTCCGATATTGGCGGTATCCGAGGTAGGCGACCAAGCCCGTGGCAATGATCACCACCCCCCACAGCACGACATTTTCGCACATGTAGTAAAAATCTTCCATAAGTTCCGCCTTCAGGGCGCCACAAGCCCAAGTCTGGTTGTTACTGATGCAAAGCTAGCGCCGCCGCTAGCCCAAATCAAGCCAGCAACCCCGGCTGTGACTTCCCCTTGCAGAGGATTTTGCTTGAATCCCGGCAGCGGGCAGCGAAAACTTGCGCCCGTTAATCATGGGAAACCTGTCCATCGCCTACGTGGTGCTAGCCTTCGCGCTGGCAGTCGGCGGCGGCGCCTTGGGCGCGTCGCTCGGCCGCTCACACCACCGGCTCTGCGCCTTGATCAGCCTCGGCGCAGGCACGCTGCTCGGCGTGACTCTCTTTGCGATCCTGCCGGAAAGCCTGGCCGCGCTGCGCTGGTGGGGCACCTTGCTCGCCATGGGCTCCGGCTACGCCCTCTTCTTCATCATCAGCAAGTACGTTTACCATGTCTGCCCGGCCTGTGCCGCAAGCCATTTCGATGACGCTGCCGCGCACCGCTTCAGCGAGATCGCCGCCGCCATGATGTTGGCCCTCGCGATTCATTGCACGGCCGACGGCATGGCTCTAGCCGCGGGCCACGAGGCAGAAGCCGCGCATGCGCACGGTGGCCGGACGCTCGACCTCTCCCTCATCCTGGCCATCTGTGTGCACAAGGTTCCGGAGGGCCTGGCGCTCGGCGCGCTGCTGCTGGGGGCTGGCTTCAACCAGACGCAAACCCTCATGCGCGTGGCCGCGGTGGAGTCAACCACCCTGCTCGGTGCGGTCCTGGGCTGGGTTTTCCTCCACCAAGCCTCCGCCTTCTGGCTCAATGCCGTAGTCGCTCATGTCGGCGGCGGTTTTCTCTTTCTCGCGGTTCACGCGGTCCTGGGTGAAATCCTCAAACACCACAAGGCCCTCGTCCTCACCAATTTCTTCCTCGGTTTTGGTGCGCTCGGGGCGCTTGCCTGGCTACTCCGGCTGCTCTGAGCATCGCGCGACCTGGGTTCTTCAACGCTCCCTGCCGACTCTTTGAGCGGCACGCGTCAGGTACCGTGCCTCGTTCGCATGTAATGGAACAGGTACTGTTGCGCGTAGCCGGCGAACGGGCCGAAATGCGTCGCCGCGAACCGATGCAGCCGCTGCGGGCTGACGCGCCGGCGAGGGAAGTAGAGCTGCCGCAGCGCCTTCATCACCCAGACGTCCAACGGAAACGCCGACTGGAAACCGTAGGCAAAGAGCAAGACACAGTCGGCCACTTTCCTGCCTACGCCCGGCAAGGTCATCAGCTCGGCGCGCGCGGCTTCCAGCGGCAAGGCCTGGAGGCGATCCAAATCGAATTGGCCGCTCGCAATCATGCGCGCGGTGGCCAGCAAATACGGGGCGCGGAAACCCATCCGGCACGACCGCAGGTCGGTTTCCGTGACGCGCGCGAGCCGGGCAGGAGAAGGGAACGTGGACATGGGCGGCCACCCCGGCGCCACCGCCAACGGCTCGCCGTAGCGTTCGCAAAGCCGCGCGATGATCTGCCGGATTTGGACGATCTGCTTGGTGGACGACAGGATGAACGAGGCCAGACATTCCCAGGGATCCTGACGCAGCAGCCGCAATCCACGGCAGGCGGCCACGGCGGCGCGCATCGGCTCGTCGTCAGGAAAAGCGCGCAGGACATCGCTCAAGTCAAGATCCAGTTGCAGGTAATGGGTGAGCCAATCCCAACTCGCCATCGGATCGGCGGTTTCGGCGGTGATAGCCAGCGGCTGCGAGCGGAGGCGGACACAGCAGGTTCCGACCACACCGTGCCACCCGGCGTCGTGCCGTTGCCAGCGAAAGGCCTGCCCGCAGGTGAGCGTAGCCCCCAGGTTGTAGTCGCGTACGGCGAAGGTTCGGGTGGTCTCCAAGACGGTTACCGCAGGCCACGGCAGGCGAAGATTTGGAGCGGACGCAACACACGGCGGTGATAGAACACGTTGCGGACGCCTAACTCGGTGACCGACTCGAATTCCCGCTGCACTTCCAGCGGCAGCGGCCTGGGCTGCGGCCGGTCCCGATCCAGCTCGCGGACAAAGATGGCGCTCTGCCCCTTCCGACTTTGGTAGCCGGGCCAGAAGTGAAATTGGTTCGCCGACCTGGGATCAGTGCGGTAGAAGGCCAGCGGTTCGGCGGTCACGGCCGCTTTGGCCTCAGGCAGATAAAAGGAAATTACTCCCACCAGCCCGTAATGGTCGGCGATGACGAAGACCGGTTTGCCTTCTGCCAACAGGTCCTGCCTGGCTTCGCCCACGACACGCGCCACCTCGCTCCAGCCCCGCACCCGGTGCAAAGGATCCTGGTTCACGGGCAGGAGCCGGCCGGTCAGCTTGCGCGTCAGGTCCGTGTTGTGTCCCAGCACGACCGCAATGAAGCCCAGTGCCAACCCGGCAATCAGCCAGGGCTTGAGGCGCGCCGCGCCCAACCGCCAGCGCTTGTCCCAGTAGATCACCATGAAGCAGAACAACGGCAGGACCGAGGGCGCAATCCAGTTGGGCAGGATGCGCGCGCGGAACGAGTGAAGCAGGTAGGCCAAGAACAGCGGGGCGCCCATGCTGAAGAAATAGACCAGACGCGGATCTTGGCGGCCCCGGCGCCAGAACATGATCGCCGCCCAGACCGTGCCGACGAAGAAAACGGGATTCAGCAACCCGGCTTCCGCGCCGAGGAACTCGCCCACATATCTGAGCGTTGGTCGCCACGTGCTGCCCACGCCCGCGACCCAGGCCACGTGGGTGACAGTGATCCATTGGTGCTGCGAATTCCAGATCAACACTGGCAAGGCGCAGACTAAATTCACCAACAGCGCCAGGTACGGGCCCGGACGGCGCAAATGCTTGCGGGCAGGCGGCCACAGGACGAAAAACACGGCCCAGCAGAGAATCTGGAACAGCTCGGTGTACTTGCTCAGGAACCCCAGCCCCATCCAAAGGCCGACCCACAGCCATTGCGCGGTGGGCGCGCCTTCCTGCACCGCTCGCCAGCCAGCCAGCATGGCCGCCGTCCAGAACAGAACCGAGAGCGGGTCAATGGTCATCAGCACCGCGCCGGCAGACAGCAACGGGGTGGTGGTGACGATCAGCAGCAGGAAGAAGCCGGCGCGCGCATTGACCTCGCGCGCGAAGAAACGCAGCATGATCAACCCCAGCGAGCGCGCCGATGACCGGGGAAAAGAAGCGCACGCCGAATGCCGTATCGCCCCAGAGGGAGGTCCCGAGGAACTGCGCGTAAGCGATGAGCGGCGGTTTGCTGTAGTACGAGAGCGCAAGATGCTTGGACCATAGCCATTGATAGGCTTCGTCCTCGCTCAGTTCAATCGTGCCGCTGCCAAGGTAAGCCAGCCGGGCCAGCAGCAAGGCCGCAATCCAGAGGTAACCAAGCCGCAGCCAATGCTGGTCCACGCCGGAATGGGGAGAGCCCGCCGCGCAACGCGATCCCTCGCCTTCAGTTGGTTCGGGCCGGCGGCACGGGTCGAGCAGCGACGGAAGTTCCTGCCACCAAAGCGGAAACCAGTTTCGCCCGGCCCACTGCCAAAGTGCGTTCAAGGACCAAGCCGATGCCGCGGCATAACCTGCGCCCAGGATGGCTCCCGCCACCACATCGCTCGGGTAATGCACACCGTTGTAGATGCGGGAGAAGCTGACGAGCATCGCCCCCGGCAGCATGAACCACAGGCTGCGGCGATAGTAAATGAACAGAATCATCGCGGCCGCGAACCAGTTGGCCGCATGCGAGGAAGGCATGCTGGTATAGTCGCCTTTGCCGCCAACGATCGGGGCGGCTTCTGCTGCCTGGGTCATAGGCGAGGGCGGTTTGGCAACCGCATCGGGGTTCCGACCCGGGCGATGGACTTCGGGAACGACCACAAACGGTCGCGGACGCGCCACCGCGTGCTTGATGGTGCGGCAAACCAGGCCGTCTCCCAGGGGGACGATCAGCGCCAGCATGAGCACGCACAGCACGCCCCGCCCGCGGCCTTTCCAGACCAACAGGGTGGCCGCGCCCAGCACCAGCAACGGGAACAGGGGATTCCCGCTCACGAAGGGCATCACCACGTCGAAAACGGGGTTGACCAACCTGAGGTTAATGAGCCGGAACAGCTCAACGTCCAGGGCCTGGAGCCAATCCATTGGCGATGGCGTCCCCTTAATAGACCACCAGCGACCGCACCGGATAGCCCTTGAGTTTCTGCCGGCCGCCGAGGAAGCCGAGTTCTATGAGAAAAGAGATCTCCAGAATCTCCGCCCCGAGCCGCTGGACGAGGGCGGCAGCGGCGGCGGCGGTCCCGCCGGTGGCCAGCAGGTCGTCAATCAGCAGCACCCGGCTCCCGGGTTTGAGCGCATCCACGTGAACGGCCACGGTGGCCGTGCCGTACTCCAGTTCGTACTGCTGCTCATGCGTCTGGTAGGGGAGTTTGCCCTTCTTCCGAACGGGAACGAACCCCGCCTGGAGCTTGACAGCGGCAGCGGCGGCGAAAATAAAGCCGCGGGCGTCAATCCCGACGACCGCATCCACCGCGCCCGGCTTGAACTTCTCGGTCAGCATATCAATGCTGCCGGAAAACAGCCGGGCATCGGCGAGCACCGGGGTGATGTCCTTAAACTGGATGCCGGGCTTGGGAAAGTCAGGAATGTTACGGATGGCGCGTTCGATGTCCGCGGGTGTCGGGCGTGATAGACTCATGGTGGTTGATGCGGGGTTCGGTGACTAAACTCCCTCTCGCAGTCTCAGCGGGACGCAGGCGGCCGCTCCCTTGGGAGTACGAGGTGGATTGAATCGCGTGACCTGATTAACTCATTCAACGCTTTAACCCCAAAGGGGTGGTCAGGTCTTGGTGGTTTCCATCTTCTCGATCATCCGGCGCAACTTCTTCAAGGCGATGTTCTGAATCTGCCGGACGCGCTCGCGCGTCACGCCAAACTTCACGCCCACTTCCTCGAGCGTCTTCTGCGGGCCGCCGTCCAGCCCGAACCGCGCGCGGAGGATGGTCGCCTCCCGATGATCGAGGGTCTTGACCATCTCCTGCAACATCTTGGTCACGGTCTTCTCCTCGAGCTGCTCGTAGGGGGTGTCCGCGCTCTCGTCCTGGACGACTTCGGCGAAGTTGTTCGAGTCCTCATCGCCGATGGGGGCGTCGAGCGAGGCCGGCCGGATGGCCGCCATCCGCATCTGCGCCACGCGCGAGGAGCTGATGCCCAGTTCTTCGCCCAGCTCCTCGTCGGTTGGTTCCCGGCCCAGCTCTTCCTGCAGCCGCATCGCGGTGCGGCGCATCTTCGAAATCTTGTCCACCAGGTGCACCGGCAGCCGGATGGTCTTCGACTGGTTGGCCAGCGCGCGTTTGATGGACTGCTTGATCCACCAGGAGCCGTAGGTGGAGAGCTTGCCGCCCTTGGCCGGGTCGAAGCGCTCGACGGCTTTCATCAGGCCGATGTTGCCTTCGCTGATCAGATCGAGCAGCGGCAGGCCGATGCCTTCGTAATCGCGGGCGATCTTCACGACCAGCCGCAAATTGGCCTTGATCATCTGCTCGCGGGCCTTCTTGTCGCCTCTCTTGATGCGGGCCGCCAGCTCGATCTCCTCCTGGGGCGTGAGGAGTTTGACCTGCCCAATCTCGCGCAAGTAAAGCTTGATCGCGGTGTCGCCGTCATAGCTCGACCGTTCTCGCTCGCGCGGCGCCAGCGATTCTTCGCTTTCCGGGGCCGCGACGGCGGTCGTCGCTTCCGCCTGCTCGGGCGGGGCGGCTTCCGCTTCGGTCCGTTCATCCGGGTCCGGCTCTCGCTTGGCACGGGGTGGCTCTGTCACCTCGGCCTTGGGGACTCGGCGCCGAGCCTGCTTGCGCGCCGCCGGCGCCTGTGCCCGAGGGGGGCGGGCACGCTGCTTGCGGCCCGCAGCCCGCTGACGCTTGATGTGAGCAACCATAAACCGGCGTGATTATTTAGTGGTTGCGCCGGACTTGGCAACCAAATAAAGCACCTCAGATTTCCAGCTCTTTCTCGAACCGCGTGAGATTGCGCGGCCGAGTCCGGGTGATTAATGCGACATCTTCCAGGCGCACCCCGCCAACACCCGGGTAATACAATCCCGGCTCCACGGTCACCACCTGACCGGGCTTTAATACGTCCGCCGAGGTCGGCCCTACGCGTGGCGACTCGTGGATCTCCAGCCCCAATCCGTGGCCGGTGCCGTGGAAAAAGCCCTGCATGCAGCCTTGGTGCCGGTCGGTCCGGTAACCTGTCCGCTCGAAGAAATCCTGAACCGCCTGGTGCACCTGCTTGGTCGGCACTCCGGGGCGCATTGCCTGGAAGGCGAGCTTCTGGCCCTGCCAAACCGTGTCATACAACCTCCGGGTTGCCTCGCTGGCCCGGCCGCGAACGACGGTGCGGGTGATGTCGCCGAAATAGCCGGTGGTCTGCGAGCGGGGGAAGATATCCAGGATGATCGGCTCGTGGGCGCGCAGCGGGCCATGCCCCGCCTCATGCGGATCGCAGGCTTGCCGGCCGCCGGCGACAATGGTGTGATTGGCCAGCCCGCCGGCCTGCAGGATCGCGGTATCAATGACCGCCCGCACCTTCTCCGATGTCAACGGCACCTCGTGGTAAACCAGGCGCCGGCCTTTGCCAAGCTTCGCCCGGCGCAGCACCTGGATCGCCTCCGCCATGCCGATTTCCGCCATCAGCAGCGCGGCGCTGATCTTCTTCACTTCGGCGGCCGACTTGCATTCCCGCTCCGCGAAGAAACTGCCGCGCTGCGCCGTGACCCGAATGCGTCGCCGCTGCAAATCCGCCGCCAAGCCGTGCGGAAAACTCCGCGGCACCACCACCCGCCGAATGCCCTTCTCCCGCAGGAGCAGGGCGATGACATCGGCCAGGCCGGGCTGCCGGACGCCGGCGCTGCGAGCTTTCCCCTGATACCGGCTGAGCGAGAGGACGCGGCAATGGGGCGCCTGGCGTCGAGCGCGGTCGAATTCCAGATCGCTCATCACCACGTAGTTCCGGCCGCGGCTCCGCAGGAAAATAAACGGGTCCGGCACGAACATCCCAACGGCGTAAAGCATGTCGGCGCCGTGCTCGCTGTCGGCCACTATCAACAGGGGCTTGCTCATCTCAAACGGCAAAGAGCCGGTCACCGGCGTCCCCCAGGCCCGGCAGAATGTAACCTTTCTGCGTAATGACGGTGACCCCTTTCACCCTCAGTGCACCAACGTCGGCGAAAGGAAGTAAAGCTGACCAGCCTGGAGCTTGGGCACTTCCATGCCCAAATCCACCTTGATGGTCTTGCCCTCCGTCTGGCCGAAGAGCCGAAACAGGTCGGAGATATCGTAACGCTGCTGGTACTCGATCAGGTTCGCGTTGCGGATGCCCGCGATGCTCTTCGCCCGTTTGACCGCGTCCTCGAACGTGCCCAGCTCATCCACATAGCCCAGCTTGAAGGCTTCCGTCCCCGAGAGGATGCGGCCGTCGGCGTAGTCCGCCCACTCCTCGCTCAGGGCGCGGCCTTTGCCTTTGTTCCTTTCCTGCGCCCGCTTTCGGCCCTCCGCCACGACGTTCTTGAACTTCCCGTAAGTCTCATCCACCAGGGTCTGCACCATCCGGCGCTCGTCCTCGGTGATCGTGTCCGGCTCGCGCGAGCCACTTAGCATGTCCTTGTACTTCCCACTCTTGAACGTCTCCGGACGCACCCCGACCTTGTTCATCAAGCCCCGGTAATTCCAGGTGCTGAGAATCACGCCGATGCTGCCCGTGATCGTCAGCTCATTGGCCACAATCCAGCGCGAGGCGGCCGCGACGTAGTAACCGCCGGATGCCGCCAGGTTCCCCATCGAGCATACCACCGGTTTGCCGCGCAGTTTGCCCTGGAATTCCGCCACCGCCCGGTTGATCTCATCCGAAGCCAGGACTTCTCCGCCGGGTGAATCCACCTTGAGGATCACCGCCTTGACCTTGTCGTCTTCCTCCGCGCGCTTCAGCTGCGCCTTGATCACATCCACCAGGTTGAACCCGCCCTGGTCGAGTGCCTGACTGGTAATGATTCCGTCCACCTCGATAATCGCGATCTTGCTCGACGCGTCGTTGTCCTCGGTGACGACTTCCTCCAGCCGCGGTCCGGCCGCATGCAGGCGGGTGACCCGCCCCGGAATCAGGCTGCGCATCAGGTGCCCCACGTTGAGCAACACGCTGAATCCCAGCAGCACCAACACCACCAGCGCAAAAATCATCCAGCCCCGGCCTCGGCGGCGCCCCGCCGCCGGCGGCGGTGGCGCTATCACGGGTGGTGGCGTCAGGGGCGGCGGGGGCGACCCGGCGAGCAGCGGCGGGCTGGGCGGTGGTACTGTATTCTCTTCCATACGGGTCGGAAGCTATCCCAAACCCCCGGGCCCGGCAAGCGGATTAGGAGGCCGTTAAGCGTGGAGCCGCGTGCCCAGCCCGCTTCAGCCCGGAGGGTTCCGGCCGTATTTCGATACCTTCAGGCGACACGACCGTCAACGAATCCTGGCTCACCGGCTTGGCCCCATTTGCTGGAAACGAATTCGCCGGATGTAGCCATAATCACTTTCGCAAATCAGAATGTTGCCATCGTAATCCATGGTGACACTGCGGCCTTCACTGATCTTCGGGACGGACGGCTCATAGAAGAATGCGCCGTCGCCGCTGTGCGTCGTGCCGCCTGCACCGTTAAGCAGCAGATGGATGATGCCGGCGGTGTCAAGATACCAAAGCTGGCAGCCCTCGTGAGAGAGAAGCAAGTAACCGCCGGTGGGCACGAGCCAGGGGCTGCGCACGCCGGAGAGGCCCGTGGCCAACGCGGAGAATCCATCACCGCCACCACTAGTCCCGCCATTGCCGGCGAGGACGACCTTGGAGCCGTCGGGATGGACGCGATAGACGCAATTCGCACCGCGATCACAAGCGATAACGTCCCCATTGGATTCGACGAACAAGGTGCCAAGTTCGGCGAAGCCCGCGGCGAGCGTCTGGCTGCCGCTCGTCAGGGTCCACCGCTTCAGCTCGGTGCGGGCGCAGAAATAGGCCAGTGACTCGTCGTCGCTGACCCAGAGCCCACGTCCGACACTTACGGGTGAGCCGTCAGAGGTGGCCTGGAACATGGTCGTCATAAGGCCGTTAGTGCTCACGCGCCGCACGCGGCCATTATCAGTATCCAGGACATACACCGTGCCGTCTGCCCGGACCCAGAGACCGTTGGGGTAATTGAGCTGCAGGGCGGTGGCAGCGGCCGGGCCCTCGCCGTTGAAGCCGCCGAGATGTGTTCCGGCGTGAGTATGGATGGTGCCGTCCAGTGCCACCTTGAGGACGGAATGGCTGTTCTTGTCTGCCATGTAGATACTGCCCGCACGGTCAGCCATAGCGACGTGTGGCCGGGACAATGCTGCCGCAGTCGCCGGCCCACCTTCATAGTACGCCGACCAGTAACTGACATTGTCCGCCCGTCCCAAACCGTTGCCCCCGATAGTTTCGAGAATCCCATAGGACCGAACGAGGTTGGTAAAGCCTTGCGGTGTGGCGGGAACATCCACCCCCAGCAGTCGGTGAAACCACATTCCGCCCTGGATCGGCACTGTGAGCCGACCCGCCGGGTTGGTGGCGAATGTGTTCGCGCCGGGAGCCCAAGGTCCGGCGATGTTAGTGCTCGTCTGAATGGTGCAAATTCCCGGTACGGGCGCGTTCGTCCAGGCGCATACCCCATCCCGGCCAAACGCGGTCACCCGAAATGAAGTTGCCGCATGGCTGGTTATGAGCGGAACCACCGCCCCGAACCAGGTGAGTTGAATGCCTATCTTGCGCATCATGATGGTTCAGGGCACCACTGCCAACCGGTAGAAGCGCTGCTCGTGCGTGGTGATGTCGTCGTTCACCTCCAGCACCCCACCGGTGCCCGACAGCGGCACATCCAGCGGGATCCAGGATGGGTCGGCCAGGTTGTTCTTATACAGCACCTGGTAGGTTTGTCCCCTCAAGGTGCCGAACGAGAGCGATAGAATGGCTCCTGCCGGCTTTATTGTGCTTAACTGAGGCAACGGCAGGACTGTTACAGAGAAAGTGCCCGTAGCGCTCAGCGCCGGCGTGCCATTATCCGTGACGCGAATCGTGATGTTGTTAGTGCTCGGCACAGGCGCATTCGTTGTGGCCCAGGCGAATGCACCCGTAGTCGGATGGATGCTCGCACCGGCAGGCGCGCCCGCATCCAGGGTGAAAGTGAGGACCTGGGGCGGCTGGTCGGTATCGGTCGCGCTGGCGGTGAAATGCAGCGTCTGACCGCCATAAAGCAACTGGCTCTGCATCGGCGCCAGCACTGGCGCCGTGTTGGGGCCTGGCGTCCAGACCGAGAGCAACCGATAGAAGCGCTGCGGGTGGCCGGTCATGTCATCGTCCACCACCAGCACCCCACCCGTGCCCGCCACCGGTGCATTCAGCGGCACCCACACCGGGTCGGTCACGTTGTTCTTATACAGCACCTGGTAAGTCTGTCCCCTCAAAGTGCTGAAGGACAACGGCAGAATGGTGCCAGTCGGTCTCCCCGTGCTCAACTGCGGCAGCGGCAGGATGGTCACGGAAAACGTGCCCGTAGCGCTCAGCGCCGGCGCGCCGTTATCCGTGACGCGAATTGTGATGGTGTTAGTGTTTGGCACAGCCGCATTCGTCGTGGCCCACGTGAATGCACCCGTAGTCGGATGGATGCTCGCACCAGCAGGCGCGCCCGGGTCCAGGGTGAAGGTGAGGATCTGGGGCGGCTGGTCGGTATCGGTCGCGCTGGCGGTGAAATGCACCGTCTGACCGCCATAAAGGAACTGGCTCTGGATCGGCGCCAGCACTGGCGCCGTGTTGGGGCTTGGCGTCCAGACCGAGAGCAACCGATAAAAGCGCTGCGGGTGGCCAGTCATGTCATCGCTCACCTCCAGCACTCCTCCGGTGCCCGGCACCGGCACATTCAGCGGGGTCCAACACGGATCGCTCAGGCTGTTCTTATACAGCACCTGGTAGGTTTGTCCCCTCAAGGTGTTGAAGGACAGCGGCAGAATGGTGCCAGCCGGTCTCCCCGTGCTCAACTCGGGCAACGGCAGAATGGCGACCGAAAAAGTGCCCGTAGCACTTAGCGGCGGCGTGCCATTATCCGTGACACGAATCGTGATGCTGTTAGTGCTCGGCACAGGCGCGTTCGTCGTGACCCAGGTGAATGCACCCGTAGTCGGATGGATGCTCGCACCGGCAGGCGCGCCCGCATCCAAGGTGAAAGTGAGGACTTGGGGCGGCTGGTCGGTATCGGTCGCGCTGGCGATGAAATGCACCGTCTGACCACTGTAAAGGAACTGACCTTGGAGCGGCGCCAGCACCGGCGCGGTGTTGGGGCCTGCCGTCCCGAGCGAGAGCAACCGATAGAAGCGCTGCGGGTGACAGGTAACGTCATCGTCCACCTCCAGCACCTCACCGGTGCCCAGTACCGGCACGTTCAGCGGGGTCCAAACTGGGTCGGTCAGGCTGTCCTTATACAGCACTTGGTACATTTGCCCCTTCAAGGTGCTAAAGGACAGCGGCAGAATGGTGCCAGCCGGTCTCGTCGTGCTCAACTGAGGCAACGGCAGGATGGTGACGGAAACAGTGCCCGTAGCGCTCAGCGGCGGCGTCCCGTTGTCCGTGACGCGGATCGTGATGGTGTTAGTGCCTGGCACAGGCGCGCTCGTCGTGACCCAGGTGAATGCACCTGTGGTCGGATGGATGCTCGCACCGGCAGGCGCGCCTGGATCCAGCGTGAAGGTGAGGACTTGGGGGGGCTGGTCTGTATCAGTCGCGCTGGCGGTGAAATGCACCATCTGACCCCTATAAACGACCTGGCCTTGGAGTGGCGCCAGCACCGGCGCTATGTTGGGGGGTGCCATCGAAGCCGAGAAACTCAAGTTGTCGATGGCCAGTCCCTGCCCCTCGCCCGCAGCATCATTCATGTCCCACCTCAGCCAGAGAGCCGCGCCCGGCGGCCAGTCTGTAATTGTTTGGTCAATGACGCCGACGCACACTTGATTGGAGGACATGGTGCCATCCATCGCGATGGGTGCGATGGCGGCGGGATCCGGTGGAAAGCTCACGTTCAGGCCGGGAAGGGCAGCGGTGAGGTTGGTTGAGAGCAGGTTGGTTGCCGTCGGATCGATCCAGTACGCGACGGCCAAGGTTTTGGCCACTGCTGATTGGCGCCAAAGCTCGCCGGTGAAGTGGAGCGTGATTTGGGTCAGGGTGTTGGTGGTCTGGTTGATGAACTTCACGCCGAAGGCCGTTGGGCCGCTCAAACCGGTCGCCAGCAGGCCAAGCGCGCGGTTCATGCTGGCATCCGGGCTGTTCGTTAGTCCGAAGCTGATGACACCGCCGTTGCCCTGGTCGCCTGGGCTAGCGCCGAGTTGACCAGCCCCGCTCGCCCAGCCGTACCAACCCGCCAGCGTGCCTCCAAGTCCCAACCCGCCCGGAATGGACGCGCAAGAACTTGCCGGGAACGCGAACTCGAGTGGGTTAGCCAGGGCATAAGTCACACCAGATATCCCAACCGGATTGTCGGCATTCACGGAGTTGGCCCCGGGATTCGGCAGCGAATCAAATGCTTGCGTATAGACCTGCCCCGGATCTGCGTAAGAGAGCCAGGATGCCGTCGGCACAACCACCGTCAGGCCTGCGTCCTGGCTGTTCGTCGAACCGGCCGCGTTGAAGACCCGCGCCCGGTAGTTTCCCTGGTTCGTGGTGCTCAGGCAGTTCAGCGATAAACTGGAGTTCGTTTGGCCGACAATGTCCTCGTTATTACACTGCCATTGATAGTAAAGCGGTGCGGTGCCGTCGGCGGTAACGATGAAGGTGGCGCTGCCCCCGAGGAAGTTGGTCTGGCTCCCGGGCTGGGCGATGATCGTGGGGGGGACGGGCACGACGTTTACCGAAAATGTAGCCGTGGCACTCAACGGCGGAGTGCCATTGTCGGTAACGCGAATGGTGATAGTTTCGGTGGTGGGGACAGGCAGGCCCGTCGTGTCCCAAGCGAATGCACCCGTGGTCGGATGGATACTCGCGCCGGCAGGCGCAGCGGGGTCCAGACTGAAAGTCAGCGTTTGCGGCGGACTCTCCGCATCCGTCGCCGTGGCGGTGAAGCAGACGGTCTGGCCGACCTGGACAATCCAGTTACTGATGGCCGCCAGACCCGGTGCCGTGTTCGGAATGACGTTGTTGGTGCGCGGGGTGGCAGGCGGCATGAAGTAGAAGGCGTTGGCCCCATCGGGGAAGCGGCCCTGGCTCACGTCATCGGTTTGCGGGCCGTAGCTCAGGTAATCCACTGGGTTGCCATCGCCGCCAAACAGCCCCAGACCCTCCCCGGCCTTGTCGAGCTTGAAAGTCGCGTGCAGATCGGCCGTGCCGTTGGTATTCCTCCCGTCGGCCCACACCAACAGGAAGCCGTGCGGCGGAATAGTGTACCCGGCCGGGATCTGGAACTGGAATCGGTTGGTGAGGTTGTCGGTCAGGTAATAACCGGCGAGGTTGGCAACATTGGTGCCGTAGTTGTAGAGTTCAAACCAGTCGCTGAATTTACCGCTGAGCGGGTTTGGGAGAGTGTGAGTGTTCGCGGCCATCCATTCGTTGATGACCACGCTCAGCGGCGCGCTGGTGTTGTTGTTGGTCCTGCCGGGGGTGGCGTAAGCGAACTCCTGCCGGTCGAAGCTCTGTCCGTCGGGAAAGGATCCGTAAGAGCGGTTGGGGGTAAGATTAGTGTAATCCACGTAGTCGAGCACCTGGGTCTGGGCATTGGCAATCCAGCTCAAGGCCACGGAACCGGCGCCGCTGGGCAGGGCAAAGCTGGTGTGCGGTTCGTTGATCGTGGAGAGGTTGGTCTGGCCGTCGGCGAAGATGACCTTGAACTGGCCGGGGTTGATGACCGCCCCGGTCGGGAAGGACCAGGCAGTGAGGTTGGTATAGGCTCCAGTGAGGTAGAGGTTAGTGAGAGAGACAGTGTTCGTGCTGGGATTGTAGAGCTCAAGCCAGGCAGTGCGCTGGCCACCGGAGTTGGTGATGCCGGTAAGGTTATCGGCCTGCAGCTCGTTGATCCACAGCGGCGGGAAAGGAGAGAGGATCGTTCGCACGGAGTTGCTGCTCCCCGGTGTCGCCGGCACTGCAGTGCTTCCTGAGCTGAAACCCGGGTTGACGTTTGCCACGATGCCCGAACCGGACAACCGGACCGTCAGCATCGGCACGGATGGGTTTGTGCTTTGAAGGCACCAGAAACTCAGCGCATACGGCATGCCGGGAGCCAGCGCGGGCGAAATGGTCTGATGGATCGAGGTGGACTGGGAGGTGCCACCGCTGGATGCCACCACGTGCAGGCTGGCGGCGCCGGAATGCTTCATTTGTGTGCTGAGGCTGGAAGCAGCGAGGTTGGGCGAGACATTCCAGGACCCCGGGAATCCAGACTCAAAGTCTCCATCCGCCAGGACATTGACCCCCGCGTCAGGCACACTGCCCGCCACCAGCTTGAGGTCATCAAGATACACCTCCCCCGCAGCCTGCAGGTAGATGTAGAGCACGGAACTCGAGGCGGTGCCGGCTGCGGAGTAATGGACCCACTGTTGCCCAGCCGGCGGACCGGCCGGCGCGGTGGCCCAATTCCCGACGCGGAAATGATCCTGCGCCGGATCTTTGAGCTGGAGCGAAACGCCGGGGGCGGTGGACGGCCAGGGTGCCGCCGCTGAGTACTTGACCCTGTCCACGATCATGTCCGGCTGATTGGTCTGGGGAGCCGGCATCGTGAGCGTCAAGGTCTCCCCATCCATCTGCAGGTTTCCGCCAAACTCATCAAAGGGCGCGAGGGTCAGACCGTAGGCGGCGGTGAATTGGCTCCGGTCCTTCACCAGCAACAGATACTCTCCCCCGGCCAGCGTGGCGCCGGCCGGGAAGGTGTAGTCCAGACCCTTGAGTCGCCAATGCGACAAATCGTAGCAGGTGTTGGCTGAAGCGTTGAGCAGTTCCACGTAGCTCGCCTCGGGCAACAGCGGATTGTACTGGATTTCGTTAATGACCACACTCCCGACTGGGTTCGGAGTCGGGCCGGTGTAATGTACCGTGACATTCGTGCTGTAGCTGGTCAGCAGGTTGCCGTTCAAGTCGTAGGCCGTGAGCTGGAGGACGTTGGTGGGCGCGCTGAGCGGGATGGACACGGTCCACTCCGACACCGAGGTCCAGGTGACCGGATAGGCGACTCCGTTGATGAGAATGCTTTGCACCTGAACCGGCGCGGTGCCGCGTGAGGGTGATCAGGTTTTCGGCGGTGGTGATGAAGCTGGGGCTGCTCAGGGCGAACGCCGCATTGCCGCCCGCGTCGTTTACTTCGGCCAGAACCCCCGCAGTGCGTTGCGGAATCCAATCCAGCAGGTCCGAGAAGTCCTGGCCGCACAGGTTGCCGTAATGGGCCGTCCAGTAGCTCATGTAGCTGGTGTTGAAGGTGGAGCTGATGATGTCGAGGGCGTGGGCGTAAAGCCGCCGCTTGTTGCCCGGGAACGCGTCTTCCAGCTCAGTCCAATTGTTGTGATTCCCACCAATCAGCGACGCGGTGGGTGACTGCATGAACAACTGCTCCACGTCGCCAGGCAGTGCCACGACCCGGTTGTTGTCCGGTCGAATATACATCACCAGGTTATGCGGCGAGCCAAATGAGTACCAGTCCCCCTCACCGACCAGCGAAACCATGGCGAACGTGCGCAGCCATTCATCCACGTCCATCACTTGCTTCGACTGCGCGTCCAGCATCGGCGTATTCGGCAGCGACAAGGTCCTGCAAAAGGCGATCAACCGGCTGTAATCATCCTCGTTGCGGTGGTTCTTGATCATGAAACTGTAACGGTACATCTCCTTGTCGTCGCCGAGGTCCGTGATGTCTACGCCCGTCCAAAGCGATTGCGGGCTGGGCAGCTTGTAGCCGGCCGAGTCGGTCGTGGTCGGATAGTAGTCTATCTCCATGCCAAACAGCGTGCCGTTGTCGCCGTTCGGATAGGCGGTCGCAACGAATTCCTCCTCGAACCGGGGCATCAGCACCCCCGGGCAGGTATCCGCGCTGTACGGGGGAATGACCCGGCACAGATCGGGCTGGATGTCGGGAATGCCTCCCGCATGCAGATTCATGTGGTTGACAATAATCTGTTCCGCTGGGCTGACTCCGCCGGGCCGGCCTGAGGTGTCAATCAGCATCGAGGCGTGGACACCCCGGAAGAGATCATCCGGCTGGAACTTCAGGTGAAAGCTGGGATGGGGATCGTTGACCCGCCCGAGCGGGCTGCCCTTGAGCCGTGCGAGCATGTCGTAATACGGGCGCTGCTCATCGTAGATCATCGTGCAGGGCAGGAACGCCTGGCCCAGCATATTCGTCGACGCACGCAACAGGCTCCAGTTGGCCGGGGACAAGATGACACGGAGATTGTGGCCCTGAGCTAAAGTTCGCCTGCCCATCATTGACCATATACAGCGCGCCGCTGCTGGACCCCGCCGACGGATACGTCGCAGCCGCGCCCAAGCTGTCCACCCCTCGTACGAAGAACTGCACAATCGTTCTCGCGGCATAGCCCGGGATCGTTCCCGTGTAGAGCCCGCCACCCTGGGCTGTCATCGCCGCGTGTGAAAAGGCGGCCCCATTGGCTGACCACCAGACTTCACACGTGCTCACGCCCTGTGGATCCTGCGCCACCACCGACACCGTCACGGCCTGGCTCACCGCCGGGACGACTGGCCGGTGTTGAAACTGGCTCAAGGTCGGCCCGATATTGGTGGCATAGCGCGAATTCTGCGCCCCGGGCGTGCCATTGAGCGCCGGCACCGGCAGCACCGTCGTCCTCGCCACCCGGTCATAGTAAAGCCGTGTGTTCAGGAGATTGTTCCCCGTCAGCCACCGCGCGCGGAAGGAAATCTGATAAGTCCTGCCGTCGGTCACCATGCGGCTGCTCTGGTAGGTGGTCTCGATGTGATCTTGCTGGTCTGACTGGACGCCGCCAGCAATCACGTGCAGCACATGGTTCGAGGGATTGCCCGGCTCCGTCTCCACCCGGCTTTGCTTGTGGTTGCCCAGAAACCGCCAGCCGCTGGCGCCGTTCTCAAAGTTCCCGTTGGCAATAAACTGCGTGCTCGGCAACTCCACCACGCTCAGGTCATCCACGTAGCATTCCCCGCCGTCCAACAGCCCAACGATAAGATCATTCCACTGGCCCGTACCGACAACGGTGTTGGCCACCGCCTGGTAGCTGTAGGTTTGCCAGGAGGTCTTGCCCGACTCGTCGCTCGCCGCCCACGCGCCGGGTTTCGAATTGTCCGCGTAGGGATCCATCAATTCCAGGCTTGAACCACCACCGTCTGCCGCCCCGGCCCAACGCCCAGCCGTGTAGTAGCGGACGCTGTCGGCGGGATTGCCCGCTGGATCCAGCAGAGTAATTGTGTCCCCGTTCTGGGATAGCTTTCCGCCGTAATTCCCAACGATGTCAATGGACGGATAACTCACGCCGCAGCGCCGCCGCATCGTTAGCCACCACCAGGTACGCCCTTGAAGCCATCACCTTGCCTGCCGGGAACCTGTAGCTGATGCCGCCCCCCAATGGTCCACCCCGTCAGGTCCACCGTGTTGCTGCTCCGATTGTACAGTTCCACCCACGCCTCGCTCGATGGTTGGCCCGGCACCAGGACGTTCGTGGCCGGCAGCAACTGGTGGTGGTACATGATCTCATTGATCACAATCTCGCTATGGGAAACCACAATGTTCGAGCCGCCCGGCGTCAGCGTCGTCGGGTAAAGCCACGATCCGGTCCCATCGGGCGAGCGTCCGCGCGGACCATTCTTCACCAGCACCGCGTCCAGGACATTAGTTCGCGTCGGCGGCAGCAGGTAGAGCTTGTCACCTGACACCGGATGGAAGCCCAGGACCGTGTTGCTTAGGGCCAGAAAACCGCGTGGCGGCACTGTGGTGCCTGGAGTCAAAGCGTATTGCCCGTTTGTTGCCCCATCCCGCACAATCAGATACCCCCCAACCGACAGCGAATTGGCGCCGTAGTTCATCAGCTCCAGCCAGAAGCCGGCATTGGTCGAGGCCGATAACTCGTTAAAAACCAACGGCACGACCGCCGGGTTGGTGGGAAAGTTCTCGCGCCCTGGAGTTCCTCCCATCTGCGCGCTCGCCGCCCAGTTGCCCGCCGAATCGCTGGCCGTCCCGTGATCAATCTTGGCTAGCGACACCCCCGACCCGTCCGGCGCCACCGGCCAGTCACCGCTGGTACCGTAATCCACTTTGTTGACCACCCGCCCGTTGTTGTTGCGGAGCCGCAACTGGCCACCGCTGTTGGACAGTCGGTTTGTGAACGGTCCCAGAATACCTGTCAGACCCGTGACTGCGGCCAGATTAGTGGGCGAGATGGCTACCACCATGAATGCGCCGCCGCGCAGCACCACCTGGCTGCCGAACTTGTAGTGGATCTCTCCGTCCAGCGACCAGTTGGACATGTCCACGTCCACGGCCATCTGGTTGTACAACTCCACCCATTCCATCGCCGGCTCGTTCGTCGCCGGGTGGTACATGATCTCGTTAAAGACGATGGAGGTGTCCGCCCTCGCCGTCACGACACCCGCCACGGTACCGGTCAGCGCGAGACTGACCAGGGTTCTCGCAAATTTCTTCATTCCGGTGCTGCGTCCGGGGTGCCGCGAAACACCCCCTGACGCCTTCCCATAGCTGCTGCACTTTACGAGGGGCTCAAGAAGGCAGCAATTTGGGATAATACGGACCACTCTGCGGCTCAAGTACGGAAGTCTGCAGCCCTCCAAAGCCGCGTCTTTGGACTTCACCGGGTGGCGCTCTATCCGAGAACCCGGCGCCCCGAAACCCAGTAGAAAGCCGGCTTGGCTCAGCCCCGATTTTCAGGTATCATAATTCGCCATGAAACTTCTGGCGCTGGTGTCGTCCTTGGTGCTCTCGCTGGGCGCTCTGGCCGGCAGTTTGCCCCCCATCCAGACGGTGTTCATTATCCTGATGGAAAACCAGGATTGGGCCAGCATCAAAGACAGCATCCATGCGCCATACATCAACCACACCTTGCTGCCGGCGGCGGCCTATTGCGCGCAATACTACAATCCGCCAGGCCTCCATCCGAGCGAGCCCAATTACCTCTGGCTGGAAGCCGGAACCAATTTCGGCATCACCGACGACAACGATCCTTCCGTCAATCACCAGGACACTACCCGCCATCTGGTGACGCTGCTGAACCATGCCGGCGTATCGTGGAAGGCGTATCAGGAAGACATCAGCGGAGCTTACGTCCCGCTCACGGCAACCAACTATTACACCCCCAGGCACAATCCGTTTGTGTATTTCGACGATGTCACCGGCACCAATGACACCGGCTATGCCTACGGCATTGCCCATATACGCCCCTACGCCGAACTGGCGAGCGACCTGGCCAACCACACCGTCGCCCGCTACAATTTCATCACCCCCAATCTCTGCCATGACATGCACGATTCCTGCGGCCGCTCTACAACCCGGTCCAGCAAGGCGACGACTGGCTGGCGGCCCAAGTCCCCCATATCCTCAGTTCACAGGCCTATCAAAACGGCGGCGCCCTGTTCATCCTGTGGGATGAAGCGCCACCGGTGACAGGCCCGTAGGTTTGATCACCCTCTCGCCGCTGGCCCGCGGCCGGGGTTATTCAACCATATCCATTGCACGCACAGTTCCACGCTGCGCACAATCCAGGAGATTTTTGGCGTGACCCCCTTGTTGGGCGATGCGGCCAACGCGATCAACCTGAGCGATTTGTTCAACCGGTTGGAATTCAGCAAGATAGTGAAACTGCGCGACGGCAGTGTTGAGTTGACAGCGGCGGGCGTGATGCCTGGCCGCACCAATCTCGTCCAGGCCTCCAGCTATCTCACACACTGGACGTCCATCAGCACCAACGTGGCTTTGACGAACACGTTCACGGTGACCGATCAGACCGCCACGAATTTCAACGTGCGCTTTTATCGCATCGTGCAATTGCCGTAACCAGGGCAGATAGTTCACAGGCTCTGAACTTCGAGCCGAGGAATTGCACGTGAGCCCCGCTCACCCCATTTCCACGCATCAGGAGGAGTGAGGCTGCGTTCGCGACCGTTTGCTTTCAGGGCCGCAGTTGGACGCGGTAGAAGGCGCGGGCCGCGCCAAGGTTCGTCACCGTGTAAGGGGAACGGGCGGTGGCCACATTGGTCCACTGACCAGTCAACTCGGACGCAGCCTGTAGGCTGCCGCCGCCGGACCAAGTGAGGGTGAGCGCGCCATTGGAGTAGCTGGATGCAATGACCGGCGCCAGGGAGTAGGTGAACACATCCGAAGTAGCGACATAATTGTTGGGCGTAGTGCGCTGATACCAGGTGAGGGTCGCGACCGGCCCGTCAATCTCCACCGCGACATATCCGTTCGTCATGTCATGCCGCACGCGCGTCGGCGTCCAGATGCCGTTGGCGCCGTCGTAGGCGGAGTCATCATGAAAGGGAGCGCCGCCCGAACCGACGATCATCTGGCGGATGTCATTCGAGGGATCGCCGTCCTGGTCGTCGAGGCGCATGTGGTCGTAGAAGTGGTCATGCCCGCAGAAGTAAACCCGGCACGCGGCGTTGCTCAGAATGTTCCAGAAGACGTCACGGGCGGCAGGCACGTCATCCAGGCAATCGGCATGATTGACGGAAAAGGCCGGTTCGTGGCCCATGACGAAGGCATGAAGGTATTGATTGGTTTGGAGGACATTCTTCAGCCAGTTCGTATTGCACTGGTGCGCCACCACATAGTTGTCCATAACGGCTACCAGGACGTTGGAGCGAATGACATAATAGGTCCGGTTGAGCTCACTGGCCGGGCCATTGTCCGGAATGTTTGGGCCGAAAACGGTGATATAGTCCGGCACGTTGTCATCGTCATGGTTGCCGAGGACCGGATACACCGCAATGCCCGCTTGATAAACCGGTGCCATGATGTTGGTCCAGCCGCGAAAGGCCGCCAGCGAGCCCGAATAGACCAGGTCGCCGGGCACCAGCACGAAAGCCGGCTTGGGCGAGGTGTTGGTGGTGGCACGGGCCAGTTCCGCCAGAATGTTCGTGTTAATCTGGTCCGAGCTGCCGGTCCCGCGCGTATCACCGTACACGAGGAACTTCCACTTTTGGTTTTGCGCGCTGGCAGCTCCTGTCAACAGGAGCAGGAGTAGCAGGAAAAGGCTGGGTTTGATGATACGGCTCATATTTTGCGATTAGTCACTAGCGCTACCGGGTTCCGATGCGCCTGCGGGCGGTCTGGCGAACCCGCCAGCGTGGGGCCCATTCTACCCGAACGCCGGGCAGGGTCAAGGGATGATCTTATTCTGCGCGTCCAATCGTCTAATGTCACAGGCGCAGGAAGATCTTGCGCTTGTAGAGCAAGTGGACGAGCCAGAAGGCCAGCAGCAAGCCCACGATCGAAACCACCATGTCCCCGAACCCCTTCGCCACCTGGTCATCCAAAAAGATTCGCACGTCGCCCCCGGCAATCCGCGCCGCTAGTTTCCGGAACCCGCCCAGAATATTGCTCACGACGTAAATCGTGATCGAGTTCATCCCCATCCACACGAACGGCTGGCACCACGCGCGCGCCTGCCACACATCCACGATCAGGTAGAACACCCCCAGCAGGATCGCGCTGTAACCCCCGGCCACCAGCACATACGATGACGTCCAGATCTTCTTGATCACCGGAAACTGGGCGCCCCACAGCCAGCCCAGGCCGACCCCGGCGAAGCCGAACGCGATCAGCCAAATCGCCTTCTGCTTGTCCTGCAAGCTCTGCGTCCTCAGCAGCAAGCCGGCGAAAACACCCAGCAGACAGGTCACCACCGCCGGAATCGTGCTCAGGTAGCCTTCCGGGTCGAAGAACACGTCATACTTGCGCCCGGGCAAATACTCGAAATCAATGTGGTTCGCCAGGTTCAGCCCCTTGTCAAACTTGCCGCTGACGCAGTTAGTCGTGGCATAAAACATCTTCTCCGCCGCTGCCCACGCCGCGCTGTTCTTCTCGCCCGAGGGATTGCGTTCCGCTCTGAAGAGCGCGGCGGTCGGTGCATCGCCGGCCTGCTCCGCCAACCGCGCCAGTTCGCTCTTGGTCAACTGGATACTCCGAATCGGCACTAGCGTCATCAGCGCCCAGTAGCCCGCCAAAATCGCCACGCAGATCGCTACCAGCGCCCGCGGCTTGAAGAAGCAAAACAGCAGGCCGGCGAAGAAGTACGCCAGCGCAATGCGGTTGAGCACCCCCATGAGCCGCACGTCCGGCCACGGGTTGGTCAAACCGCCCGAGTAAAAGATGCCGAGAACGAACAGCAGGACGCTCCGCCGAAAAATCCTCCGCAACGCTTCTGCTCGTCCCGCCTCCACTATCGTCCTGGTGAGCGAAAACACCAGCGACACCCCCACGATAAAGATGAACAGCGGGAAGATCAGGTCGTAGAAATGGAAGCCTTCCCACTCCGCGTGCTCCAGTTGCCGGGCCAGGAAGCTCGTCGGCCGGGTCTGGCTCATCTGGTTGAGCGCATACACCAGCGCGTCCGCGCCGATGATCCAGAACATGTCAAAGCCGCGCAGGGCATCCACCGACATCAGCCGCTGGCTGGAGGCACCGCCTTCGACCGGCCGAGTTTGGGTTGGCGTCATCATAAGCAAGCAGGTTTCGTGCATGTTTAGACCAGCACCCTGCGCCACTCAAGGCCAAAACCAGCCTGCCAGCCAACCTGCCGCCTTGTGCGGTGCGCTGTCATGGAGGCAACCATGAGGGTTTGGAGTCAGTTACGAGGGCGAAGGCCTTCTTGCTGTTGTTGGCGGACATGAAATCGTAGAAGCCGCTCAGGGTGGCTTGGCGTCGTTTGCGGCAGTATTTACTCCAATGAAGCCAGGGACTACCTCGGCTTATGACCGCCAAATTGAGGGCGGCAGTGCGGTGGCGAACACGGCTGCGGTCTTCTACGGCGATAACGTCCAAGCGGAGGTGGAGGCCCGTTTCGATGCCCCAATACCGGCGGTCGGCTCCAAGCAGCTGCTGGGCACTCAGTTGGGCGGCAGGGCGGGAACAGACCAGGTATTCGGTTTCGACGCCTTGGCCACCGGCTCTGACCCCAGCCAGCGACCGTCGCGGACCGAATAGGCCGACCACCCCAAGCCCTGACTGTTGAGCCACTCCTTGCCGTCGGCACCTGCTCTCTTTCAGTCCGCGGCCGACACCTGGGGCAGTCAGGCCATAACCTCTGCTGGAGTTCTGAGGTTCAGCGCGAAGTGCGGGCAAACGTCGATTCGCTGGGGGGAAGGTAGCGATGGATCCGGCGGGTCCAGTCCCGCGGGAAGCCCAAGGCTTGCATCTGTTGCCGGGTGAGATTGGCGGCAAAGGCGGCCAAATCCCGCTGCCCCAGGCAGACCTTGCAGAGCATGGCACAGACGGCCACCGCCACCAGGCTGCTGAGCCGAAACCGGCACCGGCGCTTGCGCCAATCGCCCAACCCTTCGAAAAAGAGCCTCATTTGCCGCTGTTGTCGGTGTGACACCCCTGTGCCTTTGCAGGATACAGCCACTGAGATTGCGCGAGAATCGTCCGCTCCCCCGGGCAAAGCTCGGCACCCAAATCCTTCGGGGTACATGGGCTGGTAAGGACGTCCTGCCGGAACGCTGGTAGGCTTCGGTTTGATCCCTGAACGTCCAGCCGCTGACCTTGTAAGAGGTGCCCAGATACCGTTCCCGGTCCACAAAGCTCTCCGCCACCAATACCGCATGTCCATAGGCCCGCTCCCAATCTGCACTGAACCGCCGTAAGGTAGTCTCTCACCGCTCGCCAATTGGCCTTAAACCCGGCAGGATCCAATCCGGCTGCCTTTGACCACCAAGGCACCCGGCCCAGCTTTGCCAGGCCGACCACCCATCCACGCTTCCCGCAGCTTCAACTGGTAGGCCGCCGCACTCCAGGCCATCAGCGCGACCCATTGACCCTGATACTCGGCCACGTAACGCAATTGCTCCCCCACCAACTGCGCCTTGCCCAGAAGTGCTCGCTGGATCGAGCGCTTGTAAGGGCTCGCGCTCCCCGGAGCTCAATTGCGCACCGGCAGGCAAGGCAGCGCGCTTGCTCCGGTTCCGGAGCTGGGCCGAGATCTGGTCTTCATGACCTGCACCCTAAAACAGTGCAGCCCCTTGTTCAGCCCGAAATGTCAACCCCCTCACGCAGCACGATCTACGCCCCTCGTGACTCCGCCATAGCCGCCTTGTCTCCACGGCAGTACCGCCCATCTACTCCCATGAACTCCCACGAGTTCACGGGAGACCCTGGCTTATGAAGCCGTAACAAAGCCGTTGCAAAGCCGTCGTACATAGCCAACGGCCCAGCGACACCGACATGGCGCTGCCCCCCCCCACCAACGCGCCATGCCGGCTGCCAAACCTGGGGGGGGCCGTCTTCCTAACCTCTTGGCATTCGAAGACTACCCGAAGAACGGCAAAGGCAAACCGGGCTGGGGGCGCCCATGACGACCCGGGGCTAAAGACGCAGGAATAACTGGCGTCGATACAGGAAACTCAGGAGCCAAAATACAAGGGCCAGGCTCACCAGTGAGGTCGCCAGGTCGCTGTAGTTCCCCAGCCACACTTTGATGTCTCCACCCACGAGCCGCTCCGCCAGCCGGCGGAAGTTCACCACGTTGGCCACCAGGTAAATTGTGATCGCATTCATCCCGATCCACACAAACGGCTGCGCCCACACCCGGAACCGCCACAGCTCGATGAGTTGATAGAAAACACCCAGCAGGATCGCGCTGTAACCACAGGCTACCAGCACATAGCTCGAAGTCCAGAGCAGTTTGATGATGGGAAAGCCCTGCGCCCAGGCAAAGCCAACCGCCAGGCTGACAGCCCCGCTCCCCAGCAGCCAGTACACCTTGTGCTGCCCGGGCACGCCATCATCCTTGAGCAGCACCCCCGCAAACACCCCCAGCAGGCAGTTGGCCACCGCCGCCAGCGTGCTCAGCAGGGTGCCCTCGAACCTCCGGCCGGGCAGATAGAGCTCGTCCAGGTAATGCGCCAGATTCTTTCCCGGTTCGGCGAGCGAGGGAGAACCAATGCCCGGCACGGGCACGAAGGTCATCAACCCCCAGTAACCGACCAGCAACGTTACGCATAGCAGTACCAGGGCGCGGGGGCGGAAGAAGCAGAAAATCAGCGCCGTGAAGAAGTAGGCCACCGCGATCCGATGCAGCACCCCGGCGAGATAAACGTTCTTGAACCCATTGGCCACACCGCCCATGCAGAAAATGCCGAGCAGGAACAGAATCACCGAGCGAATGATGATGCGCCGGACCGCCGCCGTCCGTCCCGCCCGTTCCACCATTCGGCTGATCGAAAACACCAGCGACACCCCCACGATGAACACGAACAGAGGAAAGATCAGATCGTAGAAGTGAAAGCCGGCCCACTCGCAATGCTCCATTTGCGCGGCCAATTCCCGGGTGATGGCTGAGTCGTGAATCGCCGGCAGGGAGCGCACGAGATGATCGCCCCCCACGATCCAAAACATGTCAAAGCCCCGGAGCGCATCCACCGACAGCAACCGCGTGCCGGAGCTTCCACCCTTTGGAGGCACATCCGTCATCGCAACCAGAAGGCGACGAGAACCGCTGCCACCACCAACCCTACCGCCCACCAAAACCAATGGATCCCGCGCGGCACCGCGCTCGGGCCGCCAAACTCGCGCTTGACGTAGTCCTCATAGTCGAAGTTCTCGTCCGGCAGATCCAACCCATCCACGCGCGCCGCCTCGGACCAGCCCGTCTGTTCGTCCGCCCCGCATTCAGGGCAAGCCCTGGCTTTCGGCGGCACTTCCGCCCCGCAGTTGGGACAAGTCTCGGGCGGCATCTCCCGTCAGCCCATGCCGGCGTATTCCTCGTCGGTTTTCAACTCCAGGCCCATTAGCACGTAGTCGTGGGCAATGGCCTGCATGTCCTTTACGTAATTCTCCAGCCGGACCAGGTTGCTGAAGCCCAGCAGGGCGAACAGCTTGATGGCAGCCTCCTGCTCCCCAATGAACTCCGCTTCCACCTTCTCCAGGCCCAGGCTGCGGGCGATGTTGACGATCTCCGTCACCAGTGCCCGGGCGAGTCCCCGCCCACGGTGCTTCGGGTGCACCAGCACGCTGACCCGCCCGATGTGCCGCTTCCAGCCGCCAAGCTGCTGATGCAGCGTGGCGTCCCCGACGATCTTCCCGTCGATCAACGCCAGCAGCGGCAGGTTGCGTCCCAGGTCAATATTCTGGCACCAGTCCCGGATGACTTGCGGCTCAATGACACGGTGCTTGATGAACATGCGCTCGGGCTCAGGTACGGCCAGGAAGAACTCGTGAAAGCTTTTCTCGTCGTCCTTGCGCAGCGGACGCAACTTGCACTTGGACTCGTCCTTGAGTTTGATTTCCTTAGGATACTTTTGGAGTGCGAATTCGAGTGACATAAGCTTCCGGATTATTCTCGCCTGAATCTGCCGCAGCCTGGCACTCCGCGCAAGCGGATATCCCATTATTCAGGCACCGCATGACAAGCTTCACCTGACGGCCGCCTGCACCCAAGCCAGGTAGCGCTTGCTCCCGCGGCTGATGGGCAGGACGAGAAACTCCGGCGTGTCGTACGGGTGCCTCGCCACGATCAACTTCTCCAGCGCCGCCAGGCGGGCGGTGGCCGTCTTCATCACCACCAGCACCTCCGCGCCATGCTCGATCTTTCCCTGCCACCAGTAGTGCGACTCAATTCTCGGGATCAGGTTGGCGCACGCAACCAGCCGCGCCGCCAGTGCCGCCCGGGCCAGCCTGCGTCCCGTCTTCAGGTCCGGCGCCGTCACCAGCACCACCGCAAACTCTCCTGCCAGCTTCATATCTCAATACCGCCACACTCTTGCGGATTCAAACTATTCCCCGCATTCAGCCGCGCAACTCATTAACTCCTGTAACTCATCTAACCCGTGTAACTTTCTCACCTCGGCGTCACCTTCGGCCACGCCAGCGGCACCCCCTGCTCGCTGAGCAGGTTCTGGAAGCTGCTCAACAACCCGCTCTGTTTCCGCACCTCGCGCGGCACCCGTCGCCTTGTCACACAGAAGGCCGCCAGTGCCCCCACCGCTTCGCCGATGTTCCATTCCACCGGATGCAGCCGGTAGCAACCGTTCGTGATGTGCGTCACCCCCAGATTCTTGCACGCCGGCAGCAGGTTCTCGACCCGTTGCGGCAGCAGCGCCCCCAGCGGGATCTGGTAAGGGCAGGGAACTGATGTCAATCGAGTTGTCCCCGCCCGTGCTGGGATGCAGATCAATCCGGTAACTGCCGATGCCCACCGAATCCTTGAACTCCGCCGCCTTTACGTCCTCGCGCTTGGCCCCCGTCTCTTTCATCCGGAAGTCCGTCGAAACATGCTGCTCGACCACCGTGAACTCAGCCCGGATGCGCCGGCTCTCGCGGATGTAGGGATGCTTCGCCAGCCCGTCCTCCGTGCCGACCACATCCGGCCGCAACCGCATGCCCTTCCATCCCGTGCCGCCGTCCGACCGCGGCGCCTCGGTCTGCAGCCAGTAAAGCAGCGACAAACTGAGCTGCTTGGCCCGCTCCAGGTGGCGCGCAGCCTCCTCGGCCGGCACCTCATAAAGGTTGCCGAGCATATAATCGTTCTGCGGCCAGTTCACCAGCGAGATGTCGCCCGGGTAGGTGCCCTCAGCGAACAGCGTCTTGTCCGCAAGCCGGCGGTAGGTCCACAGACCCGTCCCTTTCTCCGGATCAGTCACCAGCTTGGTCGCCTTGGCGTGATGGGATCGCCGTATTCCCACGCCAGCAGCCGACCCGGCCACGGCGGCTTGAGGGCCGGCACAAACTCGCGCCAGAACTCATAATCGCGCGGCCGCTCAATCGTGTGGTCCTCCCCGCGCACGTAATCCATCGCGAAACAGCACGTGAACGCTTGCATGTTGCGCGGCGCAGCCTCGGCCGGCGCATGCGGCTCACCCGTATCCTTTTGCGACTCGGCGCCCGTCACGTATTCCGTCTTTGTCAGCGGCAGCAGATCACCCAACTCGGTCGCGTCGGCAAAGTAAGGCGCCCGCAGGACAAGCTCGTTGCCGGACTCAAGGCTGCGCGCTCGCACCGCTTCCACCCGGTCGCCGTTCGTCAAGGCCTCCATCGCCTTGTGCCGCAGCAGAAGCAGAATCTTCCGTCCACTGACATACGGCGCCAGCAGCCCCTGCAACACCGCCAGCGAGACGCGCGGCTCATGGCATAGCCGCGAGACCCAGCCATTGCCGGGGTTCAGATATGCTTTCGCCCGCGCCTCGGCGGTGAGTGGGAAATGCCGCAGGTAGTAGTCGCGAATCTGCTGGCGCAAGTTCAGATAACTGCGCGTGCCCCCAAAAGTTTCGATCCACGGATTCTCATCCGGCGGCACGGCTTGCGCCGTCAACTGGCCGCCGATCCAATCCGTCTCCTCGGTCAGGATCACCCGCAGACCGTTCCGCGCCGCCGCCAGTGCCGCAGCGCATCCCCCCAACCCGCCGCCTACCACCACCAGATCCGCTGCCAGCTCCTTGGCCGCCGTCTTCCTCCCGCCGGCGGGCGCGGTTGAATCGACCTGCCTCTCTGCGAAAACAAGCCCCGCCCCGCTCACTGCCACCGGCGCCGCCAGGCCAAGACCCTTGAGGAACGCACGCCGTCCAAGCTCACCGCTCTTGTTCATGCATCCAAACTACCAACCCGACCGTCCCTGACAAGCCGGGAGCAGTCTCAGCCCCCGGCCTTGGCGGAGTCGAAATAGGCCTTCGTATTCTCGTGAACTTTCGGACAACTCAGCAGCTCCGCCTCCGTTTTCCAGGCGTATTCACCGTGCTGGTCCTTTGGCAGCGACGCGTCGTGCACGGGGGAGGGCACCTCGTAGGCCAGCGTCACGTAATGCGTGCCGAAGCCAGGTTGCCCAAGATGATTCGTTCGATAGAAGTGTTCGTACACCCCCAAAAACCGGGCCTCCTCCATCGTCTTTTCCACCCCGAGTTCGGCCAGGGATATTCGCTTGAAGGCCGCCGCTAGTGTCTCGTTCTTGGTTATGCGGCCTCCGGGGACAAAAAGACACCCTTTGGCGGGTTCATTGTTGCGAGACCCTAGCAAGATCCGCCCCTCGGGTGAGCGCACAATCAGGTCAATCGCGACCAGCGGCGTCAGCCTGATCACGTTCGCGAAGTCGCCCGAAGCGAGTCTCGCGCCAGCCATTGGTTCCTGGTTCATCAACGTAACCCATCCTACCAAACTGCGGCGGGACTTCAAGCGCACCCCCAGACACGGATTGGATTTGAATTGGATTCAATGGGGCTTGACAGTTGAACGGTTAAGGTGGAGGATTCCCGATATCGGATTGAAAGTGGATACCGTCAGCGGGCCATGCGGCCGAGCGCAGTTGACCGAAACGTGGAGAAGGCAAAATGAGAAAGAGGATTGAAGACGAGTTCACGCACCTGCGGATCTCGCGGCAGCGCAAGTATCAGTTGCGCATGCTGCGGGACCAGCGGTGCACGGAATGCGGCGAGCCAGCCGTACAGGGCTCGCGGTGTTTGAAACACCTGGTTAAGGCCCGCGAGCGCCAGAGGGAAAAGCGCGGGCTCCAGCGCCGCTATCACAACACCCTCAGCTACCGCCTGCAGGCGCTGGAACAAGCCAAAGCCAAGCGCCGCGCTCTTAAGGGCCGGCGACCGGTCGCCCGGGCACGCGCCCGATAGCGGGCAGGCTCATCGGCGATTCAGCGCGGCGGAGCATTTCGCGGGAAGCCACGCGAAATGAAAGTCTGGCTCCGCCCGTCTTCCCGGGTGACGATCAAAGCCGAGGTGCGCGGCCATGACCGGATCAATTCCAGGCCGCGTTGCGCGCCCAGCACGCTCACGGTGGTATCCAGGCTGTCGGTCGTCGTCGCGTCAGGGCCGACCACGGTCGCTTGAATCCGCTGCGTCAGCCCGAGGCCGGTGGCTGGGTTCACGATGTGGGAATAGCGGACGCCGTTGATCTCGATGAATTGCTCGGTGTCGCCGGAAGTGGAGATGCCGGCGTTGTGAAGCAGAACGGTTCGGGACACTTTGTTGGTGGCGCCATCCCAAGCGCTGATGCCGATCCTCCAACCCCGCTGTCCCGGAGGAGGCTTCCCGATGGCGATGTCGCCGCTTGCCGCCACCAGCGCGCGGTCCAGTCCCCTGCCCTTCAGTATCCGCAACGCCTGATCGGCGGCATAGCCCTTGCCGATGCTGCCCAGGTCCAGCCGCATGTTCGGCACGAGCAAGGTTGCGGTGCGCGCGCGCGCGTCCAATCGGAGTTTCTGCCAGCCCACCGCCGCCCGCGCCGCCGCAACTTCAGCAGGCGTGGGGAGCACTTTTCGCTTTCGCGCGAAGCGCCACAAGCGGACGTAGGGCCCGACCGTCACGTCGAACGCGCCGTCCGAGCGCCGGGCGATTTCCTGCGCTCGTTGCAGGAGCTCGAAGAGGTCGGCGCTGACGGGAACTGGCGTTCCAAACGGCTGGTCGCAAAGCCGCAGTAGCTCGCTGTCCGCCTGGTAGTCACTCATGATGTCCTCGAGGGCATCCATTCGTTTGAAGGCCGCGGCGGCAGCGGCCTTGGCGACCGCGGGGTCAGGGGCGTAGAGGGTGATGGTGATGAGGGTGCCCATCGCGGGATGGGAATACTCGAACCGCTCCAGCGGCTTCGCTGGCGGCGCAGACCGACAGGCGGTGAGCAACAGAAGGAGAGCGAGGGCGAGGACGGGGCAAATCCGACATCCGAAATCCAAGAGTGGCAGATGTTCGCCACGGCGTTCGCGGAGCGAATGCGGAGACTCCCGGCTCCCCAGAACGGCCAGCCGATTGGAAATCGGCGATACGGCAGATTGAAAATCTGCGCTACCAGGCAGGCGTTTCCGGGCGGTCGTCGGGCCTGGGACTGGGGTTGTCACTTCCGAAAACAAAGGCCGGCCTGGCAGGCCGGCCATGAATTCAAGCTGGCATCCAGAACCGATCAGGCTTTGGCAACCGGCACCACCGGCGGGTTCTTGAAGATGTTGTGCGCGTTGGGCATCGGCGGTTGCAGGACGCGGAAGGGGCCCCATTCCATCCTGGCGCAATCCTCGTAGAGCAGCTCCGGGCCGTAGGCGAACTTCGAATTGAGGATCGTCTCCCAATCCACACCCGCGCCGCTGTAGGCGGCTTCCCGGCCCATGATGGCGGTGAGCGTGCTGTCGGTCACCTGTTTGGCCTCGTTCAATTCGGTGTCCTTCACGATGGCATTGATGAGATCATTGTGCTCCTGCACGTAAGGGCTGACCTCCCCTTCCTGCTTCCGGTAGCGCCACATCTGGCCACCCTTGGGCTGGAGACGCCCGCTGGGATCTCCCGTGCCTTTGGTGCCCTGGACGCCCTCGCTGACGGAGGACCACTCGCGCTTGATCTGGCCGCAGTAGCTGTAGATCCGCGCGCCGTTGGGGTATTCGTACTCGACGGCGAAGTTGTCCCAAATCTCGCCCGACTTACCGTTCAACTGCTGCCGCGCGCCCATGCCCCAGCACTTCACGGGGTGGTCCTTCATGATCCAGTTGCAGACGTCAAGGTTGTGGACGTGCTGCTCGCAGATGTGATCACCGCACAGCCAGATGTAGTGATACCAGTTGCGAATCTGCCGTTCGAGCTCGGTGTTGCCTTCGTCCCCGCGATGCCAGATGGGGCCGCCATTGACCCAGTAAGCGCGCAGGGTAACGACGTCGCCAATCGCCCCATCATGAATCCGCTTGATGGTTTCGAGGTAACCGGCCTGGTGGCGGCGCTGTGTGCCCGCGGCGACCTTCAGGTTCTTCTGCTTGGCCAGGTCCGCGGCGGCATACATGATCCGGCAGCCGGGACCGTCCACCGCCACGGGCTTCTCCATGAACACGTGCTTGCCGCTTTCGATAGCGGCCTTGAAATGGGCCGCGCGGAAGCCGGGGGGCGTCGCCAGGATGGCGTAATTCACGCCCGGCAACGCCAGTACCTTCTGGTAAGCGTCGAAACCGCCGAAACACTTATCCTCAGGCACGCCAAAGTTCTGCACGGCTTTCTTCGCCGCCTCGGGGAAGATGTCGGCCGCGCCGACAATCTTGCCGTCCACGCCCGCCGCCTTGGCGGCTTCGGTGAAGTCGCGCCCGGCGCCGCTGCCGCGGCCACCCAGGCCGATGATCACAGCATTGATGGTCTGTTTGTTCTGGGCGCTTAGCACCGAGGGGAAACTCGCTGCGGCGGCGGCTGAGGCGGCGATGAGGGACGAACTCTTCAGGAACTGGCGGCGGGAAACCGCGTTCGATGGATGGATGGAATAATCTTGCATTGGCTCTTTCAGGTTATGGTTGTCCGTTTCAGGTTGCGCGCGAAAGCCCGTATTCATACTGACGCCGCGCGCCAATCCTAAATTCAAATTCAGTCTCTTTCCACGCCGCTCGTCCAGTACTTTTGCATCTGCTCGGGCGGCGGCACCTTGAGCGGGCGCACGACGCGGAACCCCACAAACTGCGCGTCCGAGAAATACCAGATGCTCTTCGGCAATTGCGGGTCCTGCATCTTCCAGGAGCGGTCCGAGCCCCGCCGCGCGGCGCTGCGACACATTGTGGCCTCATCATCCCAGGAACCGCCCCGCACTGAATGCGGGTAGGGCTTGGTGGCCTTGTTCCACGGATCAGTCATGCAGCCGTTCCCGGCGCATTGCTTGTAGTAGTCAGGGTCATACTGGTCGAGCAACCACTCGACGACGTTGCCGTATATGTCGCAAAGCCCCCACGGGTTGCTCTTCTTCTTGCCCACCTTCTGATACTTGAAATCGCTGTTCTGCTCGAACCACGCGTATTCCCCCAGCTTGCTCCTCTCATCGCCAAAGAAGTAGGCAGCGGTCGTGCCAGCGCGCGCCGCGTATTCCCACTCCGCCTCGGTTGGCAGCCGGTAAAACTGCCCGGTCTTCGCGCTCAGCCACTGGCAATACTTGTTGGCCGCGTGCTGCGTCATGCTGATGGCCGGAAAGCCGTCTTTGCCCATCCCGAAACTCATCTCGACGTAGGGCTTCGAAGGATGCGTCACCGCGTCGGCCAGCTTGTCCCCGGCGGCGTCCGTCGGCAGGGTGCCGCGTATCCGCCTCTCCTCGTCGGGATACATAAACAACTCATACTCATTCCAGGTCACCTCGCAGCGCCCCATCCAGAACGGCGAAATCTTCACCTTGTGCTGCGGCCCTTCGTCCGGTTTGCGGCCGGGTTCACTCTCCGGGCTGCCCATCGCAAATTCACCGCCCGGGATCGGCACCATCGCAAAGGTCACCTGCGTGCCCGGGATGGTATTGGTGTAGGCCTTCATCTGGCCCTCGCTCGTCTCGGTTTGTTTAGCGGCAATGCGCGCGTGGATGTCCGGAATAGTGATGTTATCGTTGTCGGCTAGCGAGGCCAGCCCGCCGAACGGGCCCGGCGCATAGGCCCCGCCCTCCGCCTTGTAAATCTGGTAGCGGGTGGAGAACTTGCCGCCGGCAGGCTGCGAGAAGACGACGAACCCGCCTGGCATGCTGGCCGCGCAGGTGAACAAATCATTGGTCGCCGTCAGGCTCTGGACCAGTGTTGGCGCTTTCGTGCCGTCAAAATCATATACCCCCGCCTTCTCGCCTTCGCCGAAAATGGCAAGCAGCCTTTGCTTCCCGTCCGCTTCGAGCGGCACCAACCGCCGCACCGGCTGCCCCAGGTCAAAGCTCTGGCCTTTGCCGAATTCGAACCGCCCAACCGCAGCCTCTTCCACGGGCCGGACGCTCAGGTTCTTCTCCCCCGGCTTGTAGAAAACGAACTCGCGCAAGGCTGAACCGCGGAAATTCCCAACCGCATAATCCGAACCCGTCGGCAGATTCGGCACGGTGGCGACCGCCACCGGCTTGCCGCTGCCGAGGTCTTCGACGCGCAGCGTGTCTGCCTTCTCCCCTTGCACGAGCAGGCAGAGCGCCTCGGGTGCGCCCTTCTTGAGCGAAAGCCGGTTGCCTCGCACCGCTGCGCCCGTCAGCGGCAGGTCGGCCAATTTCGGAAACTCCGCCCCATCGTTGCGCAGCAAGGTAGCCTGGTTCGGGTCAGGCGAGTTGTAAATGGACCCGACATACAGATCGGCCAGATGGGTGTTCCCCGCACCGCCGATGTCCACCGCCACGACCGTATTGGGCCCCAGCGCCGCAGTGAAGGGTACTGTCACCGGCTTGCCTGACGCCGTCGCGCTGGTGACTTCCACCAGCGTAATCTGGTTGGCGTCCGGCGACGTGAAGGCCAACGCCTGCTGGTCCTTCGCCAGCAACTGGCCGACGCTGAACCCCGCCACTCCTTTGATCCCGCTCGGACGGCAGTCCACCCAGTCAAACCTCCCCGGCGTCAACTGGTAGCCCAGGCGGTACTTGCCGCTTTCCTTGTCCACAATCACCAAGTCAACCCGCCCATCCCGGTCAAAATCCCCGCTCCCGAAAAACTCGCGCGGGCTTTCATAAACCACCCCAACGGCACGATCCTCCGCCCGAACTGCATTCGACAAAACCGCCAGAAGGGAAACTGCTGCCGTCAGAAAACAAGAATATTTCATGTAATTAAAACGGGGCACAGTGTCGTGAGCACCGGACAGATTGTCAAACCCAGATCGGCCGCCAGCTTCTTAGCCGTGTTCTACTTCAGCGTCTCGCTGCTCAGCTTCACGGAGAGCGTCGAACTCCCTCCGGGCGGCAGGCTGATGCTGTTGGCGGCCACGTTCCCGGATTCGACGCAGATCATGCGTTCATACTCCTCGTCGCCGAAATCCGGCATCTGCCGCGACTTTGTGATCCAGGGATTCCAGACCACCGTTGAGGCGGAACCTTGCTTCTCCACGCGAATCCTTCGGCCCAGGCGCGGGTCAACAATCTCGACCGTGCCGGTGGCGTTCTGGTAAATGCGATCCACTTCGGAGGCAATGCGAATCGCGTCGCTCGTCTCGGTCTTCTCCTGAAAGCTGGCGACCTTGTCGAGATAGGTCAGCCCTTGGAGCCCTCCGATCGCGATGGCCGTGACGTCGCCCACCTCGAAGTAGGTGTGCAGGCAGTTCTCAAAGGTGAACTCCGCGTCCTTCGACTGGTTGCGGACGATGAGTTGCAGCGTCAGGGACTGGTTCACGGTGACGAGGTAATCGGCGGTGAAAGGAGGAAACGCCGCCGCCTCCGGGCAATCCGGCAGCCGCAGCCGCACGCTGACACTCCCGTCCGCGGCCGGGGCAAACTCCTTGAGGTCCCAGGGCTTGGTGCGCACGAAACCGTGCTGGCCCAGGCCCTCCCGCGAGCCGAACCAGGGAAAAACCACCGGGATGCCTCCCCGAATGGGTTGTCCCCCGGCGAACCGGCTGCACTGGCTCACGAACAGCAGTGGCGGCTCGTCTTTCTTCTTGAATTGTGTCACGTGCGCGCCAAGCAGGTAGATTTCGGCTGTGCTCCACTGGGTGCTGATTTCGAGCATGGGCAGTTCGCCCTGGCCGTCGAGAAACGTCACGCGCCCGAGAGCCTCGGGTTTGGCGCTTTCGCTTGATTTGCTGGTTGTCATAGTTTGCCTCGGAGGCGGTTATAGCACCCCGGCGCCCGCACGGCACGCAAATTCGACCGCATTTTTCGCTTTGATTTCCCTGCCTCGCCGCTACTCTCGCCGCACGCTTATGGCAAAACGACATCAATACCAATTCTGTTTCGGCCCCTGGAACATCAGCGAAGGTCAGGACCCTTACGGCCCGCCGACCCGCCCGGCGCAAACCTTCGACTGGAAGCTCAAACAACTCAAGAAGCTCGGCTTCGACGCCATGATGTTTCATGACGACGACGCCGTGCCGGACATTGACGGCAAGTCCGACGCCCAACTGCGCAAGGAGGCGAAGGAACTTAAGAAGAAGCTGGCCGATGCCGGCGTCGCGGCGGAAATGGTCGCCCCCCGCCTCTGGTTCAGCCCCATGACCATTGACGGCGCCTACACCAGCAACGACCCGAAGTGCCGGCAGTATGCCATCGACCGCTCGCTGCGTTGCATTGACATCGCCAACTACCTCGGCACCGACCTGATCGTCCTCTGGCTCGCGCGCGAAGGCACCTACCTGCGCGAGGCCAAGAACGGCCGCCGCAGCGTTGATCTGCTCGTCCAGGCGCTGGACAAGATGCTGGCCCACGACCAGAAGATCCGCCTCGCCATCGAGCCCAAGCCCAACGAGCCGATGGACCACGCCTACATCCCCACCATCGGGCACGCGCTGGCCATCGCGCAATTGACCCGCGATCCCAAGCGCGTCGGCTGCCTGATCGAGACCGCCCACGCCATCCTCGCCGGCCTCGATCCCGCCGACGAAATCGACTTCGCCATGGCCTTCGGCAAACTTTGGTCCCTCCATCTCAACGACCAGAACGGACTCAAGTTCGACCAGGACAAACCCTTCGGCAGCTCGAACCTCCGCGTTGCCTTCAACCAGGTCCGCGCCCTCGAGCGCAACGGCTACGGCAGGAACGGCGAATACGTCTGCTTCGACGTCCATCCCTTCCGCACCACCAAGGTCGAGCACTGGCTGGCCCACCTGGAGAACAGCCGCCGCACCTTCCTGCGCCTCGTCGACAAGGCCCGCACCTTCGACGAGAAGGCCGCCCGGCAGCTTGTCGCCGACCGCAACTACGCCGCGCTCGACCAACTGGTGATCGAGCACCTCATGGGCGAGTAGCCCCCCACGGCGCGGCGTCTCACGCAAAGGCGCAAAGGCGCGGTTGAGAAGGCAGACTGAGGAATTCGAGCCCGGGAGGGCGAGCGTCCTCGCGAGCCCTGACTTCCGCAGATTTCCAGGCATGTTTGGGCTCGCGGGGACGCTCGCCCAAGCTCGAGTCTTGACATTGTCTGTGACGTCGGCGACTACGTCCTGCCGGCAAACCGTACGTTGTCTGCCGACTCCCGCTCCATGCTCTGCGCCTCTGCGCGAAATCCCTACTTGGGGTCAAGGCGCCGGATTGACGGCTTTCAAGCGATAATACTGCGGTGCGGTGGCGCTCACCGTCAACGACCATTGCCCGCTCGGGTCGGGCGCCGTGTTGGTGCTGCCCGTCACCGGCGTCCAGGTGCTCAGCGCCGCACTCACATCGGCGCTCGCCACCACGTAATACTCCGCCCCCGGCGTCCCCTGCAACGCCAGATCGAAGCTGCCGGCCCCCAGGTCCACAATGGACAGGATCGCATTGGTCAGACTGTAAACCACCGAACTTTTGACCACCTGATCCAGGCTGGCACTGCTCCCCAGCCAGTTGGCTTGGGCGGCATACTCCGCCGTGACGGTATTGGTGCCTACCGGCAGCGTAGTGGTGCTGGCAGCGGCGCTGCCACTGACCAGGGTATTGGTGCTGAACGGCACGGTGTTGGCCTTAAACACCACATCACCCGTCGGCGTCCCCACACCCGAGCTGACCGTAGCGGTGAAGGTCACGTTGTCGCCGTTGGTGGAGGGATTTAGCGACGAGATCAACACGGTCGTCGAGCTGACAGCCGTAATCACGTGTGGGACGGCGCTGGAGGTGCTGCCATTGTTGTTGTCGTCGCCGCTGTAGACCGCGGTGATCGAATGCGGGCTGCCGCTGACCGAGAGGTTGTTAGTGACAAGCTGGGCCTGGCCACCGATCAGTTGAACCGGCGCGCCCAGGTTGCTGACACTATCCTTGAATTGAACCGTGCCGGTCGGGGAACTGCCAGTCACGGTCGCGGTGAAAGTCACCGGGGCGCCGTAAGTGGTTGGGCTGCCGGTGTCATCCGTCAACGCGGTTGTGGTAGTCAGCCCGGTGGAGACATTAAGAATGCCCGTGCCCGTGAAGGCGGAGTTCTGATGGGTCGCAATCGAGCCGACGGCGCCCCAGGTGCCCGCGGCTTTCTGGGTCGTGCCGAAATAGAGGGCGTTGATGGTCTGCGTACCGTCGAAATTGAGATTCACCGTGCCCTCGCTCGGTGAAGCGGGCAGGGTGAGAGTCGCAGCGGATTCCATGGCCGAGGCGTTGTCCAGCTTGAGCTGGCTGCCGGTGACCGTGACGCTGCCTTTGATGCTGCCACTGACGCCTATCTCTATTGTTCCACCAGCAATGGTCGTGCCGCCGGTGTAAGTGCCGATCCCGGTGATTACCAGCGTGCCGGCGCCCTGTTTGGCCAGCGCGCGTGCGCCACCTGACTCGCCCACCGCGCCAAGAACCACGATCATGCTTCTGGTGTCATTGTTCGTTATGTTGAGCGTGGCGTCGCCCGTAAGCGTCGTGGTGGTAAACGTATTAGTCTCCGTTGTGCCGCCGGTGATTTGAGCTCCGGGGCCGGTGCTCAGCGTGGAATTGTTAATTGAAAGCGTGCCAAAGGTATGATTCGCACCGGCGCCGGCCTGATTCGGTGTGATCGTCGAACTCGAAGACACGATGGTTGCGGTCGAATAGGTGCCGGCAGCACTGGCCTGGCCTTCCAGTATGCCGCCCGCCAATTCAATGGCCCTGGTGCTGCTATTGCCGAGGGCGTTGATGTCGTTTAACCGGAGCGTGCCGCCGGTGAGCTTCCATTTGCCCGCGTACGCATCCGAGGCGGAACCGGTGGAAAGGATGATGGTGCCCGGGCCCGCTGCCGTAACCAGCGAGGTCGCATCGCCGCCTTTGATTGTTGAGTTGGCGGTGAGCGTATCGGTGGATGCGGCGGTGGCCATCGTAACCGCCGCGCCGGCGCCGATGGTGGCATATCTTGGCCCGGTACCGGACCAGCAGAAAGCTGAGTTGGCACCACCGCTGCCCATGAGGGTCGCCCCGTTGTTGAGGTTCAGGGCGAGCTGTGTGCTCAGGGCCAGGTTGGCAATTTCGAGCGTGCCGGCATTGACGGTGCAGGAGAGGGCTCCCAGCGCCAAAGCGTGAGCCGCTACTATTCTGCCTCCGTTGATGTTCACGCCGGAAGGTCCGCTAGTCCGCCCAATGGCGTTGATCGCGCTCAACGTCTGCGTGCCTGAGCCGACCTTGATCAGCGACACCTTGCAGGTGTTGCCGGCGCCGTTGGCGCTGTTGTTTGTGATCGCCCCTGCGTAGCTGCCGCTCGCATCACCGGTGCCCACTGTCACGCTCCAGTCCACATTATCCGCAGTCTTGGTGATCAGACCGCCGCTACCGTCCAAGGCGCCAATGTTAAGGTTGGTGCCATTGAAATCCAAGGTTCCCGCGGCGGCCAGTACGAACCTTTGTCCGCTGGGAAGTGTGGTATCACCGCTGACATACAATCCACCCTGGATGATCGTGGTATCGCCGGTGTAAAGCTGTTGCGGGCCACTTGCGTTGCCCAGCGTGAGTTTGCCCGTGCCAGTCTTGGTGAAGCCGCCGGTACCGCTGAGAACACCGAGGTAGGTGGTGTTCGAGCTGTTGTTGCCGACAGTCAACGTCACCCCGGCGCCGGCAGCGTTTGTCAGCACCAGGTTGCGCGTGCCTTTCAACCCCCCGAGCGTGGCCGCCGTGACGGAATCGAAGCTCAAGCTGCCGCTGTCAGCGGTGTTCATGTCGAGCGTGCTGCCTGCCAGCGCGCTGCTGTGGCCCAAGGTCAGGGTGCCGGCCCCAATGCGCGTATCGCCGCTGAAGGTGTTGGCGGTGCCCAACGTCAATGCGCCGGCGCCGCTCTTGCTCAGCCCGGTGCTCCCACCAATGGCACCCGAGCCGGATATCGTGAAGTTCTTTGACCCGGCGGTCATCGTGACGCTCGCCGGCGAAACCGTGGTGTTCAGGGTAATCGTGCGATCCCCGGTTCCACTGTGAGTGTCTTCCAACACGACAGCGTCGGGAGCGACATCGTTATAAGTGGCGGCGGCGGAGGTGCCGATGTTGTACCAGGCGCCCGTGTCGGTCCAAATGGCGTCGTTCGCGCCCCAATGCAAGGTCTGCGTTGGTGGCGTGAAGGTAATGCCCCCGCTCGTGACGGCGGTTAACGACATCCCCGCCGTGGCGGAAGCCGTCAGAGTCATTGTGTCCACCGTGTCATAGGTCACACCCGAGATGGTGACGCTGTTGTTACCCGTCGTAATGATCCCCGTGGTCGTCCCGCCCAGCGTCCCGGAGCCAGATGCCTTGGACAGCGTAACCGTCGTGTCGCTCGTCACGCCCCTTGGCGCGCCACCAACGTCCTGCGACTGCACCGTCACGCTGAAAGGTGTTCCCACCGTCCCGACGGTCGGAACCGACGTGTAAGCGAGCTTCGTGGGTACCGACGCGAACGCAATGCTCCCGCTGGTAACCGGCGTCAAACCCGTCATCCCCGCCGTCGGGGTGGCCGTGAGCGTCATCGTGTCCGCCGCGGAATAAATCACGCCCGAGATCGTAACGCTGTTCTGTCCGTTGGTAATTACTCCCGAAGTCGTCCCGCTCAGCGATCCGCTGCCAGACCCTACGCTCAGCGTGACTGCTGTGTCGCTGGTCACATTCCCCCCGATACCGGCAGCATCCTGAGCCTGTACGGTTACACTGAAGGCCAGTCCTTGCTGCGGCGTAGCCGGCACCGACGTGTAAGCGAGTTTCGTTGGCGTCACCCCCCCGGTAACGTCCAAGTAGAGCACCTTGCCGCTGCCGTCGAGGCGGAGCGCTGCCGTCGCGCCCCCGGTCAAGGCGGGGCTAATAGTAACTGCGGTGGGCGCGGTTCCCGATGCGGTTCCGGTGTAACTGATCAGCGGGTAAGTCGCCGTCGTCGTAGGTATTGAGTCGTTCAGGATTATGACGGTAGGCGTGGCGGTAAACGCGAGGTCGCCATTCACCTGGAGGGGGGCCGTGGTGGCGTGCGGCGCGACGCCGTTGTTGAAATCGAAGCTAAACACCCCGGCGGCGCTGAAAGTCAAGCCGTTACACCTCCACTGACCACCCGAAACAGCAACCTGTACTGCGCCCGTCGCCGAGGTGGCTGCTACCGTAACCACGCTATCTACGCTGCCGCCGGACTTGCCCAATAGTTTACCCGCGTTAATGGTGGTCGCGCCGCTGTAGGTATTGACGGCGGTGAGAACCAGCGTGCCCGTGCCGGCCTTGGTCATCACGCCCGACGCGCCCGTCAGCGGAATGCTGATTATCTGGGGATTGGCGGCATTCTGCGTCGTGGTCCCGACAATCGTCAATGACCTGCCGGCGCCGTTGGTGGTAATGGTGAAAGCAGCGGCGCCACTATTGAAGGTCAGGTTGAGAAGGGAGTAATTGCCATAAATGGTTGGGGTTGAGGAGTTTCCAACAACCGAGGTAAAAGTGGCGGTATCGGAAGTAGTCTGTGGAAACCCGACTCCACCCCAATTGTTGTTATTGCCCCAAACGCCAACAGCGCCGGCGCCGCCGGTCCATGTGCGAACCGCGGAGTGGGCGGTGGGGACACCGCCGAACGTAAGCGCAGCAACCAGCGCGAAGCAAATCCGTGAGGTAAACAGTCTAGTGGAGTTTTTCATAATCACTTGATGGTTGAATGGTGATGTGTGGTCAGTAATCGGTGATCGGTGATTGCACCGTGGGACAAAGAGCGGGCGCGTGGTAATGCAACCACCTGCCAACGGACTATGCCACTCGCATTCATGGTTTTAAGCCTGATCCCAGCTTACAGACGCGAGGCTACTCCCCCAGCGCCGGAGATTACAAGCCGGTTAAGCTTGTATATCTATTAGACAAGCGTGGGGCCCAGTCGGGGGTGCCGCGCAGATCTCCCCCGGGCTGCGCTGCGCAACGACTCGCAGTGGAGGCGGCTTTAAAACTAATGATCAGGTGGATCACCAATCCACGCTGTAGGGACAGACCTTCTACCAGCGTGGGTCAGGGTTGGCCGCCTGTTAGACACGCAACCCGGGCGCTGGCTATCGAGCGGAACTTGCCCTCGGATTCCCGGACGATGAACAGGGCGGCAACGTTGGTTCAGGATTCGATAAAACGCAGCCCTGCCTCGGGGCCAAGCACATAGAGCGTCGTGGCCAGTGCGTCGGCCGTGATGCCGTCCGGCGCCACCACCGAGACACCGCCGACGTTGTGCTGTACCGGCCAGCCGGTCCGGGGATCGATGATATGGCCCAAACGCCGCCCCTGAGGGTCGGTGAAGAACTTCTGGTAGTCGCCGGAGGTCGAGATCGCCTGGCCGGAAAGCGACACGACGGCCGCCATTGGATCGTCTTCCCGCCAGTGTGCCAGGGGCGCGGAAATTCCTACCTGCCAATTCGTTCCCCGCGGGTTGTGGCCGAGCACCCGCACCTCCCCCGCAATGGCGGCGTACACGTTGGTCAGCCCGTGTCCGCGCAGTACCTTGACCATCTCGTCCACAGCAAAGCCTTTCGCGACGGCACTGAGATTGATGGTCAGTTCGGGGATGTCCTTCACCAGTTCGTCATTCGCCGTCACCGCGAGATGCTGGCAGCCCGTGGTTTTCAGCGCCGCCCGGAGTTCCGCCTCCAGCGGCACGGCCCGTTGATCGGTCTTTTCGCCGAAGCCCCAGAGGTTGATGACCGGAGCGAGCGTAGGATCAAACACGCCCTGAGAACGGCGACATAGCTCTAACGAGAACCGCACGACGCGGGCGACCTCCGGCGAGACCTTGAACGGCGTGTCGGCCGGTGCACGGTTGAACCGCGACAACTCACTATCAGGCTGGTAGTGAGACATCTGGCGATTCACTTCCTTTAGGAGGTCCTCCACCTCGGCCTTGAGCTTATCGGTCTGGGCCTGCGTCAGATTCGTGCTGACGACCTTGACCGTGTAAGGGCTGCCCATCGTCCGGCCCTGCCATACGATGACCGGCAGATCAGCGGCCCGCCCGGAGCCGCACCACAAGGCCAGCAGCGCACTGGCTAAACCTAGCGCAAACCAGGCGTCGCGTCTCATCGCGACTGGTTAATCACGGCGCCCGCGCCTACGGCACGCGCAGCCGGTAGGATGTCGGCTGCACGTCCAGCGCATTCGTGTAATTGAATGTGCCGCCCGCGCTGAAGGAGTTGGTGGCAATGGACGTCCACTGGCCACCCGCGGCGGTGGCGTTTGTTGAGGTCAGCACCGCGTAAATCGCGTTCGCCGGACCGGTGCCGCTCATCACCAACTTCGTCCCTTCCGCGCGGACGGAGGTGAAGCGCGCCGGCACCACGTTCGGGGTCCAAACGACCTTCATGTTCGAGAAGTTAGCGCCCTGGGTCGCATAGGTGTTGGTGGCGGCGCCGGGCCCTTTGCTCCAAAGCAACCCGCTGGTCGTATAGGGCCCTTGACCGTTGTCTTCCGCGTACTGAACCCAAAACTTGTAATTGCCGTCGGCCATCAGATTGTTACTGGCATCGCGGCAGTTCCAGGTCAGGATGATAGGGCTGTTGGTCCCGGCGTAGGTGGTGGCCGTGGCACTGCTGTAGCCGTCCAGGAACTGGCTGCCCCCTCTGGCGCTGTTCCACACCAGACAATGATCGTCCCAGTGGTTGTCCGTCCAAGCCGGCCCTTGCCTTCGCAGACTTTTGATGAATGCGCCCGATGGGCCGGTGACCCAGACAACCGTCCAGTGTTTGGCGCTGCTGCCACCATAATCCAGGATTGTGGTTTCGAGCCTCGCGCCGCCATCTGTTTGTGCGAACGAGCCGGTGCCAGCCAATGCCAAACCGAGCGCCGCGGCGCCCAGCAGTTTCAAGATGCTCTTCATACTAGTCCTCCTCTTTTACCACAAGGTTTCTTAATCACTACACTAATCTTGCTAATACATGACCGATTCTTGGCCTGCCCCGCTTTTCACTCAGTTTAGCGTCGCTAATGCCTGGCGCCGAGTGCCGGCGGCAGTCTTTATGCTGCCACACGATCAGGGCGAGGAAACGGGCTGGGCCTGGAAACGGATGGTGGCCTTCCCTTTGAGGGAGGAGATGTCCACGGTGCCGCGGTCGTCCAATGGCAGGGTTCGCTCGCTGAGCGGACCTTCAGACGGCGCGCTCGGCGAGCGCGCCCTACCACTGGTCAGGCGCCAGCCGTCCGGGACGCGGAGGCGGAGGAAAGTCTGTTGGGGAGCGTTGCGTTGCGGCAGGTCGAGGTCGGCGGTGAGTTCCCCCTGGCTAAGACGGGATTGCACGCGCACCGAGACGGGGCCAAAGGCAGTGGGGGCACGTTCCACGGTGACAGTTTGGCCGTCTTCCAGCCAGCGTTTGGGGGTGGCGAAAAGCAGGCGGAGGGTTTCGGGTTTGCCGTCGTCGTCGAGGTCGCAGTCCTGGACCAGAAGGTGCCGCAGGATGGAGAGAAAGTGGGCATTGGCGGCGCTGTTGGGCGGGCAATACAGGAAGCGGCCGCCCGGGTCGGCGGCGGAGAGCGAGCAGCCTTCGCCAGAGACGAAGGTATTCAGTGTGAAGCCCTGGGCGAGCATGCCGTAGAAACTGACCAAGGCGCGTTCGGGGTCGTCGCGGCGGAGGGTGTCGAGGACGTAACGGGTGCCGTAGAGGGGATTGATGCGGGCGGAGCTCGTCCAGAAGGTATAGCCGCCGCCGGCGCGGAGCATGCCCATGCAGAGACCGCCGTGCTGTTCCTGGTAGCGGGGGATCCAGGTTTCCTCTTCGCTGCCCGCGGGAAAGATGCCGCTGCCGATGACGTAGCCGATGACGATGTTCCAGTAGCTGCCAATGCGGTTGGCGGTGATGGAATCGTGCGCCGGCTCATCCGCGTAAAGGGCGACCGGCACAAATGGGGGAGTGGTCTGGCGGTTGGCGCTCTTCACGATGGCAGTGAGAACGGCCTTCTTGAACTCGGCGGCGTTGGCGGCGTAGCGGCTGGCCTCGGCCGAATTACCGGTGTTCGCGAGGAGAGTACTCAGGTCGCGCAAGGCGCGCCAGCCTTTGGCGTTGACCGTGAGGCTATAAACCAGCGTGCTGATGTCGCCGCAGTATTGGCCTTTCGGGCAGAGACCGAATTCATTGGTGCGGGAATCAGCGAGCAGGGCGGCCTCTTTCTCCCAGCGCAGGCGCAGTTCGGACACCACGGCGGGGTTGCGGGTCTGCCAGTAATAGCGGCACAGGTTGTTGAGCTTGAAACCGGCCTGGTGGCATTCAAGGTCCTTGCGGGTGAAGTCGAAGAGCGGCACAAGGAGGCGGCGGACATCGGTTTCATATCCCCAGACCAACAGGGCGAGCGCGGCGTCGCTGCCCTCGGAGACATAGAGTTTGTCGTATTGGTTGCCCGCGCTGTAATGGATGCGGTCGCCGCTGATGAGTTCGAAGTTCTGGCAGATGAGGTGGCGCCAGGCGTTGTTGACGTAAGGTTCGGGCGTTTGAACGCTCATGCCCTGGGCGAGCAGGCTGCGCCAGGTCCCAGCGCAGGCTTCACGCTGTTCGGAGTAGGTGGCGGGAGTGAGCGCGAGCGGGGAAGATGGGTCAAGCGGCCGGGTCGGGATGGCCAGCGTGGCGGCCGTGCCGGGCGAGAGCCGGGCGACCGCGCGCGGCGCCTCCCATTTCCAGGTGGCGTCAAAGAGGGCCAGAACGCGGCCCTGGTCATCGAGCATATGCCCGTTCTGGAGCTTGAGCGGGCGAGCAGCATCCGCCTCGACGGCGATGTAGCCGTTGGTGCCTTGGACGAGGTCGAACTTGACGAAAACCACGCCGTTGCTGGCTAGCGCGGCTTCGGTGGCGGCGAAGGCTTCGAGCCGGTAGATCTCCGCCGGGACGCGGGGGGTGGGTTGGGCCAGCGGCACGTTGCCACCCGGTTGCATGGGAGAGGGGTGGAGGTAACGAATTTCGGCGATAGGCAGCCAGCCTTCGGCCAGCGTCGGCTGGGTCACGCGGTCGAGCAGTCCGCCGAAGAGGAATTGGTCGGGGCCGACGCGGAAACGGACGGGCGTGCCGTTGTCATTCCAAGCGCGGCTCCCGCCGCGGAGGTTGACGCCGCTGCCGTTGGCGATCAGGCGCGCCTTGACTTTCGCGTTGGGAGCGCCGAGAACGATCGGGTAGAAGCGAAAATCGGCGTTCACGTAGCGAAGCGGAGGCAGGAGGGGGGCGAAGAATTCGCAGCTCGCGCCATTGGGCTGGCGCATTGCCAGTTCGCCCCAGAGGTCCGTGCGGGAGGCCATGGCTTCGTCGAGAGAGGGCCAGGAACCTGGGGCGGGAGGGGATAGGTGATTGGGCGGAGGGGCTGCAGCCTCCGCCGCGAGCGGGAGCGGCAGGAGAAGGATCAGGGCAGTGAGAAGGCCAGAGAGCTCAAGCCTATCCAAAGACGCAGGGCGCATTCGCATCGGGACGAAGCGTAGGCGGAAGCGAGCTTCGGGGGCAATAGCTTACCCGCCGTAAAAGGGTGTCGACAGTTAGTACTTCCCTTTTCCGGACGGCGGGTTAATGATCGGGTCCGCAGTTCAACAACTAGGAACCCATGATCAACCAGCAGCACTGTCCGTTTTGCAGATCGCCGGCCCTGACCGGGTGCGAGCATCTGGCCGTGGCGGCGGAAGGGCGGGATTTCGTCCGGCGTTGCGTCGAGTTGTGCCAGGGCGAGAAGCAATGGCGCACCTTGTGCCAGTCCCGTCATCGGCGGGGCTTGGCGAGCGGGGACTGGTCGCCGGAGCGAGAAGACTACACCTGGCTGGAGACGGCCTTCTGCGAGGAGTTTCTGAGGCGCCTGGCGTGGTTCGGCGGCATGGAGTACGAATGGCGCACCGGACAAAGGCAGGCCCAATCCGGGTTCTGGGTGCTGCTGTGGTCGAAAGACCCGCAGCGGCTGTGGTGGGAATTGCGCGACGAATTCGAGCGGCAGGCTAGAGAGGACCAGCCGAAGAAGGCCGGAAACCCGAAGGCCGAACCGCGAAGGCCCCGAGCCGAGAGCCGCCGTCAGAGCTCGTTGCGGCTCTGAAGGGTTGTGTTGCGGGAACGGGAAACGCCGCTACACTGGGCCCGTGATTCGCAACATCATCTTCGACTGGTCCGGGCACGCTGGTGGACGACCTGCCGGCGGTTTGGCAGGCGACCAATTACGTGCTGGCGCAGGCCGAGCGGCCGGAGATGACCCTCGAGCAGTTCCGGGCGGAGTTCTGCCTGCCCTTTACGATCTTCTACGACCGCCACACGCCGCACGTCCCCCTGCCGCAACTGGAGGAATGGTTTCACAGCCGGTTCCGCCAGGTGCAGGATTCGGTCTGCGCGCTGCCCCACGCGCGCGAGTTCCTCGAGTTCTGCCGCGCGCGCGAGCCTGCGCACGTTCCTGCTCAGCACCGTCCACCGCGACCATTTTGCCGTGCAGTCGGCGATCACCGGGTTTGGCCCGTTCCTCGACAAGCCGTACCTGAACGTGTGGGACAAGCGGCAGAAGATCCACGAGATCCTGGAGGAGAACCGCCTGACGCCCGGCGAAACGCTCTTCATCGGCGACATGCAGCATGACATCGAGACGGCGCGGCACGGCGGCATTCATTCCTGCGCGGTGCTCACGGGCTACAACACCCTCGAACAACTGCGGGCGGCGGAGCCGGACCTGATCGTCGAGCACCTGGGCGAGCTGCGCGAAGTCTTGCAGCAGAACGACCTGCACCTCAAACCGCCGGCGAAGCGATTCGAGGAAAGCCATCCGCCCATCGTGACGGTCGGCGGGCTGATCTTCAATGCCGCGGGCGAGGTGCTGATGATTCGCACGCACAAATGGTCGAATCTCTGGGGCATTCCCGGCGGCAAGATCAAGTGGGGCGAGCCGGCCGTGGAGGCCCTGCGCCGCGAGATCAAGGAGGAAACCAGCCTGGAGGTGGCGGACATCCGGTTTGTGCTGGTGCAGGATTGCATCCACTCGAAAGAATTTTATCGCGATGCGCACTTTGTTCTGTTGAACTACACCTGCCGCTGCGCCGGCGAGCCGGCGGTCAAGCTGAACGACGAGGCGCGCGAGTTTCGCTGGGTGACGTCGGCGCAGGCCCTGGAAATGCCGATCAACCAGCCGACGCGTAAACTGCTGCTCGCCGTAACCGGGCCAAAACCATAGACCAGAAAGCATGTCTAAGATTACGATTGTTGATTTGGAAGTGCATTACTGCGTCGGGATCTCGGATGAGGAGCGGGCCAAACCGCAACGCCTGCTCCTGACCGTGGATATGACCTTGGATTTCTCCTCCGCCTCAGTCAGCGACCGCATCGAACGGACCATCAACTACCAGACCGTCGCCGAGGACCTGCTGAAATTCGGCGAGGGCCGGAGCTGGAAGCTGCTGGAGAAACTGGTCGCAAAGGTCGCCGAAAGGATTCTAACGGAGTACAAACCTCAGGCGGTCATGGTCGAGGTGAAGAAGTTCTCGATCCCCCAGGCGCGCTTTATCTCGGTGAGCACCGGCCAGACCCGCGCCCCGCGCTAGTGCGCGTCAGGGGAAGCCGAGCGCTTGGCCGAGCGCCGCCGGGGCGGCGAAGGGGGTGGAACGAAGCCCTCAGCCGGGGACGCCGGTGATGTAGGTCTGCAACTGGCTGATCGTCGCAGTTCTGGGCGGAGATGATCCAGTTGACCAGGTCCCCAATCGAGACGATGCCGGCAATCCGGTCGCCATCCAGCACCGGCAGATGCCGGATGTGATGATCGGTCATCAGCCGCAGGCACTCCTGCACGGTATGCGCAGGGCGTTACGTGAATGACCTGGCTCGAAAGGACTTCCCGGACCGCCGTGGTCTTCGACGATTTGCCTTTGAGCGCAACCTTGCGCGTGTAGTCGCGCTCGGAAATGATGCCCACCAGTTTGTCATTCTCCGTCACCAGCAGCGCCCCGACGTTCTTGTCCGCCATCATTTGAATGGCTTCGAAAACCGTGGCGTCCGGGGAAATGGACCAGGCGGCGGTACCTTTATGGCTCAAGATTTCGCTGATCGTGGCGTTGGAGTTCATTACGACCACAGCCTATCACCGCGCGGCGCCAAGCGCATCAACATTTTTCCCAGCGCCGGTCAGAGCAGGGTGAAGGAAACGTTGCCAATCCAGCTCCATCCCGATCCTGCCAGTCATCGCTTGAACTCGGGATTGGGGGTCGGCATCTGCGCCTCCACAGCCTGACGCCAGTGGTGCAGCAGCCTCCGCAGCTCGGCAGCCTTCTCGGGCTTTTCTTGGGCGAGGTCGTGCGCCTCACTGAGGTCATCCTTCAGGTTATACAACTCCACCCGCATGCCCTTGTACCACTCAATGAGCTTCCAGTCGCCGGCGCGCACGACGCCATACGGGCGCACACGGCTGTTGCTCCAGTAATGCGGATAATGCCAGAAGAGCGCATCGCGCTGCAGCGGGCTGGCTCCGCCTTTCAGCAATGGCACGATGCTACGGCCATCCACCGACCCCGGCAGCTTCACGCCCGCGATCTCCAGCAGGGTCGGGAAGAAATCAATGCTGCTCACCGGAACACTGCACGTCGTGCCCGGCTGGGTGTTGCCGGGCCATTTGATGATCAGCGGCTCCCGAATGCCCCCCTCGTAAGGATAGCCTTTGCCCGCGCGCAATGGCGCGTTCGAGGTGGATTGCGGCCACAACCCGCCATTGTCCGACATGAACACCACCACCGTGTTGCCGGCAATGCCCAGCGCCTCGAGCTTGCGCATAATTCGGCCGACGTTGTCGTCCACGCTCTCGACCATCGCCGCATAAACCGGGTTGCTCTGTTCGCCGGGGGGCGCCTTGTCTTGTACCGCGCGACGACGCCAGGCTTGCCCTGCAACGGCCTGTGCACCGCATAGTGGGGGAAGTAGAGGAAAAACGGCCTGTCCTTGTTCTGCTCGATGAATCGCTCCGCCGCGTCCGTCAAGCGATCCGTCAGATACTCGCCTTCATGGCCGCCGGCCTTCAGGCCCGGCACCGTGCGGATCTTCCCTTCGTAAGGCCAGAAATAGGAATCGGGACTGCCGATGTCGCAGCCCGCCACGTTCAGATCGAAACCCTGGTGCTCCGGGTAGTATTGCGGGGCCGCCCAGGTGCCATTTGCCGATGCTGGCAGTAACGTAGCCCGCAGGTTTGAGCCGCTCGGCAATCGTCACCTCCTCCAGAGCCAGGAACTTACGCCACTCCGGAATCCGCAGGGCATTGGTCGGCGCGTCGCCTGAGCCTGGTATCCAATCCGTCAGGCGCAACCGCGCCGGGTATTTGCCCGTCATGATGCTGGCCCGTGTCGGCGAACAGACCGCACAGGCTGCATAAGCTTCCGTAAACCGCATTCCCTCCTTGGCGAGCCGGTCAATGTTCGGCGTCTGGTAATACTTGCTGCCAAAACAGCCCACATCGGCCCAACCCAGATCATCAATCAGGAAGAAGACAATGTTGGGCCGGTTCGCCTCAGCCGCGTAGCCGTTTGCCAGGAAACCGCTCACCAATGCCACACCGGTTGCCGCCAAGCCGTTCAACATGCTCCGGAAAATGCGCATGCCCGCAATACTACGCACCGCCGCCATCGCTGACGACTCATTTCCCAACCGGGAGGGCGCGCGCTCACGCGAGCCCTGATTTCCGAGAACGTCTGCGCTCGCTCGGACCCCCAGCCGGTGCGCCGGCTATCGGGAGGCTTGTTTGGCCCGGGCGGCGCCGAAGAGGAGGCGGAGGCTGTTCATGACGACCACTACCGTGCTGCCTTCGTGACCGACGACGCCGACGGTGAGGGGGATTCGTCCCAGAATGGCGAAGCTGACCAACACCACGACGGTTCCCAGGGAAATGATGAGATTCTGGCGGATGATGCGGCGGGCGCGCTGACTGAGGCGGAAGGCGGCGAGGAAGTTTTCGAGGCGGTCGTGCATCAGGACGACGTCGGCCTGTTCGAGGGCGGCGTCCGAGCCGCGGGCGCCCATAGCGACGCCGATGTGGGCAGCAGCCAGGCTGGGGGCGTCGTTGACGCCGTCACCCACCATCGCCACGACGCGGCCCTGCTGCGTGAGCGAGCGAATGGCGGCGAGCTTCTCCTCCGGCTTCAGCTCCGCGCGCACGTCCTGGATGCGCAACTCGCGCCGCAGGTGCTCGGCGGTGGCTTTGCGGTCGCCGGTGAGCACGACAGCGCGCAAGCCTTCGCGGTGCAGTTCTTCCACAAGGTCACGGGCTTCCGGGCGGATGTCGTCGCGCAGGATGAGCCGGCCGAGCAGGTTGCCTTCTGTCAGCCAGATTTCCGAGAAGCCAGCCTCAGTGGCAGACACCTGGGCGATGGCTGCGGCGTGCGGGCCCTCGGCCAGCCATTCGCGCCGGCCCAGCATGCACGTGTCGCCATTCCGGCGGGCGCGCAGGCCCTGGCCGGTGATGGATTCGAAGTTGGCCAACTCGAGTGGCTGCAGGCCTTTTTGTTTGCCGTGGCGGGTGATGGCGCGCGCCAGGGGGTGAGTCGAGAGGCGTTCGAGGGAGAAAGCGAGCTGCGCCACTTCCGGCTCCCGGCCAGGTGGAAAGCTCTCGACGGTTTCGACGCGGAGCTCGCCTGTGGTGAGCGTGCCCGTTTTGTCGAGGGCGACGGTGGTAACGGCGGCGAGTTTCTCGACGGCAGCGCCGCCGCGGAAGAGAATGCCGTGGCGGGCGCTCCAGGCAATCGCCGCCAGCACGGCGGAAGGAATCGAGAGCACGAGCGCGCACGGCGAGGCCACGACCAGGAGCGTCATCGCGTGATAAAAGGCGCTGTGCCCGACATGTTCCGAAGCGAACGGCGCCTGGCCGAAGCCGAGCCACCAGACGAAGAACATGACCAGCGAGAGCCCCAAGACGCTGTAGGTGTAATACGTGCCGAAGCGGTCGGTGAACTGCTGGGCCGGGGCTTTCTGCTGCTGGGCGTCCTTGATCAGATGGATGATCTTCTGCAACGAACTCTCCGCCACGGGCCGCAGGACGAGCACTTCGACTGCGCCCCAGAGGTTGATGGTGCCGGCGAGGACGCTGTCGCCAATCGCCTTGGCGACGGGGGTGACTTCGCCGGTGAGGTTCGATTCGTCGCTGGCGGTCTGGCCTTTGACGATTTCGGCATCAACCGGGAACTGGGCGCCGGGTTTGACCAGCAGGCGCAAGCCCGGTCGCAACTTCTCGACCTGCACCTCGCGCTCGTGGCCCTGTTCGTCGAGCACGGTGGCGAACTTGGGCGCTTCGCGGAAAAGCGAACGGATTTCCCGCTGGGTGCGGCCCAGGGCAAAGTTTTCCAGCGCGCCGGAGAGGGAGAAGAGGAACAGCAACGTCGTGCCTTCGCCCCAGGCGCCGATGCTCGCGCTGCCGAGGGCGACGGCGAGCATGAGGAAGTGAACGTCAATCGCCCGCTTTCGCAGCCGTTCCCAAACGTCCTGCGCGGTGAACCAACTGCCGGCGAGATAAGCGAGGACATAGCCGATCACCGAGAGCGGATGGGCGCGGAAGAACCAGGCGCCCAACCCAAACACGCCGCAGAGGATGGCCGCCACCAGTTCCGCCTTCCACTCGTTGATCTCGTCCACGTGCTCGAGGAACTCGACGTCGCGCTGGACGACTTTGGGCCACGGGATGTCGCGCCAGCGCCAGAACTTCGGGGCGGTGGGACAGGTGACGCGGGCGATGGTGGTGGTGTCGGCTTCCTGGCGGATGGTGATCTTCTGCCGCTCGAACTCGGAGAGCGGCTGGGCGCAGGTCTGGCAGGTGGTTTCGCCGGCCAACAGGGTGCAGCGTTGGGTGTCGCCGGCTTCCTGCGCGTGGCGGACGGTCGCGCTGATGCGCTCGGTCAGTTGGGGAACGTCCGTGTTGCCGAGGGTGGCCACGGAAATGGTCTGGCGGGCTTGATCAACGGTCACCGCTTCGAGCGTCGGGTCCTCCGCCAGGGCCTGGGCGACCGACCGGGCCAGGCATTTAGCCGGCTCCGGTTGGCGGCAGGCCTCGGGCTTGGACTTTACGCTCATAGCTCAGTTCCACATTCTTAACATGGGCACCGGCGGCGCACAATGCCAACTCTGGGGCGGAAGAAGGTGCCTTGCAAATTGCCCTGAGGTACGCTAACAGCCTGCGCGGCAAAAACACTGACTATGACGAAACCAAGCAGCGGAAAGTGCTACATCGCCAACAAACCCTTGTTGGCGTGGGTGGACGAGATGGCCAAGCTCTGCAAGCCCGACCGGATTTACTGGTGCAACGGGTCCAAAGCGGAGCGCAAGGCCCTGACGGCGGAGGCGGTCAAGATGGGGATCTTGATCAAGCTCAACCAGAAGAAGCTGCCCGGGTGCTATTACCACCGCTCGAACCCGAACGACGTTGCCCGCGTCGAGCAATCCACGTTCATCTGCACGGAAAGCCAGGAGGAGGCTGGGCCGACCAACAACTGGATGGCGCCCAAGGAGATGTATCAGAAGCTGCGCGGGTATGCCGCCAGTTCGATGCGCGGGCGGACGATGTATGTCATACCCTACCTGATGGGCCCGCCGGGATCGCCGCTGGCGAAGGTGGGCATCGAGCTGACCGACTCGATTTACGTGGTGTTGAGCATGGGGACCATGACGCGGATGGGCGAGGTGGCGCTGGCGCAACTGGGTGACGGGGACGATTTCAACCGCGGGCTGCACTGCATGCTGGATGTGAACCCGGAGCGGAGATACATCGCGCACTTTCCAAAGGACAACGCGATTATCTCGGTCGGGTCCAACTACGGGGGGAACGTGTTGCTGGGCAAGAAATGCCTGGCGCTGCGGATCGGCTCCTACCTTGGCCGGCAGGAAGGGTGGCTTGCCGAGCACATGTTAGTCCTGGGCGTCGAATCGCCGGACGGCGAGAAGACCTACGTGGCCGCCGCCTTCCCGAGCGCCTGCGGCAAGACCAACTTCGCGATGATGATGCCGCCGGCACACCTCAAGGGATGGAAGATCTGGACGGTTGGCGATGATATCGCCTGGATGAAGCCGGGGCCCGACGGCCGCCTCTACGCCATTAACCCGGAGGCGGGGTATTTCGGGGTGGTGCCGGGCACGAACTCAAAGTCGAACCCGGCAGCAGTGGAGATGATTTCACGGGACACCGTTTTCACGAACGTCGCGCTCACGTCGGATTTGAATGTCTGGTGGGAAGGCAAGGACGGGACGCCGCCCAGAGAGTGTCTGGACTGGAAGGGTGAGAAATGGACGCCGTATTCGAAGGAGAAGGCGGCGCATCCCAACAGCCGGTTCACCGCGCCGATGACCAACAACCCGCTGCTGGCGCCGGAAGTGAACGACCCCAGCGGCGTGCCGATCAGCGCCATTGTTTTCGGCGGCCGGCGGAGCGACACAATGCCGCTGGTCTTCCAGGCGTTCAACTGGGTGCACGGGGTTTACATCGGTGCCACGATGGGCTCGGAGATGACGGCCGCCGCGGTGGGCGGCGCGGGCCAGGTGCGGCGCGATCCCATGGCCATGCTGCCGTTCTGCGGTTACCACATGGGGGACTATTTCCGGCACTGGATCAACATGCACAAGACGATCAAGCATCCGCCGCGAATCTTCCATGTCAACTGGTTCCGCAAGAGCGGGCAGGGCGAATTCCTCTGGCCCGGCTTCGGCGAGAACATGCGCGTGCTCAAATGGATCGTGGACCGCTGCCACGCCCGCGCGGATGCGGAGGAAACCGCGCTGGGCTGGGTGCCCGGGCCTACCAGCCTCGATCTGACCGGCTTGAGCAACTTCACGTCCGAGCGGATGGAGCAGATTCAGGCGATTCGCGAAGAGGAGTGGCGCCGCGAACTCATCATGCAGGACGAGCTGTTCATGAAGCTGCATGCGCGCCTGCCCAAGGAATTGATCTTCCAGCGCGAGCTGCTGCTGGCCCGGCTCTAGGGCACCCGGTTGTCCGCCTCTGCCGCCGCGCACCCGGGTTGGCTGGCCCTAAACAATACACCCCTGTCCGCCATTGGCGGACAGGGGTGCTGTAAGCAGAGCGGAGTTACTTGCGGGCTTCACCCGCGGCCTTCGGGCTCGCGAGCGCGGTTTGCTTGGTCTCCTTTTGCTTCGAGCAGGCGCTCTTGGCAAACGGGCAACTTCCCTCTTTGGCCTGGTCTGAGGTTTTCACCTTGCTGGCACAGCAAGCCGGTTTGTCTTTATCTTTGTTCTGGCTGGTCTTGCCGTCGTCGGCTTGCACCGCGACCGCGAAGGCCATCACGATTACCGAAAGAATGATTCGTTTCATGTGCCTGCTCATAACACGTGGTAGCTCATATTTCAAGTATAACTTTAAAGCCTTGCGCCGTTGAGGACGAGCACGGCATAGACCTTCAACTCGGGCAGCACGCAACCATAGAGGTCCCCTTCGTTCTTCAGGGCCAGGCGGCGGCTGCCGGCGCGCTCGGGAGATAGAAGGCGCGCGGACTTGGGGGCGGGGCCGGCGAGGCGCAGCTTGATGGGAATGTTCTTGAGCGGGGCTGCGGGGTCGTAGTTGACCAGGTGGACCAGGACGCGCGGTGGGTCCTCTTGCTGGCAGAGTTCGACGGCCACGGAGGGCGGGGCGTCCACCAGCATGCGGAACTTGTCGCGCAAGCGTCGCGGGCCACGCGCCGGGCTTCTCCACCTCCGCCGCCGGAACAAGCTGGCCGCCTTTGGCCGCGAACCCGGCCAGCTTCTGCTGTTGGGCCGGCAGTCAGCCACTCCTTCTCCGGGGCCACGACCACGCGGTATGGCTCCAGCGCGTCGAGTTGCTCATCGAAGATGATCCGCCACGCGGCGTGGGCCTCGATGAGGGCCTGCTCGATCGGGTAATACGTGCGCGGGCCGAAGTTCTGGTCCGCAAAGGTCCGCAGCACGGCGACGTCGGCCACGGTTCGGGAGTTCCGGTAAAGGTCCTGGTGTTTGTTGAAGAAGCGGATGTAGGGCTTCAGGCTGGGCAGGACGGGCCGATTCTCGTGGATGCTGGTCATCTCGCCCCATTGGAACCACGCCACGCAACCGAGGCAGTTGAGGTTGAAGGCCATGCTTTCGGCGGCGTCGAGGGGAGTGTCGGTGTAGCAGAAGACGGAGTTGTGGTAGAGCCGGCCCACTTTCATGGAACGGATGCGGCTGCTCTTGATGCCGGGCTGCTTGGTATGCGGTGAGTCCGGGCCGTAGGACTCGTCCCAGAAGGCATTGCCGAGCGGCAGCAGCCGGGCGAAGTCGTTGCCGGCGATGGCTCCCCCGAGGTCGTCCACGCTGCCGGGATTGCATTCCACGGCGCATTGCGGGTTGAGCGAGCGGATGAACCGCGTCATGGCCGCGTAGTAATCCGTCAGCGCCTGGCACTTGTAGTCGCGCCAATCCCGCGCCAGCGGATCATCCTTGTTGGTGGCCTTGACCGGCGGGTCGGCGGGGGCTTTGCCGCGCGCCATCAAAAACGCGCGGAACTGCGACTTCGAGAACTCGTCGCAAGAGGCCGCCCCCAGGCCGAAGTTGTCGTAATGGATCATGTCGCTGCCCATGATCTTCACTGCGTAGCGGGTGGGTTCCTGGATGTAGTTCATAAAGCCCGGGTGATTCCGAACCGAGGCATAGCGGAAATGCTGCCGCTCGTTGTAGTAGATCGGGCTGCCGTCCGCACCGAAGGCCTGCCATTGCCGGGCGAGCGGTTCTTCGAGGAACAATCGTTCGTGGAGCATGGTCCCGCCGATGTAGGCGCCCACGCGCATCCCCGCCTTGTGCGCCAACGCCGCGAATTGCCGGGCATCCTCCATCCCTTGCGCTTCGGTGGCCATCCCGGCGCCTTTGTAGCCGTGGATCATGAGGAAGTTCACACCGAGGTCCTTCAGCCGCGCGATCATTCCCGGGCTGTGCTCGCGCTGGTAGGCGGCGAACTTGTCGGGCGGCAAGGTGAAGTCCATCCGGCCCGCGCCGCGCCCACGATAGGCCGGTGCTTCCCAGGACCCGGCCATGACGATGCCGGGACGGTCCATCCATTGGGGGCGGTCCAAGGCAGGCGATCGAGCCGGGGCGAGGCACAGGAGGAAGAGCAGGACGGCGGCTGGGGTTAGACCCGGTATCATAGGTCCCGGCTGCCTCGGCGAGGCAGCCCTGCCAGGGTAGGGCGCTTTCGCCGAAAGCGCCGGCGCAAAGATATGAGTTGCTGCGTATAGTTTCATACGAGTTGACGGCTTTCAGAAGTGTAATGAGGTGGAAAGGTTTCAGCAATGGCCCGGTGGTCTCTTTAAGCATACAGATGAACACCAGACCCAGTCAGACCCTTTTGACGCCGGCCGTATCGGTCTCTTCCCAGGTTCCTGCCTCCTCCGAGGAAGCGATCCGGAATATCCGGCAGCCCAGGCAATTCCCCACACCCCTGCCTTGGGCTGCGGTGGCGGCCGGCGTCGTTCTTTTCGTGGCGGCAGCATTCGCCGCGTGGCGAGGGATCCGCCGCGGCCGGCGCCTCCCGACGTAACCACGAAAGGTGATCCCATGAAGTCGAATTCACACCCGGCCCACTGGTCCGTGAGCAGCATGGAGTATCCCGATGGGCGGCGAGCCATTACGCTCGGGCGCAGTGTCGCTGTTAATGGCAGCCGGTCGCGCGCAGTGAAAGCCTCCTCTGCGTCCCAACGTGTAGGCCACCTGAAGTTGCGCGTGCGGTTTTCCAGGGAAGAAACGTCCGCCTTCCAACCGATGGTTCGCGTTCCAGCCCCGGCCAGGCGGCCGGTCGCCGGCCAGCCGGAACTCCAAGCCCTCAAAACCTGGTGAGCTTGTGAACATGACTATGGAGAGCGCCGCGGCACAGGGGGCTGCGTCGGAACTCTTCGCCGCGGCACGCGGTGCTCTCCAGCGTCAACGCGGCGCTCACAACTCGGACTTGAACTCGTAATCGCCCGACTCAACAGCGAGGACGGCCCTGGTGGTTTCCCAGCGGAGCAGCTTCACGGCGGCGGCGCACTCGACGGGTCGGCCGCACTCCGTGACCTGGGCGCCGTCTTTGGCGGGCAGGAACACCGTTGCTGCGGCGCCGACCGGCAGCCAGACGCGGAGGTTAAAGCTGCCCACCTGCCGGCTCCAATCGCTGACGAATTTGCCCCGCACCGAATCGTGGTTGGCCTTGACCCACTTCAGGTCGGCCACCGGCTGGGGCCAGATGACGAGCTGACCTCAGCCTTTTGCTGAGCCAACCTCAGCCTTTTGCTGAGCCGCCCTCAGCCTTTTGCTGAGAAAGAATCAGCCGTGGACCGGATACCCCTTTCTTGGGGAAGGCTATATGCTGGAGTCTTGAGTCGGCGTGAAAACTAACCATTGTGAAGTTATGAAACATGAAATCACATTAGCCAATTCAGCTTCCTCGGCCCTGAGGGCTCTTTGGGCTGTCTGCCTCCTGGCGGGGGTAGGCGCGAGCAGCCTCGTCGCCCAGGAGACCGTTTACGTCACCTCCCGTCTCCAACCGTCGGGCTCCGTGAATACCGATGGCACCTACAGTGAAATTAACTACACGGCTGGCGACACCAGCGCCAAGAGCACAGCGCCCGGCGTTCCTGCGCGAAGCGGGTCCCGTTATTTCAGCTACGGCTTCACCAACGCCGGAGCTGTGATCGAGCTCAGTCCAAGCCTGACAGGCGAGGTTTACCAGGTCTATCACACGTTCAGTTCGCTGGCGGGCAATGTAAGTAGCGACGTCCTGCTGCAGGCGAGCGCCGTCTCGGGCTGCACCTTGTCTTTTTCGAACAACCTGAATCAGTTTCAAACTCAATACGGCCAGCCGGCGCCACAGAGCTGGATCCTGCTGGGGTTCCTGACCAATACCACGTGGCCGGCTACGCCGGTCCTCGACTTCGCCTGGCAAAGCGGCACAGTTAACGCCGGATCCAACCAGAGGCTGCTCATTGACTGCTTCAAGTTCGAGTATTTCCGGCCGTGCCTCCTTGTGCCGGTGCCGACGGTCCTCGGGCCCTTGGGTACCAACCGGCCTATCGTCGTGGTTACTGGCATTACCAACCTGGCGACCAAAGTGGCTATTCACCAGGACAGCGGGGGCGGCATGATCAAGATCGGCGAAACCAATGTGACCAGCCCTGGGGCGACGGTATACGTTCGCGTTTCGGGCTTGGTCAAGGGTGCGCAGGTCTCCGCCACGCAGACTGTCGGCGGCCAGGAAAGCTGCATCCAGCCCACCGGCCCCATTGTCGGCGGCGGTCCCAACCCGCGAGTGCGAGTTGCGTTAAGTGTCCGCGAAGCCCCGAATGCCACCGGGCCGGTCGGAGCCAATGGCAGCGCTTATACGACCAACAACGCCCGCATCCATTTTATTGGCGCCTCTACGGTCATGAACGGCCAGGGCCCGGGCGATGGCGTGGTCGTTCAGCCCGGCGATTACTACCCAACCGAGATGACCCAACTGGACATCAGCGGCGGCACTCTGCCGCCCGGCGTGATCATCCGCGAAAGCCCGACCTTCATTCCCCGGGCCAGACGACGATTAAGTCGCACCCCGGGGGCGGCTACGTCATTGACAGCTTCTTCGACGTGTTCACGGAAGTGAGCGTTGACAACGGAATAACCTGGTCCCCTGCCACCAACGGACCTGCCCGGATGACCCTAACCAGTCCCACGCCGCCCAACTATTTCGTCATGAACACTCTGCCGCCCTTGGACGGGCAGTATGTCAGTCGTGAGGAGTGGCATGGGCTTTACGCCAACGGCATCGTCATTACCAACGTGGTCCACCACTACTTCACGGCGAGCTTCCCACCGCCGCCGCTGTGCGCGAGCCAGGTCCACACCTTCGGTTCGACCGTGGACATGGAGGTATCCACCGATGGGGGCCTAACCTTCAATCCGTATTCGGCCCCAGGCACTGTGACCGTGGGGATCACGAATCCTTGCCCCGGCTGGCAGACGGTTATGCTCCAGCGCGGACCCGATCCCGCCAGTCCCACAAATGTGTGCGTGATCTGGAATTCGAATACCTCTGGTCAGCAGGGGACCACCAATGACCTGCAGGGCGAGTGGGGCACCCTTGAAGCCATAGCTTTCGCCCTCGATGACGTGACTGATACCGGCCCCTACGTGCTCTACCTCGACAACATCGTCAACGGGGGCATTACCAACCCGCCGATTGTGGTCGAGGACTTCGAGAACGCGCCGGCCGGCACCACCGACCACACCTTCCGCGTGCCGGGTTTCTCCGGCACCACGACCCCGTTCCTGATGACCGTGCCCAACGAGGCCGTCGTCAGCAACGATGCGGCCGACACGGGCACCAAGTCCCTGCGCGTGCAGTTCCAGTGGGTCTCGCTCGCCACCAATAACTGGTTGCGGCTGACCACTTATCAAGCTCCCCGCGGACATCCCAATCCGTTAGTAAACCTCAATGACCCGATCAGCTTCCGGATTCTCCTGTTGCCGCCCGGCTCATCACCGACACCGCCAGCGCGGCCAACTTTGTCCGCCAGTCTCGTCAATGGGACAGTCGTTCTCACTTGGCCCGGCGGCCATAATCTCCAAACCGCGGCAGTCGTCACGGGACCGTACACAAATGCAACGATTGGAACGAGCCCTGTCACCCTCGCCCCCTACACCAACACCTACCCCGAGGCGCAGCGGTTCTTCCGCCTGGCCAACTAGTCTTGGTACTTACAGTTCAGTTTTGAACTCGTAATCGCCCGACTCAACCGCGAGGACGGCCCTGGTGGTTTCCCAGCGGAGCAGCTTCACGCCGGCGGCGCGCTCGAGGGGCCGGCCGCTTTCCGTGACCTGCGAGCCGTCTTTGGCCGGCAGGAACACCGTTGCTGCGGCGCCGACCGGCACCCGGAGGCGGAGTTTGAACGTGCCCGCTTCCCGGCTCCAATCGCTGACGACTTTGCCCCGCACCGAATTGTAACTGGCCTTGACCCACCTCAGGTCGCCAACCGGCTGGGGCCGGATCACGAGCTTGTCGAAGCCGACAGCGTCGGGCGCGGCATTGATGCCCGCCAGCACTTTGTAGAACCATTCACTGACCGAGCCGAACATCGGGTGATTATGCGAGTAGGTGTTGTCGCTGAACTCCCAATGCTCCCAGAGGGTGGTCGCGCCGTTTTCGATCATGTGGCCCCAGCCGGGGAAGGTGCGCTGGTTGACGATGCCGAAGGCGACGTCCGGCCGCCCGGAGTCCGCCAGCGCGTGCAGCATGAACTTGGTGCCGAAGATGCCCGTGCTCAGATGGCCCTGGTGCGCGCCCTCAATGTCCTGCACCAGGACGGCCAGCGCGCGGTCCTGTCTCTTCCGGCGGCACCAGGCCCAGGTAGAGCGCGAAGGCCTGGCAAGCCTGCGTGGCTGTGTCGTAGCGGCCACTGCCCGGCTGGAGAAACTTGCGGTTGAACGCGGTCTTGATCGCGGCAGCGAGCGCCTCGGCATCCACCGCCTCGGATTCGTTCCCCAGCGCCCGGGCGATTTGAGCGAACAGCTTCACGTTCAGGTAGTAGAAGCCGGTGCCGGTCAAGGCGCGGGGTTTGGGCACCAGGCTCTCGTGGTCGCTGATGCCGTTGTCGAGGATGCCGTCCGGGGCGCGGGACTGCAGCAGCGCGATCCAGCGGCTCGCGGCTTCGTAATTCTCTGCGAGGAGCCGTTTGTCGCCATAGTGCTGGTAGAGATGCCAGAGCAGGAACGGGTGCGCGGTGCCCCAGCCGACCGGGCCGGAGCCGTCGCCGAGGCCCTGGTCGCTGATCCCGACGAACGGCGCGGTTTCGGTAAAGCCGCCGTTCGGGCGCACGGCGTCGGCCAGATCCTGCACCGCCTTCGCGTAGAAGCGGGCCATGTCGAAGTTGAACATCGCCATCTCTCCGGCGGCGACGATGTCGCCGCCGTAGCCGAATTTCTCGCGGTGCGGGCAGTCGGATTGCACACTGAACAGGTTGCTGAGCTCCGTCCACAACACCATTTGCTGGATGCGGTTGAACCGCTCGTTCGAGCAAGTGAACGTGCCCGCGGGCGCAACGTCCGAGTTGAGCCGCAGCCCTTCCAGCGAGGCCAGCGTGGGCTTGCCCGGAAAGCCGGTGACCTCGACATAGCGAAACCCGTGGAAGGTAAAGCGCGGGGTATAGACTTCTTCTCCCTCACCCTTGAGAACGTATTCATCCATCTGCCAGGCCGTCTTTGGTGCGCCTTGCCCGTCGTAGCGGTAACCGGGTCCGCCCTGTTTGATCTGGCCGCAGACCGAGGTCATGCCATTGAGGGTGCCGTCCGGGTAAAGCAGTTCCCCGTAGCGCAACCGCACGCGCGTGCCGGCTGGGCCCTGAGCGCGGAGCCGGACCCAGCCGGCGAAGTTCTGCCCGAGATCGAAGACGTGGACGCCCGGCTTGGGCTCGGTGAGCTTGACCGGCTTAAGGATGCGCGTGACGCGAATCGGCGGCGCATCCTGCGCCCGCAGGGGGCCGAGCGGTTCGGGGGCGCGGACCGCCTGCTGCCAGGTTGAGTCGTCGAAGCCTGCCTTGTCCCAGCCCGGCTGTTCCTTTCGGGCGTCATAGACTTCGCCAAGGTAGAGGTTGTTGCGCAACAGGGGGCCGTTGCTGACCTTCCAGCTCTCGTCGGTGACAACGGTTTGCGACGTGCCGTCGGTGAACTCGGCCACAAGCTGCAAGATGAGGCGGGGCTCGCCGATAGTGAGATGCTCACGCAAATTGATGCGGCCCCAGAAACGGAGAGGAAGCGGATTGAACCAGCCGTTGCCGAGCATCACCCCGAGCGCGTTCTGTCCTCGCTTCAACTGGTCCGTCACATCGTAGGTGGAGTAGAGCACGCGCTTCGAGTAGGTGGTCCAGCCGGGGTCGAGCACGTGGTCGCCGACACGCTGGCCGTTCAGGCTCAGCTCGTAATAGCCCAGACCGCTCACATAGACCCGGGCGCGGCGAATCTTCTTGTCGAGACGGAATTCCTTTCGGAACAGCGGCGCGGGGTCATCCTCGAACATCTTCGGCTCGGAAAGCGGCTCGGCCCGCTGGCGGGTGATCCAGGCCGCGCGCCAATCCGCCGGTGCCGGCAGCCCCATTTCCCACCCAGCCGCCGCGCTGTAAGCGGAAGCTTGGCCTTCGCGGTCCCAGGCACGCACTTTCCAATGGACTCGCTGGCCGGCGCGCAACGGCTGGCCCGCATAGACCACGTGGACCGACTTGGCTGACGGCACCTTCCCGCTGTCCCACAGGTCGGCTTTGCCTTTGGACAACAGCTCCGGAGTGGTCGCCGCGAGCACCTGGTAGGCGGTTTGCCGCTGGCCGCGCTCGGGCGATTCGAGGACCCAGCTCAGGCGCGGCTGAGGGGTGTCGAGCCCAAGCGGGTTGAGGCGGTATTCGCACTTCAAACCGTCCACCTTCAGGCCGGCGCCGCGGCACAGGAACACCGAGGCTGAGAGAGTCAGGGAGAGCGTGACAACGAGTGAGGAAGTTCGTCGAATCATATGGTCTCTGTTGCAGCGATGGTCAGGCGCAGGGCGTTTTAGCCGTTCCTCGTGGTGATTTCAACCTTGCTATCAGACGTAGATGCATGTTGCCAAAGCCTCGACCAGGGTTCCTGGGGGTAGGAGTGAGGGGGGCGGCAGAGAAAAAGGGCGGCTTGGTTACCCGAGCCGCCCCTGAATGCCACGAACCCACAACAAAACAAGAGCAAGACCGAAAGCCTAACTGCACTGGTACCCTCGCATGCCGGAACCGTGGGCACAACCCGGTGCGCTGCCGGAAATCAGCCCGGGCTTTCCCGGGGAACAGGAGCCGTGGCACCGTGCCGGGTCCCACTCCAGGCCTTAACGGCTGCATCCAGGCATTCCAGATACTACATCCATAGCACCTCCGTAGTACCTCCCTAGTCACCTCCCTAGTACATCCGTAGTGGGGGTACTTCTGCGTAAGGGAAGGTACCACGGAGGGTACTACGGAGGTACTATTGGGGCACTGTGGGTACTTTGACGAGAAGGTTCGGGTGGAGAATCGGCGCTTGGGGCCTTAAGCCTCCACAGCGTCAATCCCGGTAGGAAAGGCTGGCGGCACTGGTCTGCTGCCTGAGCTGGGCCCTATTACCCCGAAAAGAGGAGTAAGTTGTTGATTATGAGAGGGATGCCTTTTTCCTCCTCAGTGGTGTCCCTCAAAGGCACAGGGGTTTCCACCGCAAACAGCGAAGAACCGCTTATACGCCGGAGAGGAGCGTCGGGCGACGTGACCATTCAATGATGCTGTAGATCGAGAATGTGCGTTCTGCGATTCCAGCCTATATGTGAGCGGATTTGAGAAGAAGAGTACCTGAGGCTCCTCCGCCAGGATGGTTGACGGTGACGCGGGAAGTTTACACGCTTCGAGGGCCGGGCAATTGCCCGCATCAGTATCAGTATATGCCGACCAAGCAACGTTTCGACCGACTGGCAGAGAGCCATCCGGAAATAGCCGCCTTCCCCTCAGGCCGGCGCCCAGGGGACTGCGCGCCCCACCTTTGGTGGCTGGTGGTGAAGGCGTGGTTCGGTGACGGCGGCCTCACGCGAAGCCGCAAGGGCGCGAAGCAGGCAGGCAAGCGGCTGCAGGGTGACGGCCTTACTTCAGGGCGGGCTGATCGCTGCGGGGCAGTTCCTGGATGCGGAGGTTGCGGAAGTCGAAGGCCTTGTTTTCAGCCTGGATGCCGATGTAGCCGCGGTCGGCGTCTAGCTCGTTGTATTCCCAGGCCCGCTCGCCGTTGACATCCAGCGTGATCTTGCGGCCATGCGCTTCGATGCGGACCTTGACCCACTGGTTGACCGGCATCGGCGGTGTCTCGGCCGGCACGACGGTCTTGTAGCCCTTGACCAGGCCGCCGAGGGCGCTGCGCAGGAGGTTGACCTGCCAGCCGTCTTTGGGCCAGGGCTTGCCGTCCAGCCCGGCGCGGATGAACAGCCCGCTGTCGTAGTCCGGCACCAGGGCGCGCCACTCGGCTTCGAGCACAAAGTCGGCGTATTGCTGTCTCCGTGCGCAGCCAGCCCATGCCGGTGACGAGGCGAAGATTGCCGTTCGTGACCACGAAGGTAACGTCATGCACGGGCACCCAGCCGCTCAGGTCCTTGCCGTTGAAGAGCGACTGCCAGCCGCCGTCCTTCGGGGCGTTGAAGGCCTGGAGCTCGGCGCAGGAAGAGAAGGCGCGTCGCGGGTTGTCACCCGAGGCGGGCTTGCCGACGACCCGGACGGCCAGCGCCTTGATCGGGTTCGTCAACTGGCACGTGAAGGATTCACCGGCTTTGAGGCCGGCAGGATCAGTGACGGTGGTGGCGGGATAGTCCTTGAGTTCCCCGACAGTTTCCCACTGGGCATCGGCGGCAGCCTTGACCTGGAGGCGCGGTTTGCCGGCACTGGCGTCAAACCAGCCGCCGTCGTGGAAGGTCTTGCCGTGGGCAAATACGACCTGGCTGATGGTGACCGGTTCGTCGAGCGTCACGGCAAACCAATCCTCGACCCCCGGTCGGTCGCGCAGGGTGGTTACGAAGCTCCGGAAGTCTTCGTCAATCATGGAGCCCTCGAGGTTCCCCATGCGGGAATGGGTCTCATAGCCGTCGAGCAACACGTCTCCGCTGGTCGAAGCCAGCCCCAGCGGCAGCCACACCTTGTAAGGTGTGCCGCTCGCGCCCGCATCGGCAAAAGGCACCAGCCGGACTTCGAGCGGCGCGCCGGCTTTGAGGGACCCCACCGCTCGGCGGGCAATGGCATGAATGCGATAGACCAGCGCGGACGGCCATGACCTTAGCTCCTTGGGCGCCTGCTCCGGCCTGACGTCCAATACGGCGAGATTCGTGCTGGCGGCGGCAAGGTCGGCGAGGTTTGCGTTCGTGCCCCCCAGCAGCGCCTGGTCCGCCGCCAAAACCAGCGGCCCGTAGAGCACCGCCAGGTTGCCCTGGTTGCGGTGATCGCCGATAACAACCCGCGGTCTTAGCTTGAACCGCAGTTCGATGCGGTCGCCCTTCTTCCACGCTCGCGTGATCGCGACGTAGCCGTCGGCTCCGGGTTGCGGCTTCAGTAGCTGGGCGTTCACCCAGACCGAGGAGTTGGTGCACCAGGCCGGGATGCGCGCTTTCACGGCAAAGGTCTTCGGCTCGCCGGGGTCCACGATGATCCGAACTCGGCCATCGCTGGGATAACGCGTGTCGGTGGTCAGCGTCACGGCGGTGCCGTCGCGCAGGTTGAGTTTCGCGGTGCCGGAGTCGTAGAGGTTCAGCACCACCCCGTCGGCATCGGTGGTGACGGCGAAGGTGGGAATGAGCGCGACGCCGCGCGGGCCGCTGGAGAGGCAGCAATGACCATCGAGGGTGCTGCTGTAAGGCTTCCGACCGGCCATCTGCACGTAGTAACCCCAGCCTGAGCCGTCACAGCGCTGGGCGCCGAACAACTGATTCAGGATGACCCGTTCAAGCTGCTCGGCGAAACGCGCCTCGCCGGTCAGCCGGAGCAACTGGGCATTGAACTGCAGCCAGGTGACCGTGACGCAGGTCTCGCCGACGTTGGCCACGTTGGGCAGGTCGAAGTCGTCACGAAAGAACTCGCCGTAGCTGGCGGCGCCGGTGAGGTAGAGGCGGTTGCGGACGATGTCGTCCCACGCGTTGAGGCAGGCGGGAAGAATGTTCGGTCTCGCCAGTCGTTCGGTAGAACTCCAGCGCGCCGTTGAGGCAGGAGAGCATCTCGTAGGCCTTGGCGTTGCCGACCTTGTCCACGCGCTTGGCGGTGAGCAGCGTCGAGATGATCTTCGGCCCGTTGGGCTGTTCCCAGGCGCGGAGGATGTAGCGGCAGAAGTCGAGGTAACGCGGCTCGCCCGTCAGTCGGTAGAGCAACACCATGGGTTCGAGCACGCTGGTCGGCGCCATGCCCTTGTGGTGCCCGGCCTTGATGATGTCGAGCTGGCCGGGCCCGTCCCCGAAGGTCTTGCAGAGCAGATCGGCCATGCGGCGGCAGGCCGGCAGCGGCTCCAGGTTGCCGGTGTAGCGCATGTAGGTGATCAGGCCGATCAGGTTGTACTTGTGCGCCCAGACATCCCACTGCCGTCCAGCGGTCCTTGTCGAGGTAAGTGCCCAGGTAGCCGTCAGCGAGCTGGCACTTGATCAGCTCGGCGGCAACGTAGTCGAGCTTCTGGCGCAAGGCGGGGTCGCCGGTGTTGACCCAGGCCAGAGTGGCGGCGTGCAGCCATTTGCCGACGTGTTCGCCGTCCCAGGTCTGCCGGCCGGGGCGCTTGCGATAGCCTTCGAGCAGGCGCGCCGGGTCCAGCTTCACCAGGCGGCTAGCTTCGTTGGCCTCAACGCGCCTGCCGACCCAGCCGGTCAACCGCACCCGGTCCGGTGTTTGCGAATCCTGCCGGTCCGGAATAACGGGCGTGACCTTGTCAGGGAGGGGCGAAACTGCGCCAGACCTAAATGCCGCCAGCCCCAGCGCCAAGACGCACACTCTCAGGATGGATGTGATGCGGGAGCGCCGATGGGGGTGTTCAATGAGTTTCACAGGTCGAAACCTAGCGAAGCGCTCCCGGGAACACAACGGAGAAGCAGACGGGCGCACTGCGTCCGTACCACCATGGCCAGATCGCGCGAGACCGGAGCGCCGACTTCCAGTCGGCTTAAGATGCTCGCAGGTGCCGGCGGGCCCCGCAGGTGACTGGCCGTCCAAAGCCGACTGGAAGTCGGCGCTCCGGCGCTGCTGCCAAGCCGCACCTAAAGCAGACTCTGGCCCCAGGACAAAGTTTGACAGGCGCCCGGCGACTTGGTTCGATGCGCCCAGATTCGCTTAATCGCACTAAGACTTAAGGACCTACAATGACTACATCTCAGCATCAGCACACGAGCACAGACTCCCCCACCATCACGCGCCGCCAGTTCATCGCCGGGACCGGGGCTTCGGTTCTGGCTTTCACCGTCTTGCAGCCCGAACTGCTGCGCGGCGCGGAGGCCAACTCGAAGATTGACATCGGCCTCATCGGCTGCGGCAACCGCGGGAAATGGATCGCCGACCTGTTCCAGAAGAACGGCGGCTACAATGTCGTCGCCGTCGCGGACTACTTCCAGGATTACGCGGACCAGGCGGGCGAGAAGTTCAAGGTGCCGGCCGCCAGACGTTTTAGCGGCCTTTCCGGCTACCGCAAGCTGCTGGAGCAGAAGCTGGATGCGGTGGTCATCGAGAGCCCGCCCTATTTCCACCCTGAGCAGGCGGCCGCCGCAGTTGACGCCGGCAAGCATGTCTATCTGGCCAAGCCGATCGCGGTGGATGTGCCCGGCTGCCTCACCATTGCCGAGAGCGGCAAGAAGGCCACCGCGAAGAAGCTCTGCTTCCTGGTGGATTTCCAGACCCGCGCCTGCAAGGTGCACCAGGACGCCGTCAAGGCCGTCCACAACGGCGAGATCGGCAAGATCATCTCCGCCGAGGCCGCTTATCACTGCGGCCCGACCTGGGAACACATGGACCAGGTCCTGCGCAAGGACCCGAAGAATCCCGAGGTTCGCCTGCGGGCCTGGGGCGTTGACCGCATTCTCTCCGGCGACGTCATCACCGAGCAGAACATCCATGCGCTCGACCTCACCTGCTGGCTGCTCGATGCCGAACCGGTCCGCGCTTACGGCACCGGCGGCCGGAAGCGCGAGTTTGTCGGCGACTGCTGGGACCACTTTGCGGTCATCTTCTACTTCCCGAACGACGTGGTGGTCAGCTTCAACTCCCATCAATCCGGCTATGGCTACGACGACATCATGTGCCGCGTCTATGGTCTCAAAGGCACTGCCGACGTGCATTACTCCGATAACGTCACCATCAAAGCGACTGAATTCCATAGCGCCGGCAAAGTGGGAGCGATCTACAGCGAAGGGGTGGAGAATAACATTGCCACCTTCCGCGACAGCATCATCAAGGGCGAGTGCGGCAATCCCACCGTCCCCTCGAGCGTGCGGAGCAACCTGACCACCATTCTCGGGCGGATGGCGGCTTACAAGAATGGCGTGGTCACCTGGAAGGATATGATGCATGCCAAAGAGAAGTTCGTAGCCGACCTCAAGGGCCTGAAGGCTTGAAGCAGGACGAAGGCCGGTAAACTGCCGGCAGGAACGAAGGCAGACACGACCTGCGCCGGTGTCGCCTTGCGCGAGGTCCAGCCGAATACCGCCGCCAACTGTAATGAGAATCCAGGACGGCAGCCCCCATCATGACTGCTGCGACGGGATCGCCCGCCGTGATTTCCTCAAGCGCGTCAGTGTCGGCGGCGCCGCGGCGTTGGCCGCTCCGTGGCGCATCGTGGCCGGGCCTTTCACCGCGGCGGATTTCGAGAAGCTGGTCCCCGCCGATAAGAAGCTGCATCCGGACTGGGTCAAGTCGCTGACCGAGCGCGGCTCGCGCACCGTCTATCGCGGGGCGGAGTTGGAGAAGATCGGGATGCCGATTGGCGGCCTCTGCGCCGGGCAGCTTTATCTGGGAGGCGACGGCAAGCTCTGGCATTGGGATGTTTTCAACCAGCACCACAGCACCGCTGATGCGCACTATGCGAAACCGCGCCAGCCGGCCTCGCCGCTGGACCAGGGCTTCGCGCTGAAGATCCTGGCCGGCGGTAAAGCGGAGGTGCGCGCGCTGGATCGCACCGGCTGGAAGGATATCTCGTTCATCGGCGAATACCCGATTGGCTTTGTCGAATACCGCGATCCGGCATCGCCCGTTAACGTGTCGCTCGCGGCGTTCTCACCGTTCATCCCGCTCAATCCGGAAGACTCGGCCATGCCGGCGACGGTGATGCGGTTCACGGTGAAGAACCACGGCGCGAACAAAGTCGAGGCGGAGCTGGCGGGCTGGCTGGAGAATGCGGTTTGCCTGCATTCGGCGGAGTCGAGCGCTGGGCTGAGGCGAAATCGTATCCTGCGGCGCGAAGGATTTACCCTTCTCGAATGCAGCGCTGAGGCCGTGGCGGAGCAATCGCGCCAGGCCAAGCGGCCGGACATCGTGTTCGACGATTTCGAGAAGGATACCTACGAGGGTTGGACCGTGACCGGCACGGCTTTCGGCAGCGGGCCGGTTGAGATGGACAAAGTGCCCGCGTACCAGGGCGAACTTGAATGCGCACGGCAAACGCGCCGTGAACTCGCACGCTGCCGCGTCGAGCACTGGCGTGGACACGAAGGACGCCGCCACAGGCAGTCTTACCAGCAGGCCGTTTGTGATTGAGCGGGACTTGATCAAGTTCCGCATTGGCGGCGGGGCGCACAAAGGCAAGACCTGTCTCAACCTCTGGGTGGACGACAAGATCGTGCTTTCCGCTACCGGCCAGAATAACAACCGGATGGAACCGCGCAGCTTCGCCGTGCGCCGGTGGGCTGGCCGGACGGCGAAGTTGCAGGTGGTTGATGACGAGAAGGGCTCGTGGGGCAACATCGGCCTGGATTACATCGTGTTCAGCGACGAACCGCTCACGCCGCAAGCGCCCCTCAACGAGCAGCCGGATTTCGGGACCATGGGCCTGGCTCTGCTCAAAGCGAAAATCCCGACCGGGGTTTCCGGTCCCGACATTACCCGCGCTGCCCTGCCCGAAGCCGATCCTGCTGCCCACGTCGTCTTCGATGGCGCGGCTGCCTCGGGAGCCGCCGTGGCCAGGCCGTTCGGGGCGAAGCTGGTTGGATCGCTCATGCGCAAGCTTGCCCTCGGGCCGGGCGAATCGGCCACGGTGAGCTTCGTCGTCACCTGGCATTTCCCGAATCTCAAGATTGACGGCCTCGGCGATCATCGCGGCCGCTGGTATGGGACTCGATTCTCCAGCGCGGTCGCGGTGGCGGATTACGTGGCGCAGAACTACGACCGCCTGCGCGCGGAAACGGTGCGGTGGCATGACACCTGGTATGATTCGACGCTGCCATATTGGTTTCTCGACCGCACCTTCCTCAACGCGTCCATTCTGGCCACGAACACCTGTTATTGGCTCGGCAACGGTCGGTTCTATGGCTGGGAGGGCGTCGGGCTGCTGCGCAGGCACCTGCACGCATGTCTGGCACTATGCACACGCCGTGGCCCGGCTCTTTCCACCGCTCGAGCGGTCCGCGCGCGAGCAGGCGGATTTCGGCGTGGGCTTTGACCCCGCCACGGGGTCCATCCGGTTCCGCGCCGAGCATAACAATCATTGGGCGGTGGACGGGCAGGCCGGCGTGATCCTCCGCACCTGGCGCGAGCACCAGATGAGCGCCGATGACGCCTTTCTCCGGCGCGTCTGGCCGCGCGCGAAGAAGGCGCTGGAGTTTCTCATCAGCAAGGACGCCGGTGCGGACGGCATCATTGATGGCCCGCAGCACAATACGCTCGACGCGGATTGGTTCGGGCGCGTGGCGTGGTTGAGCGGCCTTTACCTGGCGGCCTTGCGCGCGGGTGAGGAGATGGCGAACGAGATGGGCGATCCGGCCTTTGCCAGACAGTGCCGCGACCTTTTTGACAGGGGCCGCCGCGCTATAGAGGAGACCTTGTTCAATGGGGAGTATTACGTCCAGTTGGCGGACCCGGCGCATCGCAAGACGGTGGGGTCGTACGACGGCTGCGAGATTGACCAGGTGTTCGGCCAAAGCTGGGCGTGGCAGGTTGGCCTGGGCCGTATTCTCGATGAGACCAACACCAAGACCGCCCTGCGCTCGCTGTGGCGCTACAACTTCACGCCGGATGTGGGGCCGTACCGGGCGGTCAATAAGCCGGGGCGCTGGTATGCGATGCCCGGCGAAGGCGGATTGCTGATGTGCGCCTGGCCGCGCGGCGAGGCGCAGCGAGTCCCGGGCGGCTTCGACGCCTACTTCAATGAATGCATGACCGGCTTCGAATACCAGGCGGCCGGGCACATGATTGCCGAGGGCATGCTGACCGAGGGCCTCGCCGTCACGCGCATGATTCACGACCGCTATCATCCTTTGCGGCGCAACCCGTGGAACGAAGTCGAATGCGGCGATCATTACGCCCGGGCCATGGCCAGCTACGGCGTCTTCCTCGCCGCCTGCGGCTACGAGCATCACGGACCAAAGGGGCACCTGGGCTTCGCGCCCCGCCTGACCCCGGAGAACTTCCGCGCCGCTTTCACGACCGCGCAAGCTTGGGGGACCTTTACCCAGAGAATCGAGGGCGCAACGCAAAGGGCTGAGATTGAGGTTAAATGGGGCAAACTACGCCTGCGCACGCTTGCCCTGCAGGTGCCTCAGGGGCTTGAGCCCACCTCCACTCGGGCGATCGCCAACGGCCAGAAGGTTATCGCGGCGCATCGCCTAGATGGCCGCCACGCTACGATCACTTTCCCCGTTGAGGTCGTCATCCCGGCCGGTCAGAAGATTGAAATCGTCCTGAGTTGATGCCTTGCGTGTCGGGGTCCCGGTAGGAGGACGGTTGCAGCGGAGACCGTGGGGGAAAGCACCCGGGAACGCCGGAAATCAGGAAATCCTTTGCGTTCTCTGCGCTCTTTGCGGTTAAATGGTTTGCATCTATATGACCAGTGCGGAGATACGACAGTCGTTCCTGGACTTCTTCAAGTCGAAGGGGCACACCATTGTGCCCTCGGCGAGCCTAATGCCGGACTCGCCAAACCTGCTGTTCACCAACGCCGGCATGAACCAGTTCGTGCCCATCTTCCTGGGCCAGCGGGCCCCGGACGTCTCCAAGTGGGCCGGTGCGATCCCCGGGCTTGCCGCGCCGGAGCACGGCAGTGCGAAGGCGGGCAGCGACACCCGCGCCGCCGACACCCAGAAATGCATCCGCGCCGGCGGCAAGCACAACGACCTCGAAGACGTCGGCCTCGACACCTACCACCACACCTTCTTCGAGATGCTCGGCAACTGGTCCTTCGGCGACTACTTCAAGAAAGAGGCCATCGAGTGGGCGTGGGAGCTGGTGACCGAGGTCTGGAAGTTCCCCAAGAACCGGCTCTATGCGACGGTCTATTCGCCGGACAAGAGCAAGGGTGACCCCAGCGAGTTCGACCAGGAGGCCTACGACGTGTGGGCCGAGAAGTTTCGCGCCGCCGGCCTCGACCCCAAAGCACACATCATCAACGGGGGCAAGAAAGACAACTTCTGGATGATGGGTGACACTGGCCCCTGCGGCCCGTGCAGCGAACTCCACGTGGACCTCACGCCCCAGGGCGACACCCGGGGCAGCCTGGTCAATAAGGGCGACGCCCGCTGCATCGAGATCTGGAACCTCGTCTTCATCCAGTTCAACGCCAACCCGGACGGCACTTTCTCGCCGCTGCCCGCCAAGCACGTGGATACCGGCATGGGCTTCGAGCGCGTCACCGGCATCATCCAGAACACGCGCAACTTCACCGACTTCACCCGCATCATCTCCAACTACGAGACCGACATCTTCCGGCCGCTCTTCGACAAGATCGAGAAGCTCAGCGGCAAGAAGTATGGCTCCACCTTGCCGGCGGCTGGCACCCCGCCGACGACGGAGCAGGAGAAGCTAGATGTCGCGTTTCGCGTGATTGCGGATCACATCCGCACGCTGAGCTTTGCCATCGCCGACGGCATCCAGCCGGGCAACACCGACCGCAACTACGTCCTGCGCCGCATCCTCCGCCGCGCCGTCCGCTACGGCCGCACCCTGGGCTTCCACGAACCTTTCTTCTACAAGTTGGTAGCCGTCCTGGCCGACACCATGGGCCACGTCTTCCCCGAACTCCGCGCCAAGCAGGACCACATCGAGCAAGTCATCCAGCGCGAGGAGGAGGCGTTCAATAAGACGCTGGATCGGGGATACAGAGCTGTTTGATGCGGCACTGCGGGTTACCGACGAGAACTTGTCGGTGTTGACCAGCCGTCGATCCGCAGCGGCGGAAACTGCAGCTGGCGAAGTCGCAGAGATCTCTGTTCACCCTGACGACGTGAAGCAGTTCGCCGATTACGAGCACTGCGCAGTTCTGAAGAAGCTGGCTCGCCTACCTGAACGATGATGTTGAAATCCTCAAGAGCCAGCCGGAGGCTTGAGCAAGTGGATCAACGTCCGCGACAGTCTGAGGCACGCAAGGAGAGCGCGACTTCAGACTACTCCTCCGTTTTCGAGCCGAAGTTGCCTTCGAACTCTACGACACCTACGGCTTCCCGCTCGACCTCACCGAACTCATGGCCCGCGAGCGCGGCATGACCGTTGATGTCGCCGGCTTCAACAAGCTGATGGAAGAGCAGAAGGCCCGCGCCCGCGCCGCACAGAAGAAGCAAGTCATCGAACTCTCCCAGGTCGAGACCACCACGCCTACCCAATTCGTCGGCTACGACAACTGGAGTCGCCCGCCAAGGTCCTCGAAGTGGTCGGCGTGAAGGACAAGACCGCGGTCATCCTCGACACCTCGCCGTTCTACGCCGAGATGGGCGGACAGGTCGGCGACACCGGCGAACTCGAGCACGGCAGCCAGCTCTGGCGCATCATCAACACCCAGAAGGCCGGCGACGCTTGGCTGCACTTCCTGGAAGTCCGAAGTCCGAAGTCCGAAGTCCGAAGTGAAGAGGCGGACGTGCCAGCAGTCGGGAGCGAGGTGACGTTGACCGTTGACCGTGCCCGCCGCGAGGCCATCCAGCGCCACCACACGGTGACGCACCTGCTCCACTGGGCCTTGCACGAGGTCGTCAGCCAGGACGCCACGCAAAAGGGTTCCTACGTCGGGCCGGACAAGCTGACCTTCGACTTCAGCAGCGCCCCGCTCACCCCGCAGCAGGTGGCCGATGTCGAGCGCCTCGTCAACGAGCGCATCCTCGAAAACGCTCCCCTCACCTGGACCGAGGCCAAATACGGCGACATCAAGAGCCGCAAGGACATCATGCAGTTCTTCGGCGAGAAGTACGGCGACGTCGTGCGCGTGGTGCAGATCGGCGGCAAGCCCGCCGCGCTGGACGGCTACTCGATGGAGCTTTGCGGCGGCACGCATACGCGTGCCACGGGCGAGATCGGCCTCTTCCGCATCGCCGCCGAGTCGGCTATCGCCGCCGGCATCCGGCGCATCGAGGCGGTTTCGGGGCTGGAGGCTTACAAGCGGGCGAACGAGGAGTTGCAGCTCATCAAGGCCCTCGCCGGCAAGGTCAACTCGCCCGTGGGCGAGCTGGAGAAGAAGATCGAGGCGCTGCTGGCGCAGCAGAAGGACTTGGAGAAGCAGCTCAAGGCCATGCAGCAGAAACAGGCAGCCGAGATCGCCCGCAATCTGGCGGCCAAGGCCCAGACGATCGGCTCAAGGCCCGCGATCGTGGAGAACCTAGGCGCGGCGGACGGCGACTTCCTGCAATCCATAGCGGACGCGCTCAAGGGTCAGTTCAAGGGCGTGGTGGTCCTCGGCGGCACGGCGAATAACGCGGTGGCCCTTGTGGCCACGGTTTCGCCGGAACACACCAAGCAAGTCCAGGCAGGCAAGATCATTCAGACCATCGCGCCCATCGTTGGCGGGAAAGGCGGGGGACGCCCCGACAACGCCCGCGGCGGCGGCAAGGACGTCGGCAAGCTGGACGAGGCCCTGGCCAAGGCGAAAGCCTTGCTCGGATGAACTGGATTGCCGGGATTCTCCTTGCGCCTGGAGCTGTTTGTGAGGTAGGTATTAGCTGTTGTGCGGTAACGGTGCGTTGGCGCACGCGCTTCGGAAAATATCAAAGACTATTGAGGATAATCTATGCGTAAGAGAATCAGTCCCGTCCTGTTTGCGCTGCTGCTGGCGGCGAGTCCGGCGTTTGGCGAGTTCGAGGGCATTCTGGACATGAAGATGACCACCGCCGGCCAAGGCGGCGAGTTCGGCGGCGGCGGCACAATGCGGGCCGCGGTCGCAAAAGCCGGCGCCCGCTGCGAAATCAACATGGAGATGGGAGCGATGACCATGAAAATGGTGGTCCTGCAGAAGACGGCCACCCCGGACACGCTGTACCACATTGACGACGCCAATCGGACCTACTCGGAGATGGACCTGGCCAAGCTCCGGGAAATGGCCGGCCAATCGCAGAACGCCCGGAAATACACCGTTGAGAAGCTCGGCCAGGAAAACATCCTCGGCTACAAGACCCAGCACGTGCGGGTCAAGGAGCAGAAGCCCGGTAACGGGAAGGGCGAGACCATGGAGGTATGGACGGCCAAAGACCTGCTCGACTATGCAACGTTCAGCAAATGGCAAGGCCGGCCCGGCAAGGGGGGCGGCCAGGAGGCATTGATCAAGGCCCTGAAGGATGCCGGGGCCGATGGCCTGCCGCTGAAATCCATCGCCACCACCCCGGAGGGCACCAAGGTCACCATGGAAGTGGTGAAAGTGGACAAGAAAACGCTCCCCGCTTCGACGTTCGAGCTTCCCGCCGGGTACACCAAGTCCGAGGGCGGCCTCATGGGCATGATGGGCGGCATGTCCGGCCCGCAGGCCGACGAGGCCAAGAAGCAGATGGAAGGTGCCAAGAAACAGATGGAGGAAGCCATGAAGAATATGACGCCGGAACAGCGCGAGATGATCGAGAAGATGATGAAGCAGCGCAAGCCGGCCAACCCTTAGCGGCGAACCTTTAGTGGCAGCGCGCTGCAGGACTCCTGGCCTTCAGCGCGAAGCGTAGATTGAACGCTGTGCCGCCGCAGCGGCCTGAGAGGCTGAAAAGCCATGCTTGGGCCACATGGAGATGCAAGTCCGACGCAAAGCGTTGAACTTAGCCGACGCTGGCGGATCGGTTGCCTTCCCTTCCCTGCCGGTTGGCGGGCCCACCGGAACGATTTACCACCGTTCGCGCCACCATGCGGGATACCGATGAAAGCACGACTCAAAGTTGGACTATTTGGCATTGGCCTGGAAACCTACTGGCCGCAGTTCGCGGGCCTGGAAGCGCGCCTCAAGGGCTACCTGGGCAAAGTCGCCGGCAGGCTGAGGCGGCCGGGTGTGGAAGTGGTCAACCTCGGCCTGGTGGACACACCGGAGAAGGCGCTGGCGGCCGGACACAAGTTCCGCCAGGCGGATGTGGACCTGATCTTCCTGCACGTCACCACCTACGCGTTATCGTCCACCGTGCTGCCGGTCGTGCGGCGCGCCAAGGTGCCGGTGATCATTCTCAATCTCCAGCCCACGGCGGCCATTGATTACGCCGCTTTCAACAAACTGGGCGACCGCACCCGGATGACCGGCGAATGGCTGGCCTATTGCGCCTCCTGTCCCGTGCCGGAAATCGCCAACGCCTTCAACCGCGCGCGCGTGCCCTTTCACCAGGTCACGGGCATGATTGACAACGACCCCGCCTGCTGGCGCGAAGTGGACGAGTGGGTCGAGGCCGCGCGCGTCGCCCATCTCATGGAGCACAATCGCCTGGGCGTCATGGGCCATTATTATTGCGGCATGCTCGACATCTACTCCGACCTCACCCAGCAATGCGCCTTTTTCGGCGGGCACATCGAGATCCTTGAGGTGGACGAACTCGCGGCGCTGCGGACACAGGTCACACGGGCCCAAGTGGCGGAGCGCGTGAAACTCTTCCATAACGTCTTCGACGTGCAACCGGACTGTCCGCGGGCGGAACTGCAGCGGGCGGCGCGCACCTCGGTCGCGCTCGACCGGCTGGTGGCGGAGCACAAGCTGGGTTCGCTGGCCTACTTCTATTCCGGCACCGGCAACCCGGCCAACGAAGACGCCATCACCTCCATCATCCTGGGCACCTCACTGCTGACCGGACGGGGGATTCCCGTCGCGGGCGAAATGGAGATCAAGAACGTCCAGGCGATGAAGATCCTCGACGGCTTCGGCGCCGGCGGGTCGTTCACGGAATACTACGCGATGGATTTTAACGATGACATCGTGCTCATGGGCCACGACGGCCCCGGGCACATTGCCATCGCCCAGGGCAAGACCAAGGTGCGTCCGCTGCGAGTGTATCACGGCAAGGTCGGGCGCGGGTTGTCGGTGGAAATGTCCGTCAAGCATGGGCCCGTGACGCTCCTGTCGGTGGTGCAGACGGTGGATGGACGCTTGAAACTGCTCATGGCCGAAGGCCAGTCCGAGCCCGGGCCGATCCTCGAAATCGGCAACACCAACAGCCGCTACCGGTTCAGCCTCGGCGCGCGGAAGTTCGTCGAGAACTGGAACGTGCATGGCCCCGCTCACCATTGTGCGGTCGGGGTGGGCCACATCGCCTCAAAGCTGGAGAAGCTGGGCAAGCTGTTGGGGATGGAATCGGTCCGCGTGTGCTGAATCGGAAGGCGAAGGGAACGCGAGGGCGGGCGGCACGCCGCCGCTGGCGCAGGAGCACAACGGAAACGCCATCGGAGCGTCCGCCGCACCAGGAGCTACACATCGTCCTTTTTGTCCTCCTGCCAATCAACCTCCGGCAACCGCGTTAACTCGGCAACGTAGTCGGCGTAGGTGTAATCGTCCTTCCGCATGGTGTGCCAGAGGTAGAACGCCAGCACCGTAGCGATCAACTCGCGCGCTTGAGCATCAGTGTGCCCGAGTGCCAGCAACCGCTCGTAATGCACCCTGACCTCGGGTGTGTCCGGGCTGGTCATCTGGTCCTGAACGGCTCGCAGCATCAGTTCCTTACGCCGCTGCTTGTCTCTCTCCTCGGCATTCATGGCGGGGCGAAGACGTTCAACGGAGAACTGGCCGATAACGAGGAGCGCGCCAAGGACGCACGACGTGGGACAGCGGCGTGACCGCGCTCCTCGTCATTCGGTCCGGCGTCTTGTTAGCGCCTGTCACCTTCATTCTCGTTTTCAGCTCAATTCGAGTTTTAGACAAGCAAACTGCGGTAGAGTTCCGGCGCTATGTTTGAACATTTACAAGAGTTAACCTATGTAGATATTGGGCGAGAAACATTAACTTGATTGGCGCCTTCGCTATCATCCTGGCCTCAAGGTTATGCAAGAGGATCAAGGTCGTCAATGGCAGGATCGCCCGCATCCGGTCCGGACGACCCTCAAGCGCGGGTTGGAGGCGGTGGTTCCCAACCTGAATTACGACGTGTCCACGACCATGATCTACACGCACGTGGTGCGGCAGGGTGGCAGCGGGCTGAGAAGCCCGCTGGATTGCCTGTAGCCCCCCCAAAGCCCTCTCAAAGCGTGTCCGGGGCCATCTTGCTTTCAAATCCACCCCGCCCGGCTCCTGGCGCACACAACGCGCGCCTGCAGCTGGGTGGACAGAGCGCCCAGGCGGCCCCGCCCGCACCGCCGCGAATGCCTTGAAGCCGGCCGAGAATCGTGGCACACTGGCCGCGTGGTATCTGCGGAACAACTTGTCGGCGGCGAATGGGCGGAGTGGTACCGCCTCACGCCGGCGGAGCGGTGGGCTGAGAGTGAGAAACTCTGGTCCGCCTACCTGATGTTAGGAGGCTCGCTTGATCCCGAACCCGATACGCAAAGTCCTTTCTTCGATCCAAGAACACCGCGTCCGCGCCCTCCTCATGGGCGGCCAGGCCTGCGTGTTTTACGGCGCAGCCGAGTTTAGCCGCGACACGGATTTGGCCATCCTGGCGGATGCCACCAACCTCTCCCGGCTCCGCGCTGCGCTGGCCGACCTCCAGGCTGACCTCATTGCTGTGCCGCCTCTCCGGCTGGAATACCTCCGCCGGGGTCATGCCGTCCATTTCCGCTGCCGGCATGCCGAAGCCTTTCGCATGCGTGTTGATGTCATGTCCGTGATGCGAGGAGTAGATTCGTTCAAACGGTTGTGGGCTCGGCGTACCACGGTGACGCTTCCCGAAGGCTTGTCTGCTGATTTGTTGTCCCTGCCCGACCTCGTCAGGGCCAAGAAGACCCAGCGCGACAAGGACTGGGGCATGCTCAGACGCCTGATGGAAGCGCATTACTTCCCAACCCGCTCGACTGCCAATGCCCGCCAAATCGCATTCTGGTTCCTCGAATTGCGCACACCTGAGCTGCTCTTGGAATTGGCGCGCCGGCACCCGGCATTGTGCCGTCGCCTCACGCCCAAACGTCCTTTGCTCGCCTGCGCCCGGCTTGCCGACAATTCAGGCCTGGAACACGGGCTGCACGACGAAGAGAAGCTTGAACGCCAAGCAGATCGGACTTATTGGCTACCTCTGCGCCGAGAATTGGAAACCCTTCGCCATAAACGCTCAACCGCGCATAAGTAATAAACCAGGACTTCCTCTCACATGCTTCTGCAAATCTGACTGCCGGGCAGTTCCAGAGACCGAAGCAATTTACAGAACCTGCTCTTCCAAGCCTTCTTCAAAGCTCCGCCCGGCCTCCCCTGAAGTCCTTGCAAAGCGCATTGGGGACGATTTTGCTTCAAATCCACCCCGGCCCAGGGGCACCATAGCGGGAACTGATTAACAAAGCATGATGCAGGAATTCTCGGCGCTGGACGGCGCCATTCTGATTGATAAGCCCACCGGGCCGACCTCGCACGACGTCGTGGATGCCATCCGCCGCCAGTTCGGCATCAAGAAGGTCGGCCATTGCGGCACGCTCGACCCGAATGCGACCGGGCTGCTGATCATTGTGCTGGGCCGCGGCACCAAGCTCTCCGAGAAGCTGATGTCCGACGACAAGGTCTATGAGGGCGTCATCAAGTTCGGCGAGACCACCAACAGCTACGACGCCGACGGCGAGCTGGTGGCGTCGCTCCCGGTGCCGCCGCTGACGCTGGACCAGCTCAACGCGGCGGCGACGGAGTTCGTGGGCGACCTGATGCAGACGCCCCCGATGGTCTCGGCGGTGAAGAAAGACGGCGTGCCGCTCTACAAACTGGCGCGCAAAGGGATCGAAGTGCCGCGCGAGCCGCGCCTGGTGCACATCTACAATTTCCGCTTCAGCGCCTACCAGGAGCCGATGGCGCAGTTCCGCCTGGCCTGCACCAAGGGAACCTATGTCCGCAGCATCGCGCACGACATGGGACAGAAGCTCGGCTGCGGCGGCCACCTCGCGACGCTCCGGCGCGTCGCCTCCGGCAAGTTCGACGTCGCGAACGCCGCCCCGCTGGCGGACGTGCTGAAATTGGCGCCGCGCGAGCTGGAGAAGCGCGTGCTGCCGTTCTTGAAATTGGCCGGAGGCGTAACGAGGTTACATCGTTAAATGAGTTGCAAGAGTTACATGGGCGCAGTGCAACGGATCCCGCCTCATGTGACCCATGTAACCATGTAACTCATGCAACTCATGCAACCTCGCAACTGATGTAACTAACCGATGCGAATCATCCACGCCGCGCACGAGCTGAAGCCGGCCGGCCGCAAGGTCTGCCTGGCCATCGGCTTCTTCGACGGCGTCCACCTGGGCCACCAGCAGGTCATCCGGCAAACCCTCACCGACGCCGGCCAGCACGAGGCCATCGCCCTGGTGATGACCTTCGACCAGCACCCGAGCACCGTTGTCGCGCCCAGCCGCGTCCCGCCGTTGGTCTATTCCCTGCCGCAGAAACTGCGCGCGATCGAGTCCTTGGGCGCGGACACGCTGCTGCTCCTCCACTTCGACAAGGCATTCAGCGAGCAGACCGGCGAGACGTTCATCCGGGGCCTGGTGCGCGACCTGGGGCACATTCAGAGCCTGTGTGTCGGGGCGAACTTTGTTTTCGGCCACCAACGCAGCGGCAACGTGGACCTGCTGCGCCGGCTTGGGGCCGAGCTGAAGTTCACCGTCCACGGCATGGCGGCGGTGTCGCTCGACGGCCAGGCCGTGAGCAGCACGCGCATTCGCGAGTCGATCCGGGCGGGCGACTTCGACAGCGTGACCCAGATGCTGGGCCGCGCCTATTCGCTGGCGGGAACGGTCGTCCGGGGCGACGGCCTGGGCCAGCGGCTCGGTTTCCCGACCGCCAACCTGGACGTCACAGGCCTGATCTTGCCGCCGCACGGCGTCTATGCAGTCCACGCGCAAGCCGACGGCAGGACGCATCGCGCGGTGTTGAATATCGGCCACCGCCCTACCCTGCAAGACCCGCATCCGCAGTTGCGGGTCGAGGCGCACCTGATTGATTTCGCCGCCGACCTTTACGGTCGTGAAGTGGAAGTCGCGTTGGTCGAGAAGCTGCGCGCGGAGCAGAAGTTCGCCTCCCTGGCCGAACTCCGCCAACAAATCGCGCGGGACATCCTCGACGCCCAGATGCGGTTTTGATTAAAGCGACTGGAGGGCGCGGTAGAAGCGCTGGTTGAGACCTGGGGTGGGGTCGGTGAAATTCGTGGTCCCCGTGCTGTTGATCAAGGTAGCCAACGTATCCCAGTTCACCAGGTTACTCGAAGCCAGTATCTCAAGGGTCAAGCCCGGCTCGCCCGAAAGGGTAAATTGGAACTGGCCCCCGCTTAGGCGTTGGGGCGACAGCAGCCGGAGCGGCGCGAAGGTGGGCGCGACCAGGTGAGCGCGGTAGAAACGTCGGTCCACACCGGGGGTGGGATCGGTAAAGCTCGTGGCCCCGGGACCTGTTGGTCAGGATGGCCACCGGCTCCCAGCTCACGAAATTCCTCGAAGCCAGCATTTCATACATCTGGCCCCGCTCGCCGCTCAGGGTGCATTGGAACGGGCCGCCGGCCAGGCGTTGGGGTGAGAGGAGCCGCAGCGGCGTCGAGGTGAGCGCCGCAAGGCCGGCCCGCGCTTGCCCGGCCACCTGGGTGAACGCGCCCCCGACATACAGGGCGCTGCTGCCGGGCAACAAGGCGCTGACCTCGCCATTGCAGTCTGCCTCCCAGGCGGCGTCCGCCGCGCCGGTGCCCAGCACGCTCAGCTTGGCCAGACTGCGGCGAGGCAATCCGCCGATGTTGGTGAAGCCTCCCCCCGCATAGAGCCAGAGGCCATTGACGGCCACCGACCAGACGCCGTAATCGGCGCCGGGATTCCAGGTTGCGTCGGCCGCGCCTGTGCCAGTGCCGCTCAGCTTGGCGATGAAGCTGCGGCTTTGGCCGCCGATGAACGTGAAGCCCCCGCCCGCATAGACGTCGCGTCCGCTCACCGCGAGGGTGTAAACTGTGGCGTCGGCGCTTGGATTCCAAGTGGCGTCCGCCGCACCGGTGCCGCTGGCACTCAGCCTGGCGATGCCGTACCGCGTCTGCCTGCCCACGCCGGTGAAGTACCCTCCCGCATAGACACTGTTGCCGCTGACCGCGATGGTGGCCACATACGGGTAATCACCCGTGATGGTCGCATTGGGGTCCCAAGTCGCGTCGGCCGCGCCGGTGCCGCCGGCGCTGAGCTTGGCAAGGCAACTGCGCGGCTGCCCGCCGATAAATGTGAAGTCGCCGCCCGCATAAACGTTTGTACCGTCCACTGCCAACGCTTCCACGTAGTAGTCCGCATCCGGATTCCACGTGGCATCAAGCGCGCCGGCGCCGATCGTGCTCAGTTTGGCGATATGATTCCGCCCATACCCGCCGATGTTGGTGAAGGCCCCCCCCACGTACAGATTCGTGCCGCTGACCGCCAGCGCATAGACAGAGGCATTGGGGCTCGGATTCCAGGTCAGATCCAGCGTGCCATTGGCCGAGAGCCGGGCCAGCCGGGACCGGACCACGCCGTTGACGTTGCTGAAATACCCGCCGAAGATGACCGACCCGTCAGACAAAGGCGCTACCACGTAAACGTTCGCGCCCGCGTTAAAAGTCAGCGTGGGTTGCGGGCCAACGACCACGTTGGTGCAAATCACTGTCAGCACGGCCGTCTGGCTCGTCACCGCGCCGTAGCCGTTGCTGACCACGCAACTGAACAGGCCGCCGGAGTCGGGCAATTGAACGTTGTTAAGGGTGTAGCTCGAACCCGTGGCGCCGCCGATGGGCGACCCGTTCCGGCGCCAGGCATAACCGAGGACTGGACTGCCGGCGGCGGTCAGGTTGAAGGTGGAATTGTCCCCAGTGTTGTTGGTCCGACTTTGCGGCTGGGTGGTGATGGTAGGTGGCCCAGCGTTGGGGTCAATCACGCTAAAGGGGTTGCTGGTCGCGACATGCCCGGCGCCGTCATCGGCCTTAAGCATCACGTTCGTCGAGGCCTGGGACACAGTAACGCTCCCGTTCCAGACGCCGTTCACAAATGCGCCGGAGGAGCTGGGGCTGACTGGCATGGAGTTGGAGAAGGCAACGCGGTAGCGCAGGTCCACTAACGGCCCCTGGCTGGTGCCAAAGACCGTAGTGGGAAACACATCACCGTAAGAGTAATAGAAGCTCTGCCCGACCGTGCCGTTGGCGAAGGTGCCGGGCCACGATGTCGTGCGGTAATAGCCGCGGGTACCCGCCGGGATATGCGCGCTAACCCGGTAGGCGATGCCGGCTAAAAGTGTAATCGGCGTCGCGAGCGACGCCTCGACCCAACTGCCAAAAGCCGACACATTCTGGCTGCCGAGCAGGGTGCCGCTGTCGGTCCAAATCGAGACTTTGTCGGTGTAATAACCGCGGACCGCGGTCACTTGTACGTTGGTGCTGGGCGTAAACATATAACCGTGTGTCATCTCGGAACCGCTTAGGTACGATGGGGAAGTTAAGTTCCCGATAATTGTAGCCGGGGTTCCCAGCCCGTTCATGTAGCCGCTCAGGGCCACTGGACCGGTGAAGTTGCCTACTATCCCGTTGGTCACGTTCAGCGCCGTGACTGTGACCCCAAAGGGCGCGTTCAGGTTTTGCGGTGTGGCAATCGTGCCCCAAGCCAAGTGGTCCACGACTGTCGGCAGCATGTTGAGGGTGACGTTTGCACCCCAGTAGTTGCCACTGGTGGCGGTTTGATCTGCAGAGGTGCCCGTCGAGGCGCTGGTGGTCGCGGCACTGTAATTAATCTTGGTAACGGTAACAGAGTAGGAGGAACTGGAGGGAATCCGGGCCAAGGCGTAGATGCCCTGGCTGTCGGTGGTTGTCGTGTAAGTGCCGCCGCCGAAGCGCGTGGCCGTCACCGTGGCATTGGCCACTGGCCGGGAGATTTGATCCAGCACGCGGCCGCTGATGATCTCGCCGCTGCCGTTGGTGTAGGCGTTATACAGGCAGCCGTCCACCACATTGAATGTGTACGGGCTGGCGTTAATGAGCGGCAGCGCATACCAGGCGGTGGCGGTCCCGGACCAACCCAGGTTCAAGTGGTGGTAGAGGGTGGAATCATTGTAGCCGTAACCGTCGGCCACCACGGCATGCCCACCGCTAGGACCCTGGATGCTAAGTAGGACGGGGTAACGAGCGTCGAGGTTGGGATTGATCATGTCGGTCAAGCCAGCGCCGATGTCGCCATTGTAGTTCCAGCCGTATCGGGCGCTGGCGAAGTAGAAGGTGTTCACCAAAGCGTTCTTGCCGTCGTAGCAGAGATGAGCTCGAGCCGCCGTTGGCAGCGCTGCTATACTGCATGCTCACCGTCGCCCCGGCGTCGGCGACCAGCGCCCCGATGGCCTGGCACTGGGCAGGGGTTGGATTGGCGGGCGGAACCAGGGGCATGTTCGCCCAAGCGTAAGGGCCGCCCGCGCCATCACCGCCGCGCAGGTAGTACGTGCCGGGAGAACCATCAATGTAAATGGTCCGCGGTGCGCTCCCAATCCCGGCGCTGGGGAATTGATAGTAGCGCATGAATTGCGCCATGGCCGTCGCCACACAGCCCGCGGGATAGTTGGCGGTGCTGCCATCCCCGAAGGGAGGCGTGTAGTAGTTATAGCAGGCGGACGTGCCGGCGTCGGCCGCCGTCTGCTGGCTCCAGGTGCTCTGGGTGAGCGGAGCCACCCGCATGTCGGAAACGGAGGTGAGTCCGTTGGCCGCGACCACCGATCCACCCTCCGCCGGGCACAATTGCCGCCACTTGGCTTGGGCCTGCAAGGCGTTGGTGTCGGCGAGCGTCGAGCCGAGCTGCCGCGCGTAGGCCACCCGGGCCGCCAGGTCCTGGCTGACCAGCGCCCCCAGGGGGTTGTTGGGCGAGGGATTGAACTCACCCGCCCCGGCAAAGCCCACGATCGGCTCCACCAGATCGTCAGCGGCGACAATGACAAAACCGGACGGTTCCAGGTAAGCAACGTAGTAAAGGGGGGCGCCCGCCCGGTCGCTGAAAGCTTCCACGTGCTCGACCGACCGGCCCAGTGGTTCGCCCAGCGGTGTTCGGTCCAGGCTCAGCCAGCCCGTGACCGCGGCCGCCGCTTGTTTGGACGTAACGGGCGCGGCCGGGGCGGCTTGCCAGGCGACAAGCAGAAGAGCGGCAGGCATCAGAATCGCCACGGCGGCGCGGAGCCGGGAGAGAAGGAGAGGCTGGGTAAAGTTCATGGGGTGCGCTATTCGCATTTTGGTGGCTATGGGTTTGATCGGTGGTCTATAAACTGGACATAGCCGCGCGACCCGGTTGGCGGAGGAATTGCGGCGTGCCCTCAAACCAAAGCGCCGACGCATTCCAAACAACCCGCCGACCAAGCCCGCGGCTGGCAAAACAACTTCAGCCCTTGCCGCAACCTAACCGGATTCTACCGGAAGCTGGGCAGCAATTCAAGTGCCATCCCAGTGTTGAACACATTTTCTGGTTTCCCTGTCCATCGCTCAGTAATATCTCAAAACCAATGAATACCGGAATCAATGCCATCAATGAGGCGGTGCAGGAAGCCGGCGCGTTCGTGCGCCCGCTGTTCAACGAATTGGGCAAGGTCATTGTCGGCCAGGCCTATCTGGTCGAGCGGCTGGTCATCGGCCTCCTGGCCAACGGGCATGTGTTACTGGAAGGCGTGCCCGGCCTGGCCAAGACGCTTTCGGTCAAGTCGCTCGCCAACTGCCTGCACGTGAAATTCTCCCGGCTCCAGTTCACGCCCGACATGTTGCCCGCCGATGTCATCGGCACGCAGATTTACAATCCGCAATCCGGCGCCTTCACGACGCGCAAAGGTCCCATCTTCGCCAACCTCATCCTGGCGGATGAGATCAACCGCGCCCCGGCCAAGGTGCAGAGCGCGCTGCTCGAAGCCATGCAGGAAAAGCAGGTCACCATTGGCGACCAGACCTTCAAGCTGGAGGAACCCTTCCTGGTGCTGGCCACGCAGAACCCGATTGAACAGGAAGGCACCTACCCGCTGCCCGAAGCGCAGGTTGACCGCTTCATGCTCAAGCTCAAGATCGGCTACCCGTCGCGGGCCGAGGAGCGGCAAATCCTGGACCTGATGGCCCGCACCTCAGGCACCCCGGTTACCAGCCCGATCGTCGAGCCGAAACAGATTCTCCACGCGCGCCAAGTCATCAACGACATCTACATGGACGACAAGGTCAAAGACTACATCGTGGACCTGGTGTGCGCGACCCGGGACCCGGAGGCGCACAAGATCCAGGTGAAGGAGTTCATCCAGCTCGGCGCCTCGCCCCGCGCCACGATCTACCTCACGCTGGCCTCCAAAGCCTACGCCTTCCTCAAGGGGCGCGGCTACGTGACGCCGCAGGACGTGAAGAGCATCGGCATGGATGTGCTGCGCCACCGCGTCGCCATCACCTACGAGGCCGAGGCTGAGGAAAAGACCAGCGAGACCATCATCCAGAAGATCTTTGATGAGTTGCCGGTGCCATGATTCCCCGCGAGATTCTCAAGAAGATTAGGCAGATTGAGATTCGGACCAACCGGCTGGTGAGCGAGACGCTGGCGGGGCAGTACCATAGCGTCTTCAAGGGCCAGGGCATGAACTTCGACGAGGTGCGCGAGTACCAGCCCGGGGACGAGGTCCGCTCGATTGACTGGAACGTCACGGCGCGGATGAACCATCCCTTCGTGAAGAAGTTCGTCGAGGAGCGCGAGCTGACACTCATGCTGGTGGTGGACGCCAGCGGCTCGGGATTATTCGGCTCGCACGCGCAGTCCAAACGCGAGCTGGCGGCGGAGATTGCGTCCGTGCTGGCCTTCTCGGCCATCCGCAACAATGACAAGGTGGGGCTGATCCTGTTTACCGACGAGGTCGAGAAGTTTATCCCGCCCCGCAAAGGGCGCCGCCACGTCCTGCGCGTCATTCGCGAGGTGCTCTTCTTCGAACCGCGCCGGCGCGGCACCGATTTGAACGGCGCGCTGGAATTCCTCTTGCGGGTGACGCCACACCGGGCGATCGCGGTGGTGATCTCCGACTTCATTGGTTCGCCGGCGGAGGCAGCCGGCAGAGGCCGCCGCAAGCTGCGGCCCCAGATGATGCTGCTCGAATCGCTCGCCCAGGCCTCCTTCACCATGCTACGCCAGGCCAACCGCCGTCACGACGTCGTGGCGGTTCAGATCACAGACCGCTATGAGCTGGAACTACCCGCGCTGGGCCGGCTCGTGCTCAACGACGCGGAGACGGGCGAGGTCGTCGAAATCAACACGGGCGACGAGCGCAAGCGCGCCGCCTTCGCCGAGCGCCAGGCCCGCGCCCAGGCCGATCTCGCGCGGCTGTTCCGCTCCGCCGGCATTGACGCCATCCGCCTCCGCACTGACCAGCCGTACGCGGTCGAGCTGGGGCGGTTCTTCGAGACTCGCGAGAAGCGGCGACTGCGGGGCTAGACCGAATGCAGGCGCTGTCTCACAACCCAATCCCGGGAGGGCGAGCGTCCCCGCGAGCCCTGATGGTTGCGGATTGCACCGGAAGTGTGGGCTCGCGGGGACGCCCGCCCTCCCGAGCATTCTGAGCGATGGCTATCACGAACGTCCATCCCCGTTCTGCGTTCTCGGCTGGCGGAAATACGAACGCGCTGCGCGATATCAAGCCGCCGGTCGAAATCCCCAGCGGTTGGGCGTGGGTTGGGTGGGTGCTGCTTGTCCTGGCGGTCGCGGCACTAGCGTTTTGGGCCTGGCGCTACTGGCAGAAGCGGCGGGCGCAGGCACAAATCGTCCCGGTCATCCCGCCTCACATCCGGGCGAAGCAGAAGCTGCGCGAGGCGCTGGCCCTGATTGGCCAGCCGCGCGAATTCTGCATCCTGGTCTCCGATACCATCCGCTGGTATCTGGAGGAACGGTTTGATTTCCGCGCGCCCGAGCGCACCACGGAGGAGTTCCTCTACGAGTTGCAGGGAACCAACCTCCTGACGCCGGACCAGAAGACTAGCCTCGGCGAGTTCCTCAAGCGATGTGACCTGGTCAAGTTCGCCAAGTACGAACCCGGCCCGCCGGAGCTGCGCGACTTGCACGAGTCCGCAATGCGGCTGGTGGAGGAAACCGAGCCGATCATGGCCGCGCTGCAAGCCGTCAAGACAGGCGAACCGTCATGACCTTTGGCCAGCCATACTTCCTGTTGTTGTTGCTGCTGCTGCCAGTGATGTTCTGGCTGAAAGGCAAGCAGGGACAGCCGCCGGCCTTCGTTTATTCTTCCGTCCAACTGGTCCGGGGCATTCTCAATGTGAGCCGCACCCGCTCCGGGGCCTTCCTGGCGGCGCTGCGCTGGCTCACTTTGGCGTTGCTCATTATCGCCCTGGCCCAGCCGCGGCTCACCCAGAGCGAAACCAAGGTCACGGCCAGCGGCGTGGACATCGCCGTCGCCCTCGACATGTCAGGCAGCATGGCCTCGGAGGACTTTGAGGTGGGTCGCCAGCGTCTGAACCGGCTCGCCATGGCGAAGGACGTGCTGAAGAAATTCATTGAGAAGCGCCCCAGCGACCGCATCGGCATCGTGGCCTTCGCCACGCAGGCCTATATCGCCTCGCCCCTGACGCTCGACCACGAGTTTCTCCTCCAAAACCTCGAACGGCTTCAGCTCGGCGCCATTGATGACAGCCACACCGCCATCGGCTCGGCTTTCAGCACCGCCATTAACCGCCTGCGTGAACTCAAGTCCAAGAGCAAGATCGTCATCCTGATGACCGACGGCCAGAACAACGCCGGCAAGGTCGCACCCCTCACGGTCGCCGAGGCCGCGCAGAAGCTCGGGGTGAAGGTCTATACCATCGGCGTCGGCACCCGCGGCGAGGCGCCCATGCCCCGCGGGCGCAACCCGTTCACCGGCCAGGTGGTGTACCAGATGATGCCCGTGGACATTGACGAGGACACCCTCAAGAAGATCGCTGACATGACCGGCGGCAAGTACTACCGCGCCGACAATGCCCAGCGCTTCCAGGCCATCTACGCCGAGATTGACAAGCTGGAAAAGACCGAGGCCGAGGTGAAGAAGTTCGCGCACCACGATGAACTCTTCGCCTGGCTCATCACTCCCGGCCTGGGGCTGCTCCTCCTGGAAGTTCTCCTGCGCCACACCCTCTGGAGACGCCTCCCATGACTTTAGACTTTAGACTCTAGACTTTAGACTTCCTTCGCATGACCTTCGCCAATCCCCACCTGCTCTGGCTGCTGCTGGCCATCCCCCCTGCCCTGCTGGTCTTCTTCTGGTGGTCCGGGCGCGCGCGCCAACGCCTGCTGACCCAGTTCATCCAGGCCCGCCTGTTGCCTGGCCTGACCGTCGGGATTTCCGCCACACGGCAGAAGATTCGTGCCGGCGGCCTGGTCTTAGCCGCTGCCTGCCTGATCCTGGCGCTGGCGCGCCCGCAGTGGGGATTCGACTGGGAAGAGGTCAAGCAGCGCGGCCTGGATATTGTCGTCGCCATAGACACCTCCAAGAGCATGCTGGCGGCGGATATCGCGCCGAATCGCCTGGCCCGCGCGAAACTCGCCGCGCTCGAACTGATGCAGCGCGCCAAGGCCGACCGCCTCGGTCTGGTCGCCTTCGCCGGCACCGCCTTCCTGCAATGCCCGCTGACCATTGACGACGCCGCCTTCCGCCAGAGCGTCGAAGCCCTCGACGTGCACATCATTCCCCAGGGGGGTACCGCGCTGGCGGAGGCAATTCAGATAGCCCTAACCGCTTACAAGGAAGGTGAGAACTACAAGATCCTGGTGCTCTTCACCGATGGCGAAGACCACGATTCCGGTGCTCTCGAAGCGGCCGAGAAAGCCGCCAAGGATGGCCTGCGCATTTTCACCATCGGCATCGGCACCGCGGACGGGGAGCTTCTGCGTGTCAAGGACGCCCAGGGCAACAGCGATTACGTCCGCGACGAGCAAGGCAACGTCGTCAAGTCGCACCTCAACGAGCGGCTCTTGCAGCAGATCGCCGGCGCGACCGAAGGCGGCTTCTACCTGCCGCTGCGCGGGGCCAAGGCCATTGACACCCTCTACGATGATGGCCTCGCCAAACTCCCCAAAACTCAGCACCAGGAGAAGTTCGTTCGCCGCTACCACGAGCGCTATCACTGGCCGCTGGCGGTGGCGATTGTATTCCTGTTAGCCGAAATGCTCTTTCCCGAGCGTAAGCGTATGACCACCACGAAACACGCGAAAGACACGAAACCAACGCCGACTCCCGGCGCTCCCTCCTCGAGCCAGCGCTCACCGGCCAACAGTCAGGTCCGTCTTCCATCCTCTCTGTTGTCCCTTTCGTGTATTTCGTGTCTTTCGTGGTCCCTATCGTGGCTCCTCCTCTGGCCCGGCGTGGGGTTTGCCTCGCCCTCGAGCGCGCTGCGGGAATACAAGGCCGGCAACTACGACCAGGCTCTCAAAGAATATGAGCGCCTGCTCCAGAAGAAGAGCGACGACCCCCGGCTCCATTTCAACGCCGGGACAGCCGCCTATCGCAACCGGCAATTCGAGGAAGCCGCCAAGCAGTTCAACGCAACCCTGGCTTCACCCGATCTGAAGCTCCAGGGACTGGCCTATTACAACCAGGGCAACGCCCTTTACCATCTGGGCGAACAGAATTCCGACCCGAAGAAGCGCACCGAGACCTGGGAAAAGGCCCTTCAGAACTACCAGAGCACCCTGAAGCTCAGCCCGCAGGATGCGGATGCGAAGTTCAACTACGAGTTCGTGAAGAAGCGGTTGGAGGAACTCAAGCAACAGCAGCAACAGTCCAAGCAAGACAAGCAGGACAAGAACCAGAATCAGGACCAGCAACAGGACCAACAGAAGCAGCAAGACCAACAGAAGCAACAGGACCAGCAACAACAACAACAGCAGCAGCAGCAAGCCCAGCAGGATCAGAAGCAGGATTCCTCCCAGCCACAACAGGCTGATCAGCAGAAGAAAGAGCAGGAGCAGCAGCAACAGCAGGCCGGTCAGAAACCCGATCAGCAGAAACAGGATCAGCAGCAAGCCCAACAGCAGACTGGCCAGCCCAAGGAGAAACCCGACGAGCACGAGCAGGAAGCTGCCCCCACTCAGAACCTGGCCCAGATGACACAGGAGCAGGCGCGGCAGTTACTGGACGCCCAGAAAGGGGACGAGCAAATGCTCCCCCTCAAGCCCACTGCCAAACCCCAGGACCGCACGCGCCCCCTCAGGGATTGGTAGATGATGAACTTGCCGGCACGGCGACACTTGGTGCCAAGGCTGGGGGCACGCACCTCCGGTGGACCGGCGCCGTAGAAGGCCAGGGTCAGGGGAACCAGGCCGCGCCTCAATCCCCAGGCTCTGATCTACTCAGCCTTGGGCGGTTGAGATGGTTTGTCCGTGCTCGGCGCTTTTTCTGGGCTAGAAGCCTTTTCGGCTTTGGGGGCTTTGTCCGGTCTGAGGCCTCTGTCCGGCCTTGGCTGGCGCTCGGGCCTGGGACCGTGGGGTCTATTCTCGCCAGCCTGGCCTTTGGCGTGGGCAACTTCGGGTTTGCCGTGAGCACCTTCGTAACGGCGGCCCCGCTTTTCGGTTCTCGGCTCTTCCTTCTTCGCTTCCCCAGCAGGGGCGGCGGGCGGCGCCGGCGGCGGGGTGGTGCTCTCGACGCGGACTTTGAGCGTGGTCACCACGTCCTGATGCAGCCGCAACTCAATCTCATGATCGCCCAGCGCCCGGATGGGCTGTTCGAGGTAAATCTTCTTCTTATCGAGTGAGACCTCGAACTGCGTCTTGAGCTGGTCGGCGATCATGCCGGAGGTGACCGTGCCGAACATCTTGCCATCCTCGCCAGTCTTGACCATGACAATGCAAATCAGCTTGGAGACGCTCTTGGCCAGTTCGCTCATCGTGTTAAGCTCGTGGGCCTCGCGTTCGGCCCGGCGCTGCCGCAGGGCTTCAATGCGGCGCTTGTTGGCAGCGGTCAGGGGAATCGCCAGGCCTTGCGGAAATAGGTAGTTGCGAGCGTAACCCGCGGCGACCTTCACCTGGTCGGACTCCCCGCCCAAGCCAACAATGTTGTGTGTCAGAATAACTTCAGTTTTTGCCATACTGTGAAACGTGATGCGTGAAACGTGATGCCTGATGCGTGGACGGAATGATGGCTCACCGGATCATGGCGCTAGAAAGGCACGTCGTCCTGCTCGGGTTCCGCTGGTTCGGCTGCAGGGGCAGGTGGAGCATCCGCTGCGGCTGCCGGGGCAACCGCAGCACGCCGCGGGGCTTCCCCGCTGGAGTCGCCACGATTTCCGCTATCGAGGAACTGGAAGCCTTCCAGCACCACGCCCAGGCGGCTGCGCTTTTGGCCCGTCTGCTTGTCATCCCATTGGTCGAGGCGGAGTCGGCCTTCAACGAGGATCGGCCGGCCCTTCTTGAGATACTGGCCAATAGTTTCGGCCTGCTTCCCGAAGGCGTCAATGTCCACGAAAGTGACCTCTTCCTTGGTTTCGCCCGTTTCGGTCTTCCAGGTCCGGTTGATCGCCAGGCCAATCTTGGCGATCGCCAGGCCCTTTGGCGTGTATCGCAGTTCGGGGTCGCGGGTCAAGTTGCCCGCCAGGATTACCTTGTTGAAGTTTGCCATAGATGTCCTTTATGCAGGAGTGGTTGCTTTCGGCGCCGGGGCATGGGTGAAGAGCACGCGGAAAACTTCCTCGTTCATGGCGAAGCGGCGCTTCAACTGGTCAATCAGCGCCGGCTGGCCCTCGAAGATGATGTTCACGTAGAAGCCGGCGCTATGCTTCTTGTCGGCGACCCGGGCGTAGTTCTTCTTGTCCATCTTCTGCACGGTTTCCACCTTGCCGCCCAGGCTGGTGATCTCCGCGGTAATCTTGTCAATGGCATCTTTGATGCCTTCTTCTTTGGCGGCTGTTTCCAATATGAACAGCCCTTCGTATCTTTTCACTGCTCTTTTCTTTCGTTCGCGGGGTCGCCCACGGCCCCGTTAAACTGATTCATTGCCTTCGCTATTCCGGCGTCTAGCCAGGTTTCGGCCTGGTCGGACGCCACGGTTAAAACTCTATCCACCCACAGCGCTTCCGTCGAACTAAATCGGCCCAGCACGTAGCCGGTAATCTCGCGCGCGCCCTGCTGCCGGCCAATGCCAATCCGCAGTCGGGCATAATCCCGTGTGCCCAGGCGCTGCTCAATGGACTCCAGCCCGTGATGCCCGCCGCTGCTTCCGCCAGGCCGCAGTCGGATTTCGCCCAGCGCCAAATCCGCATCGTCCACCACGACGAGCAGACCCGGCAGCGGCACCCGATAAAACGCGACCACGGCTCCGACCGCCTGGCCGCTCGAATTCATGTACGTCTGCGGCTCGCAGAGCAGCACACGGCGGCCGTTCCGCTGCGCGGAGGCCACGCGGACGTTGAACTTCTTTTCGTAAGTCCAGCCCGCCTGCCAGCGCTCGGCCAGCCGGTCGGCCACCAGGAACCCCGCATTGTGCCGGGTCCGCGCGTATTCCGCGCCGGGGTTGCCCAAGCCCACGATGAGATACAGGTTCTCCATGCGGGGCGGCGATCCGGCAACCCGGCCGGGGCCGGGTTGCCACCAAAACTATTTCTTCTTCTCCGCCGCGGGCGCAGGCTTCTTGTCGGCGGTCGGAGCGGCTCTCTTCTCGGCGCCCGGAGCAGCCTTCTCTGCGCCCTTGGCCGGGGCCTTCTCCGCCCCCGCCTTGGCCGGGGCCTTCTCGGCGCCCGCCTTGGCCGGGGCCCTCTCGGCCCCCTTGGCGGGTGGAGCGCCTTCCTCGCCCTCTTCCTTCTTCTCTTTGATCATCTCGACTTCGCCCGGGACCGCTTCCGCTGCCGCCGCTGCCTCCGCTGCTTCCTCTTCTTCCGTGCGCGGCGCGGCAATCGCGATGACCGAAATGTGCTTGTCGCCGAGGATTTCACAGCCCGCGGGGACCGGGATTTCGCCCAGGTGAACGGCCTGACCAATCTTGAGGTGGCTCACATCTACCGTGATCTGCTCCGGCAAATCTTTGGGCAGCGCCCGAACCTTGATCTTGAATAACACGTGCTCCAGCACGCCGCCCTCGGTCTTGACGCCCTCGGCCTCGCCGACGGTTTCGACCGGCACCAGGATGGCGACCTTCTCGTCTTCGGCCACTTCGTGGAAATCAACATGGAGCACCTTGCCGGTGAGGGCGTAGTGCTGGACTTCCTGCACCAGGGCCAGGCGTTTGGGGCGCGGATCGTCTTTGACTACCAGATCCACCAGGAGGTTCTCGGAAACCGAATGGTGCATCAGGTCTTCCATTTCCTTGGCCTTCAGTTCGAGGTTCTGCGGCGGGGCTTGCCGGCCGTAGATGACCGCCGGAATGCGACCGCCCTCACGGAGCGCTTTGGCCCCAGCCCGTCTCACCAGAGCGCGAGGAACTGCATTGAGTAATACTGATTTCATTGTCTTTACACGATTCGGCGCCCGGCCTCACCAGCCTCTAGCTGGTGCGCCCGCCTCTAAATTCAAACAGCGAAGTGACCGACGAATTGCTATGGATTCGCTTGATGGCTTCGCCCAAAAGCCCCGCCACCGACAGCGTGACGATCTTCACGCCGCTGATGGCAGGGCGCAGGACAGTATCAGTTGTTACCAATTCGTCAATAGGCGATTTGCGCAATCTTTCAATCCCCATCTTATTGAGGATGGCATGGGAAACGCAGGCCAGGATTCTCTTGGCACCTTTGGACTTAAGGAGCTCAGCCGCCTTCACCAGCGTGCCCGCGGTTTCCGTTAAGTCGTCCACCAGCAGAACGTCCTTGCCGCGAATCTCACCAATAACCGCGATGGACTCGACCTCGCTGGCGCTCTTGCGGCGTTTGGCCACAATGGCCAGGCTGGCCTCGAGCACCTGCGAATAGGCATACGCCATCTTCAAACCGCCAACATCGGGACTGACGACCACCAGGTTGCGCAAGTGCTTCTGCTTCAGGTATTCGTAAACCACCGGGGCGGCGTAGAGGTGATCCACCGGGATGTCGAAGAAGCCCTGGATCTGCTGGGCATGCAGGTCCATGGTCAGGATCCGGTTGGCGCCGGCGGCGACCAGCAGGTTGGCGACGAGCTTGGCGGTGATGGGCACGCGGGGCTGATCCTTGCGATCCTGCCGGGCGTAGCCGTAGAAGGGCAGCACCGCCGTGATGCGCGCCGCGCTCGCCCGCCGCAACGCATCAATCATGATGAACATCTCCATCAAGTGATGGTTGGTCGGCGGACTGGTGGACTGGATGACGAACACGTCCTCCCCGCGGACATTCTCCTCAATCTTTACGAACGTTTCGCCATCGGGAAACGGCTTTATGGTGGATTTGCCGAGTCCAATACCGATGTAATCACAAATGGCCCCGGCCAGGGGTTGATTCGAGCTGCCGCAAAAAATCTTCACAAGTCGCCAGTTCTCAGGTTAAAGCAAAAGACCACCGCACTGGTGGAGAAAAAGCAGGCCGGACCGTAGCCGACCGGCGGGCTTGGCGCAAGCGGAATTTCCCGACCTTTGATCGAAGCGGAGTATCTTGCACGTGCCACCACCCAAGGCGACCGGGCTAGGGTGCGGACTTGGTGCGCTCGAGCAAAAGAACAAAGCCGGAAAGCCTTGCCGAACTCAGCACTTGAGACTAGCCTAGCAGCATGGGCACGTTTCATACCGGCTGCCGAATTGAGAATGTCGCAGAGCGTTCCAGAGGTACCAGCATCCCCAAGCTGCTCGTGGACACCGGCAGCGAATACACCTGGGTGCCCGAAACCACGCTGGATAAGCTCGGAATCCAAAGGGAGAAGAAAGACCTCGAGTTCACGATGGCCAATGGCCAGAAGGTGACCCGCAGCGTCGGCTTCGCAATCGTACGGGTGGACAAGTATTTCACGGTGGATGAAATCGTCTTCGCTGAGAAGGGCGACCTGCTCCTGCTGGGAGCGCGCACTCTGGAAGGGCTGAATCTCACCGTGGATTCGCAGAAGAAGAAGCTTGTCGCTGCCGGACCGCTTCTGGCGGCGTGAGCGTGCCTGCGAGCACGTGCCGCGGACCGGTCAGGCCAGCTGCGGTTCGGAACCGGGGCCGGTCCGGCCGGTGATCAGCAAGAGCCTTACTGACAACAATGATACGAGAGTGTTCGTGTTTTTGCCCACATAGTTCCGTATTCCCATGCGGGCGGCGCATCTGGCTGTGAAGCCGCCACTGTTAGCCGCGGGTGATCCAGCCGCCGCCCAAGCACCAGATCGTCCTGGTAGAACGAACACCGCCGCTTGGCCGCACACATCGGCCAGGTGAGCCCCTGCGAGGAAATGCTCGAGTGCCCGCACGAGTTCGCCCCCGACGCGGACAAATTCACCGACCAATCCCCGGCCCCGGTCCTGGCGGATGCGAACGGCACCTGCCCGCAACCCGAGCCCGGGGTGAAGCAGGATCGCGAGTATTGAATATGACAGCTTCTGTACGAGCCCTGCTGGTCGTTCTGGCCGTGATGGCGACGCCGGCGATCGGCGCGAACGCCGCGCCGGAGGAAACTAAGACGCCCAAGGGCCTAGTGGTATCGGCAACCATTCACCTGCCGAAAGAAGCAGGGGCTGTCACCCGGACAGTGGCGGATATCCTCGCCAACCGCCTGCGGGAGTATTCCGAGGTTAACGTCGTCACCCCGGGGAAGGCCGACCTCCATATCTACCTTGGGATCAAGCCCGAGCATTGGCCTGGAAGGCTTCAGGATCAGCGATGGACCGGGCAGAGGCATCAGCATCATCGGCAACGACGAGAGAGGGCTGCTTTACGGAGCAGGCAAGTTCCTGCACACATCCACGTACGGCAGCCATGGTTTCACCCCGAGCCCGTGGCGGGGAGTCTCCGCGCCGAAGCTGCCCGTTCGAGGGATATACCTGGCCACCCACTTCCGCAACTACTACGAAGAGGCCCCGATTGAGGAAGTCCAACGCTACGTCGAAGACCTGTCGCTCTGGGGTATAAACAGTTACCTGGTCTGGTTCGGCATTGACGCGTACAACGGCATCAACGATCCGAAGGCCCAGGCGATGCTCGCGCGTCTGCGCGCCCTGTTGAAGACCGTGAAGGACCTCGGACTAAACGCAAGCCTTGGCTGCGTAGCCAACGACGGGTACAAGAACAGTCCGGTGGAGCTGCGCGCGGATGCCACGGTTGGACACGACGGCTACGTCAAGATTCCCAATCCCCTGTGCAACCTCGGACCGGAGCTTTGTCCCAGCAAGCCCGGCGTCCCGGAACTGGAATTGCAGTACTGTGAGGAGAAGTTCGCCGCCTTCAAGAGCATCGGCCTGGACTACTGGTTCATCGCCCCGTACGACAACGGCGGATGCACGTGTTCGAAATGCGCCCCCTGGGGGATAAACGGCTATCTGCGCATGGCTGAACTGGAGGCACGAGCCTACTGTCGCGCGTTCCCCAAGGGCAAAGTGATATTGTCACTCTGGTTCTTCGACCGATGGATAGAGGGAGAATGGGCCGGGATCACGGACAAGTTCAACCAACACAAACCGGATTGGGTTGACTACGTCATGGTGGATGATTACGGCGGCAAGTTCCCGCAGTATCCGTTGACGCACGGCACTCCGGGAGGGCTGCCGATGCTGAACTTCCCGGAGATCAGCATGTATGCCCACGCGCCCTGGGGTGGTTTTGGCGCAAATCCGCTCCCGAAGTATCTGCAGTCGCTGTGGGATGCAACCAAGACCAGGCTGTCAGGCGGTTTTCCCTACTCCGAGGGGATATACGAAGACGTCAACAAGACGATGGTTGCCCAGCTTTACTGGGACCCCGACCAGCCGACGGACAAAACCATACGGGAGTATATCGCGTTCAACTTCTCCCCCGAGGTTGTGGACCCGGTCAGCCGGGCCATGGATACTCTGGAGCGGAACCTGGAGCGATCGCGGCAGGATGCGGACGGGGCAACCAGGTTCGTTATGAAGAACACAGGCGGAGCGGAGGAGGCGTATCGGCTTGTCGCCGAGGCGGACGCCAAGCTGCCGGCTCGGGTGCGGTCATCGTGGCGTTGGCGGGTGGTGTATCTGCGAGCGCTGATAGACTCGGAGCTGGTGCAGCACCAGTTTAGAGTGTCCCGGAAGTGCGTGGCTGCGTTCCAGGAACTGACCACCATCTACCATGAGCAGCATGCGGCCGCTTGTGTGCGCCCGCCCGCGGACATGGCAGGAGTGGTGGAATAGGCCCAGTATTGCGGACTAACTGGGAAACTGCTTAATACAAGAAGAGGTAACACGTGGACCAGCGCTGTCAGCCGCGGGTGATCCAGCCGCCGCCCAGGACGAGGTCGTCCTGGTAAAAGACGGCTGCCTGGCCAGGGGTGATGGCACGCTGCGGGACATGCATTCTGACGTTGGCCCTCCCGTCCCCGAGCGGGGTGATGGTGGCCGGTGCGCCGGGGTGGTTGTAGCGGATCTTGACAGTGGCATCGAAGGAGCGGGGCGGGGCGTCAAAGGCGATCCAATTGCAACGCTCAGCGACAAACTCGTCCCGCACGAGGGAGGAATCATCCCCAACAATGACACGGTTGGAGGCCGCATCCAGCTCGAGGACGTAGAGGGGTTGGGGGGAGGAGATGCCGAGGCCCCGGCGCTGGCCGATGGTGTAGAACTCGATGCCATCATGCGCGCCGAGCACCCGGCCCTCAAGATTCACGATCTCGCCGCGGTGCTTCTGGACCAGTTTGGCCTGCTGGAGGAACTTGGCGTAATCGTCGTCGGGGACGAAGCAGATTTCCATGCTCTCTTCCTTGTCGGCGGTCCTGAGGCTGCGGTCGCGGGCCAGGGCGCGGGCCTCGGTCTTGGTCTTCTCGCCGAGCGGGAACATGGCGCGGCCCAGCTGCTGCTGCTGGAGGGTGAACAGGAAGTAGCTCTGGTCCTTGCGCAGGTCGCGCCCGCGCTTGAGGAGCGTGCGGGCGCCGTCGGGGCTTTTCTCAAGGCGCGCGAAATGGCCGGTGGCGACGAATTGGGCGCCGAACTGGTCGGCGCGCTCGATGAGCCGGCCGAACTTGAGGGTCTGGTTGCAGACGACGCAGGGATTCGGCGTGCGGCCGGCCTTGTATTCCTCGGCGAAGTATTGGACGACCTTGGTCTGGAACTCGGCGGATTCATCAATGGGGTAGAATGGAATGCCGAGCTTGTGGCAGATGGCGCGGGCGTCGGCGACGGCCTGAGGGCCGCAGCATTTGTTTTCGGCGAGCGCGAGGCAGTCGTGCGGCCAGAGCTTGAGCGTGATGCCGACGACGTCGTAGCCCTGTTCGAGCAACAGGGCAGCGGTGGCGGAGGAATCAACCCCGCCGCTCAGGCCCACCACGACGCGTGTTTTCTTCTGCGCAGTCACAAGGCTGCAACCATACGTGCGCAGCAGGGGCCTGTAAATGGCTTGGACGCTGGCAGGAGCATTGCTACCCAGATTTCCGTCTAAATCCGGGTGAACATGAAACGCCGCATCCTCTCCTGTGTCGCGCTCCTGCTCGCGTCAAGCCTGGGGGCATCCATTGCCGGTGACGCGTCGGCCGCCAAGGCGGCGGCCAATCGGCCCTACGTCGAGTCCATGAAGGGCGGCGCGTTCTATGCCCGGTGCATTCCGTCCGGCAAGTTCGACTCCGCGGGCTCCACCGATGTCTATCGCGTGGGGATGGAGAAGGACGAGCGGGTAGCGCACTACGATTGGTACAGCCGTGACGGTTTGGTTCTGGGCTGGAGTCCGATCGCGGGGGAGGTAGCAGTCATGGCCCGGCGGAGCGAACCGGCAGACTCGCCAGACAAGCAAATCGAGCTGGGCTTTTATCTCGGCGGCAAGCTGCTCAGGTCCTGGAGCACCGCGGAGCTCCAGAAACTGGGCGCGACGGTCGGCTGGGTCAAAGCGGAGAAACCGATGGTGCGCGGAGCGGAATTCCAACTCGGCGGCTGGGAGCAGGTGGACAACAGCAACGAATATGTCTTCACCGTCCAGTTCGCCGGGGGCAAGAAAGCGTCCTTCGATATCCTGACCGGCGAGGTTTACCGCCCGCACAAGCTGACGCCGGAGCAGGCGAAGGCGCTGGCGGACGAAGCAGCCCGCGGCAAAGGCATCAAGCTGGACGACTACGTCCTGGGCACCGCGCAATTCGATTCGCGCCAAGGCGACTGGCAGTTGTTCTACTACCACAAGCCACCCGGTTTTCCGGGCGGCCACTTCGCCATCTATGTCAACGACGAGACCAAGGCTACGCGGTTCATCGGGGGGCGATAAATGGTGAACGCAGGATCAGGGGCCAAGGCGCAGGCGGTAGAAGCGCTGGCCGCCGTTGGTGACGCAGGGGTCAACCGCCCAGAAGAGGCCGTCGCTGCCGGACAGCGTGCACAGGTCGGACCACGCGAGCCAGTCACTGGTCCATTGGAGGATGTAGTTGGTGCCGGGGGTGCCGGTCATACCCAGTTGCACGGAGCCGTCGGGCAGGCGGCAGATGGAATCGAAATGGCCGGGCTGGGCGGGGGGCGCGTTGGTGGAGAGCACGTTGAGAACAAACGAGCAGGTCAAACTGCCCGCAAGGTTGGTCACCACGACGGCATAAGTGCCCGCATCGTTGGTCTGGACATTGTACCGCGAGTAGCAGTTGGTGGTCGCGCCGGCAATGTTCGTCCCGTTAAACCGCCACTGGTAGCGGAGCGGCGGAGTGCCGGAAACCATCACGCAGAAAGTCACATTAGCGCCCTGCGTCACCTCCGTAGGCTGTGGCTGGTTGATGATGAAAGGCGGAACATTGACGGTCAAGGCCGCCACCGCGCTCGTGACCGAGCCAAAACCATTCGTCACCACCACTGAATAACTCCCCGCCTGGGTCGGTAGCGCGTTGGTGACTGTGTAGGCGCTGGCGCTGGCACCGGTGAGGTTCGTACCGTTGAAGCGCCATTGGTAGCCGAGGGGCGCGGTGCCGTCCGCGGTGACACTGAAGGCGGCATTGCTGCCTTGCGTTACCGTTCGGGCTTGCGGCTCAGCGGTGAGGTAGGGCGGCACATTCGTCACGAATCGCTCCACGCGCACGTTGTCAAACACCGCGAAGCTCAGGTTGGTGTTGTCGGAGAGCGAATTAAACGAATCCCAAAGCCCGATGAAGATGTTGCTGGAGGCAAAGCTCGCTCCGGTAATGGTGGCGATCTTCAGGCCGCCAATGAACCACTCGACCGTGTCGCCGGCCTTGTTGATGATGACCTCGCGCCAGACGAAACCGATCGTGCCCGCCGCCAGCCCGCCGGTCTGCTGGGGATAGGCGGCCTGTTGCATCGCCGGCGCGGTCTGGCCGCCGGGAAAAGTGCCGGCGTAATACGAGTTGCCGTTTCCGCGGGAGTTGCTGGCCGTGCCCGCCGCGTAAATCCCGGAACCCGCGGCGTGGTAGGTAGTGCCGCTGAACGCCCCGAAGTCATTCATGGCGGTGGTCGAGGTGTCGGACGCCTGACCCTCGCCGTCCACGGCAAACCAATATCCGTCCGCCGTGCTGCCCGCGCCGGTCCATTGCACTCTGTTGCCCGCGGTGCCCACCCCCGCCGTGCCGTGCTGTGACGAACCGGTGCCACCCGCCGGGAACGGACCGTTCTGATTCATCCAAAGGTCAAAGCGGAGGCGGTAATCGCCGCTGAAACTCTGCCCCACCGGTGAAATGTTGATGGCGGCAGCAGTAGTCAGCGAAACGTTGGCCTCGAACTTCACGCCGCGCGTGGTGTTGTTGGTCGAATTGGGGGCGGAGGGAATGCCGTCGGCGGCGTAATCGTAGTTGAAGGCGAGGCGGCAATCACTGGACGAGCGGTTCATCACCCAGTTCGCGGCGGTGTTGGCGTCGAAATTGTCGAGCCACACCGTTTGCGCCACCGGCGGCAGCGTGACGGTCAGCAACGCGATCTGGCTGGTCACCACACCGTTGGCGTTGGAGACAATCACATTGTAGTTGCCCGAGTGACCGAATTGGGCGTTGGCGCGCGTGTAAGTGCTGAGTGTCGCGCCGGCGAGGTTCGCGCCGTTGAAACGCCACTGATAGCTCAACGGGTCCAAGCCGCTGGCGGTGACCGCGAACGCGACGCTCTGGCCCGCGCTGACGCTTCGCCCCTGTGGTTGAGTGATAATCGCCGGCGCGAGGCCCGCGCCCATTCCGGAAACAGCCAGGGTGTTGGTGCCGACCGTGGCATCACAGTTGACCGTGACGCTGCCGCTATAGGTCGCCACGGCCGTCGGGGAAAACGTAATGGTCACGTTCTGCGACCCACCCGCCGGGATCGTGCCGGACCAGTTGCCGCTGAACCCGGCCGGAAGACTCATCCCGGTGACCGTCAGGTTGGTGGTGCCGGTGCTGTTGATGGCGAGTGTGCGCTGGGCGGAGGTGCCGACGATGACGTTGCCGAAGGCGAGGTTGCCGCTCAGGGAGATTCCCCGGTCCTCGAGGACTTGCAGCCGCCGGATGGGTCGGTACTCCGCGACGTTGCTGTAAGACCGCACCTTGCGCTGGGCATTGTTGGGCGTCTGTTCCATCGTGCGGACGCCGCCCGTATCGAAGTTCAGGAACAGAACGATGTGCCCCACCGACGAGGAATTCAGCGCATCCCCCATCACCAGGGGGGCAGTGGCGGCGGAACCAATGTCTCCGAGACTGAACCACTTGGCGGTACCGCCAAGCTTGCTCTCGAAGGTGGACGTGACCTCGCGCGTCGTCAGCTTCCAGCAGATGCTGGCGAAGCCTGAGCAATCGTTGCCGTAGCCGACGCTGCCGCCGCTGGTGTTGGTGACGGCGTTGTATAATTCCGACCAGTTTTCCTGGGGATTGTTCTGGCTGTACGGCACGCCCGTGTAAGTGATTCCCTGGTAATACGTGCGATAGCTGCCGGAATATTGGTAATTGGTGAAGGTGTTCTTCGGCACCCAGGTGGAGTCTATCATCAGGTCCGCGTTGGCCTTGATCGTTGCGCGGGTGATGTTGCCCCAGGTGTCGCCCGACCACGCCAGCGCGGCGCAGGGGAGCAAGAGGAGGGCCACCCCGACTAACCGCATGTTCATTTGCCGGAGCAGTCTAACCACAGATGGAACCAGATGGACACGGATTTTCTTCATGGCGAGGAACAGGCCTCCCTCACACACTGGGTGAGCGTCTCTGACCGTTTCTGGATCTGTGTTCATCTGTGTCTATCTGTGGTTGTTCGTTAGTAGTTTCAACCGCTGTGTCCAGCTTAATTCGCAAAAAGATTGAGTTTGGCCTGAGCCCGCTGGGGCAGGAACTGGACAATTGTACCGTCGGCCCGCACGTCCACGAGCCGGGCGGTCCAGATGGCATAATCGTTTTCCGGCATCCGTGTGGTGGCCAACTGCTCGCCGGTCGGGCTGAAGGCCAGCACTTCCAGAATGATTTTGGCCCCGTCTAGCCTCTCGGTCTGGACATAGAACCGTTGGGCCTGGTCCTCGCCTACATATCGCGCTGAGACAATGCCCGGCAAGGGCAGCTCCAGCTTGCGTGCGACTGCCCCCGCCACAGGGTCCCGCATCTGGAGCAGCAGGGCCTGGCCCCTGTCCAGCGACAGAGAGTAGATCCGGCCACTCTCGCCGTGGATGCCATCGGTCGTCCGTTCCGCTGAGTTGTCTGCGGCCACCAGCAAGCCCTCTTTCAGGGTGGCGACCAGGACATCGCGGGCGGCGGCATCGGCGAAATAGACGGCGTTGCCGGTGACGTGGAAGTAGCCGCGCGTATCAATGTCCTTGGGCTCGAGGTTGAGGGTGCTGCGCAGTGCGCCGTCGGCGTCATACTGGAGCAGCGCACGGCGGACCTGGTCATAGACATATACCCTGCCTGGCTTGTCCGTAGAGACATCCCCAAGCGCGATTCCCGGCAGGTTGATGCTGCGGATATAGGTGCCGCTGCTGGAATAGACCACGAGGCGCTGGTTTACCACGTCCGCCACCAGGATGCCTCCGTCCCTGCCGACGGCGAACGATTCCGGGCCCACGGGTGGCTGGCCCCGCCCATTAACCATCCCGATCTCGCCCTCGGCGCGACCGTACTTCAGAACTCGCTGGGCCATCGGCTGGGCCGGAACTGAGCGAATTGTCGCCAACCCAGTGGCCGCGGGCTGAACGATCGGTGGTGCGCTGGCGCCAGTGCGCGCCGTGATATTCGTTAGCGGTTGGAGTTGCGCGGGCGGCGGCGGATTCGAGTGCCGGGAGGCTGTCCAAGTGAGGAAAACCACCAGAAAGAGCAGCACCGCTGCCGCCAAGAGAAAGCCACTTGGAATCCAGCGGCGCTGGGGAGGGCTCCCACTCATGGCCTTCAGCCCGAGGTATCGCCGGGCAGCAGGCCACCTGCCACAGGAGGGGCTGATTCAGCGCTGCTCCGCTCCGACCACGATACCGCGCATTGCTTCTGCGACACGATTGCGAACTCGCCGGAATACCGGGCCTGTCACTCGCAACGAACCCAGGTTTCGGCAGATTCGAATAGTAGAGGACCAGCCCGAGAAATCAAGGCCAATTGCACAGCTTGGCGAGTGCAGCCGCTCTTGCCAGCCGCCGTGGAGAGGCTACCGACGGCGCTGGAGACGCTCGATCAGGCAGGCGACGCGGTCGCGGTAGGCCAGCATCACGCGGGGATCGGTCGTGAAATGGGTCAGGTCCTGGGAAACCTCATGGGTCACCTGCAAGAGTTCCTTGGCCTGCCTATACAGGTCGGTTTCACCGCGCCAGAGCAGCTCCGACTCCATCGCCTGCTGCAACAGCCAGAAATACTCGTAGTCTTCCATGCCGTCGCGGAGGTTCTCCCAACGCAGCGAGTTGACGGGGGCATCGAGGCAAGGCGCTTGGTTGGCCGTGGCATCGCGGCGCGGCGGATAGAGGAACCGCCCGTCGCCATTGCCCCAGTAGCCGATCTGGCCCGGCTGCTGGTCGTAGCCGGACTTGTAGCTCATGGGATCGGTCCACGGATCCTGGAGTTTGGGCGGCGGGAAGGCCGCCGGGCTGGTCCAGTAAAGAGTTTCCCAGATCAGGATGCCTTGCACGCCGTACTGCCACGATTGCCAGGGCCAGAGGCGAAGTTCGGTGCCGGGGTGGTCAATAAACTCGGTCACATAGGGCGCGGTCGGGCCGCAGCAGATATACCACCAGACCTCCTCGCCCACCTGCCGTCGTTCGCGGACGAGTTCGGGCGTCCACTTCGGAGTGAGCCCGCACCAGATGTCCACATAGCCCAACAACGGCGGTTCCGGCTCGACGGTCAACATGCGCTTGATGCCGGGGGCGGCGGCGTTCAGCCGCTTCATGCCCTCGACCACGAAGTCGAAGTCCTTGGGCGCCGGCTCGTCGAACCAGTAGGTGAACGCCTTGGGCAGCCAATTGCGTTTGCGCAAGTGTGCCTCGATCTGGCTGAGGTAATCCTGGAACAGCCGCGCGAACTCGGGCGTTCCCTCCTTGAAGCCCTCCAGCTCCCCGAGGTGCCGGCTGTGGAAGGTGCCGCCGCCCATTCCGCGCAAGGGCAGCACAAACGTATTGAAATGCGCCTGGTCCAGCCACCGCTCCGCCGCCTGGTCGAACTTCGTGAAGTCCACCTGCGCCTGCTTGTTGGTCCCCTGCCCTGCGAACCGAATATCAATCGGCGCATAGTCATAGAACGAATACGGGCTGATGCGATGCTCGGCGAAGTTGGCCAGGTATTTCTCGTAAACCGCCTCTTTGTCCTCCGGCCGCTTCAAGCCTTGATAGTGATTGATGTAATGCGTGCTCAGCCCCAACGCGCTCTTCAAGTGCGTCTCCGCCGGCATGGCGAAATCATAGACGTGGACTGCCAACGGCACTCTGACCTCCCCCAGCGAAGTCTTCAGTTTCAGCTCGCCGCGGTAATCGCCGGGGCTGGCCTCGCGCGCCACCTGGAACGTGAGCCAAAGCGGCTGGTTCTTGCCCGCGGCGAGCGCCAGCCGCAGGCCCAGGACCGGCAGCGGATCGGGATACCAGCCGGGCCGGCAGGTCGAGTCCGTCGGGTGAGTCACCTGCACGTAAGCCACCTCGTTAATCCGCACTGCAATCGGCGTCGTGCTGCCCCACCCTTTCCGAAGCGGCGTTACCTCCGCCGACAACAGCTCGCCATCCTTTTCTGGTCGCAGAACGACCTGGACCGGCTCGAACTCGCCGCGCGCGGCGGAGACGCTCACCGGCTGCGGCTTTCCCGACGGCTTGACAGGCAAGGCGCGTTCGCGCCCGACCTTCCAGCCGCTTTCGCACCACCACACAGCCAGGTCTTTGGCCTGCGCCACCCAATGGCCCCCCTGGGTGTCGTTGAGAAAATCGTTCGTCTGGGCTGCGGGCAGGGCCGCTCCGGCCACAATGAACATCAGCAGGCTGACGAAGAGAGGCGCAAGACCGCGGCGGCTGGATTCAAGGGCTTGATTCATAACGCGATAGTGGCGGGCTTCTCCCCCTGAATCAAGCACGGGGTCTTGAGGCAAGGGAGAACCGCCCGGTCGCACCGCCTGACCCTGCCGGTCATGCAGGCTAAATCGTCCGCGTCAGTCTGGTCAGCAGTTCATCAGGAGTGCTTCAATCCATCCGGCTCTCGAACCTGTAGTTTCCCGAGCCGACCCAGAAGACAGCCTGGCCGTGCTCCGTCTTCAGCAGCTTAACCCCCGGCGCCTGGGTTGCGGGCTTGGCGCTCTCGGTGACGCTAGCCGCACCCTTAGCCGGCACATAGACGGTCGCGGTGGTGTTGACGGGCACGGTGATGTTCCAGCGGAACACGCCATCCTGCTTCTGCCAGTCGCTGGCGATCAGCCCGTAGGGCGAGCGGTGGGACGCCCGCACGAACCGCAAGTCTCCCACCGGCTCGGGCCGCATGATGATGTGCTTGAAGCCGGGCCGCTCGGGGTCGGGCTTGATGCCGGCGAGGCTTTCGTAAAGCCAGATGCCCAAATCGCCCACGAGCATCACGTGGTTGCCGGAGTTCATCGCCGGGTCGGCGGTGTCGCCATTCCACAGCTCCCAGATGGTCGTGGCGCCTTTCTCGACCATGTAGCCCCAGCTCGGGTAAGTCCTCTGCGTAGCGATGCTGTAAGCCAGGTCCGCCCGGCCGCCGTCGGTGAGCACGCGCATGAGCCATTGGGCGCCGATCAACCCGGTGCCGATGTGGCCCTTGGTTTCCGTCTGAATCTTGTTCACCAGGTGGTTGAACACCCGCTGCTGCTCGCCCTCCGGAACCAGCCCGAACGCCAGCGGCAGCACGCACGCGGTCTGCGAGCCGTTGTCGTAATACCCCTTGTCGGCCTGCCAGAACTTCTGGTTGAACGCCGCTCGGAGCTTCTCCGCCAGCTCCGAGAAATGCTGCATATCCTCCCCCTTGTGGAGCATGGTCGCGTAAGCCGTCATCATCATTGCGTCCAGGTAGAAATAGGCGGTGGCCAGCAGCGCCTTGTCGGTCTTGCGCTTCGGATCATTCGAGTGAATCAGCTTCGGATCCTCCGGCGGCACGCACCAGTCGCCGTAGGAATCCCGCGCGATGATGCCATTGGTGACAAACCCGCTCATGTAATCCATCCACTTCTTCGCGCTGGGATAATGACGCGCGATGACGCCCACATCGGCAAAGTGTTCGCGCAAGGTGGCCGGGATAACCACCGTGCTGCTCGGCCAGGTGACGTTGTCGGAGTAGATCGGCCAGTAAGCCGGGCAGACGTCCGATACGCTGCCGCTGTCCTTCTGCGCGTCCGCCATGTCCTGGAGCCACTTGGCATGAAGCGCGGCGGTGTCGAACATGTACATCTCGCCCCTGGACTCGGCGCAACGGTCCCCCAGCCAGCCCTGGCGCTCGTCGCGCTGCGGACAATCGGTCGGGATGCTCCGGTAGTTGCCGCGCACGCCCCAGGCGATGTTCGCGTGGATGCGGTTCAGGAGCGGATTGGAGCAGACGAATTGGCCCGCCGCGGGCAGATCGTCGTTCACGACCTGCCCCTCGATCGCGGCTAGTCCCGGTTTGCCGGGATAGCCTGTCACCTCCACGAAGCGAAAGCCGTGATAGGTAAACCGCGGTTCATAGACCTCCGTCCCCCTGCCCTTGAGGGTGTAAGTGTCCGTGACCTTCGCGCCGCGGATGTTATCCATATAGAGCGTGCCGTCGGGCTTGAGGGTTTCGGCGTGCCGGAGGGAAACCTCCGTTCCGCGCGGGCCGGACACCTTGAGGCGGCACCAGCCCACCATGTTCTGGCCCAGGTCGAAGACCCACATGCCGGGCTTCGGCTGGGTCAGCGCCATCGGCTTGAGCGTCTCGGTGACGCGAATCGGCTCGATCATCTGGGCCGCAAGCTTGCCGCCCGGCGCCGTGACGCCCTGGGCGGGCTGCCATGTCGCATCGTCAAAACCTGCCGCGCTCCAGCCGGGCATTTCCATGCGCGCGTCGTAATCCTCGCCGTCGTATTCGTTGTTGGCGCGGATCGGGCCGGCGGCGGTCAGCCGCCAGCTCTCGTCGCTGACCACCTCCGCCGACGTGCCGCCCTCATACTCGATCTGCATTTGGAACAGGAGTTTGGGGTAGCCATAGCTGGTGGTGCCGGTCGGGACGTTCGAGCGCGGGGCATAAAACCGGCCATTGCCCAGGATGATGCCCGCCACGTTCGCGCCTTTCTTAAGCTCCTTGGTCACGTCGAACGTCACGTAGAGGGCGCGTTTGGAATAGTCGGTCAGCCCGGGCGACAGGACATGGTCCCCGACCTTCTGGCCGTTGAGGTAGAACTCGCACAGGCCCAGGCCGCAGACGTAGGCCGTCGCGCGCTGGACCTTCTTCTCAACCTCAAACTGGCGACGCAACATCCGCGCCGGCAAGCGCCGGTCTTCCGGGCCGGCAATTTCGCCCCAGGGCGCCATGCCCGCCGGCCCGAGCGGCTGCGCCGCCAGCCAACCGCTGTCCTCGAAGCGCGCATCCCTCCAGCCCGTCTTGGGCTCCTTGGCGGCTGACCAGCTTGAATCAGTCACCACCACCAGCGGCGCGCCCTGGGCAAATTCAACGCGCAGCAGCGCAATAAAGCCGGCAGGATTCGGATCGGTTCCGCCGTTCTTCACCGACGCGGCCAGGACGTTCGTTCCGGCCCGCAGGAGCCTCGTCACGTCGGCCTCGGTCGCCGAGTGGAAATTGGCTGCGCTCTCGGCCTTCTGGCCGTTGACAAAGAACTCGCCGGAGTCGTCAGCCGTGAAGAAAACCGTGGCCCGCTTCACGGCGGCGTTCGCGGGTATCGTAATGGCACGCCGGAAGCAGCGCGTGGCGCCCGGCGCTGTCTTCTGCGGCTGGCTCTCGGGGAACCAAATCCACTGCGCGTCGCCGAGCACCTTCTTCGCGGCCTTGCCTGCGGCAGGCTCATCCAGCCCGATCCATTTGGCGTGCCAGTCCGAGGGCTTAAGCAGGCCCATCGTCCAGCGCGCCGGTTTGCTCCAGGCCGAAGCTTGGCCTCGCTCGTCCCACACGCGCACCTTCCAGAAACATTCCTGCTCGGAGGCCAGCGGCCTGCCCGCGTAACGGACCTGGATGGACTGGTCCGACTCCACTTTGCCGCTGTCCCACAAATCACCCTGGTTGGCAGCGAGTTCGTTCCGGTTGCGGGCGACCAGGATCTGGTAGGCGCTTTGGTGCTGGTCGCGGGCGGAGCTTTTGTCCGCGCTCAGAACCCAGCTCAGGCGCGGCTGTGAGGCGTCGATGCCCAGTGGGTTCTCCAGGTATTCGCAGCGCAGTTGGCCGACCGTCAGTGCCGAGGCGCCCCACGGCCCAAGCCCCAAGGCCAGCATCAACCAGATGCCTCGAACCAACGGATGTCGTGCAATGGCCAAATGCCGGATTGTTGGAAGTGGCAGGCGTTGGATCATTCTGTTCATATTCTTCTCATCGGTAGTTCGCTTCCGCATAGCGGCGGCTCATCGCGCCAGCACGTTGAACAGGTGGCGCATTTCGGCGTCCACTTCCCCGGGCGACGCCACCGTGTTCGCGATCTCCGCCCGGAGCAGCTCCCGATACCGCTGGCGCAAGCGATGCGCGGCTACCTTGACCGCCCCCTCTTCCATGCCCAGCCTGGCCGCCAGCTCCGCATAGGGCTGCGCCGCGCGGTCGCCCACCAGGCACGGCTTGAGGGCGGCAAACAAGTGTGAGGAAATGCTCACCGGCGCGAGCATAACGCCGAGCGTAAGAAGCGCAAGACTCTCAACTCGCCCGGATGACTTGGCGATCACCGATTGGAGATCTGGCCGCGCGCCGTTCAACTCGTGATAGACGAAGGAAACGACCGGGGCCGCGTGGTACGCGTAGAAGGCCTCGAGCGCGTCCCCATCTCCCTGCACCACCCGCGCGGCCAAGTCCAGATCGTCTTTGCAGTCCCCATCCATTCCGTACATCCTCACGCAATCGCAATGAAGCCAGCTCACATTGAGATCCCGGCGTTGCAGAACTGGAGTTGTCACGGCTGCACGGATTGCTGCCGGGGTGGGTTGCTCATCACGCTGTCACCGGCCGAGAAACAACGCATCGAGCAACAGAACTGGACCCCGGCGGATGGCGTTGATCCGGACGCGATGATCGTGGTGGAGGGAAAGGGCTTTCGGTTGGGGCACCAAAGCGACGGGGCTTGTGTGTTTCTCGATCCGTCAGGCCGGTGTCGCATTCATGCGAAATTTGGCGAGGAGGCGAAGCCGCTGGCGTGCCGGCTTTACCCACTGGTCATCCACCCGGTCGGGAAGAGACTGGTCGTCGGCTTGCGCTTTGGTTGCCCCTCGGCGGTGGCAAATCGCGGCCGACCGCTATCGGCACAGAGAGCGGAGATTCAAAGGCTGTCGAACCTCGTCGTGCCGGACGGCTACCAGGAAGGTTCACCCCCGCCCGTGCTCGCAGCGCCGGTGACTGAGTGGACGGACTTCCTGCGCTTCGTGAAGTGGCTCGATAGGTCGCTGGCAGTAAAAGATGTGCCCGTGGCGCTCAAATTGGTGCGCACGCTTCATTGGCTCAGAGCGGTGGAGAAAGGCCAACTGGACCAGATCACCGGTTCGGGTGCGGATGAGATTCTGGAAGCCTTGGTTCAAAGCGCGGCGAAGAAGGCGCCCGCGTTGCCGGGACACTTCCCCAGGCCGAGCAGATTTGGCCGGCTGTTCCTCCGCCTGCTGGTGCTGGAACATGCGCGCACCGTCACGATGAAAGACCGAACCGCGCCGGGCCGTTACCGTTGGACCATGCTCTGGGTGAGTTGTCGTTTTGCGCGGGCGGGTGGCCGCACGCCCGCGCTAGGGCGCGGTTTGAAAAGCGTCGAATTCGCCGCCATCGAAGAGTCTTTTGGGCCACTCTCGTCTGCAGCAGAGGCGATATTGACCCGGTTTTTCCGCGTGAAGATTCAAAGCCTCCACTTCTGTGGCCGGGCTTTCCACGATCGGCCCTTGATCGAAGGATTTCGCAGCCTGGCGTTGCTTTATCCCGTAATCCTATGGTTGGGCCGCTGGCTGGCGGCGAGCGACGAGCGGACAGCTTTGGTGGACACGGACGTGGCGCGCGCGATCTCGATGGTGGACCATCGCCACAGTCACTCGCCGTATCTGCGCTGGCGCGTCCAACTCCTCAGCCAGCGGGATGACATTGCCCGGTTGTGCTCGTGGTATGGCCGCTGACCGGCGTCCACCTGGCCGGTTTGGGCTTTCTGCCGGTGTTCATCCATCGGTGGCCCGCACAGGATAAGAGGCGACAGACCTGCCTCAATTCCCGTCGAAGCCGTCTCCGGCGAGTCGGCGTGTGAGAAGGTGCTTACCGGTCCGAGCATAACGCCGCGCGTCCGAAGCGCAAGTTGAGGTAACTGGCGGTTCAGGGATTGGCCATTCGCTCCTGCAGCCAGCGGATATCAGTTGCGACTTCCGCCGAGCGCTGGCTGTAATCACCTATGGCTCTTGGCTTGAGGATCGCCGCGTCGTGTCGCTGCGTCCCGCCGTCACCACCACCGGCCAATGCGTGGTGACGAAACATCCCGCCGGCACCCGCGGCATCTCGGTTCCCGACAGCTCTCGCTCAGTGGAAGTCATCTGGCCGTGGCGAGCATACCGGGACCGGCCCTCTCTGTCTAACCATTCGGAGGGGTGGCGTTCGCTCTGGGCCCGGAACACCGCATTGATGCGGCTGGCGCGCAAAAAAGTGCCGCGTCAACACAGCGTCAGGTGCTCAGCGCCGCAAATAGCTGCCGCAACTCCTCCTCGACTTCTGCGGGTCCCGCCACGGTGTTCGCGATCTCCTCCCGCAACAACTCCCGGTAGCGCTGCCGCAGCCGATGCGCCGCCACCTTCACCGCCCCCTCGCTCATCGCCAGCCGCGCGCTCAGCTCCCGATACGGAATCTCCGCTCGCCCGCCGCTGAGCGTATCCTTCAAACCCAGAAACAAATCCTCGCGCCCGGCCTCGCGATATTCCCGCCGCAACCGCCCCAGCACCACGTCCAGCAGCGCCAGCGCCCATTGCCGATCAAAGGCCCGGTCGGGAGTGTCCCCCGCCGCCACCGGCTGCGCGCACCGCGTCTCGGCGGTGTCAAACGCCAGCGGGATGTGCTGCGCCCCGCTGCCGCGCTTGCGCGCGCTGGCTTTCTCCCATTCATGCGCCAGAAAATGCTTCAGCGACCCGAGCAGGAATGACCGAAACCGGCCGCGCGCCGGGTCGGCCCGGGCGACGGTTTGCTGGGCCAGCAGCCGTGCGAAGAACTCCTGGGTCAGGTCCTCCGCTTCCTCCCGCGCATGCCCCGCGCGCCGCACGTAGGCATAAAGCGGCTGCCAGTAATTCCGGCACAGTTGCTCGAGCGCCGCTCGCGCCCGCGTCGTGTCGTGGCGCCCCGCCGCCAATACCACCGACCAATGCGTGGTGACGAAAGCGGGTCGTCGCGGCAGTTGGAGCCCGGTCGAAGCCGTCTCCGGCGGGTCAGCGTGCGAGGAAGTGCTCACCGGCGCGAGCATAACGCCGCGCACCCGAAACGCAAGCGGACCCCCGCAAACGCTCGGTATTAGACCGGCTCACGCGCGCCATCCTGGGATGGTCCACCGCCTCATGTCAAGCCGCGTGACTTGCTGGCGGGCCACAGCCACGGCTGACTACCGGCGCCCTCCACCAACCAGCTTGTAGCGAATCTTCACCCCCCGCGGGCTCTCGGTGAGGCCCGTGACCTGCAACACACCCAGACCGCCTGCCGTGGTCTGGAAGGCAAAGGTCAACGGAAACACGGCGTTCCTCCCCAGCCGATAGGCAATAAAACCCTCTTTGGCGTCCGACTCGACTCGCTCCAGACCCACGGGAATGGACTTCAGCGCCGCCACCAGGTCGGCTGCCGCTGGCTGGTCCCACATCGCTGACGACACCGAAGCCAGCGTTGGGCTCACTGCCAAAGCCCAGGATCGCTTGTGCTCAAACGCCAGCAGATCCGCGCCTTGCGCCGCGAGCCACTGGAAGATTTGGCCTTCGCGAGCCTTTTCCAATTCGGATGGCACCTCAAGTTCCCGACCGCCGTCGAGGTCCTCGGCCTTGACCGGTCGTTGCGTCGCCACGGAATACAGCACCCGCTCGATCACCGGGCCGAAAGCACTCGCCTCGGTCGGGCCCACCGCAGGTTTTCGCCACAAGTTCTTCTCGATCCGCTGCCGCATTTCTCTTTGGAACCCTGGATGCTGGGCGACCCAAGCCGGCTCGCGATACAGCCCCAGGTTTGGCCGCAGGACCCACGAATAGAAGGCTGCCGTGAGACTCAACCCGACGAACAACGCGAGCGTCGCCCCGGCACGGATGAAGAGAGTCACGGGAGGCCGCTTTAACGGCCACGCGGCCCAACCCATCGCCGCCAAGCTCGCCGAGTAGAGTGCCATGGTCCACAGCTCCTCGGTGGACTCCCGCCAGGCGTGCGACAGTTGCAGCAGCGTTTCCAGCAATAGGAGGCTCACAACTGCTACCAGCGCCGCGCGGCGGGCGACACGCCACAGTTGCGTTGCGAGAGAAGCGCCTGTGGCGATTGCGTCCTCGGGGCGGACGGGAGCAGTCTCCACGGGGGGCAATGGTCTCTGGACGCGCCGCCAAAGCCAGAAGATCAAAAGCGCGTCCGCTGCCAACGCCGGCACAGCCCCAACAACCGGCTTCAAGCCCATTTGTGAGCCTAGCCACAGCAACCATGCATCCAGAGCCAACAGCGGAAACAGCACCATTTCGCCAAAGGCCAGACCCAACCCCCGCACACGTCCCGGGGAGCGGCGGATTTCATTCGTCGCCAGCCAGCCAAGCGCCGTGACTCCCACCGGCGCGGCAAAAGCCACCACCAGGAACAGGGCCGCCAGCCCGCCCGCGACAAAATCTCCAAACACGCCCCGCAGGGCTTGGTTAAACGCCCACCCCGGCGGCGTGTAACTCCAGACCTGGGCCACCGCGCAGACCATTAACCAGGCCACGCCCGAAATTGCTGTGCGGGAAAGACGCAGTGGGGTCGCAGAAGCCGACGCAAGGAGGCCCTGATCTGCCAGCGATGCTGGAAGCGGACTCATCCTTGGTTGGCCCGAGCCCCTCTCCGACATGGCCGGCCCAGGCATGACCCCGGAAGACGCAGCCGGTTTCGCGGTCGGGCCGGCCAACCCAAACCGCAGGTCCTCGGGCGGCTCGTTGCTGGTTACGGCATCCAGGTCGCCGCGCTTGAGGGCATAGTTGGCCCTGAGGAAGCCGACCGAGAACCAAATCACAGCCAACAGCAACAACCACACCGTCACAAACACCAGGACCCCGAATGGCTCCGGCCTGGGGCCGAAGACAGAACGGGAACGCCACATGGCCAGCCCAAATGCCGCCACCAGCGCAATGCACAGCGGCACACCCTTCCGGTTCCAGGCGGGCTCGGCGCTGATGGTGACCGCGCGGGGTTCAGTAGCACGCGGCGCAATGCCGCTTTTTGCCGTCACCGCCTCCTGAATGGCCTCGAACCAGCCGCCGATTCCTTCGTTGATCTGCCGACCGGACGCCACTCCTGGAGGCACGGGTGTCAGGTGAACCGTCTGGCTGCGTCCGTACTTGCGGTAGGTCACGGCGAGGAAGCTGAGCCGCTCGTACTGCATCACCCAGGGCGTCGTCCACATCTGAAACTGCCCGATGCTCAAGTCCTCGATGTCCCGCAACGGGATCACCATGCGCGTTTGCCACGGGGTCAGGAATGTCAGCGCCTCCGCCTCCAGCCGCAGCTCGCCTTTGCAGATGAAGATCTGCGCCGCGGCGCTCGGGAAGCAATGGCGCATGCGTTCCGGCGTCGAGAAGTAGCAGGTTCCTCGGCGTATTGCAGCAGCCGACGCCAGGAGGCTCTGATCCGTTTCGGGCTTCGGACTTTGCACTTCGGGCTTCATCCCTGCTATCCCGGCATCCGCCGGTATCTCGGGCAGGCTTCCCCGGCTCAACCGCGCGCGCCAGCACCGTCCGAACGGTTCGGCCACGGCCACGCCGACGCGCTGGCCATTGGCCAACTCCAACACAAAACCGGTCTTCGACCAGAGCCGCGTCCCGTTGAACCACCGCACCTCACTGACGGCGACGATGTCCGCCAGAGTCACGGTAATAGGAGAACCCACGATGGGAATGAGCTCGAGCCGGTCCTCATGCAGCACCGCCAAGCCCGGCGCCTGGAAGGGCCGCCGGAACATCAGGCACTCCGCGACCTCGCCGGTAGGCCGTGGCAGGGCCGCTTTCAGCCGCCGAACCTTCGCGCCCACCAACGCGTACGTGGCCGCAAACGCCAAGCCCAGACCCCAGAACAGCAGACACAGCAACGCCCGCCAGCCCCAAAAAGGCAGCAGCACCATGGTTGAGGCAAACGAGATGACCATCGGCACCATCGCCAGGGCGACCACATTGCTGGTGTCCCAAATCCAGAGGTCCCGCCAGCGCAAGATACGCACCGGGTTAGCCGCCGGTTCAATCCGAGTCCCCGGCGTACTGGCAATGGCCTCCACTGCTGTCTTCACCTCGCTCGCATGCTGATACCGCCGTTCCGGCTCCTTCTCCAACGCGTGCAACACCACTTCATCCAACCGCACATCCACTTGCACCTTCTTCGACGGGGGCTGGAACTTGCCCAGCGGCAGCTCGCCCGTCAGCATCTCGTAGAACACCACCCCCAGCGAATAGATGTCGGCCCGGTGATCCACCAACTGCGGCCGCTCCACCTGCTCCGGCGCCATGTAATGCGGCGTCCCAAGCACCTGATCCTGCGTCAGCGTCCCCTCACCCGTCCTATCGGACACCCTCTCCCCATCCGATGGGGAGAGGGACGGGGTGAGGGGTATTCTTCCCACCAGCTTGGCGATGCCAAAATCGGCGATCTTCACCCGGCCCTGCTTATCCAGCAGCACGTTCTCCGGCTTGATGTCCCGGTGCACCACCCCCTGCTCGTGCGCGAATTGCAGCGCATCGCAAATCTTCGGCACGATGCCCAGCGCCTCCTCGGGCGCCACCCTGTGCGCTTGCAGCAACTGCCGCAGCGTCATCCCGTCCACGTACTCCATCAGCAGGTAGTAAAGCCCCTCGGCCTCGCCGAAATCGTGCACCGTCACAATGTTCGGGTGGCTTAGGCGGGCGAGGGCCTGCGCCTCCCGCAGGAAGCGCTCGGCGAACTTCGGGTCGGCGCCCTTCTCCGGCGCGAGGATCTTCAGCGCCACCAGGCGGTTCAATTTGGGCTGGCGCGCCTTATAGACCACCCCCATCCCGCCCCGCCCCAGACATTCGAGGATGTCCAGTTGCGGGAAATGCCTGGCAATCTCGGCTGGCGCCGGCGGCGGCTGGACCACCCTGGTGCCGTCCGGGCCGGAATCGCTGCCAGCCTCCGTATGCGTCGCCAGGCCCACCCCCAGCACACAGCGCGGGCAGAGCCCTTGCGGAGCGTCAGCAGAAAGGGCCGCCCCGCAGCGGGGACAAGTCGTCGGGTTGTTCATACACCGGTTACTACCGGAACCGAAGCGCAAGGTTACAGCCCCGCACCCCCCATTTCCATCGCCAAACCGCGCCACGCCAGCGCCCGGCATCTCCGGGCGACCTGGCTGCACATTTCAGGCCCTTAGCGAGACCCGCCTCCCAGGTAGACTGGTGGCTGGGCGGTGGCTATGTACAGGCTATTGCTCCCCTTCAGCCCTCAATCGGACGCCGTGGCACAGGCCAGACCTGCTGCGCCCGAGTGCGCATCCCCGCTAACAAATAGCTGGCATAAACCGGCACTCCGGTTAAGTTCTCCAGTCTAAACATGTTTGTATTAAACATCATTTACGTCGTCGCCGCGGTGCTCCTGCTCTTCGGCGCCGCCGTCTTTGTCCACGAGTATGGACATTACTGGATGGCGTTGCGGCGCGGCTTGAAAATCGAGGGCTTTTCCATAGGGTTCGGGCCCAAGATCGTAAGCTGGATGCGCGACGGCGTGGAGTGGTCCTGGCGCTGGATTCCCGCCGGGGGCTTCGTCAAGCTCCCACAGATGGTCACGTCCGACGCCCTGGAAGGCAAGTCGTCTGAACCCGTCGAGCAACTCCCCCCGGTGTCGCCGTGGTCCAAGATCCTGGTGGCGGTCGCCGGGCCGGCGATGAACGTGGTGTTCGGGGTCGGCATCGCCTTCTTCTTGTGGGGAGTCGGCACTCCCGTTCCGGTCAATCCGCCCATCATCGGCTACGTTGATCCGGACTCGCCGGAGGCAAAGCTGGGCATTCAGCCTGGCGACGAAATCCGTTCCGTGGATGGCAAGGCGATCACCTCCTGGAATGACATTCAGCAAACGACCATTCTGGCGCGCAGCACCAATCTGACGGTCGTCATCGCGCGCGCCGGCAAGTTCACCAACACCTACGAACTGACGACGGTCGTGAGCGAGGCCCTGGGCCTGAAGGTTCTCAACCTCGACCCGCGCGACCACCCGGTCATCAAAGGTGTGCGCTCCGGCAGCCCGGCGGAGGCAGCCGGCCTGAAGGCCGGCGATGAGATTCTGATGTTCGCCCAAGTGCCACTTTACGGCGCCGACCAGTTCATTAAGCTCGTGCAGAAATGCCCTGGCGAGACTAAGGACATCGTCATCCGGCGCGAGGGCCAACGGAAGACACTGAAGGTCACGCCCCGCCTCGAAGCAAGCGCCAAGGTGGGCCGGATTGGCGCCGAGATCGGGACCGGCAAGCCGGTTTACCGCATCGAACACATCCCGCCGTGGACTCAGATAAGCTCCGTCGTCGAAAAGACCGTCAGCACTTTCTCCGCGCTGGCGCACTCGAAGCAAACCGGCGTGGGCTTGAAGGATCTGAGCGGCCCGCCGGGCATTCTCGCCCTGCTGGCGGCCTACGTGAACTCGGATTGGCGGCTGGCGTTGAGCTTCCTGGTGCTGCTCAATATCAACCTGGCCATCATCAATCTTTTCCCGATTCCCGTGCTGGACGGCGGCCACATTGTCATGGCCCTGGTCGAGCGGTCTTTTGGCCGGCCGTTGCCGTATCGCCTGGTGGAATACACGACAACCGCCTTCGCCGTCCTGCTCATCGGCTTCATGCTGTATGTCTCCTTTAACGACGTGCGGCGCTTCTCCCTGTTCCGCTCCATGTTCAAACAGGAGGTCACGATCGAGAAGCAGGAAAGCGCGCCGGCCGGTGCCCGATGAGCGTCCTGCGTTACTGCGACTCTCCCTCCTCCTTCCGCCGCCGTCGCTCCCGCGAAGTGATCGTCGGCGACCCCGCGCGCGGCGGAGTGATTATCGGCGGCGACCATTGGGTCGTGGTGCAGTCCATGATCACGTGCGACACCATGGACACCGCCCAGTGTGTCAAGGAGACGCTGGACCTGGTGGCGGTGGGCTGCCAGATCGTCCGCATCACCGCGCCAACGGTGAAAGACGCGGCGAACCTGAAGAACATCGTCGCCGAATTGCGCGCGCGCGGATGCACCGTGCCGATCGTCGCCGACATCCACTTCAAGCCCGAGGCCGGCCTGGAAGCCGCGCGATGGGTCGAGATGGTCCGCATCAACCCGGGCAATTACGCCGACTCGAAGAAGTTTGCTATCAAGGAGTATTCGGACGAGCAATATGCCGCCGAGCTGGCGCGCATCGAGGAGAAGTTCACGCCGCTGGTCAAGCTGTGCCGGGAACTGGGCCGCGCCATGCGCATCGGCACCAACCACGGCTCGTTGAGCGACCGCATCATGAACCGGTTCGGCGATTCCCCGCTCGGCATGATCGAGAGCGCCCTGGAGTTCGCCCGGATCGCCCGCAAGCACGACTTCCACAACTTCAAGTTCTCCATGAAGGCCAGCAACCCCAAGATCATGATCCAGTGCTACCGGTTGCTGGTCGCCCGCCTGGAGCAGGAAGGGCCGGATTGGAATTACCCCATCCACCTCGGCGTCACCGAAGCGGGCGAAGGCGAGGATGGCCGGATCAAGAGCGCCATCGGCATCGGCTCGCTCTTGTGCGATGGCCTGGGCGACACGATCCGCGTATCCCTCACCGAAGACTCCCCGCGCGAGATCGAGGTCTGCCATGATCTCCTCGCCCAAATCCCCCTCCTCACCGTACCCGCCGATTCTGGTAGGGCGAGCACTCCGTGTGCGCCGCCAGAATCCGAAGCTGTTTCGGCTCCGGGTGGTTTCGCGGCGTCCGGCGACGCGCAGCGGAGTGCTCGCCCAACCTCTACAGCCTCCGCTCTTGAGACTTTAGACTTTAGACTTTTGACTTTAGACTCCGCAGCCCCTTGGCCCTTCGACCCCTTCACCTACGCGCGCCGGCCCACGCCCGAAATCGAACTCGCCGGAGGCGCAAGGTGCGGCGGCGAGCAGACCGTTCGCGTGGTCGTGACGCGCGCCACCTGGGACAAGACGGCCCCCAAACTCGGTCCCCGCACCGACGTGAAGCCGGAGGCGGTTTACGAGGACTTGAATGTCCGGGAGATTGACCCCACGCGAGACTTCCAGGTGAACTGCGACACCCAGCTCGTTTCGGTCAAGGATGGCACGCCGTTGCCGGCCATTGCGGCGTTCCGCCTGCTGGCGGCGAAGCTGAAACGCCTGGGCCGCACCAACCCGATCCTCCTGAAAGATTGCCTGGCTTTCGAGCCTGCGCCGCTGGAGCCGAAGATCGCTTTGCTCCGCGCCTCGGCCGTCATGGGGTCATTGCTCGCGGACGGAATCGGGGATGCGATCCTGGTCCGTGGCGAATCCAGTGCGGGACAGTCGTTGCGGCTGGCTTACAACATCCTGCAAGCCGCCGGCTGCCGCTCGTTTAAGACGGATTACGTCGCCTGCCCCTCGTGCGGTCGCACGCTGTTCAACCTTCAGACCGTCACCGGCCGCATTAAGGCCCGCACCGAGCATCTCAAGGGGGTCAAGATCGCGATCATGGGCTGCATCGTGAACGGCCCGGGCGAAATGGCGGATGCGGACTTCGGCTACGTCGGCGGGGCGCCGGGCAAAGTCAATCTTTACGTCGGCAAGACCGCCGTGAAGTTCAACATTCCTGAGGCGGAAGCGGTGGACCGGCTGCTGGACCTCATCCGGGAACACGGCAAGTGGTCCGAGCCAGAGAAAGATGCGGCTGGCGAACTGGCGGCACCTTGAGCATTAAGCCGGCAAGCCCATCGCAGCATTTCTCCCCTTCGGCATCCTCCCCAGATGATAAATCAGAAACCCGTGCAGGAAGTGGCCCAATTCAACCTCCTGCGCCGCAGTTGCCCTTAATCGCGCCACTACCGGCCAATCGTCTCCCACGAGCACCCTCACCAGCTGCCTTGTTCCTGGATTCAACTTGCTCTTGTCCAGATCCGGCTTGAGGCCCAGTTCAGTCAGCAGCTTCAGTTCAAACGCAAACACGGTTTGCGGCTGGGGTGGATGGGCGGTGAGGTGCTGCAGCAGCCCGAGCATCAGGTCAAACACATGGGGCAACGGTGTTTCTGCCTCGGTGGCCTGCTCCACCAGCGCGGTGCAGTAGGAGGCCTGCTGGAGCAGGCCAAGGTCCTCGCGCAAGCCGCGGTGCGTTTCGCGCAGACTCACCTCGCGCAACGTGTGCAGCTCGGAACGTCGGCTGCGGTTGAAGCTGAAGTCCGCCCGGTAAAACAGGTCCAGTTTGCCGCGGAATGGTGATTTGGGCCGGCGCGCCCCCTTGGCCACCGTCGCCAGGCGGCCCAGGCTGGGGGTGAGCCAATGGACAATGAGGCTGGTCTCGGTGAGCGGTCGCGTGCGCAACACCAGGCCCGCGGCGCTCTCAATCATCGCGTGAAGGCGCCTGCGGGCGCAGGCAGCCCCTTCGGCAAACCTTTGGCATCCAGGCTGGCGGGGGAGGCATATCCGGGCAGGATGGCCCCGAGGCTGATGACGTACTTGATGGCCTCGGGTACGGACATGTCGAGCTTGATCGCCTTCTCTTCTGGAACCATCAAGAGGAAGCCCGAAGTCGGATTGGGCGTCGCCGGCACGAACACGCAAACCACCTTTTGGCCCGTCCTGGCCTGCACCTCCTCCTGCTGGTCGCTGGTGATGAAACCAATCGAATACACCCCGGCGTGCGGAAACTCCACCAGCACCACCGTCCGAAAGGCGGTCTTGTTGGTGGAGGAGAAGGCGTCGTTGACCTGCTTGGTGGCGCTATAAATCTTGTTTAGCAGCGGGATGCGCAGCAGCGCCGCATCCACCCATTCGATGATCCGTTTGCCGAAGTAGTACCGGGCCAGCATGCCCACCGTACCGATTAAGCCTATCGCCAGCACCAGCGCCACCAGACTCCAGTACCAATGCATCGGCCCGTTGCCCTGGTCGTGGTGCGTCAACCTCGCCGGCAGGAAGATCAGCAGCGTATCGGTGATATTTGCCACCGTGCCGAAGAGCCAGCGCAGCACCGCCAGCGAAATCACGCCGGGCAACACAATGGCAAGCCCCGCCCAGAAGTTGGCTTGCCAGCGTGCGAGGATCTTCTTCACCCCGTCAACGTAGGCGAGCCAGCCCCTTTCCTCAAGTGAATCCCAGCCTTCGCGTCTTCGCGTCTTCGCTGTCTATTCCCTCCGGCGCCTTTCGGCACACCAAAATGTCAACTGATAAGAAACGGCGACCAAGGTCTGGACTTCAGCTCCCGGCGTTTGGCTTGGCGAAGAACGCAGCGCCGCCTTTTGTAGCGAGCTGCTTGATGTCCTCAGCGGCCAACACCCGACCCAGCACCACAATGTCATCCACATTCCCGTTGAACTGTTCGTCGCTGCCCAATTCCGCATCTTCTCCGACCAAAAGATCGCGCGCTAAGCTCATTGGTGCGCCATTGGGCAGCCAGGCTTCTCCCACATCTTCACCGTCCACGTAAAACCGCACATGGCCGTCCTCGTAGGTGACGGCGAGGTGGTGGTATTTCTTGTCCGCAATGCCTACGGCTCTGGACACCACCGGAATCCCCTTGGCGATCAAGCGCAAACCCGTGAGCGCCTTGCCGCTCGGGTCATAGTCGAAGACCAGCTCAGACGTGTTCACCGGTCTGTTACCGTTGTAAGCGCTGAACAGGCGGGCCGGTTGGTTGTCCGCACTTCTGGCCATCAGCGCCAGCGTGAAGCGCGTGCCCAGGGCATTGGAGGTGCCAGTGATCTGGAGCGTGTTCAGAGGCCGCCACTGCGAGGCCACGGCAACGGACTGCCGGCCGAACGCCGCGTTCTCGGCCTTGCCATCAATCCTGCTCGTGCCCAGGAACGTCAACCGGGGGCTGCCGTCGGCCGAAAGCTTGTTCGGTATCTTCTTCCCGCCGTCGCCTTCGAAGGTGAACAAGGCGGCCAGCGGCGGCGGGGTGGGCTCATCCAGCACCGCGATCGGCCCGTCGGCCTTGAAGGCATAGAGCGACGCGTTCTTCAGATGGAACCGCAGCCGCAGCGGCGCGTCTCCGGCAGGCAGTTCCGCGTGCTCATGCCAGGTCACCACTTGATCTACCCCGTCGCCCCGTGGCTCGTTACACTCCATCCGCTTATAGCCGGGCCAGACGCGGCCGTCGGCATCCAGGACCTCCACTTGCAACAGGCCCGCCCCCGCTTCACAATTGAGCCGAAGCTTGCCGCGCAAGCCTTTCAACGGCTTCGTGGTCACCATCCCGGGGTTGTCCCCGCCGTCGAGCGACGCAAAGCCGTCCTTGCGCAACGTGGCCACACCGATGGCCGCGTGAAACGGCAAGTAGTCATGGAAGCCGTCGTAGCCGGCGTAATACAAGCGCATCTCGTCGCCGACGACCAGCAGTGAGGCAACGCTGATCATGCCATGGTCCCAGGAGGGCGCCGGACCACAGTCCAGAATGGGCGGACGATCCCCTTCTTCCCGCAACCAGTGCACCCCATCACGGCTGGTGACCAGTTCCACGAAGATCGGCCCGTGGAAATAGCCCTCCTCATCCTCGGCCCGAAAGATCGCCAGGAAGCCTAGGTACATGTTCTGATACGCCACCACGGGACAGACATAGAAATGCGTGCGTTGAATCGAGCCGGGTTTAGCCCAGCGATCATCGAAGTCATCGGGGGCCATGATCAGGCGCATCGCGGGCCAGGATTCGAAGCCGGTGCCTTCGCTGTAGCCGATCGCGCGGCGTCGCATGCCCGAAACAGTGGCGTTCACCTTCGCGAAACCGCGGTACTTGCCCGTCAGCGGATCCCACATGACGCGGCACGTGTCGCCGGCGCTGAAAATCGGCTCTTTAGAAAGTGTCTCCCACTGGATGCCGTCCGGCGACGACTTGAAGAAGTACTTGCCCGACTTGGCCCCCACAGTCTTGTAACGGCGCGCCGGGGCGGGGTCGCCCGGCGTGTGCAGGACCCAGCCGCCGCCGCCAATGAGGTTGTTCTCCTTCGAGCCGGTCACCTTCCAGGGCAGCAAGCCCAGCTTGGGCTTCTCCCAGCAAAACCCATCCTGACTGAGGGCGTAGAGCGCGTGTCCCTTATCCGGGTCCTTCGCGATCGTCCAGCAGGAATACCACATCCGGTAGCCGTCGCCCGCTTCATTCGGCAGCACCCCATTGACCCGGATCATGCCACCCTCCCAAGGCTGATCGGATACGATAATCGGGTTGCCGGGATGTTTCTTAAACGGGTGGTAAGTGCGCAGGATGTTGGCCTTTGAGGCAACCAGATGATTATCGAGCAACAGCTCCCACGGTCCGGTCAGATCGCCCAGCGAATTTTCCGCAAGGACGGCGTTCGAGGTCAGCAGGAAAGCGGCCACGATGCCGCTAGCTAACGTTCTGTGCGAAGTTTGTCTATTCATGATGCCAGCGGGCAGATCACAACCAGTCACTCTGAGGTGATTCACGATATAGATTTCACGGTTGCATGCGAATGCCGTCAAGGAGTTTGTGCCGATGCTTCGAACTCTATCCCAGCGATCTGACCCCTGGCGCTGTTACTAACATGTGAATAACTTTCAGTAGAAGTACGGAGGCTGCTTATCCGCTTTTCCCTTGACCATCGTGAACTAAGAGGATAGCCTGCAAGAGGTATCGTAGCGCACAAAGTAGCGGCACGTGACGGCAATAAGGAGCCGTGGTTTATGAAACAGCTTCGAAGAAGCATGAATAGTCTCGTCTTGTCTCTGGTTGTCATCCTGGGGGCGGGATCAGCCTCAAAGTCCAACGCGGTAATGCAGCCAGCCGAAGTGGTCATTCAAGACATTGTCGGCACTGCCAGCTATTTGGTTGGCGGCACGTGGCAGCCGCTCAAGAAGAATATGAGATTGAGCCACGGAACAATCATCAAGACCGGTGCGGATTCAACCGTGGATTTACTGCTCCACTCCAGCTTCACCGCCCTGCGCCTCACGCCGAATTCAAGTCTGCGCCTCGATAAGCTGAATAAGGCCGACGGCTTCGACATGGTGGTTACGGACACGACTCTGACTTTGCTCACCGGCAGCATCGCCGGCACGCAACGCAAGCTGGCGGATCCCTCGCGGTTCCAGATCAACGTCGCGGGCGGAGTCGCTACGATTGTCGGCACGGAGTACGATGTGCGGTCGGATGGCGCCGTGACGGTCACCAGCGGGACGGTTTCGATCAATTGGAATCAGCCGGGCGGCGGCGGCTCGGTCAAGGTCACTGTATCCGCCGGTTATACATTCGATCCGAGCACCGGCCGGGTGGTGCCAACCTCGCCAGCCTACCTGCAGGACATCATTGCTCATATCACGACGACGAAGAAAAACGCCCAGACCTTCAAAATTGACGGGGCGACGCTGGTGGTGAAGCCCGAAGACTTCATCTCACCGCACTGACCGGGGCGCGGGCCGAGGGCAGCGATCCGGCTTGCTCCACTCAGCCGAAGGTGTTTCCTACCAACGTGCCGGGAGGTCGAGTGTGGCGCTGATGTGGCTAGTGCCGGCTGCAAGCATCCCGAGCCAGAATATCATCTCTAAAGTCCCCGAAGCGGTTGACACACCCGCGGGTTTGTGGTTGGATTGGGGGAGCAGCCTAAGTTGCGCTTCCTTCCTGAGGCGCAATGCGGGGGACCCAGAATCTCACGTTGGAACGTGGGAAGGGGCGAATGGCGCCAGCCGCGCCACGGCCACTTTCAAGGCCGAGCCCGTCAGCTAACCTCGTCGGCATTTGGAAGGGCAATCCTCCAGGAGCGCCGTTTGCGTCTCCCGCGATTCCCAGGCAGAAGTGAACCGCGCCCGGCAAGGGCGCAGGTTAAGCGTTACTGCCTCGGTCTTGGCTCGCATATGAGTGAAGAAGCTTCTGGTGGCACGAAGCGCGCGGGATTGGTGCTGGCGGCGCTGGGTGTGGTGTATGGAGACATCGGGACGAGCCCGCTCTACACCCTGCGGGAGTGTTTCCACGGACCCCATGCCATTCCCGCGGCCCCGGCCCATGTCCTGGGCGTGCTGTCGCTGATCCTGTGGTCATTGTTGCTGATTGTCTCACTGAAGTACCTTGCCTTTGTGCTCCGGGCAGATAACCGCGGGGAGGGCGGCATCCTGGCCCTGATGGCGCTGGCGGTGCCGGACCGGACCGATCGGCGCAGGCGCACCCAACTGCTGTTGGCGCTGGGGATCTTCGGAGCGGGGTTGCTCTACGGAGACGGAGTCATCACACCACCCATGACGGTGTTGAGCGCGGTGGAGGGGCTGAATGTGGCAACCCACGTCTTTGAACCTTACATTAAGCTCTTGGCGGTGGCGATTCTGGTGGGGCTCTTTGCCATCCAGAGACATGGGACCGGCCGAGTGGGAGGCGCTTTCGGGCCGGTGATGGTCGTGTGGTTCCTGGTGCTCGGGGTCTTAGGCGTCCGGGAGCTGGCGCGTGGTCCGGAGGTGCTGTCGGCGGTGAATCCGGTTTTGGGGTTGCGCTTTCTGCTCGAGAGCGGCTGGCATGGGTTCGTCGTGATCGGCTCGGTCTTCCTGGCGGTGACCGGAGCCGAGGCCTTGTATGCGGACATGGGACACTTTGGGACAAAGCCGATTCGGCAGGCGTGGTTTGGCCTGGTGCTGCCCGGTCTGGTGTTGAATTACCTGGGCCAGGGGGCGCTGCTGCTGCGCGACCCAGCGGCGGCGGCTAATCCGTTCTACCGGCTGGCGCCGGGCTGGGCGCAGTACCCGCTGGTGGTGCTGGCGACGGCTGCGGCGGTGATTGCGTCCCAGGCGCTGATTTCGGGGGTATATTCACTCACCATGCAGGCGGTCCAGCTTGGGTTTCTGCCGCGGCTAGGCGTGACCCATACCTCCTCGCAACAGCGGGGGCAAATCTATGTGCCGCTCGCCAACACGCTGCTGCTGTTGGCCTGCTGCGCGCTGGTGCTTGGCTTCGGCTCTTCGAGCCGCCTGGCAGCGGCGTACGGGATAGCGGTGACGCTGACGATGGTGACCACGACGGTGTTGTTTGCCGTGGTGGCCCGCTGTCTGTGGCGCTGGGAGCTATGGAAAGTCATGGCCTGGATGACACCTTTTCTGGGTCTGGAGTTAGCCTATTGCGGAGCCAACTTTCTTAAAGTGGGCCAAGGGCGGATGGGTGCCGCTGGTCCTGGGCGGAGGCCTGTTTGCGATCATGGTGACGTGGCGAAAGGGCCGCGAGTTATTGCGCCAGCGCTTGAAGACGGCCGCCCTTCCGCTCGACTTGCTCATGACGGATCTCCAGCACCGGAACTGTTCGCGGGCGCCGGGAACAGCGGTGTTCATGTCCGGGGATCCGCGGGGCGTGCCGCTGGCGCTGCTGCACAACCTGAAACACAACGCCGTCCTGCATGAGCGCAACATCATTCTAACCATCATTATCGGCGAAGAGGCGCGGGTCGAGAGGGTGCGGCGCCTCCAAGTGCAGGATCTGGGGATGGGCTTTTACCGTGTTACCGGGCACTACGGATTCATGGAACAGCCGCAAGTGCCCGAACTGCTGCGCAAATGTGCGGCCCAGGGGCTCCAGTTCGACATGCAACGCACGACCTTCTTCCTGAGCAGCGAAACGATTGTGCGGGGAAAAACCCGGGCATGGCCCGCTGGCGCGCGTGGCTCTTTGCGCTGCTGGCCCGCAATGCGCAGCGGGCCACCGCCTTCTTCGGCCTGCCCCCCAACCGCGTGGTGGAGTTGGGCATGCAGGTGGAGATGTAGTCAAGGAGGCCACACTGACTTGGAAACGAGTGGTGAGGGGAAACAAGGAAGATAACCACGGATTGCCGATGACACGGACGGAGGAGGCAAAATCCGTGTCATCCCTGAAATCCGCGGTCATGCCGTCAACGCTGATGTCCCATGCCCCCCCTCCAGCGACGCTCGGGGGCGGACGCGCCCCCCCCGGCTCAACCTAGCCGGCTCAACCGGCTGAAATCAAACTCCCGGGCCAACGCACGCACCAGGTCGTCTTCCGCAGCTTTCATCCTCCGGCGTGGCCGGGCGTTCAGGTCGTCGTGGCCGAGCAGGTGCAGCAGGCCATGGACGACATAGCGCACCAGTTCGCCTTGCCAGGTTGCGCGGAACCGGCGCGCCTGGGATACCGCTTCATCGATGCAGACGAAGACCTCGCCGTGCAGGAGGGCAGGACAGGCGTCTGGCCTCTTCGACGCACCGGAACGAGACAGGCGAGACGCTTGTCCTACTCTTTCGACGTAATCGAAGGTGATGACATCCGTCGGACCTCTGTGGCGGAGGAAGGTTTCGTTGAGGCGCGTCATCTCCGGCGCGGCCAGGACATGAACGGCCAGGTCGAAGCTGCCAGCGGGCCAGGTTTCCCGCAGCAACCACCGCACGATCCGCCGCAGGAGACGCAGGTCCACCCGGCGAACGCCCTGGCGGTTGCTGAGCGTGAGTGTCCGCTGCCGTCCCAGCGCCGGGCCTTGGGTTGAGAGGGGCCGTCCTCGTCCTTTGCCACCCGCGCGTTCTGACCCTGTGACCATTGAACGCGGCGGCTTATTTCTCCTGCCCGGGGGCCTGGGGGCGCGTCCGTCCGCGGTGCTCCTCGTAGGCGGCGATGATGCGCTGCACCAGCGGGTGGCGGACCACGTCCCGCCTGGTGAACTCGACGATGGCGATGCCTTCGATGTGCTTGAGCGCGCGGTGCGCTTCGAGCAGGCCGGACTGCTTGTGCAGCGGCAGGTCAATCTGGGTTTCGTCGCCGGTGATGACCGCTTTGGAGCTGATACCCAGGCGCGTCAGGAACATGAACATCTGCTCGGTGGTGGAGTTCTGCGCCTCGTCGAGAATGATGAACGCGTTGTTGAGCGTGCGGCCGCGCATGTAGGCCAGCGGCGCGATCTCGATCACGCCCGCGCTCGGTGTGCTTCTGGATTTCCTCGGCGGGCAGCATGTCGTGCAGCGCATCGTGCAGCGGGCGCAGATAGGGCATGATCTTCTCGTAGAGGTCGCCGGGCAGGAAACCGAGCGCTTCGCCGGCCTCGACGGCGGGGCGGGTCAGGATGATCCGCGAGACCTTGCCTTCGCGCAATGCGGCCAGCGCCATGGCCACGGCCAGGTAAGTCTTGCCGGTGCCCGCCGGACCGACGCCGAAGGTGACGTCGTGGTGGCGGATGGCGTCCAGGTATTTCTTCTGCCCGACGGTCTTGGCGGTCACGCCGGGCTTCTTGTCGGAGGTCAGGATGCGGTCGTTCAGAATGTCCTTGAGCGTCGAGACGCCCTCGTGCTTGACGATGCTCAGGGCGTGGGAGAACTCCCGGTTGCGCACCGGGCTGCCGGCCTTGAGCGAGTTCTCGAGCAGCAGGAATAGGTGCTTGGCGCGGTCCAGGGCGTCGGACTCGCCCTCGAGCTTGATCCAGCCTTCGCGCGAGGTGGCTTTGACGCCCAGTTGAGCTTCCAGGGCCTGGAGGTTGCGAGGGTCGTTATTGTAGAGCTGCTGGGCGACCCGGGCGTTTTCGAAGTGAAGGGTTTCGGTGGGCATGGTTCAGGGTGAGGGGCGGGAGGCGCGAGGCGTGAAATGTGATGCGCGTTGCTTGGTGCGTGGGAGGATTGGGGAGCTAGGCGCGGGCTAGGGCGGCGCGGAGCTGGGCGGCTAGTTCATGCAGAGCTTGTGGCACCACCATGGTGTTGGCCAGCACTGGCATGAAATTCGTGTCGCCCTGCCAGCGCGGCACGATGTGGAGGTGCAAGTGCCCGGGCACCCCCGCCCCGGCCACCTGCCCCAGGTTGATGCCGATGTTGAAGCCGTCGGGCTTCATCACACTCGTGAGGGCACTCACACAGCGCCGGGTGAGCTTCATGAGGTCCGTCAGCTCCTCATCGGTCAGGTCGTTCAAATCGGCGGCCTGGCGGTAAGGCACGACCAGCAGGTGGCCGCCGGTATAGGGATAGGTATTGAGCAGTGCGTAGCAGGCGCGGTCGCGCGCGATGACGTGGTTGGCCTCGTCATCGTTGGATTGAGCGATGCGGGTGAACAGGCTCTCGGCCAGCTCGGGCTTGGGGGCCAGGATGTATTCAATCCGCCACGGAGCGTGCAGTGATTCCATGGGCACAGACTAGTCAGGGGCGCCAGGAAAGTCAAAAGTCTCCGCGCCCCGTCACCGCTGGGTGCGCTCACCCCCTGGTGGCATTGTCGAGGGGGGTGTTGCCCAAATCGCTTGGGCGTTTGCAGGCAAGGCGCGCACTCCGCTGCGCGCCGCCGGCGGTTGCGAAAACAGGCTGATTTCACATCTGTTCGGATGCTCGCGGCGCGCAGCGGAGTGCGCGCCCTACCGGCGAACACCGTCGGGGCAACAGACCCTCGAGATGCGTCTGCCGCCCCCACCCGATGAGGAGGGTTCCTTACGCCTCCTGCACGGCACGGGATCAGGCCGCTATTGGGCGGCCTGATGGCGGCCACGCGTCACATGGACGAGCGCCTTGACGGCCAGCTCGATGAACAGGAACGGTTTGCCGATGAAATCGGAGCCGCCGCTGATGGTAGAGTTGGCGCGGCTTTCGAAGTCGGTAAGGGCGGTGACAAACACGACGGGGGTCTTCTTGTGGAGCGGCAACTGGCGGAGTTTGCTGCACAGCTCGAACCCGGTCATGCCGGGCATGTCCACATCAAGAATCACCAGGTCAAACCGTTCCTGCGTCAGCAGGTCGTAGGCAACCGCCGGGTCCTCGACGTTGACGGACTTGAGCTTCGCCTTGTCCAGCGCGTAAACCACGGCGCGGCGCGAGATGGCTTCGTCATCCACGACCAGGACCGTGGGGGGCTGATGCTCGGAGTGTTCCACCGGGCCGCGCTGCTCGAAAAGGTTGGCCAGGCAATCAATGGCTGAGGCCACGGTGCGCAAGGTGGACGCATTGATGTGCTTGGGTTTTTCGTGAAGTTCCTTGAGCAGGGCTTCGAGGGCGTCGGTTGTCCGCGCGATGTGCGGCAGGCCCGCCACGCCGGCGTTGCCGGTCAGGGCATGGATGCGGCGGAACATCTCGTGAAGCGGCCTCAGCCGCTTCGCCTCGTTGTCGGCTCTAATGAGCCCTTGGAGCAGAGTGCGCAGGGTCACCACCAGGGCAGGGAGGTCGGCAGTGAAGGATCGCCGAAGATCGGCCTGAAATTCCACATCGGCATTGGCCGAGGCGGCGGCAGAAGGGCGGGAGTGCGCTGATTTGGCCGGGGGCGGCGCGTGGTGGGCGGGAGGCGCGACAGGGGCGGCCGCAGGACCGGGCGCGGTGGCGGCCCGGGGCGGCGCAGCACCGTTGGTCCCGTTGGGGGAGAACACGCTGCGGACTACCTCGAGCAACTGTTTGGGGGTGCAGTTGGCTTTGCAAAGGCATTTCGTGGCGCCGGCTTTCCAGGCCAACGGGAGCAGCCTCGTGAGGTCGGAATTCGAGAAGACGATGACCGGGAGCTCTTGCAGGTCCGGTCGCGCGCGGATCTTCTTCATCACCTCCACGCCATTCATCTTGGGTATCTGCAAATCGAGGACGACCGCGTCCGGCTGGAAGCTGAGGATCTTGTCCATTCCGGCCACACCGTCTGAGGCGACCTCGACCTCAAAGTCCTCGACCAAGAACTTGTTGCGGTAGATATTGGCGACGATCGGGTCGTCCTCGACGATGAGAATCTTCTTCACGGTTAGTTCTTGGCGGCCAGGTTGGAATGGTCGGCCAGGTAGGACTCCAGGAAGAGACGAATCCGCTCGAACTCGCGGCCAGCCTGGAGCAAGAGTTCGCCCGCGTTGGTGAGCCGTCCCTCGGAGCCCTGCTGCTCGAGTTCCCGCAACAGCGTGACCAGGCGCCGCATGCCACAGGTGGCGCTGGCGCCGGCGCAACTGTGGGCCAGCCGGCGCACCTCCTGGGCCGAGCCGGCCTGAACGGCCGCTTCGAGCTGGCCAAGTTGCTCGCGGGTTTGGCTCAAGTATAAAGTCACCAGTTCACGCAGACTGTCCGGATTGCCATCCGTGAAATCAAGCAGGCGCGACATGTCAACGGGGGCATCCTCGGGCGCGGCAGCGTTTGGGTTAGCTTCTGCCAGCCCAGGGGCAGTCGTGGGAGTCTGAGGGCCAGTTGCCGTGGCCCCAGCCGGTTCGGCCTGGGCGGCCATCGGGCCCCACCGTTCCACAATCGCACGCACGTCTTCCAGCCGCACCGGCTTGGCCAGGTAATCGTTCATGCCCACGGCCAGGCATTTCTCGCGGTCACCCATCATCGCGCTGGCGGTCATGGCGATGACAATGAGGGAGGACTTGTAGTTTGGGAATTGGGCGGGCTGCTGCTGGCGCTTGCGAATCAGGCGCGTGGCTTCCAGGCCGTCCATTTCGGGCATCATCAAATCCATGAAGACCAGGTCGTACGGCTGGCGGTCGAGGGCAGCCAGCGCCTCGACGCCATTAGCCGCCAGATCGGCCCGATAGCCCAATTGCTGGAGCAAACGGAACGCGACTTTCTGGTTGATGAGATTGTCGTCCACGAGCAGCACCCGGAGAGGGAGGCGGCTGGCGAGGGCCGCATCCGGCTTGGCGCTGGCGGCGGGGGCTTGGGGGGCAACGGGTTTGGAGCGGGACATCACGCGGAGCAGGGTTTCGTGGAGCTGAGCGAGCTTGATGGGTTTGGTGAGGCAACCCGCGAAAGCGGCGCTGGCGAACTCCGGCCGATCGGCGTGCCTGCCCACCGTGGTCAGCAACACCAGCGGCAGGGTCTGGCCGTTTGGCAGCTTGCGGACTTCGCCCGCCAGCAGCAGGCCGTCCATCTGGGCCATCTGCAGGTCAAGGATGGCCAGATCGAAGTTCTCGCCCGCGCGCAGCCATTCCAGGGCCTGGGCCGCGCTCTGCGTGTCGCGGGGGACCATGCCCCACTTGCGCGTTTGCAAAGCGAGGAGGCGACAGGTGGTCGGGTTGTCGTCCACGACCAGCAGGCGCAGATCCGCCAGTTGCGGCTGAGGCCCTTCGAGCGCGGCAGGCGGCGCGCCGGGCACGGCCGCCAACGGCAGGGTGAAATGGAAAGTGGACCCCTTCTGGGGAACACTCTCGACCCACATCTTGCCGCCCATGAGTTCGACCAGGCTCTTGCTGATGGCCAGACCCAGACCCGTGCCTCCATAATGGCGGGCCGTCGAAGCGTCCGCCTGGCTGAAGGACTTGAACAACCGGGCCAGCCGCTCCACCGGGATGCCAATGCCAGTGTCGCGCACGCGGAAATGGATGTGCCAGGGCTCGGCCTCCTTTCCGGCCCCCTCCGGCGCCGAAAGCACTTCCACCCCAATCACCACCTCACCCGCGGCGGTGAACTTGATGGCGTTGCTGAGCAGGTTGACCAGCACCTGCCGCAGCCGGGTCACATCGCCGCTCATCTGCGACGGCAGGCCATCGTCCATCTGGCAGGCAACCTCGAGGTTCTTCTCCGCTGCTTTCGTCGCCAGCAGGTCGAGCGCGTCGTCAATGCAGGCGCGCAGGTTGAACGGCTGGCTCTCCAGCTCGAGCTTGCCGGCCTCGATCTTCGAGAAATCCAGAATGTCGTTGGTGAGCGTCAGCAGGGATTCGCCGCTGGCATAAATCGTCTCCACGTAACCGCGCTGCTCGTTGGTCAGGGACGTTTCGAGCAGCAGCCCGGCCATGGCGATGACGCCGTTCATCGGGGTGCGGATTTCGTGGCTCATGGTGGCGAGGAACTCCGCCTTGGCGCGCGCCGCGCCTTCCGCGGCGATGCGGGCGGTCAGCAGCTCACGATTGGTCTGGGTCAACTCGTCCTGCAGACGCTTGGCGCGCAGCACCGCCTGGAGCCGGGCTCGCAGTTCCGCGGCCTCAAACGGTTTGGTCAGGTAATCCACCGCTCCCAGCTCGAAACCCCGCAGTTTATCCGTCGTGCTGTTCCAGGCCGTCAGCACAATCACGGGAATGTTCTGCGTTCGGAGCTCCTCCTTGAGCTGGCGCAGTATGTCAAACCCGTTAGTCCCCGGCAGGCCCAGGTCCAGCAGGATCAGATCAATCGGCTTTGCCTGCGCCAGTTTCAGCGCCGCCGACCCGTCGCGGGTGCAGACCAGGGTGATGTTGTCTTCCCGCAGCAGTCCGGTCAGGATCTCCGGCACCCGGGGATCATCTTCGACCAACAAGACCTGGGACGCAGGCAGACTCATGATCTGGCGTTCTCAATAGGATTGTCGCGTGCGCTGTTCAATGGGCAACAAGTGGGTCAATCTAAGACACATTCTAAAGCATATTCAACACCAATTCCCCCCCAAGACCAATCTGTTTCTCGCCCTTTCGGGCCTGCGCCAGGCAGCCGCGTTTGCACCGACAATGGTGGTGGCCGCGCCGGCGGTCTTGAGGCTCAACCGGCTGCTGCCTTGGAACAAGACAAACCGGCCTCCGTTCAGGACACCCAAAGAAACGCTTGCCTCAAGCCCTCCGCGATGGGAGGGCGCATCGCTTCCCGAGCTTGATACAGCCTTGCATCTCCGCACCGCTCAAAGAAACGATTGCCTGAACCCCGGCGTGACGGCTACAGTGCCGCCCATGGTTCACGCTTTGTCCGACCCTGGCACGGTTGACGAGGTTGCCTCATTTCGTGAGACGTGCGTAAAGGCCTACCGCTGGATGCTGTTGGCGCGCATCCTGGACGATAAGTTCGCCAGCCTTTATCGCATGGGCAAGATCCACGGCGGCGTCTTCCTTGGGCGCGGCCAGGAAGCCTTGAGCGTCTCGGTGGGGCTGGCCTTGCGCCAGGGCGATGTCTTCGCGCCCCTCATTCGGGACGGCGCCGGACGGCTGGCCTTTGGCGAGCCGATGCTGGACGCGGTCCGGACCTACCTGGGTTCGCCCCTCGGGCCGATGCGCGCCCGCGACGGCAACATCCACCGGGGCCGGCCCAGGGAGGGATTGTTCGTGATGATCAGTCACCTGGGCGCCATGATTTCGGTCGTCAACGGCGCCCTGCTGGCCCATCGCTTCCAGGGCATCTCCGGAACGGTCGGGGCCGCCTGCATTGGCGACGGCGCCACCTCCACGGGCGCTTTCCACGAGGCCCTCAACCAGGCCGCGGTCGAGAAACTGCCGCTGGTGCTGGTCATCGCCAACAACCACTACGCCTATTCCACCCCCATCGAACGCCAGTTCGCTTGCCGCTCGCTCCTCGACAAGGCCGCCGGCTACGGCATCCAGGGCCACGAGGCGGACGGCACCCAGTTGTCCGACTGTCTTAAAGTGGTGGGCGACGCCGTCAGCCGCGCGCGCGCCGGCGGCGGCCCGCAAATGGTCGTTGCCCGGCTCCTGCGCCTCTGCGGCCACGGCGAACACGACGACGCCGGCTACATTGATCCCCGCCTGAAGCAGTCGAGCGTTGGCCGGGATTGCCTGAAGGTGGCCGAAGCGTATCTCCTGGAGAACCAGTGGGCGGATGCGCCCACCCTCGCCGCCTGGCGCAACGAGCCGATCCAGAAGGTCGAAGAGAGCGTCGCCAAAGTGCAGCGGGAAACGGGGCCGGATCCCTACAAGGAAGATTGGTGCGCGCTGGCCTCCAAGCACCTGAGCGAAGGGTATAACCCGGGCTCAGCCGAATGAGCATTACCTACCTCGACGCGATCCGCGAGGCCCAGGCGCGCGCGCTGGCGGAGGACCCCCGCGTCTTCATCTACGGCCAGGATGTCGGCGCTTTCGGCGGCGCCTTCAAGGCCACCAAGAACCTGGCGCAACGGTTCCCCGGGCGCGTGATTGATTCGCCGATCAGCGAAGATGCCATGCTCGGCCTGGCCGTCGGCGCCGCCATCCAGGGGATGCGACCGATCATCGAGTTGCAGTTCGCCGATTTCTCCACCCCCGGCTTCAACCAGATCGTCAACCAGGCCGCCACCCTCTATTGGCGGACCCGCGTCCCCTGCCCCATCACCGTGCGCCTGCCCAGTGGCGGCACTTCCGGCAGCGGCCCCTTCCACAGCCAAAGCATGGAGGCCATCTACGCGCATTATCCCGGCCTGATCGTCATGACGCCCGCCACCGTCGAGGATGCCTATAGCATGTTGCTTGAAGCCGTCGCCATTGATGACCCGGTCATCTTCTGCGAGCACAAATACCTCTACTACCACCTCAAAGCCGAGCAACTGCCCGTCGAGGCCATGCCCACTGGCAAGGCCCGCATCGCCCGGCCCGGCCGCGACATGACCCTCGTCGCCTACAGCGCCATGGTCCACGAAGCTCTCGCCGTCGCCGACGAGCTGGCGTCCGAAGGCGCCGAAATCGAAGTCGTTGACCTCCGCTCGGTCAAACCGCTGGACACCGACACCGTCATGGCTTCCGTCGCGCGCACTGGCCGGCTGCTGTGCGTGGGCGAAGCCTGGCCGTGGGGCGGGGTTACCGCCGAAGTCGTCGCCCGCGTCGCCAGCGAAGGGTTCGACCTCCTGGACGCCCCGCCGCAACGCCTCAACGCGAAGGACACGCCTGTCCCGTATCACCCCGACCTGTGGGCGGCCCATCGGCCCACCGCGCGCAGCATCGCCGCCGCCGCCCGCCGCCTCTTAAGACTATGAGGGGGGCAATGGAGTATTGGGGTGATGGAGTGATGGCTGCTCCCCAGACGCGTCTGGCGGACGCGAGCAACGGGCGAGCAGTTCTCCCTCTCCTCCTTTGGAGGAGAGGGTTGGGGAGAGGAGGCCCGTCACTGTTCTCGATGCTGTGGTTTGTGGCGACGTTGCCGCGGGTTGCCATAGCAATGTATCTGGCGTGGTGGCGGAGAACGACGGCCTCCTCTCCCTGCCCCTCTCCTCCAGTGGAGGAGAGGGAAACGGCGCGTCCGTCAGTGAGCCCCGAGCCACGTGCAAGCAGCAGGGTACTGGGGCACCAGAATGTCACCCATCACTCCATCATTCCATCATTCCGCTGCCCCATTACTCCACTACTCCACCAATCCGCCAGTCCATTTTCCCCCTCCTGACGCATGCCCTCCATCCCGATCATCATGCCCCAGCTCGGCGAATCCATCGCCGAGGCGACCGTCGTTACCCTGCTGGTCCCCGTCGGCAACCAGGTGCAAACCGACGAGGACATCATTGAGGTCGAGACGAGCAAAGCCACGATGAATGTGCCTTCCCCCTGCCCGGGCCGCATCGAGCGGTTCCTGGTCAAGCCGGGTGAAAGCTACCCCGTCGGCGCGGTGCTGGGTTACCTCCTGGCCAGCCCCGAAGACGCCACGCGCCTGGGCCTGGACCAGCCGCCCCCGGCCAAAGAGGGGGAGGACACCGAGACCGTCTTGGCGGCCGGCAAGACTCAAAATGACAGCGCGCGCAAGCGCGTCCAGCCGACCGTCCGCGGCCTGCCCGTCCCCGCCAATGCCGCCGGCGCCAGCTACATGTCCCCGCGCATGAAAGCGCGCATGTTGGAGCTGGGCCTCCACGCTGCAGACCTCGCCGGCCTGCCCGGCAGCGGCGCGGCGGGGCGCGTCACCATCCAGGATTTTGAGAAGTTCGTCGCCAATCTCGAAAAGCATAAGCTCAGCCAGGCCTCCTCCATGCGCGTCGCCGTCGCCGACGCCATGCGCCGCAGTTGGACCCGGCCGTTGGCGACGGTCGCCCTCCCCGCCTGTTTCGATCCGCTCCTGAACCATCGCAAGACCTGCAACCCCAAGCCCGGTCCCGCGCTCTATGCCCTGCGCGCGCTGGCCCTGGCCCTGGCCGAAAACAGCGCCCCCGCCGGGCGCCTCATCGGCTGCCAGATCGTTCACCCCTCCTCGATTGATGTCGGCTTCGCCGTCGAGGCCGTGGAAGGCGTCCTCGTCCCCGTGATTCGCAACGCCGAGACCAAGCTCCTCAAGGATCTAGTCCGGCCCTACGATGAACTCGTCGAGCTGGCCCGCCAGCGCAAGCTCCCCGCCGACGCCACCGGCGGCTCCATTGCCACCGTCACCAACTTCGGCACCTTCGGCCTCACTTGGGCGACCCCCATCCCCCTGCCCGAGCAGACCCTCGTCCTGGGCATGGGCGCCGCCCGCCGCGTCCCCTGTTGGGACGCCGCCAAGAGCCAGTTTGTCCCCGTCATGGAAGCCAACCTCACCCTCAGCTTCGATCATCGCGTCCTCGACGGCGGCGCCGCCGGACGCCTCCTCGCCCGCGTCGCCCAACTCCTGGCGGCTCCCGAGAAGCTGTAGCCCGGACGTTTCCCAGCAAAGCGGAGCCGCAACCAAGAACGCAACGCCCGTGAAACCGCACTGCGATGAACGCCGAGAAAACAAGCAAGGCAGAATCTGTGCACTGCAATAGCCCAACTTGCTCGCAAACTGCGAAGAGTTTTGACCACGGATTACACAGATGACGCGGATTCTCCCTATCCGTGTCATCCGTGTAATCCGTGGTTAACATCGGTTGCGGCTGCGCTGCGTTATGCCCTTCGTGTCTCTGCGATGGAGGATGGGCATCATCCAGGAGCGCATCATGGGTGCCGCCGATCTGGTCGCCGAGGTGATATCCCCTGCGTCCCGCCGCCGCGACCGGATTGACAAGCGCGACCTCTACGAGCAGCACGGCGTCCGCGAATACTGGCTCATTGACCCGGAAGCCAAAACGGTGGAGGTGCTGCACCTGGAATCCGGCACCTACCATCTGGCCGGCCGCTGGCACCCGGGCGAGCGTGCCCGCTCCCGCCTGCTCAAAGGCTTCGAGGTCCCCGTTGCCCCCCTGCTCGGCGAGCAACTCGCGCAGCGCAGGTTTGCAATCTGCTGTTTCGCCGAATTGCATTCGGCAGGGCCTCACCATCGCTACTGCGCTCCGAGCTTGCCCGGCCCGGCGGATTGCAACTTCGAGCCTCGTTACCTCCATCCCAACCCGGCAGGGTTGGCAGAAGGTATACGGTGGGTCGTTCGAGGGCCGAGGGGGCGAACGACCACCGGAACCGGGTCGAGAGGGAACGCACCCCGGAGGCGGTGCCAGACAGTCCCTGGAGACCACGATTCACCTGGGCCGCGTCCATGGGTTCACCTTGGCGTCACAGGGCGTTGGGAGTTTGCCTCTGCCACCCCTCCCGGGGTGGACATTCCGTAGGACCGCCAACCCGGAGGTCGCCGCCCCCAAACCCCCGGCGACCTCCGGCTACCTTCTGGCAACCCTGCGGGTTGCGGCAGCGGCACCATCTCTGCGGTGAAACAGAATGGCTGAAATAGGAATCTCCACCGGTCTTGCCGGTGGAGTTTGCTGTCAGAATCACACTTCTCCGCTACGGAGCTACCTGTAACCGGAAGAACAGGCTGCCCCAGTTGTCCACATCCCAATACTGCGGATAAACCATGCTGGTGTTGGTAGCCATGAATGGCGACCCCTTGGTTTGTCCAAGCCGTCATGTCGGCGGAAACCTGCAATTGGTAATTCGTGCCGGGGGAGAGGCAAGAGATTGACGGCTTGACAGCTTTGATCAAGTCCACTCGTGGTTCGGGTACATAGAGCTCCGCGCTGGAGCTGGCAATAGAGGAAGGACCCATCCCAACTTGGGCGCCCGCAATAAGCACTTTTCCATTGGGTAGCAAAGTTGCCGTGTGATGCTTGCGTCCGTTGGTCATAGGGCTGCTTTGCGTCCAGGTGCCAGTGGCCGGATCGAACAGTTCGGCGCTAGACAGCTCCTTGCCGGAAGCTTCGTTCTGCATGCCCCCCTCGACCAGCACCTGCCCGTTGGGCAGCAATGTCATCGTGTAAGCATTCCTTGCGTTGGCCATCGAGCCAGCTGGTGTCCACCTCCCAGTGGCCGGATCGAAAAGTTCCGCGCTGGAAAGCCAGCCGCTAGTCGAGCCCCCGGCGACCAGCACCTTCCCGTTGGGCAGCAAGGTTGCCGCGAACTCAGCGCGCGCGTTGGTCATCGAGCCGGTTCGCGTCCACTCCCCAGTGGCCGGATCGTACAGTTCCGCGTTGGAAAGATAGCTGCTACCGTCATAACCCCCTGCGACGAGCACCTTTCCATTGGGGAGCAAGGTCGCCGTGTGACTTTGGTGCACGCTGGTCATCGAACCGGTTGGCGTCCACTCCCCAGTGGCCGGGTCGAACAGTTCCGCGCCGGAAAGAAAGCTAGGGCCGTTGTTGCCACCTGCGACCAGGACTATTCCATTTTGGAGCAAGGTCGTCGTATGTCCGTTGCGCGCGTTGGTCATCGAGTTAGTCGGGGTCCACGCCCCAGTGGCCGGATCATACAGCTCCGCGCTAGACAGGTAGACGCTGTTGCGATAGCCCCCCGCGACGAGCACCTTTCCATTGAGCAGTAATGTCGCTGTGTGGCAGAAGCGTATGGAGGTCATCGGCTGGGTAGCCGTCCACATCCCGTTGGTCGGATCGTAGAGTTCTGCGCTCGACAGGAAGTTGTAGTTGCCGCTGCCACTTCCTCCCGCCACCAACACCTGCCCATTGGGCAACAAAGTGGCCGTCTGCCAATAGCGAGCGGTGGTCATCGAGCCGGTATTGATGAAATAACCGGCGTTGGCTTGCATCGCAAGCACCACCGTGACGGTGAGAATCCCAAACCATGATCTTGCTGTTTTCATAAGTGCTTTCATTTCGTTGGGAAGCCAACTCGTCTTCCACTTTCCGGGCAAACGCCAGACAGGGGTTTGCGTCGCAGAGGCTTCCAAGCGCATTCTTCGTCCTCCGAAGAGCAAGACACAGGCCACAACTAAGCCTATCCGCTTAATAAGCCCACCGCTTATGGATCATCCCATCCAAAGCTGCTTTCGTAGGCGGCTGTGTCCAGTTTTAAGGCGCACAAACAAATTGGCGAGAACGTCCGCAGGTTCCGCAAACAACGCGGAATGACCCAAGAGACACTGGCAGAGAAGGCGGATCTGCATCCCGTGTATATCAGCCAAGTGGAGCGGGCTGAGCGGGCAATCACAATTGATGCCCTGCTGAGAATCACCAAAGCCCTTGGCCTCAGGTTGCGCGATGTCGTCGGTGACCTTTGAAAGATTCTCCCCGGTAAGCCAGCGAGCCTGAATCGTGGCCCCTTTCCGTTAGATGTCCGGCGCGTTTGCATTTCGGCACGGTAACTGTCCCTAAACCGAGAAGTCCAGTCGGTTCGGTGAGGCAAAGCGGAACAGATGGCCTGCTGTCAACCGTTCTGTTGTCCGCCCGTCAAGAGGCGTCTGAGCTGCGCGGCACAGCGGCAAGGCCGGATTCTGGTGGTTCTAGCCGCCCAAGCGTGTAATGTTCCCGAGATGTTATTTGGAGCCCATTGTTCAACGGCAGGCGGTGTCTGGACAGCCCTGCAACGCTGTAAACGGATCAAGGGAGATGTGTGCCAGCTCTTCGTTAAGAACAACATGCAGTGGTTTGGCAAACCGTTCTCGCCCGAGGACCTCGCCGCCTATGCCAACGAACAGGCCGCCAGCCGCTTCGCCTGTGTCTTCGGCCACACCGGCTACCTCATCAACCTCGCCGGACCGGCGTCCGAAAACCGTGACCGCTCCCTCAAATCGCTCATCCAGGAGATCCAGCTCGCCACCCAGCTTGGACTGCCTTTTCTTGTCTTGCACCCCGGCGCGCACCTGGGAACAGGCGAGGCCGCGGGCATCAAACAAATCGTCGCCGGCCTCGACCAGGTCCTCGCCGCGACGCGCCGCTCCCCCGTCCGCATCGCGCTCGAGAACACCGCCGGCCAGGGGACCTGCCTGGGCCACCGCATCGAGCACCTCGCCGCGATCTTTGACCGGGTGAAGAAGCCCGAGCGCCTCGGCGTCTGCCTCGATACCGCCCATTTCTTCGCCGCCGGCTACGACATCCGCACCCCCAAGGGCTGGAACGCGGCCATCCGGGAAGTCGCTTCGCTCATCGGCCTCAAGCAGATTCTCGCCTTCCACCTCAACGACTCCAAGACCGGCCTCGGCTCGCGCGTGGACCGCCACGAGCACATCGGCAAGGGACACATTGGCAAGCCGGCCTTCCGCTATATCGTTAACGACGCCCGGTTCAAGACGCACCCAGGCTGCCTGGAAACCCCCAAATCCGCGGATTTGCACGAGGACGTGCGAAATCTGGCCACGCTCCGGTTGCTGGCAAAATCCAGAAGATGAATGCGCGGTACTGCCAGCTTTGCCCGGACTGAGCCAACCGTTCTCGCTGCATCCAATTCCTGCCTCTGACTCGGCAACCAGAGCCCCCGCTCCGCGCCCGGGAAACCTCCACCAGACACTCCAGATAGTACCTCCCTAGTACCTCCCTAGTACCTCCGCAGACCTCCCTTTAGCCAAGGGAGGTGACTAGGGAGGTACTACGGAGGGACCAGGGAGGTACGATGGGGGCACCCTCGGGGCAGTGTGGGCACTTTGACAAGGAGACTTGGGTGGAGAATCCCACAGGATCCCTTCGCGCGCGACCCGCTGTCTCTCTCCTTTGTCTCTCGTCGGAACCAAGAATCCCTCGGGGCTACGCTGGCCCGCCATATGGGGTGAACACCCCATTGCCGGATTCATCTCACAGGATAGATTGCCGGTGTTCCTTGTAATGGTGGTTAGTTAGGTTCAGGCGGCCCCTGTGGGGCCGCCCTTTTTATTTCAAATCTGGGCGGCTGAATGGGAGTGGAGGGAAGGCAGCGGCAAGGTCTTTCGCTCTGCCCACCAAGCCAAAGGCCAAAGCCGAGGCCCCCACGGCTGCCGGCAAGCGCCAGTGCCAGGTGGCCCGTCGGGTGGCGGTCCAGGCCCCGCTTACGGCTTCAGATAGACGCGATAGAATCGCTGCGTGGCGCTCCCCAGGGCGTTGGTGGCCGTGGCCGTTGGCCCGGTCGCGGGCACCTCGGGCGGCAATCACTCCAGTTGGTGCCCGTCAGAGCGTCCTTGGACTGCAGCAGGTAATTGTGACCGGCAACGGCGCTCCAAGTGAGCGTGGCGATGCCGTTGGACAGACTGACAGACTGGATCACAGGCGGAGGCACGTTGGTAGCCGAGCGACGATCACAGTAAAGCTGTTGGTGGCGCTCAGGCTGGGGGAGCCGTTATCGAACACTCGCAGGGTGACTGGGTTGGTGCTCGGTGCCTGGCTCTGCAGGGGCGTCCAACTGATCAGGCCGCTAGCCCCGACTATGAGTCCACTTGGACCCGACACCAACTGGAAGGTCAGCGTGTTGGCAGGCAGGTCGGGATCCGTCGCGGTGGCAGTCGCGGTCCACGGCGTCTGCACGTTGATGGTCTGCGCGCCGGGCACGGTAAGCACGGGCGCGGCGTTCACTTCGTTGACCGTGACGTTGAAGCTGTTGGTCGCACTGGCCGACGGCGCCGCGCTGTCGGTCACCACGGTCGTAAAGGTGTAGGTGCCTGGGCCCTGGGCCTCGGTCGGGGTCCAGGTGATGACGCCGTTAGTGGAAATCACGGCGTTAGTCGGGGCCACCGCCAATGCGTAGGCCAGCACTTCGGGCGGACTTTCCGGGTCACTGGCGGTATTGGTGACCGTGAGCGTCGTCAACTCGACAATCGTCCGGTTGGTTTGTGCCGGCAAGATCGGCGGGTTGTTCACGGCACAGCCGGGGCCGTTGATGGCAATGCCGTCAATGCGCCAGCCGCTGCCGCTAGTGCCGCCGCTGTCCGTGCCGCAGCGCCAGCGCAATTGAATAGCCTGGCCCGCCGCCGCCGTGGGCAGATTCACGAGAGTTGTGACATAGGCGCCGGAGTTGCCGCTCCAAGCCTGCCGACCCGCAATCGGACTGCTGAAGCCCGTGTCAATCGTGCGGTTATAGCCGCCGCTAGCAAAGGTTCCGCCGGCGGCCAGGATGTCAGTAAAGGCACCGGCACCGATCTTGATTTCCAGCACGCCGCCATCCCAACCATTGGTTGCGTTCTGTGGGTCGTACTCCAAATCGTAGCGGTTCCGGAAGCTCAGTTGGGCCGCGCCGAGCGGCAGGGTGAGCGATGGCGACACCAATTCATTAATACCAACAGTAGTCGCCTCGGAAGAAAACGCGGCGTTGGGGGCCGTGTCGGCGGAGGAAGTCGTCGTGGTCCACGGCGATTGCGCGCCGGTGGCGGAAGTGGTCCAGCCCGGAAGGCAAGGCTGGGGCGGTGACAGTGTCAAAGTTCTGGGTCAAGATGGTACCGGACTGGCCCATGGTGAACGAGGCGGCCACCGTGCCGAGATCGCTCGAGCCATCCTGGAGCTGCAGCGTGGGAGTGATCGTGCCGCCGCAAGTGCCGGACGCGGTAAAGGTGAACGGTTTGCTGACGGCTCCGCCCCCGACGGTCAGAACGCCGTAGGTTTGGGGCGCCGAGGGGGCGGTGACGCCGTTGATCGCCAACAGCGTGGCAACCAGATTGACGGTATTGGCACTGCCAACGTTCTTGAGAGCAAAGCGCACGGTGACCATTTCGCCCGGGTCAATGGCGTTGTTGGTGGGGAGGAAGCCTTCGGCGATGAGCGCCGTCGAATCCAACACCACTAATGGGCTGCTGGTGACCCGCACCGTGAAGGTGTTGGTGGCGGTCAAATGCTGCGAGTTGACGGCCGAGGGATTGGAATCCGTAACGATGGTGGTGAAGGTGTTCGTCGTGCCGTCCTGCGCCTGGGTCGGCGTCCAGGTAATGACGCCGGTGCTGGTGTTAATAGCGGCATTGGTCGGGCCCACGGACAGGGAGTAGGTCAGAGTGTTAGCCGGAAGGTCCGGATCAGTGGCCGTGTTGGTCACCGTAAGTGTCGTGAGGGCAAGGATGGTGCGATTGGGCTGGGCCGGCAACACGGGCGGGCGGTTGGACTCGTTGACCACCACGGTGAAGGTGTTGGTCGCGCTCAGGGCTCCGCTGTCCACTACCCGAGTCTGGATGATGTTGGTAGCGGGCCCTTGCGCCTCGGTAGGTGTCCAGGTAATCACGCCGCTGGTCGAAATGGTGGCGTTGGTTGGGGCGACGAGCAATGAGTACGTCAGCGTGTCGCCTGGGAGGTCTGGATCGCTCGCCGTATTGGTCACCGTTAGAGTAGTCAGTCTCCAGAATCGTCCGATCATTCTGGCCGGGGAGTGTCGGGGCGCTGTTGGCTCGGACCGACACGGTGTCAATACGCCAGCCGGTGCCGCCGCCATTGCCGTTGTCCGCGTCCGTGCCACAGCGCCACCGCAATTGAGCAACCTGGCCCACAGCCGAGGCGGGCAGATTCACGACGACGTTGCTAAAGGCCGTGGAACGTCCGCTCCAGGCTTGCCGACCGCCGAGGGGGTTGCCAAAGGCACTCGAGATCGTGAGGTTGTAGCCGTTGGCGGCGAAGGTGCCGCCGGCGGCAAGAATATCGGTGAAGGCGCCGCCGCCGATCTTGATTTCCAGCACGCCGCCATCGTAAGCGACGCCGGCAGTTTCGCCGGGCTCCAAATTGCAGTAACTGCGGAAAACGAGCGGAGGCGGCCCGGCAGGCACGATGAAAGCGGGCGACACCAACTCGTTGGTGCTTGTGCTCGCCACATCGGCACAAAACGCTGAGTTAGGCGCCGTGTCGCTCGGGGAGTTGGTTGTGAACCAGCGGGATGCGGTGCTGGTAGCGGAGGTAGTCCAGCCCGAAGGCAAGGCGGGCGGGGTCACGCCATCGAAGTTCTCGGAGAGGCCGGGCAGCGCAACGGTGAGGTTGACGGTGGCCGTGCCGAGGCTGGTCGTTCCGTCGCTGGCCCGGTAGGTGAAGCTGTCCGATCCGGTGTAGTTGGTGGTGGGCGTGTAGGTGAAGCCGCCGTTGGCGTTGAGGCTGAGAGTGCCGTGCGCTGGCCCGGTGACCTGCGTAGCGGTCAGGCTCGCGGCAGAGATCTGGCCATCGTTGGCCAGGACGCCCGGAGCCGGAACAGTGAGGGCCTCATTCTTGGGCGTACCGTAGGCGTCACCGTTTACCAAGGACGCCACCAGCACGTCATCCACCGCCCATTGATAGCCCGCCGCATCCGTCCAGAAGTCCGCGCCGATCGCGCCGCCCAAGTAACGGTTGCGTCTCAGTGTCCGTGAAGCTGATCATCAAAGCCCCGTCGAAGAACACCGCGATGCGGTTGGTGGCGCAGGCCAGTTTCAGCGTATGGGCAGCGGTGCCCACCGCGCCCAGGCTCACGGATTGCATGGGCACCGAGCTGACGCCGTTATACGCGAAGCTCTCCCAGGCTTGGAACTTGATGAGCTTCAAAGTGTTGGCCCCGCCGCCTGAGCCCTCCGGGTAAATCCAGGCCGCGTAACGCGCCCCGGTAGTGGTGTTTAGACAAGCGTCTATGCCCGCCCCGAACGCCCCGGCGGGCAATTGGACGGTAGCTTGCACCGAGTAATTGGTCCAACGGTTCGGCAAGTATGCCACCCCGTAGCTGATCGAGGTGTTGGTGCCGCCGCGCAGCGCGCCGCTGCTCACCGCCCAGTTGTTTGTATATGGTACCCACGGCGACAGGCTCGTGCGGCTGAAGTTATCGGAGTAGAGCGGAACAATCGAGACCACGGAAATGGTTACCGTCGCCGACGCCGAGTTGCTCATTCCGTCGTTGGCCCGGTAGGTGAAGCTGTCCGTCCCGGCATATCCGGCGCTCGGGGTGTAGGTGAAGCCGCCGTTGGCGTTCAAATTGAGCGTGCCATGACTCACCCCGCTCACCACTGCGGCAGTCAGACTGTTACCGTCCGCGTCCGTGTCGTTGCCGAGCACACCGGGCGCGGCGACGGTCAGGGTCGTGTCCTGCACCAAGGAGTAGGCGTCGTTGTTGGCCACGGGCGCGTGGTTGGCGGTCACGGTGATGCTTGCGGTTGCAACGCTCGAGGTGGACACTCCGTCCGTCGCCCGATAGGTGAAACTGTCCGCACCGGTATAGCCGTTGGTCGCCGTATAGGTGAACCCGCCGTTATTGGTCAGCGTGAAGGTGCCGTGTGTCGGGCTGGTGACACGTATAGCGGTCAAAGGCCCGAGGCCGCCCGTATCGTTGCCCAGTACGCCCGGGGCGCTGGTCCTCAACGGGAGTCCGGAAACCGCCCCGTACGCGTCGTTGTTCGCCACCAGCGGCAGCGCGTTCACGACCAGGTTATCCACCGTCATGGCATAGCCAGTAAGGTCGGTCCACATATCGAGGCTAATGGTCCCACTACCGTAGGTCGCATCGGTTGTGCTCAACAACTTGTTGGAGTCGAAATAGACGTTGATGAGGCTTCCAGAAAGCTCGAGTTTGAGGGTGTGGAAACTTGTGCCAACGACCGTCAGATTGGTCTGCTGCAAAAGCACGAAGCTGGACCAGCTATCGAACCGGAGCAACTTTAGCACGTTGGACCCGCCCACTGAGTTCTCGGGATAAATCCATGCCGCGTAATGTGAGCCGGCGTTGGTGTTGATTCGCGCGCCCAGCCCGCCGCCGTAGGCATTTGTCGGGAACTGGAACTGCGCCTCGACGGAGAAGTTCGTAAAGCTGTTCGTCCTCACGTAAGCAAGGCTGTAAACCTGGGGAGGAGTGTTCGTACCCCTCATCACGCTGCCCGTCACGCTCCACGTGCCGGACTGCGCCGCCCACGGCGGCAGAGTCGTCCGATTGAAATTATCGGAGAAGAGTTGGGCTTGAGCCGTCGCCACCAGGCAGACCACACACAATGAGATTGCAAATAGGGATTTCATAGTCGAAGAACACCGGCCATTACTGCGTCGTGTATATTTGCGAGGAAGTGCGCTCCTTCTTCCTCATGCGTGCCACTCTAGCAAGTAGACAACGGAACGCCACTCCAGTGAATACGGACGAAATCGTCGGTTCAGCTACGGACGGCCCGGAGCATGACTGTGCGCCCTGCCTGTCCCAGGTTCAGCCTTGGCGGAGAACCGTGAGAAGCCCCTGGCCGCCCCGAACTGTCCGGCCGGAGGTTTTCCGGACCGTTTGTCCGGCCCGCTGTCCGGCCCACTGTTGACAAAACCGACCGCAAGCACCATTCTCCTGGTCATTCGGGTGCCTCGGTAGCTCAATTGGTAGAGCAGTTGACTCTTAATCAATTGGTTCTAGGTTCAAGTCCTAGCCGGGGTACCAACTTCACCCGATAGAATTGCGTTGCCAAAACGGGGAGGGATGCTTTACTTTGGGGCCGGCGTTAACGGCGTATGAAAAAGTCCACCACGAACGGCCGGGCGTTCACTCTGATCGAACTGCTGGTCGTCATTGCCATCATTGCCATTCTGGCGGCGCTGCTGCTGCCCGCGCTGTCCAAGGCCAAGGCCAAGGCACAACGCATCTCCTGCTTGAACAACATGCGCCAAGTGGGTTATGCGCTGTTCATGTACGACGGCGACCACGGCCGGGTGCCCAATGAAACGAGACCGTGGGAGACCTTCGATTTCAACAACGTCAACGCGCAGAACAATCCGCTCAAGGCGATCTGGAGGTATGTGGGGATAAACAGCCCGCCTGCCAGTCCGCCGCGCGTGTATATCTGCGCGGGCGCCCAGCCGTCCAGCAAGGGGGCCTACGCGCCGACCCCGTTCAGTTCGACCGATTTCATGGTCAGCCAGGTGGTTCTCGACAAGGGGATGAGCAAGGTGCGGAATCCCGCCCGCACGGTTGTCATCCAGGAGACCTATGCGTTGATGAACTGTCTGATTTATGAGCCGGAGTCGGCGCAGGGCTCAAGCCCAGCCGACCTGTGGTACAGCCAGTGGCACACTTATACCGATTCAGCCGGTGCCTACTGGCAAGGCCCGCGTGAGCACTACAACAACCTCCACGAGAATGGCGGCAACCTTGCCTTTTGCGACGGACACGCGGAATATCGCAAGAACCGCAAGACCTCGAGCCTGGATTTCGGCCTGGTTGACAAAGACGGGAAAGATTCGCCCTACGAGCCCACGGAAGAGCATTCCCGCGCCTCCTATTACTATCTTCCGCTAGGGAGCAGGCCTTGAAACGACCATTCAGCTAGCCAGTTCTATGAAATCCCCCCTTCTGGTTTCCTTGTGCGGGATCGCGTTTCTGCTGCTGGCCGCGGTGAGCTGCGGCCGAAAGGAAGCACAAGTGGACGCCACCCAGGCGCTGCAACAGTCCTTCAAAGCCGCCGACCCGCAGGTGCAGCAGGCCATCCAGGTGGTGAATACTCATCTCCAGGCCAAGGAGTACAACGCCGCCGCCAAGGCGTTGGCGCCGGTGGTGCTGCAGCGACCTCTGACGGCGCCGGAGAAGCAGGCGGTCGGGTTGGCGCTGCAGCAACTCAATCAGGCGATCGCCACCGATCGGTCGCTCAATACGAAGGAGATGTACGAGTTGCGGGCCAAGATGTTCCAGGCTGTCCACCGCGGCGGCTCGCGGTTCTAGCGCTGCAGCTAGGACTGGGCCGGAGCCGAGGCCTGGTGTTGGCCCACGGCGTCGGCGATGGTTTTGACGCTTCGGAGGACTTCGCGAGCGCGCTCAGGATTGGGGATTTTGAGACCGTATTTCTTGTCGAGTGCGACGACGAGCTGGAGGGCATCCACGGAATCCAGGCCGAGGCTGCCCGGGCCAAAGAGAGTCTGCTCGTCAGCGATTTCCTCGCAGGTGATTTGCAGCATGAGGTTCTCGACCATCATCTGCTTGATGCCGCGTATGAATGTCCCGTTGTTATCCATCACAGAATGCCGCCGTCAACTTTGAGCGTAGAGCCTGTGACATAACTGGCGTCTTGGCAAGCCAGAAAACGCACCGCGGCGGCGATTTCGTCGGGCCGACCAAAGCGGCGCATGGGGATGCGCAGTTCGGCGGCCTTGCGTTCCTCGGCGGTCATGGCCGCCAGGGCGCCCGTTTCGACGAAGCCGGGGCAGACGGCGTTGACGGTGATGCCGATGCGGGCGACTTCCTTGGCGAGGGATTGGGTGAGGGCGAGAACACCGGCCTTGGCGGCGGCGTAATTGGCCTGGCCGGGTGGGGCGAGAAGGGCGCTGAGGGAGGCGACGTTGACGATGCGTCCGTGGCGCTGCCCGATCATGGTGGGCAGGACGGCCTGGCAGCCATGGAAGACGCCGTCGAGGCTGGCGGCCAGCACCCGCTGCCAGGATTGCACCGGCATCGTGGCCAGGAGGGCATCTTCGTGGGCACCGGCGTTGTTGACTAGAACGTCGAGGCGATTATGGCGGGCGAGGATTTGGGCGACTGCCTGTTTCCAAGAGTCGGGGTTGGTCACATCCAGCGCCAGACAGGCGCAGCGGTCGGCGTTTTCGCGCGTCAACTGGTCAGCGCGGTCGCGCCCGGAACGGACGCCGAGCCAGACGAAGTTCTCAGGAGACTCGTGGAGGAAAGCCCGGGCAATGGCCTGACCGAGGCCGCCGTTGGCGCCGGTGATGAGAATGACGCGTGGGTTCATACCTGAGATTGGATCGTCACGGCGCGGGGGACAAATGCGAAGTGACCGGGCGGTCGCGGACGAAGCGCGCGCCGATGGCTTGCTGGTTACTGCCGACGAGGCTAACGGTGGCGGCGGCGACTTCGCCAGTGATGATGCGCTGGCAGGCGGCGACGCATTGCCAGCCGGCCGCAGCCATTAACCCTTCGCCCAGCACGCGCTTGGGGCTGAGCCGCGGCCCCGTCCAGTCCTGCCAGGCGGCTCGTTCAGCGGCATCGGCGCGGGGGCTGCCGCTGAGGCCGTCGCAGAGGAGTTCCGTAGGTGAGTCTGGGGGGAGTTGCTGCCGCATGAGGCGGGCGGCTTGGGGGCGACGGGTTTGCGGGGTGTAGGTGTGGACGTCGGTGATGGCGTCCAGTTCGACACCCAGCGACAGGGCCGGGTCGAGGGTCAGGCAGAGGGCGCCGGCGCCAGCGCTGATGACGGCCTGATGTTCGAAGTGCCAGAGCGCGTCAGCAGAAAGCCAGTTGTTTTCCTCGGCAGCGATCAGGAGGCAAGCCTTGACGCGCTGTTCCTGAAGCCACTGAGTGGCGAGGGCCATGCCTTGCAGGAGGGCAGCCGGGTCGCCGGCCAGGGTATAGACGAGAGGCGTGTTTTCGAGCAGGGCGGCAACATGACTGGCGGGAGCGGCAAAGACGGTTTCAGGAAAGAGCAAGGGGCTGGCAGTGGCAGGGTCCTTGAGGGTTTCGTCGAAGAACCGATAGGAGAATTGCACGCAACCGGACTGGAGGCAGACCACGACACCGAGGGGCGGTTGCGGCTGGTTGTTCGGGCGGAGGGCGGCGACGGCTTCGAGCGCGGCGGCAGCGGCATAGTGGGTGATGGGGCTAGTGCGGCGGAGGCGCGGGTGGGCCAGGAACGGCAGGCGCGTCGCGGGCGGAGGAACGGGACACGACTGCAGAGGTTCGGTCCAGCCCGGGCGCGGGAGCGGCTGGCGGGGCAAGGGCTCGCCCTTGACGAGGGCCTCGCGCATGGCAGCGGCAGTCCAACCCGCCGGGGACACGGCGCCGAGGCCGCAGACAAACACCCGGCTCATGCCCACCTCCGCAGGATAAGGGTGGCGTTGACGCCGCCGAAGCCGAAGGAATTGGAGAGCACGACATTCACGCGCGCGTCCTGGGCTTGGCGGACGATCGGGAAGCCGCAAAGCGGGTCGGGGGTTTCGAGGTTGATTTCCGGGGGCAGCCATTGCTCACGGAGGCACATGAGGCAGACGACGGCTTCGACGGCCCCGGCCGCGCCGAGGAGATGGCCGATGGCGGCTTTGGTGGAGCTGACGGGGAGGGAGGCCGCACGCGGCCCCGCCCAGCGATTGATGGCGGTGGCTTCAGCGCTGTCGTTGAGCGGGGTGCCGGTGCCGTGCGCGTTGATGTAATCAATCTCGGCCGGGCCGAGGCGGGCGCTCTCGCAGGCGAGGGACATGGCGGCGACGGCCCCGTCGCCCTGCGGTTGGGGCTGGGTGAGGTGGTAGGGATCAATGGTGGTGCCGTAAGCGAGGAGCTCAGCGAGAATGACGGCGCCGCGGCGGCGGGCGCTGTCGAACGATTCGAGGGCGAGGAGCCCGGCGCCTTCGCCAAGGGCGAGCCCATCGCGGTGGGCGTCGAAGGGGCGGCAGGTGGTTGGGGAAAGGGCCTGGAGCGAATCAAAGCCCGAGAAGACCATCTGGCAGAGGGCGTCGTAGCCGCCAGCCAGGACGCGCTCGACCTGGCCGCGGCGGAGGAGTCTCCAGGCATGGCCGATGGCGTTGGCGCCGGAGGCGCAGGCGTTGGAGATGATGGTGATGGGCCCGGTGAAGCCGAGGGCGTCGGCGAGGGTGCGGGCCTGGGTCTGCGCCTGGTAGTACAACGCACGGGAAGCCTGCTGACGATGGCGATGAGGGGTCTGCACGGCAGCACGGAAATAGGCCTCACCGAGCGGCATACCCCCGGCAGTGGTGCCGAGAACCAAAGGGAGATTCTCGGCCGGTTCCCAGCCGGATTGGACCCAGGCTTCGCAGCCGGCGAGCAGCAGCATGGTTCCAGCCCGGTCGAGCCGGGCTGTTTGCCGGGGCGTGAGGCGCGTGGATGGCAGGGTCGTCGGCAGGGGGGCTTCGGCGGCCGTGCGCACGCGCTGGCGGCTGACATCGAACAACGACACCGGGCGAAAGGCAGTGCGGCCGGCGCGGAAGCCATCCGCATTGGGTTGCCAGCCGACGCCGAGCGGGCTGGCGATGCCGGCGCCGGTGACAACGACGCGCGGCGGCGGGTGGGAGGCGGATTTGTTGGGCGGGAAGAGCACGATTCAGGATTGGGCTGGGCCACGATTCGGCAGGTGCATCCTGCCTTGACGGTAGGCGCGGTAGAGGGCGCGAGTAGTTCGATGAAAGCCGAAACTCATGGGGTAAAAGAAGGGTTTATAGCCCGTGGTTCCCCAAAGCCGCTTCAGAATCGAACCCACGGAAAACGACTCTTTGAGCGCCCGGTAATAACCGGCCAACAGTTGATCGGAGGTAAGAGATCGAGGCCGATAGACCACATGGCAACTGTCGTAAAGCGACCAATCGTTTGTCAGAATACGCCCCTCCTGGGTTAGGCGTTCGTGGAGCCGTGTGCCGGGATAGGGGGTCAGGATGGAATAGTAGGGGATCTCAATCCTGGAGCGCGCGACGAACTCGAGCGTGCGGTCGAAAACGCCTTCATCGTCGCCGTCGAGTCCGAACACGAAGGAAGCATCAATGCCGATGCCGTGGTCGTGGATGCGGTGGACCGCCTCGAGGTATTCGCGGGGATGGTTGATGCGCTTGCCGATGGCGATCAGGTTCTCGTCGGAGAGGGTTTCGAAGCCCATGAACAGCCCAATGCAGCCGCTGCGCTGGCAGAGGCGGAGGATTTCGGGATCTTTGGCGATGTTCAGCGAGGCGTGGCTGAACCACTTGAGCTTGAACTCGGCCAGGCGTGGCAACAGTTCGCGGGCGTAGGCGCGGCTGCTGATGATGTTGTCATCCACAAAGAACACGCAATTCTTGAGGATGAAGCGGCCTTCGAAGGGGCGCAGGCCGCGCAGCTCGGCCAGCACCTCGTCAATCGGGCGGTTGCGATACCTGCCGCCGAAAGCCGTGGTGACGGCGCAAAACTCGCAGTCGAGCGGGCAGCCGCGGGTGGTTTCGACGAAGTGGACTGGCAGGTAACGTTTGCCGCGATACAAATCCCAGTTTGGTTGGGGCAGGTTTTCGAGGGACGGGTAGCCGTTTTCGTGGCGGTAGGTGCGTTGCAGCGATTGCTGCTCGAAATCCCGCAGCAGGCGGGGCCAGAGTTCCTCGGCTTCGCCGACGACCACACTATCGCAATGGGCCAGCGCCTCGTCGGGCAGGGCCGAGGGATGCATGCCCCCCATCACGACCTTGATGCCCCGACCCCGGAAATGATCGGCGATCTGGTAGGCGCGGGACACCGTGGTGGTCATGGCCGTAACGCCCACCAGGTCGGCGCCCTGGTCCAGGTCCAGCGGCTCGACCTTCTCGTCCTGGATAGTGATCTGCCAACCGGGGGGGGTAAGCGCTGCCACCTTCAGCAAGCCCAGCACAGGAAACCGGAAGTAGAAATCCTTGGCCAACACCCCCGTGCTGGCGACAGGCGAAATCAGCAGGAGGCGCTTGGTCATGAGGCCGCCGGGTGGGTCTGGGGTTGGATGCGCTGGAGCATCGCGAAGTAGCTCCACAGCGGCCCCACGACGCCGCGCTGGCGGAGGCGTTCGACCAGGTTGGTGTAGCCGGGCGCGGGATCACCCGTAATCCAGTTCGGGGAAAGGCGGGCGAACTCGCGCAGCCGGGCAAAGACCGCGTCGGCGGTAAGGCCGGGAGCGAGGTAGTACTGGGGCGCAAGCAAGTCGGCGTCGCGGCTGATGTGTCCTTCACTGACCGCCTGCTCGAAGAGGCGTGTGCCGGGGTAGATCCTGGTTCCCACCACTGCCATGATGACGGCGCCTTTGAGCTGCTGCGAGTTGGCGAAGCTGCGCGCGAGCGTTTCGTGCGATTCGCCCGGCCCACCGCAGATGAGGAAGTGACACGCATCCACGTGCTGCTGGCGGGCCAGTTCGTTGGAATGGAGGATGTCCTCGAAGACGAAGTCTTTATGATAAGCCGCCAGCATGTCGTCGCAGAAGCTGTCGGAGCCGAACTCAATATGCGAAAGGCCCGCCCGGGCCATCAGCTTGACCAGCTCGGCGGTGAGGCCCTGCGGGCGGAGGAAGCAGCCCCAGGAGAGTTTGAGGTTGCGGCGCAGGAGGGCCTCGCAGACTTCGGTGACGTGACGAGCGGAGGAGTTGAAGATGGAATCTACGATGAAGACATGCCTGGCGCCCAGCCGCTGGAGCTGCGCGAACTCTTCGGCGACCAAATCGGGCGGTCGGTAGCGGTGGCGGCGCCCTTCGATGAGCGGATAGGTGCAGTAGCTGCAGTGGAATCCGCAGCCGCGCTGGGTTTGCACGTTGAGCGCGCCGCCGACCCGGAGGTAGTGCTCGGTAATGGCGGCCGGCCGGTCGGCCTCGGTGTGCTCGCCGTCGAGCGGAGTGGAGGCGGGCGGGTTGACCACGATCTTCCCGTCCTGGCGGAAAACCAGGCCCGGAATACCCGTGAGGCCGCCACCGGACTCCAGCGCCGCGATCAGCGCGACCAGGCCCGCCTCACCTTCGCCGCAAATGCCGAAATCCGCGCCCGCCAACTCCAGCAGGCGTTGGGGAAACAAGCTGAAACCGCTGCCGCCCACGATGATCGGGCACTTCGTCTTCTGCCGAATTCTCGCACCCAGGGAGACGGCATCGTCGAAGAACGTCTCCTGCTTGGCGATCAGCACGTCGTCAATGTTGCGGAGCGAGAGGCCGACGAAGTCGGGGCGGTAGCTGTCAATGACCGCATCCAGGCGATCCACGTTAGCCAGGCAGTCGAGCCAGGCGGTGCCATGACCGGCGCGGCGCAACGCGGCGCTCAGATGAGTCAGCCCAAGCGGAAAAACCGGGTCCGGTTGCAGGCAGCGATTAGCGCTGATCAGAAGAATTCGGCTCGGCATGCGGTATGGGGGGCGCGTTCAGGCAAGGCGGCTTGCTCCGCTCCGCGCGCTCTCAAGGCATGTAATGTCGGCTCAGATCCCATGATCCAGTCAGCATTGAGCATAAAGGCTGGGCCGCGCCGGGGCAACGGAAAAGGGCCGCGAGACGCAGGCAGTAAAACCCGAGAATGTCTGCTACCTTCGCTCCTGTTTTCCTCTGTCTCTGGTGGAGGCAATTCACCCGGGTATCCGCGCTCGAGACCGTGGTCAACCTCATGGCCAGGTACCTCCATTTCACCCGCCAGCCCCAGTTCGTGTCCCGCGTGATGGCCGAGCACATTAAGGGCCTGCAAGCCGGCGTGGCGGGGGAGGACGGGGACAAGGAAGCCCGGGCATGAATAGCCGTTGCTCTTCTGCTGCCCTGGGGGGGCGAGGCGTCCCGACCCGCTCAGGGGTTCAAGGCGATGATCAGCTCGTCCACCTTATCGGCGATGGCTTGCACCTCCGCCTGGGTGGGCGGGTCGGAGACGTTCAGCTCCAGCATATTCATGGACGCGGTGCACGCGAAGCGGTTGGCGATGGCCTGGAACTGGCCGCGCATTTCGCCCGCGGACAGCGGCGAGTGATCGGCCGGCAAACTGGGATCGAGGATCGGGGTGGGCATAAGCAAGCTTTGGTTTGTTTTCCGTCGCCCCTGTTCTACGCCCGCCCGCCCGCCGGCACAAGCCGGGAAACGGCCCAGCTCAACGGTCAGCTCACCGATGGCGGCCCCTCGGTGACTCCCGAATCGGCAAAGTGCGTCGCCGGGCCGCCATTCGGTGAAGCGGCTTGTTGGCTGATGATCCGCTGAATTCTCTCTGAAGCGCACGAAACCGCCTGCTGTTTGGCCGGCTGCACGTCTCCCCGAACTCACTGCACATGCTCAACGTCCAGGCAAAGCGCCGGCTCTCCCGGCACGCCTCAGAAGCAAGCGGGAACACCCGATCGAAATGGTGCTCAAGAAGGTGCTCAAGCAGGCAGGTAGCCAGCAGCCGTTCGGAGATCCTCATTGGCGTGGGCACCCCATTTGCGCGTGAAGCGCTCACACTTCATCCGGGTGCTGCTGGATATGCTCGGAAACGTCTATAATCGCCTGCCATCGCGGGTCCAGCTCGCCATCGGGGGCCTCCTTGCCTGGAAGGACCCGCTCCGCTTTCCGTATGGCGAGGGTGAGCACTCATGTTTTCAGCCAACAAGTGATTAGACAGACCTGTCTATCTCCCCATTTTGGGATGATAGGCCAATAACTCCCTACGGCTGATGAAAGCAACGGTTTCATCAACCCCACCTTTACCCGGTCCGAGACTTCGTGGAAAGGCAATTCGGCCAGGAAAGGGGCCAAACCCGAGTTTTTCAGGCGCTTCGGCTGGGCCGAGGCGGGAGCGGCTTTGGGCGGGTTTCCGGTTCGGGGGGCGGGGAAGGGGCCAAAAACGGCCAAAACGGGCGTTTTTGGTGGAAATGGGCCTTTTGCTGGGGTTTTGGCGGGTTTTGGGGTCGTTTGCTGACTCGTTTTTCATAAAATGTAGTCAAAGAACGGCGTTCTTTGGGGAAAAGACGCCGCCCGATAGTCAAAGGACGGCGTCCCGCAGGGGAAAGGACGTGGGGAATTAGTCTGAGGACGGCGTCCGTTGGGGAAGGGACGTGGGAAATTAGTCTGAGGTTGGCGCGCTTTGGGGTGGGGACGGCGGAAATTAGTCTGCGGAGGGCGGGATTTGGGGAGAGTTCGACGGGCATTGGGCAAAGGACGGTGCAAGCGAGTCAAAGCCTCTCATTAACACCCCGCTTCAGCGGGGTGTACCGCGAGCGCGAGGCCTGCAACCGCTTCAGCGGTTTCACGTGGGGCCGTAAACCGCTGAAGCGGTTCCCGCGCGGCGCCACCGGCCCACACCCCGCTGAAGCGGGGTGTTAATGAGAGGCCAGCAAAGACAGTGGCTTAACACCGCGGGCCACTCTCCCAGAAACTGAACCGCACTCGCAGCGGAAAAATGTCGTCAAAAAGGGTTGCGCGGGGCGGGCGGAGGCGTAGGCTCGCGGCGGTGGAAGAAAAGTTAACCTAATTGACCTGACCTGCATGGGCTCGACCTGGGACAACGGATCTTGGGATGTTGGTTTCTGGGACGAGTCCGGAGGGTCGCTCCCTTACAAACGTATGAAAGTGAAACTGAGTCTGGCGGCGCTCACTTACGACGAATTGGCCGATCTGAGCGATAACATTCACACGGCCATGGTGGCCAACGCGGCGACGTTCACCGCGCCTAACCCGAGATGCCGGCGCTGGCGACGGGGAACACGGCGTTGCGCAACGCGATCGCGGCGCGCCTCGCGGCGGATACCGCGGCGGCGACGGCGTTGCAGAATTTGCAGGCGGCGGCGGCGGCGCAGCGCGCGCTGTTGAGCCAGGAAGGGTCGTACGTGGAGAACAAGGCGGCGGGCAACGGGGCGACCATCGCGCTGGCCGGCATGGGCGTGCGCGCCGAAAAGACCCCGGTGGGCGCGATGCCCAAGGTGCTGGACCTCAAGACGACGACGAGCGATCACGCGGGCGCGTTGGATTGGATGTGCAAGCCGGTGAAGGGCGCCAGCGCCTACATCGTGCAGACGTGCACGGCGGACCCGTTGGTGGAGGCGAACTGGCATTACGCGGATACGGTGGTGAAGTCCAGCGGGACGCTCAGCGGCTTGGCCAGCGGGAAGGTGTTTGTGCGCGTGTGCGCGCGCGGGGCCGACGCGCATAACGGCGCGTGGAGCGATCTGGCGGAGGAAATGGTGCGGTGAGGGCGCGGGGAGTTGAGAAGTTTCGGGGCGCGGTTCTTGCGAGCCGCGCTCCTTTTTGATTCGGACTTCGGCCTTCGGGTTTAGGATTTCAGGACGCGCCAGCACTCCTCTGGATTTCGCTCGCTTCGAGCGGCGCGGTGAGGGAACCTGTGGCCGGCCTGGATTAGCAAGATCATGAACGCACAAGACCCCAATGCCACCATGGCGGTGTACCTCGACCTGGAGAACATCGCGCTCGGCGCCCTCGATGCCCATTACCCGACCTTCAGCATTCAGAAGGTGCTCGAACGCCTGCTGCTCAAAGGGCACATCGTCGTCAAGAAAGCCTACTGCGACTTCGACCGCTACAAGACCTTCAAGCGCGACCTGCACGAGGCGGCGTTCGAACTGATCGAGATTCCCCACCTGCGGCAGTCCGGCAAGAACTCGGCCGACATCCGGATGGTGGTGGATGCGCTGGACCTGTGCTACACCAAAGGCCACGTGGATACCTTTGTCATTATCAGCGGCGACTCGGACTTCTCACCGCTGGTGAGCAAGCTGCGCGAGAACGCCAAGAAGGTCATCGGCGTGGGCGTGAAGAATTCCACCTCCGACCTGTTTATCGGCAATTGCGACGAGTTCATTTATTACGACGACCTGGTCCGCGCGGAGCCGTCCCGCACGCGGCGCCGCACCACGACGAGCGCCACCGCGACAAAGCCTGCGGAAGGCGAGAACAAGGGGCCTTCGCTGGAAAAGGCCTTTGACCTGGTGGTGGAAACGCTGGAAGCCATCACCCAGGAGCGCGAGGCGGACGAGCCGATCTGGGGTTCGATGATCAAGCAGGCGATCAAGCGCCGGAACCCCGGTTTCAACGAGCGCGCCTGCGGATTCCGTTCCTTTAACGACTTGCTGCTGGAAGCGCAGAAGCGCGGTCTGCTGAAGCTGCAAGAGGACGAGAAGTCTGGCGGCTACCGGGTTCAAGCGGTGTCCGAGTGAGAGCTTCCCGTGGGCTAAGGGTGTTTGGGATGGAGGGCGGCGCCGTGAAACCTTACCATGTGAATGTGCCGGCGTTTGGGGTCAACCGGGTGGCCGCAGATCGGGCACGGCACAGCGCCGGCCGATTCTGCAATCGGTTGCTCCAGCAAAGGTTCGGTTCTTCGCTTTCTGCTGCCCCTGGCCCTATGTTCGGCCTTCCCACCTTCAGGCCCTTTCCGGCCCGGCGACCGCAGCCCGCGATCTCCCGGATTGAAAGTGCCGCGCCGCCGGTTAGTCATCGGCGTGCCTCGCCTTCAACATCGCTGAGAACCGGGCCGCTTTCTCTTTGCGGCGCTTTCTGGCGCTGGGCTTCTCAAAGCGCCGATGCAGCCGGAACTGCTGCAAGGTTTGCTCGCGGTCCAGCTTCTTCTTGAGCCGGCGGATGGCTTTCTCCACCGGTTCACCTTTTTTCAGTCTAATTTCGGTCATAATCAGGCGGCATTCTTCAGGCGCACTTTCCTCAGGGCCATTGTGTCCTGTGACCATGGTCTGGGTCCGCCGCGTTCCAAACCCCAATACAAAGTCTCATGTGCGGATTTGCGGTGTCACGCAGGCGGCAGTTCCCGGAGCGCAGCCTAGCCTAAACCGTAGATCTTCCGCAGTCCATCCCCATTGTAGCTGCGAGTAAAACCCTCGCGTGAGCGGACTTTCAACGAGCGGCCAACCAACTCGACCACTACCCCGGCAAAACCGTGGAGATCAATAAACACACCAAAGGTGCAACCCGGATAATCGGGCCGGTGAACCAAAGATTCAATAGGCACCAGGGGGGAGCGGAAGTTGGGGTTCAGGATGACCTCCCGTTTTGCTTGAGGTGGGGGAACCAACGAACTGCGCGGTGCTTGCTCGGCGGGCGATTCTACCGGCGCGTTGCGGGGGCCATAAAGCCTGCGCAAGGCATGGAAGTTGTAACTCACCGTGTTGCCCTCGGCGGAGCGCACCTTGATCGAGTTTCTTACGACCCCCACAATCACCCCAGTGTAGCCCTTTATATCAACCTTCTTGCCCACGGCGCTGTTCGGGAAATCAGGTTCTGTGACCAGTTCAGAAATCAGTTTGATGGGAAGGCTTTTGACCACACGAGCTTGAACACTCAACCAAGGCGCTTCGACCTCCTCAGCCCTTGTAATGCTGGAACATGCTGGCCAGCAAAATCACCTCGGGATGGGCCGCGGCCACTTTCGGCAGGATGAGGCGAATGCGCGAGCGGTAAGCCGACAACTTCTCCCGCAACGGGCGCAGGTCGTCCACCTTGTCCCACTGGAGCTTCTTCAGGTCCAGCACCAGGCGGCTCTTGCTCCGCGTCAAGGAATCACGGATTCGCTGACCCAGGCCCTCGGCGTCGGCGCCGGAAAGTGCGCCTTCCAGCCGCAGCCACACCTGCTCCTTCGCGTGCTGCAACTCGACCTGGATGGAAAGCTCAGGAAGCGAGGACTTGCGGCGAAATTCCTCCCAGAGCTCAAATCCGGCCCAGCGTTTGTCCGGCAACCGGTACGCCGTCCGCATCAGCTTGGGATGCTGAAACAGGTTCAGCTTCAGCGTCAGGCCAGTCCACACCGCAGCCCCCACGCCTAGCACGGACTTGAGCCGCTCGCGGAGCGTTGGAGTTCCCAGCTCCGCGTGAACACGCCGTTCCAAACGGCCAATCCGATGCCGAACGGCTGAGTTGGGGCCGAGCACCCTGCCGGCGAGAAACGCCGGGTAGGCCGCCCTCAGCTCTTTGGCGTAATACTCGGCCTTCTGGCGCAGCCGCGGGTTGGGGGATTGCCGGAGCTTCCGGCAGCCGAGCAATCGCGCCTCCAGCGTGCGGAAGATGCTCGGGCCGAGCCGCTGGAAGTCCTCTTTGAAACACCAGCTTTGGAGTTCCTCGATTTCCTTGGGGGAAAGCGTCGGATGTTTAACCATCGCGGCGAACCCGTCACCCCGCCGGTAATAGAGGTCTGTGTCTTTGGTGTACACCTCCTGCAACCGGTTTTCCTTTATGGTTCGCTCGTAAAACGGTGTGCCCGGAACCGGGCCGTAGATCAGGAACTGCGCCAGGGCCGGCTTCAGTTTCATCAGGCCGTCCAGCTCCTGCGCCACCACCTCCGGGTTCTGGTAATCAAATCCGAGGATCATCGAGGTCAGAATAGTGATGCCGTGCTCGCGAAACTCCGTGATGATGTCCTCGATCGGCCGACCCTGCTGCTTGGCGTAGCCGGAGCGCGTGCCTTCGTAGCCGATCCAGAAGCCGTCAATCCCCATCTCCAGAATCTCCTCGACGGTGTATTGGCTGAGGGCCTTGATACTGGAGAACGCGAAGATGGAGAGCGTCTTGCCGCCTTTCATCACACAGTCGCGGAACTCCATCGCCCGCTTCTTGTTGAGCAGGAAATCCTCATCAATGATGAGCAAGACCAGGTCCGGGTTCAGGTCAAGGTAACGTTCGGCGACGGCGTAGATGTCCTTGCCCTCGGGCAGCAGCCGGATGTGTTGGCGCTTGAAGAAGTGCGAGGTGCAGCAGAAATCGCAGCCATTCGGGCAGCCGAGCCCCGCGAAGATTTGGCCCGTGACCGAGACCTTCCACCCAAATATCTTGAGCCAGCTTACCAGCAGCGGCTGCTTGTAGGGCATCGGTATCTCGGGCTCGCCCAGCAGGCGGCGGAAGAACCCCACGCCCTCCTCTCGGCAGAAGTAATCGCCGTAGGGCTTGAGCGCCTCGTCGTTGAGCACCGTCCCGTAACCGCCCAGCACGATCTTGCTGCTCGGGGCGTGCTTGCGGATCAGCGCGACGGTCTCTTTCATCTTGTGCATGACCGCCAGCAGGAAGGAGACACCCACGTAATCGTAGCCCTTCTTGAGTTCGCGGATCAGCTCAGCCTCCGAAGGATACTGCAGCACCACCGTCGGCGCGTCGAGGTTCTCCGCGATGTACTCGAGAGAATAATGGATGTTGACCGTCCGCGGGCTGAACAGGCCCTGGGCACGCGTCACCTGACCGTAAAGGAGTTCGTAGCCGACCGACGGCCCATCGCCATATTTCGGCCCCAGGGGCCGGCAGACGCTGGTTAGCAGGACTTTCTTGCGCACAGAAAATTTACGTTTCGCGTTTCACTTTCCCAAGTACTTCGACGGATTGCGTATCCGGTCGAGCCGTTCGGCTTCGAGTACGTTCACGGCGAACTGCCGGCGCCGTTGCTCGAGGGCAACCGCAACAGAATGGGGCAGCCACCAGGCCAGTTTCACCAGGCCAGCCATTCTCTCGCCAATGATCTTCAATATTTGCATGTTGGGCAAGACCTACTCACAGTCCTGTTTTCGTCCACGCCAAGCATGCCCTCTCCAGTGAAATGAGGCCAATGCTTTGTTCGTATTCGAGTAATAGCCTAAAGCTATGAACGCGAGGGACGGCGGGCTGCGCTCTCGGGAACGCTTCAACTGATTTCAACTGATTTCTGTTGCAATTTCCGCCCTGCTGGTTTAGCGTAGCAGCGCATTTAGCCGACTTGCCGATTTCAAGGCAGGACAATCTTCAATCGGACTCTGTTCATTGCTGATTTGAGACCCGAGCGTCGGGAACACCCTGGGAAAAGCAGTGGACTAACGTAGAAGATCATTATGAGTACCAAACTGTACGTCGGCAACCTCCCCCTTGACGTCACTGAAGAGGATCTGCGAACCATGCTGTCTCAGCACGGTCCAGTCAATGAGATCGCTGTGGTCATGGATAAAGTCACCGGCCGCGCCCGCGGCTTCGCCTTCGCCACCATGAATACTCCGGAAGCGGCCACGGCGGCGATTCAGGCTTTGAATGGCAAAGAGTGGAAGGGCCGGCCCCTGACGGTGAATGAAGCGCGGCCGCGTGAAGAAGGTTCCCGCGGCGGCGGCGGTTACCGAAGCGGAGGCCGATCACGTTATTAACCGGGGCCTTCGTCGGCCGGCGGGAAGTCTTATAGGGGATAATCCGACCAGGGCTTCTACCCGGTGGTCTCGCGGACATCGGCCAGGGGCAGGAGTGGCTCAGAGGTAGAAGGTCTTTCCCTGAGAGGCTCTTCGAGCCCCGCGTCCACCATTCTGGCCGGCAGCTCGGGCCGGCGGGTCAAGGTCCTGCGCCGGAACGGACTGGCGAGCAGCTTCAAGATGTCAGTCGCCTTCATGTGCCGGCCAAAGGTGCGCAGCAGTCTGTAAGTTCCAAGTGGACGTTTGAACAGGCGGTAGGCGAACAGCAACGCGTAGCCCTTCATGCGCAGGCGGTTCACCTCCGCTCCCGGCAGGGCGGTCGGGTCAATGTCGGTGCACTTGAACCATTTCTGCCAATCCCGCTCGTCGTCTATGATCCCACGGTCCACGTATTCCTGCCAGAGCGGGGTGCCCCGGTAGGCGCAGAGGCGATTGAACCCAAAGGTGTCCAACTCCAGTCGCGCGGCAAAGCGGAAGCTGGCCAGGATATCCGCCGCCGTTTCGCCGGGAGAGCCGACCACAAAAAAGCCGTGGACCCGCCCGATCCCGTGCCGCTTGGCTTTGCTGACCGCCTGCTCGACTTGCTCGAGGGTCTGCTTCTTCTTAAGGCGATCCAGCACCTTCTGTGTGCCGGCCTCCACGCCAAAAGCCAGAAAATTGCAGTTGGCCTCGCTCATGAGCCCGAGTTGATCCACCGCGGCAGAATCCACCCGGCCCTCACAACCCCAGCGAAACTCCAGTTTCCGTTCAATAATGCCGCGGCAAATCGCGCTAATGCGCTCCCGCTTGATCAGGAAATGGTCATCGGTCAGATAGACCGAGCGATACCCCAGATCGTTCAGCTCCTGCATTTCTCCCAGGACGTGCTCGGGCGACCGGCAGCGCCACTTGCCCTCCGAGAGGGAGGGGATGTCGCAGTAGATGCAGGAATAGGGGCAGCCTCGCGAAGTCTGCATCGTGCAGAATTTGTCCAGCGAGAGGACCGCGGGGACATCCAGGGGCAGGGATTCGATGTAGTCAATGGGCAGGCTGGTCCGGTCGGGGTACGGAAACCGGTCCAGGTCCCGGAGGAGTGGACGCGCGGGCGTTCCGGACGATTTCCGCACCGTTGCGCCAGACCAGGCCGGCCACGGAACCTGGATCGCGCAGGTGGCACAAGTAGTCCGGGAGCAGCTCTTCGCCCTCGCCCACGCCCACGCAGTCGATCTGCGGGCAATCCCGCAGGATGTGGTCCGCGTTCATCGTGGCAAACGGGCCGCCAACGATAATGGGAATGCCGGGCGCCACCGACTTCAGCCGTCCCGCCACACTCTTCGCCGCCGGGTAGGTGGTGGTCGAGAGGAAGGAAATTCCAATAACGTCGGGCCGCTCTTGTTCCACCGCTCGGGCCAGGTGCTCCGCCTTCATCTCGGGATGGCAGGTGTCAAACATCCGCACTGCGTGCCCATGCCGGCGCAGGACCGGAGCGAGCGTTTGGATCCCCAGGGGAGGGAACGCCATGATCTTGATGCGTTTGCTGTCCGAGGGGGATCTATCCAATGCCTTGGGGAGCACGCGGCTGAAGTCGTCGTCGCCGACGTGAACCAGAAAGACATTCATAAAAATCATTGCATGCGCGGGTTACCGCCCGTAAGCATCAAGGCGGCGCCGGGAACCAGCAAGCCTAAAGCCAGATTCGCTCGCCTGCCTATGGGGGAAAACCCTACCTGACACCGTGGTTGCTGATTCGGCAAAACCCGAGTTCACCAGCGTGGGCAGCAATCCGCCCGGGGAGGCTGCCCCGTGACCGGGCAAAGCCAGGTTGTGGCAAGAGGGGACTTCCAGGGGGTAAATCCGCTGGCAGTGGTTGGTGGCTATTTCTCCGAGATTCGCCAACGCTGTCTTCCCAGGAACTCTACCAGGTGCGCATTGAGCGCCAATTGCACCACCCCGGGCGCTCGGCGTTTGCCCCAAGCGGCATAAACGGCGGCGACAAATTCACCGAATGGCAGCACTGTCTTCTTGTAACTGTCCTTCATAGTTTCTCCTCTCTTCGCTTAACCCAACGACCCGCGACCCCACTACCCCTCCGCCGATGAGGCACATTCTGGCCCATCGGTTCAACGCTCCAGCCGGCGAAGGCGGGGTTGAGGGCAAACCTCGCGATCCGGCCTCCCCCCAGGGGCCCGCGACCACCCCCTCAACCCCAACCAACTCCTACCACTCCGCCACGCCCATCGCCCCAAAATTCGCGCATGCCGGATGAGCTAAATTCCACCGTTTGCCGTTTCTGAGTCTTCGATATTCACGGATTCTAAGACGCGGGCCACAACCGCGCTATGGGGGAAAACCCCACCTCATCTGACTGCGGGCACTCCTACCCACAGCAGCTTGGGATGGACTTTGTTACCGGCCGTGAGGTTGATAAGAGCGGAGTGTAGTTTCTGCTTGGTTGTCTTCTGGCGCGGCATTAGCATGAGTTCGAGACAAAGCTGAACGCCTCGTGCAACCTCGAACCTGCCTTTGGACGCGCGTACCGAGGGACGCGAGAGGCGTCTTGTTGTGACCGGAACCAGGATCATGAAGAGGGAATCGAAAGCGGAATACGGGCCGAGCGGTTGCGGCCCCGATGCGCGCCGAAAAACACGCCCGCCGCGGGCAAGCGGTTCCATTCCCATCGTCGGCATCGGGGCCTCCGCCGGGGGGCTCGAGGCCTTGGAGCATTTCCTGGGGCGGGTGCCGGCGGGCAGCGGCCTGGCCTTCGTGATTGTCCAGCACCTGGACCCAACGCACAAAGGGATCATGCCCGAACTGCTCCAGCGCGCCACCGGCATGAAGGTGCTCCAGGTCAAGGACCGCACCCGGGTGCAACGAAACTGCGTCTATGTGATCCCGCCGAACAAGGACATGTCTATCCTCCACGGCGTCCTGCACCTGCTCGCGCCGGCGGCGCCGCGGGGATTGCGCCTGCCCATTGATTTCTTCCTCCGCTCCCTGGCGCAGGACCAACAGGAACGGAGCATTGGCGTTATCCTCTCCGGCATGGGCTCCGACGGCACCTTGGGCTTGCGGGCCATCAAGGAGAAGGCGGGCCTGGTGCTGGTGCAGGAGCCCGTGACCGCCCGATTCGACGGCATGCCGCGCAGCGCCATTGACGCCGGGCTGGCGGATATCGTGGCCCCGGTGGACGAGTTGCCGGGGAAGATCATGGCCTTTCTGGAGCGGACCCCGCTCCTCGGCAGGTCCGAACTGGCCCTGGAAGACAAGACGCGGAGTGCCATGGATAAGGCGGTCATCCTGCTGCGCGCCCATACCGGCCATGATTTTTCCCTCTACAAACGGAATACCCTCTACCGCCGGATCGAGCGCCGCATGGGCATCCATCAGATTGACAAGATTGCCGCCTATGTCCGCTATCTGCAGGAAAACTCCCAGGAGTTGGATTTGCTCTTCAAGGAGTTGTTGATCGGCGTGACGAGCTTCTTCCGCGATCCCGCAGCCTGGGAGCAATTGCGCGAGCAAGCGATCCCCGCGCTCCTCGCCGGCCAGCCCGCCGGTCAGGCGCTGCGGGCCTGGGTGCCCGGCTGCTCGAGCGGAGAGGAGGCCTATTCCCTGGCCATGGTTTTCAAGGAGGCGCTCGAACAGCTCAAGCCCAAGGGAGGTTTTGCGCTGCAGATCTTCGCCACCGATCTGGACCGGGACGCCATAGACAAAGCCCGCCAGGGCCTTTTCCCCTATAACGTGGCTGCCGACGTGTCGCCCGAGCGACTAAGCCGGTTCTTTGCCAAAGAAGAGCACGGCTACCGCGTGCGCAAAGAGATCCGGGGGATGGTGATTTTTGCCCCGCAGAATCTGATCATGGACCCGCCCTTTACCAAGCTGGACATTCTTGGTTGTCGCAACCTGCTCATCTACCTGGGCCCGGAAGTGCAGAAGAAACTCATTCCGCTCTTCCATTACAGCCTCAATCCCGGCGGCATCCTGTTTCTCGGCAGCGCGGAAACCATCGGCAGCTTTCACCAGCCTGTTTACCACCTTGCCCGGCAAAGCGAAGCTCTTTCGGCGAAGTGCGCCCACGCTGCCCCTCGAGCCGGTCGAGTTTCCTCCGTCTTTTGCCGCGGCCCCGCCAGCCCGCCCGGAGGCGCCCCTGGCCCCGAAGGTGCCTCCCAGTCTCCAGTCATTGGCGGATCAGTTGGTGCTCCACCACTACGCCCCGCCATCCGTCCTCGTCAATGACAAGGGCGACATCCTTTACATCAGCGGCAAGACCGGCAGGTACCTGGAACCGGCCGCCGGCAAGGCCAACTGGAATATCTTTGCCATGGCCCGCGAGGGGCTGCGTTACGAGCTCACCCGCGCTTTCCAGAAAGCACTCCGCCAAAAAGGCGCGGTGACGCTCCGGGGACTCAAGGTCGGGACCAACGGCGGGGAGCAGTTGGTGGATTTGGTCGTCCAGAGACTCGAGGAATCCGAGCCGCTGCGCGGGCTGGTGATGGTCGTTTTTAACGAAGTGGCCGGGCCGTTGAAAACCAGAGCTCCGGGCCGGCTTCGCAAGGCCTCTGCCCACAGTCCCCGGCTGGCGGAACTGGAGCGGGAACTCCAGGAGGTCCGCGAGGAGCTCCAGACCACTCGCGAGGAGATGCAGACCTCGCAGGAGGAGCTGAAGTCCACCAACGAGGAGTTGCAGTCCGCCAATGAAGAGCTCCAATCCACCAACGAGGAACTCACCACCTCCAAGGAAGAGATGCAGTCCCTCAACGAGGAGCTCCAGACGGTCAACACCGAGCTGCAGGCCAAGGTGGACGACCTCTCGACGGCCAACAGTGACATGAAGAATCTGCTTAACAGCACCGAAATCGCCACGGTGTTTCTGGACAACGACCTGCATGTGCGCCGGTTCACGGCCGAGGCGACCCAAATCATCAAGCTCATTCCTGGCGACGTGGGCCGCCCCATTACCGATCTGGCCTCCAACCTGCGCTATCCGGAGCTGGTGCGGGACGCGCAGCAGGTGCTGCGGACGCTGGTCGCGGCGCAAAAGCCCATTGCCGCGCGCGACGGGCGCTGGTTTAGCGTGCGGATCATGCCCTATCGCACGCTGGACGACCGCATTGACGGCGTCGTCATCACCTTCGCCGACGTTACCGCGGCCAGGAAGCTGGAAGCGGAGCTGCGGGACAGGCAGGCCAACCTGGAAGAACAGGTGGCAGCCCAATCCGCGAAACGGGACAGGAGGAAGTGAACGACGGGGACTGGATAGTAATCAAGGATCAGTGACCACTGCCGAGCCAAACTCACCCCATGCGCACGACACCGCCCCCCTCCACCCCTGCCGCGGAGCTGCGCCGCCGCGCTGAAGCCCGGCTGAGAATGCACCAGTCGGTCACCGCCAGGTCCCGCACCGAGGCCGATTCGAAGCGGCTCCTGCACGAGTTGCAAGTCCACCAGGTGGAACTCGAGATGCAGAATGCGGAGCTGGTCCAGGCCCAGGCGGAAGCCGAAGCGAATGCGGAGAAGTTCTCCAACCTGTATGACTTCGCGCCGGTCGGCTATTTTACGTTCGCTGAGCAGGGCAGTATCCTGGAAGTGAATCTAACCGGCGCAGCCCTCCTCGGGGTGGAACGGCGGCGGCTGCTCAACCGGCGCTTCCAGCTTTGGCTGGCGCCGGAGTCCGTAAGGGGCTTTGGTGCCTTCTTGAAGCAGACGTTCGAGAGTGGAGCCAGGCAGACCTGCGAGGTCAACCTCCTGAAAAACGGGGAGGCTCACTTGCCTGTCCAAATCGAGGGGCACAGCGTCCCCAACTCGCGCGCGGCGCCCCAGTGCCGGGCGGTGGTCGTGGACCTCACTGCGCGTGAGCGGGCGCAGGAGGAAATCCGCAAACTTAACACGGAGCTGGAGGCACGGGTGGCGGCGCGCACGGCGGAGATTTCGGCGCTGCTGGAGCAGTCGCGGCAGATGCAGGAACAGTTGCGGCATCTGTCTCACCTCGTGCTGCGGACACAGGAGGAAGAACGAAAGCGCATCAGCCGCGAACTGCATGATGAATTCGCCCAAACCTTGGTGGGCATCAATATCCATCTGGCGGCCTTGAGCCGCGAGCCCGCGGCCAAACCCAAGGGCTTCCGGCAGCGGATCGCCCGCACCCAACGGTTGGTGGAGGACTGGGTGGGCACCGTGCAGCGGTTCATCCGGGAATTGCGCCCGACCGTGCTGGACGACCTGGGCCTGATTCCCGCCCTCCATTCCTACGTGGAAGACTTTACGAAGGAAACGGGCATCCGTGTTCATCTTGCGGCATTCACCTTGGCCGGGATTGAAGGATTGAACAGCGCCAAACGCACGGTGCTCTATCGCGTTGCCCAGGAAGCGCTCACCAATGCTGCCAGGCACGCAGAGGCCAGCCGGGTGGAAGTGAAGATTCGCAAGCTCGGAGACGCCGTCTGTATGGAGATCCGCGACGACGGCAAGTCCTTTGATGCGAAACGTGTGTTGTTGGCCAGGCGGCGCAAGCGGCTGGGGCTAATCGGCATGAGGGAGCGGGTGGAAATGGTCGGCGGCAGCTTAAGCGTTGAATCCGCCGCCCGCAAGGGCACCACTATCCGGGCGCAGATCCCGCTGGGCATCGGCAATGGAGGTGGACCAGATTGATCAAAGCCCGTAAAGCCAGGTCCGGAGCGTCCCTGAAACCAATCACGGTCCTTTTGGCTGAAGACCATATGATCGTCCGCGAAGGCTTGCGGGCGTTGTTGGAGGCCGAAGGCGACATTCGAGTCGTCGGCGAGGCCACGACCGGCCGTCAGGCCGTTAGACTGGCCAGCAAAGTCCGTCCCGCGGTTGTGATCATGGACATCGCTATGCCACTGCTCAATGGCATCGAAGCCACACGGCAGATTCTCAAAGCTGTCCCCGCCTCCAGGGTGCTCATCCTCTCGGCCCACGGCGATGATCCCTACGTCGAGCGGGCGATGGCTGCGGGCGCAGCGGGTTACCTGCTCAAGCAAAGCTCCCTGGCCGCTTTGGCTCACGCCATCCGCCAGGTCCACGCTGGGAAGATGTTTTTCAGCCCCTCCATTTCCAGGCGGCTGCGCATCCGGCACCGGAAGTCGCTGGCACGAAGCGCCCCCCGGGGGAAGCACGTCGTCCGCCTGAGTCCGCGCGAGCTGGAGGTCCTCCAACTGGTCGCCGAAGGTGCCGCCAACAAACAAATCGCGGCGGAGCTGGGCATCAGCATCAAGACGGTTGAGAAACACCGGCACAACATAATGGGGAAGCTCCACCTGCACCACACGGCGGGCCTCACCAGCTATGCCATCGCCAAGGGCATCATCGAAAGCAGTGTCCAGGTAACCATCCTCTAGCCTGCCCAGGCATTGTCCCCATGCCGTGGTTGAAGCCTTGGATCTCGGCTCGGTTTCGTTCCTGCGCAGCTTTTCTCCGCCCGCTACCGGTCCATGAGGGCTTACAACTGCTCGGGTTTTCCCCGCGACTTGTTTCGGTCCGAGTTTGCGCGCATACTGCAGTCGCGATGACAAAGCGCTCCGGAGTTGCCCTGATTCACATTGTGCTGGCAGTCGCCGGCGCGGGAGCTCTTTCCGCGCTTGGCCAGCCCTCGGACGGGAGGCGGGCTTACTGCCAGACAAATGAGTTCGTGTGCCGCTCCTGGCGGGGTGAGGACGGCCTCCCGCAGAATTCGGTCACGGCCATTCTGCAAACGCGAGATGGTTATCTTTGGCTTGGAACCCGCGGTGGACTGGCCCGATTTGACGGGGTGCGGTTTGTTGTTTTTGGGGTTGCCGAGGGTCTGCAAGGTCTGAACGTGCGGGCTCTATGTGAAGACCGCGTGGGCGCTCTGTGGATTGGCACCGCCAACTGCCTGAGCCGCTACCAAGCGGGGCGCTTCACCACCTTCACCACCCGCGAAGGGCTGGCGGGGAACTTGATCAACGATCTGGCCGAGGACCCGGAAGGGACACTGTGGGTGGCTACCGTGACGGGGCTCAGCCGCTGGCGGGAAGGTCGGTTTGAGACCATCGGTGCAGAGCGAGGGTTGTCTGAGCCGCATGTGCGCAAGGTTCTCATTGATTCAAACGGGGCGGTGTGGGCATCGGTCCTGAACCTCGGGCTCATGCGCTGGGATAACAACGCCTTCGTCAATGCCATCCCTTCACCCGGACGGCAACGCCAGGAGCCCTACTGTCTGATGAGGGATCCGGCGGGGAGAATTTGGGCCGGGTACCTGGGGCGAGTGCTCTGCCTGAACGGACAGTCTATCACCACCTATGGAACCGCCGAAGGCGTGCCCAATGTCCGAATCACTTGCCTGGCGGCAGCCGGGGACGGCACCGTCTGGGCCGGAACGTTTGACCAGGGGCTTTACCACCTCCGAGACGGGAAGTTCCTCCAAGTGCGCCAGCCTGATGGCCTTTCCGATGAGGCGGTGCAGGCCCTTCTGGAAGACCGGGAGCGTAATCTCTGGGTGGGCACCCGGGTTGGAGGGCTCAACCGGCTCAAAGCTGGCAAGCTGACCACGCTGCGGATCGTGGACGAAACGACCGAAGTAAAGCCCATGTCATTGGCGGAGTCCCCTGGAGGTGTCTTCTGGGTGGGGACGTCTGGTCGTGGGCTTTACCGGATCGAAGGCGACACACCCATCCAGATTTCGCTCGACCATCCCCAGATGTATGTTCACGCCATCGCAGCGACCGATGATGGGAGCATCTGGGGTGGAAGGAGCGACTCGCTATGCCAATGGAAGGATGGGAAGTTGCTGCGATCCTACGGAGCGGAATCGTGGCTGCGTGGCGACGTAGTCGAGTGTCTTTGCGAGGACCGCCGGGGCGGACTGTGGATCGGCAGCCGGAATGGGAAGTTGATGCATCGGAGGAACGAACAGTTCACCGCCTTCACCAATGGGTTGCCCTTGTCCCGGATGACCACCATGGTCCAGCAACAGGATGGGACGCTCTGGATCGGTTTCTATGGCGCGGGTTTGGGGCGGCTCAAGGACGGCGCCTTCACACTCTATGGCAAAGCGCAGGGATTGAAGAGCAGCATCATCCGGGCGTTGTTGCTGGATGCCGAAGAGACAGTCTGGGTCGGCACCGAAGGCGGGGGACTGAGCCGGTTTAGGGAAGGCCGCTTTGACACTTTCACCGCCGCCCAAGGTGTTGCGCAGGACACCATCGTGCAATTACTGGAGGATGACGCGAGCTATCTCTGGCTGGGCACCCACCGCGGTATCTATCGCATTGCCCGCCGCGAACTCAACGACCTGGCCGCGGGCAGAACTTCGCGCGTGGAGCAGCGCGTTTTCGACCGGTCCGACGGGATGGATTCCGTCCAGTGCATTGGAGCCTTTGGCGCCGGTCTCAAAACCCGGAGCGGCTCGCTCTGGTTTTCCACGGACCGCGGGATAGCCCTGATTAACCCGAAGGAGCAAATGGAAGATGTGATTCCGCCGCTGGTTCATTTGGAGGAGATCCTGGTGGATAACCGGCTCTGGCACTCGCGCGCGACCAATTCGCCGTCGAGCCGGATTGGTGGCGACCAAGCCGAGCCGTTGCGAATCCCGCCAGGCAGGCGACAAATTGAGTTCCACTATACCGGTCTGAACCTCGCCGCCCCGGAGCGGGTGCGTTTTCGCTATCGGCTGGAAGGCTTGGATTCCGATTGGGTCGAAGCCGGCGCTCGCCGGGTTGCCAATTACGGCTACGTGCCACCCGGCAAGTACCGCTTTCGCGTGGCGGCGCACGGCGGCAACGGGGTCTGGAGCGAAGCCGACGGCAGCGTGGCGCTGGTGGTTCCGCGGCGTTACTGGCAGACGTGGTGGTTCAGGCTGGCGGTGCTGGCCGGATTCACCGCAAGCGTGGCGGCCATTGTGCGCTACGCCTCGTTTCGGCGGCTGCGCCGCCAATTACGCCTGGTGGAACAACAGGCAGCCCTCCAGCGTGAACGTGCGCGTATCGCCAAGGACATCCATGACGACCTCGGCGCGAACCTGACGCAGATTGCGCTGTTGGGTGAGCTGGCGCAGCGGGACGAGGGCCGGCCGGAAAAGGTCGCCGAACGCCTCGGCACGATTTCCGCCACCGCCCGCCAAACCATCAAGGCGCTCGACGAAATCGTCTGGGCCGTCAACCCGCGCAATGACACCCTGTCTCACCTGGTCGAATACACGGGTCAATTCGCGCTCGACTACCTGCGGCTGGCCGGCATTCGCTGTCGCCTGGATTTCCCCGACAATATCCCCGCGCGTGAGCTCTCCACCGACCTGCGCCACAACCTGTTTCTTGCCGCCAAGGAAGCACTGACCAACATCGTCAGACACGCCCGCGCCGCCGAGGTTTGGTTGCGGGTCAACGTAACCGTTTCCGCTTTGGAACTGGCCATCGAGGACAACGGTCAGGGCTTCGACCCCGCCGCGGACGCTGCGGGTGGGGACGGGCTGCGCAACATGCGCCAGCGACTGGCCGGGATTGGCGGCGAGTGCCACCTCGAGAGCCGGCCCGGCGCCGGCACGCGGGTGATGCTGCGCCTGCCTTGGCGGCAAAACTGACGCGGGCAGAGGGGTGAGAACCGCGTCGAACTCCAGCCCTGCGCCGCCAAGCCGGCCTGGGCGTGGATGGCATTTACGGCGCCGTTCCAGATTCGGCCCTCGCATTTCTTCAACCATTCGGTGACCAACCTGGCCCTGTGCGACTTTGCGTCCGCCGGCAACACCTGGAGCGAGACCAACCTCTACCGGACCTGGCTGCCGCAACCTCTGTTTCTGCGTCAGGCCTTCGTCACCAACACCTGGAAACTGCTCGAACCCGGCCCGCTCCGTCCGGTCATTCCCGCCGAAGCGCTGGCGCGGAAGGCGCCGGGCGAAAGGCCGTGCGGAAAAGAGCGCCCCTCGTCAGCAGGAAAATGCGTCCGCGATCTCCCCACCACGCGCTCAGCGTGATATGCCGGAACAGCCCCGGCTCCGCAGCCAAAGCGGCGCGCAACCGAGCGCGCGACCTATCAACTATCAATTCCCCGCCTACGGCACCACCTTCGTCGCCGGGTCGCTGTAAGGTCCCGCGTCGTCGTGCCCGCCGATGGCCCGCACGCGCACCCAGGCCTTGGCCCCGCTCGTCAGCCCCGCCACGGTGTCGGACGACTTGGACGTGCTCTTCTTGAACGACCAATTCGCCTCCACATCCGGGTTCACGGTATTGACCTGGATCTCGTAACTCCGCGCCCCGCGCACCGGCTTCCACATCGCGTCCAGGCTGCCCGGGTTGTCGCCTTCCGACACCGCCAGGTCCAGCACCTTCGTCATCGCCACCGGCGCCGCCGCGGCCCGCACGTCCATGCCCGCGCTCTCGATCTTCACCGCGTCGCCCCCCGAGGCATTCTGCACATAATCCCCCAACAGCGAGAAGCCGCCCCGCAACGCCGCCAGCGCCGCGTCCCGGTCGGCCAGCGCCGTTTCCGCCGCGGCCTTGGCCGTGTTATACGCGGCGATCTTGGTGCTCGCCGTGGTGATCAGCGTGTCCGAACGCGGTGAGCGTCGGGTTGGGCGTGATGAAGTTGGCATTGCCGGTCATCGCCGTTTTGACCGTGTTGGCGAACGCCACGAGATCTTCCGCGCTGAGATTGCCGAGTGATAATTTTACTTTCGCCATCTTGATTTTCTTTGGTTGTGGCGCCGGCTCGGCCTCGTCATAGCGCACCCCGCTGTCGTAAAACAAGCTCGGAGTATCGTAGCGTGCCATGCCTGCGACCTGGTTAATGTTTCCATCCCCGTAAGGTCGCCGCCCCGCGCCAAAGCAACACCATTCTTCGACCAGGAAACGCCGCGTCTCTCGAAAGATTCGCCGTATCTCTCAAGCCCGACGCGCCCGCCTCAAAAGAAACGCCGCAGCTCTCAAGAGAAACCCCGCAACTCTCCCAAGAAACGCCGTCCCGCACCAGAGCCACGCCGCCGGCACGAGAGAACCGCCGCCCCTCTCCGCAAAGCCCCGCCGCGCCTCTCCCGGGAAACCCCGTCCCTCTCGAAAGAAACGCCAATCTCCCCAAGAAACGCCGTTCCTGAGTGCCAAAAAGCCCGGTTTTTGGCCAAAACGGGCGGTTTTCCCAAGCAAACGGGGGTTTTCTTTTCCTTGGTTGTGGCGCCGGCTCGGCCTCGTCATAGCGCACCCCGCTGTCGTAAAACAAGCCGGAGTATCGTAGCGTGCCATGCCCGCGACCTGGTTAATGTTTCCATCGCCCTTATGCTCCCCGCCCCGCGCCAAAGCAACACCATTCTTCGACCAAGAAACGCCACGTCTCTCGGAAGATTCGCCGTATCTCTCAAGCCCGACGCGTCCGCCTCAAAAGAAACGCCGCACCTCTCAAGAGAAACCCCGCAACTCTCCCAAGAAACGCCGTCCCGCACCAGAGCCACGCCGCCGGCACGAGAGAACCGCCGCCCCTCACCCAAGCCCCGCCGCGCCTCTCGAAAGCCCCGCCGCGCCTCTCCCGGGAAACCCCGTCCCTCTCGAAAGAAACGCCGAATCTCTCCCAAGAAACGCCGTTCCTGAGTGCCAAAAAGGCCGGTTTTTGGCCAAAACGGGCGGTTTTCCCAAGCAAACGGGGGTTTTCGCCGAACGATCGTGGTCAGGCAGGGCGGGCCAAGCGCGTCCGGTATCGAAGTTAGACGGAATCCCGCCCTTGCCTGCACCACGCTTGTTCGGCACCATATTAGCTCCTCCTTTTCCTTTCGGTCTGCAATGCCCTCTTCTGGTCCTGGAGCCTCCTGCGCTTTCGCGGAGCTCCTTCAAGCTCTTCTCCAGTTCAGCCCGCTGCGGGTCCGGTAGGGCCAGACGGCGGAGTTGTTCAGAAGTGGCCTCGATCAGGCGCTCTGCCAAATTGAGTTTAACCTGGACGACGTGCAGTCTAGAAGGACTAGGATCGGGAGAGCCGTCTTCCAGCCCTCTCGCGGTTTTCTTGGGCGGCTTGGGAGGGCCGCTGCTCGATGCCGCTTGTGTCCTTGGAACTCGCTTAACTTCGTCGCTCATAACGCTGCCGAACGACCCGGCTCAGGCAGGCCGGGGTAACGATGCTCGATTGCAAACAGAGACACAATCCCGGCCTTGCCTGAAGCCGGCTTGTTCGTTATGCGTTCTCTGCATGTGCTGTAAACCTCTGACTGAGAACCATCACTAGCAACACCAAGAAGCAGCCCGCCCCGAGGACTCCGAGTAGAAGGGCCATGCCATCCCAGTGCCACACATTGAGGACATACTCCATCACACTGCCGGGTTCGTTGCCAACGAATGGGGGGAGGTCCTTGGTGTTGAGAACACCTGCCTTTAGGAGCAACTCCTCCAGAACGCTGAAGGGAAGCCACAGCAGCATGCCGATGGCCAGTGCAACGTGGAGTTTCCGTCGTGTGCTACTGCGCATAACGATGAGCATCAGCGGTGGGAGCCAGCCGCCGCTGAAGCAGGCAGTGGAAGTGACCTGAATGGCTGGCACCCATCCGCTGAATGCTTTGGTTATGCGTCATTTCGGTCCTTTGTACTCCCGGCGTAACTTCGCAAACCAGACTGTATTCACCCACTCATCGCGGATCCGTTGGGCTTCCAGCCACTCGCCCTCGCCCCTCATCAGGGCTTTCTGGAGCATCTTGATTCCGGACACATTGCGGCTGTCGCAACCGGCGGCAACTCGCTGCAAATTCAGCTCCCTAAAGGCAAACTCCAGGACTCCTCCTACGATTTCAGCACCGTACCCTGGCCGCGGAGGTTCCGATTAACCACGACATTGAATCCTGCATCCCGGCTTTCCTGGCCTCTGTAGAGAAAGGACACCAGCCCGATGAGCTTTCCGGTAGCAAGAAGCTCAACTCCGAAGTAAAAGTATCGATCAGCTTCCAAATGGCGAATGCGAGCGTCCCGCTCAAGCCATTGTCGCACATCCTCATCGGCCAGTGTTTCCCAATCCAGATACCGGAGCGTTTCAGCGTCTGACATGACTTCAAAGACGTCGCGCTCATCCCGCATACTGAACCTTCGGAGCAAAAGCCGAGACGTGCGAATAGAAAGGTGCACCTCGCGCGCTGGTTCCCGCGGCCGCTCGGGGACGACAATGCTCTGAGAGCACCAGGGGCAGTCCTGTACCGAACCAATCCAGTCACTTGGGAAAGAGACTGTTTTTGAACAGCGAGGGCACTCGAACTCAACGAATGGCCGTTGTGCCGCGCTCATAATGCCTTTCTGTCGCGGTGCTGAGGCTCACGCATAACTATTATTGGTTAGGAAAGTTTTCCCAGTAAGCAGATAATGAGGCAGAAACTGGGAATTAATTCCTGGTTTTACTTCGGTACTGGAAGGAAGTGTATGCAGGAGAGCGAAAGCAGTCAACTGGAAAGAGCGCACTCCGGGCTTGCGCCGGCGGGCGGGCGGGCGCAGAACTGGGGCGACGGATCACCAACCAAACAATGCTTATGTCCAGTCCGATACTCGATCCCAGTTTGCCCGCGGATCACGCGCCGATCGTCTCTGGCGAATTGCGCGGCCAGTTCCAGGCCATCGCCAACCGGTTCGCGTGCACCGCGTCCATGAATCTGCTGGAGCTGGCCGTCTCCGACCCGCCGACCCAGGCGGAGGTGCAAGCCATCGCCGATAAGGTGGACGAGTTGATCATCGCCTTGAACCCCGCTTAAGCCAGCCCGCCCCCGGGCAGGCGCTGGCGGACAAACTGGACGAGTTGATCAACACCTTGAGCGCCTGAGCCACCGTCGGGCGGGCGAGCGCCGGCCAACTTCGGGCTTGGCTGGCGAGCGAGCCGATCTCACTTCTCAAATGCCAAAACCTCGACCAGGTGGCGGCCGGTCTTGGCGGAATCGTTTGAAGGCTTGGGCCAGCAGAGGCTGATACTTGTTCCAGAGCCGGCGGGATACGGCCAAAGTGTCCCCACGGGGGCGGCTGGGATAGGATTCGTGTTGATCGGCCCATTGGCGTTCCCAGTTCATCAGATTGCGATCGAAAGCGGGCTCGTCGAACGCGGCGCCGGTGGCGAGCGCCGCATCGAGCGCGGCAAAGAACTGCTCCCAGCGCTTCAGGTAGAAGCCGTTGAGCATTCCGGACCACTGGCGTCGTGAATAGTCGCGGATGTGCGCGGTGTCGCCCCATACAGTGAGGACGCGGCGCGCGTTCCACTCCAGCCGGTCCCGTTCCGGGGCGTTTGCGCCCCAGCGTTTGGCGTCCTCGAGCCAGCGGCCCAGGAGATACTCGGGGCGGGTGGCCAGCAGTTCGTCCAGGTCGCGAATCAGCCCCACCATTCGCTGCGAGGCGGCCCGGAACCGCGCGCGATCTTTGGTTCGCCAGGATTCCATCGCCTCCCGATGCAGCTCGGCCGAGTAGTTTCCCAGCACCTGGCGGGTGACGCTGGCGAGATCGAATTGGTAGGCGTCGGATTTGCGGGCGGCGGGAGCCGCGTCGAGCAGGTGTTGCCAGGCTTGCACGAGTCGTTCGTTGCTGTAGGGCGGTTCAGCAGCGGGCCGCAACGACGGCGGCAGGGTATAGGCGGCGGGGACCTGATGCTGGCTGGTAAAGACCGTCTCTTGCAGGATGGCCCAGGCGGCTTCGGAATTGGTATTCCTGGTCCCGTGGGCCCGGCGGCTGTAGTCGCGCACCCAGGCATCCAGGTTCACCGCTTCCGGGCGCCAGGCCTGCTCGAACAGGAAGTCAAAGACGATGGGGTTGTAGTCCAGGCCCTCGTTCACGAAACCGATGCCGCTCAAGTTCGCGGCCAGCGGGTCGCGGCGGGCGGCGGGCAGGTCGGCGTGAATCCGGTTCAGGGCGCCGCCCAGATAGCACGCAGTCGCCGAAGTTCTGCAAGGCGCACCAAGCCCACGGCTTGCCGTAGAAGGCTCGGGTCCTATTCCAAACCGGGGTGACATCGCAGAACAGGTCGAGCACGAGCATTTGGGAATCGGGCACGGCATTCAGGAACGCTTCGATGCGGGGTTGCGTCCAGAATTCGGCCTGGTTGAAGAAGGTCCAGCCCTGAAGGACCCACACGGCTTGCGGATCGGCCTCCGCCATGCCCTGGTAGATCGCGCGGCCGGTCGCGGCGAGGAAGTTGGTGTCGCCGCTCGGAGGCGTCATCTCGATGAAGGTGTCGGCGGCATAGAGGTGATCGGTTCCGAAGAGGCGCTGCTGATGCCTTCAGGAAGGTGGTGGCGAACTGGCGGAACAACGGGTCGAGCGGATCGAGCAGGAGAGTGTCCCATTCAATCCAGTGGACGGTGTGGAGGCGGGCGTTGGCGAAACGCTGGCGGGTGGCGGGCGGCACGTGGCCGGTAAAGCCTTGCAGCACCGGGGTCATCCCGAGCGCGCGCTCGCGCGCCAGGATTTTCCGCTGCAAATCGGCGTGCTGATCAATCCAGGACTTCGGCAACGGACCGCCCCAGCCGTCCAGGCAGCCCATCCAGCCGAAGGGCAGGTAAGGCGGCCCGGCGAAGAATCCGCGCAGATCAGCATCGCTGAAGCCCAATTCCCGACCGGCAGCGAGCCAGACCGCTTCCTGTCCGGTGACGGACAGCGGGGCGTTGATGCCGTTGAGGGCCATCCAGTCAATGAGCTGCTCCCATTGCGGCCAGTCGTACCAGGGCAGCGAATAGCCGAAGCAGCAGTAGTTGAGGAAATAGCGCCAGCGGTCCTGGCTGACCCGGCGCACCTTTGGCTGCACCGCCGGGAGCGGCCTCGGGAGCTGCAACTGGCGGGCCTTCAGCGAGTAATGGCACTGGCAGTAGTATTTCAGATACCAGTTCAAGCCCGAGGCCATGGCCACCCCGTTGTTTCCGCGCAGGATGATCTTCTTGCCCTGGCTCTCGATTTCGAAGACGTCCCTGCCCTGGTCGGCGGGGATAGTCTCAAACACAAACGACCCGCTGCGTCCCGGCAGGAGGCGCCCGGCCAACTCGCGGGCGGCGCGGCAAGGATCGCTTTGCAACCCATTTGCGTTCGGCTCCGCTGTGACGCCGGAACTCGCGGCAGCGGTCAGGGTCAGACAAGCCGCCACCACAATCGGCAGTATCATTTTAGCTGGAATAGGCATGACGTTTTCGCCTTTCGCATGGAGTATCCTGAAAGTAAACGAAATAATCTGCAAAATGGAAGAAACGAAAAGAAGCGGCGAAAAATGACTGGCACAAAAAGCCATTTCTTGACATCAGTTCTTGCATCGCGGGCAGGGCCGGCCGCGCCTTTTCGCCGAGCAGTTGCAGGCCGACTGCATGCGGTAAGAAAGGAAGAACCCTCTCAGGAAGAAGGTCGTCGTTTAGGGCAATGGAACCGCGCGGTAAAAGCCTGGGCTGCCAGCGATAATCGGTTCGGTGAAAGTAAACGGAACTAAACTGGTGCGGATCGAGGTCCATTGGACCAGGTCGGTGGAATACTGAACGGCATAGTGCGAGCCGTCAGTGCCCGTCGCCCTCAATTGCAAGCCGTTGGATCCCGAACTCAGCAGGGTTAAGCTGCCGGGCACGAGAACCGTCAGCGTGGCGTTGCTGCTCACGGCGCTTCCGGCGTAATTGGCCACGATCACATTGTAGGTTCCGGCGTCCGCCAAACCCGCGCTGCTGACCGTGCAACTGCTGGCCGTGGCTCCGGGCAGGTTGGTGCCGCCCTTCTGCCATTGGTAAGCCACCGGTGCCGTGCCTCCCGCGCTGACAAAAAATGTTGCCGTGCCGCCCAAGGTCACAGTTCGGCTGACCGGCTGAGTGCCAATGACCGGTGCCGTCGGCTGAAAAGTCAGGCGGTAGGCATCGCTGTAGAAACGGCTGCTCGTAGACAAGTCCGTGTTGGTCGAACTGAAGCGAAACGTGGGCTGAGTCACAGCCGGATCGAGCACCATGGTCCCAACGGTCTTCCAGACATTCGGGTTTGCCTGCTGAATCGCGCTGGTCCAAACGTGCGACGCGACGGTGCCGTCGGAATTTGTAAAAACCCCTCCTTGCACGGAAGCATCCACCATTATGGTGCTGGAAATGCTCGAGGCTGATCCGTGAGTCACCTCGAGCAAATACGTTCCGCCGGCATGCGGCAGTGCCGGAGTCAGCGTGATGGAACCGGTATTGGTGGCGGCGTAACGTGAACCCAGCGATTGCGGGCTGCATCCTGGCGCGCTGCTCTTCAAGGTCGAGGACGAAAACAAGACGTCCGCATAAAAGGCGTAGTTCGAGCCGCCGGCTCGGCTTTCCACTATCATGATTTCGCTGCCGGGATTACTGCTGAAGAACGCGGCGCTGATGTCTTTGTTCGTGGTCATGATCACCGAGAGGGGATTGCTGTTGCCGCTGGCATCGCCGGCCCATCCGGTAAACACGCTGCCGGGGTTGGCATTGGCCGTCAACAGCACCACCGTGTTGGAGGCATAGCTGCTTTGGTTCGGCCCCTTGGAAACCGTCCCGCCCGCCCCGGCGGTGGCGGTGAGGGTGAAAACGAAATTGGTGGTGACCGTCAGAATGGCATTGGAGCTGACGACCCCGCCCATCATGTTGGTCAGGCCCACCGAATAACTGCCCGCGTCGATCAATTGAAGGTTGGTTCGCGAATACGAGCTGTGGGTGGCCCCCATGATATTTGCGCCATTGAATTGCCATTGATACAGCGGGGCCGGTGTTCCGGAGGCTGAAACGAAGAAGGTCGCGGTTTGCCCGACCACCAGGGCTTGGCTTTGCGGTTGCGCGCTAATCCAGGGCGCCACGTCGCCAATGGAACCCGCGCCAATGGCGTCCCAGGTGCTCGCATAATGCTCTTCCGCGTCCCAGAAACTGCACCCTTTGTAGCCGGTAGCCGTCACACAGTTGGGATCGGTTCTGAGGTAGCTGAAAAACTCCGCGATGCTGGCGGCGTCCTGCGTCGGTCTATCGGAATCGCCAATCGGCGCCAGCGGCTTGATGGCGTTCGTCCAAATGCCGCTGAGCCCGTTTTGGAAAGGACGCCACTCGCTGTCCATCCAATCCACGCCCTGCGTCGCCGTCTTCCCCCAGTAATGCCAATAAACCTGTGGCATGACCGAGTCGCACCAATAGCCAAATTCCTTGTACGGGAATGAGGAGTGATAGCTGATGATGGGCATCGGCGCATGAGCGAGGAACTTGTTCGGCCAGTTGGTCTTGATCATCCCGCACAGGTTCCAGGCCAGCGTCGGACCGTTGGTTAGAATCCAGGGTTTGCTGCTTTCCCATTCCGCCTCCGCATCCAGCACAAACCCATCCGCGCCGCAGCCATAGACATAGTCGGCCAGCGCGCTCTCTCCCGCGATGTCGCTCCCATACGACCGGGTGTAGCCGAAAATCTTGATTCCGACCGCATGGGCCGCGTTGACTAGGTTGGTGTTGAACTGCTTGTTGCTGGCGCTGGGGAAGTTGGTGGACCCGGTGCCGGCTTTGACGATGATGAATTGCATGCCTTTGCCCTTTAAAAAATCCATCATCGTCGGAATGTTTACGACGCTGGGCACCTGCCCCTTCATCTTGTTGGTGCAATTGGAAAGCTGCCACAGCCATTCCCCCTTGCCCAGGTTGGCGGGATCAATCCCGCCGTCAAGAACCCTGGCCCGCGCGGCCAACGCCATCCCGAGCGTTGCCGCCAGGCTAAACAACACAAATCGGGAAAACACGCTTTTCACATTCTGCATTGTTAGCGCGGATATTACCTCGCCCGCGTCGAAAAGCAATGTCTGTCAGTTTTCCTGTCTGTCAGTTTTCCTTTCAGGCCACAGCCTCGGCGACGGTGGACGCCCCCCTTAGATTCAGATGCGTTGGGTCAGCGATGGTGCGAATTGGCGGAACTCAGGAAGAAATTGGGTGAGGAAATTGCGGTAAACCGATCCGCTGGCCTCAGTGTCTTTGGGCCAGAGCAATTGTGCGCGCCCCTCCTTCCACCGATACAGCCGGGTCGGCGTGTCCACAGAGGCTTTACCGGGCTCGACCTTGTAAGACCAGAAATGCGGCCACTCGAACTGCTTGAATCCAGCCTCTTTGGCGAGATCAACGAATCGCTCCACTGCGAATCCTGCCTGTTCTTCGGGTCGCTGATCCCCCCTTGAGGTTGGGCGCAGGAAATCGCAATGCCTTCAGAATCCGCGGAGTGTCCGAACAGAGTCTGACAGTTTGCGCTTCACATAACCGAGCTTGGAGCCTGGGCCTCTGCGGCGAACGGGGCCAGCGCTTCCAGCACCGGCTGGCAGGGGCGGCCGGCGTCGCCGGTGAATTCGCGCAGCAGCAGCAGCGCCTCCTTCCAGCAGGACGACAGCGGTGGCAGGAGGGCGTCGTTGGGCGACGCCGGTTCGGGGAAGCGGTGTTGGACGGCGAGAGCGCAGCCCAGCGGCGGGACGGCTTCGAGCAGGGCGGCACGTGCTTCCTCGTTCAACCCGGCATCGCAGAGCACACGGGCCATCTTGAGCTTGCGGGCGGCGCGCTGGCGATGGGCGGAGAGCTTCTCCAACTCGGCGGCGGAGAGCGGCGGCGGGGCAGCTTCGGCGGCTTCGCCCGGCCAGAGGGGGCGGCTGGCGCGAGTGGTCTTGGCCAGCAGGCCCGCGTCAATGAGCCGTTGCAGGGCCTCATCGGTCGCGCGGTCGATTACCTCCAGGCGCACCGGGGAGAGCGGGTCCCATTGGCCCGGGCCGAAGTATTCCTCGTGCAGGGAGCCGAGCTGCTCGCGGTAGAGCGCGGCGTCGCGCTCGACCACGACGTAGAGCACCGAATGCGGGGCGTCGTTCGGGTAGCGTTCCTCGCAGCGAAGCAGGGCGCCGTTGATGCGCTGGCGCACAGCGGCGGCAAAGCCACGCGGGCGGTCGGCCGGCAACGGCGGTTTGGCCTCGCGCGCCTCGGGTTTCGGGCCTTCGGCCGGCGCGGTTACGAGCTGCTGGAGTTTGGCCAGGAAGGCCTGCCGGCCGGTCTGGAGCTTGATCTCCTTGAGGTTGCCCCGGCGGTCGAGCACGCCGTCGGCGAGGGCCTGCTTGTTCGAGAGCGTGCCCAGCATGCGGTGCTCGATGGTCTTTTCCGAGACCAGGTTGATGACGGTGACGGCGCGGGTCTGGTGCTTGCGCCAGGCGCGGGCGATGCGTTGCTCGAGCTTGGCCGGGTTCCAGGGCAGGTCGCAGTTGATGACGACGCTGGCGTTCTGGAGGTTCAAGCCTGCCGCGCCCGAGTCGGTGCTGAGAAAGACCCGGCAGTGCGGGTCGGACTTGAAGGCGTTGATCTCGGCGCGGCGGCGCTTCTGGGGGACGGTGCCGGTGTGCCAGGCGAAGCCGAGCTTGAGCCGGTCGCAGGACTCGCGCGCCAGCTCGAGCATTCGCTCCCATTCGGAGAAGACGATGACCTTCACGTCGGGGTTGTCGCGGCACTCTTCGAGAATCTTCTCCAGCTCGGCCAGCTTCGGGCAGGCGCGGTGCTCGGGATTGAGGATGTAGTTGGTGTCGCAGACCATCCGCATCATGGCCAGGTGGCGCAGCAGTTTGTCCTGCTCCTGCTGGGTGAGCGGGCGGCGCTTGGCGATGCTGGCCAGCTGGGCGACGACGCGCTCGTGGCCGTCGTATTCGCCCTGCTGCTCGTCGCTGAGCGGGACGAAGTGGTTGCGGTCGGTGCGCTCGGGCAGCTCGGTTTCCACGTCGGCTTTGCGCCGGCGGAGCATGTGGGGCTTGATGCGGTCGTGGAGCTGGTCGAGGTTGCGGTAGCCGGCTGGGGCGGCCACGGTCGTCCAGGTCGTAGTAATCGCGGTTGAACCGGAACAGCGGGCCGAGCAGCGACGGGTTGAGGAAGTCCATCAGCGAATACAGCTCGTCGATGCGGTTCTCGATGGGCGTGCCGGTGAGGATGAAGGCGTAGCGGCTGCGCAGGCGCTTGATGGCCTGGGTGGTCTTGGTGCTCCAGTTCTTGATGCGCTGGGCTTCGTCCAGCACGACGATGTCCGGCCGCAGCCGCTGGTTCACCTCCAGCGAGTCGGCGAGCATCTGCTCGTAGTTGACGATGGTGAAGAACGGAAGCCGGGCCGGCGAGCCGCCGGCCCTGCGTTGGCTGACCGTCTCGTAAGCCTTCAGCCGCCGGGCCCGCTGCCGAACACAAGCTGATAAGGCAGGTCGGTGAAGCGCTGAATCTGCTCCTCCCATTCGGTCTTCAGCGAGGCGGGCGTGACGACCAGCACGCGGGCGGCCTGGCCGAGCCGGTGCAGCAACGCGCAGGCGGCGATGGCCTGGATGGTCTTGCCCAGGCCCATTTCATCGGCCAGCAACGCGCGCTCGGTGAAGGCCAGGTGCAGCATGCCCTCGCGCTGGTAAGGAAAGAGCGGGACTTTGGTTTCGTGCGCGGGCCATTCGCCGCTCTGCACTTTGAGCTCGTAGTCGCGCCGCAGTTCCTTGCGCTCCGCGGCGCGGCGGCGGCCTTCCAGCCAGGGGCCGAGTTCCTGCGAGAGGCGCAAGCTCGGGGCCTGATTGGCGTCAAGCTGCTTGAGCGCCTCGATGGCCTCTTCGGGCAGGCCCTTGCGGAGAGCGCCGTCTGCATCGAACCACGCCTTCAACGCCCGCGGCAAGGGCGCTATTGCCATTGAGCAGCCGGATCGAGTCGCTCCCCGGGTCGGGCACCACATCCAGCCGCGGGGAGCCGTCTTGCTCCGCCGCCCGGAACAGCCGCTTGAAGCGCGCCTGCAGATGCAGCAGCACCGCCTCGACGTGTTTGCACGTGCCCAGCCCGTTGATGCGGAAATCCACGCACTCGCAGGCGAACTGGCGCTGGCGCACGTCGCGGATCTCGACCGAGTAAGTCAAGCCGCTGCCGGACCGGACGCGGAAGTTGGAGAAGATCGGGTGCCGGGGATCGGTGTTGGAGATGCGGAATTCCTCCGTTCGGGCGCGGGCGCGGCGGCGGTTGATTTCGTCTTCGTCCGTCGTGCGCCAGTTGTGCGGCGACGGCACGGCAATTTCCGGCGATGCTGGTTTGGGCATTCGGGAGATGATCGTCATGCGGCGGCTACAGTCAAAGCGGAGTTGTTCACGGCTGTTCACAGCCTGTTCACAGCGCGGATGCCAAACGTTGCAGCCGCCAACTTCAGGGGCTGCGTGAAAACCCAAGCCCAGGAGGGCGAGCGTCCCCGTGAGCCCTGAGTCTCGCAGGTTCCCCAGAAGTGTGGGCTCGCGGGGACGCTCGCCCTCTCAAACCGGACTGGCCCAGCTCAATCAACACGGGAAGCGGCTTCGTCAGCCCAGGCGTGGCTCATCGCATCGCGGCATAGACCCGGTGGACGTCATCGTGGTCGTCCAGCGCGTTGAGGAAGTCGGCCACCTCCTTGCGGGCGGCGTCACTGAGGTCGGTGAAGTTCTTGGCCAGATAGCGGATTTCGGCGGAGATGATGGTCCAGCCCGCGCTCTTCAGGGCCTTGGAGACATGGTCGAGGTCCTTGATCTCAGTCAGGAACCGCGCGCCCTTGTGGCCCGGGGGGATGTCTTCGGCTTCGAGCGGCTCGATTTCCTGGGCGCCGGCTTCGATGGCATCCCCTTCGGCGTCGCGGTTGGGGTCGGGGTGGGTGGCTTCGATGACGCCAAGGTGGTTAAAGAAGAACGCAACGCTGCCCGGTTGACCAAGCGTGCCCGCCTTGAAGATATTGCGGATTTCCGGCGCGGTGCGATTGCGACTGTCGGTCAGGCACTCGACCACTACCGGCACTTTGTGGGGCGCGAACCCCTCGTAGGTCACCAGCTCGAAGTTGACCTTCTCATCCGTCTGTCCCGAACCCTTCTTGATCGCGCGCTCGATGGTGTCGCGGTAGCACGAGGCTTTGCGCGCCTTCTCCACGGCGGCGGCGAGGCGCGGGTTGAGATCGGGGTCAGGACCGCCCAGTTTGGCCGCGACCATGATTTCGCGGACCAGCTTGGCGGTCATCTGGCCTTTCTTCTGCGCGTTGGCTTCGCGCCCGGCTTGTTTCCATTGTGCGCCCATGGGTATCTGCGTCGGTGTATGAAGTGTGCGGCGACCGGGGACGAGCGTCAATGCCGGGGAGAAGCCCCGGCCCAGTCGCCCGGTCGCCGGAGACGATTGACTTCTTGAAGCTTGCATGCAAGAGCAGATTTGCAAGGCTGTTGCCATGAAAGCCTGCCGCTTGAGGTTGATTCTGTCCGGTTTCTGCCTGGCCGTGTCTGCCACGGCGCAGGCCCAAGGGTTGCGTTTCACTGCTTCGGTCCGCACGACCAACGGCCTCTCGTTGCAATGGACCAACGCGGTGGCGGGTCAAGCTTACACGCTGCAGTCGCGGGAGAAGGTCACCAACAGTCTGTGGCTGCCACTTGATGCCTCCCAGCCCTGGCCGACGATCCAGACGCAATGGGATGAAACCCTGTCGCCCGGCCAAGCGATGCGCCTCTACCGGGTAGTCGCTGTCCAACCTGCCATGCGAGGGAAGCTGCTTTCATCCAATCTCCTGCAATCCTACACCACCAGCTTCCTTAATTCGCTTTTCGCCGCTTACGGGATACCGGTCACTGCGAGGTTCCCGGTAAGTGCCTACAAGCTCGTCTATGAAACCATTGATCCTCTCGGGGGGCGAACACAGGCTTCCGGCGGACAATTCCTGCCCCAGGGCGTAGGAAAGGCGCTGCCGCTACTGAGCTTCGAGCATGGCACCACCACCTTGACCAACGATGTCGCTTCGCAGACTCAACTCCGGAGAGTTCCTCATAGGCCTGGTATTTGCCACGACTGGCTACGCCACCGTGCTGCCGGATTACCTGGGCATGGGAGACAGCCCTGGTTTCCATCCTTACGTCCACGCGCGCAGTGAAGCGACCGCCAGCGTGGATATGCTCCGCGCGGCCAGGCGCTTTTGTGCGAGCAACAGCCTCGCGCTGAACGGCCAGCTTTTTCTCGCAGGCTATTCGCAAGGAGGCCACGCGGCCATGGCCTTGCACCGCGAACTTGAGCAATACCACACCAACGAATTCACCGTCACCGCCAGCGCGCCTATGGCTGGACCTTACAACATGTCCGGCGTGGAGCTGAATGACATCTTGTCTCCGCGCTGTCCGCCCAATCCCTATTACTACGCCTACGTTTTGACGGCTTATCAGCGGGTATATTCGCTTGCACCCGGCTGGTCTGGGCTCCTCGCGCCGCCCTACAACACCACCATTCCGCCCCTCTTCAACGGCAACACCGGCAGCTCGACCATCAACACCTACCTGCCTGCCTGCAATCTTTCGACCATACTTCCCCCCGCCCTCCTCTCTTCCCTGCAGAATGACCTCGGTTGTCCTTTCCGCCAGGCCCTGCGCGATAACGACGTAGATCAATGGAAGCCGATCGCGCCGATGCGCCTGTATCATTGCGCCGCCGATGCAGACGTGCCCGTCGCGAATTCCCAGGTTGCCTACAGCAACTTCCTGGCGCGGGGCGCGGCGCAGGTGCAACTGATCGACCCCCTGCCCACGGGTGACCATGGCAGTTGTTCCCTCCCCAGCCTATCCGCCGCCAAGGCCTGGTTCGATTCACTTAAGCAATAGGGGATGGTCTTCCCGGCGCACCTTGCCCCCCCAGGGCCCTTGACAAGGGTGTTGCTTCGGCAAGCATGCGTGGGCAGTAAAAACGCCACGCGCACCTGAGCGCGGCGCCAGGGTGCCCATCAGGCCGGGATGGGTAAGGTCGGGCGGACTGCGCTCAGCCGGTATCGAAGGGCGGCAGCGCCTGCTCGTAATTCCAAGGTAGCCACCGGGTCGGATGCTCCAGCGCTTCCTTGGCGTGGCGTTGGAGTGCGTTGAGATACTCCAGTGGATTGGCGGCGCAGAGTCGGCAGGTGTGGATGGGCAAAACCGCTGCGCCGGCAGCCGAATGTGACCCGCTCGGTGCAACTCCAGCATCAGACTCCGGGCGACCATGTCGCGCGGACGGCCATTGGGCTGCACCCAGTTCCAGGCGGCACATAGCTCGGCCGAGAGCCGCCGCCGACTCAAACCGGAATGGGCGGCGATCAACTGCCGGATAAATTCAATTTCCTGGGCGCTAACCCTGTGGCCCCGGTAAACAAACTCGCTCTGCACGACCGCCAGCTTAGGCGATCAAAAATGGAACGCAAGGGCATGGTTGATATTCTTTTCGCTCCAGCCCGGGCGCTCAGTTAAGCCGCCGGTGCAATCGGCCGCCACATCGGAGCGGCTCGGGCGTGGTTGGGGTTGCCGTTCCAGATCAGCAACTGGAGGTGATGCACATCCAAACCCAAGGTCGACTGTTGGCCGCCACTGGGCCACCAGCCGAAGCGTCCCTGAGAAAGCCGTTTTTGGCAAAGCCAAAAGCCTTGGCCGTCATACATGAGGATCTTAAGGGCTCGACGACGGCGGTTCGAGAATACGAACAGCGCGCCGGCAATCGGGTCGAGGTTAAGTCTTTGACGGCAAACCTGCACCAGCCCGTCAATGCCTTTGCGAAAATCCACCGGCTCGACCGCCAGTAACAAACGCATCTGCGGCGTGAGCTGAATCACGAACGCTGCCTCCAGAGCCCTTGGGCCAAAGCCAGAGCGCCGGCGCTGTCAGTTTGCGCCAGCCGCAGAGTCAGTTTCGAACCCTCCCGATCCTCCAGTTCAATTACCCATTGCCAGCCGCTGGGGCTGGCACTCATCGGCACCTCGACAAACTCCGCAGCAATGGCACCGGACCGAGAAGTTTGTGGAACTGCAGAGGCCACCAAGTGGTGCTTGAGGGCGGTGTAATTGACGCTCAAAACCTGGGCTACAGGGCTTAGCCCATAGCGTCGCGCCAACCTCACCATCGCGCGCCATAGCGGTTTCGGGATTGGTTCCCGGTGTTTACGGCGCTGGCGCCAAGCTGCCAGGGTGGGTTGAAACCGCGCAATCGCGGCTGCAAATGTGGGATCGGATTTGGTGGTCGTCTTCGTTGCCATATTCTGGCGCGAAGACCACCGCCTGGGCCCAAACGCCGTCACACACGATTGCCGAAGCAACACGTTCTTCGGATCGCAACGGGTTTCCAAACAACGATTACGTGACGATCAAGTATTCGAGTGCGGGCGTGCCGCTCTGGACCAACCGCTACAACGGGCCGGGGAATGCCAATGACAGCGCCTACGCCCTAGCGGTGGACCGCAGCGGGAACGTGATCGTGACGGGGTATTCCTATAACAGCGACGGCAATTCTGATCTTGCCACTATCAAATACATCTGCGTCCCGGAGCCGGTGGTGACAGGCCCGCAACTGACCAACGGGACGTTCCAACTGCGGGTGGACCGGGTGTTGCAGCCCGGGACGCTGGTGATCGAGGCCGGGACGAACCTGGCGGGTTGGGAAGCCATCTTTACCAACACCACGCCCACCAATGTGCTGTTCTACACCGACCCGGAGGCCAGCAATTACCTCCGACGCTTCTACCGCACGTTCCAATTCCCGTAATCTCCCACGATTCAAATGACCGAAGCCAGGCAAGGACTCGATTGAATGGTTAACGATATGAACATCACAAAGAGAATTCCACTAACGGCGGTGGCTGCCCTCCTAGCCGTGTGGCTGGGGCCGATGCTGTCGGCCGGCCAGGCCCAAACCTCCACCGTGCTCAAGCACTTCACCGGGAGCGACGGGGCATGGCCGGATGCGGGTCTGGTGCTGTCGGGCAGCACGCTCTACGGGACGACGTCTCTTGGCGGGAGTTCGAACAAAGGGACGGTGTTCCAGATGAACACGGATGGGACGGGCTACACGGTGCTCAAGAACTACTCGTAGCCGCGGCCATCTGCGTCCGATAGCCAGTGAAGGCGGCCCAGTGACCCCATCGGCACCCCAGGGGCGTGTCATGCCAGCAGCCCTACACCCATCACTGCGCCAGGCTGTCCACTTTTGAGACATATTCCATCCCTCACAGCAAATAACCGGGCCAGAGCTTCGATAGACGTCAATTCCAGGCACCCTCACAAGGGCATGGCCCGAGACACCCAAACGCCGTGTACAAGGGGTGTACAAGGGATGCTCACCGGATGCACAAGGGAAAACCCCTTGTGCATCCGGTGTACATCCGGTGAGCACCCCTTGTACACGACGTGGATGGCGCCGGGCAGCCACTAGGCTGCGTTTGAAGGGCGCAACGGTGGAAGCCTATGCCAGCGCTTTCGAGCACGAGCTGATGGACGAAGCCCGAAGGTTGCTGGCAAAACAGGGCAAGTGGACCAACCGGAAAGAACGAGCCAACGCCAGACGAGCGGCTGCCAGCAGGGGAGACAAGGCCGGAACTGAGGAGAACAACTCGCCTTCGCGGGGACGCTTCGGCGAGGCAGGCCCGCACGCCCGCCAGAACTGCACCGGCAAACTAACGCGATGGAAATAGAACGCAGCAACCCGACACTGAAAACGCTGCCAACGAACGCCGACCAGGAGATGCCAACGCCTAGCGGCCCTACCGACCTGAAAATGCTCTCTCACACTTTTTTATTGAGAGAGCATTTTCAGGGCGGTAGGGACGCGGGCAGCACTGGACGCGTAGGAGAACCCACGACGCCCGACAGCCCGAAGGAGTCGTATCAACTAACTTTGTCTTTTCCGAAGCGCAGTGGCAGGGCGCATTCCAATTATTGCAGTAGGCGTGCCAGCCTGCGGGGTTAAGGGGAGGCTGGCGCGACTACTGCATCGTGATTGCGCGCGAACGAAGCGGCTTTGGGGGCGTTCGTGGTTCTACTGGCGTTGGGTTCGGTGCTTGCGTTCGTGGTCGCGAAGCGGTGGGGCGTTCGATGTGGCGCGAGCGGAAGCAGCCGGCGTGACAGTGCCGGCGACGTCCACGCCCGCCGCGGCTGCCCAAAACCAGACGGCCTCCCGGTTGGTCAGATTGAGTGCGAGCGGCGGCGGAACAAGGTCGCCGGCGTCCAGGTCCAGCAGGCAGTTCGTCCGATACTCCGCGGCGTTCAAGACCGTGCGCTCGATCACCGCCCCGAAGGCAGGCCCCTACTGGGCCGGCGGGGACTTGGGCTTCAACGAGATGTCCCGGAATTCGCACCAATAGAACGGCACGAATTCGACGCGGTATTCCTTGATGTCCTCGGGCCACGCGCTGAATTTGATTTCTTTCACGGAGGGATCGTTCTGGGCCGTGTCGGCGGCTGACTGCAGACGCCCGCCATCCCGCAGCGTCGCGAAGGCCGCGATCTCGAACTCGTTCTGCTTGAGTGCGCACTCCAGACGAAGAGTGGTGCTGCCGCCGACTTTGACCGGCGGGAGGAATTTGAAAGGGATGGGGGCTGATGCTGAAATGACGCGCGTGCCGTCAAACACGGCGACGGCGCTGGCCGGGGTCAGCGCCACCCCGACACGACAGACGATTCTCTCCGGGGGCTGCTGGAACGGATCATCGTAAACCAGCATCGGCACACCGTGGTATCGCAACCGGCCTTGTGCGTCCCGCAGAGCAACGTAGCCGGTGAAGTTAGGGACCGGCTCAAACTCATGCTTCCAAAGGTAATCAATGATGTCGCTTGGCCGACTCAGCTTGAAGACAAGCGCAAAGAAGTCATTGGTGCGTCCCTTGGTGAAGAACGGGTCCGAGGCGTCAATCACCGTGTCGGGCGGATTGTCCATAGGGCTGCCGTCGGGCTTCCACCAAGTGGTCTTGCCCGCCTGCGTCCGCGCTACGGCAGCCACTTCCAGTTCCACACCTGGTTTCAATTGCACGCTATACTGCCCTGGTGGAGCCTTCACTAGTGCGGGCACGGCTGAGGTCCATGTCGCGCTGGGTGACTTTGCATCGGCCATCCCTTCCGCTGAAGTGTCCACCGAGAAGCGGAGGAATTGAAACTCCTGACTCCCCTCGACCAACCATAAGTCTCTCTCTTGGGGCGTGATCCGAATGGCCCCGTCAATGAGAATTGAAACTGATCCGTCTCTGCGCCCGGTTTCAAACCGGCATTCCGCTTTTCTCAGGTCCGGGGAAACACTCACCGATAGACCGTTCAACCCCCAGCCCGCTTCACTCAAACGCTTCTCGATTTCCCGCCGCAGCTTCTCCTCGACGCGAACGACACGACCAGGGTCATCTGAGCTCGCTGGTGCCGGAGACGTGGGTCCCTCCTTGCCCGCTGGGACCGGAGCCTGTGGCCCAGGTACAGCCCTGAGTCTGGTTGTTCCCACCCCGTACCTCGCGCTGTCGGGCGCGGTGGTCTGCAGGCCATATCTCTGCATGAATTCCTGCTCGGGCGCGGCGGCGGGCCCGGTGGTCTGCAACCCGTATCTCTGCCTGAAGGCTTGTTCGGGCGTGACGCCGGGGGCCGGCCCAGCCATCACGGGCGCTGGAACAGGCACGGGCGCGGCCTGTTTCTGCTGCCGCGCCCACTGTCCTATCCGGCTGGCGATGCGCCGAAACTGGCGGGAGTATGCCTCATCATTGTATCGGGCGGTATTGGATTGGACGAGTTGGCGAGCCGTGTCCCAATCACCTCCATTTAGCGCCTGGTGGAGCTTGGCCATGTCATCGAACATGGCAGCAGGAAACTCGCAATCCGTTCCCCGCATCAGGGCGTTGAAATTGGTCAAGTGGGTCAGCACGCGACGAGTACAGATCTGCGCGGCGTGGAGGTTTCTGGCGGTAAAAGCCGCGTCGAACTCGTGGCCGAAGTCCCCGATGTCATTACAGAGCGCCACCGCGCGAGCGCGGTCCGCCTCAGACAAAGCGTCAAACTGCGAGGCCTGGGCAGCCGGCTCCGGGCGCAACTGGAAGTTCACTTGCGCCCTCCCGCTCCTTCCTTCGGGTCTGAATTGCTCCCAGGGATCTACCCGCATATCCTCGTAGCCGGCTGCCGTAGCAACCAATTTCTGAAAGGACCACGTTCCAACGTTTCTCCAAGTGTGTCCTGATGGCGCGGGAAACCGCTTCCCTCGTGCGGTCAGGGAGTACTGGCCAACCGCATCAGTTGGGTACAATAGCAGCACATCGAAAGGATCATAAAGGCGCGGGAATCCTGAAGCTACACTCCTCTTGAGATTACCGTCCGGGTCAATCGTGGCGACCACAAAGGCATTGGTGATGGGCTTGCCCGTGACAGCGTCCGTGACCACTCCACGCACGAACAGGGTCTTCACGCTGGCCGTCAGGCCTGCCACTTTGCCCACCAACAGGATGCTGACGAGTGCCAGCAAGAGGCACTGCCAGTACCACTTCGCAGCCAGCGCGCCGAAGTGGCCGCGCAACCGTCCTTCCGCCCGCTGGATCTGCTTGAGCGCGGTCATCCCCAGCATCATGGACGCCGCGGCGGCGAGACCTGTGCCCACCAGGCAGAACAGGAAGAAGACCGCTTCGCTCCTTACGGGACCCCGGTAATCGCCCTGGAGGATGGTTCTCTTTAGGGGATACCAGTACCGGGGATACCAGTACTCACCCTGCAGGAAGATTTCCCACCTGGCAACGGCGGCGCCCGCCAGCGGGAGGCCGACGCACAGCGCCGCGACGCTGGCGATGGCCAGGCGGGACCAGCGCTGGGGCCGAGGAGTCATTCCCAGTCGCTCCGCGGCCCGGCCCAGTGGGATCGCGGCCAGCCGCGCCCCCAATGCCGTGGCGACAGGCAGTCCCAGAAGCCCCACCAGCAACCGGGCATCCGGCCCCACGACCAGGTCCACACCCAGGACTTGAAGTCCGAATACGGCGACCCAGACAACAATGACCGATGGCAGCATGAACAGGATACCGGTCAACACAGGTCGGCGGGTTTGAGGGAGGTCGCCGCGGGGCGGCTTGGGGGCGGAGGACTTGGGCGCTGCTGACGCGGGGAGGCTCTGATCCGTTTCTGCCTTCGGACTCAGACTCTCGGATTTTGCCGCGTCGGCGGCAATCGTCTCCACCGCCGTTTTCACCTGGCTGGCCTGCTGGTAGCGCCGCTCCGGCTCCTTCTCCAGCGCGTGCAACACCACTTCGTCAAGGCGCACGTCCACCTGGACCTTCCGGGAGGGCACTTCAATCGGCTTGCCAGGCAACTCCCCAGTCAGCATCTGATAAAACACAACGCCTAACGAGTAGATGTCGGCACGGTGGTCCACTTCGAGCGGATGGGCCACCTGCTCTGGGGCCATGTATTGCGGGGTGCCAACCACCCGTCCCGCCTGGGTCAAGGACGAGCCTGCTTCGGATGCACCCTCAGTGACGCCTTCTGGCGCGGACTCGCGCGCGACGATTTTCGCCACACCGAAATCGGCGATTTTGACCTCGCCCTCCCGGTTGAGGAGGATGTTCTCCGGCTTGATGTCACGGTGGACAATGCCCCGGTCATGGGCGTATTGGAGGGCCTCGCAGATTTGGGGCACGATGGCCAGCGCCTCGCGGGGGGAAATGCGGCCGCCTTCGAGCAGCTTCCGGAGGCTGACGCCGTCCACAAACTCCATCAGGAAGTAGAACAGGCCATCCGCCTGGCCGAACTCGTAGAGCGTAACGATGCGGGGGTGGGTCAGTTTGGCCAGCGCCCGCGCCTCGCGCGCGAATCGCTCGGCGAACGACGGGTCCTGGCTAACGCCGGGCGGGAGAATCTTGAGCGCGACGACGCGGTCGAGCTGCTTCTGGCGGGCCTGATAAACAGCCCCCATCCCACCCCGCCCCAACAGCCGTGTGATTTCCAACTGCGGAAAGAACCGGCCCAGTTCCTCGGGCGCGGGCGGCACGAAGCCGGTTGTCGCCCCAGCAGGCTGGCTGTGGGTATCGAGTCCGATGTCCACGCCGGTGCCCAGCCCCGCCTTGAGCAGACATTCCGGGCAAAGCCCCTGGGGGGCGTTGGCCGGCAGCGGCTTGTTACAGCCAGGGCAAATTCGTGTCGTATCCATAGCTTTGCTTCCACTCCTTACACTAAGGATTTCGGAGGGAAGGTTACAGCTAAGCAGCCAGGAATGTTAGTGCCTTGAAACGTTCATCAGGGGTGGCGCCATTGTGCCTCCATCCTCGCCCGTGCTTCTCACCGCCGGGCCAGAACGCGAAAGAGGTGGCGGAGTTCCTCGTCCGCGTCTTCTGGGGCTGCGACGGTGTTGCCGATCTCCTCTTTGAGGCGTTCCCGATAGCGCTGCCGCAGACGGCAGACTGCGGTCTTCACGGCTCCTTCGGTCATCCCCAGGCTGGCCGCCAGCTCGGCGTACGGCTGGGTGTCGCGGCTGCCAATCAGGCAGGGCTTCATCTCGTCGAACAGGGCCGCCTTGCCTTCTTGCTCATACTCGTCGCGCAAGCGACGGAGCACTTCCTCTATCAACGTCAGGGCCCACTGTTTGTCATACTCCAGTTCGGGGGTCAACGTTGTTGCGGGCTCGGCCGCGTAGCGCGTTTCGGCAGTCTCCAGTGCCAGCGGCGCGGGACGGGCTCCGCCTCCGCGCTTCTGGGTCTGCGCCGCGTCCCATTCGTTGGCCAGAAAGCGATTCATGGCCATCAGCAGAAAGGAACGAAAGCGTCCCTTGCATCGGTCTGCCTTCATCACCCAGTTGTGCGCCAGCAAGCGGGCGAAAAACTCCTGCGTTAAATCCTGGGCATCCTCGATGGAATGGCCGCGCCGCCGCACAAAGGCGTAAAGGGGATACCAATACGCGCGACACAGCTTCTCGAGCGCCGCCTGGGCGCGCGGGGTGTCGCTGTGCCCCGCCGCCAGCACTACCGACCAATGCGTGGTGACGAAGGCCGGTTGGCGCGGCTGGTCACTGGCGCCCGAAGTAGTGCCGGGCGTGTCGGCTCGGGTCGATGCGCTCATTAGCGTGAGCGTAGCGCCGCGCGAGGGAAAGGCAAGCCGGCGAACAGACGGGTAACCAAGTGGGTGGAACATGGAGCGGCGACGGCCTGATACGAGTGCTCAGACGGCTGGAGGGATTTGTTGGAGTGCCGGCGGCGTGTCTCGAAACCGATTCCGGAAATCTGTCAAAAGTTATTTTCAGAAAGTTTTGCCCGCTGTGGTAGCTCAAAGGATCGCTGGTGCCCGCTAATGCAGTTCCAGCTTTTGGGGCCGGGGTTCGTGTGAAAATCACGTGCTAGGGTCGAGTCGTGCCCGTCAATAGCACACATGTTGATTACGAAGCCGCCGCGCTGGATTGGTCCCGCGCGCGTGATGTGCTTGCGGGTGAGGATGCGGTCAAGGCGGGGGGTGAGAAGTATCTGGCGCGGTTGGATTCGCAAACGGATGAGGAGTTTGCGGCCTATCGCAAACGGTCTTCGTTCTTCAACGCGACGGCGCGAACGGCGGAGGCTTACCTGGGTTTGATTTTCCGCCGTCCGCCTTTCGTGAAGCTGCCGAGCGAGAGCACGGGTGTTGGGCGTGCGCTGGCGGAGTTCCAGAATGATGCGGACATGCTGGGGACCTCGCTGACTGGCTACGCCAAGGTTGTGGTGGGTGACGTGGTGGGGCTGGGGCGCGCGGGATCGCTGGTGGATTGGGAAGGTGGCGGCGCCACGGGCCAAGGGGCCGAGCGACGGGCCTATGCGGTGTTCTATCCGGCTGAGCAGATCATCAACTGGCGGATGGGGCGCGTGCGCGGGCGGAATGTGGTGACGCTCTTAGTGCTGAGGGAAACGGCGAACATCGAACATCCAACATCGAACTCCGAACTTCGAACCGAGGAGGATGAGTTTGAGCAGGAGGCAGTGGATCAGATCAGGGTGCTGCGGCTGGTCGTGGGTGACGACGGCGATGCCTTCTGCCGTGTGGATTTGTGGCAGGAGCAGGCTGTCGAAGGGGAGAAGGGCAAGACGGAGTGGGTGGTGGTTGACTCGCGGGTGCCGCGGCGGCTGGGCAGACCGCTGCCGTTGATCCCGTTTGTGTTTCATGGGCCGCGACATTCGCGGCCGGATGTGGACCGCGGGCCGCTGGAGGACATCATCGCGGTGAACCTCGATCATTATCGCCTCGATGCTGATTTCAAGCATGGGCTGCATTTCACGGCGCTGCCGACGGCCTGGGTGAGTGGGTTCGACAAGACGGCGTAAAGGGGTCAACCCATAGCATGGGTCATTTTCCGGCTTGACCGGCGTTTGAGCATAGACTTGTCATGCCGGCATGCCGCGCAAGCTGCGCATCGAATATCCTGGGGCGATGTATCACGTCATGAGCCGTGGTGATCGGCGGGAGAAGATCTTCCTGGATGACGTGGACCGGCAGGATTTCATCAAGACGCTGGCCGAGGCGTGCCAGAAAACCGACTGGCAGGTGCATGCCTATTGCCTGATGCCCAATCATTACCATCTGGTGCTGGAAACCCCGGAACGCCAACCTGGTGGCGGGGATGGCCTGGCTGCAAAGCACCTACACCATTCGGCTCAACCACCGGCACCAGCTTTTCGGGCATGTGTTCAGCGGGCGGTATAAGGCGCAGTTGGTGGAAGGCAGTGGCAACGGGTATCTGCGGACGGCCTGCGATTACGTGCATCTCAACCCGGTGCGGGCGCGGATGCTCAAGGCCGAGGAGCGGCTGCTGGCGTATCCGTGGAGCAGCTTCGGGGCTTATCTGGCCGCGCCGGAGCATCGGCCGACGTGGGTGCGGGTGGACCGGCTGCTGGGCGAGCACGGGATCCAGGAGGACACGCCGGCGGGCCGGGCGGAGTTCGAGCGTGGATGGAAAGGCGGCGGCTGGAGGAGACGCGATCCGGAGGCGCTCAAGGCGTTGCGGCGGGGCTGGTGCCTGGGCAGCGAGAGTTTTCGGCGGGAGATGTGCTGCGGATGGAGGGCAAGCTTGGGGAGCATCACTCGGGGAATTGCACCGGGCCAGTGCCGAGGCCAAGGCGGAGCGGATCATTGCCGAGGAACTGCAGCGGCAGGGTTGGCAGGAAGCGGATTTGCTCGAAGCGGCGCAAGAATGACTCCGGTCAAGCTGGAGATTGGCGGCGCGGCTGCGGCGAGAAACGACACTCTCGATCAAAGCGATTGCCGCGCGGGTGCATCTGGGTAGCTCAAAGGCGGCCAATCGGAGCTTGCACAACCACATGCGCGGGCACGCAGCCCCCACCGCCGGCCAGGGGCAACTGGGGATATGACCAACAGCAGCTACCAGAAATGACCCAAGCTATGGGTTGACCCCTTTTCTGAGTTCAACCTCTGGCTCAGTCAGTTTAACCGCCGCGGGGGCTTGCATGGCTGCGCTTCCAGGATTAGGGTTGGGATATGATTCAGGCCGCTGACATTGAGCAGATGAGTCTAGAAAGTAAAGGGGTCAAACCGGAGGTTGGAACTGGAGTTGTTGGCATGGCATTGCTTTGGGTGTGGTGTGGTTAGCAGGTTCCTCATGGGTGTGTATCCAGTGTTGTAGCATGGGCTTGACACTCTTGGGAGTGCCCATTTGCAGGCGGGCGGCAATCCACTTGACAGGCAGGGTGGTCTCCTTTCTAACCCGTGCCGCCCATTGCCAGCTTGCAAGGATCATTCTTGAGCCGGCAAGCTAAGTCCGCTTCGGTCCAGCCCAAGCGCGACAGTTCTTGTGAAATGACGCGGTTGGCTTTCTGCTCGGCGGTCTCCCGGTGGAGTTCTCCGGAGTGACTTTCGCCCAGCTTGCCCTCCATCAACTCGATCATCCGCTCTTTGAACTCCTCGCTGCCCAGACACCAGCCACGGCGGAAGGGCTTGAGCGCTGCTTCGTCCATTTCGCCAACCGCCGTGCCTCCATCTGGCGCTCGAATTGCTGGCGGCTGGCGGCGCAATCGTCTTGAATCCCATGCTCGCCCAACAGTCGGTCAACCCGAATCCAGTCCGGACGATGCTGCGGCGCTGCCAAGTACCACACCAGGCTGCTCCAGGGGTATGCCAACAACCGGTCTTCCTTGCCCAACAGATTGGCCCGCGCGGGGTTCAGATGGACGTAGTCGCAGGCCGTCTTGAGATAGCCGTTGCCGCTGCCCTCCACGATCAGGGCCTTGTAACGGCCGCTAAAGACGTGAGCAAAAAGCTTTTGGCGGTGATTCAGGCGGATGGTGTAGGCGCTCAGCAACCAACGCATCCCCTCGACCAGGTTCGCATTGGGCGTCTCCAGGACCAGGTGGAAGTGGTTGCGCATAAGGCAATAGGCATGCACCTGCCAACCGGTCTTCTGGCAGGCCTCGGCCAAAGTCTTGAGCAGATCCTGGCGGTCAACATCATTGACAAAGATGTCCTCCCGCCGGTCGCCCCGGTCCATGATATGGTAAATGGCGCCGGGATACTCGACTCGCATCGTACGCGGCATGGCCGCAGGATGACAAATTCCGCAGCGGGGTCAACTGCTGAACTGACACTGGACCAACCTCCGGTTTGACCCCTTTCACGCCGTCAGCCAGGTCTGGCAGGATGGGGCCGCAATGAATGAGAGCGAAAAGCAATTCTCCTTCACCCGCGCAGCGCTCAGTACGAGCGGGCGCGCAAAAAGCAAATTCTTATCAGTTAGTAGTGACTGCGCCCGATTCTTGGCAATGCCGATTACCTGCGGCGACGGGAAATCGCCAGCGCGGCACCACCCACAGCTAAAAGGAGAGCTGTTGAAGGCTCCGGGACCACCTGTAATCCCGTCAACTGGATCTGGACGCGCTCATGGTCCATCCCCGCATTGGAGCTTGTCGCCATCGTCAGTTCGTATTCGTGCGACGCAAGGAAGTCTGTGTCCAAAGTAAAGTTGGCTGCGCCGTGATAAGTTCCGGGCTCCCAAGGGACATTACCGGGGTCACCGAGCCAGCTGTAATTCCACAATTCGTAATTGGAGGTCAAGTCGAGCAAGCTGACTGAACCGCCGTTGAATGGCCAATTTTGGACGGAGATTTGGATGCCGACCGTTTGGGTTTGGTCCACCAAGGGAGAGAACCAAAGCTGACTCGTTGCCGAGGCATTGGCGAATCCCACACCAGTTTCGTCTGACACGTCGAACAAACCAGCGTTCGCAATCGCATGGTTGATTATTATCCCACCCCGAATGGGGATTACAATTGCGTCGCTGATCGGAGATGACGATATTGTCGTTCTTGATATGGGAGGACCCGAGTCGTCTCGCGCCCATACGTACGTCGTGTATTGCGCACTGGAGGCTGCGATGTTGAGAGACTGTGCGCAAATGCTGCCAACAAAAAGTAGCGAACCGAAGCAAGCCACGCACCGAACCATCGTCTTGTGGAGGGTTGCAAGGATTAGTGATAGGAATTTCGTTCTTGACGGTGCCCGAGTGAGGGGGAATGGCACGTTGGCAGAGGCTGAACTCATCTTCATAGCCTTTTGAATTTTCTTTTCCCGTTTAATCCGAGTGCATCATCTGGCCATAGCGGTGCTGATGCAATATCAAACACACCCAAAAGTGGTCCGCAAAAGTACAGGACAAACAGAAAGCCCCGGTATGCTTCTGCCGGGGGGATTACAAGCCCGATCCCCGATGCCCCGCCCTGCTCTCTGGATGCCCCTAGAATCGATGCAGATTGCCGGAACGAGGAAACCCTCTTTGGATATTCTGGACGCCAATTGTGGTGTTTGGACCACAATAGGTGGTGTACCCGCTTCCGTGGTCTGTGAGGAGACACCACAAGAGGCAGAAAACCCTTGATTCTATTGGTGTTTATCGTGGTTGCTAACTGACAATAATTGATATTGTGCGAAAAGGGTGCCCGACCCGGTAGGAACCAGAGCAGGAAGATATTTTATAATATTTTATAATTCTACTTGAAGGTGCAATTTAATGGGGCGAAAATTGCCACAATATGAGCGAAGGAACGTTCACGGCGGGCGATCTCAAAGAGAAGGCGGGAATGACCTACCGTCAACTGGCCGGATGGGAACAGCGGGGCACCATTCCCTTGAACAAGGCGCGCAAGGAAGGCTGGCGGAAGTTCACGATCAAGGAGGTATTTGGCCTGATGGTCTGCGCCGAAGTGCGACGCCAATTCGGTGTTCCCCTTGAATCCCTGCGATGGTTGCGGGCACAACTGTTTCGAGCCGACGCTCACCCGCGCAGCGCTCAGTACGAGCGGGCGCGCAAAAAGCAAATTCTTATCAGTTGTACTCTTTGTCCAGCCCGCCGGCCCTACTGCTGCCCGCCTCGGCGGAATAGGCATCGCCTCTGAATTCTGTTACAATCTGGCGACGTTCTTGCAACAAATTCCCAGGAACATCGCCCGGTACAGACCCCTGTCCGGTGCCGTCGTTCTTTGGGTGTAACTCCTTGTGTCGCAGTAACATCGGAAGACTCGTCCGATATCAGTTTATCAGTTCAGTTTATCAGCTCCTATCAGTTTTACTTCGCCCCCTGATCAATCCAGGCGCGGATCAGGCTGATCTGCTCTTTGGTCAAGGGCGGAATATTGGCTTTGTTCCGAGGCGGCGGCATGTAGGCGTCGGGGGCGCCGGCGTGGGCGACGTTGTGCAAGAGCACGCTGCCGGTGCTGTCGCCGGGCAGAACGGCTTTGCCGCTCTCGCCACCTTTGAGCGCGCCCGCAAGACTGTCCAGGCGCAGCCGGCCTTTGGGTTTTTCGGCGCCGTGGCACCGGACGCAGGCCTTGTCGAAGATGGGCTTGATATCTGTCGCGTAAGTCACTCCGGTCTTGTTTGCAGCCGGGGGAATCTTGGAGAGGTCCACCCTGCCCTTTTCGGCCCCGCGCGCGCTGACCAGACCGAGAGCGAAGGACGCACTGACACACACAACGAGTAGTTTGCTAATCATAGATTCTCTGCAATTGGGCGGGAACATCCGCCACCGTGGCCACGGAGTCAAAAAGGATTTTCCGCCGGTAGGCCGAGCGTCAGCTACTCTTGTTGCTCCTTCCTGAGCAACCTTTGAATAGGACGCGCCGCGTCGGAGCTCGACTTTCCCGCCGGAAAAGGCACCCCAGCCTGCCATGATCGCTCCCCGGGTATGGGCGATGTTCTGGTTGAAACGGCTCCCAGCAATGGTAGAATGGTGAGCCTTAAGAATGAAGTTGCCTGGCTCTCACCCTCCACCCACCCGCGTTCGACTAATCGGTTTGCTGCTGGCTGTGGCCACTGGCGCTTCTGCCGCCGAATCTCCCTTCCTCTATGGCATTCATGACGCCGACCCCGCTCCGACGGAGTTTCTGAATCACGTCAAGAGCGGCACGGGTGGCACGGGCGGCTGGGTGACGGCGACGGTCGAGGTGGACGCGAGCACCAATGATTTCAGCGGGGCGAACTTCACCGCCCTGGCCAACGCCGGCCACACGGTCATCTGCCGCATCAACTACGGCTACTTTCCCAAAGGTGCCATTCCGGTGCCAGCGAAGTACGATGACTTTGCGACGCGCTGCAAGAACTTCGTCGCCAACACCACCGGCTGCACGATCTGGCTCATTGGCAACGAGAGCAACTTGAACGCGGAGTGGCCGTTCGATTCCACCAACAACCGCTTCAACTACCTGTCGCCGCAGGACTACGCCGCCTGCTTCCGCAAGGTGTACAACGCCATCAAGTCCATTCGCCCGAACGACAAGGTGATGCCCCAGGCGCTGGCACCGTGGGGCGGGCCGTATGGCGGGACGAGCAATCTCAACGGCAGCGGTTATCCGGCCGACGGCGTGCCGCTCAACTGGGTGACGTACCTCAACCAGATGCTGACGGCCATTGCGGCGAGCGGGCCGCTGGACGGCATCCCGTTGCACATCGGCTCGCGCGGCTACGCCTATGCGGACATCTACAGCACCAACCAGGTCAACGCCGGCGGCCAGAACCTCTATTGGAGCTTCTACGTCTATAAGGACTGGATCAACTACGGCATCCCGCCGGCCCTTTACAACCTGCCGCTCTACGTAACCGAGTGCAACGGGCTGTATTACTGGAAAGGCGGCGGCCCGCCGGGTGAGGACCTCACGAAACACTACGAGGCGGGCTGGATGCAGGAAATCTTCGCCGAGTTCAATCGCTACAACCAATCTGCAGCCACCAATGGGCGGCCGATCTTCCGCTGCGTCAATTTCTATCGCTGGTGCGCCTACTGCGACGGCTGGAACATGGACGGCACGGACAACCCCTACAAGGGGCAGATCATGAGCGATCTTGATGCCGCCGTCGCGCAGCTCTACCGCTGGCCGACCAATGTCGCGGCGAGCAATCCACCAGCCGCGCCGACCGGGCTGGCCGCGACCGTCGGCAACGGCAAAGTCACCTTGGCCTGGACCGCGCCGGCTTTCGCGAGCACCTACAAGGTGAAGCGCTCGACCATCAACGGCGGCCCCTACTCGGTGATTGCCAGCAATATCGCGGTCACCACCTTCGATGATCTGTCCTTCACCCCAGGCACGACCTATTACTACCGCGTCTCCGCCGTGAATTCTGCGGGTGAAAGCACCAACTCCACCCAGGTCAGTGCCACCCCAACCAACGCGCTGCCGGACGTAGTCGTCACCGCCATCACTTGGGCACCGGCCAATCCCGGCGTGGGAAACAATGTCGTCTTCTCCGCCCGCGTGCTCAATCAAGGTTCGGGGCCGACCCCGGGCGGGGTAACCCTTGGAGTCGGGTTCAGCGTGGACGGCACCCAGGTGTCCTGGTCAGGCGGGTACTACTCCGCACTGGCGTCGGGCGCTTCGGTTACGCTCACCGCCGACGGCGGGCCCAGTGGGTTGAATTATTGGGTGGCCACTCCCGGCAGCCACACCGTCACCGCCAACGTGGATGACATCAATCGCTTCGCCGAGTCTGCCGAGGCCAATAATGTCAGTTCGACGAACCTCCTCCTCTACGCCTCGGGCTACGCGATCAACTCCGGCGGCAGCGCTGCCGGCTCATTCGCCGCCGACAATTATTGGACCGGCAGCGCCAACACATACTCGGTCACCAATGCAATTGATACCACCGGCGTCTCCAGCCCCGCGCCCCAAGCGGTGTATCAGACCGAACGCTGGGGCAATTCGACCTACACCTTCAACGCCCTGGTGCCCGGCACCAGTTACAACGTGCGTCTCCACTGGGCAGAGATTTCCCCTTCGGTGAGCGGACTTGGCGGCCGCCAGTTCAATGTCACGATCAACGGCACTCAAGTCCTCACTAACTTTGACATCTTCGCCGCCGCGGGCGCCAAGTTCAAAGCTGTCACGCGCCAGTTCACCGTTGCTGCCAACGGGGCCGGCCAAATCACCATCCAGTTCACCCAGGGGGCAGCGAACGAAGCCAAGATCGGCGGGATTGAGATCAGCCCGTCGCCGCCCCCACTGATCTGCACTCTCACCGTCGTGAATAGGGCGGTGACGCTCACCTGGCAGACGTTCCCGGGCAAAACGTATCGCGTGGAGTACAAGAACGATCTTAACGTTTCCGGGTGGAGCATTCTGGGGAGTGATCTCGTGGCTGCGACTGATAGCCTTTCGATCACGGACAATGCGACCCACGTGCCGCAACGCTTCTACCGCATTCGGCAGTTGAATTGAAGAAGGCGCTTCTCAAGTAGCGCACCTTGGAATACTTTCGCGGCCGGTGTTATGCGCGTCCAAACAGAAGCACTGCCATGAGCGCCTCCGACCCGTCTGACATGTCTGACCGGTCTCGACCCGTCCGACGATCTCCACCCCCTCCTCCCCAAGCATGGCGGTTACCGCAAGCTCCGCAGCTTCCAGGCCGCCTTGGCGGTCTATGACGCCACCCTGGTCTTCTGCAACCGTTTCATTGAGAAACGCTCACGGACCCACGACCAGATGGTGCAGGCCGCTCGGAGTGGGGTGCGGAACATCTCCGAAGGCAGCGTGGCCTCCGGCACTTCCAAGAAGACCGAACTCAAACTGACGAACGTAGCCCGGGCCAGCCTCGAAGAACTCATGGGCGATTACGAGGACTTCCTCCGGCAGCGCGCCCTACCGATCTGGGACAAGAATTCTCCCGAGGCGGTGGCTGTGCGGCACCGGCTCCAGTCGGACCAGTCCGACATGGCGGAGGTCCTCGGCGCCGCCGCCCCCGAGGTCGCCGCGAACACACTGCTCTGCCTGATCAACCAAGCCAGCTACCTGATCCATCGCCAGCTCGACCGGCTGGAGCGGGATTTCCTTGAGCGAGGTGGATTCACGGAGCGGCTCTACAGCGTGCGCAGCCAAGTTCGCCGGGAGCGCACCACGCGGCCTTCTGACCAGTCGGACAAGTCAGACCGATCCGACAAGGCCAGCGCACCACCCCCAGCCTGCCCTCGCTGCGGCAAACCGATGCGCCGACGTAGCGCCCGCCAGGGCCCGCACGCTGGCCAGATGTTCTGGGGGTGTTCCGCCTACCCGGAGTGCAAGGGGACACGGCCACTGTAGGCGTCGGACGGGTCAGACCGGTCTGACGCTTACTTTGCCATCACGATTTCGAGGGTCTCGTCACGCTTGTGCGGCGCGTCCTCTTCCGCTTCGACCAGCGGCATCGCGGTCGGGGTTTCCAGCGAGGTCGCTTCGTGGTCGGTGACCGCCTCGTTGGCCTTGTGGAACTTGACGCTGACAATCTTGCTCACACCGCGCTCCTGCATGGTGATGCCGTAGAGCACGTCGGCCATGCCGATGGTGCGCTTGTTGTGGGTGATGATGACGAACTGCGAATGCGCGAGGAACCGCTGCAGCACCCGGATGAAGCGGTTGATGTTGGACTCATCCAGCGGCGCGTCCAGCTCGTCCAGCACGCAGAACGGGCTGGGCTTGACCTGGTAAATGGAGAACAGCAGCGCCACGGCCGTCATCGTCTGCTCGCCGCCCGACAGGAGTGAGATGGTCTGCAACTGCTTGCCGGGCGGGCGCGCCACAATGTCAATGCCACTTTCCAGGAGGTCGTTCTCGTCCATCAGCAGCAGGTCGGCCTTGCCGCCGCCGAAGAACTCGGTGAACATCGAGCGGAAGCTCTCGCGGATTTTCTCGAAGGTGTCCCGGAACATCTCGCGGGTCTGCACGTTGATGCGGTTGATGACCTCGAGCAACTGCGCTTTGGCCTGGACCAGGTCGTCGTGCTGTTTGCTGAGGAACTGGTAGCGCTGCTCGGTTTCTTCGTATTCCTCGATCGCCACCAGGTTCACCGGGCCCATTTCCTCGATGCGCTGCTGCAGGGCCTCGACCTGCTGCGCCACGGCCGCCCAATCGGTCGCCGCGCCGGCGGCCGCCATCTCCTCCGGGGTCATCACGTGCACTCGGGCCGGCCCTTCGTCCGCGTAGGTGATGGTGATGCATTCGCTGCGGACCTGGTCGAGGTTGACGTGGTATTTCTGCTGGATTCGGTCGCGGAGGTTCTGGACCGCCATGTTCTTCTGCGCCAGCTCGACGTCGAGGGCGCCGCGCTGTTCCTGCAGCCCGGTCAAGCGCCGGCGCTGCTCGCGCAACGCCTCCTCGCGCGCCGCCACGTCCGCGTCCCGGGATTGCTTTTGGGCGACCAGCTCGGCGGTCTGGGCGTTGACCTGTTCCCGGTCATGCTGCAGCCGCTCAATGAGACCGCGCGACTCCTGGATCTCCGCCTCGGCCTGCTCCTTGCGGCCGACAAAGGAGGAAAGCTCGCCGCGCCGCTGCTCGATCACCTGCGTCAGCTCGCGAATCCGCTGCCCCAGCGCCTGCCGTTGTTGCTGGAACGAGGCGCACATCTGCTCCTCGGCCGCCAGCGCCACCCGGCTGTCGGTCAGGGCGGCGTTCGCCCCATCACGCTGCTGGCGCAGGGCTTCCAGCGCTGCCGTCAACTCCCCCACCTGCGATTGGCAACTCCGCTCCCGGGTTTCATGCTCGCCGGCCCGGGCGGCCAGGGCCGCGCGCTTTTGCCGGCCCTCCTCTTCCTGGGCGGCCAGGCTTTGAATCTCATAAACCACCGTGTCAATCTTCTGGTGCAGCAACCGCTGGGAATTCTGCAGCGCGTTGAACTCGCCCTCGTGGGTGGCAATGGCGACTTCCTGGGCGCGCAACTCGAGCTGCGCTTGCTGCAAACCCGCCTGCAACCCGGTCTGTTCGCTTTGCAGACCGCCGGTGAGCCGGCTGATGTCGGCCACCTGTTCCTTCAACCGCCCCACGGCAGCCTGCAAACCGGCGATCTGATTCCTCCGGCCCAGAATCGAGGCCGGCGTCTTGCCTTCGCTGTTGCCGTTCTGGTAGCCGCCGGTGTAAACGCCGTGGCGGCTCAGCATCTCGCCCCCCAGCGTCACGTAATGAAACGCCCCGCGGGTCTCCCGCCACGCGGCGGTCGCCGCCTTCAGGTCCCGCACGATCCGCGTCGTGCCCAGCAGGCTCTCGACCAGCGGGCGAACCGAGGCATCGCTCTCGACGACCGCGATGGCAGGCAAGGGCACTCCATTCAATTCGACCGGCGCGGCGCCCGCGTTGGACGGACGCGCGGAATCGGCGGCCGGCGCGGCGGCATGGGCCTTGTCCGCGGGGCCGGTAGGGGGATGACTCTCCCGGACCAAGGCCAGCGGCGCAACGCTGGCCCGGCCGGTCTTGCTCGCCGTGAGGTCGGCCAGGATCTGATGGGCCGCTTCCGGCTGCTCGGTCAGCACCAGTTGCAGGTGGCGGCCCAGCGCCGTTTCGATAGCGGTCACGTAGGGATCCGGCACGCGCATTCTATCCGCCAGCGAGCCGAGCACATGCTGCGACTGCTTCAGCGCGGTGAGCGGCCCCACGCTGAAGCCTTCGTGGTCCGCCTGCAGTTGCTCGAGCACGTTCAACCGGGAACGTGTTCCGGCCTGCTCCTCGAGGGCCTGGTCCTGCTGCCGGGCGGCGTGCTCCAATTCCTCCTGAATCTCGCGCAGGCGCTGCTGGCGCTGTTCGACCGTGCCGCGCTGGGTCTGTGCGTTGAGTTTCTCCGCTGCCACATTGGCCACGAACTCCTGCAAGCGGGCCTCCAGGCGCGTTCGCTCTTCCTCGAGCTGGATCTTCTCGGCGGAGAGCTTTTCCAGGCGGACCACGTTGCCCTGCTTTTGCAAATCGAGCGCGGTGATTTCGTTGCGCAGCCGCGTCAACTCCTGCGCGGCGGCGAACGCATCGGCCTGGGCCTGGCGCAAAGCCTCCTGCTGCCGGCGTGACTGCTCTTCCACTTCCCGCAGCGCCTCCTGCCTGGCGGCAAGCGTCCGGCGGTGCTGTTCCAGGGCCGTCTGGCTGGCGGCCAGGTTCCCGGTAACCGTGGCCAAGTCCTGCTCGGCCGCCCGGCGCCGCTCCTCGGCTTGCGTCAGGTCAGCCAGCGCCTTGGTATTTTGTGCGCCAAATTCGCGCAGCCGCTCCTCGTTGAACTGGATGCGGCTCTCGTGCCGGTCGCTCTCCCCCTTCAACTCCAACCCGCGCTGATGCTGCGCGCTGATCTCGTGTTCCAGCTCCGACAATCGTTCGCGCAATTGGGCAATCTCGTCCTCGCCACGCAGCACGCTGGCGGAGTCGGCCTCGATTTCGTTGCGGAGGTTATCCGCCGCCGCCTGTCGCTCCGCAATCTCAGCCTGCAACTGGTCGAACTGATGGCGGGCGAGCTGGGTATCCAGATGCTGCAATTCCGCCGCCAACTGCTTGTAGCGGCGCGCCTTGCCGGCCTGGCGCTGGAGCGAGCCGATCTGGCGTTTCACTTCGCGGACCAGGTCGGCCACGCGCACCAGGTTCTGCTCGGTGTATTCGAGTTTGCGCAGGGCCTCTTTCTTCTGCGCCTTGTACTTGGTGATCCCGGCCGCCTCTTCGAAGATCATCCGCCGGTCCTCGGGCTTGCTGGAGAGGATCTGCGTGATGTTGCCCTGGGCCATGATGCTGTAGCTGGTCCGGCCCACACCCGTGCCCATGAACAGTTGCTGGATGTCCTTCAACCGGCAGGGAGTCTTGTTGATGAAGTATTCGCTGCCGCCGTCGCGGAAAACCCGGCGCGTGACGGTCACCTCGTTATACGCCACCTCGACCCCTGCCGCCGTCAGGTGCGCCTCGTCCACTCCGCCAATCGTCAGTGAAACCTCGGCCATCCCGAGAGGCTTGCGGCCGTCCGTGCCGTTAAAGATGACGTCGGCCATCTCACCGCCACGCAAGGCCTTGGCCGACTGCTCGCCGAGCACCCAACGGACTGCGTCGGACACATTCGACTTGCCGCACCCATTGGGGCCGACGATGGCCGTCACCCCAGGCTGGAAATTCAGCGAGGTCTTGTCTGCAAAGGACTTGAACCCTAAGACAGTTAAGTTCTTGAGATACATTATCTTGCCAATAACAACCACACCCACCCTGCCTAGTAAAGTGGAAAAACCACAATATGCAGGGCACTGCTGCTGTCGGAGCACAACTAATTGGTGAGGAACCGAGATTTGTGTTGTGCCGCTAACCGCGACCAAAACCTAATATACTATTCTATTATTCCTTCTTTTAGACCAAAATGCCCCGGTCTGGCAACAACTTTCTACAACATTTTCACTCCCCCGGCTGCCGATGTCCCACCCCCAGCCGTACGACTCGGCCTGGCCTTTGGAAGCGCCTTGCAAGAGCCTGGCGGGGCCTGTACCGGGGCACGCCAGTGGCCGTGGCGCCCCGCTTCCTGTTCCTGATCAAGCCGGTGTCCGGCAGCGCGCTGGCGGGGAGGTTTAACGAGATTGTCACATTCCTTTGATGGTCAAGGCGGACTTGGGGAAAGCTTGGCCCATCGCACGGAAGGTGGAATTGAGCCCGGGATGGGCGGTCGCAGACGACTATGCCGGTGGGGTGAATCGGGGAGCGATCGCGAAAGCGGGCAAGAATTGCGCGTTGACGCCCGGGCCGACTCTTAATAAGGTTGCGCTGTGCCTGGTGACCCCGAAAACCAATTCTCCCTCACCCGCGCAGCGCTGAGCACGGGCGGGCGCGTGGAAAGCAAATTCCTAACACCTCTCTCTTTTTTGGGCGGGCCAAGCAAAAAGGCTTGCCTGTGCACGGCTCGCGTAGGAGGAGAAAAAGTGTTCAAGGGTTTCCTGCTTATCGCCGTGTCGGTATCACTGGCCGCAACGGCCCACGCCCAAACCTGGACGCCCTTGAGCTACCCTGGAGCCAGAAGCACGTCTGCGTACGGCGTGTCAGGCAACAAAGTCGTTGGGTTCTACGAGGACAGCAGCAGCCACTCACGCGGCTTCCTCTATAACAGTGGGATTTGGACGCCCCTGGATTATCCGGGAGCAGTCCAGACGCTTCCGATCGGCATCTCGGGCAACCGAATCGTCGGCCAGTACTACGATGGCAGCGGCAATACGCACGGTTTTCTCTATGATGGCACACGCTGGAGCACACTGGATTACCCAGGACAACAGACCAGCCTCCACGGTATTGACGGCAACACCATCGTCGGAAGCGTCTGGACGGGCAGTTTTTGGCGTGGCGTGCGCTACGATGGGGCGACCTGGATCGTGCTGAGTTACCCGCAGGCCATGGAAACGAACATCCGCGGGATCGCGGGTAACAATCTGGTCGGGATCTCTGTGGACGGCAACGGGGCCTCGCACGGATTCCTCTACGACGGCACGACCTGGACGCAGTTAGATTATCCCGGGGGAAGCAGCAATGAAGCCTATGGCATGTCGGGTGGTAAGATCGTTGGAACCTGCTGGTACAACGGTTGGGATGGACTCATCTACAACGGCACGAGCTGGACACGGATGGACTACCCGGGGGCATGGTATACGCGGTTCCTCGGCATTGATGGAAACACCATTGTCGGCGATTTTCAGGGTGACAACACCGGCTGGCTGTCGCAAGGGTTTATCCTCACGATCCCCGAGCCCACCACGCTGTCTCTGCTCGCTCTCGGCTGGCTGGCAGTGATGACACGAAGGGCACGTTAGCGACCAACAGCGCCAGACGGGCCTTCACATCCAAGCGTGCCATAAGACGGGCTGGCAGGGGCATGCGTATTGCTTGAGGCGGAACCACTTTCACCTGGCAACACCTTTTGGAGGAGATTTTGGCCTCGATACGGGGCAACCAGATGCTCCATTCTCTGCCCTCGAATGCGTAACTTGATGATTCTCCTCCGCGTGGGCAGCATGATGTTAGCGGTGAGCGGCGCAGCCCTCGCGTGCCGGGCCGCGACCTACCAACCGTCCAGGCTGGAGCCGCCCGCGCCGGTCCGGGAATTCCGCGCAGTCTGGGTCGCGACCGTGGCGAACATTGACTGGCCGTCCCGAAAGAACCTCAGCACCCAGGAACAGAAAGCGGAGCTGGTAGCAATTCTGGATCGCGCCGCCCAACTCAAGCTTAACGTCGTCATCTTCCAGGTCCGGCCGGCCTGCGATGCCCTGTATGCCTCCCGGATCGAGCCGTGGTCCGAGTATCTCACCGGCACGATGGGCAAGCCACCGGAGCCGTTTTATGACCCGCTGGCCTTCGCCGTCGAAGAAGCGCACAAACGCGGCCTGGAGTTGCACGCCTGGTTTAATCCGTACCGGGCCAGGCTGCGCTCGGCCAACTCGCCCGTCGCCGCGACCCACGTCAGCAAGGTCCGCCCGCAACTGGTCCGGCAGTATGGCGAGTTCCTCTGGCTGGATCCGGGCGCGAAGGACGTCCAAAGCTACTCGCTCAGCGTGGTCATGGACGTGGTAAACCGCTACGACGTGGATGGTATCCACTTTGACGATTACTTTTACCCTTACAAGGCACACGACGGCTCGGGCAACGAACTTGATTTCCCCGACGACCCAAGCTGGCAGCGGTTCGGCGCCGGCGGAAAGTTGAGCCGCGACGACTGGCGGCGGGAGAACGTCAACATCTTCATCCAGCGCGTCTACAAGGCGATCAAGGCAGCGAAGCCCTGGGTGAAGTTTGGCGTCAGCCCCTTCGGCATTTGGCGCCCCAAGAACCCGCCCCAGATCCAGGGGTTCGATGCCTATGCTTCGCTCTACGCAGATTCGCGCAAGTGGCTGGTCAACGGCTGGCTCGATTATTTCGCCCCACAGCTTTACTGGGCCATTGACCCGCCGGAGCAGAGCTTCCCAGTGCTGCTCCGCTGGTGGGCCGAACAGAACCCCAAGAGCCGGATCCTTTGCCCGGGGATGAACACGACCCGAGTCGGACGATCTGAGTCGCGGCGTAGCTGGCCACCGCAGGAAATCGTCAACCAGATCCGCCTGACGCGGACGCAGCGTGGGGCGAGCGGCCACATTCATTGGAACATGAAGAGCCTCATGCGCAACAGCACCTTGGATGAGATGTTGCAACGGGAAGTCTATCAGCAGCCGGCGCTGATGCCGTCTTCGCCCTGGCTTGGCCGGAGCCGGCCGGGGAAACCAAAGCTGACGGTTTCTGGCGGCCAAACCGGCTCCCGCCTGGAACTGCGTTGGGCACCGAGCGGTTCCAGCAAGCCGTGGCTCTGGTTGTTGCAAACGCGCTCCAGCGGCAAATGGACAAGTGAAGTCCTGCCCGCAACCAGAACCACGCGCATTTGGAATGGTGCGCCGCCCGAGGCGGTGGCGGTTTCAGCGGTCCATCGCAACGGCGAACTCAGCTCGTGCAGCGCGGTTCAGGCGCGTGGCAGCGCAAACTAACCGAGTGCTCCGACACGCCAACTGGGCCTCGCGGCTGGCCGGAGCGCTGTGCGACTGTCTGCCGGGGTGACCAGGGGCAGGACAGACAGGGCGAGAGGCTCCTCCGGCAGTTTGCGCTCCCGCGGCAAGAAATCCAAGCCGCCCTGGCGGGCAACCGTCTCGAAGTATTGGCGCGCCCGCCTCGATTGAGCGTCCGGCCGGCCGGGCAGGCCGATGAGGGCCACCAACGCGCCGGCACGCCCGGCCCGCCGCGGCATCCAGGCGTCAATCCACACCCGCAGAGTAAGCGGCAGGTCGCCGGCGGCGCGGACCGAAATCACCAGCACGTCGGCCTCGGCGGCCGCTTCCACCGCGTTGTCAAACGCGACCGGCTCGGCCAAGCGGCCAACGTTCCAGGATTTGCGGCAAGTCCCCCCTCGGCCGATTAACGGCTCCACCCGCTCCCACAACTCCGTGCACCATTGGTGCGTCAAAGGGTCTTGATAAACGCTGGTGACGTTCAGTACCGGCTCGGTTTGGTCCGCGGCGCTTGCGGGGCGGTCTGCCGTACCGAGGGCTTTATTCTTGGAAGGGGAAGTATACCGCATACTCAACAAGGTTTAGTGAACCGAATCGTAACTTCCCAGGATACCTTTTGCGCCCAAGCCACCTTGATTCGGGCGCCCATCCGCATCCCGACGGCAAGCTGCGGCCAGAAGCCAGCGTCCCGGATCAGCCTCCCGCCCCTCTCAAACGGAAGGCTGCACCGGGACGCCGCGTCTCCTGTGCCCAACTCTCTGTTCTCCACTCCCCCACCGCAAATCATAGTTAGTCCCTGTTGCATTTGTCTTCCAAGCTTCGTTCGGGTCTGTGATGCGCTCGGGCCGCTGCGTTTGATCGTCCCCGCTTGCCCCGCTGGCTGCCGGTGACGCCTCGAAAATCACCGACACGCTAGGCCAGACGCGCTAACCCGCACAGTCGGGAAGAACAGAAATCTCGTGTCGGGGAATTCCCTGACGCGCCCCGTGAAGCGCAGTCACTTGGAAGGCCGGACGAACGGGTACGCCTCGTTCAACCACCCTTGCCGCAAGGCGTATTGCACCATCTCGGTCCGGCTGCGCAGGCCAAGCTTCTCGCCGATGCGCACCCGGTAGGTTTCGACCGTCTTGATGCTCAAGGCGAGGTCGCGCGGCGATTTCCTTGTTGCTGTAGCCCCAGGCCAGCAGGATCAGCACTTCCTTTTCCCGCTCGCTCAAGTCGCCGGGCTCGGCAGCCCGGCCTTGCCGGGCGCGATTCCCCCGCCCGGCCCGCCAGCGCCTTGCTTGCCAGCGTCGGGTCGAAGTGAAGGCCGCCGGCCGCCACGGCCCGGATGGCCCGGATCAGATCGTCCCCGGCCGATCGCTTGAGCACGTAACCGGCGGCGCCGGCCTTGCACAACTGAAGCAGATAGCTGGCGTCCTCGTGCACGGTCAGCGCCACTACTTTGACCTCGGGCCGCTCGGCCTTTGAGCCGTTCGGTGGCCTGCAAACCGTTCAACTCCGGCATGGAGAGGTCCATGACCACCACGTCCGGCTTGAGTTCGCGCGCCTGCTGCAACGCTTCCTTGCCGTTGCCGGCTTCGCCCACCACCCGCATGTCCCGCTGGCCGTCAATCAGCAGCCGCAACCCATCGCGCACGACCTTGTGATCGTCGGCCAGGAGGACACGAATGCGTTTCATAATGCCTCAGTGCTGTCGCTTCATTTCTCGGCCTCGGCCCGGCGGACGCCGGCGGCCGGCGGAACTGCGGCCGGTTCGGGCGCCAGGGGCAGGCGCACGAACAAGGTGGTGCCCGCGCCCGGGCGGGATTCGAACTCGACCGAGCCGCCGGCGAGCGCGGCCCGCTCCTGGATTCCCAACAGGCCCAACTTGCCCTGCGTGGCGGGCGCCCGCAACAGGGCGGGGGCATCGAAGCCCCGGCCATCGTCCTCGACGATCAGCAGCACGTGGTCGGCCCGGCGCTCGAGCAGGACGCTGACGCGTTTGGCCTTGGCGTGCCGGAACACATTCGTGAGGGCTTCGCGGGTGATGCGGTAGAGGGTGGTCTCGAGTTCCGGCGCCAGGCGTTGCGCGCGTCAGGCCCTGACTGTGAAAGTCCACCGGCACGCCGCTCAGGGCGGCCCATTCGTCGGCATAACGCTGCAGGGCCAGCTCGAGTCCGAAATCATCCAGCGCGGCGGGGCGCAATTCCCAGGCCAGCCGATGCATGTCCCGCATCAGGCGGTCGGCCAGGCTTTCCAGCTTGCCCACGCTCTCGCGCGCGCTCTGCGGCGGCGAACGCGCCCTGCTTGCGGACGAGCTGGAGTCCCAGTTTCAGGGCGGTCAGGTCCTGGCCCAGCCGGTCGTGCAGCTCGCGCGAGACGCGCCCCCGCTCGGTTTCCTCGGCGGCGACCAGGCGGCGGAGCACCTGGCGGTGGGCGGTTTCGGCGCGCTCGCGGTGGGCGATTTCGGTCTGCAGCGCCCGATTGCTCTGCAAGAGTTCGGCGGTGCGTTCCCGGACGCGGTCTTCGAGTTGATCGCGCTCGCACTGGAGGGCGGCTTCGGCCTGCTGGAGGGCGGTTTCGGCCTGCTTGCGCTCGATGGCATACCGGATGGCGCGCGCCGTCTGCTGGCCGAAGGCCTGGCCTTTGATCAGGTAATCCTGAATGCCGTGGCGGACGGCCTCGAGGCCCACGGCTTCATCCGCCATCCCGGTCAGCACCACGATGGCCAGATGCGGCGCCGCCGCCCGCGCCCGGAGGAAGGTATCGCGCCCGGTAACATCCGGGAGGGAAAGGTCCAGCAGCATCAGATCGAAGCTATGGTTCTGCAGGCGCGTCGCAGCTTCGGACCAACTTTCGGCATGAGTGAAGTCGAATCCGCCGAGGCCTTTCTGAGACAGCGCCTCGCACAACAGCGCGGCGTCAGTCGGGCTGTCTTCCACCAGCAGAACCTTAACGGTCGGGGCGCTCACAACTTCCCTGCACCCTACCATCTCTGACAGCAAAGGCCAGCCAGTCTTGCAGCGGTCGGTGGTGCCGGGCGCGACTGGGCGCACCGTCAGAGCGGGTCGTCCGAAGGCGCGGAGCGCGAGCGGTCCGGGGGAGGTGCCTTTCGGCGAGTTGAATAAGGCTGGTAATGGCACGGGACTCTCTGAGAAACCCTTGAAAACGCGGATTTCTCGAACTGACCAATGCTCCGAGTATGGCGCGTGGTAGGAGCACAAGGAAACGGGCAGGGGGTGGCGGGGGGTCAGGAGTTGGATGAGTGTCGCTATGGACACACAGGGGGCTCGACTCCCGGGGTGAGGGGAACCGGTTGTGGAGGAGCCAGAAGTCGCGCACGGCCAAGACCAGGCTCGTGAGGTCGGCGAGGGCGTTGGGCTTGACCAGGTAAGCGTTGGCGCCGGCGTCATAGGCGCGGGCGATGTCCCCGGGCCGGCTGGAGGAGGTGAAGACCACCACCGGCAGGCGCCGGAGGTGCGGCTGCTGCCGAATCCACTCCAGCACTTCAAACCCGACCAGTAAGGCAGGTTGAGGTCCAGCAGCACCAGGCCCGGCAACGGATGCTGCCGGCGGTCATCAAACGGCATAGCGCCCGCCAGGTAATCTTTGGCCGCCTTACCGTCCTTGACGGTTTGCAGCGGATTCGTGAGGCCCGCCTTGGCGAAGACGTGCCTGAGCAACAGCACGTCGTTCTCTTCGTCCTCGACATAGAGGATCACGACGGGGTTCATGCCAGGCTCTCTCCGGCGTTGCCGGCGGCCTCCGGCGGGAGGGCCACCTTGAGCTCGAGCCAGAACCGGCTGCCGCGCCCCGGCTCGGATTCCAGGCCGACCCTGCCCCCCATCTTCTCGACCGCCTTGCGCACCACCGTCAGGCCCACGCCGGTGCCGTCGTAGCTCTTGTCCAGGCGCTGGAACATTTTGAAGATGCGGGCTTGGGCCTCCGACGGGATGCCCACCCCATTGTCGGCGAACCAGAGGCGGACGAAGGGGTGGGGTGAGGGGCGAGGGGCGGGGGGCGTGGTTTCGATTTCTGCCTTCTGCGCTTCTGCCTTCTGCCTTCCGCGGTTCCGCCCAGACGCGCACCTGCGGCCGCGTGCCGGGGGCGACGAATTTGATGGCGTTGCCCAGCAGGTTGGAGAAACACTGGGTCAAGGCGGCCTCGTTGCCCAGCACGCGCGGCAAGGGTCCTTCGATCCGAATCTCGACCTGCGGCGGCTGAAAGGCCGGGTAGGTTTCGATGATGCTGCGCAGCAGCCCTTGCACGTCCACCGGCGCCAGCCGCAGTTTGCTGCGCGCCAGCCGGCTGTATTGCAACACGTCCAGGATCAGCTTGTCCATCCGCTCGGCGGCGCTGGTGATGCGGTGGATATGCTCCTGCGCCGCGGGCCGGCCGCAGGCCAGGCATTCCTCACCCAGAATCTGGGCAAAGGAGCGGATGGCCCGCAGCGGCGCCCGCAAGTCATGCGTGATGCTGTGCGAAAAGTCCTCCAGGTCGCTGATCGTCTCCTCCAGCGACGCGGTGCGTTCGGCCACGCGGCGCTCCAAATCCAGGTTCCACTTGCGCAATTGCCGCTCGCTCGCGCGCAAAGCTTCCTCGGTCCGCTTGAGCGCTTCCTCGACTTGCTTGCGCTCGATGGCGTAACGAATCGCGCGCACCGTCTGCCGTCCATACGTCTGGCCTTTGATGAGGTAGTCCTGGATGCCGTGGCGGACGGCGTCGAGGCCCAACGCTTCATTGGCCTCACCGGTGAGCACGACGATGGGCAGGTGGGGCGCTTCGGCCCGCGCGCGCAGAAAAGTGTCCCGACCGGTGATGTCCGGGCAGTGACAAATCCAGCAGCAGCACCTCGAACTGTTTCTGGCGCAAGCACTCGACAGCCTCCGCCCAGCATTCGACGTGGGTGAAGTCCAATTCTCCGGGCCGGGCTTCTGCCAGCGACTCCTGCAAGAGCAGGGCGTCGGACGTGCTGTCTTCCACCAGCAGGATTCTGACTGGCGCTGTCGGCATGGTGTCTCGCGGCCGGGCGGGTTTAACCGCCGGCCTTTGGCGCGGGAGGCAGGGTGACAACGAACAGCCAGAACGATTCGATGGATCGCACCACGTCCAGGAACTGGTTGAAATCCACCGGCTTTTGATGTAACAATTGGCGCTGAGCTGGTAGGCGCGCAGGATGTCCTGCTCGGCGCGCGAAGTGGTCAGCACCACGATGGGGATGGTCTTCAGGTTCTCGTCTGCCTTGATCTCGGCCAGCACTTCCCGGCCGTCTTTGCGCGGCAGGTTCAGGTCCAGCATGATCAGGTCCGGGCGCGGGGCCTGGGCATAAGGACCCTGGCGCCGCAGAAACTGCATGGCCAGCACCCCGTCCTCGACGACGCTCACGTGATTGCGCACCTTGAAATCCCTCAGGGCTTCCAGGGTCAAGTCGGTATCGCTGGGGCTGTCTTCCACCAGCAGGATTTCAACTGGGCGCACTTGGTCGTTATTCATACGGTTTGCTCCTTTATGCCGGGGCCGGCGGGGATTGAGAAGCAGAAAGTCGAGCCCTGCCCCGGCTGGGACTCGACCCAGATGGTGCCGCCGTGGCGCTCGACAATCTTCTTGCAGATGGCCAGGCCGATGCCGGTGCCGGGATATTTCGTGCGGGTGTGCAGCCGCTGGAAGACCTGGAAAATGCGCTCGAAATACTGCGGCTCGATGCCGATGCCATTGTCGCGCACCGACAACACCCAGCGCCCATCCTGTTTTTGGGCGCCGACATGGATTTGGGGCGGCGACTCGCCGTGGAACTTGAGGGCGTTGCCGATGAGGTTCTGGAAGAGCTGCATGATCTGGGTCGCATCCACCGGAGGGTAGGCAAAGGATCGTGGGTCACGGTGGCGTGGGCGGATTGGATGCTGGCCTGCAGGTTGCGCAGGGCCTGGTCGAGCACGGCGTCCAGGTCGGCGGGGACGAAGGTCCCGCCGCGCGTGCCGACGCGCGAGAAGGCGAGCAGATCGGTGATGAGCCGCTCCATGCGGGTGGCGCCGTCGAAGGCGCCGGCAATGTAGCCCCGGGCCTTGGCATCCAGCTTGTCCGGGAAGCGGTGCTCGAGGAGCTTGACGTAACCGCCGACGGCCCGCAGCGGCTCCTGGAGGTCGTGCGAGGCGACATAGGCGAACTGCTCGAGGTCGCGGTTGGAGCGTTCGAGGTCCTCGGCGGTTTGCTGGAGGGCTGCCTGCGGCTTGCTTTTCCGCGGTGACCTCGCGGTTGGCGCCGATGAAACGAACGGGGCGGCGCTGGTCGCCCTCGCCCTGGAAATAGACGCGCCCGTGGGAGGCGATCCAGTGCACCGAGCCGTCCGGCCAAACCACGCGGAACTCGCGGTGATAAGCGCCGCCGTCCTTGCCGGCCAGGGCCTGCTTGACGGCCTCGTCCACCCCCGCTCGATCCTCGGGATGAATGGCGGCGATGGCCCCGGCGTAGTCGATCTTGCTCGGCTTGCGGGATGCCCCACATCTCCCGGCAGCGCTCGTCCCAAAACACCTCGCCGGTCTGGAAGTGGTAATCCCAGGCGCCGAGGTCGGCGGCCTCCAGCGCCAGGCGCCGCTGTTCGGCAGCTGTTGCGCAGCTCGGCGCTGGCCTGCTCGGCCTGCTTGCGCGCCTGGACGGCGTCTTCCATCAGGTTGAGGGCGGCGCGGCGGGAGGCCTGAACCGCTGCGTTGGCCGCCTGGAGTTCGGCGACGCGCTGGCGCATTTGCTCCTCGCTGGCGCGCAGCGCCTCCTCGGCCGGCTTGCGGTCGGTGATGTCCTGGGTAATCCCGAAGCCCCCCAGGAGCTTGCCCTCGTCGTCGAATTCCAGATAGGCCTTCTCCCGCACCCATTTCGACCTGCCCGTCCGCGACAATGCGGTGCTCGATGTCGTAGGGCTCGCCGGCCAGGCCCGCCTTCCATTGGGTGTCCACGTATTGGCGGTCGTCGGGATGCACAATGCCCAGGAAGGTCTCGTAGGTCAGCGGCGTCCCCTTGGGCACGCCAAAGATGCGATGGTTCTCGTCGGACCAGGTCAGGACGTTGCGGCCGACATCCAACCGCCAACTGCCGATCTGCCCGACCGCCTGGGCGCGGTCCAGGTCTTCCCGGCTTTGGCGCAGCTTCTCTTCCGCCTGCTTGCGCTCGGTGATGTCAGTGAGAAAGGAGTAGTAGTATTCTGGTTTGCCCTCGGCATCCCGCGCCAGGTGAACCAGCAGTTCGATGGGCATGCGCCGGCCATCTTTCCGGAGGTATTCCTTCTCATACCGGACCGGCTGGCCGGTGCGGTGGAGTTCCTCCAGCTTCTGCCGCTCGATCTCCCGCCATTCGGGTGGGGTGAGCGTCGTGGCCCAGTCGAAGGCGCGGAGTTCCGCGCCGCTGTAGCCGGTCAACTGCTCGAAGGCCCGGTTGATGAGCCCGAGACGGCCATCCGGATACCCGATGCCGAAAGCCTGGGAGGAGTGCTCGAGGACGCTGGCCAGCAGCTCGTTCTGCCGCCGGGTTTCCCGCAGCGCGAGTTCCTTTTCGTAGGCCGCCGCCTTGAGCCTGGCGCGACGGTAGAGTTCGGCCACAAGGCTCATGAACAGGCCCATGCTGGCGAAGAACCCCAAGCCAACGGCATCCACGAGCCGCTCGACTCCGAACCCGCCCGGGGGCAGGATCCAATATCCGCCAGCACGGCCGCCGTGGCGGTGGCCACGAGGCCCGGCCCGAGGCCCGCCAGCAGGGCCACGACCATCACGGCGGGATAGAAGGTGATGTAAGTCGGCAACCCTTCGCCCACAAGCGCGGTCAGCCCCAGCCGCAACAGCAGGCCGACGACTGCCGCCGCGATCGCGGCGGTGTAGCGGACAAGCCAGGAGCCTCGCGAAAGGGGATTAAACTGAGGGACGCTCGGGCTCATCGTCAAGGGCGGACGGGTAGCGCGGGGGCTGGCCAAGCTGGGCGCAGAGGGCATTGACCTCCTGTTTCAACTCAATCATGCGCAACTCGCGGCCTACCGTAGCCTCGATTGAAGCGCGTCAACTCCTCGTTAGTGGCGCGCAGCTCTTCGGCGTGGCGCCGAACTTCGGCCTCAGTCTGCTTGAGTCGGCTGATGTCGAGGTTGATACCCGCCCAGCAAATCAACCGGCCCTGCTCGTCGCGCACCGGCACGCCCCGGGCCAGGATCGGGTGCCATTGGCCGTCCACGCCGCGGAACCGGTGTTCAATGTCCCACCTCCCGCCGGTTCGCACACACTCTTTCCACGCGGCAATAGTGCGGGCCGCGTCGTCAGGATGCAGCACGTCCCCCCAGCCGAAGTTGGAGCACTGTTCCTGGGTGAGGCCGACCAGTTTCAGGAACGAGGGGCTCGCGTAGATATTGCGGCCGTCGGGTTCGCACACCCAAACGCCGTAGTCAATGCTCTCGCCGATGGCCCGGTAAAGCCGCTCGCTGCGCTCCAGGGCCGCTTCGGCCAGTTTGCGCTGGGTGATGTCCAGACCGGTGCCGATGATGCTGTCAACTTCCCCCTCCGGCGTGACGATGGCGGTGTTGGACCAGGCGATGAGGCGCCGCGAGTTGTCTTTCGCCACCCAGTGGTTCTGGTGCTCGTTGGGAAAATCTCCGGCCTGGAGGGCTTCCCACACCTGGCGGACGCCAGGCAGCTCCTCCGGCGGGATCAGAAACTCCCAGAAGGCTCGACCCAACACCTCGGCGGCCGAGTAGCCCGTGAGCGCTTCGCAAGCGCGGTTGAAGCGCGTGATCCGTCCCTCTTTGTCGAGGACGACGATCAGGGCTCCGGCGGTGTCCAGCACCGCCGCGCTAAAGTCGCGCTCCTTGCGCACCGCTTCTTCCGCCCGCTCGCGGTCGGCAATGTCCGGGTTGGGCGTTTCTCCCGTGTCGGAACACGGGCTCGGTTTCGAGTTTGGCATAACTGCTATCGGCTCTGCCGACCGAGCACAACAGCCGGCATCGTTCACAACCGGAACCGGTTGGGGGAAAAACCAGTGACCAGCTTAGGGAAAGGATATCAAGCGCCCGGCGTTCGGTCAATGGGAATTCGCCTCTGGGGTGTTCACCCCATAGCGGAACCAGCCGCTGGCCAGTAAACTCCGGAGTGTATGGGACAATGTTAACCAATCAAACGAGAGAGTAGCCATGGCCAAAAAACAAACGCCTTTCCCGCAAACCAGCCCTTCCACGGAAGCGGAGAACCAGAACTTGCCGGTCGAACCCCTTGACCCTACGACAGTAGAAGTTGCCAATCGGGCCTTCACTGACACCAGTGGGTATCAGGAAATCTCTGCCCGGGGCGACGACCACTATTACGCCCAGCACTGGGGCATAAACGAATGAGATGAGCGGGGCGATCCGCAGAGGTCGCTTCCCCGGCAGCGTGCCATATCTGCACCGCGCTGCCGAGCTTTAACGAGTGGGGAGGGCTGGCGGGCAGAATTGGAGAGGGTTAATGATGAGCAGCATTTCGGAAGAACGCGGGTCGTGGCTCTTGCGGGAGAGCGGCGCCACCTCCGGGGGGGGTGTTGGCTGCCACAGACCCGATCCTCCTCTCGCAAACGGCCATGCACACGACAATCCTGATTAAGGAACGGGACCAGGCCGTCCAGGAGAGCGAGCAACGTTACAAACGCCTGCTCGACTCCGTCACCGACTACGTCTATTCCGTCACGCGTAGGCCAGGGCCGACCCGCGGCCACGCTCACGGTCCGGGTTGCGAGGCCGTCACCGGCTACACCTCCCGGGAGTTCACTGCCGACCCGTTTCTCTGGTACCGCATGATTTACAGCGAAGACCGCCCGGCCGTGACGGCCCAGGCCGAGCGGATTCTCAAGGGGGAAACGCCTCCGCCGCTGGAGCACCGCATCGTCCACAAGGATGGCAGCCTCCGCTGGATCCGGAATACGCCCGTCCCCCACAAAGATGCGCTGGGCCGGCTGATCTCCTACGATGGCCTGGTCTCCGACATCACCGAGCGCAAGCGCGCCGAGCTGGCGCTGTGGCAGAGCGAAGAGCGGCTGGCCCTGGTAATTCAAGGCAGCAGCGACGGGGTTTGGGATTGGGATCTCAGCACCAACGAAGTCTATTTCTCGACCCGCTGGAAGAGCATGCTCGGTTACGCCGATCACGAAGTGCAGAACCACTATTCCGCCTGGGAACGGTTACTGCATCCCGACGACCGGGAGCGCGCCCAGGCCCGCATGCAGGCCTATCTCGCGGGCCAGACCCCGACCTACGAACTGGAACACCGCCTGCGTCACAAGGACGGCAGCTACCGCTGGATTCTGTCCCGCGGTGTGGCGCTGCGCGACGCCCAGGGCAAGCCCGTCCGGATGGCCGGCTCGCATGTGGACCTGACCGACCGCAAGCAGGCCGAAGAGCAACTGCGGCGGGCCTATGCCGAGCTGTCCCAGAACGAAGCCGCCTTGAAGTCCGCCTTGCAGAAGTTGCAGGCGGTGAACGAGGAATTGCAGGCCACCCAGTTGCAGTTGATCCAGGCCGCGAAACTGGAGTCGGTCGGCACGCTGGCGGCCGGCGTGGCCCACGAAGTCAAGAACCCCTTGCAGACCATCCTGATGGGGCTGGACTACCTGGACAACAATCTGTCCCGCGGGAACAACGATGACACCAAACTAGTCCTGGGCGACATGCGGGACGCGGTCACCCGGGCCAACACGATCGTCCGCGAGCTGCTGCAATTGTGCGCAGCGACGGATTTCGAGCCGAACGAGTTGGACTTGAACTCGGTGGTGGAAGGCTCGCTGCGGCTGATCAACAGCGAGGTCGTCGCCTCCCAAATCAGTGTGGTGCGCAAGCTGGGTGCCGGCATGCCGCGGGTGAGGCTGGATCGCAACAAAATGGAACAAGTCCTTATCAACCTATTTCTTAACGCCCTCCAGGCCATGTCCCAGGGCGGCGTCCTGACCGTGACCACCCGCCACCGTCGTTTTGGTGAAGACCTCAAGCTGAGCGGTCCTGCCTTTGCCCAGTTCAAGCCCGGGGACCCGGTGGTCATCGCGGAGGTGCAAGACACCGGCAAGGGCATATCCGAGGAGCACCTGCCGAGGCTGTTCGAGCCCTTCTTCACCACCAAGCCGGCCGGCGTCGGAACCGGTTTGGGGCTGTCAGTCGCAAGGAAGATTATGGACCTCCACGGTGGCGCGATTGATATCCGGAACGCGCCCTTCGGGGGAGTAGTGGTGACTTTGGTGCTGGAGGCCGTCCTGACGGCCAAGCTATGACGAACGAACAAACCGCTGGAGCGGGGTCCGCGGCATCGCCCGCCCCAATCGCTTCGGCCAACCATAAGGACAGAAAGATGAACAACGAGAAGAAACGCATCCTGGTAGTGGACGACGAACCCAGTATTACGCGGTTGCTGAAACTCAACCTGGAACAGACCGGCGATTATGAGGTCGCGACGGAGAACGTCTCCCAAGCAGCGCTGGCGACGGCGGAGGCATTCCGCCCCGACCTGATCCTGCTGGATGTAATTATGCCGGGCCTGGATGGCGGCGGCTTGGCCGGCAAGTTCCAGGCCAGTCCAACCATGAGGGGCGTGCCGATCGTGTTCCTGACCGCCGCGATTACCCGGGAAGAAGTCCGCGCACGGCGCGGCCTGGTCGGGGGCCTGCCCTTTCTGGCCAAACCGGTGAATCTGCATGAGGTGCTCGGCTGCCTGGAACGGCACCTGGGCGCATCACGGGAGCCGGTGGCTGCCAGCCGCTGACAAGCTGTGGCGCAGGCGTCTCGCCTGCGTTACGGCAGAAGTTGATTCTGGAAGGGCTGTAAGCCGAATTCTGTCTGCGCTCTCGCGAGCGGAGAGAATCATTTGTCTCAGCAGCCAGTACCCGGGACCCGTTCCGCCGTGCGGAACCTGGAGCGGGCCGCTCCAAGGTCCCCTATTTGGCCTTGCACCCGATGGGGTTTTCCGTGCCTCCGCGCTTGCGCTTGGAGCGGTGGGCTCTTACCCCACCTTTTCACCCTTACCCGTGCTTCTTGCGAAGCCCGGGCGGTTTGATTTTCTGTGGCACTGTCCGTCGGGACGCCTCGCGGCATCGCCTCCCGCGTGTATCCGACCCCCGGCCTCCTTGCGGCGGCCTGGACCGGTTACGCGGCATCGCGCCCTTTGGTGTTCGGACTTTCCTCCTCCCCCGAATTGCTCCGGGGAAAGCGATTCTCCGCCCTTCCAAAATCACAGTGAATATACTTTACCGGCGGCAGAATGACAAGCGGAGGGAAGTCCCCAGGGGAGCTCTGCCTGTGAAGGTGTTCCATGCTCGCTGACGACCGGCCGAACTCCGGCACCCGCAAGCCTAGTCAACAGCCGCACCGGCAGCGCGGCCGCCCATAGGATCAGGATTTCGGATTTCGGGTTTCGGATTTCCTCTCGCCGCGCTGCCGCGCCGTCGCAGCGAGTCGGCTTTCGGTTTTCGGACTTCGGATTTCTTCCGTCACTCCGCCACCGCCAAGTCCATGTCCCGCGTGTAGTAGAGAATCCGGCCGCAGTTGCTGCACCCCACCAGCTCCTTCTCGGCCTGGCAGGTGACGAGCAATTGGGGCGGCACCCGCATGTGGCACCCGCCGCAAACCCCGTGCTGCACCCCCACGACCACGTTCTCCCCTTTGCTCCGGACCAGCCGCTCGTAGCGGTCGCGGGCGCTCTCGTCCACCGCGGTCGCCAACGCCTCGCGATTGGCTTCCAGTTCCGCCAACTCCTTCTGCAAATTCTGCTCCCGCGCCCCGAGCTGCGCCACCTGCTCCTCCGCCAGCGTGCGCGCGTCGTTGGCCGCCTGCGTCGCCCGGGCGACCTCTTTCTGCGCCGCTTCGCCCTGCTCCATCAGTTCGATCTCCCGGTTCTCGATCTCGAAGATCGCTGCCTTGCAGGTGTCGATCTCGTGCGCCAGCGCCCGGTACTCCTCGTTCTTCCGCGTCTGGAACTGCTGGTTGGCGTAACGTTCGATCATCTGCTTCTTGCCCTCGACTTCCAGCTCCAGCTCCTTGCGCGCGGATTCGATCTGCTTAACCCGCAGCTTGGCACTTTCAAACCCGGCCTGCGCGGCGGCGGCCTTGGCCTTGAGCGCCTGCCGCTCCGGCTCGATGTGCGCCAGCTCGCCCTTCATGCGGCGAATCCGCTGGTCGCGGTCCTGCAGGATTAGCAGTTTCTCTATGGTTTCAAGCATGTTCGCAATTCCAACAAGCTTGCAGCGTATCTGCCCCTTCCGCTCAAGTCAACCTGCGGTATTCCCTCATTGCAGTTTCCCGCTCGCTGCGCTACTAAACCGCCATGCGATTCATTGGCAGCGTCATCGAGAAACTGCAACGGCATCCGAAGCGGATTGTCTTCCCGGAAGGCACCGAGCCGCGCGTCCTCCAGGCGGCTCGCCAGTTCCATGCGCTGCGACTCGGCGTGCCTATTCTGCTCGGCGACCGCGCCAGGATCGCTGAAGCCGCCGACGCCCTGCACCTCTCGCTCGATGGCATCCGCATCCTCAACCCGGCCGAAAGCGAGGACCTGGACAACTTCGCCCGCCGATTCAAGTTGCTGCGGCACTACCAGGGCAAGCGCATGAAGGCCCTCGAGGCGCGCGACGCCTTGCTCCAGCCCAACTACTTCGCCGCCATGATGCTCGCCATGCACCAGGCCGACGGCTTTGTCGCCGGCGCCCGCCAGATCACCGCTGGCGTCCTGCGGCCGCTCTTCCAGATCATCAAGCCCGCGCCCCACGCCACCAGCATCTCCAGTTGCCTGGTCATGGAGGTCGAGGACTCGCGCCTGGGCGAAAACGGCGTGCTGTTCATGGCTGACTGCGACGTCATCGAAGAACCTTCGGTCGAGGAGCTTGCTGAGATTGCCGTCTCCACCGCGCAGCTCGCCCGGCATCTGCTCGGCGTCCGCCCCCGGGTTGCCCTGCTCTCGTTCTCCACCAAAGGCAGCGCCACGCATCCCTCGGTCGGCAAGGTCCAGGCCGCCACCGCCCTCGCCCAGCGCAAAGCCCGCGAACGAAAGCTCGACGCGGACTTCGACGGCGAACTCCAGGTGGACACCGCGCTGGTCCCGGAAATTGCCGCCCGCAAACTGCCCGACAGCAAACTCGCCGGCACCGCCAACGTCTTGATTTTCCCGGACCTCAACTCCGGCAACATCGCCAGCAAGCTTGCCCGTCTGATGGCGCGCGCCAACGCTTACGGCCACATCCTCCTCGGCTTGGACCGTCCGGCTGCCGATGTCTCGCGCGGCTCCAGTGCTCATGACCTCCTCGGCGTCGCGGCCATTGTCGGCGTCCAGTCCATTGACTACCAACTGCTTTACCCCGGCGCCGGAGCGAAGCTCCCGGGAGAATAGGCTAACTAAGAACTAAGCACCAAGAACCAGGAACTCTCCATGCTCCCCTACCCCATCAACCTGAACCTCCAGGCCGTCCCGGTCTATCACCCCGGCCGCCCCATCGAGGAAGTCGCCCGCGAACTCGGCCTGCCCGCCGATGACATCATCAAGCTCGCCTCGAACGAGAACCCGCTCGGCCCCTCGCGCCTCGCCTTGGCCGCCATGCGCCGGGCGCTGGCCCAGGTCAATCTTTACCCCGACGGCAACGCCTATTACCTCAAGGAAAAGCTCGCCGCCAAACTCGGCGTGACGCCCGCCCACCTCATCCTCGGCAACGGCTCCAATGAAGTCATCGAGTTCATCGGCCATGCGCTCATATCACCCGGCGCCGAAGTGGTCGTCTCGCAGTATTGCTTTGCGGTCTATCCCATCGTCACCGCGCTGTTCGGCGGGAAGCTCGTCGTTGTGCCCGCCAAGGACTATGGTCACGACCTCGACGCCATGCTGGCGGCCATCACCCCGAACACGCGGGTCGTCTTCGTCGCCAACCCCAACAACCCGACCGGCACCGCCGCCAGCCGCGAAGACCTCGCTCGGTTCGTGGCCGCCGTGCCCGAGAACGTCGTGCTCGCCCTGGACGAAGCCTACCTTGAGTTCCTGGACCAACCACTCGACCTGCTGCCCGAGATTCGTGCCGGCCGGAAACCGAACCTGCTCCTGATGCGGACCTTCTCCAAGATTTACGGGCTCGCCGGCTTGCGCATTGGCTACGCCATCGGGCACCCCGACCTGATCGCTGAGTTCGAGAAGGTTCGCCAACCGTTCAACACCAATGCCGTCGCCCAGGCCGGCGCGCTGGCGGCGCTGGACGACACCGCCCACGCCGAGAAGACCCGGCAGAAGAACTCCCGCGGCCTCAAGTTCTACGCGCGCGCTTGCCGCAAGCTGGGGCTCGAATTCATCCCTTCCTCGGCGAACTTCATTCTCGTGCGCGTCGGGGACGGCCAGCGCGTGTTCAACGAAATGCAGCGGCAGGGCGTGATCGTGCGGCCCATGGGCGGCTACCAGTTGCCCGAATGGGTCCGCATCTCCATCGGCACGCCCAAGGAGAACAAGCGCTGCCTCGCCGCACTACAATCCGCCCTCGCCAAACCTGAACCGGCTGCCGTATAACTCTGGCCTGAATCCAACTTTCAACCTAACGTGAAACTGACCGACCTGCGGGGCATCCTGCAGTACATCCCCCAATTCCGCGAAAAGACGTTCATCATCAACGTGGATGGCGCTATCGTCACCGATGAGAACTTCGCCAACATCCTGGTGGACATCGCGGTCCTGCGCTCCCTGAGCATCCGCGTCGTCCTCGTCCACGGCGCCTCCGCCCAGATTCGGGCCCTGGCCGCCGACCAGGGCATCACCGCCTCCAACCTCGACGGCACCGGCGTCACCGACGAACCCACGCTCAAACTCGCCCTGACCGCCTCGAACCGCCTCACCCACGAAATCCTCGAGGGCCTCTCCGCAATTGACCTCCGCGCCGCCTCCACCAACGCCATTATCGCCCACCCCGTCGGCATCCTCCACGGCGTGGACCACCTCCTCACCGGCAAGGTCGAGCGGGTGGACACCGAGATGCTCCAGCAGCTCCTCGATCACGGCATCGTCCCCGTCCTGCCCCCGCTCGGTTTCGACGGCGAAGGCAAGACCTACCGCGTCAATTCCGATGGCGTCGCCCTGGCCGTCGCCGAGGCGCTCAAGGCCACCAAGCTGATGTTCATCACTCCCTACGACGGCATCCGGGTCGGCGACCGCGTCATCCGCCAAATGCCGGTCTCTGACCTGGAATCCGTCCTCACCCTCCAGAAGGCCGACGTGCATCCGGACCTGCTCTCCAAAGCCATCCACGCCGCCGCCGCCTGCAAGGCCGGCGTGCCGCGCGTCCACGTCATCAACGGCTCTGTCGAGGAAGGGCTCCTCGCCGAGGTCTTCACCAACGAAGGCGTCGGCACCCTCATCTACGGCAACGAATTCCAGCAGATTCGCCGCGCCCTCAAGAAAGACGTCCGCAGCATCCTCAACCTCACCAAGCGCTCCGTCGAGACCGAGGAACTGGTCAAACGCACCCGCTCGGCCATCGAGAAGCACCTCGCCGACTACTACATCTTCGAGATTGACAAGAACCCGGTCGCCTGCGTTTCCCTGCACGCCTGGCCCGAGCTTGGCAAGGGCGAACTCGCCTGCCTCTACGTCAGCCCGGCCCACGAAAACCAGGGCATCGGCCGCAAGCTCGTCCAGTACGTTGAGACCAAGGCCCGCGACATGGGCCTCAACGAACTCATCGCCCTTTCAACCCAGGCCTTCACGTATTTCCAGTCTAAGGGTGGCTTTGTCGAAGGCACTCCCGACGACCTCCCTCCCGCCCGCCGCGACAAATACGACCAGAGCGGCCGCAAGTCCAAGGTTCTGGTCAAGCGCCTCAAGTAGCCCGCAGCGCTCCGGATCATCCTTGATTAACCGTGCAAGGAGTATCTCACGGCCTTCCAGGCCTTAACCCCCTCCTCCCTGCCTATGACTCGGCAACCAGAGCACCCCGCTCCGCAGCCAGGCCCCACCCCCACCGGGCACTCCAGATCCATACGTACCTCCGTAAGCGATACGGAGGTACTACGGAGGTACATCCTAGGTACATCGTAGGTATGCTGGATGCGCTGTGGGACGGATAGGCGTTACCAAGGAGAACGGTCTAGCCGGGCGCATTCGCCCGGTGGGGGACGCCTCGGCGAGGCGCGCCTAGCAACCCTACCAAGGACTCGCGAATGCGCCGCTACCGATACGCGTGCGGCAACGGCAGGTGGGCCTATTATCAGCCAGGGGTCACCGTAAAGCTCGTGCGCGCGATCGAAGCTGTGCCGGGCGAGGTTGAGAGTCACAATCTGGCCCCCGGCCTTCAGGATGCTGTAGGCGCTGCCAATCGCTTTGGCCGGGTCCGCAGCCGCGCAGCGCCAAGTACAAGCAGGCGTTGCCAAAAAGCGGGTTGCAGGTCCTGCACCCTTGTTTCACGGAACCAGTTGGGGCGCGGGAAAATAGTCAATGCCCGCCGCCTTGAGTCGCGGCAAATGGGCGCGCGTCCGGCCAATGAACTCCCCGTATTCCCGCCGGGATTGCGGCGTCCAGGCCACTTCGCTGAAGGCCAGCAGCCGGGGGAACAACCGCCGGGACATCGTCTGCTCGGAGACCACCCACAGGGGAGCGATGGCGCCCAGCACGAGACTCTCCTGGCCGGCGGATAGCCCGCTCGTGGGCACCGGGTTGAACGCATAGACCATGTCCAGCGGCAAGACGCCAAGCTGTCCATCACCCGGCACGTTCCCGTAATCAAAATAGGTGTATGGGTTCTCGGAGTTGACCGTTTGGTAACCGGCCTGGATCGCCGGCGCGGATTCGCCGCGCCAGCCTTGGACAACCTGGCCCTTCAGTGGCATGCCCAAATCCAGCCGCTCGCCCCACGCCATGCTGATCTTGCCGTTGTCATGCACGAACTTCGCCATCTGCTCCATCCACCACTTCTGGAGCCGCGCCGGATCGGTGAGGTTCAACTCCTTCATCTTTGCCTGGGCCATGGGCGACTGAAGCCACACGCCGGTCTCGGCCTCGTCCCCGCCCAGGTGAACATAGGGGCTGGGAAACAACCGGAACACGTCCTGGAGCACATCCCGGAAAAACTCCAACGACTTCGGGTTGCCCAGATCCACCACGCGACAAGGCATATCTTCTCCGGTTCGTTCGACCATCTTGACCGGCGCCAGTTCCGGGTAGTTGATCAGCATGGCATGGCAGTGGCCGGGCATTTCGATCTCCGGCACGATCATGATGTGGCGCGAAGCTGCATAGGCGACGATCTCCCGGATGTCAGCCTGCGAGTAAAAGCCGTCGTTCATCCAGGCCAGGGGCTTGCTGATCGGTTTGACCAGCTTGGGATACTTGGGAATCTCCAACCGCCAGCCCTCGTCGTCGGTCAGGTGCCACTGGATCACGTTGATCTTGAAGCCCGCGATCAGGTTGATGAAATCCAGCACGTACTGCTTGCGGTGAAAGGAGCGGGCGCTGTCGAGCAACACGCCGCGCCACGGGAACCGGGGCTTGTCCTCGATTAAAACACAGGGCATCGCCCAGCGGATTTCCCTTGCGGGACGTTGCTGGCCCATGATCTCCGGAGGCAGAAGCTGCCGCAGAGTCTGGCAGGCATAGAACGCGCCGGCGGGCTTGGACGCCGCGATCTCCACGCGATCCGGTTTGACCTCCAAACGATAGCCCTCATCGCCCAGTCCGGCCACGCCGGGGCTCACGCGGATCGTGATCGCGCCGGCCCGTTGGCCACTGCGCTGTTTGCACGCCAGCTTGAAACCGGTCACCGGCTGCAGCGTCCCCGCGAGATACCGCCCCACGCCGCTCATCGTCGCGTCGGTGAGGATGGTCGTCTTCCCCGTGAGCACGAATTCCCCGGAGCCGCGCTCCACCTTCACCGGCAGCGGGATCAGCGCCGGACGGTTCTCCGTCCCGGACCTGGCAACCGCGGCCTCCTGAGCCATGCTCGCAAGCAGGCTCAATCCCAGCGTGAGCGCCATCAGATGTGTTGTCAGGAACCAGGAGTCCCGGCTCCCCCGGCTCAAACACTCCCAGCCGCTCCTTGAATGTTTGCGCCACCACGTCCGAACGGCGCAAAACGATCTGATTTTCAGAGGTATCTTCATGTAGTCGCGAACATCCTCGCCATTCTGGCTGGAAAAGACAGCCACATGTTCATGGGGCGGACGGCGCTGCCCCGCTCCAAGGCTGTGGCGACCGCGATGACGTCGTAGGAACCGCACTGCTTACCTGCCGCTGCCACACCGATTTCGGCCCCGGGATGACGATCGGCTCACGCGCAGCAGCGCGACGTCCTCGGATTCGAGCGTGCACTCGTGGGTGCGCGGTTGCGTCCCTGCCGGTACGCCCTGACGGGTGTTGCCGAGAAGACCCGACACCCCGGTTTCAGGCGAACGGAGGAAGCCGGGATCGAACTGGGGCCAAGGCCGTCCGGAGAAGGGAAACCGGTCCTCGTTATCACCCGTGTACATGACGCTGGTAAGCCCTAACTGCTTCATACGCGCATATCCCGCTGCCGCAGCGCCGGCTGACCACAATTCCGAGCTCAGGCGAAAGGGCTTTGGTCTTATCAGGCGGCAGCAGCTTGGACCATGGTCTGGCAGGTAGCGGGGGCGTTTCCGGTGGCAAAGGTTATCGGGTGGTCGGCCAGTTGCTTGCGCAAGAGCGTAACCAAGTCCAGACACGAGGGCCGTTTGGCTCCACGGCGCCATTGGGGCAAGGGCGCATAGACCTGGGTTCGTTTGGGTCCATAGCATTTCAAGCCGGCTAACAAGAGCCAGCTATACATGGCGACGAGCAGGGCGGGCACTCTGCTGACGGCTTTCTCGTTCCACACCTGCGCCTGACCCACCCCCAAGAGGTCTTTCTCATCCTGGGTGTTGCCGTGAATTCAGTGGACGATAAAGGCGCTGGCGCAAGTGGCGTTCGCGCAAGGGCACGGCTTGCAGAAAGCGGAAGCTGTCGGCCAGGTAGCCTTCGTAGCCCGAGGGTTTGCCGTCCCAGGTTGTCCAATCGATTCCCTTGAGGGCGGCGTTGACGGCGCCGTTTTGGAAGCCGCCTTGCGCCTGGCGTCTGAGCATCGCCCGCAAGATGGGATCGGCATGGGCGCTCTCGCCCGCCACGTAGTGCGCGGCTAAGAAGTGCAACACCTGGCCCGCCGTGATTCCGCCATTCATGTAATAGCCGAAGGTGTCCTGGCCGTCCTCGCGTTTTGGACAGCCGATGGCGTCCGGCAACAGATAATCCCCGCGTCGAACCGGAATGAGCATCGGCGGGACGCCCAGATCAAAGCGCGTGAACCCGGCCTCCTGCATCTTCTTCCGCAACCGGGCCAGGATTTCGCGGCCTGGCGCCGGCTCGACCAGCCCATATTCGATGGCCAGCCCATTGACGACGGGCGAAGCGTAATCGTGCAGTTCGCCATCCTCGCTTTTCCACCAGGCCAGCCAGCCGGTTTGCGGATTGAACAGTGTCTTGAGGTAAGCGGCCTTGAGACGGTCGGCGAGTTGTGTGTAACGCGCTTGCCCGGCGCGGCGATTCGCTTTGGCCTCCAAATCCGCCAGGCAGCGCCAGGCCCGGTAGATGAGCGCGTTGCTGTAACTGTCTTTGCCGCCGCAGTTCAAGGCGTCCCACCAGGCGCAGGAACGCGCCGGCTGCATGAGCGTGCCGGAGTTGCCGCTCTGGGTCGCTTCGACCAGGCCGTCGCCATCGACATCACGCCGGGCGAGAAACTCGGCGATCAATTCGAGCCGCTTGATGCGCCGCGCCAGCCAGGTTTTGTCGCCTGTGGCCTCGACGTAATCCCAGGCCGCGATCAACGGACCCGCGTTGGCGTCGAGGAAATGCGTCTTGTCCCAGTAGCAAATCACTTCGCCGTCCGGGAGGACCTTCTCATCCAGCCACCAATCCAGCGTGCGCCGCACCAGAGTCATGGCAGAAATCCCCGGGGCCAGTTCGGGTGTCCAAAACGCTTGATCGGCATAGAACCAGAGCGAGCAGCTCGCCGGGTCGCTGATCACGTTGTTGGCCAGCATGCCGGGGGGCGCGCTAAAGGGATTTCCGGGATCGCCCCATTGGGCGCTGCATTGCAGGGCGCCGAACCAGCCGCGCCGCGCCGCCGGCCAGAGTGATTTGTCTTTCAAGCCCCGGGGTGGAGGCAGGCGAACCGGTGTGAGAGATAGTGTGCAGGTTTGGCCGTCGTGCAGCATAGGCAGCTCGATGACAAAATCCACCGTATGGTTCGCGCGGCTGCCTTCGAGCCTTCCTTTCAGGGCCGGGCGGTCTTGGCACGAGAGCAGCCATTGCCCGAAATCCGGGGCGCTGATGATTGCCGGCAACAGCAGATGACCGTCCTGGTTCCAGGTTCCGGGCAGGACAGTCGTGGGGGTGACTTTGGGATCAAAAGGAAACACCAGTTCGAGAGCCTCGACACGGGACCACTGTCCGCCGCGTCCGGAAATGGTCTGCGAGAGTGAGCCGTCTTTCTGTTCGAGACTCCAGACCAGTTCCGCTTCCGGCCCAAGGGAGACCCGGTAGCGGGTTGTGTTATTGCCCTTCTGCTCGCACTGGGTGGGAAAATCCGCGCTGCCACGCCACTGACCGCCCATGCGCGCACGCAGGCTCAGCCCGGTGCCGGCCCGCAAGAGATTGGTGTTCGCCCGGCTCCCGCCTTCGCTGTCCCCGCCCAGGAACCGCACGATGGCGCGATCAGGGTCTGGTTCGAGACGCAGCGCCGCCGGAGCCGCCAAGACGGCCAGCGGCAACAGGAAAAGCAGGCCGCAGGACAACTGGGGAATAAGTTGAGAAATCATACTGCGGCGGTGAATGGGCAGCCTTGGAAATGTGCCACGGGGTGTATTTCATCTAAAGGGGCAAAGGATACCCCACAGCTTGCCGCGGTTGGGAGGTTCATTGGCGGCGGCCTGGCGGAAGCGAATTGGCGGTTCATTATCATACGAGAGTCGTGTCTGCGGATGTGTATCACAAGCGCCTTTGGCTGGAACGTTTGTTCAAGTGCGCGCAATGCGGCCCAGCAAGAGCTGGTTTGATATCCGTCAGCGCAGGAGAGCGTTCACACCCACCGCCAGCAAGGCGCCGACGACAGGCCCCGTCACCGGCACCCACGCGTAGCTCCAGTCGCTGTCGCGCTTGCCGGGGATCGGCAGGAGCGCGTGGGCCAGCCGCGGCCCCAGATCGCGCGCGGGATTGATGGCGTAGCCGGTCGTGCCGCCCAGCGACAGACCGATGGCAAAGACCAGCAACGCCACCGGGATAAGCCCCAAGGTTCCGAGGCCAATGGGCACCTCGGCACCGCCGGCGGAGGCAGGCAGCTTCACGGTCGGATCGGTCATGAGAAAGATCGGCAGGATCAGGACGAAAGTCCCCACCACCTCGCAGAAGAACGCCTGCGGCAGTTTGCGGATGTTCGGCGCGGTGCAGAAGCACGCCAGCTTGCCATCGGCGTCCTCCGAAGCCTTGAAATGCTCGCGGTAGAACGCGAACACCAGCGCCCCGCCGGCGATGCCCCCGAGCATCTGGGCCAGGATGTAGCCCGCGACCTTGCCGGACGACAGCTTGCCGGCGGCAGCCATCGCCACGGTCACGGCGGGGTTGAGATGCGCGCCGCTGAACGGGCTGGCACAAAAAGCGCCCACGAACACGCCAAGCGCCCAGCCCGCCGTGATGACAATCCAGCCGCCGTTGTGGCCCTTGGTGCGGGCCAGCACGACATTGGCGACGACGCCGTTGCCGAAGAGGACGAGGAGCAGGGTGCCAATGAATTCGGCGAGGTAAGGATTCATGGGTGGTTGGGGGTTATTGGTTTGCCGCGGTGGACTTCACGCTCGAATGTTCCTCCCAGTCGCGCGCCCGGTTCAGCGCCTCAGCCCAGCGGCTCCGGCGATGGGCCGCAGCGTCGGCGCTCATTTGCGGCTCGAACGTCCGCTCCGCCTGCCAGGCGCGCCGCACTTCGTCCCGGTTCTTCCAGAAGCCCGTGGCCAGCCCCGCCAGATACGCGGCGCCGAGCGCGGTGGTTTCGATGACCTTGGGCCGCACCACCGGCACCTGGAGCATGTCGGCCTGGAATTGCATGAGCAGGTTGTTGGCGCACGCCCCGCCATCCACGCGCAGCTCGTTCATGGCAATGCCCGAGTCTTGCTTCATCACCTCCAGCACGTCGGCGACCTGGAAGGCGATCCCCTCCAGCGCTGCGCGCGCGATGTGGCCGCGGGTCGTGCCGCGCGTGAGGCCGGTCAGGGTGCCGCGCGCGTATTGGTCCCAGTGCGGCGCGCCCAGCCCGGCGAAGGCCGGCACCAGATACACCCCACCGCAGTCCGGCACGGTCGCGGCCAGCGCCTTCGATCTCCGCCGAGGACTTGATCAGGCCCAACCCGTCGCGCAGCCACTGCACCACCGCGCCGCCGATAAATACGCTGCCTTCCAGCGCGAAATCGGTCTGCCCGCCCGCCTGCCACGCCACGGTGGTGATCAACTGGTGCTTCGAGGGCGCGGGCTCCGGGCCGATGTTCATCAGCATGAAGCAGCCGGTGCCGTAAGTGTTCTTGGCCAGGCCGCGCGCGAAGCAATTCTGGCCAAACAACGCCGCTTGCTGGTCGCCGGCCATTCCGGCAATCGCGATCGGCGCATCGAACAATCCCCGCGCCGTCTCGCCATACACCTCGCTGGAGGAGCGAACCTCCGGCAGCACCTCGCGCGGCGCCTGCAGCAGCCGGAGCAGTTCGTCATCCCAGTCGCCGGTGCGCAGATTGAAGAGCATCGTGCGCGAGGCGTTGCTGGGATCCGTCACATGCAGCGCGCCGCCGGTGAGATTCCACAGCAACCAGGTGTCAACCGTGCCGAAGGCCAGTTCGCCGCGGCGGGCGCGCTCCCGGGCCCCGGGCACATGATCGAGAATCCAGCGCAGCTTGCTGCCGGAGAAATAGGCGTCAATGACCAGGCCGGCCTTCTGCTGGACCAGCCCCGCGTGCCCGGCCCGCTTCAGTTCATCGCAGAACTTCGCCGTGCGCCGGTCCTGCCAGACGATGGCGTTGTGGATGGGCGCGCCGCTCCGGCGGTCCCAGACCACGGTCGTCTCGCGCTGGTTGGTGATGCCGATGGCCGCGATGTCAGTGGCCTTGAGCCCGGCCTGGTCCAGCGCGGCACGGGCGGTGGCCGAGTTGCGTTTGCCAGATCTCCAGCTGGATCGTGCTCCACCCAGCCGGCCTGGGGAAAGATCTGTCGGAACTCCTGCTGCGCCACGGCGCGAATGGCGCCCGCATGGTCAAACACGATGGCGCGTGAGCTGGTCGTGCCCTGGTCCAAGGCGAGGATGGCGGTTGACATAGTTATTAGTTTTGAATCGGACACTTACGGTCAAATCATCGGGGCCTCGAAGCGTTCTTCTCGGAACCGCGCGTTTCGCTCATTGCTTTGTGCCCGAGCCTAAATGCGCTGGACACGATCGTCAAACCAGACTCGTCGCACCGAGCGCCGGTCACAAGCCCATTAACCTAGAACGTTTGTTCGATTGCGCCGCCGGGCCTCCTGGCGCAGAATCTCATGCGTGGACCGGATGCCGATCAAAGTCTCCATCGTCGAAGATAGCCGGGGCACCCGCCAGAGCCTGGCGGAGTTGCTGGGGAGTTCGCCGGCGCTTCGCTGCGTCGGCGCGCACCGGGATGCCGAGCAGGCCCTCGCAAAGGATTCCCGCCGAGCAGCCGGACGTGGTGTTGATGGACATCAACCTGCCCGGCATGAGCGGCATCGAGTGTGTCGCTCGCCTCAAAGAGCAGCTCCCCAAAGTCCAGGTGCTGATGCTGACGACTTATGACGACAGCGATCTGATTTTCGATTCGTTGCGCAACGGCGCCAGCGGTTACCTGCTGAAGAACATGCCCTCCGCCGAAATCGTCCAGGCGGTCGAGCAGGTCCACGCCGGCGGCGCGCCCATGTCCATGCAAGATCGCCCGCAAAGTCGTCAACCACTTCCAGCAGATCAAGGAGCCTGCCTCCGAGGTCGAGAAGCTCACCAAACGGGAGCACGAGATTCTCGCCCTCCTGGCCAAAGGCTATCTCTACAAGGAAATCGCCGACCAGCTCGCCATCAGCCCGAGCACCGTGCGCGCCCATCTCCACACCATTTACGAGAAGCTCCACGTTCATTCGCGCACCCAGGCGGTGGTGAGGTTCCTGGGGCAGCCCTCCGCGTGAGGGGGAGCGGGGACATTTTTCTCCGCCAGTCCGCCCCCAAACAACGATATTCGCATGTCGGCGCCACCCGGAACACCCTGCCCACTGGGGTCGTTTCTTGCTCCTGGGCAGGTCGTCGCATTAGAACAAATGTTCTATGGACTTGGCAGCGGAATTATGGGAGTATTTGATAATACGGAATCATAGTTAACTGAACTTGACGATACCGGATCACAACTGAACAGTACAGCCATGAAAAGAATCCTCACCTCTCTCGCCACCCTGGTGTTTGTCACCTGCGCCGCCAACGCCGCGGGCCCAGTCTATATCAACGAAGTGCTCCCCAATCCGCCCGGCAGCTGATACCGGCAACGAGTTTTTCGAATTGCGCGGCCCGCCCAACATGTCGCTGGCGGGCTATTACCTGATTAGCTTGGAAGGCCAGGGAACGGGCACGCCTGGCAAGGGCGACGTCAACCAGTTCTTGGAACCTGGGCTCGTTTTCGCTCGGCGCGAACGGCTACCTCTTCGCGCGCCAAACTGGCAGCGCCATACACCTCCACCGACCCGAATGCGACGGTGATTCAGAGCGACGGAGGCGGCTGGCAGAGCACATTCGAATTCTACCACGGGGACGGCACCCAGGCGGATTTGGAGAACTCGGCCACAACCCTCCTGCTGGTCAAGGTGGAGTCCGGCGGCACCCCCCCCGCGTACACAGGTGGTCAGGCCACAGATGATCTGGACACCAACAATGATGGCATCCTGGACCTGCCCACCGGTTGGACCGTGGTGGACTCGGTTGGCATCATGGACGGTGCCAGCTGGCCGTCGGCGACAGACTCGTCCTACGGGGCCATCACCTTTCGCGCGCCCGAACTTCTACCAATGGCACTGCCTATTTTGGCGCGATGCGCCTATGGCAACATCATTGATGTGCCTGGCCCGCTGACAACCACCGCCGGCACGTTTTACGTGGGCCGCAAAGGCGAATCCACCGGTTCCACCTCCAATGACTGGGTCGGGACCATCGTGGACGGCACTGCGGCGGCGCCGTTGAACTTCGTTTTCTACAGCGCCAGCGATCCGGCCTACACCGGCATGAAGCTGTCCGACATGGTGTACGGCGGCACCAACCTCAGTCGCCGCTCCGCTGGGCGCCCTGTCCTATACCCCCACCATCAACGGCACCCGGTTCACCACCAACACGATCGTGACCCCTGGCGGCCCCGTCGGCGATGTGGCCGTGGACCCGCGCGATAACACCACCATCTTGTTCACCATTGACAATGACGTGGGCGGCGGCATCTACCGCGCCTACAAGGTGGCCAGCGGCAACTGGTGGGTGGATTCCACGCCGGTGGTGAGCGGCCTGGATCGTCCCTTCGGCCTCGTCGTCGAGACCAACGGCACCCTCTGGTGGGTGCATGTTTACGCCGGGTCGCTCATGCGCCTCAAGGCGCCGTGGTCCGCCAACACGCCCGAGATGGTCATCACCAACACCGGCTTCAACACCGTGGACCTGGATGATGACCCGATTGACTTGGCCTTCGCCCCCGCCAACTTCACCGGCACGCTGGGGCAGCCCGGCTGGCTCGTGATTGCCGATGAAGGCAGCGACAGCGACACGATGAACGCCCTGAACCTCCAGGACCCGGCCACGACCGTGCTCAACCAGATCAACAACAACTTCCTGGTGGCTCCTACGACCGCCGGCCTGGGCTGGAGCAATCTGAGGGCGATCGATGCACTGCCCCAATCGGGCGAGGTGGTCACCTTGAGCACGGACGGCTTTATCACCGCAGTTAACGGCAAGCGGCACGATCCGCACGTATTGTCCCCAGCACGTTGTTGTGACGAATGGTGAGTGCCTGGCGGTGGATCCCACCACGGGCAAGGTATGGGTGGCCGACGATTCGCTGGATGAGATCTGGTCGGTGGACCCAAGTGACCAGGACGCGGACACAAAAGAGTTGAGCTTCCCGCTGGTGAGCCCGCCCGTGCCATTTCGCGCGCTTAACATGCATTCCCCGGGCATGGCTTTCTCCACCAACGGCGCCTTCCTGGTCGTCTCGGACACCAGCACCGCCGGCGGCGGCGGACGCCTCCTGATCTTCCATTCGGAGTCGTATGCGGCCTTCGCGCTCTCCAACTTCTCGATCACCAACGTCACCCAGACGGTCTCGGGCCCGCAGTTGGAGTGGTCGCCGGCCGGCGCCGCGAGCTTCAACCTCAAGTATGTCGTTTATCGGAGCACGAACGTGGCGAACAAGGCGAGCTACGCACCGATCGCGACGGTGACGACGACGTCCTTCACGGACACGACCGCACCCGCCGGAGGGGCGTTCTACTACGTATTGGCCAAACCGTAATAAGCAGGCAGGAACAAAGAATGACGATTGACTGAAACAGCATTTCCGATATAACCAAAACAACATTCAACTAAAACAGTTATGAAACGAATCATCACCTCTCTCGCCGTCCTGGCGCTCGCCGCCAGCATCACCAACGCAGGACCAGTCTGGATCAATGAAGTATTGACCAACCCGAATGGCAGCGACAGCACCGCCACCACGGGCAACGAGCACTTCGAGTTGCGCGGCACGCCGAACATGTCGCTCTCCGGCTACTACCTGTTGAGCATCGAGGGTGGAGGCACGACCGGGCGGGGTGACATCAACCAGTTCTTCGACTTGGGATCGTTCTCGATCGGCGCGAACGGGTATCTGTTCGCCCGCCAGAACTTCAGCCCCTACACCGCAACTGCCCCCGGGGCGACGGTGATTCAGAATACCGCCGGCCAAGGCTGGGGGTTAAACGGTGCCAGCACGGTTGGGCACAACCGATGATGGCACTCAGGTTGACCTGGAGAATGGGACGACGACCATGATGCTTATCAACATCGGGTCCGGCAGTGCGCCCACGCTCACGCTCGATCTGGACGGCAACGACGACGGCTGGCTCGACCCTCTGCCCACCGGTTGGTCCATCGTGGATTCTGTGGGCATCATTGAAGGCTCGGCTACCGGGGGGGCGACCGACTGGTCATACGGGGCCGTCACCTTGCGCGTGCAGGGCGCCGCAGCAGGATCGAGCCAATATGGCAACATTGTTGACATAGCCGGTGCGCCGCCCACCACCGCGGGCGCCATGTGGGTGGGGCGCAAGGATGAGTCCACCGGGTCCGCCCCGGGTGACTGGTTTGGAGCTATCCTGACCGGCAGTGCGAGCGATCCGCTGAATATTACCTTTAGCTCCGCGAACGATCCTGTCATCGTAGGCAAGAAGCTTCCCGACATGGTTTTCGGCGGCCCAAACATCCCCGAACCCGGCACCCTGACGCTGCTCGGATTGGGCGGCCTCGCGCTTTTCCTGCGTCGCAAAGCCCACTAGTCTTAGCGCCACGGGAGCGCCTCGGCGAACTGATGGAAATGTGTGGTCTTAGTGCGTTAAGATTCGTGGCCATGCAGAATTGAATGTTATGAAGCGACAGTATTCGCAACCGAGGAGCGCTCTGCTCGATCGGCGCCGGGCCTCGGGCCGGCCACGTGGGGCAGGGCTTCACGTTGATTGAACTGCTGGTGGTCATCGCGATCATCGCCATTCTGGCGGCGCTGCTGCTGCCGGCCCTGGCCAAAGCCAAGTCCAAAGCGCATGCGGATCAGTTGTTTGAACAATCTCAAACAACTGGGTCTGGGCTGCGTCATGTACGCCAATGATTTTCGCGGGCATTTCACCGCGCCCACCTGGTATCCGGGCGCCCTCCCCACCCAGGGCTCAGACCGCTCGACGACGGACGACGACCTGAGTTTCCTTTTCCCGACATTCGTCCCGGCCACCAAGGTCCTTCAACTGCCCGAGCACCCGCCACACCGTGCGGTGCCGGACTCAATGGCAGAACAAGCCGCCGCCCAATCAAAGCGAGAGAGTTTTGGTGGACCTGGTGACCCTGGCCCCCTACACCCCGCCGGACTCCAATGGATTGGGCTACGAGGTGATGGGTTGTCTCACCGGGTCCGGCGTTACCGGCCTCAAGAAGACCGAGCAGCTTGTTACGAGCCACATCATCAAGAATTCTCCGCAGTGGCTGGGCCACAAGCAGTCCCCGTCATCGGTGTTCCTCATGTCCGACGCCGACCGCGGGAGCGTCGAGCCGGTGGTATTTGCCAACCCCAACAATAGCAACTTCCCAGACCCGGAGGACAACCATGGGAAAGACGGTGCCAATATGAATTTCTGCGACGGCCACGCCGAGTTCGTCAAGCGGGTGAAATGGCTGGACGTCTGGGACCTGTCCCAGGACACCGCCCGCAGTTCCAAGGCCGTGCGCTGACCGGCGGAGCAACGCCAACCACAGTCTGTTGCCGCAGAGTGGGGGTTTATCTGCTCTGCGGCTTTGGTTTTAGGTGCAATAAGTGCAATATGAAAGTGTTCAGCCGCTGGTTCGCCTCTGCCGCCGTCAGCCTCAGACATCCTGACCCGTGGAAACTAGGTGAGCCTGCCCACGACCCCGCTCCCGCCCTAAAGGGCCCTCTCCCCATCAACCGTAACAATTCTGTTGGGAATGGGGAGCGCACGCGTCCCGCGTGCTGCCGACGGCGTCCCGCCGTTGGCATCGTCCTCCCAGTCAGCCCTCGCCGTTTGGTGGTTCAGTCAGGCCGAGGAAAGTTTGCGGCGGGACGCCGCAAACCACACGCCAGAGGCGTGTGCTCCCCACCTCCAACTGCATGGATACGGCTCAAAGGGGGAGAGGGACAGGGGGCTGTCTCGTTCCCATTGAGGTTCATGGGGAGGGGGCGCTGGTCCACTCCAATCCAAGCGTGCGGCTCAGGAGTCCTAGTCCTTCTGCTGGCGGCATGGGGCATTCCAACTGGGGTGCGTGCAGCGCCCGCAGCGCCCGTGTTGGTCTCGCCCGCCAGCAACGCGGTGAACGTGGGCACGTCACCCGTCCTGCAAGTCAACGTGAGCGACCCAGGCGGCGGCAGCCTGACCGTCCGGTTCTATGGCCGCATGGCCTCTCCCGGGCCGGACTTCACCATCGCGGTGCTGCCGGACTCGCAGTATTATTGCGCCAGCGCAAGGCGCGGCCTCCCCGCCATGTTCGACGCCCAGGCCGACTGGATTGTGACCAACCGCCTGGCCTGGAACATCGCCTACGTCGCGCACCTGGGCGACATCGTTGACGACGGCGCGACACCCTTACCCAGTGGCGAAATGCCACCAACGCCCTGTACCGGCTCGAAAACCCGCTGACCACGGGCCTGCCGAACGGCATTCCCTACGGCGCGAGCGTGGGCAACCACGACCAGAATCCCAACGGCGACCCGGACGGCGCCAGCACCACCTATTACAACCGGTATTTCGGCACGAACCACTTTGCCGGCAAGGCCTATTACGGCGGCTGGTACGGAACGAACAACGACAGTCATTTCTCCCTGTTCAGCGGCGGGGGCCTGGACTTCATCGCCGTTTACCTGGAGTATGATGCCAACGCAAATCCCGCCGTGCTGGCCTGGGCCAATGCGCTCTTGCAGACCTATTCCCAGCGGCGCGCCATCGTCGTCAGCCATTACATCGGCCGGCCCACCACTCCGTCCGACTTCGGCTCACAAGGCGCCGCCATTTACGAGGCCCTCAAGGCCAATGCCAACCTGTTTCTGATGCTTTGCGGCCATGTGGACGGCGAGGGCTCGCGCGTGGATGTCTTCAACGGCAACACCGTCCGCACCCTGGTTTCGGATTACCAGTTCCGCGGCGGCGGCGGCAATGGCTTCCTGCGGTTGCTGCGCTTTTCGCCGGCCTCGAACACCGTGCGGGTCTTCACCTATTCGCCGTGGATCGGGGAGTACGAAACCGATGCCGACAGCCAATTCCAATTCGACTATGCCATGCAGCCGGCTGCGGCGGCTTTCGCCCCCATCGGGACCAACACCGTCTCCTCCGGCAGCACGGCCAGTTGCGCGTGGCCGGGGCGGTCGCCCGGCGCCACTTACGAGTGGTATGTCACCGTCAGCAACGGCAGCCAAACCACCACCGGCCCGGTCTGGCGCTTCACCACCGCCCCGGGCACTCCGGCCTGGACCAACCTCGCGCCCATCCTCAACGACTTCGCGCATCAAACCATCCTGGCCAACACCTCCGCCACCATCCCGTTCACCGTTGATGACCCGGACACCGGCCCGACCAATCTCACGGTAAGCGTCTATTCCAGCCACCCCACGCTCCTGCCGCCCTCGGGCGTTGCGGTGGGCGGGTCGGGCGCGAACCGGATTCTTCAGTTGACCCCGGCGCCGGATGAGGCCGGCGCGTCCTGGATCACCGTGTTCGTCAGCGACGGGGAGTATTCGCCACGCGAATCGTTCATGCTCAAAGTGCTGCGACCGCAGATCATCACGCTCTGGGATTTCAACAGCAATCCGCCGGACACCAACACCAGCACCGGGATTCTCACGCCGGCCATCGGGTCTGGCACGGCCACGAGCGTGGGCACGGCCACCGACTCGCTGGACAGCGATGTGACGGCACAGAGCTTCGACCCCAGCCTCGAGGACAACTCCAAGTGGCGGCTGGCCTCGTTCCCTTCGCAGGGTGCCGGGAACAAGACCAGCGGCGCGGAGTTCCGGGTGAGCACCGTCGGCTGCCAAAACATCGCCCTCTCCTGGGACCACTACAACAGCGCCACCGCCAGCCGCTATTGGCGCGTGCAATACACCTTGGACGGCGTCAACTTCACGGGCACCTCCTTCGTTTACACCAATCCCGCCGAAACCATCTGGTTTCCCGACCGGCCTCAGTCTGGCCGGGATTCCCGGCGCCAATGACAATCCGAACTTCGGCATTCGCCTCGTGAGCGAATGGGAAAGCACCGCCACCGGCCAGGGCGCCAACCAGTATATCGGCACCCAGGCCAGCGGCGGTTACAGCACCGCCGGCACGCTGTGGCTGGACATGGTCACCTTCTCCGGTGACGTCATTCAACCGGCGCTCGCTATCCGCCGGGTGGGCAATCTCCTCCAGCTTTCCTGGCCTACCAACCGGTGGCTCTTCACCCTCCAGAGCCGGACCAATCTGGGCACCGGGAGTTGGGACGTCTTTGCGCCGGCGCCCGTCGTGGGCGATGGTAAGAACATAGTGATCCTAACCAACGCGAACGACACCCGGTTCTTCCGGTTGGCGCGATGAAGTGATGACTTAGAGACGCGTCAACCGGGCAGCTTACAATTTATGAAGAAGACTCCGATCCTCCTGTGTGTTCTCTTCGCTGTGTGCTCCAGCGCCTATGCCGCTACGATTGCACATTGGAACTTCAACAGCCCGGTGCCGGATACTAATGCTACCACTGGCACCACCGCGCCCTACTTTGGCGCGGGGACCGCTTTGCTGGTTGGAGGCGTCAGCGCGACCTTCACCGACCCAGCCGGCTCGTCGGATCCTGCGGCGGATAACAGCAATTGGCGTATCACCACCTGGCCCGCGCAAGGCACCCAAAACAAGCAGAACGGCATCCGCTTCGATGTCCCGACCGTCGGTTACCGGAATGTTACGTTGAGCTGGGACCTGCGCAACAGCGGCACTGCCAGCAAGTACACGCGCCTCCAATACACCACCAACGGCACGGACTTCATTGACTTCTCAGGTCATCACCATGCCGTATGAAACGTGGGTTAACGGCCAGTCGGCCAGCTTCGTCGGCGTGCCGGGCGTCGAGAACAACCCGAAGTTCGGGGTCCGCTTCGTCACCGAGTTCGAGAGCACGGCGCTGAATACGGGCACGAACGGCTATATGCCTTCAAACCCCGGCACTTCCTACGGCACCGCAGGGACCTTGCGCTTCGACATGGTCTCCTTCTCGGGCGATTCCACGGTCAGCAGTTTCTCCGTGCTGACCTACAACATCCTGGGCAACGGCGCGTCGGGCTGGATCTTGGCGTCGCCGAACGTTCAGGCGATTGGCCGGCAACTGAGTTATCGTGCAGCCGGATGTCATCGGCTTCCAGGAAGTCCCCGAAGACTTTCGGCTCCAGATGACCAACTTCATTGGGACCTATCTGCCCGGTTACTTTGTCGCGGTCGGTTCTTCCACCGGCGGCAGCGAACGGAGCAGCGTGGCCAGCCGATATCCCATCGTGCGATCCAAGTCCTGGCTGGTAAATCAAGACCTCACGTCTTTTGGTTATGCCGGCGACTTCACGCGCGATCTCTTCGAGGCGCAAATCGCCCTGCCCGGTTTCGCGCAGCCCCTCCATTTTTTCACCACTCACCTGAAGGCGTTCGCCGATGAGACCAGCGCCACCCGGCGCGGCGCCGAGGCTCGGTGCATCTCCAATTTCTTTGCCACCACCTATCAGATCACCAACGCGCTGCGCCCCTGCGTGCTGGTTGGGGACATGAACGAAGACATCTACGAGCCGCGGGAATTCGAGCAGCAGGCGATTCAAACGATGACCAGCACCCCGACCGGGTTGAAACTGACCGAACCCCGAAACCCGGTGACCAACGACGACGACACCTGGTCCGCCCAAAACCCCAACCCGAGCATCCGGTTCGATTACGTCCTGCCCAACGGCATTCTGTTCTCCAATGTGGCCAGCGGCCAGGTGTTCCGGTCCGACAAGGTAAGCCCGCCCGTGCCGCCCATGCTGGCGACCGACAGCGCCACGGCTTCCGATCATTACCCTGTGCTGCTCGCATTCAACAGTTCCTCCGAGATGCCTTTCATCAGCGCCTTTCCGCATCAAACCATCCTGGCCAACACCTCCACCACCAATATCGCGTTCACCATCGGCGATTTGCAAACCAATCCGACGAATCTCACCGTGAACGTTTACTCCGCTCATCCGACCCTCGTGCCTCCCTCCGGCATTACCCTGGGCGGCGCGGGGGCCAGCCGGACCCTTCGGTTGACGCCCGCAGCCGGGCAAGCGGGTGCGTCCTGGATCACCGTGGTCGTCAGCGACGGGGCTTTGTCGGCCAGCAATTCTTTCATGCTCAAGGTGCGGCGGCCTGAGATCATCACGCTCTGGGATTTCAACAGCAATCCGCCCGATACCAACACCAGCACCGGAACCCTCGTGCCCGCTATCGGCTCCGGCACGGCCACGAGCGTGGGCACGGCCACCAACTCGCTCAACAGCAATGTGGCGCCCGTGAGCTTTGATCCCAACCTCACGGACAACTCGAAGTGGCGGTTCGGCAGTTTTCCCGCGCAAAGCACAGGCAACAAGACCAGTGGCGCGGAGTTCCGCGTGAGCACCGTCGGCTGCCAAAACATCGCCCTCTCCTGGGACCACTATAACAGCGCCACCGGCAGCCGGTATTGGCGGCTCCAGTACAGTGTGAACGGCGTCAATTTCACGGACACCTCCTTCGTTTACACCAACCCAGTCGAGGTGACGTGGTTTCCCACCGGCCTCAGTCTGGCGGGGATTCCCGGCGTGGACAACAATCCGAACTTCGCGGTCCGGCTGGTCAGCGAGTGGGAAAGCACCGCCACGGGCCAGGGCGCCAACCAGTATATCGGCACCCGGGCCGACGGGGGCTACAGCGTCAATGGCACGCTTTGGCTGGACATGGTCACCTTCTCCGGCGACGTCGTGCAGCCCATGCTCGCCATCAGCCGCGCGGGCGATCTCCTCTTCCTTTCCTGGCCCACCAACCGGTGGGTCTTTACCCTCCAGAGCCGGACCAATCTGAGCACCGGCAGTTGGGGCATTGTCGGGCAGCCGCCAGTTGTAACCAATGGCAGTAACCTCGTAATCACAACCAACGCACCCGAGCCGCGTTTCTTCCGGCTGGCCAGCTGAGACCATGGTCCGCCGAAGGTACAGCCAGCCAGCGCGCAATTCATGAAACGGACTCTTACCTTTCTGTGCGCTCTCTTGGCCGGTTGTTCCGGCGCCACTGCCGCCACCATTGCACTCTGGGATTTCAACAGCCCGGTGCCGGACAATGATGCCACCACGGGCACCACCGCGCCGGCCCTGGGCGCCGGCAGTGCCTCGCTCGTCGGTGGTGTTAGCGCGACGTTTACCGCCCCGAACGGCTCGTCGGACCCTGCGGCGGATAACAGCAACTGGCGAATCACCACCTGGCCGGCGCAAGGCACGCAAAACAAGCAGAACGGCATCCGCCTGAACGTGGGTACGGTGGGCTACCGGAACATCACGCTGCGCTGGGACCTGCGCAACAGCAACACCGCCAGCAAATACACGCGCCTGCAATACACCACCAACGGCACGGACTTCATTGACTTCCAGGTCATCACCATGACCAATGAAACCTGGATCAACGGCCAATCGGCCAGCTTCATCAGCTTGCCTGGCGTCGAGAACAATCCCAAATTCGGAGTGCGCTTCGTGACCGAGTTTGAGAGCACGGCTTTGGGTGCGGGCACGAACGGCTACATGCCGTCCAATCCGACCAGCACCTACGGCAACGCTGGCACGCTCCGATTCGACATGGTCCGCTTCGTTGGCGACTGCACCGTCAGCAATTTCTCGGTGCTGACTTACAATATTCTGGGCAATGGCGCCTCCGGCTGGACTTTAACCTCCGCGAACGTTCAGGCCGTCGGCCGGCAATTGGGTTATCTCCAACCGGACATCGTCGGGTTCCAGGAGGTGCCCGAGGACTTTCGCCTGCAGATGACCAACTTCGTTGGGGCCTACCTGCCCGGTTACTATGTGGCGATCGGTTCTTCCACCGGCGGCGCCGAGCGGAGTGCGGTAGCCAGTCGTTACCCCATCGTGCGGTCGAAATCATGGCTGATCAACAGCGACCTCACGGCCTACGGGTATGTGGGCGACTTCACGCGCGACTTGTTCGAGGCGGAAATTGTCGTGCCCGACCTCCCGCAGCCGTTCCATTTCTTCACCACCCACCTCAAGGCCCACGCGGACCAGGATAGTTCCCTCCGCCGCGCGGCGGAGGCGCGGGCCATCTCCAACTATTTCGCCACCGCCCACTTGACCACCAATCCCCTGCGGCCCTACGTGCTGGTGGGCGACATGAACGAGGACATCTACCGGCCCCGCACTTACGAACAGGCCGCCATTCAGACGTTGACCAGCTTGCCCACCGGCCTGCGCCTCACCACTCCGCGCAATCCGACCACTGCCGACGACCGCACCTGGTCCATTCAGAATGCGAGCCTGACCATCCGGTTTGATTATGTCCTCCCCTGCAACCTGCTTTACTACAGCACTAGCGACGGCCGCGTCTTTCGTTCGGACTTGGTATCTCCCCCGGCGCCACCGCTGCTGGCCGGCGACAGCGCCACCGCCGCGGACCACCTGCCGGTGATGCTGACCTTCCGCAACCCCTACAATGTGCCGCTGGCTATTCGCAGCCTCACGGTCAGCAACGAGGTCGCCACCCTGCGTTGGACAACCATTCCCGGTGAGCGCTATCGCGTGGAAAGCTCGTCGAATTTCACCGCGTGGCAGTCAGCCGTTGCGAACCTCGTCGCGGCAACAAACGAGTTGTCAGTCCCGGTGCCTGCTATCAGCGCCAACCAGTTCTTCCGCCTCGCTCGCGAGCGCTGAGGGCTAGCCGCTCCCGCCCCATCAGCACAGCGCCGGCGTTAATTCCGGCTGGGTGGAAGCATGGCGCGCAGGCGAGCGGCACGGTCGAAATGCTCCTGCGCTTCCGCCAACCGACCCTGCTGCTGTAAGAGCAGGCCCAGATTGTAATGGGGCAACGCAAACCGGGAATCCGGAACGGCTGCCGGAAGTTCTGCCAGGCGTATCGCTTGCCGATAGTGCCGTTCGGCATCTTGCGGGCGGCCAACTTTCGCCAGCGCGAGCCCCAGGTTGTAATGGGCATTGAGATGGTTCGGCTGCAATTCGGCGGCCTTGCTAAACTCAACAATCGCCGCCTCGTCTTTGCCCTGCGTTCCCAGGACAACGCCGTAGTTGTAATGCCCTTCGACGGAATCAGGATTGGACTTGAGCGCGAGCAGGAGGTGCTCAGCCGCCCCATCAAGCGCCCCCTTCCTGAGGAGAAGCGTCCCCAGATTCAGATGCGCCTCATAGTAGGTGGGCAGAATCGCCAAAGCTTGTTCATAATGGACCTGGGCTTCGTCCAGTCTGCCCGCCGGCGCCAGCAGGAAGGCCAGATTATGGTGGGCGAGGTAGTTGTTGTCGGTCACCGCCAGCGCCCGGCGGAAAAGTGTTTCACTGTTCTCCCAGTGCTGGAGTTGACGATGGGTCGCCACGCCACAAGCCGCGAGCGCCAGGCCCGAGGCAAGGCTCACTCCAAGCACTTTCGCCCGGGAGGACGAAGCCCACTGGGCCACTCCCCAGGCCAGGGCAAAGAAGACCCCGATCAACGGCACGTAGGTGTAGCGGTCCGCATAAGCCTGGTTCCCCACCTGTACCAATCCAATCACCGGGACCAGCGTTCCGAGATACCAAAACCATCCGACCGCGAACCAGGGCCGCCGCTTTGACTGCCACAGTGCCGCCCCGGTCATCAGACCCAGAAACGCCGCCGCGAGAATGACCAGCGCCCAGCGCGACGCGCCTGGATGGGGATAGAAGACCGCCAGGTCAGCCGGCCATACCACCTTGCGCAGGTAGACGACGTAGGCGACCAACGCGTTGGTTAGCCGCTGCTCCATTGGAATGTAGCTCAGGGAGGCCACCGCCCCGCTGCGGCTTTGGGCCAAGAACGTCAGCACACAAGACCCCCCTGCCAGAGCGAAGAACGGGATCTTCTCGCGGATCAACGCGCGCCAGTCGCCGGGCGCCCAGGCATCAAGCGACACCCGTTTTAGCGGCCACACATCCAGCAGCAACAGCACAAACGGCAAAGTCACCACCATGGGCTTGCTCAGCAGGCTGAGTGAAAAGCACAGCAGTGCCGCCAGGTAGGCCCGGGTTGCCTGCCCGCCGCCCGGCTCGCCCGATCGCCGCCGAACGTAGCCGGCGTAAAACCACAGGGTTAACAGCCAGAACAAGGAACTCAGCGTATCCTTGCGTTCGGAGATCCAGGCCACCGACTCGACGTGCAACGGATGCCAGGCGAACAAGGCCGCCACCAGCAGGCTGGGCCCGGGCTGGCCGGTCATGCGCAGGAGCACGAGAAACAAAAGCAGGCTGTTGGTGGTATGAAGGAGAACATTGATCAGATGGTGACCGCCGGCAGCCTGACCAAAGATCTGAACATCCGCCATGTGCGAAAGCCAGGTCAGCGGGTGCCAGTTGCTGGCGTGGACCGCCGTCAAAGCCCATGACACGCCCTTCCAGGTAAGGCCGGCCTGCACCTGTGCGTTCTGCGTCACATAAACCGGGTCGTCATAGTTGACGAAGCTGAACCTGTGGGCGGGCCAGTACAACGCCGCCGTCACCGCGACCAACAGAGCGCAGCAGAGCCCAAGTAAGAGCTGGTTCGCTTTGTCTTGCATGTGCGGAGGCACCGAGCGGCTTAAGGTAATCGCCGGCCAGGAAGCTCGGCAAATCATTTAAGCCGCCGAGGCTAGCACGTTCAATCTGCGCGTCGCAGGGATACGCTGCCCCTTGATAAGGTGCGTTGCTGGATGTGTTTTACCTTGCCCCCGCCCGCAGCCGGCTGTTCTGCCAGTTGCCGGAAGTCGAGAAAGCCGGCGACTTCGATGTGGCGGAGGCTCGGCGCATGATAGCCCGCATCCCGTTTGCGGCGCGGCGAGCCATGGTGGCCCAACGATTCCAGCAGTGGCTGGACACCATCTGATTCGCTTCCCGCGGGCCTCACGCCTAAATCCTGTGAACAAGGAGTGAGCAAGCGGCTTTTTCCCCTGCTGCGCTTTTTCTGGAGCAAACCTCAATAATACCCTTGTAGAATCGGTGTTTTTTGGATGGTGGAGGCGAGGGGGTTCGAACCTCTGACTCGATACGCGACGCGCCTGTTTGGGAGGCTGAGCGTCCCCGGTTTGGCTGGAAATCCCGAGCTTGATGCGCCCCTGAATCAGTCCAGCAGTTGCACGCGATAGAACCGCTGCGGCGCGCTACCGACCGCTGCGTCCACCTGCGAAGCCGCGATGTTCGTGGCCGTCACATCCGCACTGAGCGTCTGCCAGCCGGCGTCCGTGAGGTTGGTCTTGAACTGGACGCGGTAGCGCAGGCCGGCGCTGGCGGTCCAGGTGAGCGTGAGCGAGTTGTTCGTGACGTTGAACTGCGGCTGCTGCAATTGCGGCAGGGGCAGCACGCCGAACCAACGCAACACATCTGACAGGTACGCGGCGCGGACGGCGGTATTGGTGATCGTCTCGAAGGGGAAGCCCCAGGTCATGAGCTTGCCGCCGGTGGGCGCGCCGTCATATTGCACGCCCGCAGCGCCGCCCGTGCCGCCCGAGTAGGTCAGCGCCACAATGCTACCGTTCGCCACGGCGAGAACATCCGGGTAATCCACGTTGAAGCTGCCCTGGGTGCCATTGTCGAAACCGCCGGCGGCGTTGCCGGCGAAGATGCCTCCGGCGGCTGGAGCGAAGGCGTAGGTGGCGGCGTCATCCGCACTGTAGGCAGCGCGGAGCTTCGTGTGGTAGAAATCCCGGTCGGCGGTCGTCGGCCCGCTGGGGCGGTCCAGGTCCCAGCCCACTTCGGCACCGGAGACAAACAGATTGCCCCGGGCACTCAGGTAGTCGGAAACCAGCGTCTGCTCGGTCGTGTCGAAGGTTTCGTCCTGGGTGGATTCCTCGCCGAGCAACCACACGACCGCCGGATAATTCGTGAGTCGCACGGCGCCCGAAATCACGGCGTTATGATTCGCCGTGTCAAACGCCGGCCCGCTGACACTGTGCCCGGCCAGGGCCGCGAAGGCGTGATTCGTGCAACCCGGGTTCTCGCTCGTTTGGAACTGCCAGCGGTCATTGCCGTCCACGAGCAGCACCGGCGGCGGCGCGGGCCCGACCTGCGCGCCGTAGATCCGCGAAGGCTTGCTTTCGCCGCCGCTGCCAACGACCGACACCTTGTAGTAACGCTGCGTGCCGGGGGCCAGTCCGTTCTCCGTGTAGCTCTGCACGGCGGAACTGACGTTGACCGGGGGACCGAAGCTCAAGCCGTCGCTGCTGGTATAGATGCGATAGCCGGTGCGGATGAAGTCATCGTTGGACCAGGTGAGGGTGAGTCCGCTGCCGGTGTTCCGGACGAACAGGAGTTCCGGGCTGAGCGGCACACCGCGCGCGCCGAGCAGCACCACGCAATCGTCCATCGCCTGCCGCGTGTTCGCCTGGTCAATACCGCCGGAGTTGTTGCTGATGAACGAGAACAGGTAGCGCTGGCCGTCGTAGGGGTTGTCGATGTAGCCGCTCAGCGCGATGGAGATGCTGAGCGAACCGGTCTTGGCGCGGACCGTGCCCGAGCCGTCCGTGCCGCAAAACCTGCTGCTGATCGTGCCGTCCGTGCAGCCGATGGGCAGGCCGTCGTCCCAGCTCGGAAACGCCGCCAGCATGTAGCGCGTGAGGTCCACGGTCTGGCGCGCGGAAAAGCGGTTGTTCCACGACAGCCCCGAGCCGTCGTTCATCGCGATGCCGTTGGTGTTAAGCCCCGCGACGTTCCGCAGCCATGGGACTACCTGATTCCGCCCGGCTGTGTAGGAATCGGTGCCGCCGAACTTCCAGCCGAGATGCCGGAGCAGGACATCTGCCATGACGTTGTGACTGACCTTAAGCAACGGAATGCACGCCACGTCGAGCCGCAGCGGCTTGCCGCCGTAAGTGTTGTTGGTCGAGTAATACGTGTGCAGCAGCGTGCCCGGCGGCGAAAAGCCCGTTACACCCGCCGGAAAGCCGGAGACAGTAATGCCCTGCGCCCCGAGCGCCGCGACGAAATTGGTCGCAGCGACGGCGTTCTTAGCGGCGGTGCTGGTGGCGGACAGATCATCCGTGGAGCCGAAGCCGTAGGCGCACAAGCCGTAGCATTGGACGTTGCCGGTGATGGACGTCACGCCCACCGCCTTGAGCGCTGCCGCGATCGTGTCCAGCGGCTTGCGGGCGCTGGAAAACACCGAGGTGTTCCAGGTCGGATCGTGCTCGCAAACGAGGTTCAGATCACCGGTGAGCACGCCGCCGCTCAGCGTGCCGTTGCCATAGACCCGCGTTGGGAAGGCGTAGTTGGTGCCGAGCAGCCCGAAGGCCGCCGCGGTCGTGAACATCTTGGTGTTCGAGGCCGGGGCCAGGCCGGTGGTCGGATTGCGCTGGTAATAGATGACCGAGCCGCCGGCGTTCTCGATGAGCACGCTCCAACTGTTCGCCGCGACGGTCGTCCGGGCGAGGATCGCGTCAATCTGGCTGGGAATCGTCTGCGCCAAGACGGTGGCCAAGCCCGCCCACAGCGCCAGGCCCGCCGTCAAGAAACCGCAACGTCGTTGCACAACACCGCGGACCGTAGCCCAAGACGGGGCGTTTGTCATGCGCCAGATGCGGATGGTGGAGCCGAGGGGGTTCGAACCCCTGACCTCCTGAATGCCATTCAGCGTAGAAGTGACGTCGGGCTCCCACTTGTTGAAGCGAAAACAGCCATCGCCAAGTATGGCTTCAGGCCCAGGGCAAAGCGCTACTTTGTTCCCGGCTACTCCTCCGCCATGAAGGGATACCGGAAGTCCTGCGGGGGAAGGAACGTTTCCTTGATAGCGCGCGGTGACACCCAGCGTTGCAGGTTGAGGCAACTGCCGGCCTTGTCATTGGTGCCGGAAGCGCGGGCGCCACCAAATGGCTGTTGGCCCACCACGGCGCCGGTCGGTTTGTCATTGACGTAGAAATTGCCCGCCGCGTGACGCAGGGCATTCATCGCCTTCACGATGGCCCGGCGATCCTGGGCGAAAATCGCCCCGGTCAAGGCGTACGGCGAAGTGCGGTCGCACAGGTCCAGGGTTTCCTCGAACTGCTTCTCCGGATACACATAGAGCGTCAGCACGGGCCCGAAGATTTCTTCACTCATCAGCCTGGACTGCGGGTCCTGGCTGACGACGACGGTGGGTTCGATGAAGTAACCTTGCGCATCGCTGTAGCCGCCGCCGTGGATGATTTCCATGGCCGGGCTGTTCTTCGCGAACTCAATATACTCGGTGATGTTCCGGTAGGCGTTGGCATCAATGACGGCGCCCATGAAATTGCGGAAGTCGCAGACATCGCCCATCTTGACTTGCGCGAGCTCGGCCAGCAGCCGGTCTTTGAAGGCCGGCCACAAGGAGTCGGGAATGTAAGCGCGCGAGCAGGCCGAACATTTCTGGCCTTGAAATTCAAAGGCGCCCCGCACCAGGGCGGCGGTCAGGGCGGCCAGGTTGCAACTGGCATGGGCGAAAATGAAGTCCTTGCCACCCGTTTCACCGACGATCCGTGGGTAGCTGAAATACTTGCGAATGTCGGAACCCACCGCCAGCCAGATGCTGGAGAACACCGCGGTGCTGCCGGTGAAGTGAACACCGCCCAGATCAAGGTGGTTCAACGCCACCGGGCCAATGACGGGGCCTGGTCCCGGCACCATGTTGATGACGCCAGGTGGCAGGCCGGCTTCCTCCAGTATCTTCATGATAAAGTAGGCCGGCAGTACCGCGCTGGAGGCGGGTTTCCAGACCACGGTGTTCCCCATCAGCGCGGGGGCCGTCGGCAGGTTGCCGGCGATCGAGGTGAAGTTGAACGGCGTCAGCGCCAGGATGAATCCCTCCAGCGGACGATGCTCCATGTAGTTTTGGGCCTGGGGCGTCGAGAGCGGTTGGTCCTCATACACCATCCGCATGAAATGGGGGTTGTATCGCCAGAAGTCAATTAGCTCGCACGCGGAATCGATCTCAGCCTGGTGTGCGGTCTTGCTCATGTTGAGCATGGTGGCGCCGTTGAGGGTCTGCCGATATTTGCCGGCGAGCAATTCCGCCGCTTTGAGCAGCACAATCGCGCGCGAATCCCAGGGCATGGTGGACCAGTCCTTCTTGGCGGCGTTGGCGGCGTCAATCGCCTGATGCACATGGGCTGCTTCGCCCTGGTGATAGTGACCGAGCACGTGCCGGCGCGCGTGCGGGCAAACCAGCGGGACCGTTTTGCCGCTGCGAACCTCCTGACCGCCGATGATCATCGGCACATCGGTCTGGGTGCCAAGCAGTTCCTTGAGTTTGCTTTTCAGCTCCGTTTTCTCCCGGCTGCCGGGAGTGTAACCAAAGATGGGTTCGTTGACCGGTTGTGGGACATGAAAGACGCCGTTGAACATAAGTGGGTGGATCGTCTCCCAAATCCCGGCGAATGCCAAACAGTTTTATTTGATTGGATCTGATGCGGGTTGATGCGGGGTAATGCAGGATCAATCAGTGGCCCGATGTGGTTAGTGGAGCCGAGGCGGGTTCGAACCCCTGACCTCCAGAATGCCATTCTAAGCACAAGTGATGTTTGGCGGCCACTTGGTGAAGCCGGAGTCGCCGCCGCCCTGCATCCGCCCTCATCCGCTTCCTCCCATGTCATTCCCAACGCCACGAACTCCCGCGCAGACTCCGCGCCCTGGTCCCCCTGCGCCACCGCAAGCTGCAGCCATATAAACGCCTCGATGCGGCATTCCGACGCCGCAGTCGACTCTAATTGCGGCGCGGCCGCGGGCCCCAGCTCGCTTTGGGTGCCTGCTATCCATGCGTTTCGCCAGATCGGATGGCGCGGACACCTGCGCTCGCGCTTGTTGCTCTCGATGCGCTTCCTCAACTCGCCCTTTGCCTCGCCGGGGCCAAATAGCAGAATCCCTTTGGCCGGTCGAAGGCAGGAAGGCGGCGGCAGCTCACGCGGCACCAGTTCGAGACGCAACGGCTCGACCGGATACGGAATCCGTCGAAGTATGTTGGAAGGTGGAGTTAGGCATGTTTCGGACTGCGCCACAGCATCGTTAGCCCAACCAGGGCGGCGACGATGCCTCCAATGAGCATCCAAACGGCTTTATCCGTCGGCGATCCCGTAAAGAACCTGGAAACGTCCGAACTGAAGGAGTTGGTGGCGTTAAATCCGATGATGATGAGCACGATGCCGCCCGCGAGCAGCGCCAGAGAAATTAGTCTTGTTCATAATGGCCTTTCGATGTGATGGGGCGTTCTTCTTTGGCGCCCATCAGGCTACTCGTCGTCCCTGAATTACCCTGAGCAGCACCATGACAACGGCAACCACCAGCAGGATGTGAATTAACCCTCCTATCGCGTAACCGCTCACCAGACCGAGCAGCCACAGAACGAGCATGACTACCGCAATTGTGTATAACATATGTTTTTCCTTTCAGTTTGTTTTGGAACCGCTGCGGGCCGGCGCGCCCGCGCCAGCCCACAGAGATTCAGTGTTCAATTCTTGCTCAGAGTCGGAGCGATGGTCATGTTATTGACCACGCTGCTGACACCGTCGATATCGGTGGCCAGTTTGGTGACGAGGCTCCTTTCGGCGGCGTTCTTGGCAATGCCGCTTAACGTGACCACGCCATCCGTCGTCTCAACCGTCGTTTTCAGGGCGCTGGTCGAGCGGTGCGACCGCAAGGACGCCTTGACCTGGGCCGTGATGGACGCGTCATCAATCTTGTCGCCCGCGGTTTCGTCGGGCTTGGCTGGGCTCTCGGCTACCGTCATCTCGTTCTTGACCTCTTTGACGTTGTCGATGTCTTTGGCGTATTCGGTGGTCAACTCCTTTTGGGCGATGCTGGAGGCTTCGCCGCTCAAGGTGACGATTCCGTCTTTGACGTTCACGTCTGTCTTGGTGGCTTTCACATTGCGATGGAACAGCAGCGCGGTTTTCACTTTCCAGGCGATCCACTTGTCCGAGTGCTCAGCGGGAGCCTCGCCTTTGACGGTGAGTTGATTATCCACGCTTTTGACGCCGGGAAGGCCTGACACGGTGTCACCGGCCAGGCCGATATGGGACGCTTCGGCCACCGTCCCCGTCAAGGTGACAGCGCCGTTCTTGGACTCAGTCGTAATCGCATCGTCCGTGAGGTAGTGTTTGAACACATAGGACTTTTTGGCAGAGGACTCGATGCGGTTGTCCGTCTCGGAAGCGCGCAGGGGCGCACTGGAGAGTAACAGCGCGCTGGCGGCTACGAGGATTAAGGTGTGACCCGTGTTTACAGATGTTTCTATCATTATATGTCTTTCTTTGTTTGTTTGTGTGTACTAATGTTGTTGCGTTGATGAGGTGGATGCTTCCGGCAAGTTGTCCACCGTAGGATGCTTCTTCCAATTCGCTTTTGGAACACCGCCGGCCGGTGCTTTCCAGCACCAGCCAACCGCGATCCGCCCGTTTAGTTCCGGGACAGCATGTCTTTGACCGTGATGTTATTCTCGAGCTGTCTTACGCCCTGGAGGTCTTTGGCGAGATCGCCGGCACGGTTCTTCTGAGCTCTTGTGTTGACGAAGCCGCTTAGCTGGACGACCCCTTTGAACACCTGGACGTTTATTCCGTCGTACTTGTATTCAGGGTCATGAGCCAGCGCGTCCTTGACACGGTCAGCCGTGCGATTGTCATCGATACGCTGGCCCGCGCTTTGGTTATAGCGATCAGTGGCACAGCCGGTCAGCCCAACCATCAATGGCAGCGCCCCGAGGCAGGCGATCAACGCGAAGGCCTTTAGAGTGTTGCCCCTATTTACAGATGTTCTTATCATTATGTTTCTTTCGTTTGGATGTTTATTTGTTTCGATGTTTACGTACTGTCAGAGGCCGATAGCCGACCTGCATTAAAACTACTCTTTGCCTTTGTTCCCGTGGTTCTTGTCCGGATTGCCTTCAGGCTTGGCCGCAGAGTCGGGCTTGCGCGGCCCGGATTGAGGATTGCTCCGGTCCGCGTTTGGCTGGCGACCGGATGCCTCAGACTTGGGCTGCACCTTAAGATCCGGTTTGGGTGCCTGCTGCGCCTTGGGCGGAGCCTGGTTCTCTTCCCAACTGTTTGGCCGGCTTGGCCGCAATCGGGGATCTGGGAAGTTGCACCTTGGCCGGCGCGAATACCCCGCCCGGTTTTTGGGCTGTCGTGGCCATGGCCTTGGCCTCCAGCGTCCGCCGCTGATCGCGGGATTTCTGAACTTCCTGGCCACGCTGGGCAAGCTTCTGCCTTTCTTCCCTGGCCACCGGCTGGAATCGCATGGGGCTGTCTTTTCGTTTTGGCCAGTTGGTTGATGGGCGTGGCCACCAGCACGCGGTTCTGGTCGGACCCCAGCCGTGCCCGGGCTGATGTTTCTCTGGGCGGCCCAAGTGCGCGGCGGCCGCGCGGTTTCGTTATCGCGGCGATGCTGGTATGACGCTTCCACGCGGTGCTCCCACTCCCGGTCCTGGCGATGCGCCCAGCGTTGATGAGAATAGACCGGGTCGTAGCCATATCGGCTGGATTGGAACGAAAACGATGCATAGAACCCGCCTTGGAGTAGTTCGCGGCATAGTAGTCCCCGAAGTAGTAGTGGTGGTAGCGTGGCCGCAAGAAGAGATGGTCGGTGAACACTCCCAGATTGATCACGATCGTTGGCGAGTAGAAGTAGCCTCGCCGTGAATACACACCTGATTCAAAATATACGGGCGCAAAGAGAACGCCACGCCGTTCAACCGAGTAATCCCAGAAGCCTCCGACGAAGATGTATCCTCGCGGGGTCCAAACATAATGGGCAGGGATCCAATCCCAATCCGCTTGGCCTAGCGCCCAATAACCGGGGCGCCAGGCGTAACGCCCCTGATACCAGATCCAGCAACCCGGCGTCCAACCGTAGTCCATGGAAGGTGCTGCGACGTTGGGACCCACTTCCACTGTCGCCGGCGGCGGGGGCAGATAGGTCGTCTCCCGCGCTGTGGCGTCAGCCCAATACCCGGAAATCCACTGGTAGCCTTGCGGGGTTTTCCCCCAATAGCCGGCCATCCATTGGCGCCCAGGTGGCAGAGCGCGCCAGGTGCCGCTGACCCAAAGGAAGTCGCTCCGTTCGTCATCCCAGGCCCAGTAGCCGGGAATCCAGGTGACGTTGTCTCCCTCCGGCCTCTGCTCGGGCGGCACTTCTTCGATGACATCGGGCGGGGGTTTTGTCACCACGACACCCGGCTCGGGATTGAAAGTGACCATCCCGGCAAATGCCTCATGCACCGGCCCGCGGGTGAGCACTTGTGCCCCTGGCACATCGTTGTCGGGCTGTTGGGCCCGGCAGATGGCCATGTCCCAACTGATACCGATGAGAACGACCAGCACCGCGGCCAGGCTACCCTTGGAAGCGTGGCGCGCGGGGATGCCCTTTCCTGTGTCTGAAAACATCTTGGAAACTTTCATAACTTGATGATTATTCCCGGCAACCTGCCAGTGCTGGCATTCTGTTGGCCATCTACCTGCGGCCTTCCTGGTCGTTTCCTTTTCCACTGTCTCTGTTTCCTTGCCCGTGGTTGGGATTCGATCCCGGCGGCGCCCAATGTTTCGGGTACTGCCGGACGACCGCAGCGTGATGGATCGCCGGGGAGTCGTGGAAATCGAGCCTTACCGACGGCGAGGCAAACAGCACGTCAACCGAGACACGCGGCGGCGCCGGTCGCGATACCCATGAACGGCCCTCCAGATATACGTATTGGTGTGTGTTGCCACTGTAATAGACCTGGTAACCGGGGTAATACACGTACCCAGGCTGTACCACGACCCCGCTTTCCACGTACCCCGGTGGGGGCTGTGCATACACTCTCGCATGACGCGGCTCGTCCACGTAGCCGACGCAGCCCGTCAGCGCTCCCAAGAGCGCAGTGCATAATACAAATCCGATTTTGCGGGTCATCAAGCGTCTGGTCTTGTTCACAGAATTGTCCTCCACGCCTTAAGGCGCGATCTTGTCGCTCACCCACTGGCGCGCTTGTTGGAAACCTTCCTTCGACGCTTCATAGGCCGTCTTGAAGCCGCCTTTGACGCTGTCCCAGGTGGACTCGGTGGCATTCCTGGCCTCGTCAAGCTGCTTGTTTAGCTGGGCCATTTGATCGCGCAACACCTGGAGTTTGGGTTTGGCTTCCGCTTTGATCGCGTCGCTGGATTTTTCGATCTTGGCGGCAAGTTGGTCCAAATCCCGATTGAGCTCGGCCAACTGGCCCTGCATCTTTTCGACGAACTCCGTTTTCTGCGCATAGGTATAGTCCTTCATGTCTTGCGCGGCTTGTTTTGTTTCTGCCTGGGCCTTGTCGAGCTGTTGGGAGGTGGTCTGCTCTTTATTGCAGCCCACCGCAAAAGCGGAGACGGCGAGGAGGGTGATGAGTAAGTTTGTATGCTTCATAATCGTATCTGGCTTGATTGCGTAATCTTTTGTTTCGACTGCTTATTGACGACAATCCGGTCCCCTTTCATTTGGAGCCCGTTCATGTCCGTGCCGTATCTTTAGCGTGTGGTGTGCCACGGGCGCCCTGGCCTGGCCCGGGCTGGAAATTCAACTTGCGGTGGCCGCCCCCCAAAAAGCTCGCAACTGCCCTGCCAGCAACGAATACCCTTGCTCAGTTCGGCCGACAGGGGTCGGCAAATGATCAGTAGCAGGATTTCGGCGAAGCCACTTCGTGCCCCTCGGCCAGCTTGCAAAGTGCATGGTGTGGCGGCGGCGGTAGTGCATGATGCAATGCCCGTCCGTCCCTCAGCGGGTGCCAAGGGTGACCCCAAACACCGCAATTAGCCCAGGTTGAAGGAGTCTGAGCGCCGGACGCTAGGTTGGCCCTTCATAAGCTACTGGAAAGGGGAGAACTCATGAAAGCGAGCGCATCAACACTATGATACCAAATCACAAACAGTTTATCGAAGCCATCAACCAGAAGAAAAAGGTTTGCTTGCGGTTCTATTCCAAAGCCGACAGCGGCGTGATTGATCTGGTCTGCGCCCCCATGGATTATGGTCCGGGCACCGGAATTCAGGACGGGGTGAATCGGTATTGCTTTTGGGACTACACAAGCAACAATGGCTCTCCTACCCTCAGCCTCCTGCCGGAGCAGGTTTTGGACTTGCGGGCTCTGGGCGAGGCGTTTGACCCGGCACAGTTCGATGTCAGGCCCCCGCAATGGTCTATCCCTCGGGATTGGGGGACGCAATCCTGATCCGTTGATGCCCCAAGCGGTACGGACGCGGCTTCCTGGCGTCCCCCGCCCCCTTCACCGTCGCTGCCCAAACTGTTGGCGGGCAGGCGCGGCGGTGCAAAACCACGCCCGCCAACAAGAAATGAAATCATGAATGCATTGACACGTTGGAATCAGTTACGACAACTGGAAGCCCTGCAACACGGTTTGGGCAGCCTCTTCAGCCGGTCCCCGGCCCAGTGGCCCGAGGGCCAGGAAGAACCCATGGCGGTGGCCGAATGGGCCCCGTTGGTGGACATCAGCGAAGACGACAAGGAATACCTGATCAAGGCCGAATTGCCTGAAGTGAAACGAGAGGATGTGAAGGTCACGGCCGAGGAGGGCACGCTGACTATCATGGGCGAACGTAAATTCGAGAAGGAGCAGAAAGGTAAGAAGTATCACCGCGTCGAACGGTCCTACGGCAGTTTCGTGCGCAACTTTTCGCTCCCGGATGATGCCAGCCCCGCGAAGGTCAGCGCCGAGTTCAAAGACGGCGTACTCACCGTGCATCTGGCCAAGACCGAGAAGGCCAAGCCGCAGCAAATCGAGGTCAAGGTCGCCTGAGCAGGCACGGCGGGGGACAGGCGAAGTCGCCCGTCCCTGGCACCGGAGCCCGTGCTCATGCCCCTGCATTAAATGAGAATTGAACACTATGGACAAACAAACACAAGCAACCAGCAACGACATGGGCACGCTCGCCGAAGACGCGCGCGCCTTGATGGCGGCCACCGCGGACGTCGCCGGAGACAAAGTCAGTGAAGCTCGCAAGCGTCTCGCTGCCGCACTCGACAGCGGCAAGAAGATCGTTGGGCGCGTCAAAGAGAAGACGGTCGAGGGCGCCAAAGCCACGGACGAGGCCCTGCACGAGCATCCTTATCAAGCCATCGCCATCGCCTTCGGTGTGGGAGCGCTCATAGGCTATCTGGTCGCCCGCCGGTGCCCCCGCAACGACGGCTGATGTTCTACCAACTTCTCATCCCTGCGCCGGCGGCTGAACCGGGCGAGGCCCTGTTCGCAGGCAAAGCTCTGTGAATTGACGCGTTCCCGTTCGAATATGGACGCAGCCCCTTCAACCTACCGGGACGCGGCAAACGGCGACTCGACCGGCGAAGCGCCGCCGCGGGCAGGTGCGCTCAGCGCCATCGAAGCGGCGCCCACTCAGCCGGACACGGCACCGGCGGCCAAGGCGGCACCTATACAAATCGCTTTAGTTCTGCTCGGCGTGGTCGCCTTCCTCTACTTCGCCCGTCCGGTCGTCTTGCCGATCTTCCTGGCTTGTGTGGCGGGAATGGCCCTGAAACCACTCATCCGTTGGTTGTCCTACGGCCACATTCCGCCAGCGATCTCCGCCGCCGTCGTGCTTTGCCTCCTGGCGGCCGCCATCGGGATTGGCTTCTTCCAATTGGGCCGTCCGGCGATGACTTGGATGAACGACGCGCCGGCACACATGGCCGAGTTGAGGCAACGGGTTCAGAGAATGTTCCCGCGTGTGGCACGCTTCAGCCAGGCTGCGGATGCAGTGAACAACCTGGGAGCGGCGGAGGAAGAACAGAAAAAGGTGACTACGGTGGAACTGAAAACCAGCCGTGTCCCCAGCACATTCATTAACTGGACCGGAACTTTCCTGGCGGGAGTCGGCGAGACGTTGGTCTTGCTTTATCTGTTGTTGGCCTCGGGCGATCTATTCTTGCAGAAACTGGTCCACGTGATGCCCACGTTCCGCGAGAAGAAGAGTGCGGTCGAGATCAGCCACGAGATTCAGCAAAACATTTCCAATTACTTATTCTCAGTGTCGCTGATCAACATCGGCTTGGGTGTGGTCGTGAGCGGTGGCCTCTACTGGCTGGGCGTGCCCAACGCCGTAATGTGGGGAATGCTTGTGGCGATTCTGAATTTTGTTCCCTACTTCGGCCCCGTCGCTGGAATCATCCTGTTGGCCGCGGTCGGCCTCCTCACGTTCGACACGCTGTGGAAAGGACTCCTTCCGCCTGCTTGGTATCTGCTGCTCCATCTTTTGGAGGCGAACTTCATTACACCGGTCTTGCTGGGGCGCCGCTTCACCCTCAACCCGGTCGTCATTTTCGTCTCGTTAATCTTCTGGACCTGGCTTTGGGGTGTGCCGGGAGCTTTGTTGTCGGTGCCGATCCTGGTGTCAATTAAGGTCATTTGTGACCGCGTCCCGTCTATGTCTCGCGTCAGCGAACTTCTGACCAGTGAGTCGAACAGCATCTTTGACAATCTCAACCATACGCAGGCGCTCCTGCCTTACGCCGCTGCGGTTGGAAGCGTTGCAGCGACATGCGTGATCGAGCGCGCACCGCACCCGCATTCGGGATACCGCGCGGCGGTGACGCGGGTCGAACCGCAAGACCTGGCCAAATTCGAAGGCGAGGGTGGCCGGGAAGCTCGCGAGCTTGGTAGGCCGCATCCTGAAGAACCTGGTGCCCAATAAGAGAAAGAACCTTATGTCCGCAATCACGCTTAAGTCCTTGCATAACTGCCTGAAGGTGCTCGAGAACCCGTCGGAGCTGAAGAGGAGGCTGCCGACCTCTGCCAACCCAAGGACGCTGAAGGAAGGATTGTGCGAGACCAGCAGACTGGTCGGCGTGGACGAAGCTGTGTTCAAAGATCCTCAGACCATTGCAGCTCTGATCGGCGCCCAGAGGTTCGTCATGATTGGGGGAGAGCCTTCGGTTGCCGATCATGTCACTCGTGTCTTCGACAACTCGCGGGTGCTTCTGACCGGGTTAGTCTCCGGCCTGAACTTCGAGAATGCAACGGTCGGGCAGATGGGCGCCGGTCCACAGCAGGGGGGCGCCATGGCCGCTCTGTCACCGGGTTGGGCGCAACACAAGAGCGAACCGCCGGCGGCTCAGGCGCAGCCCAGTGCCGAGCAGGAAACCCGACTCGATAGCTTGAAACCCCTGCTTGCGGGAAACGCGCCGTTGACCTGCAAGCTTTTCCGGGCACTCTTCGAGCACATGCTGGGCTTCGCGTTACCCTCCAGCGCCTCGCAGGGAAGTGTTTCGCTGGTAAGCGAACTTACCGGCAGCAGGGAGCATAGCCGCTCGTTCCTCTCCACCGCTCTGTTTATTCTGGGGCCGGAGATCGACCACGACCACCTGATGTCGTTCATGATGCAGCAGGGCCTCTTCGGCATGCCCATTTTCGAACACATCCTGCAAAACAGAGATTACTGCGATGCGTTTTACGCTTTCCGGCGTCTCGAACGGGCCTTCCTGGGCTCGCCGGCAACGGAGGAAGCACATCTCAGGAGTCGGCTCGACAAGCTTAACGCGCAATTCGGGGGGAAGCCCTGCGGCGCGAAGATCTTCGAAGCGGATGAGCAAGACAAGGCAAAGATCGATGCGCACCTGGCCGCAACCGATGTGCTGGAAGCTATGGCACTCACGCCATGGTGCATAAGCCTGAACAACGCGGTATCCGTCGCCTCCTCAAATTCCGTTCGCTCCGCGGCCATCATCGCCAGCCATTTTGAGCGTTTTGGCCGCAGCGAAGTTACCAAAGAGCAGGCCAACAGGGAGATTGCCGACCATCTCCTCGCCTTTGCCAGGCAATTCTCAGCGGACACCAAACCGGCATAGCCGGCACGCAGGGGTTAAGACATCGTGAATGCTAAATTACACGTCGGCAACCTCGCTGCCACCACCACCGAATGGGAGCTGGAGGGCTTGTTTTCCGCTCATGGCAATGTCGCCGAGGTTAATCTCGCGGTTGAGCGTGAAAGCGGCCGGCCGCGCGGTTCCGCCATCGTCACCATGGCTGCGCCGCAGGGCGCCCAAGCCGCGATCCGGGCGCTCAATGGCACGGAGGTGGAAGCGCGGGTGCTGACGGTAACCGAGCACGTCCCCGCGAGCAATCTGCCGCCTGCTACCAGGCAGAAAGGAAAAGCTCCGGGGGCGGTGGTGAGGCAGAATGTTTCCGCTTCCCCGCGCCTCTTCGGGACCTTCTAAACCGCAGAATTCGGGTTATTCCCAGACCTGCGAAATTGCGGCATATGCAGCACGAACCGCCCATCAACGACGCGACGATTCCTCATCGGGTTGAGGTGAACTTGCGGGAGGTCGGTCAACTCTTCAACACGATGGACCATTCGCCCTTCCACGAGAGGGACCTCGACCACGACGCGGAAGAATTCATCCTGAGTTGGGTGCGGGAGTTTCCGGTAAACGACCCGGTCGTCCTCGTCGTGCATCTCAGCGAATCTCCTGCCGGACAAGAGCCGCAGCCGCTGGTCGAAGAGGCCGTGCATAACTACTTCGCGTATCGGGCCCGGCTGAACCGCTTGGAATTCGGTCGGCTGATGAAAGAAGGCCGGCAGAGCTTGGCAATCGGGCTGCTGTTTCTATTGGCCTGTTTGGCGGTGAGCAACGCGCTCACTGGCCGGGCTACAGGCACCTTGCCGAGTTTGACGCGGGAGAGCCTCACAATTGCCGGCTGGGTGGCCATGTGGCGGCCGATGCAGATTTACTTGTACGATTGGTGGCCCCTCCGTCGGCGAGGACGGGTTTACGAGAAGTTGAGCCGGATGCCCGTGGAGGTCCGCAAACGAAAGGGGTAGCAGAGGTTTAACTGACTTGCATTTCCACAGAATGATCACGGTGGTCGTCCAGCAAGGGGATGATATTGCCAGCGAGCGCCTGACCGTCGAGGGTTAGCTGGCTGCTGCCACGAGGGGTGTCGGGGAGCCTGGTGATGCGAATGTGGTACTGGGTTTGCCGATAGCGGTAGTGGAGGGTGAACGTGCTCCACGTCCCGGGAAGCCTGGGGGTCAGGCGCAGTTGATTGCCTTCCAGATTCACGCCGAGCAGGGTTTCGAGCAGGAGCCGATACATCCAACCGGCGGAACCGGTGTACCAGGTCCAACCGCCACGGCCGGTGTGGGGCGCGACGGCATAGACGTCGGCGGCGACGACGTAGGGCTCGACTTTGTAGGTCGCGATTTGGTTGGGAGTGGCACCGTGGTGGACGGGATTGAGCAGGGCGAACAGGTCCCAGGCCCGGTCGGTATCTCCCATCAGCGCAAAGGCCATGGTGGTCCAAATGGCGCCATGAGTGTATTGGCCGCCATTTTCGCGCACGCCGGGGAAATAGCCTTTGATGTAGCCCGGATTGAGGGAGGACTGGTCGAAAGGGGGATCGAACAGCTGGATCAACCCGACGTCGCGGCGGATGAGGCGCGCGTCCACGGCTTGCATGGCCTGGCGGGCGCGCTGGGGATCACCGGCGCGGCTGATGACCGACCAGCTTTGCGGCAGGGAATCGATCTGACATTCCGGATTGGTGCGGGAGCCAAGGGGTTCTCCGTTGTCGAAGTACGCGCGGCGATACCATTGGCCGTCCCAGGCGTGTTGCTCGATGTTTTGTTGCAGTTGATGGGCTTGGGCGAGGCAACGCTCGGCAAAGGCAGTGTCGTTGCGTCGGCGCGCCAATTCCGCAAATTGGGTCAGCACGTCGTAGAGGAAGAAAGCCAGCCAGACACTTTCGCCGCGCCCTTCTTTGCCCACCAGATTCATCCCGTCGTTCCAGTCCCCGCCACCCATGAGCGGCAGGCCATGCTGGCCGAATTTGAGCGCCGTGTTCGATGGCGCGAACGCAATGTTGATACAGCGTGGCCGACGCTTCGGAGCGATTGGGCAGGTCATAGTACGATTCCTCCTCCGGCTTGAGGGGACGGCCTTCGAGAAAGGGAATGGACTCGTCGAGCACGCCGGTGTCGGCCACGCACGCGACGTAGCGGCAGGTGGCGTAAGGCAGCCACAGATAGTCATCGGAGAAATGCGTGCGGACGCCGCGGCCGGCGGGAGGATGCCACCAATGCTGCACGTCGCCTTCGCGGAACTGATGCGCCGCGGCGCGCAAGAGATGCTCGCGGGTGAGGGCGGGCTCGGCATGCACCAGCGCCATCACATCCTGCAATTGGTCGCGGAAGCCGAAGGCTCCGCCGGATTGATAGAACCCGGTGCGAGCCCACAGGCGGCCGCTCAGGGTCTGATACAACAGCCAGCCGTTGGCCATCACATTAACGGAGGGATCGGGGGTTTCGACCTGCACGGCGCCGAGCGTCCGCTTCCAATATTCCCAGACTCCTTCGAGGGCGCCACGGCTGGCCTCAGCGGGGCGGAAGCGGCGGATCAGGGTTTGCACGTCAGCGATGCTCCGCCCCACCCCGAGGCGGAAGCTGGTTTCCCGTTGCTGCCCGGCGGGCAAATCAAGCGTCACTTGCACCGCGCCGCAAGGGTCCAACCCCGCTCCCGTCTTTCCTGAAAGCCGCGTCCGCTTGAGGGCCGCCGGATTGGACAGACTCCCGTTTCGGCCGAGAAACTCCTTCCGATCCCCGGTGAAGGTTCGCCTGGAATCACTCACGTCCACGAAGGCGATGCGTTCGGCGAACTCGGTATTGAAAGGATTGCGCGCCAGCAGGGCGCCGGTTTTGGGGTCCACCTCGGTCTGCACGTGCAGCAAGCTTTTGTGGCGCAACTCTCCCAGCACCCATTCCCAGTAGCCGGTGACGGACAAACGGCGCGGCCGTCCCGAGACGTTGCGCAGTTTCAGGACCGCGAACTTCACGGGCGCGTCCATGGCCACATAAACGGTCAACTCGGAGGCGATGCCGTTCTCGGTGTGTTCGAACACGGAATAGCCGAAGCCGTGACGGATGACGTAGGGTGTTGCGCCGCGCGCGGGCAGCGGGGTGGGGGACCAGAATTGTCCGGTCTGCTCATCCCGGACGTAGAAGGCTTCACCGGTGGCGTCGGTGACGGGATCATTGTTCCAGGGCGTCAGGCGAAACTCGTGGCAATTTTCGACCCAGGTGTAGGCGCTGCCGCTCTCCGAAACGACCGTCCCGAAATAGGGATTGGCCAGCACGTTCACCCAGGGGGCGGGAGTTACCTGGTCCGCTGACAACGTAATGACATATTCACGTCCATCCGGGGTAAAACCGCCCAGCCCATTATGAAAAATCAATTCCCGCTGCGGGAGCGGCTCGGGCGAATCGCGCCGCCGGGGAGCGGGCAGGCGTGAGCAAAGGGATGATCGGCTCAGGGAGACCGGGTCGTTCCAGTTGTTCGGTCAACGTTCCGTTTTCATCCGCCAGGACCAGGCGCGCGACCGATTGGAGCAGCACCCGGTCTTCACTGGAGACCTGTTCCAGGCGCCGGACAAAGATGCCGCCCGGCTTGTCGAGCATTTGGGCTTCGATGCCTGAGGCAATCAAACTGAAGATTTGGTCCTGCAAGGGCTGGCGATACACGGAAACGTCTTCATTGAGAATCACCAGGTCAACCGGCAATCCTTTCATCCGCCAGTAGGAGTGAGCCTGGAGGAGTTGCTGGACGAGCTCGATTCTGGCGGAGTCGCTGATGCGCAGCAGGACGATCGGCGCGTCACCGGAGATGCCATAGCCCCAAAGTCCGCTTTGGCCGCGCCGGTTGTTGAGCAACACACTGGGAGTGGCGCGCCGGGCGGGATTGGCATAAATCAAGGCACCCGCCAGCCGGGCATAGAGCTGGGCGTCGGCTTCGGAGGCATTGAGGTGGCGCAGGGTGACCTGGCTGTGGGTCCACGCGAGGTCCAAGGCCCGGTCGGCCATGCGCGGGTTGTAGTATTTTTCCACGAGCGCCAGCGCCGCGTCCCGGCTTTCCGCCATGCCCATGACCAGATCAACGCGGGCGGTTTCGTGGGGGGCCAATGTGACTGTGCGCCGCAACGAGCTGATGGGATCCAGAACGGAACCGGTGGTGTTGGACAGCGGTGAGATGGTCTGCAGCGCGGCTGGTTCGGCGAGGGTCCGGCCTCGCCCGATGAACCTGGCGCGGTCGGTTTCGCAGGAGACTTCGCCCTGCTGGCCGCCCTGCCCCACCATGAAGTTCAAGAGCCAGGGCGGTTTTTCCCCTTCGGAGCGGGGGCGGCGGGTGCAAAGCACGGCTGGGCGTGGGCGCAAGAACTCGGTTTGCACGAACAGATTGCTGAAGGCGGGATGGGAAGCGTCCGCCGCGGGAAGCGCGAGCACGACTTCGGCATAACTGGTCAGCTCGATGACGCGCGGCGCGTGGGAATGGTTGGTGAGAGTCACGCGGCGCAACTCGACATCGTCTTCGGGCGAGACGCTGATTTCGGTGTGGATTTCCAGGCCGGCATGGTGCTGGCGAAACTCGGCGCGGGCTTGAGTGAAGATGGCTTCGCAACGTTTGGTGGCGCGCCGGCAAGGTTGATGGGCGGCGGACCAGAATTCGCCGGTGGCCAGATCGCGCACATAGATAAAAGTGCCCCAGCAATCGCGCGTGGCATCCTCGCGCCAGCGGGTGACGGCGAACTCCCGCCAGCGGCTGTAGCCGCCGCCCGCGTTGCTGACCACGACGTGATAGCGGCCGTTGGATAACAGATGGACTTCCGGCGCGTGCAGATTGGGATTGGTGAAGACGCGCATGAGGCCCTCGCCGTCATCGGCAAACTTCCGCGATTTAACCAATTCATACTCTTCGGAGAGCACCTTGGCGGTGGTGTGGGGCACGCGCTCCTGCAAGAGCAAGTCCGCGGCTCTGAAAGACGGGGCACGACAGGAAGCGCCGTTGCATGGGACGGTCCAGCACCCGATACGCCAGGGCGAGCAGGCTCATGCCCTGATGATGGGCCATGAACGAGCGGATGGTGACGCTGGACTGGCCAGGGGGCAGACGTGAAGGAGTATAATCCACCGCCTCGTAAAACCCGTAAGCCCCTTCGCGTCCTTCGGCGGCGAGTTGTTCGAGGTTGTCGCAGGCTTCCCGGGGCGCAACCATCAGCGCCATCGCTGTGGCATAAGGAGCAATCACGAGGTCCTCCGCCAAGCCCCGCTTCAAACCGAGGCCCGGCACGCCAAAGGCGCGGTATTGGTAATTCAGATGGACGTCGGTCCGGTTGTAGCCTGATTCGGACACACCCCACGGAACGCCGCGCAATTGGCCGTACTTGATTTGCTGCCGGACGGCCCCTTTGCACGTTTGATCCAGCAAGGTGTTTTCATAATTCGGCATGACCAGCAGCGGCATTAAGTACTCGAACATCGACCCGCTCCAGGAAGCCAACACCGGGTCGCCGCGCAAAGCGACGAGCAGACGGCCCAGCGAGAACCAGTGGTCCTGCGAAACCTGTCCCTGGGCAATCACGACATAGCTGCATAAACGAGCCTCGGACGCCAGCAGATCATAAAAGCTGGCGTCATTGCGGCGTTCGGTGACGTTGAAGCCGATGGAGAAGAGCTCGCGCGCGGGATCGAACAAAAAGCTGAAGTCCATCTCGGCCAGCTCGGCGCTTTGCCGAGCCAGGGTTTCCAGAGCGAGAATGCGCTGGCTGGCGCGACTGCTGGCTTCCCGCAGGCAGCGCAACCATTGGGCAAGCCCCGCTTCCTCCTCTGGCTTCCGGGATGAGGCAGGTTCCAGGGAGAGGGCTTGCAGCGCCGCTTCGAGGGATGGGCAGAGCGATTGCTCCAATTCTGACACCTGGCGCAAAGTGGGCGCCTGGTCGAGTTGGGCGAGCTTCCCTGAAATCTGCGTTACAGAGTCAGGCGCCAACGTCAGCCAGGGCGCCAGGAAAAGCAAATCTTCCAAATGGTCCCGGCAGTTTCGTTCCAGAGCCTGGGTCCACCATTTCAATTCCTCCCCGGCTCCGTCTCCGGGGGCAGCGGCAATGGTGGCCGCCCGATGGGTCACCCGTTGCAGCAAATCAAATCCTGCGCGCAGGGTGGAGGGCGGTTGCGCCAGTTCCGCCTCGAGCTGCTCCAACTCAGAATTCCTGCCGGCCAGCTCGCGGAGAATTCCCACCGTGTCGCAAAGGCCGGCGAAAAGTTGCGGAGCGAGGATTGGCTGGGCCGCTAATTCCGCCAGGCCGGGGCTCAGGGTCAGCAGATGGCCCGCGAGGTTGCCGCTGTCCACACTGGAAACATAGAGCGGCAGCAAGGGTTTGAGGGTTCGGGTATCATACCAATTGAAGAAGTGGCCGCGGTGTCGTTCGAGGCGTTGCATGGCGCCGAGGGCATCGTGTGTGCGCCGCAGGAGTTGGCCAACCGACAGATAGCCGAAGTCGCACGCGGCCAGGTTGGCCAGCAGGGCCAATCCCATGTTGGTGGGCGAAGTGCGTGAAGCCACCACCGGAACGGGCTCTTCCTGGAAATTATCCGGCGGCAGCCAGTGTTCTTGTGCCGTGACGAAGGTTTCAAAAAAACGCCAGGTCTTGCGCGCCGTTCGCCGAAGGAAGGCTAATTGCTTCGGTTTTAACTCCGGCACCGCCGAAGGCTCGATGGGCTGGCTGATGCGCCAGGCTATCCAGGGAGAGGCCAACCAGAGGCCCAGGATGGGCGCGGCCAACGGCAACTGAGAGGGCTGCGTCAAGGCCAGGAAAGACCCACAGGCCAGAGCGACGGCCGGTGCGATCCACATGGTCGCATAAAATCCCGCGAGACCGCTGCGGGCGGTGCGTTCGGCATCGCTGGCGGTTTGCCATTCCAAGAGCCGTTTGCGAGTAAACAGCAACCGCACCAGCGTGCGACCGATGGCATCGAGGCTGATAAAGGCGTCGTACGGCAGGAACACGAAGGTGAGCAGGGCCTGGCCGAGCTGGCGTCCGGACGAGCCGACCAGCCCGCGCAGGTGCAACGCCAGCGACACTTCCCGCGGCTTGCGGAAAAGTTCGACGGTCGCCGACAACCATGCCGGCAGGGTAATGATCAAGAGGACCAACAGGGGTCCGGTGGCCCCGAGGTCGGGGAGCAGCATCCAGTTGCCCAGCAGCAGCAGCAGCAGGGCGGCGGGGACCAGGCTGCGCCGGAGATTGTCGAGGATCTTCCATTGCGACAAGCCGGAAAGGGGATTGGCGATGCGCCGGGCATCCGGTCCCGGGACGCGGGGCAAAAGCCACTGGGCGATTTGCCAATCGCCGCGAATCCAACGGTGGCGCCGATTGATGTCGGTGTTGTAACGGGAAGGATATTCTTCGTACAACTCGACGTCGCTGACCAGCGCCGAGCGGGCATGGCAGGATTCGATCAAATCGTGGCTGAGGACCGTGTTTTCCGGGAAGCGGCCGGCGACGGCTTGTTGAAAGGCATCCACATCATAGATCCCTTTGCCAATAAACGAACCCTCCTGGAACACATCCTGATAGACGTCCGAAACCGCGCGCGTGTAAGGGTCAATCCCGACGTCGCCGGCAAACAGTTTGACAAACCAGGAACGGGATGCGCTCGGCAGGCTCACGCCGACGCGCGGCTGCAAGATGCCGTAGCCTTCGGTAACCACGCCCTTTACCGGATCGAACTGCGGCCGGTTCAGCGGATGAGCCATCGTTCCCACGAGCTGGCGGGCGGCATCGCGAGAAAGCTGCGTGTCGGTGTCGAGGGTGATGACAAATTTGATGGCCGGCAGAATCGAAGTGTCGCCGACGATCTGGGAAAAACATTCCTTGGACCCGCCGCGGAGCAGGGCATTGAACTCAGTCAGTTTGCCCCGCTTGCGCTCATAACCCATCCACAGGCCTTCGACTTTGTTCCAACGACGGGGCCGGTGGAACAGAAAGAAGATGTTGGGCCGGTCGGACTGATATTTGGCATTGAGCATTTCGACGCCTGCCCGCGCCAGCCGAAGCAGCGATTTGTCTTCCGGCCGGGTCTCCTCCGGCGCGTCCTGGAAATCGGTCAGCAAAGCGAAATAAAGATGCTTGTCCCGGTTCGCCAGATAATGAATCTCCAAACTTTCGACGAGCCGGGCGACCGCCTCGGAGCTGGTCAACATGGTCGGCACGACCACCATGGTCTGGCACTCGGGCGCGATGCCGGCGGAGTAATCCAAGCGCGGCAGCAGGCGAGGTTTGACCAAAAAGGTGGAAAGCCAATTCATCAACGCGACGGCCAGTTGACTGGAACAAAGGAGGAACACGAGCGTGAAGAAAGCCAGCTTCCAGCCCTGCACCTCGACGGCCAGCGCTGGCTGGATTAACCCGAGAGTTCCCAACGCCGTGAGCGACAAAACTCCGCCCGCATAGAAGGCCAGCGGAAAGCGGTGGATGTGCCGTTCAATGGCGG